>NZ_LXLV01000143.1 GCF_001757995.1 Bacillus mycoides | reverse complement strand
CAGAAACAATCAAAAAAAGTAATAACATCGAAGAACTTATAAAATAACAATCTCCTAAAGAATAAATCTAAAGCACTTTTTACGTTTGTTGTTTGGTGTGAAAGCATGATATAAGTTAGTAAAATAAATCATTTGTATAAGAGTGTAAGAGCATGTTTTAGCATATGCTCTTTTTTTCTAATGGATTCGCTAAAATCAGTAGTAATAAGTTAAGTATATTTTATCTTAATAACCTCCCAACAAGCTAAAAAGTAGGAGGTTACTTCATTTCTAGAAACAAAAATTTATCAATTCTGAACACCATTGATTAGTTGTACCGTTTTAAAGAAAGTAATATCGCTTGCAAAAAAGTTACATTGTTTTATTCCTTTTCGATTAAAGAATTCCAGGTGAGTTTTAATCAAACTTTTTTATAAAAATTGTATAATGATTCACAAAGTAGAATTCCGTTTTGATCAATCTTTTTTCAAAATGGATTCTTTTTGTCTCTTATCAAATAAGGGTTTGTAAAACATTTCTGATTAAACTTTATTCCAAACCAATA
>NZ_LXLV01000142.1 GCF_001757995.1 Bacillus mycoides | reverse complement strand
CGTTATTCCTTCTTTCCCAAGCTTCTCATCCACCTGGTTTTCTAATTTTACTACGTGTTCCTGGCTTACCAGCTCATTATCAATCGAAACATATTTCGTTGTATAATACCGTTCTTCAGCTTTTACACGAGTGACAATACTATCAATATTATCTGGTTTTTCTTCATATTGTGAACGTCTATATGCCTCGAATTTTCGGCTTAAATCCTTATCTAACGTAGTTGGCTCCTTTTCTTTTAAAGGCTGAATTTGCTGATCTAGAGAAGCAATAGGTGCATATCCCTCCGTCTTCATTTCTTTATATAATTCCACCTCTTTTTCATTAAATGAGTAATCTTTTTGTGCCTCCGCTTTATCAACTAAGAGTCCATATCGTTCATCTTTTACGATTTCATCTAGACTCATATTTGCATCTTTTTCATAAACAACAAATGACAAATTTCCTCTTCCATCAAAGATAGAACTTTGAACCTTTTCATATAAATCTGGTTTCAAAATGTTATCTAGATAGACATTTTCTCGTTTCCCGTTCTTTTCCATTAGGGAAACATATAAATCGTCCCGAT
>NZ_LXLV01000141.1 GCF_001757995.1 Bacillus mycoides | reverse complement strand
TCTTCGGATCAAAGCTTACTTACAGCTCCCCGAAGCATATCGGCGTTAGTCCCGTCCTTCATCGACTCCTAGTGTCAAGGCATCCACCGTGCGCCCTTTCTAACTTAACCAAACTAAAATTAAAAAATATGAGCTACACTGTTATCTAGTTTTCAAAGAACATACCATTTGCTATATAAAATAGCTTTTTGGTGGAGCCTAGCGGGATCGAACCGCTGACCTCCTGCGTGCAAGGCAGGCGCTCTCCCAGCTGAGCTAAGGCCCCGTAAAATGTATGGTGGGCCTAAATGGACTCGAACCATCGACCTCACGCTTATCAGGCGTGCGCTCTAACCAGCTGAGCTATAGGCCCATACAAATTGCGGAATTTATTTATATCATATTCCTATTTAAGAGTCAATACTTACATTGAACTCTCAAAACTAAACGAAAACGAAACACGGAAACTTATATTGATGAACTGCGTTCATCAATTCTCCATAGAAAGGAGGTGATCCAGCCGCACCTTCCGATACGGCTACCTTGTTACGACTTCACCCCAATCATCTGTCCCACCTTAGGCGGCTGGCTCCATAAA
>NZ_LXLV01000140.1 GCF_001757995.1 Bacillus mycoides | reverse complement strand
CGTTTACTACGAGGAGAATACTTCATTCCTTTCTTTTTTTCTCTTACAGCTTGATCTTGTAATCGTTTTTGTTGCTGTTGTTTTGTTAATCGATGAACAATTACACGAGCTGGCACTTTATCAATCATTCCTACATAAGCATCAGCTATTTCACATGTTTGTCCTAGTTGAAGGGAGTTCATTAACGTCTCCATATCTATCTGTATATACTCTGTACCTTTCTTAATTCTTCCGTCTTGAAAATAATCAGGGTTAGGATTTTTTTGATAAATACGTGTATTCGACTTGATACGAGAGATATAGTAGGCCTCTTTATCTTGTATATATTGAAGGTCTTTTAAATGAAAATAACCTAAATCTCGGATACATAAATCCTTCGCTGTCACAGTTGGGACACACAGAGAGCCGTAAGTGCGATCATGTTGTTTACCTGGACCTGTATGAATATGTAGGAACTGTCCACTTAACAAATCATACTCAAGTTGAATTTTTATCCCAGCTGTATGGCTGCATCCTCCTGCACCTGGATAAACCGATGTAAATACATCGGGAAGTTGAAATGCAGTTGAATCTAAAATACGAATACGTTTGAAAACAGAAGTGTATGGAGAAGAAATCGGCATAGATGTGGCCAATTTTTTGCTTAGTAGTTCGGCTAGTAGGTGTTGTAAAAGTTGGACGGCCGCCTTATTAAACCGTTGATTCAGTCCCTCAGGACTGATGAGTACTTCTGTTGATGCTTCTAAACAGCTAGATAACTGAGTTAAAGAAGTCATAGCTACATTTTGGCTCA
>NZ_LXLV01000139.1 GCF_001757995.1 Bacillus mycoides | reverse complement strand
CATCGCTATCAAGCTAAGGTTATGAAGTACCATCACGACTTTCACCGAAATCACAAGAAGTCATATAAGGGATAGCACTACCCATAAAGCAAAAAATACGTTATCCTTGCTGTAGAATCATAGGAAAGAATAGCGTATTTTTTCATTTTATGGGGTATTTTGTTTTGTTAGGTTGATAGCGATGTGGCGATATCCCATAAATAAACTAGCATTCATTTAGCACTTAATCACAATAAGTTAATCCTTTATTAATTTCGTGTATGTCAAAGAAAGAAGGATCAAAATTTAATAAATCCCATTCTGCGTAGATTTTATGTTGTGGGTGTGAAGAATCTTTTATCGCTTCTAAAAATTCAATATACCCTGGAATGCCCCCAATATCCTCTAATGGCGCCGCATTTTCTCCTCCTATACATTTTATTTCATCAGAAGGTTGATCAAATATCTTTTCAACATGAATCTGTAACAGCCAATGATCTCCAAAATCATATACATATTGAAAAGCCTGATCCGTTTTTCCGATATGTTGGTGTAGCATAGTTTTATCAGCATGTAGCATCGGGGACGACGTAGTCATTGCCAATGTATGAAAGGAAATGCTCGGATCAGGAGGAGATGAAATTACATATTTCCCCACAGTAAATTCAAATAAATGTTGGTGTTGCCACTGAAATAAGCATTGAATCACGTCATGTAAATCATCAAAGGATAAATCTGTCGGTAAACTAACTCTTCTCCAAATGGGGAAAGGACATCCCACTAATTCCAAGTGCAATTGATAACATTTCATTTGTG
>NZ_LXLV01000138.1 GCF_001757995.1 Bacillus mycoides | reverse complement strand
TATGATTCTACAGAAAGGATAACGTATTTTTTGCTTTATGGGTAGTGCTATCCCTTATATGACTTCTTGTGATTTCGGTGAAAGTCGTGATGGTACTTCATAACCTTAGCTTGATAGCGATGTGGCGAGACCCCTATAACGAATTACATGAATTATTAATAGTTTCATAAAACTGGTCCGCAATATTCCCCATCTCTTTATGTCTTCGGAAACTTTGCAACAGAACTAGAAAGAGGAATGTGACATTTTTTAAGATTTATTTTTCCTTCAAAAACAAAAAAAATCCTTTATCACTTATTAGGGGTCACCTTACATGCCCATCAACTTAAGAAATTGGTAGTTCCCCAAAACGAAGAAAATTTTTGTTTTGAGGACACTTCAAAATATTAGCTTGAGGGCATGGGACTGAACCCCTAATGCTTTATTTTAATAATAATTCTTTTCATAAAATAAAACCCAGTTATCAGTCTAAACCATTTTTTAGATCTAACAATAACAAGTATACATTTTTACCTTTCAGATAGTCTCTTTTATTCTAATTTCTTCATTTCTTTCAGCCGTTCTATATCCTTTTCTGAAGCATTTTCTATTTTATACAGTTCATAGCTACCCCTTGTCTCATTTATCACTGCAAATTCAATTTCATTCCGAACATAGCTTTTAGTTTTTCCCTTTTTATAACCAATAACATTATCTAATATAGTTTCCCCACTATCTTTTTTATATAAATTATAGCTAACAGGTGGACGACCAATTACATACTTATTATCAGAAAATCCGACTATATCATCCCTCCCTAATCCTGTCGAAACACTCCAGACAAAAATAATCTGAAATATAGAATAAACAACAATACCGCATAAGAAAAAAAATAGGATTAATTTTAAAAAAATTTTTAAAGGTATCCTGTCCAAAAAACATTACCTCCCATTTCATCTCGGGATAGCAAGAACAAAACGCGAATTTTGTACGCTAAGGAACCGGATTTTTTAGATTGTTGAACTCAATCCCCCGTTAGTGCCATAAGAAAAAGAGTTACCGCAGTAACCCTATTGTTTATAATACACGTCATTGGGAAAAGCTATGGATGAATAAAGTCAATCTATTCAATTTCCCACAATCTTTTAATCTCCACCAATTCCTGTCCATTGAATTCCATTCTGTATATATCTGGTTTTGATGTCTGTAGTAAAAAATTCAAATCATACTTACTATCATAATACCCCATCATCAAAGTCATAACAGCTCCATGGGTTCCTAATACTACTTTCTGTCCTCGATAGGTGTTTAATAATTCTTTTAAGACTTTTATAGCACGTTTCTGACAGTCGACATTAGACTCTCCTCCCGTTAAAGCAAAGTCGGGTTCTAAAAATGACTTTGTTATCAAAGGGAATAATTCTTTATCCGACATTCGTTCCTCTTCAGCAATAAAAATTCTCTCTTTTAAGTCTTCAAATACTAAAACTTCTTGTCCTATTTGCTTCGCTAACTGCTGAACAGTTAGAATTGAACGATTGTATGGACTTGAGATAACAATGTCAATTCCCTCACCTTGTAATACATCTGTTATTCGTTGAACATCTAATTTTCCTTTTTCAGTTAATCCTCTTGTTTTTTCTTTTCCAGATTTCGGTGAATCCCCATGTCTCACCATATATATGAAAGTTTTCATAATTCCCTCCATTTTTCCAGGTTCTTTTACAATTCCTTTCTTATATTAGCATATATATCCAATTCATTCTCCTTAAAAATAACAGAAAACTGTGAATTTGAAATAAATTCATGATATTTGTAAGAAAGACGCGAAGTTTTCACTATCCTCTGGTATAAAAAAGCGTTATTCTTTCTAAACAAGCTAGATTAGAAAGGATGATGTTTTTTATGAATCTTTCGATTCAAAGTGAACTCCAATTATTTGCTGAAGAATTATATGAACATCTTACTCCTTCATTTCTGGAGAATCTCGCTAAAGAACTAGGGTTTGTACAACGGAAACGAAAGTTTTTAGCTCATGATTTAGCTACTATCTGTGTTTGGGTTAGTCAACGGGTAGCAAGTGATTCTTTAGTGCGACTATGTAGTCAACTTCATGCTGTTACAGGAACACTTATGAGTCCAGAAGGACTCAATAAGCGTTTCAATAAAAAAGCTGTTTGTTTTTTAAAACATATTTTCTCTACATTACTAAAAATTAAAATTTGTGAAACATCAGCGATTCCAAGCTCTTCAATCGCTTATTTTCAGCGAATTCGTATTTTAGATGCAACAATTTTCCAGGCACCAAAGCATTTAGCTAGTTTGTATCCTGGATCAGGTGGTTGTGCTCAAACAGCGGGTATAAAAATCCAGTTAGAATATGATTTACATAGTGGCCAGTTTTTAAATTTTCAAGTAGAACCAGGGAAAAATAATGATAAAACATTTGGCACAGAGTGTTTACCGACATTACGTCCTGGTGATCTATGTATTCGGGATTTAGGCTATTATTCACTGGATGATTTAGATCAAATGGACCAACGTGGTGTGTATTATATATCAAGGCTCAAATTAAACAATATGGTATATATCAAAAATGAATTTCCTGAATACTTTCGAAATGGGACAGTAAAAAAACAGTCTCAGTACATCAAAGTTGATTTAGAACACATTATGAATACCTTAAAACCAGGCCAGGTCTATGAAATAAAAGATGCTTATATTGGAAAGGATAAAAAACTATTCACTAGGGTGATTATGTATCGATTAACAGAAAAACAACTTCGTGAACGTATGAAAAAACAAGTGTATACGGAAAGTAAAAAGGGAATTACGTATTCAGAAAAAAGCAAACGATTAGCTGGCATGAACCTGTATGTTACCAATACACCTTGGGAGATTGTTCCGATGGAACAAATACATGATTTTTACTCTCTCCGCTGGCAAATAGAAATCATCTTTAAAACTTGGAAATCTCTATTTCAAATTCATCATTGGAAAAATATCAAACAAGAGCGATTAGAATGTCATGTTTATGGAAAGCTTATTGCCATTTTTCTATGCTCTTCTACTATGTTTAAGATGCGACAATTAATTTTACAAAAGAAGAAACAAGAATTAAGTGAATATAAAGCAATTGGGATGATTCAAGATCATTTACACATTTTATATCAATCCACACAGCAAAACACCCAAGAAATAACAAAGATCCTAGTCCGCCTGTTCAACCTCCTACAGAAGAATGGACGGAAATCTCATCGATATGAGAAGAAAACAGTCTTTGATATTTTGGGTGTTGTCTATGAGTATAATGGATTGAGAAAACAAAAGAAAGCTGCATAATTTTTAAAAACGATACCTATCTAGGCTTATTTGGTGTGCTCATTTTTAAATATACAAAATATTTTAAAAGTTTTTTCGTTTATGTGAACGAAAGTTCATTTTGTTTCTATTCTAAAGTTGATGGGCATGGGGTAGCACCAACATGATATTATCCCCTTAAGGTAGACAGTGTAAAAAGACCATGGATACACATGGATGTTACACTTTTACTTGGAGGGGATTTTATTATGGTTAAAAAAGGGGATAAATTTCAAACTTATTCAGATAAAT
>NZ_LXLV01000137.1 GCF_001757995.1 Bacillus mycoides | reverse complement strand
CCCCATAGATAAGTAAATTCAAAGGGATAAAACTGTGCATATTTTTTATAAACAGTTAATCTTTTTTATAAACGATTAAACTTTATTTCAAATCCACAACAGCTCATTTATTTATTGGTTCCATATGTGTACATGTCGGATATTGAGAACAGCCAAAAAACTTATTTCCTGTTTTATTTGAATTACGAATCACTAAATCATGCTCACATGTTGGACATTTCCGTTCTGCAGGTTTTACCCCTTGATACACATCTTCAGCCGAATATTCGGGATTAATTTTATTAATCAACTTCTGAAGTTCTACACGATCTATTAGTTTTACATTACAAGCTTCCGCTAATTCCTTTGCTTGTCTTGTATATACACTGTTTGTTACAACCCAGCCCTCATGTGCTTTGTAATAGGCTTGTGCTGCATAAATCTCTTGTACGGCACTGATGCCGACTCTATTTTTCATCCCGTATCGTTTCGCCTGGATTACAATACGACTTTTCCCCTTCAATACCAGATCCGCTCCGAAATCATTTGACTGCTTTGTGACTGTTGGAGAATAACCCAACTCTCGAAAGAGAGCTTTTAGGTATACTTCGAATTGATGGCCGTCCATTTTGTCTATATAGCGAATACCGGACTTAGCCATTCGCTTTAATATTCTTCGCTCCTGGATCTTCCGGTACATAAATTTACAAATATGAAAAAGAACATAAAGGATAAAACCATAAATCAAAATCTGTAATATGTTTGGCATTCCTGGTAGATTAGACACTTCTCTCCACCTCTTTAATTGGTTTCATTTTCTTTGGTTGAGCTGTTTCTTTTGGCTGTTGTTCACTCACTTGTTTCTTCCGGACATCGTTCCAATCTTTTTCATGCGTTGGAATGTCCTCTTTAAGATCTACAAAGCATTTCATTGTCTGAATGAAGTCTTTCCCAGCCTTATCATTATCAACTGCCATTATGACCTCTTTAATATCGTGCCCTTCTTTTTTCGCATCCATTAAAGATTGAATCACTGTTTTTGACTTCAATCCATGCATAGAAACCAGGCGAGCGTTTTGGATATTATTTTGTTTAATGCTCCAATGAGATAACATGTCGATTGGATCTTCATAAAAATAAATCTTATCCGGTTTACCTACATCAACCGTAAAACCGGCATTGATTTTTTCATAATTCGGGACAATTTGCTTAAAGCTTCCCCTTTTATTCTCCATTTTGACTGTACCTTGACGGTTCATTCCAATGACTTGCCCTTTGCCTCCTT
>NZ_LXLV01000136.1 GCF_001757995.1 Bacillus mycoides | reverse complement strand
CTTGTGGTTTCTTGCTTTGCTTAGGTAAAAATCGATGGTATTTCCTTTCGAATCGACAGCACGATACAGGTACATCCATTGACTTTTCACTTTGATATATGTTTCATCGACTCTCCAAGAGTCATTGGTTGACTTAAGATGATGTTGTACTTTCTCTTCTAATTGAGGTCCATATTGATGAACCCAGCGCATAATCGTTGTGTGAGCAATTGATAATCCTCTTTCCTCCATCATTTCCACCAGGTTACGAAAGCTCAAATTGTACCGTAGGTACCACCTTACTGTTAATAAGATTAGTTCAGACTGATAATGCTTCCATTTGAACAAATTCTCCTTTTCCATACTGATCACACACCTTTTGTAGAGTAGTAATATCAGTATGTCCAAGTTTCAGAGATTTTTTGCACCAGAACCAACATTTTTTTAGGTAATTAAATTGGAATTCGGAAAAATATGTTAATATATATTTAATAAATTATCACTTATAACATACAAAATTAGGATTTTTAGAGAAGCGCAACAAAGAATGAGTACATACAGTTCCTATATTTGAGAAGGGGAAGTAATCATTTTAATAAAAATAGATTTGTAATTTCGCAAAGTATTAGCTAACAAGGGGCAATGAGAAAAAATTTATTATGTATTACAACGACTGATATATTGAAATGTTAAAGTGGATTAATAGGGAGAATCATATGGAGAAATATTATGTTTATGAATCAAAGGTAAAAGTAGTAGGTGTATTACTTTTAATATTAGCAGTAGAAGCGATGTTTCTATTTATAGTAACACTTGCATTTTTATTAGAAGAGCTTAATTTTATAATAGGAATTTTATTTGCAGTTCTTGCATTAGTTGTATTAGTTACACTTTGGAAAACCATTCAAAAGATTATTGCGAGGAAACCGGCCGTTATTTTAGAAATGGAATATATTACGATTATTAACAATCCTAAATATCCTGTAAAAATCGCTTTGAAGGATATATTCGGCCTTTTACCTTATGGAATCCAAGGGCAAAGGTTTTTAGGGATTGTAATGGAAGAGGAAATTGAGGATCGATATATCGCTTCTATACCAGCAAAGGGACAACGATTGTATCGAGTAAATAAACGTGCTGGATATATACCGTTTAATATTCATTTGAATTTATTAAAAATCGATGGAGAAGTATTGTTTGAGAAATTGCAAGAGTATAATTTAAGTTTTTTAGTTTATGAAGACGAAGTGAAATAGCGGTATATAAAATATAAAAAACTCTTCTTAAAGAAAAAACCTAAAAATAAGTAGTTTTTTTCTTTAAGAAGAGTTTTGGGAATAAAGTCTTAATATGAGGTTAAAATAATAACTCCTTTAATTGATGAGTATGTATTGGGCTATAAAAAAACGGCAAGCTGGTGATATCCGCTTGCCGTTTTTTTATAGTTTTGTATGTATTTGTATTCCTTTTGCTTTTTCTTTTTCGCCTTTTACGCGTACGTTTATAAAAAGACGCGATGTTTTAAATAAAGTCACAATGTTTATAAAAAAGTTGTGATATTTTGTCACTTTCAATTTAGGAATTCAAAGTGACCGGAATTACTTACACTTCGTTTTTCTTAGTGAACCAACAACGCAGATTAGTTACACATCAATAATTAAAATATCAGAACTTTAGGAAGAAGGGGGGATTATGATGAATAAAGAAATTCAAGGATTGTTTGATGATCTCAATTTATTTGCCAGACAAATTGCAAATGTAAGATTGTCAAATTTATCATTTGATGTATATGAATTTAGAGATGAATATGCAATGCAAGTAGACATAACATTCGCCAGAAAAGGTCAATTTGATAATATTCAAGAGGCATTTTCTGCACTATTTAAAAAGGAATTGTTCGATGGAGAAGAATGGGATATTAGTGATGAGCCAGACCCTTCAGACGAACAATGGCTAACAGTACTAAAAGATGGTTGGATTAATACATACTATTCAAGAGTATGTATTAGCATAGAGTCAGTAAACAAAGATGACTTTATAAGTAGATTTAAAAGGGATTTAGCTGATGTGAATGCACCAGAACAAGTTATTAAAGAACTCTTAATTAGATTAAGTCATATTGAAACAATACAAGTACAAAAGGGGTATGTTTATGATTGTATATTCGGACAATCTGATAGCCATTATTTTTTGTATGAATGGGGAATATATGATTAAAATCATTATAACGACTAAGATTGTGACGAAACGTACTTAAAGTAACGGGGGCGTTGGTGAAATAACGGATAACAAAACAATCAAACTTTTTTATAAAATTTTTATACTAATTAGCAAAAAAGGACTCCATTTTAACCAATCTTTTTTCAAATTGGAGTCTTTGGGTTTGGCGTAAAATCAAGGTGCATACAATATTTCTAATCCAACTTTAATTCAAACTTACACTATACATATCCTCTCCAATTTTATAACTTATGTGTTATCATCTCTAAAACATACTTTTTTATATTCAAACATAAAGTTAGTCTTCGTTCATATCTCCCTTGTGGGGGATAAAAGAAGGAACATTAATTTAATATGCAGAAAATAGATAAAGATAAAAAAAAATTTCCAGTAAAACAAAGGGGTGTACTTAATGCTTTCTAAATTTTTTAAAAAAGAAATAATTCGACACGATGAAAATAAAGAATTTATGAATTTATGGTGTGAGGTGCAAGAAAAATATCCTGAAGATATTGAGAAGCAACTTGAGTTCTTTCGTAAACAAGAAAATGCTCAATTTCGATTATTAGGAGAAATCACTTTAATGCAGGGATACCTTGCAAATAACTTACATCAAAAAATAGATACTAGTACAAATGATCTGGAATTTTTATTTAGAAGTTTATTGGATTTGGCACGACATGCACAAAAAAATCTGCCAGATGGAGTACATGATTACAATTTTTATAATCTTGATTTAGTAGTCAATAATATACTTAAAAAAGTAGATAAAGAAAAAAGCCCCGGATAGGACTATATGATTTTCTTCATACCGCATTGACGGCATTCTCTTAAAAAGATGAAATCTTTAACGGAACTCTTGAATGAGGTATTGCCGCAATTATCGCAACGACCGCTAATTGTATTATCAATACCTAAAACGCAAAAAGTCATAAAAAATAAAGGGTGATACATATTAGTCATGTGTAATATGTATCACCCTTGTAATTCTTGTTCAACAATCGCGCCCGATTGTTGAATATTAAAGAATTCCAAAATAGTTACTCTATTAGTTGCTAAAGTCCCCGTTAGTACAAATAAAAAGGTTCACTTGTAACCAAATGTTACTATTATGACCCAAAATTACTAGAACTCATAAATAACAACCTAAAGAATTAATTAAAGTATAATACATTTATTAAGCAAAAAAATCACATCTTTTTATCATTATTTTATTATCAATTACTTTTTCAAAATAACCAAACTTGATTCGTACGATCCTTACGTTATTGAATCATGATTCCTCTTTTAGTAATAACATAATTCTCTGGTAAGCAATTTATGCCTGGATGATTTTCGCAACGTGAAAAAAGCTCTTTTAAATCTCGTTGAAAATCACTACGTGGACGCTTTGGTTCTGCAATTCCCCATTTATCCATGCACTCTAGAATCAAAGATTGAGCCTCCGGGTATATCCTTGCAGTTTCAAGAAGACAGCCGACTGCCACTGAGCGGGTAGGTTCCTCGTATCTTTTCTTCAGTTTACCAACACAGTTTGTAGTCATATGCCAAAGCCCTACGCGGTAAGTTAGATTACTATCAGGGATAGGTGTATCAAAGAATCCCCTGCGAATGCATGCCCATAAAGCTAGTATACTATTATTAGTGAGAGTAGAAGATTCTTGGTTATTAACATTGGTGACAAGTGAACTTATATGATTGGATATATTAATGCCTCTTTCAGCCAATCTCCGCCATATACTGCAAATGAACTCTTTTGTCGGTATATCATTTCTATAATAATCCGATAACACTAGCTCTACTACTTCCGGTGGCAACGAAACGTTTAAGGAAATTAATTCATCCAACATTACAGCTGCCCGGTACTGAACATATCGTTCAGAATCTAATTTATCTCGTTCCTCTTTGTCAATATACAATAATCGTGCGATTTGCGTAACGTATGGCTGCAGATCAGCGTCCCTACTCAGACTTTCATAAGCCACTTCTAATAAATCAGCAATTAATTCAGGGTTGTTCATTTGAGTGTAAACACCCTTATCATGCTTGTCATGACATAAGCTCTCGATATAGTTAACTATCCAATTTGCAGCTTTCGACGTTTCACCAGATGACAATATAAAATCAGCAAGGCTAGTCTTCATACTTTGGCGTTGAATAGATTCCCCAGAAACAAATTGCTGCAGCTTATCCAAAATAATATCATCTTTTAACATATCGAATACAGATCCCCCTTCATTGACCAGTAAAATTAGTTTTTTCAGATACTAAACTTATCGCTAGTCTCTCCATCCCTACACATTTTACCTTATTTTAGTAATTATTGATGGAACAACTAAATAGTAACACATATTGGAACAGTCCTGCCAAACAACCCCATGAGGGATAGCACATCACCCAATGTTTAATTAAGACACTCCCTTGCTAAAACGTCAGTTCTTTTTCGCCAACAATCTGAAAAGATACCATTTTTCTTTCAAACTTTGGTTGATGAGGTTTTTGATGTTTTTTCACATTAAATGTATGTAGATTTAGCCGAAGACTAGTTTGACAAACAGAGACAGCAATCAATTATTCGACATTCATTCCGAAGATTACAAAGTCTTGGATACACAGTTACGTCGCAAGAACCTGAAGCTTCTTAATCTAGTCAACTATAATAATTGATCAATGAATTAGACGCTTTCTTTTAAAAAAAATTGAATGAGCTGCGTCTATTTTAGTTTTGCCTTTTTCCTTTAATTACAGAAGTTTTTCCTGTACTGTTAGAATATCTGCACCACCGTTTAACATTTTGACAGCATATGTGTGACGAAATTGATGGATTTTAAAATAAAAAATATCTCCATTTTCGTCGAGAATTTTATTTTTACGTGCTAATTTATTTAGGTGATCACGAATAGTTTTTTGATTAAATGGCTTACCTTTCCTTACACCTTTGTAGCGAATAAAAATATATCTTTCAGGATTATTATCTTTATTACTATTTTCTATAGAATGCTGAATGAGAACTGCCAAGATATCTGCAAGTTCTTCGTCTATAGGAATTCGATGGCCTTTGACAAATGTTTTCTCAATATCAGTTATAATTGAGTATTTACCGTTCAATTGTATTAGACACTCTTGATTTAGGCCTAATATATCTGAAATTCGCAAACCAGTTTTAAAGGCTATCCATACCACTGGTATGGTTTCTTCAGGCAAATCATTGAGGCAAGCATAAAGTTGAGACAACACGTAATCAGGAATATAATCAATTTGTTCTATTGGCTTCTTAGCTATTTTTGGTCTGTCTTCAGGAAAAAGTAGTTGCTGATAAGGCGTCTTAGGTGCAATATCATATTCGAATCGCTGTATATCTTGTAGAAATTTCCCAATATAAGCTAAAGACAGACGTATATAGTTTTTAGGGTTTGCATTTTTTTGCTTTAAATTACTATTAGAATACTCATATAACCAAATTAAGTATAGTTCTATATGGGATCGTTCTAAACTCTTTAAATCATTCCATTTTGGTTTGTTTTTAAGTATAAAAGATAGAAACATGCTTATGACTTTTAAATAATCTATTGCCGTACTATGAGCTAATGAATCTATAAGTAAACGTTGTCGAATATATTTTTTTATCTGTTGACGCATATTTTCATGTTTAATTTTTGTGAAATTTAAATAATAGTCAGATCTACTCTTATTATAGGAAATGCCATATTTATCATGTAGTATTCGTACATCCCAGCGATCTTTTTCCCATTCTTCTCGAACATCGATTAATGAAATAAAATTAGTATAAATAGTTCGTAAGAACTTAGAAGTAGAATTCTTAGATATAATTTTCCCGTAAGTTATATCGTTTTTAGTTTGCTCTGTGACAACTCCATTTCGCTCTAAATAAATAACCCATTCATGTTCAGCTTCATTTATATCCAAATCTTGAAGAGAAGAAAGGTTTGGGTAGGTTTCATTAATAAATACCGATAACTTGTTTAAGTTGGATTTGTACGTATTAAAAATAGTCGCAATTGACCACATCTCCCTAAATAACTTCTGATGAAACACAAATTTTATTTCAAGCTTAATGGCAGGGTTTTTGATGTTAAAATGCAGATATTGGCCATTGCTTTTATAATTCTTTATTGGTTCCTTAAATTGAGGAATAGCTTTCAAGAAACTAAGATTCCAAGTATTATTTTTTATAAAATAAGCATCTTTAATTTGATGAGTTGTTATTAATCCATCGCCTTGTATGGTTTTACTAGGATAGCTCAGCATCTCAGATAGTAAAACCTCGTGAAATCCTCGTTTTTGGTTGATTTGTTGTATTTGTATCATGCTCACATCATTTCTATTGATTAATTTGAAAAGCACTCTGTGCTTTTTTCCATTCGTCTCTTATTTCCTCATCTGAAGGGTGGAGGTAGAGGTTCATTGTTGTTTGAATTTGAGAGTGCCCTAGACGTTCTTGCACTTGTTTAATATTCTTTGTTTTCTGATAATATATTGTGGCGTGGGTGTGAATTGGAATTTTACTCCATCTTTTCTTTTTAATTTTGTATAATGAAAATAACGATATTTATATATTTTTATATATTTTTATATTAAACAATTAAGCAGGAGGAATAAATAATATGTTAGATACACTAATAAATCATTTTAAAGATGTAAATTTAGTATGTTCACAATGTGGTAAAACAATTGAACGTGGTGAACGATTTGCAGTTTCTTTAGTATTATCCGAAGACAAAAATATGCCTGTTGGACAATTAGATAAAGTATTAGCTAAGATAGCAAACGAAATTTTATGTAGTAAATGTAAATAATACTGAACAGGGAGCTAATCTTCACTATTTGCTTGTCAAACTTAATAACAAAAATAAATAGCTCAAAAAAATAGCTCAAAAAAATCAACCCATGCATTTTAATCAAACTTTATTTCAAAGCAACTGTAAGGGGTCTTCTTTTGTACGTCAGTTCTTTACGTATATCCAAGAATTATAGTTCTTAATAACTTGAAATAAATTTTATTATAGCTAATTAAACCCAAATATAAATATGGGTCTATTGTCGATTTAGGTATTGATAATTAAAAAAAGTTGCACCGTTTTGCATCATCGGGTAAAACTCCTGAAGCTTTGATCAAACTTTATTCCAAACCAAAAATTAGAACAATATCCATTCTAAAACAAAAAAATAGAATAAATCTATATAAATTGTGATTAAATAATATATGCAATGTTGTAAGTATTATTTGTTATAGGAAGCAGGTGTACTGAGAGTGAAGAAAGTAATAGCAACTATTTTTATAGTAGGATTTAGCGGAATATTACTATATTTATTTACTGATATTTTTACAAAAATACAAATCCATAAGCCAGTAGGAGATAACTTAAAAGAGCATTATGGGATAAAAGATGGAGATTTTAAAATTCTTTCTGCATATAATAACCGACTTGGAGGAACAGGTATTCAAACTTATATAGAAATAAAAAAACCATATTATACCACTACATATGTAACTGTTGACCGAAACTCTTATGAAATAGATCAAGATGATGATAAGTATGTCTTCTTAGATATATTTAAAGGCGCTTATGTCCAACAACATAGTGAAGTTATAAAACAATCAAATGAAATTATTAAAAAATATAACTTATTAAGTGAATCAAATAACGCATTTGATAAGGCGAAACAAAATTTCTATTACTATTTAAACTTTACTATCGATGAACAACAGGAAAAAGAATTGCTTACAAAGTTTAAACAAACTCAACAATTAGATACGAAAAAATTAATCAAAACTTTGAAAATCAACGAATCTAAAATCAATTCTTATCATATGGGAGTAGTGAACTTTAATTATTATTATAGTGTAGAAAAAAATAAGGGGAATATACCAGATATCCTTAGCATTATGAATGATTTTCACAGAGGTAATGTTTTAACAGAAGGCATTTACAATATAGCACTGCAGCCAAGTAGCTCTTCAGGTATGGATTTTGGCAAGGGGAGTTATGTTTTGTTTAGCGTAGATAAATCAGGTGAATTTAAGGTAATTAAAAAAAGTGAATAGGGAAGATGATTCACACATGGCCCAGTACCAGGGTTGCTGTAATTAGAGACAAAGTAATGCTGGTACTGGGCCTACATATAAGGTTTAAAAAGTACGTATATCAAATAAATCCCAACTGCATAAACGGGCGTAATTGTATAGGAACATAAACAGAAAATGAACAAACTTTTTTATAAAAACTGTTCACGCAATCCTAAGGAAAGAGTCGGTTTTAATTAATCTTTTTTCAAAATGGATTTACAAAGATATAACGAAATAAGAATACCATACTGATGAAGCACACTATTCAAAAGATTGCTTTACCTTTAAATTTTTTATACAGTGTTCAACCAGGGAACGTTTCTTACGTAAGGAAGGGGTATAAGGGGTTATATGAAAAGAATGAAAAATGTAATGTTGTTAGTGTTATGTTTCTTATTTTTGAGTGGCTGTGTTAATACTAATGAAGATCAGGTTAAAAAATATATAAAAGAAAAACATGGAATCGATGTTGTTGTAACAGATTGGGGCGCTATGCATGAAGGGAATATGGGACATACATACCATACTGTTCAAGAAAAAAACAACAAAAATATTCAATTTAGAGTAGAGGTAGATGGCTTCTTATACTCAAAAATAAAAGGTGATGAATACCAATACGGAAAAAACACATATGAGGAATATAAGAAATTCAAACCAATTCTAGAAGAAATTAAAAAGTTAGGTTACGAGGAATCTGAAAATGAAAATGTTCTTCAATATATTTTGGCTGATGATAATACAGGAGGAAAAGCAACTGATGAGTTGTTATTAACTTTAAAATCGAGTAACAAGATTGATTATAGTCAATTTGAATCAACAGAATTAGATCGTTTATATGCTCTATTTCAACTCATTCAGAAGAGTAATAGAAAGATAACAGAACTTGATATTAATGATCATAATGGAGAATCTATAGGTTTACCTTTCAATAATGTGCAAAAAGTTATAACGAAAGAAGAACTGCTTTTAACAATGAAAAACACCGTATGGGGTTATTGGACATATTTGATTCAAACTGAAACAAAAGTAGGCGAAAGGTTAAATGAAATTCAAAATGATCGTTTTGGAATTGAAGATATTACTTGTTCACACCCGAAAGACGGCAATTGTCTAGAGTATGAATTGACTTTAGTTTTCAATGACAGTGAGATAAAATATAGAAATGATTCATATGTAATAGAGGATTTGAGAAAGGTAGTCACTATTCTTAAAGAAGAACTATATAATAAGGAATTTAACATATTTTTAAGGAACAAGGATGGAACAAGTTATTCACTCTGGCTATCATCAGAAACAATCAAAAAAAGTAATAACATCGAAGAACTTATAAAATAACAATCTCCTAAAGAATAAATCTAAAGCACTTTTTACGTTTGTTGTTTGGTGTGAAAGCATGATATAAGTTAGTAAAATAA
>NZ_LXLV01000135.1 GCF_001757995.1 Bacillus mycoides | reverse complement strand
GCCCTTGTAGAAAAGGAAAAATCCTTCATAAAGGTAATTTTTATGGTTGCAGTAATTATCCGGAATGTGAAATCTCCTTACCGAAAAAAATTAAAGAAAAAGCGATTCCGGAAGCGCAAGCGAAAAAACTGTTTGAGGATAGGAAAACAGATCTTTTAAAAGGATTTAAGTCCAATGAGAAGGAGTTTTCCGCTTATCTAGTGTTACATGAAGGAAATATCAAATTTCAGTTTCCAACACAAGAGGAGCTGTCATTTGGTAAATGCCCAAAATGTAAAAAAGGGGAGATCCTTCATCGTAAAACGTTTTATGGATGCACGGAGCATCAAAACGGATGTGATTTTATGTTACCAGCCAAGATGAAAGGAAAAGCAATCCCTGGTAATCAGATGAAAAAGCTAATTCAGTATAAAACAACGGATTTTATCAACGGCTTTCAAGGAGAAAAGGGAGAATTTACAGCAGCTATCTATATGGAAGCGGACGGAAGTCTGAAATTCCGTTTTCCAACGACTGAAGATCGTACCATTGGCAAATGTCCATTATGTAAGAGTAGAGTTCTTGTAGGGAAAAGTAATTACTTATGTGAGAAATACAAAAAAGGCTGTGACTTCATTATTTTTGGTACATTCTCTGGTAAAAATCTAAGTAGTAACCATGTAAAAAAGTTATTAGAAAAGAATGTAACGGATCAGATTAAAGGGTTTATCTCGAACAAAAACGGGAAAAAATTTGACGCTCGTTTATCATATAGCGTACAGGAGAAGCGATTAAAATTCTTATTCGGCAAATAAAAATTAAATGCATGTAAAAGAGGACTAGGAAACGGAATAGTCCTCTTTTTTATTTCATTTTATAGAGTAAAGGGGGGATTCCGTAATGGCACATGTCAGTACGGAGGATGCGATGAAAGCAAGAAAAATTGACTTGATTTCATATCTGGAAGCAAAAGGAGAAACGTTTAAGAAAGAAGGAAATTATTATCGTCATACGGAACATGACAGTCTCATCATTAAAGGGAATCAATACGCCTGGAATAGTCGAGGGGAGAAAGGATATGGAGCGATTAGCTTTGCGATGATGTACTATGACATGACATTCCCTCAAGCCGTGATGGATATTCAAAAGGGGGATTACAAAGAGTTTGATCGCTCAAAAGCTGAAGAGGAGCGCAAACAAGGGCAGCAGCCTTTTAGTTATCCCAAACACCTGGAAGTAAATAAGCAAACAGAGATTAAAGAATATCTAATTCATGAACGGAAAATAGATCCTCGCTTGGTGAACTGGCTGATTAAAAAGGATCTCATCGCCCAGGATAAGAAAAATAATGTGGTGTTCA
>NZ_LXLV01000134.1 GCF_001757995.1 Bacillus mycoides | reverse complement strand
CCAGGACCAATTGCTTCAAATAAATGGTTTGAACATACGCTCAATGAACTAGATATTCCGTCTGAGAAACTTATAGTCGCTTTCGGTAACTATGGATATGATTGGGAAGTGAAAAGTAAAAAACCTGCGAAGTCTTTAACTTTCTCAGAAGTTATGACAATGGCTCATGATTCAAATATAAAAATTCATTGGGATAAGATTAGTGGAAATCCTTATTTTAGATATAAAACAGGAGCGAAAGAACATACTGCTTGGTTCTTAGATGGTGTTACTCTTTATAATCAAGTAAAAATCGCAATGAACAACAATGCAAAAGGATTTGCGTTATGGAGACTAGGAGCAGAAGATCCTACTGTATGGAAAGCTTTAAAAGATCCTATTGAAGTACAAAAAAATCCTGATGCATTACATAAAATCGCTAGTTTAGATGAAGTAAATTATTCTGGACAAGGCGAAATTTTACAGATTGAGATTGAAAGACAAAATGGATTGAGAGATTTTAAAGTAGGCAAAGAAGGTTATCTTACAGATGAAGTGTATCAATCACTACCATCTGCATATCAAGTACAGCGCTATGGAAAACCAAAAGGGAAACAAGTAGTACTAACATTTGATGATGGACCAGATCCTAAATACACACCGGAAATTCTAGATATATTAAAAGAGCATAAAATAAAAGCAGCCTTTTTTATACTTGGTGAAAACGCCCAACTAAATCCTAGTCTTGTTAAAAGAATGTACGATGAAGGGCATGAAATTGGCAATCATACCTTCAAGCATCCTAACGTAGCTGATACGTCTTTACTACGAACAAAAGTAGAGCTGAATACAACTCAGCGCCTGATTCAGGAAATAACTGGACATTCTACGGTTTTATTTAGGCCACCATATGAAGCAGATGCCGACCCGGATTCATCAAATGAAATATTGCCTATTTTGCGTGCACAAAATATGAACTATACAATGGTGGCAGAAAAAGTTGATCCTGAGGACTGGGCGACGCCATCAACAAATGAATTAGTAAAGCGTGCTGTTAATCCCATTTATAAGGGGGAGGGAAATGTTATTCTTCTCCATGATGCAGGAGGGAATCGTACCCATACGGTAGAGGCGCTGCCAATTATTATTAAAGACCTTAAAAAGCATGGATATAGTTTTGTAACAATTTCAGATTTAATGGGTAAAGAACGAGATGAAGTTATGCCTCTCGTTTCTTCTGAGGATAAGCAATATTTACTTTACAATAAAGCTGTTTTTTTAGGAGCCGGATATTCTAAGCATATATTAACAACTATTTTTTATATTGCTATTGGATTAGGTATTTTCCGATTCCTATTTTTAATTTATTTTTCATTCAAGCAAAAAAAGAAAACAAAATCTCGTTTATTTGCTAATTCGTCTTACCAACCTTTTGTTAGTGTTGTGATAGCAGCATATAATGAAGA
>NZ_LXLV01000133.1 GCF_001757995.1 Bacillus mycoides | reverse complement strand
TTATAAATAACGTTATCGCTAATCCAATTAGTATAATCATAAAATAGTATGTGATTGGCATAGATCCAATAAATGTAATACTAATAACGACAGCCATTAGGCTTATTGACATAATTATAAGTATCTCCCAAAACATATAACTTAAAATATTGTATACTGTGGCTCCTGATATAAGATGAATTGCATATTTTTGTATATTTATATTCCATTTCATAATGAATGAAAAGAATACGGTCACTACACAGAAACAAAATAATAGAACAGTTAACATAATTAGTAAATTTATATTTTGTTTGAGCATGGAAAACATTATGTCTATCCCAGTATCGTTAGCTCCTATGATTATTAGGTCATAAAAATTTGTAGATTGTGAAATTTCATCGATTAGTTTTCTTACTTGTAAGCTTCCTTTTTCTGTGAAAATTTGACCATTAATCAACTGTAGATAATGTCTTTTTTGAAATGTACTATCATCTTTATTTATTGGTGCTTGTTCTATAGAAAAACTTGGGAGTATTATATGTTTATCTAGATAAAATTCTATATTTTCTCTTACAGGTAAAACTGAGTTTGGCTCTAATATGCCTACAACTCGTCCTTTAAGTGATTTCATCATGTAATCTATTTCAACTTCATCACCAATTTTATAAATAGATTGATAATCTGAACCTAGAATGACGGGGATTGATTTATTATGATTATATATATAATCATCTTTTTGAAACATATCACCTTCTCGGAGTTTTAGGTCAAAAGAGTCAATGACTTGTTTATTTATCTGCAATGATTTAACAAATTCATACTTTTTTCCATCAATCTCATGAGGAGGAAAAGAGCCATCTTCATATCCTTCCCAAAATGTTTTATTTCCTTTAAAGTTAACTATCCCTATGGGTTGTGTTGTAGTATTTAAATATTTAAAATCACTACTTTTATTTAACCTATTATAAAAGTTTTTTAAGTTTGCTAAACTTTCATCTTTGGAAAGGTATTCTTGTTCTTTCTCATTGAATAACTCATCTGATAATTGATAAATGTTTTTCCCTTCATATTGTGCATAAAAGCTTTTTGTTTTTGTATCTACATTATTAAAGTGTAAAAATAAAACTGATAATAAGAAGAAAAAAACGGTTGCTTGTACTAATATTAATAATGCAAAGATTTTTTTCTTTAATAAACTTTCTTTTGCTTCGATAAAGATTTGTTTCAATTGGATTTCAACACCTTTATACAATTTTTTTTTGTATATATACAACTAGAAACTATACATATTCCTATAGTAAATATAAGCATAAATAATATGCCTATAAAAAACAGTTTATTATATGTATAAATA
>NZ_LXLV01000132.1 GCF_001757995.1 Bacillus mycoides | reverse complement strand
CTGACGGGTTTCAAATTTTTCGCTATGCTACTTGATGAGCAGAAGTGGTATACTCATACACAACACCCAAAATATCAAAGACTGTTTTTTTCTCATATCTGTGGGATTTTCGTCCGTTTCGCTGTAGGAGGTTAAACAGACGAAGGAGAATCTTTGATAATTCTTGGGTGTTTTTATGTAATGCTTGATGAAAAAGTAAGAAATAATCTTTAATTATGTACATCGCTTTATATTCACTTAGCTCTTTCTGTTTCTTACGTAACAGGAGTTCTCTCATTTTAAACATAGTAGAAGAACATAATAGGATACTAATGAGTTGCCCATAAAGGTGGCATTCTAATCGCTCTTGTTTAATAGATTTACAACGATGAATTTGAAACCAGGATTTCCATATTTTAAATAACAGCTCAATTTGCCAACGCAGTGAATATAAATCATAGATTTTCTCTTTCGGTACCCATTCCGTAGGAATGTTTGTCATATATACCGTAATTCCTTGTAAAAGTTTCGTACGCTCTGTATATGTAATCCCTTTTTTCTTTTCACGAATAGCTCGATCATGTAGACGTTTCTGTTTTTGCTCCTCTGTACATCTATAAACCACAATGCGAGTGGGTAGTTTGTCTTTGCTCCCTACATATACATCATGTAATTCATACACTTGGCCAGGTTGTAATTGGTTCATGATGTCTTCCAAATGAATTTGTATATATACCGGTCTCAATTGAGCAGGTTTTGTTTTAAATACCACTGTTTCGAATTCTTTTCTATATATTTTAGTTGGTAATTTAAGACGCGATAAATAATACCCTTCCTTATCTTGGATCGATTTAAAGTCTTGTAAACGAAAATACCCTAAGTCACGAATATATAGTTCATTCTTTTGTGTCATGTCCATTCGAGTCGCCCCATATGCCTGATCACTTCGTTTTCCTGGTTCAATTTTCACATCAGAAAACTCTCCACTCAACAAGTCATACTCTAATTGAATTTTTACACCAGCTGTATGACTACAGCCTCCGGCACCAGGATAAGTAGCTGCGAATCGATCTGGAACTTGAAAGGTTGTAGAATCAAGGATGCGAATCCGCTCAAAGTAAGCAGAAAGAGAATGAGAAATTGTAGATGATCCTCCAATTTTAGCTTGTAGAAGTGTAGTAAATACATTTCGAAAGAAGGCTACAGAAGCCGAGTTAAATCGTCGATTCAGTCCCTCAGGACTTAATAAAATTCCTGTTGAAGTTTCTAATTGACTACAAAGTTGAGTAAGAGAGGTAGTAGCGATTTGTTGATTTAACCATACACACAAAGATAAAAAATGGTGCCCATGGCACTTACGTTTTCGTTTCATTCCACCTGCTTCTATAGCTAATTGATTAAGTGTAGCGGGAGACATATATCGATATAACTCTTCGGCAAATAAAGACAGCTCTTGTTTTTGATGCATATTCATAAAAAGCACGTCACCCTTTCTCATTAACATAAGAGAATAGTAACGTGCTTTTAAGTTT
>NZ_LXLV01000131.1 GCF_001757995.1 Bacillus mycoides | reverse complement strand
ATACATGCAAGGCGGAGCACTGTTTTGTTTTTTGAAAAAACGTGTATAAGCATCCGCAAGGTTGCGAACAGACGACTGAATAGCAATGCTATCTACTTCTTTTAACCAAACAAACTCTTTCTTCATGACAGGAAGTTTGGCAGAGCATGTACCATATGTCAAACCGTTTCCTGTTTCTTTGTATGCGTTATCCCATAGAGATAGGAAATGATTGAATACAAAACGAGAACAACCAATCGTTTTATTGATTAGCGTTGCTTGCGCTTTATTTGGATATATACGAAATTTATATGCTTTATTGATAATCATTCGTTTCACCTCCAGTTCGACATGTGTCTATCATACAACAAACGTACATTCGATAGGTAGTGAAGTGATAATGACAAATTACCCAGTAACACTTTACATATGTCGAACAATTAAGATGGCTTCATGCCACCCCTTGTCCGAAGCCAATTCATCTCCGACCTACTCACTGGGCTGCGACCCTTCACGTTCCTTGAGGAAGGAGTCTTCTTGGCTAAAATGATAAAATTTTTGTTTTGGGGTACTTCAAAATATTAGGTTGATGGGCATGGGGTAGGACGCACATTTTAACGTTTTTATACGCTAAAGGATTCTCAAAACTCCATAACACGAGTTGAATAGAGAATTTGATTTAAAGATGAGTTTTGAGACACTATTTAACGAATTTTAAAGGTCATAAAATTGTAATTGGTACTCATGGACTTGTCATGACGATAATGATGGGGATATTTCGATAGTCAATATTTTTATCTATACTCTCTAAAACCACCAATAAAAGTATACATTCAAAGAATGATAAATAAAAAAACTAGAAAGGATTCAACCGAGTTAGATGTTAAACATAGATCCTTTCATAAACACTTTTGGCAGGGCAAGAATTGTTCAATTAGATATTTGAACATATAAAATAATCCGCTAGTATCTAAACTAGTGGAATTCAATTCATTATTTTTCCCATTCTGTAAGCTTGACATCCCATAGCAATGCATCTGTATCAATAAATTTAATACTAAGTTCATTTGCTTTAGCCAACTCTATCTTAAAAGAACTTGTGGATTTAGATATGCTTTCTTCAGAGAATCGAATGGTTTGTACATCTTTTCCATCAATAGAAATAATTATCTTACCGGAATGTTTGCTAGCACTATCAGGGACACCGAGATATCCCGAAAGTTTTGCATACTTACCTTTTAACAAGTATTTAAATTGCTGAGAATTTGTCCCTTTACTACTATACATATTTAATTTAGGTTCAATTTTTTTATGAGCCACTTCAAAGCTAGTCGAATTGTTAACTTTCGGTACATATCCAGTACTTTCTGTCAGTTGATTTAGCGCTATAACGGTTCCGTTTTTTAGGGATTGTTGTTCTTTTTCTAATGATTTATTAATTTCGCCTACAACTACAAGTACTCCTAATGTCAAGATAAATGCTGTTACACCTGTAATAATAAAGTTTTTCAAAGTATTATTAGAGCGAAATCCTATTTTATATGCACAAAATCCTATTGTAGCACCCATTGCATTAACAATTACATCATCAATGTCAAAGCCACCAAGAAAAGTAACCATTTGTAGGACTTCTAGTATAAGAATAGAAATACAGAATGAAGTAATAAATCTAATAAAGCTACAACGATATAACATAGGAATTAATACCCCAAAAGGTATGAATGCTGTTAAATTTCCAAAATTAAAAAACCATAGATTAAAATCTTCCCTATCTACCATATTTGGCAAGCTCAAAGGAATACTACTCGGAATTAACTGGAATTCATATTCATGGTTAATATATTTTAATCCCAATCTATCGAAACCAAGAAACATAAAGTAGAGAATCAGAACGGAATATAGTCCTAATATTGCGAGGGTAATGTTACGATGTTTTCCTTTGATAATAAAACCTCCTATTACTAATAATTGTTCTTATTGATAATTTTACAAATTCGCGTATTTTAAATATAACAATAAAATCATGTTGGCGTAAGTAGTAATTCGGTTCTGTTGCAAAGTTTTTAAAAGTAAGCTAAACTTTTGCAAAACAAAGCGAGGAGAATACGTCATTCCTTTCTTTTTCTCTCGAACAGCTTGATCTTGTAGACGTTTTTTTGTTGTTTTTCTGTAAGTCGATGAACAATAACATGAGTCTGTACTTTGTCACTCATCCCTACATAAGCATCTGTTATATCATAGGTTTGTCCTGGCTGCATGGAATGCATCAACTTCTCCATATCTAACTGAATGTACTGCATACCTTTCTTTATTCTTCCGTCTTGAAAGTAACCTGGATTGGGATTTTTCTGAATTACAAGCTAATAATGGTTCGTACATCATTATAGCGTGATTCTCCGTTACATATTGATCTTCTACAAACTCTTTCTGTTGGCTATATACTCTACGTTGGGTTCTGGTGCAAATATATGAAGAAGAACGCGGATAATAGTAGATTCCTAGTGAAATCGTATTTTATGCTATAAGTCCAAACACTTGGTGGATAAACTCTTTTTGATTTTGGACAGACTGATTGATATTATCCCCTTAAGGTAGACAGTGTAAAAAGACCATGAATACACATGGATGTTACACTTTTACTTGGAGGGGATTTTATTATGGTTAAAAAAGGGGATAAATTTCAAACTTATTCAGATAA
>NZ_LXLV01000130.1 GCF_001757995.1 Bacillus mycoides | reverse complement strand
AATTGTATAATGATTCACAAAGTAGAATTCCGTTTTGATCAATCTTTTTTCAAAATGGATTCTTTTTGTCTCTTATCAAATAAGGGTTTGTAAAACATTTCTGATTAAACTTTATTCCAAACCAATACATATTCTTATGGAACTAACGCATGCTTTAGTTCTATAAGAATTCAAAAGGGCTGTCTAAATTTTACAGTCCTTTTTCAATGATTAAATATCAACATTTTACTTTAACAGATCCCATTATTTAAAGAATACATGAAAAAATTGAGGTTTTAATTAAAAAACGACCTTTCAAATGACGAACAGTGTATATACAAGGCAGGCGAAAGAATTAGCGGAGGCATGCAATGTAAAATTAATAGATCGTGTAGAACTTCAAAAATTGATTAATAAAATTAATCCCGAATATTCGGCTGAAGATGTATATCAAGGGGTAAAACCTGAAGAACGGAAATGTCCAACATGTAAAAATCATTTAGTCGTTCGTAATTCGAATAAAACTGGAAATAAGTTTTTTGGCTGTTCTCAATATCCGACATGTACACATACAGAACCAATCAGTAAATGAGCTGTGATGAAAATCCAGCTCTTTTGTTATTTTTAGGAATTAACTTTAAAAAATCATACTCTCATCAAAAAACGGCTTCTCAGATTTCGATATAACAAATGTTTATTTGAAAGTGAATGACATAAGACCTAAATAACAAGGGATGTGTTGTAAGTGAAAATAAGCGGTTTAAGGTGAGTTAGGTGTACAGAGATAATAAAGTTGTTTAAAAAACGCCAGTCATTTTATTCAACAATCGGGCCAGATTGTGAAGCAATACCCACTTGAGTAACTTAATTCAAATGGGTTCTTTAAAAGAGATTGCAAAGGTTTATGAGGTATCATACCCAACAGTAAGACTTAAACTTGATCGATTAATCGATAAGATAAAAATGAATGATGCCGTAGAAAACGAGGAATTTATTAAATTTATCAAGAGCCTGTCGATTGATGATCGGATAAGTGTAGAAGATGCAAAATTGATTATTGAAAAATATAAACAAGAAAGAGATGGGGAATAATGGTTCTTATTTATGCTGGTATTTTAGCTGTTCAATTTTTCTTATCAAGTAGAAACAATATCTATTGGGGGGCAATTTTACCAGTAGCACATATTGTATTTCTGACATGGTTGTTTATAACGAGTCGTATTGAAAGTACTAGTGGTTTTATCCTTTATCTATTATTAGGGATGTTTTTCTTATGTATAGAATGGAATCTAGGTAGAAAGTATTTTCATAAGAAGATACAAAAAGAATTGGATAAAATGAAAACCCACGACATGAAATAGAGAAAATAGTTGTTAAACGAATTTATTGTTATATTTTTAAGTACAATGAAGTATCTTATGTCGAAAATTAAACGACTATATTTTAACCCCGTCCTAAATTTAGAACGGGGTTATGCTTGTTTGGACTTATCCCCGTCAAGTAGACAACTGTAAAAAAGACTATGCAGCCATCGAAATTCGATATTCGATCGGAGCTCGATGATTGAGTCGTTTTTGGAATCGTTTGTAGTTATAATGATAGATGT
>NZ_LXLV01000129.1 GCF_001757995.1 Bacillus mycoides | reverse complement strand
AGCGGGAGACATATATCGATATAACTCTTCGGCAAATAAAGACAGCTCTTGTTTTTGATGCATATTCATAAAAAGCACGTCACCCTTTCTCATTAACATAAGAGAATAGTAACGTGCTTTTAAGTTTAAAAATAGTCTAAATCCTTAAGTTGATGGATGTGTGGCGGTACCCCGCTAAGAGCATGCAAGATTTTATACAGTTTTTCTGCTAATCCAATAACAAACGAGAACCCTAAAACCGCGCTAGGATAGGAATGTATAAAAAAATGCATAGATCCATAGAACAAAAAAAGGAGATTTACTTGTGAGATTAGGGTTCCTCCTTATTCTTGCTACCGATAATAGGACGTTATGTTAACTTTACATGAATATGTTATACAATAAATAAAAAAGAGATGGGGAGAACAATGAGTATAAACTATCCATTTAAACCAAAATCAAATCGTTATTTAGTACCAGGACAATTTTGGACTATCCCTTTAGATAACAGGAAATTTGCATGTGGTAGAGTAATTGAAACAGATCCAAATAGTAGAAGGGGATTTTTAGCAGGTTTGATGGACTGGATCGGGGATAGCCCGTCTATAGCTGAAGATTTAAAAGGTTGTAAAACGTTAATACAATTGGATGTTCACATTAAAACCATTCATGAAACAGCATTAGATGGTTTTATAAGTGGCTATCGTTCATTAGAATTAGATGGAATTGAAGAAGATTATTTCACTTCACAACTGGTTCATGATGAGAATTGTATGTTAATGAAAGGGTACTCAATACTTAGACAGGCCACCAAAGAAGAAGCAGATACGTATGATCAGTTTGGTCCCGCAGGCTATATGATGATTAAATGTTATGCAGAAGATTTATTAGCAAATAAATAACTTCCAATAACGATAATTATGTAAATAAGCTGTCCATATGGGCAGTTTATTTTATTTTTTGTTTAACACGGGGATTTTTTCATGAAGAAAAGACACTCACATGTGATATTATCCCCTTTAAGTAGACAGTGTAAAAAGACCATGTACATACATGGATGTTACACTATTACTTGGAGGGGATTTTTCATGACTAAAAAAGGTTCAATATTTATTACATATTCAGAAGAATT
>NZ_LXLV01000128.1 GCF_001757995.1 Bacillus mycoides | reverse complement strand
AATACTGTATAGATACATTCTGTTGAAATTTTTGAAACGGCTTTGATTTTTTCATGTGATGGATTCTCTTTTGTTCTTTATCGTATGCCTTCATTTCTTGTAAAAAAGCGTTCCCCATTCTTTTATACAGGTCATTGATTTTATTCGTCTTATAATTTTCATATTGCTTCTTATCATACTTGCCTTCTCCGTATGCTTCTTTAAAAACTTGCACTTCTTTATCTAACTTTTGGAGAAACTGATCGTAATCTTTTTTATGATGATGTTGAATATATCGCCTGCTTAATTCATCAATTTCCGGCTTCAATGGCTGAATGGTATTGTAACTATATTGCCACTGTCTTTTATCACTTGGTAACTGTTTATAGATTTGTAAAAACAATGGTTTCAAATGTTGATTGCGCCAATCAAAAACGGAATCTTCTTTTTTACTTCCCACCATGTTGTTTCGAATCAAATCATTAATTTGTTTTTGTTCCTGCGTACGATCTAACAGATTATTTACAACTTTCCCCCTCATCGCATCCAATGTTTTTGGTTTTCTTTTTCCACGTTCTCTCGTTGGAAATGGTTCAACAGTTGCCACATGAATATGAATATTATTCGTATTAAAATGAATGGCTGCTGACCAGGTAGAACTTTTTTCTAGCCCCTCCCTTTTTTGCATTTCCTTCATCGCAAGCCGTGTCCCATCCATTAACTTTTTTTCATCCAATGTTTTAGTTTTCCCATCATATATGCCTTGTTCCTCAAGCCAAGGATTATGAAAAGAAATGACATCTTGCCACATAATACTTCCATTTTCATGAGCGGTTTTAAACATTTCCTTTAAGGCTTTTTTCTCACTTTCTGTTAAGCGATTTGCGTGTTCCGTAAACAGTGCCGATGTCTTTTCTGGATTCCCCATATAGTCTTGATACGTTTCAAACATTTTCGGATTCAGCTTCACTTCACTTTTTGCTTCTTCTCGATCTACATACTCAATATAGTTCTGAAAGGCATCCGAACTCGGCAATACAAATTTTGTTTTTAAAACAACACCTGGCGTGACTGAAGAGTGAACAGGAACCCCATTACTCATTTTCATCATCCTGCATCATCATTTGAATAAACTCATTCATTTTTTTCATTTCGCCATAACAATCATTCATCATACGGATGTTCTTTTGGATGATATTTTCTAATTCCATTTCTCTTTTATGTTGTTGCTGAAAAAATGCCAGCATTTCAATTTGGTCTTTCAAAAATTTCTGCCTGGATAATCCTTTCCTCTTTGCAATTTCATCTATTTTCTTTACGGCAATTGGATCTACTTCTCTAATTCTGATTTCCACTTTTCCCTCTCCTTTCTGCAAATCTGGGTAGAGATCAAAAAATAGTGAGAAGAGCATAAGGGGTTTTTGTTCCCACCTATGGTGTGAAGCTAGGCGGAGCCTAGCAAAACGATGGGAACAAGGAAAGAAGCTGAATGTCCCCATTACGTCCCCATATTTTTCATTAATGTCTCCACCACGTCCCGTTATTTTTTCTAAATGTCCCGTCCGTGTCCCCTTGTTTGCCCTCAATGTCTCCATCATGTCCCTATGTCTTTTTTCAGTTTTTATTAATTTCTTGTGCCTTTTGCTCTAATTTTTTGATCTTATCTCGTGCAATTTTTTGTTCTCCTTTAAACAATTCAATGTTCT
>NZ_LXLV01000127.1 GCF_001757995.1 Bacillus mycoides | reverse complement strand
TTGAACTACCCCCACTTTCACTTCGTTTAGAAGTGGGGGATTCCTAAGTAAAGAGTTCTATCGAACTCTAATTTATTAGGCTATCTCCACAGTCCTTGCGGTTAGAAGCCTTATCGCTTCATTCTTTAGATTGATACTTGCGTTAATATCCCTATCATGATGTGTACGACAAGAAGGGCAGTCCCATTTACGTAGGTTTAGATTTTTAACGTCTTTGTTTTGATATCCACAACAAGAACATAATTGGCTTGAAGCAAATGTTTTCGATACGACAATGACTTGTTTGCCGTACCATTTTGCTTTATATTCCAACATGGCTCGAAACTGTGACCATGATACCTCACTAATTGCTTTTGCTAACTTATGATTCTTTAACATATTCGATACTTGCAAATCCTCTATACCGATAACATCGTGGTTTTTGATGATTTCAGTTGAGACTTTGTCCAAGTAATCTTTTCTAGCATTTGCCATGTATTCATGAATTTTGGCTACCTTTACTCGCTGTTTATTCCAACGGGAAGATCCTTTCGTTCTTCTAGAAAGAACACGCTGTGCTTTCACCAACTTCTCTTCTAATGATCGAAAAAACTTCGGATTTTCATAGGTTGTTCCATCTGACAAAATGGCAAAATCTTTTAGTCCTACATCCATTCCAATGTAAGATTGTGTTTTCGGAAGTTCTTGCACTTCTGTTTCAACTAATAATGACACAAAGTATCTGCCAGAAGGATTCCGTCTAACCGTAGCATTTAAAATACGTCCCTTTACTTCACGACTTTTGGCAAATCGAACAAGACCTAGCTTTGGCAATTTCATTTTGTTTCCTACAACAGCAATGTTTTCATTTGTTTGTTTTGTGGTATAAGATTGTACGTTGTTCTTCTTAGATTTGAAACGCGGGGCACTGTTTTGTTTTTTGAAAAAGCGTGTATAAGCATCCGCAAGGTTGCGAACAGACGATTGAATAGCAATACTATCCACTTCTTTTAGCCAAACAAACTCTTTCTTCATGGCAGGAAGTTTGGCAGAGCATGTACCATATGTCAAACCTTTTCCTGTTTCTTTGTATGCATTATCCCATAGGGATAGGAAATGATTGAATACAAAACGAGAACAACCAATCGTTTTATTGATTAGGATCGCTTGTGATATATTTGGATAGATACGAAATTTATATGCTTTATTGATCATCATTCATTTCACCTCCATTTCAATATGTGTCTATTATACAACAAACATACATTCGCTAGGAAGTGTAGTAACAATTTATGTATGTCGAACAATTAAGAGGGCTTCCTGCCATCCCTTGTTCGAAGCCAATTCATCTCCCACCTACTCACTTCGCGTTCCTTGAGGAAGGAGTCTTCTTGGCTAAAATGATAAAA
>NZ_LXLV01000126.1 GCF_001757995.1 Bacillus mycoides | reverse complement strand
TTCCCATAGCGTAAGCTAGTAAGATCCCTGAAAGATGATCAGGTTGATAGGTTCGAGGTGGAAGCATGGTGACATGTGGAGCTGACGAATACTAATAGATCGAGGACTTAACCATATAATATGAAGCGATGTTATCTAGTTTTGAAAGAATATAAAAAACTTGTTGACTTTAAATGTCGAATAAGTTATGATGATTCTTGTCTTAAATGAATATAGTCTGGTAATGATGGCAGAGAGGTCACACCCGTTCCCATACCGAACACGGAAGTTAAGCTCTCTAGCGCCGATGGTAGTTGGGACCTTGTCCCTGTGAGAGTAGGACGTTGCCAGGCAAAATGGAGGATTAGCTCAGCTGGGAGAGCACCTGCCTTACAAGCAGGGGGTCGGCGGTTCGATCCCGTCATCCTCCACCATATATGTCGGAGGGGTAGCGAAGTGGCTAAACGCGGCGGACTGTAAATCCGCTCCTTCGGGTTCGGCAGTTCGAATCTGCCCCCCTCCACCATTTCTTAATTATTGGGCTATAGCCAAGCGGTAAGGCAACGGACTTTGACTCCGTCATGCGCTGGTTCGAATCCAGCTAGCCCAGCCATTAAGAGCCATTAGCTCAGTTGGTAGAGCATCTGACTTTTAATCAGAGGGTCGAAGGTTCGAATCCTTCATGGCTCACCATTTTCTTAAAAAAATATGCGGGTGTGGCGGAATTGGCAGACGCACCAGACTTAGGATCTGGCGCCTTTGGCGTGGGGGTTCGACTCCCTTCACCCGCACTTTTAATAAAATATCTCATACATGTCTTGCGGAAGTAGTTCAGTGGTAGAATACAACCTTGCCAAGGTTGGGGTCGCGGGTTCGAATCCCGTCTTCCGCTCCAATTTTCAATATGACATGCCGGGGTGGCGGAACAGGCAG
>NZ_LXLV01000125.1 GCF_001757995.1 Bacillus mycoides | reverse complement strand
ATCGGAGCTCGATGATTGAGTCGTTTTTGGAATCGTTTGTAGTTATAATGATAGATGTATGTTTCAATTGCTTGAATCAATTCTTCTTTTGTTTGATAATAATTGAGATAAAACATTTCAGATTTAAAATGAGAAAAGAATGATTCAATACAAGCATTGTCATGGCAGTTTCCTTTGCGAGAGTGGCTGCCGATGGCACCTAGCTGTTGAAGCGTACGATGATAAGCATGAGATGTGTATTGGAATCCTTGATCTGAGTGGATGATGGTTCCATACACATCTCTTTTTTGTGTTGCTAAATCAAGTGTATCGAGAACAAGTTGTAGATCATTGCGATGTGAGAGTTTCCAAGCAACAATTTCATTATTGTAAATGTCTTGGACGACCGATAAATAGAGAAAATTATCTTTGAATGGCAAGTAAGTGATGTCTGTGACAAATACCTCATTTTGTTTGCGATTTTGGAATTGGCGTTCTACTACATTTGGGAAAATCTTTGAGGATTTCCCTTTAAAAAAGCGTCGCTTTTTACGGATGATCGATTGAATTTGAAGCTCTTGCATAAGTCTACATACTTTTTTGTGATTCACTAAAAAGCCCTCTTCTCGTAAGGCAATTGTCATACGAGGATAGCCATATTCCTTGTGTTTTATGTGAATCGCTTGAATTTGTTCACGCAATGTATCATCCTTTGAAAAACGTAATTTTCTTTGCATACGTGTTGAACGCCACTTATAGTAGCTAGAACGATTTAACTGAGCAATGACGACAAGCCAGATTACTTTGTATCGAGAACGTAGTTCTTCAATAATCTCGTACTTAGCTGTTTGAGCAAGGACACCTCCTACAGATTTGGATACTGCTTTTTTAAGTACGCCACCTGTGCCTTGTAGTATTCCAACTCCTCTTCCATACTATCGAATTTCGTACGAGGACGACCTTTCAAGGGGTTTTTGAGGCCCTTATTACCACTACTTTTTCCCCGTGAGTCTGAAATACCGCCTGTTTCTTGATATTTCCTAACCCACTCTATTAATTGCGTTCTACTTTTAAGTCCATATTTCTTCGCTATAGCTGATTGACTACCCTCACCATTTAAAAAACTTTCTACAGCTTGTATCTTTAATTCATTTGAATAAGTTTGAAATGTAGACCCTTTTTTAGCCATAATAAAATCCCCTCCAAGTAGAAGTGTAACATCCATGTTTGTTCATGGTCTTTTTACACTGTCTACCTTAAGGGGATAATATCA
>NZ_LXLV01000124.1 GCF_001757995.1 Bacillus mycoides | reverse complement strand
AAAGAATGAAGCGATAAGGCTTCTAACCGCAAGGACTGTGGAGATAGCCTAATAAATTAGAGTTCGATAGAACTCTTTACTTAGGAATCCCCCACTTCTAAACGAAGTGAAAGTGGGGGTAGTTCAATTTACTAACGATTAATATAAAATTTATATTCGTGAGTTTATCTTAGTTTAAATATCTTTCATATTTCTTTCGAAAATGTAACAAAACTCTTTCAAAAATATCATGAAAAAGTATTACTTTCTATAAACAAATGTGGTGCATATTTTATCGGTTCTGGTGCGAAAACTTCAAGATAATTGCAAGTAATCTCTAAATCTTGAACATACTGATACACTTGATCTTTCGTGATTTGGTGGAAATGATGGGGGAACGGGGCTTATCCTTTGCTCATACAACGATTATGCGTTGGGTTCATCAGTTTGGTCCTGAATTAGACAAAAGAATCCGTTTTCATCTCAAGCAAACCGATGACTCTTGGAGAGTCGATGATACATATATCAAAGTAAAAAGTCAATGGATGTACCTGTATAGTGTAGTTGATTCAGAGGGTAATAAAATTGATTTTTATCTAAGTAAATCAAGAGATAAACAAGCAGCCAAGCGCTTTTTCGTATGTTTCTAAACCTCGCGTGATAACAGTAGATAAGAACTCTGCCTATCCTGTAGCGATTCAAGAGTTGAAAGAAGAGAAACATATGCCTGAAGGCATACAACTAAGGCAAGTTAAATATCTCAATAATATAGTGAAACAAGACCACCGGTTTATTAAAAGGCGAGTTCGTTCTATGTTAGGATTCAAGTCGTTTAAAGCAGCAATCTCTATATTGAGTGGTGTTGAAGCCATGCATATGATGAAAAAAGGGCAACTTGTTTTACTGGATAAGTCTGTCCAAAACCAGAAAGAATTTATTCATAAATTGTTTGGCTTAGCTTCATAAGATAGAAATGAATAGGAAATTGCTACTCTATGTTTCTAACTAATATTTTTGCACCAGAACCTTTTTATATGCAATATTGCATAATATTATATATGTTATTCATGTTATCTTTAAAAATTATAATATACTTAAAAAGTATATTATCATGAAAGGAGATACACCATGTTACCAAATACAACACGTAAACTTAACAAAAAGAAGAAATGGATTATCAGTGGGGTTATTACATTAATTGTTATCGTTGCAGCCATCAATATTTTTGTCATGCAAGGTAAGAAGAAGGGTGAGGCAAAGGCAGATAATGTTAGCTTCGAAAAAGTAACAGAGCGTAAACTTAATAATACAAAATTGATTTCAGGGCAGGTGAAGCCGGGGAATATTGAAAGCTTCTATGCGGATCCAACTAAAGGAAAAGTGAAAGATATTGCAGTGAAAGAAGGACAAGAGGTAGAAAAGGGAACGAAATTATTCTCTTATGATAATGAAGAAATTAATTTACAGGTGAAACAAGCTGAGCTTGATCAGAAGATGGCTGATATGCGTTACGATCAAGGGAAAAAGAAGATTGATTCATTGAATAAAGAAATTAAGAAGGCAAAAGATGGTGGAGCTGCGAAAGAAGTAACAGACCCAATGGAAGAGCAGGTAAGTGAGTTAGAAATGGCACAAAAAACAACTGATCTTGAGAAGGAAAAAGGAAAGTTACAAAAAGAAGAGTTAAATAAAAAACAGAAAGAACTTACGATTTATAGTAATTTTGCTGGTGTTGTACAGAAGTTAGATAAAGATGCAGCGCAAAGTTCATCCC
>NZ_LXLV01000123.1 GCF_001757995.1 Bacillus mycoides | reverse complement strand
TGAAATAAGCATTGAATCACGTCATGTAAATCATCAAAGGATAAATCTGTCGGTAAACTAACTCTTCTCCAAATGGGGAAAGGACATCCCACTAATTCCAAGTGCAATTGATAACATTTCATTTGTGCTTCCTCCTGTTTTAAATGGATGGTATATGTCTAGTTATCATTTTCGCTGAAATAGTAAGAAATATAAAGTATAAATCAATAGAAAGAACAAAAAATCACGCTAGTGTACAAAGAATTCGTTGAAATGTCTCCAAATTGTGTCTAAGCGTACAATTTTCCCGAAATGGTATGGTGATGCCTAGTTAGCGTTTTAAATGTGTTTTCTCCAAACTGCCCTAGGGGCAGGGCGGTTTTTTATTTTGTTTTGATTCCTTTTCCCCAGCATTTATAGATGGGGATAATTGGCATTAATTCGATGATGTCAACCTTCCATTCTGGCGGTTCACCTTAAAAACGACTATCCACTTCATAATGTTCAAATCTACATAAGTACTTGTTCCCTTCTAAATCATTGCAATATGTTGGTTCGAGACATGGAAACATCTCAATTCCCCTTTCTTGATGCTTTCGAGCATCGGAATATCCAGGAACCCATTTGCTAGGTGGGGGATATTATCGGATTGCTGAATATTCCGGAAAGAAAAAACTTGTCTTTGTTCACATGTTCGTAACATCCTTATATAAAGTTTTTTGAAATCATGTGTTAAACTTACTACAGTCCAAGAAATTCTTATAAACTCGACAACTCGATGATCTTAGTACTGCCCTGCATCCTCTGCAGGGCTTCCCTCATTTAGCTATAGTTATATACTTGTATGTTTCTTCAACCGGTTCTGTTGCAAAAATAAAATAAAAAAGAATAAAGTGCATATATACCTAACAGAATTGTATTTTAGGTTCTGGTGCGAAAATTTCAAGACTCTTGCAAGTAATCTCCTAATCTTGGACATACTGATAGTATGACTCTAAAAAAGGTGCGTCATCAGTATGGAAAAGGAAAATTTGTTTAAATGGAAGCATTATCAGCCTGAACTAATCTTATTAACAGTAAGGTGGTACCTACGGTACAATTTGAGCTTCCGTAACCTGGTGGAAATGATGGAGGAAAGAGGGGTCTCCATTGCTCATACAACTATCAAGCGATGGGTTGGTCCCGAATTAGATAAGCGAGTACGACGTCATCTTAAATCAACCAATGATCCTTGGCGAGTCGATGAGACGTATGTGAAAGTCAAAGGTCAATGGATGTACCTATATCGTGCTGTTGATTCAAAAGGAAATACAATTGATTTTCATGTAAGCAAAACAAGAGATCATAGGGCTGCAAAGCGTTTTTTCAAGAAAGCTTTGCACCAGAACCCATTTTTTTGTATTTGAGAGTATTAAAATCTCTTGAATTGATGGGCATGTATGGTCACCCTAATAAGAAAATAAAGTTAAGTGTCATATTATACGGTTATAGCACTACCCGTAAATATCTAATTGGTGCTACCACTAGTTGATAAATAGCTCAAAAAAAGAACCCAATTAATAGGTTCTTTTGTTGTTGCTGATTATTTTTGTTCTAAAATACGTTCAACCTCAGCTATGACTAATTTACTGGCTTTAGCAATCGTTTCAAGTGGTACACCAAGTTCATGCATCCCTTTAATCATCTGTATTTTTCCTTGCTGAACCCCTTCTTGAATTCCTTCTTTTTTCCCCTCATTACGAGCATGAGCAAACTTTGCAGCCTCATCCATTAAGGCCTTTTCTCTTGCTTCATATGCTTGACGGAAAGAAGAATCTTGACTCATACGTTCCCACTTATTCATTGCTTTTT
>NZ_LXLV01000122.1 GCF_001757995.1 Bacillus mycoides | reverse complement strand
CTTGATGTTTTTACAAAAATATAAGGGTTTGATTCTAGGAATAGTTGGTGCTGTTATAGGGATATTATCTTTCTTTTATCTTAAAGATTTAGATTATATGTATAGATTGGGTCTTAGATTATTTTCTATAACATTAATAACTATAGGATGGATTATTGTCGAGAATTCGAACCATTTCTATAAAAAAAAGGATAATGGTAATGTATAGATGTTACTATTCCCAAATTTTTTTTGCGTTTTATTAATCAGAGAATCACATAGTAAGGTTAACATGTGTAATTTTAATCAACCATTTTTATAAAAACCAATCTTAAATCTACTGGAAAAGAATCTATTTTGATTAATCTCTTTTCAAATTAGATTCTTTTTATATTCCGTGGAGTAAGAGTGGAAGTAGGTACTTTTAATCAAACTTTATCATTTTAGCCAAGAAGACTCCTTCCTCAAGGAACGTGTATGGGCACAGCCCAGTGAGTTGGTGGGAGATGAATTGGCTTCGGACAAGGGATGGCAGGAAGCCATCTTAATTGTTTGAAATACATAAAGTGTTACTGGATGATTTGTAAATATTTGGGGGTTAGAAAGAGAGGAACAAAATGAAATTAGCAATTCAAACTAAAAATTTAACAAAATCTTTTGAAAATCAATCCATTGTAAGGGATTTAAACTTATCTGTTCCTGAAGGAAGTTTATATGCTTTTATTGGTCCAAATGGTGCAGGAAAAACAACAACTATGCGAATGTTATTAGGATTAATTCCATTAGATAAAGGAACGATATTATTTAATAATAAAGATATCAAAGAATGGAAAGAAGAATTATTTGAAAATGTGGGTTGTTTTATTGATTCACCTACCTATTATCCTAATTTAACAGCATATGAAAATTTAGCCTATGTACAAAAAATGATTAATAAACCTTTAGATGAAATAGATAGAGTATTAAAAACTACAGGAATATATAAAGCAAAAGATAAAAAAGTTAAAGATTTTTCTTTAGGAATGAAACAAAGGCTAGGTATTTCCTTTGCTATTCTTAATAATCCTAAAATACTAATTCTTGACGAGCCGACAAATGGATTAGACCCAGAAGGAGTACACGAGATAAGGCGTTTATTACTTCATTTAGTAAAAAATGAGGGGAAGACTATATTTATTTCTAGTCATAATTTAGCTGAAATTGAAATGATAGCAGATCACATAGCATTACTACATAAGGGTAGCTTACTCTATGAAGGGAATTTAAACAGAATTATTACTTCTGGAGAATATATTGTTCACGTGAATGATACTGCTCCCACAGAAAGGATTTTAAATACAGAGGGTATACCCTATAGCATAGAAAAAGAAGGGGTATTCAAAATAATAATAGATCAAGATAGTGTTCCTAATTTAACCAGAATATTAATTAAAAATGATATAGATATTTTTGAAGTTAGCCCTAAAAAGCCAACATTAGAGGAAGTATTTTTATCTTTAACTAAACAAAAGGAGTTACTATAATAATGCAATTTATCTTTAAAAGTGTAATTAGTGAGATGAGGAAAATTGGTGGGAGAAAATTATTATTAATTTCTTTGTTTTTTTCATTATTATCAAGCTTTTTGTGTATAAGTTATTTTATTTTTAACAAGAATAATCCTGACATGTTTCAATCTACAAATCTTATAGCAATTACAGTAAACTTTAATACACTAACGTTAAGCATTTTTTCTGCTTGTATGTGGTATTTTATCATTTCTTCTGAAAATAAATATGGTACTTGGGCCATTATTTATACAAAACCCATTTCAAAATTCAAGTTATTGGTAGCTAAAAATTTATTGTTTATACTGTTCTATTT
>NZ_LXLV01000121.1 GCF_001757995.1 Bacillus mycoides | reverse complement strand
CTTATCCCTGTCAAGTAGACAATATTAAAAAGACTAAGCAGCCATCGAGATTCGATATTCTATCGGAGCTCGGTGGTTGAGTCGTTTTTGGAACCGTTTATAGTTATAAAAATAAATATACTCTTCAATTGCTTGTATTAAATCTGCTTCTGTTTTAAAATGATTCAAATACAACATTTCCGATTTAAAATGGGAGAAAAATGACTCAATACAGGCATTATCATGGCAGTTTCCTTTGCGAGAGTGGCTGCCAATGATACCTAAACCTAAAAGTCGTTTGTTGTAGGCGTGAGATGTGTACTGGAATCCCTGATCTGAATGGAGAATGGTTCCACGCACATCTCTTTTTTGTGCCAACATTTCAATTGTATCTAATACAAGTTCATTATCGTTGCGCTTGGATATTTTCCAAGAAACAACTTCGTTATTATAAATATCTTGTACAACAGAAAGATACCGAAATCCCTCTTGGAATCGTAGGTAAGTAATATCTGTAACAAGCGCTTCATTTTGTTGGCGATCTTTGAATTCACGGTTTAAAACATTCGGAAAAACATTGGAATAGTTCCCTTTAAAGAAGCGACGCTTCTTTCGAATAATAGATTGAATGTTGAGCTCGCTCATTAAGCGATATACTTTTTTGTGATTTATAAAATATCCCTCTTCCTGTAAAGCGATTTTCATACGTGGATAACCATATTCCTTGTACCTTACGTGAATAGATTGTATTACTTTTTTTAATCGTTTCTCGGATTCTAGTCGCATGTTTTTCATACTTTTTGTATGAATCCACTTATAGTAACTTGAACGATGTACACCCGCAAATTTCGTAAGCCATATAACTGGATATTTCCCCTTTAATGATTCAATGATATGATATCTCACCGTATATTTTAGTGCACCTCCATTTACAGATTCGGATACTGCTTTTTTAAATATTCAACCTGTGCCTTATAGTAGTCACGTTCCTCTTCAATCGTCTTAAAATGAACGCGTTTGCCTTTTAGAGGATTTGATATACCTTTCATTCCACCATTTTTTCCACGAGTATCTGTAATTTCACCAAATTCTTTATATTTTTTCACCCAATTTTTTAGTTGTGTAGAGCTTCTAATCTGATATTTTTCCTTTATCATATTGTAACTTCCTTCTCCGTTTAAATAACTTTGAACAGCCGCTAACTTTAATTCTTCTGAATATGTAATAAATATTGAACCTTTTTTAGTCATGAAAAATCCCCTCCAAGTAATAGTGTAACATCCATGTATGTACATGGTCTTTTTACACTGTCTACTTAAAGGGGATAATATCA
>NZ_LXLV01000120.1 GCF_001757995.1 Bacillus mycoides | reverse complement strand
ATCTTTAGCAATACCATATTCTCAATTGCTTTTTCACTTAATTATAAAAAAGGGAATTCTTGCGGCATCCTTGTCAGTTATTTGGATATTTTTTATCGTAACATATGGATTATTCCCTTTAATATTTACAAAGACATTTCCAATATTTTATGCATTGAATATAGTAAGTGACGTAATGTTTAAAGAAACAACTATTTTATTATATCTTGCAAGTTCTTCAATATATATTTTAGGAATTATGTTATTGACTGTGAGTTTTAAATATTATACATATGAATAATAAAGGGTGAAATAAGTGGGTATTTTAGGTGAATATAAAAAAAGTCTTCATAATGGATTGTATATCCTGTTACTAGTATTTCTGTTGGTACCAATTAGTTTTCAAGTTTTTCTAACTGTATCGCCTCAATTAAAAGATGGCGTTTTCATGCATATAGCGATTCTGAGCCTTTTTTGTAGGTTATTTTTACCTATTGCGATAGGTCTATTAGTGTCATTTTCTTTTGTAAACGAATTCAGAAGAAAAGGATATATGTCTGCTATTTATCATGGGATCACTTTAAAAACTATATTAAGTAATAAGTTTTTGTTTTGCTTAATAATTACTTTTTGTTATTTAATATGTGCTTTAGTCATAACTAGTATACCTATAGTATTAACGGTTGATAATCTCGGGACTGTTTATCAAAGAGTAAGTTTTTCTATACTTTTTTTGGTAATTAGCTCTTTAATTATTGTGAATCTACATTTTTTAATAAATATAATATTTTATAAAATCCCGTTACTTTCATTATTAGTAGGGGTTATAGGTGGACTAGGTAGTTTTTTTATCTCTCATACAAACTATTGGATACTATTCCCTTGGTCATATCCAATTATGAGTCTTTATTTTGATAGCATCGAAACAAAACAATTGTATATTATTCTAATTGTATATTTATTATCGTTAATAATTTGTATATTTATGTTGTCAAGTTTATATAATAAAAAATCAATGAGATGGAAGTGATTTTTAGGCGCGCATCTTTTTTATAAATTAAAGTAACAGCTTTATTTAATCATATCTATTTTATAGGAGTTATAATGTATACTAAAAGTAGGTGTAAGAATGCACTATTTTAAAAATAGTGCAAGGTAAAAAGGAGTCCGTAAAGGGTTCCTTTTTTTGTTTTTAGAGAATGGAGCAATAAGGCTTCTAACCGCAAGGAATGCGGAGATAGCCTAATAAATTAGAGTTCGATAGAACTCTTTACTTACAAATCCCCCACTTCTAAATGAAGTGGGGGTAGTTCAAAAAATCATACTCTCATCAAAAAACGGCTTCTCAGATTTCGATATAACCAATGTTTATTTAAAAGTAAATGACATAAGACCTAAATGACAAAGGGTCTGTTGTAAGCGGAAAATAAGCGGTTTAAAGTGAGTTAAGGATGTTATTAAGAATTTTTTATAAAATATCTGATAAACAACAATAATAACCTTGTAAGGTTATTTTATAAAGATAAGGAGTGAAAATATTGGAAAATACAGTGAAAGAAATCATTGATGATTTAGAGTATCTGTTCAGGAATGGAGAAATTGGCATGGAAGTAAGTAATCCGGCTTACTATCAGAGGTTTTGTAAAGTACTGGATGCAACAGAAATGCGCTATGATTTACACATTCATGAATATGATGAGGATTCTCTAGTTGTTAAATTAGTGTAAAATACAAATGTTTTAAGGGGCTAATTTTCTTGAAGTATAAAAAGGGAATGGGGAGGAAAAGGATATGAAAATTGGTACATCTGAATGGCTTTCTCTTAGTAAGGATATTAAGCTGAAGTTGATCCGTTTGGCTGTCATAGATAGTAAA
>NZ_LXLV01000119.1 GCF_001757995.1 Bacillus mycoides | reverse complement strand
ACTTGACGGGGAGATAAAACCTGAGATTGTGAAGTTAGCCAAAGAAAATCATGTGAAAATTATGCCTTTACTTACTAACTATACAGAGGAAGCTTCTGGTCCTGATAGTGAACTTATTCATAAGTTACTGAATTCTCCAGATCATGTAAAGACAACGTTTATTAACAATTTAGTAAAGCAAGTTGAAAAGAATCAATTTTCAGGTATTAATATTGACTTTGAGGCAATACCTGAAAGCGATAGAGAAAACTTAACAAATTTCATGAAAGAACTTACTACGGTCTTTCATAAACATCATTTGCTTGTTACACAAGATGTCCCTGCTAATGATAAGGCCTTTGATTATGGTGCGTTAGCCAAAGTAATAGATCGTATGATTGTAATGATGTATGATGAGCACTATGGAGCAGGAGCACCAGGACCAATTGCTTCAAATAAATGGTTTGAACATACGCTCAATGAACTAGATATTCCGTCTGAGAAACTTATAGTCGCTTTCGGTAACTATGGATATGATTGGGAAGTGAAAAGTAAAAAACCTG
>NZ_LXLV01000118.1 GCF_001757995.1 Bacillus mycoides | reverse complement strand
GATTAATAGAATGTGTATATAAAAATAATTGGAAACAATTCGGTAGTAAAATTTTCTATTTGGAGGATATTGAACGCTTAAAAAATAATGAAGAGGTTAAAGGCCTTAGTACAAAAGAAGCAGCTGAAATTCTCAATGTAGCACCATCTACTATTTTTACATATATCAAATCTGGAAAATTACCTGCTTCAAGGATAGAAAAACGAGGAAAACAAGTATATGTCATTAGTAAAGAAGACCTAGATACTTTCCAGCTTGATTATGAAAAAACTACAACAAAAGAACGAAAAACATTTATTACTAAGATTCAAGATGAAGATATATATTTATATCAATTATTAACACATCAACATACCGGAAAAACAGCTAGGGTAATAGAGATCAATGGAGCAGATGGAAAGATTCTTACAGAGGATGAAGAAATTTTCCCAATATCCACTTATAAGGAGCATGATTATTCCTTTGAACCTTTCCATAAACAAGCTGTAATTACAAAACGAGGGTATTTATCATTTTCATTTAAAAAACCTCAACTATTTAATTCCATCACTTACAATCTAATAAACTTATTTTATAAAGAGCTCGGTGTCACAAATATGCGATTGACTATTACACCAGATACTATCAATTTAGAAATTAAACCTTTCGTTTTACAAGTAGATCCATTGCAATTTCAAGAGGAGATTAAATATTTACATTCTCATATGAAATCCGGTTCAATACTTCCACATCTAGAAGGAATTTATTTTAAAAGTAATGTAGAGCCATTAACTTTTCACGCAGATCATGAATTTAAACAAAAAGTAATTCAAATGGCCGCGGATGCTGGTATGAGACAGGAAGAATTCTTATTGCAAGCTGTAAAATCTTATATAACAAATTTAGAACAGCAATAAATTTGTTATTAATTTTAAGAAGCGTAGAAATTAAATCTTTCTACGCTTCTTAAATTGCTCAATTTAATATACGGTGACTATAAATTATTTACTTCTGGACGTATTGACAAAATCATAAGACATGAAATAAAAAACGTCCTTCACGATGTGACACATAGAGTACTAGGATATGAAGTTCCTATATTTGACTATATAATTGCAGAAAAAGTTTCATCATTCCATATTCCATAAATGATCCTGAAGTGATGGGTATGATTGAAGAAAGTAAAACGATGCTAAGAGAAAATGGTTTCTTCACTACGTTGAAGGAGCCTTTTGTTTTTCTGAATATTAATATTGTTTAGAATCCAAATATGTATTATTATAAATAATGGTAGATTAGTAAATTTTTGATACCGTTTCTTTTCAATTTGTAAAATATGATGCTTGGAGGCGTTGTAATGCGTAAAAAATGGAAAATCGGGCTAATGAGTACTCTTCTTGCCTGTACAACCTTTACATCTGTTGCATTTGCAGCAGAAAAACCAGTCGATCAACGCAAATGGGAGGAATGGTTAAACGGACATGCAAAAAAATTAAATGAACCAACTTCCCAAACAACAGAAGATTTATCATTTCTAAAAGAGGCCGTACAGGACAAGCGTATTGTTGTACTTGGCGAAAGTACGCATGGTGCGAAGGAAATGAATCAATCCAAAATACGTATGATTAAGTACTTACATGAGGAAATGGGATATGATGTGATTGCATTTGAATCAGGGCTTGCGGAAGCAGCAGCTGTTCAGCAAAATTTTGATTACTTAACCGCTACGGAAGCCATGGACCAATCTTTAGAGGGTGTATGGCAAACAGAGGAAGTTGAACAATTGTTTATCTATATGAAAGAACAAAAAGCAAAAGGAAAGCCACTCACATTAGCTGGTTTTGATATGAATTTGTTTTATAGATCTTCATTCCACTCGTATGCGAAAGACTGGTTGCAAAAATTAAGTCCTGAAGTGGCGAGTGAACTAGATGCAGCAGTAACAGAGTTAATCAAATTGGATAAGTATTACTATAATTTAGAAAGTGGCTATCCTTATGATCAATATAAAGTAGAAATACAGCCCGTAATCAAC
>NZ_LXLV01000117.1 GCF_001757995.1 Bacillus mycoides | reverse complement strand
ACAACAAATTCCTCATATTTCATTTCTTTCTTTTCGATCATGTAGATCATCCCTTCCATTTCAGCCGTATAAGCTGGATTTTTGATTTCATCTACCGGAAAAGCATCTATAAACGCACGACCAATATTAGTGGTTCGAATCTGACTGTTGGTAACATCAATATAGCTTCGCTCTAACAGTTTCGGGATAAACGTTTCTTCCGTTGCGACTGTCCCAATCCGTTTTCCCTTCATAAGTTCTTTCAAATGTTCATCATCTAATTTACGTCCTGCTGTCTCCATAAAGGTTAAAATGGAGCTTTCGGTATGAAAGGCTGGTTTCTTCGTTCGGGACTCAATCAAGTCATACTGAACGATTCTGAAAGAATCCCCTTCTCGTAAAATAGGTATCTGAAATGCTTCAACTGATCCCTCTTCTATATCCTCTTGAAACACACTTAGAAACCCTTTCTCTTGTAGGATCTTTTCTTTTGTACTATATGTGTTGCCCTCTTGATCTATAAAATGTACTTCTCTTACCAGGTAGATTGCTGGTTTCATAAAATTCCCGATAAATCGTTTTACAATCAAGTCATATAACTGTTTTTCTAATGGATTTCGGTTGGTCCCGACATATAATTTTGTTGTTGGGATGATGGCAAAGTGACTACTGACTAATTCATCATTAAAAGTAGAATGTTTTTTCGTAATAGAAGATGGAATTACTTGTTGTACGAGATTTGCATAGGAGCTTTTTTCTAATGCTGCCATTACTTCCTTCACTCGTTCCACTTGCTCTGTAGGTAAATGCCTAGATGAAGAACGAGGGTAAGTAATAAAACCTTCTTCATACAAACTCTGAATATGTTTTTTTGCTGTTTCTGCATTTATTTTCAACTTGGCGTGAGCATCTTTGTAGATATCCGTTAAGTTATATAATAATTTTGGTTTCTTTTTTCTCGTACTTTCTTTAAATTCCGTTACGATTACATTCGTTTCTTTCAAGCTATCTCCAAGTTTTTGTAGTGGTGATGGATCTATCAATTGATCTTCTGTTTTCATGACCGGTGATAAACCGTTTTCCGTTAGTAGCTTTAAATTGTAGTAGGTTTGTTCTTTATAGTTTTGAATTGCAATTTCCCTTTGACGAATTTCATTCAAGATACACATTTGAACACGACCAGAAGCCAATAAGAATTGGTTTCTTGCTAGTTTTGATGTACAACCCCTTGTAACATTAATTCCTAGAATATAATCCAGGTATTGCCTTGCTTTAGCGGATTGTGCAAGCCCATCATAGTCTGTTCCTGGTTCTAATCGGTTCAATGCTCCCTCTAATTCTGCGGCCTCATAGGAAGAGATAAAAAGACGGGATTCTCGCTTGTTCACACCTGCATATTCAACTATTTCACGATAGATAAGCTCACCTTCCTTATCCGCATCACAAGCGTTTGCCACATGATCTACATCGGGACGATTTAACAACTTAACCAGTATTTCAATTTGTTCAAGACTATCTGATTTCGCTTTATATTCCGGCTCTAAAATAATGGGCAAGTGATCAAAATTAAATTCTTTGTATCTTTCATCCATTTCCTCCGGATATTTTAGTTCTAATAAATGCCCTCGGCACCAACTAATAATGTAATTTTCATTTTCATAGTAGCCATAATATGGCTTGCTTCCTGGATGCTTTTGTGAGTTTCTAAATCTAGGTGATTTTAATAATTCAACAGCTACCTTTGGCTTTTCTGCAATAAACAATGTTTTCCCCATAAGTAGTACCTCCTATTAATCTGTAATTTCAGTTTCACGCTTCCATTTCTTATTTCTGCGCTTTTTCATTATTCTGTGACCAAATAATAGCAACATGTTCAAAAAGACTGCTACAAGGAACATACAGCCCGCAAATAGCCATACATTCATGACATTCACTCCTTTCGTTCTATAAACAAGAAAGAGGGCTTTTACTTTTACCCTCTTTCTTGTTTAGATATAAAAAAATCACTCTTCGTTATCTCAATTGAGTAACAAAAAATGATTTAATCTGGTGTTCCTGCTATACAATTTTTCATCGTTCCATTTCCATTGTTTCTTTTTTTCTACCCGATTTCTTTGTAGCCTTCGACCGCTCTACATTACCAGGCTCTGGCTCTTTGTCTTTTTCTTTATGATTCGTTTGTTTTCCGTTCAATGGCTGAAATCTTTTATCTACATCTATTTCCTTTGAAGTTGTAGACTGATTCACCGTTATTCCTTCTTTCCCAAGCTTCTCATCCACCTGGTTTTCTAATTTTACTACGTGTTCCTGGCTTACCAGCTCATTATCAATCGAAACATATTTCGTTGTATAATACCGTTCTTCAGCTTTTACA
>NZ_LXLV01000116.1 GCF_001757995.1 Bacillus mycoides | reverse complement strand
TAGTTGCGATAGGTAAGACTTTGAAGTTATCTCCATCTTTTCCCCCGCTTAACACTGTACGTGCGACTTTCATCGCATACAGCGTCCCATCTTATTCTTTTATACTAAAGTAACTAGATTACAAGCTTTACGAAATTCGTTCATTTTCTTCAATTGTTTATCATTCAATTGAAGTATTTTCATATATTTTCTAATCGTCTCTTCATTTGTAGCGTGTATCAGTCTGTGGACTAATTCATGTACAATGATTAGGTTATTGAACTCGTCAGTTCCCCCTATACCTTTCGGTACTTTGTGATGACAGTGTGCATCATCAGCCAGCAAAAAGATTCCTGTGACAGCACATTTGCCATTTTGCATGGAATATTTCGATATTCTGTTATCTGTATACTCCATGCTTTTCCCTTTGGTGGAGGATAGCATCATTTTTTGCATTTCATTGGCAATGTTACCTTTTAAACTTTTGATGAGTTTCTGTCTTCCTTGTCTAGTATAATTACATATGTCTTGACTAAAACTTTGAGGAAATCGTGTTTGTATGTCCGCTAGTGGATATACATGATTACCTGCTATTTCAAAGGTTCTAAAATTGTTCCTGTGTAATTTTTTGTATAATATATTAGCATTGGTAGGAATTTTATATTTCCCTATTGATTTTAGACGATTAAACAATGTTTTCGAGAGACGAAAGGCTATTTCAGCAAAATCTATATTCACATGTGTTGCAATTCTGTAGTAGTTTTTTATACCTAACACATAAGAATTATAGTCTTGTACCGTTTTTCCTGATGGACTCTTTTGAATTGCTTTTATCCTTGTTTTTGCTTTTTCAAGGATGTCCTTTTTCTTTTTCTCACTTACATGTGTGTTTGCCACATATCTTTTGCGCTTCTTGACAGCTTTAATAGCGAATCCCAGAAAATCCGAAGATTTTCTTTTTAGGTTAGTTATAGTTGATTTTTCCTTGGATACATCAAGGTTTAATTGATTTTTGAGATATCCTTCCACTGCATGGAATATTTTAGTTGCAGATTTATGATTGTTGGTGAATATTTTAAAATCATCTGCATACCTAACTATATACATTTTCTTCAATTTTGCTTTTATCAACAATGAGTTTTTGGTTGCTATTGTATATGGTTTTCTTGTTTTAATATTCTCCCATTGACTAGATATCCACCAATCCAAATCGTTTAATACAACATTACTAAGTAACGGACTTAGGATTCCTCCTTTCGGAGTTCCTTTTGTAGGAATGCCTTTTCCTTTGATTGGCGCTTTTAACATTTTTGAGATAATCGTCAGCACTCTTTTATCAGTTATGCCTATGTTGTATAGTTGTTTTAATAACTTGGAATGGTTTACGTTGTCAAAGAAACCTTGTATATCAATATCTACTACGTGACTAAATCTCCCTCTGTTTATCAAGTATTGACACCTAGCCATTGCATGGTGTGTTGACCTGTTGGGTCTAAATCCATATGAATGCTTGTAGAATTTTGCCTCGCATATTGGTTCTAGAACCTGTTTGAACATTTGTTGAATCAATCTATCTCTCATTGTAGGGATTCCTAATGGGCGTTTCTTTCCATTTGGTTTAGGTATTTCTACCCTACGTATCGTATTTGGTTTGTAATTTGTAAGAGTTTTTCTAATATCATCAACAAAGGAATCTACGTCTTTCATTTTATAATGGTCGATTGTGATACCATCTGTTCCTTCAGTTTTAGAACCACTGTTAGCCTTTATATTTCTGTATGCAAGTAGCATATTTTCTTTTGATATAATGTGCTTATATAAATTTACACCTTTAGTAGCATTGTTTTCGCTACGTTGGTATAAATCATCAAACACGTTTTGCATGTCGTAATATTCCGCATGTCGTAGTGTTGTACTCACCGATGTATTAATTCCCCTTTCTCACGAAAAGTCCCATCATCTTACTCGATCCTGTGAGTTACATCTAGTTAATTTAGTTTTCAAAGAACAAGACTAGGGACTATCCCTCCACATTCGTTACATGCTTCATTGGTACTGTGTCCCCACCTTCACAAAAATGAAGCAATTTCGGTTCGTTAGAACCTTATATGCATCTGTCCGCTAGTAGGCGTTGGTGACAGTTTCTTGCTTACCACGTTCCGATTGACTTAGCTGTACATATATCCTTAGGCGCTTGCTTTAAGCCTGTTATCTTTACATCTTCATTGTTAGATGTTCCGAATTTCATATCCTTTACTCTTAATTTTCGGTAGATAACGTCGCCATTGACGACATACACATTTCTAATGTATTAATAATTTAGACCCGTACGTTCGCAAGTTTGCCAGTCCGTTATTTTGGACATTCTCACCATAGATATTTTGTAGCATCCCGACCTATCCATTACCATATGATTTATCACTTAGGTTTTGTTCAGCCGACTTCACCTAGCTTCATACAATTTGTGACTACTATTACGCCTTGCATGTAGGAGTATCAGACAAGTAGTTTCAGCTCAACCTGACGGCTTTCATTCCTACTTTCAGTCAATCAGTTATTGTTATCAAATTGATAACCCTCCTATTTCGTGTTTACACACTTATAAGGAAACGTGTCGCACAAAGGATTATTTT
>NZ_LXLV01000115.1 GCF_001757995.1 Bacillus mycoides | reverse complement strand
TGTAAAAGTTGGACGGCCGCCTTATTAAACCGTTGATTCAGTCCCTCAGGACTGATGAGTACTTCTGTTGATGCTTCTAAACAGCTAGATAACTGAGTTAAAGAAGTCATAGCTACATTTTGGCTCACCCATACACATAAAGCGACTAAATCTTTTGCTTGGTATTTACTGGTTCGTTGTACAAAACCAACATCTCTAGCAAGATCCCGTAAGGTATTTGGAGATAAAAAACTTTGAATCTCTTAAGCAAATAGTTTTAATTCGTCAGACACAGAAACAGACATAAAAAACGCCATCCTTTCCTATGATTCTATAGAAAGAATAGTACATTTTTTTGTTTTGGAGTAATTAATTTCTTTAGCTTGCTAGCAATGTAGTCGAACCTCTAATAGTTACTAGTAATAATTTCATGTTAATAATTGGATATATTGATTATCACCAGCAAGAAAAGTATAATAATGGTAGAGATGTATACATATACGGGTGAAGTATGTCTATTCATTGAAAGAATAATCATTCAAGGAATGCATGGTGTTATCATTCTATTTACTAGGCGGATACCTTTATGTATCGGCTTATATTAGTGATGAGAATAATACATCTCTAATTACACATATCATCGTGTGCTTATTTATTAGGGGGAATATGAAATGACACATTTAAAAAATAAAGTTGCTCTTATAACAGGAGTAAGTAATCCAAGAGGTATCGGCGCTGCTATATGTCGTAAATTTGCTTCTCAAGGTATAGATATTTTCTTTACACATTGGCAGTCTGAGGCTAGTTGGCCAGAGAAATTTCAAAAAGAGATTTTAGAGTTAGGAGTCCGCTGTGAAAACCTAGAAATTGATCTCTCAGATACAAATGCTGCATTTGAAATAATGGATATTGTTACAAAGCAGTTTGGTACTCTTTCAATTTTAGTTAATAACGCAGCATACTCAGACAGAGATGGATATGCAAAGTTAGATGCTCAAATACTTGATAACCATTATGCAGTTAATATGAGAGCAACTTTTCTTCTTTGTGCGGAATTTGCTCGCCGTTTTGAGAACTCGAATATAGATGAAGGAAGAATTATTAATATGACATCTGGACAAGAATTAGGGCCAATGCTTGGGGAATTAGCATATGCTGCAACAAAAGGAGCAATTGCAGCTTTTACTAAGTCTCTATCAGCGGAACTTGCTCCTTTAGGAATTACGATTAATGCGGTAAACCCAGGACCAACAGATTCAACGTGGATGACAGATGAAATTAGAAACCACCTTTTGCCTAAATTTTTAATGGGGCGTATTGGTATGCCAGAAGATGCAGCGTGCATAGTGGCATTTCTTGCTAGTGACGATGCAAAGTGGATTACTGGTCAAGTTATGAACTCAGAAGGTGGATTTTTACGAAGTTAAATGAAGTAAAGGGTTTATAGTTGCCGTATTGAGTGTCCTTATGTATGTTGTAACCGCTCTGTATCTCGAAAATGTAGTATATACATGGAAAGTATATATTAAAATATTTGCTGCAATATTAGTGATTGTTGCTAAGTCAAATCATCTCGTTTACTAATGCAGCATTACCATACTACAATATTACTATTAATGACAGCAAAGATGATGGATGGACGATGATTAACTCATCCTATTTTCCATAGGAAAGTAACACTATTTAATAAAATAGCTTATTTGAGTATAAATAATATAACGACTAATCCTGCCAAATTTAATTGGGAGGATTTTTTATTCTCCTTTTAAAGAGAGTAATAGAAGGTACGAAGAAACCTTTTAAAATAAGGGGTGTCTCCGTGGAAATAATAGGGAATACTGTATTTAAATATAGGAATTTCGTTTTGGGGGCAACCTGTTCTGTTAGCTTGATAGCAATGTGGTGCTACCCCACATCCATCAACTTAAGGATTTAGACTATTTTTAAACTTAAAAGCACGTTACTATTCTCTTATGTTAATGAGAAAGGGTGACGTGCTTTTTATGAATATGCATCAAAAACAAGAGCTGTCTTTATTTGCCGAAGAGTTATATCGATATATGTCTCCCGCT
>NZ_LXLV01000114.1 GCF_001757995.1 Bacillus mycoides | reverse complement strand
TTTTAAGAGCGTAAGCTAGTAAGATCCCTGAAAGATGATCAGGTTGATAGGTTCGAGGTGGAAGCATGGTGACATGTGGAGCTGACGAATACTAATAGATCGAGGACTTAACCATATAATATGAAGCGATGTTATCTAGTTTTGAAAGAATATAAAAAACTTGTTGACTTTCAAAAGTGAATGAGTTATAATAATTCTTGTCTTAAATGAATACAGTCTGGTAATGATGGCAGAGAGGCCACACCCGTTCCCATACCGAACACGGAAGTTAAGCTCTCTAGCGCCGATGGTAGTTGGGACCTTGTCCCTGTGAGAGTAGGACGTTGCCAGGCAATTCGGAGGATTAGCTCAGCTGGGAGAGCACCTGCCTTACAAGCAGGGGGTCGGCGGTTCGATCCCGTCATCCTCCACCATTTAGCCGACTTAGCTCAATTGGTAGAGCAACTGACTTGTAATCAGTAGGTTGGGGGTTCAAGTCCTCTAGTCGGCACCAGTTTTTAATTGTACGAGCCATTAGCTCAGTTGGTAGAGCATCTGACTTTTAATCAGAGGGTCGAAGGTTCGAATCCTTCATGGCTCACCATTTTTAATGAAATATGCGGGTGTGGCGGAATTGGCAGACGCACTAGACTTAGGATCTAGCGCCTTTGGCGTGGGGGTTCGACTCCCTTCACCCGCACTTTTAACAAAATATATCATACATGTCTTGCGGAAGTAGTTCAGTGGTAGAATACAACCTTGCCAAGGTTGGGGTCGCGGGTTCGAATCCCGTCTTCCGCTCCAATTTTCAGTATGATATGCCGGGGTGGCGGAACAGGCAGACGCACAGGACTTAAAATCCTGCGGTGGGTGACCACCGTGCGGGTTCGACCCCCGCCCTCGGCACCATATGCGCCCGTAGCTCAATTGGATAGAGCGTTTGACTACGGATCAAGAGGTTAGGGGTTCGACTCCTCTCGGGCGCGTTTTCTTTCGGGAAGTGGCTCAGCTTGGTAGAGCACCTGGTTTGGGACCAGGGGGTCGCAGGTTCAAATCCTGTCTTCCCGATACTTGTTTGGGGCCTTAGCTCAGCTGGGAGAGCGCCTGCCTTGCACGCAGGAGGTCAGCGGTTCGATCCCGCTAGGCTCCACCAAAAAAGTTCTTTGAAAACTGAACGAAACAAACAACGTGAACGTCAATTTTTATTTTTAGATGCTAGACAAACTAACTTTATTGGAGAGTTTGATCCTGGCTCAGGATGAACGCTGGCGGCGTGCCTAATAC
>NZ_LXLV01000113.1 GCF_001757995.1 Bacillus mycoides | reverse complement strand
GTAACTATTTATGTATGTCGAACAATTAAGAGGGCTTCCTGCCATCCCTTGTTCGAAGCCAATTCATCTCCCACCTACTCACTTCGCGTTCCTTGAGGAAGGAGTCTTCTTGGCTAAAATGATAAAATTTACATATCTAGAAAGGAGAGAATATGACAGCATACATCGCAGAAGTATTTGCCACTGCTTTACTTGTAATATTAGGAAATGGTGTTGTTGCAAATGTTCACCTAAGGGGAGCAAAAGGCCACAAAACAGGTTGGATGGTGATAGCTACCGGTTGGGGATTTGCAGTTGGGATTCCCGCTGTTATCTTCGGTGGGATTAGTGGAAATCATATTAATCCTGCTTTTACTATTGGTCTAGCGCTTAATGGAAAGTGAGTGGTGCTATCTATATCGTGCCATTGATAGCGATGGACATCCGCTTGATTTCCAACTTCGAAAAACACGTGATCATCAAGCAGCTTATATGTTCATGAAGCGACTTGTCAAAGCTTTTGGAGAACCAACGGTTCTTACTACAGACAAGGCTCCAGCCTTGCTTTGTGCGTTCAAAAAACTGAAAAAGAACGACTTTTATGCGCGTACGAAACATTGTACCATCAAGCATCTCAATAACCTGATTGAACAGGATCATCGACATGTAAAACGGCGCTTTGTCAAATCTTCTGGATTCCAAAATTTTCGTCATGCTTCACGTACTATAAAAGGTATCGAGACCATTCATGCCCCATATAAACAAAGGCGAGGTTTGCAAAGAGACTCCGCCTTTTCAACGTACAATGAACTTCAACAATTACAAGCTACTTCCTAAATATTGTTCCTCATTTACCGACCTGTTTATGCTTTTACAAACTTTGCAACAGAACCTAAACACTCATGTAAGCATCCAAATAGGGTGCTTTTTTCTCTGTTATATAGAAACTACACAATAAAAATGAAATTCAATAAAGTAGACATTAATTAAATATTCCACTAGCTAGCTTTTGATAAAGTACCTGTAAGGAATAAAATATCAGTCTGAAAGAATCGTACATCATATTCTTCAAATAATTGTTTGTTTACTTTTTCCCAGTAAATTTCTTCATTATATAAGTGATTGCAAAATGCCCATTTGGTTTTAAAGCTTTTTTTACCAAATTTATATAACTTATTCTTCTGTGTGGAGCAATGTGATGAAGACATCCTGAATCATACACAATATCATATGCTCCCTCTTCAATTTGTAAGTCAAAAATATTGTCGCAAATAAAATTTACATTTACATTTTGTTCTTTCGCTCGTTCTGTCGCCCATTGAATTGATTCTTGCGATAAATCTACTGCATCAACTAAACATCCTTTTTTAGCAAAGTAAATTGCATTCCTGCCTGGACCACATCCGAGTTCCAGGACTTTTCCTGGATTAAGTAATTTCCCCTCAAAATATTTCACTAAATTCTCATCTGGTTTATTAGCAAAAAAGGGGATTCCTTTTTCACGATTAGAATAAAAATCATCCCAAAACTGAGTTGTTTCACCGGTGTTAAAATCACGTGAACGAATCGTCAGCGAAATTGTAGATATAACAAAGGTTTCAAGAGCTGCTTTGTACAGGGAACTGAAAAAACGCGGCATCGTAAGAAACGAAAAATAAAGAGGAGGGGAAATAATATGAAAAAATTATCTGAAGCGTATGAGGGTATTAAGTTTTTTACGAGGGATGAAGAAGAAAACAAATATTTCGGAGTTGCCGAAAAGAACATTGAGAAGGAAATCAACCTTGTTGGTTTAGTTACAATTGGAAAAGGAGAAGAGTTTTCTCCGGATGAATGGAGTACAAATGATGAAGATTTTTATGTAGACGAAGAAACATTCGGTGAATATGAATATGTACTAACAGAAAGCGACGTTAAAGATATTATCATGGCTTATGAAAAAGAATTAGAAGCAATTGATGTAGAAAGCTACTTTGATTTTATGCAATTAGAAGAGCTGCCACTTGAAATCCATGAAGGTGTGCTAATGATGCTGAAGGAAAAGAATAGCAAAGATCATTTATCAAATTTCTTTGAAGAGGTTTACAATTTCTACGATGGACGTAATTATAGAAAAATTTCCTTGCAAGATGGAAACGGGTATTACGAAGCTGATCTGGATTACAATGTTTCGGAACCGATCGAAGATGGTTATGGTAGTGGATATTTTAAATATTTTTTCACGGACACAGCGACGATTTTAAAGGAGGAAGTTGAATATAATACTTATGAAGGGCATGTAGATAGTTTCTTTACAATAGTATCAATTGTGGAAGAAGAAGATAGGGAAGAAATTATCAAAGATCTTCATAATTTGGTGGAAAACGATGAGGGAATTGACGAAGAGACGAAAGAATTTTACATGAAAGAATGGGTAAAGGTATGGAAGAAATTTAGGTTAAAAGAACTGTTTTAATAGGGAGAGGAAGAAAAATGAGGAACAAAAAGGATGAAATGATGAAAGAAGCCCGAAAATCAATGGAATTATCGGGCTTCCATGTTAATAAAGACCAGGATGAATTGGTCCAAAAACAATTGGATGGGAAAATTTCTGAAGAAGAATTCTTGAAAGAAGTGAGAAGAAAATTAAATGAAAGTTTTGGACAGGGAAATTGACTATACTATAAAAACCCCACCTTATTTTTTAAGGTGGGAGTAGTTGTTTGTATGCATTTTATGTTATTGATTGGTGATGGGATATCTTTTCCTTATTGTTCATTAATATAACCATCTTTAATTTCAATAATTCGATTACATATAGAAGAAACTGTATCATCATGTGTTACTAAGATGAATGTTTTTCCAGTTTTGTTTATTTGTTTAAAAATGTTTAAAATCACTTCTTCAGTTTCTACATCGAGTGCCCCTGTTGGTTCATCTGCTAAAATAAGTTCTGGATCATTAATTAAAGCTCTTGCAATCGCAACACGTTGAGATTGACCTCCAGATAATTCTCGTGGATATTGATAAGTTTTGTCCTCTAATTCTAGTTGTTTTATTAAAGATATTACTTTAGCTTCTATTTCTGACTTTGATTTTCTAGCATACAATAATGGTAGGGCAATATTATCAAATATATTTTTCTCTTCTATTAAGGCATGGTTTTGTAAAATAAAACCAATTTTATTTTTTCTCCAAACAGCCGTTTCTTTATAATTAAGTTGTGTAATATCCTTATTATCAAAATAATAATTTCCACTAGTTGCTTGTTCTAATCCAGCCAAAATATGTAGTAAAGTTGACTTCCCTGTACCACTGCGACCTTTTATTGCAAGCATTTCACCTTGTTGAATAGTTAAATTAATTCCCTTTAATATTTCCTGCCTCATTTTTCCATTGTTATAAGACTTTTTTAAGTTAGTTAATGTGATCAATATTCTACACCTTTTTCTTTAATATGTTAGATATATTTAATTTTTTTAACTTAATGTATAAAGGT
>NZ_LXLV01000111.1 GCF_001757995.1 Bacillus mycoides | reverse complement strand
GATTTTCCCAAATGTAGTAGAACGACAATTCCAAAACCGCAAACAAAATGAGGTACTTGTCACAGATATCACTTATTTGCCATTCAAAGATAAATTTCTCTATTTATCGGTCGTTCAAGACCTTTACAATAATGAAATCGTTGCTTGGAAACTCTCACATCGCAATGATTTACAACTTGTTCTAAAAACATTAGATTTAGCAACACAAAAAAGAGATGTGTATGGAACCATCATCCACTCAGATCAAGGATTCCAATATACATCTCCTGCTTATTATCGTATGCTTCAACAGCTAGGCGCCATCGGCAGCCATTCCCGCAAAGGAAACTGCCATGACAATGCTTGCATTGAATCATTCTTCTCTCATTTTAAATCTGAAATGTTTTATCTTAATGACTATCAAACAAAGGGAGAACTAATTCAAGCAATTGAAACATACATCTATCATTATAACTACAAACGATTCCAAAAACGACTCAATCATCGAGCTCCGATCGAATATCGAATTTCGATGGCTGCATAGTCTTTTTTACAGTTGTCT
>NZ_LXLV01000110.1 GCF_001757995.1 Bacillus mycoides | reverse complement strand
AGGATAAATCTGTCGGTAAACTAACTCTTCTCCAAATGGGGAAAGGACATCCCACTAATTCCAAGTGCAATTGATAACATTTCATTTGTGTTTCCTCCTGTTTTAAATGGATGGTATAGGTCTAGTTTTCATTTTCGCTGAAATAGTAAGAAATATAAAGTATAAATCAATAGGAGGAACAAAAAATCATGCTAGTGTACAAAGAATTCGTTGAAATGTGTCCAATTTGTGTCTAAGTGTACAATTTTCCCGAAATGGTATGGTGAGGCCATGCCCATCAACTTAAGAAATTCGTTGTTACCCCAAACTGAAAAAATGAGCTGAATTGTCGATAGGTAAAAATTTTCGTTTAGGGGGGACTTCACATCACTACCAACCTAAGGTTTTGAATTATCCCCATAACGAAAACTTTATGCATCGTTGACTTCTTTTAAACTGTGTTAGTTAATTTAAAGATAATTAAGAAAGCCGTTCCTATAGCTAAGAATGGCTCTTATATATAAAACTTAATTAATAGGTATATACTTCTTGAATCCCTTACTTATAGTGCCATTATAACCATTTTTAGAAAAGAATTTATGTGCTTCTATTCTAGTTGTACTACTTAATAAGATAATTCTTGTGGATCCCCTTGCAATTGATAGCCGTTCTACATGTTTTAGTAACTTTTCACCTATCCCATTACCTCGAAAATCTTCATTTACAATCACATACTCTAGAACGGTATATGGTCTAAATTGATATCCAGGATCAAGACAAAAAGTCATAAATATACTTCCTTTAACTTTACAATCTTCCTCATATACAAATAAGAAATTATTAGAATCATTCCTTATCTGCTCAATTCTTTCTGGCAAAACCTTAATGTTTTTACTATGTGGTGCTAATTTTTTATATAGATTTTCAATTACATTACTGTCTTTTGGTTCAGCTTCACGAATCATATAATTATCCCCTCTATTAATATTGATATATC
>NZ_LXLV01000109.1 GCF_001757995.1 Bacillus mycoides | reverse complement strand
CCCTTATACCAATACTCTATTATATATTTCTCTAAATTTCTTATAGAATTCTCTTGTGAAATTTTATTACTCTCAATTACTACTTTTAATTTTAAATATGGGTCTTTTACATAAAACTCACTCTGCTCATAAAAATCTGATGGCTCACCATTTCTAAAAGCAATAAAATAATTAATCAAATAATCATTTAACCCTTCTTTCCTTACCATTGCTATTAGTCTATTAAATTCTTTATCTTCAACATTTAGCATTACTGCTATAGATGTCATTTATAACATACGTATATATCCATTCTTTACACCTTTATCATCTTTGCCTCTTTCCTCAATAACCTTTTCAACCAATAATAAAAACTTTTCTATTCGCTTTTCCTCATAATTGATAAATTCGTTAAAATAGTACCACTCCTTCATTATCAATCTCTTTTCCTTTATTCACACGTCCATCAGAGGACGAAGTAAATTGAAATTTCAGGAGAGTCTCCGTACTATTTTGTACTTTAATTTACCAAAAATATCCCCTTATGAAGCTATAGTTGCTCCTGCTGCAGTTGTTGCTATATTAGCTAGGATAACAATTGGTGTTGCTAACCAAGCTGTTCCCACTGTTATTACAGCGATTAAAAAATTTCAAAAGTACCTATTAACGAAATACCTTCAAACATTTTAACCATAGATCCTGATGCCGATATTCCATCCCCTCCAAACCTTTCACATAGATAGGTTGTTTTGTCTTCTAACTCGTTATGTTCGGATAATTCCCAACAAATTCATCGCTAGTGCCTTGAGGAAATCCAAAAACACCATTTATACACTCAAAAGCATTAATAGCTGTTTTTTTATACCCATGTTTAATTAAAAATTTCTTTAATAGAATCAACAAAAGAGACCTCGAATATGAAGTCTCTTTTGTTGATTCTACTCCATCTGTAACTTTCTCTTCACTTACTCAAAGCCAGGTGACATGGTTCATTAAAATATACAATTCTAAAAAACTTCTTCTTCGAAAAGTTCTTTCCTTGAACCAAAAATCTAGCAAAATAAATTAGAACGTAGACAAGTGATAAAGAATTACTCTTCTGGTAAGTGAATATTGATGAATATGTCAGTATCATTTAGTTGACTAGAAACTACGTTCAGAAATTTTAAGCCATTTTCCGAAACACTATGTTGAAAATCTATATCAATTATTTTTTTCTCAAAGTTGTCCCCATAATCTTTAAAATACTGCTTATCTTCAAGATATACTAAGTAATTATTAATTTTTTCTTGTAGTACGTCTAGATGCATGTCTTCATATTCCCAGTCTAGATAGTCTATTATTAACAACTTTAGATTTTTACCTTCTACTCCAATTGCATCTATCTGATCCAAATCTATAACTGCCATCTTTTCTCCTATCCTATATATGTCTATTGCAATAATCTACAATGTACTCATATATATTTTTCTCTTCATTAATAAATCTGCCATATTCGTGTTTTTCTATTAGATTTTTCGCAATACTTTTAGCTTTTTTATACTTTCTTGTATTTATTAATAATAACATATCAACAAGGTTATAATCGTAAAATTGATTTTTATTCAAATATTTCGAAAAAAAGAAAGAAAGTCATCAAATGGGCTTCTTTTACACTTTCACTGAAGTTCGTTCCAGGTCCTAATTATATTCTTCTATCTTGTGATGTTTCTACGACTTTAATAAAGGGGATACGTTGTCCACAGTTTTTGCTAATGTATTTTCAATTATATAATACTAGTAATTTGCGCTAGCCTTAATTAATAAGCATAATTTTTATAACTTTATAGCATGCCTGCCTATCTATTAAAAAAGCACTTGTTGCCTTTAGTCGACAATCAAGTGCTTTAAGTTCATATATTTTCTAAGTTTATTAATATTTGGAAGTTTTATAAGTTATTTTTATATGGACAGTATGACATCTTTTATACTACTTGGCAAGTGTAACGTTTAAACCCTTTAGCTTGCTTAATCTCGTGTGTTTGTTACACCCTTTGATGGTCTAGCCTTCATGAGTTATTGATTAGAGCGTATCTTTACTTAAACATTTTAAGGGTTATTATTTTTTATCTCCTCCAACGCATCATTTCACCTTATGAGACTCTAAATACTTATTGTTGATCAAATAAAAGAAACTGCTAGATATTACACCTTCTTCCCTTGAAGTATCAACATATACTTTATCGGCTCTATCCTCCACAGATTCCATACATATGGATATCATATCTGCTTGCAATTCACTAAATCTATCTTCAAATTCCTTTTACGCAGCTAAACCTTTAACTTTTTAAAAATTTAAGATACTTAGTATTCTTCGGATTCCCAAAACATCTACCTTCTGATTTTTTATTGGCAATGCTAAAAAATTCTTTTGCGGTTTCTAAATCACCTAATTCAAAAGCAACTTTTCCTGCAATAAATTCCTTGTCACCGGAATCTATACGTGCAAATCCAGTTAAAAATATTTTATCTGCCCACTCCTTTGCTTTTTTTAAATCATTTACCATAAAACAAGTGGAGATAATATCCTTAACTAAATGGTAACTCTCTTCACAATAAATACCTTTAGGATTAGGTATTATATCCCATGCCTCTTCTAATAACACAATAGAATCATTATAGTTACCATTATTAAATTGTTCATTGCTTTTTTCCAAAAGGCTTTCGAATTCTTCTTTTATAGGTGATTGTAAAATAGCCATATTTATCCTCCTCAAATCATATCCTTAATCAATTCAAAATACTTATCATCCTCATTAAAAAAGAGTTTATAGCCTTCTAAAATGTAAGCTCTTAACAGATACTCCTTAGCTTTATCAAGCTCCCCACACTCGAATAAACTCTCTCCAAGTCTCAGTAAAATAAATGGATTTGAAATACCATCCGGACAGTTTAATGCATTATAAAAATTGCTTTTTGCTTTCTCATACTCACAATTTAAAAAATAAGTATCTCCTAATGCTGTATAAATCCATGTACTTGTTTCCCAATTGTTCTTCGGTAACGGAACCAAATCCAGAGCAGCTATATAGCTGTCTATTGCTTTATCATTTTTTCCTTTTTCAACAAAAGTATTTCCCTCGTTACATAATTTTACAATTCGGTCATACACTTGATCGTTGAGTTCCAATATAAATTCCTCCCAATAATTATTTATTTGGTGGCAAGTAGGTTTCATTTAACTTTGCACCTGCGGATCGATTTCTACTATAATGATCTAATACATAATTATTGGAGTCTAACATCCATTCTCTAACCTCTGGGGACTTTGCTCCATAATATCTACCTGTACTGTTCCACCATGAGTTATCCATTCAACTTAGATATAACTATTACTGTAAACCTTTTAAAGGTTATTATTTTTCACTTCTTCAAACCACTCATCAGCAATATGATCCGCCGTTTTAATATCATCATTTGTATATACTAAATCATACTTGTATTCAGCTTTGAATTTGCCACTTTTAACATCATATATTAACTTCATCTCTGTTGGCATGTCTGTTTCATATTCTTTGCATAATTCTTCGATTTTTTCGATATCTTCACATAATATTCGAAGTACCATAAACCCTCTTTTTGGAGACACATCATATCTTTCATCTCCATTCTCTAATGCATCATTTACTCTATGACTCTTTACATACTTATTATTAATCAAATAAAAGAAGCTGCTTGAAATAACGCCTTCTTCACGCGAAGCATAAACATACACTTTATCAGCTCTATCTTCAACAAACTCCATACATACGGAGATCATATCTGCTTGTAATTCAGTAAACTTATCTTCAAAATTTTTCATACTACTTTTTCACTCCTTAGATTAATTTTTAAGAACTTTAAAGCCCCACTCACCATCGATCGTGTAATTAACTATAAATTTATCAGGACGCATATCGTTCCCAGCGTAAACTATTTCAACATCAACAGTTACTTCTTTAGGGGGGCTGCTTTCAAAGCTGCAGCCCCTTCTTCTTCAATCTTCTTATATTGCTTCAAATTAACATCAGATAGTTGCGAAACTAAATTGTCAACTTTAGGCGAGCCTCCAAATCTATCACCTGCTAAATGCCCTGCATGGTCTTGTCCTTTTACTTTACCGAGTGTATTTTTACTATGTGATAATCTCTTCTCTCTTTCAGTTAATTGTAGCTTATCTGTTTCAAATTTTTCAATTCTTCCAAGACTATCGGTTTCATAAAAATAGTCAAACTCTCCTGTTTTAACTAATGTTTTAACGCCACTTGCTCCAGCAGTACCATTTACTGTCCTATTTTATGAAAAGATTGATGAAAACGTTTGGGGAACCAACGGTTCTCACAACAGATAAGGCGCCCTCTTTACTTTGTGCGTTCAAAAAATCAAAAGCAAAAGGCTTCTATAAACATACAACTTACTGCACAATCAAACATCTTAATAATCTGATAGAACAGGACCATAGACACGTAAAGCAGCATTTTGCCAAATCTGCAGGCTTTCACGTACGATAAAAGGAATCGAAACCATTCATGCCTTATATAAACAAAGACGAAGTCTTAAAACAGACTTCGTCTTTCAACGTACAATGAATTACAACCATTACAAGTAGCCACATAATATTTAGTTATACACGCTGACCTATGTCTATCTCTTGTAAAACTTTGCAACAGAGCCTTCAAAGATATATATTTGCATTCTTCAACCCAAAAGATATAATTCTTTTAGAGTTTCTATAAAATCAAAATCCGTCTTTACTTCAATCATATTAATAAGATCATAAAATTGGCTTAGTTTAAAAGAAAAATTGTATAGAACAACCGCGGCACTATTCAATTCTCTAGATTTATTTATATAAATCTTAGAGTTTCTTTTTCCTAAAAATAAAACATTATATCTATCATTTGTGCTTTTTTCTAAAATTATTCTATCTGGCTTAAGTTCGAAAAAAGAATAATACTGTTCATCTGAAAACGTTTTGAATATCTTTTGAATATTATTTAATGATGTTGTACTCCTAATCTCATTTCGAACATTTGTATCATACTTTCTTACTTCTAACTTACTTTTCGAAAAAATATATAAAGCCAATGCTGATTTATATTTATCTGGAAATGTATCTACTTTGTATTCTTTTCCTCTAACAACTTCAAAAATCTCATAATGATTATTTACTTTATTAAAAGTTAACTTAACAATAGTTTCAGGATAATCTTCCCCACCTAATGGTGCAACACAAATAATATCTTTTTCCCTTTTAATCACTTTAAATTCTGTTTCAATTAAATTATATATACCGCTTAAGTCCATATTTTATACTCCTTTATGGCTTTATTTGTTTAATAATTTCAAGCTCTATTAATTCTTCTATAGAGTAAGTTCGACCATTAGGTTTATATTTAATAATTTGCGTTCCTCCACCTGGCTGATCAAACCAAGGAGCAATTTTCCCTGAAGTTACTTCAAAATCAGCAATAACCTCATAAACATAATAAGGCGCTTGTTCACTATGCGGGGCCAAAGCTCTAATTGGGAACGAATCACTTTCAGGAGCTAAAAAAGAACCTTTCGGATTACCATATCTATCCAACTTCGTTCCAGGATGTAATGTTTCCACTTTTTGAGTTCCCGAAACAAATCCATCATTAGGCGGCCAATGAATTTCCCCTGTTTCTTGGTCATAGTATTTTGGATTCTTATATACATCCTCATATTTCTTATATAATTCTTCACTAGGTGGATAATTCCATTTCTTTATATTTTCAGGGATTTTCACATCATCTACATGTTTCCCAGCCTCACTAGCTCCCTTACCAACATTACCCGTACCCTTAGTTTCACTCTTAACAACAGAAAATAACTCTCCACCAAGTGCGTTTCTCCCTCCTCCATTCCCAATGCCAGCTAGCGCTGGTTCAGGGAATAAATTCGGGATCTCAATATGTTTAATCTTCTCCCTAACATTCTTCATACTGTTCGGCAACTTATTCATTAATGCCGTTACTTCTTCCAACTTACCAACTATTTATGAAGTTAAAGCATACCAATCAAGTGCTTTTATTTATTTCTATGTTTATATGCTAACTTTTAATTTGCACCTTAAAAAAATCGTAGATTTTTTCTTTATATTGTAATTCAAATTTAATCCCGTAACACTCCATCTTTTTACAGAGAATGTTATTCCTCTAACATACTTAGAAAATCATTTACATTATCTGCAATTTTTTCTGTAACTGGTTCAAACTCACCTGAATCTTCGTTATACCAAATGCAAATTGTTGGATTTGTTTTACTTTCGCCATAATCTAAACAAACGAAATTCCCTGCAAACAGAGCTGTAAAGGGTACTAATTCAGCCCCTGTAGAATCTTCATCCGAAATAATTCTTTCATCTAATTGACTGAATACAACCTTTATATCGTACATACCCCTGTCATTTTCACCTGGATTATCCAATAAACAAAGAAAACGATCAACTACATATCTATTAGACTTATATTGAAAAAACCTAGTTATTGGAACAGCACCATTATTTTTCAATATAAAATCTGTAAAATCTATGGGAAACTTGATTTCAAAACTCTCTTCCACGCGTGTAATTAAATTCTTATCTGGAATAGGATAAATTATACTTTCTTTCTGAATTTCCATAATCTTTCACCCCTTAATTAATTTAATGTCGTGGAGCGTCTGCCCAATGTCCTTTTGTCCTTCCCCCATTATGCTTAGTGATATTATGAATATCAAATGGCACAAGCTCCATTATTCCATCTTTTTCTTTATGATGCCATGTCTTGCCCTCAGGTTGCACTTTATTTGGTAATCTTTCATTTAGCCACCTAAACTGCACATCGTCTTTTTCTAACCATAATTCCTTTGGAAGTACATCTGTAAACAATACTACATCCGCTCCCAAGAGTTTAAATCACGCTCATTTAATTGTCCTATTATCTCCCCACCTTCTGAGGATTTAATATCTTCCCAAACGTTCTCAACTTCATCCAAATCTTGAGACCATACTAATTCTTGCGCTCTTTCATACTCATTAACCGTAACAACATCACGATTTAGAAGGTTTTCATTATGAAAAGGTTGCAAATTTGTAATAAAATTAATAACCTCTTCGACTAATTAAGTGTTTTTTCCGTACTTTATTTATCCACCTTTCCCAAAGTTCTTCAGTAGCACCGATTTTACTGTCCCCAGAATAGTATGTACGATAGAAATAACCTTCAAGATTAATTTTTCCATTTGCATAAAAAAACAGCAGAGATTTCTAGTATCTATCTCTGCTGCCTTTGCTATCAATTTCCAAAAAAAACAATTTTTTATATTCTGTTATGTGTATCCCTTACAAATAGTAATGCTTAAATTGCAACATCTTGGTATCCTACCCTAGCTACTTCTTCATTTATTAGACGAATGCCTACCCCATTTTCCATATCCCATGTACAGTCAAATGTTAGTCCAATATATCTGCCTTCAAAGCGTCTAGCAGATGGGACATAAATCCCCACTAGCCTGATCTTTTCAAGAAGCTGATCAATCGTTTCAATTAAAGGATAATTTTCATTATATGAAACATTATACCCAAGCTCATGTCGTTTTTGTTTGTAATAATCTAGAATTGGTTGCAAAATACTTTGTTGAAGATGTCCCCAATTTTGTATTAAAGAATTATACGAAGCATACTGTTTTTCACTAAATTCTCCATCTTCTTCACCATCTATCATCAAAGCAATATCGGCTTCTTTTTCGCAAAACTCAATGGTAGTATCTCTACTCCAGACATAATCATATTCAAGCTCACCAAAAACTGCATCATTTATTTTCATTTTGAATTTTCCCCTTTCTATTTATTGGCAAATTCTCCTGGCTTAAACGCTCCTGCATTTATCTCTCCTACGCCGCCAAGATGCCCAAATTTGCCATTTATTTCTGATGGTACAAGTTGGATAGTCTTCACATCATTTAATTCATGCCACGTAAACCTGTATTCTTCTCGATAATCTGCAATGTCTCCTGCTTTAATTTTCCCAGGAGTCATTCCAAACTTGCTTGCCAACTCTGGTGAAATGTTAAGTTGTTCAGCCAACTTTTGATCTGCTTGTTTAAAATTAATAGTTCTAGCTTTTGTTCCGTTCTTGCCGGTCCCGCCTAACATGTATTCAATTTCAAATTGTGCTTTTGCTACAGGTGAAAAATCAGGAACTCCATTTTTATACTCAATTCCATTAATACCAGCTTCATTTAAGATTTTCTGTAACGTAGGATCTGGTGGTGGTTTTAGAGTACATAAAGACTCACCTCTAGCCCCTTCGAAAACAACCTTTGAATTTGTTTCTGCGGGTGTTTGCTTAAATCTTGAATCATATGTACTAGCAAATTCCTCTTGCTTGAAGGCTGGTGGAATATCAGCATCTCTATTACCCGTATCCTTAACACCACCACTCTCCAAATTCGAGATCCTACTCTGAATACTCGCTTTAGAGATGCCACGGTGCTTCTTTTACTTTTCCCTAGAATTTGTTCCCCCGTATCTACTTACGCTTCCATCGGGTAATATTTCTACACCTTTAATGAAGGGGAATATGTTGTCCACAATTTTTGCTAGTTTAATTTCAATTATATAATATTCACGACTTATTTTATTTCATTTATCAATCCGTATATACAATCTATATTTCATTTGTTTATCGAGTCTTAATATATCTATGAAAAAAGCACTTGTTGCCATAAATGACAATCAAGTGCTTTAAGTTCATCTGTTTTTAAGTAGCATAAATTTGTAAGTTTTATAGTAACAATATGACACCTTTTGTATGTCATTATAAGTACTACGTTAAAACTTACGAGCTTGTACGAGTTCATTACTATCATGTTCATTCCATGTGTTTATATTCGCCGCCCAATAAAATGTCATCTCGCCTAAGCTCCTACTTCGTTTTTCTATCCTATCATTGCACACAGTACTCCATGATAGTACAACCATCATGGAGTATATATTTTCAAACACCCTTTTATTTTTTCTATCTACTTCACATATACTTTATTTTTTATTCATATATACTTGTGCGTATTTAAATTTAGCACCACGAACTTTATCATATCCGTACATAAAATATAAATTAGTATAGTAAGCTCTATAAAATCACTATAACCAAACTCATTTATTTACTGTAATGAGTTTTTTATGTTTATTTATATTTTAGGAATATCAATTATATTTCCTGGTGACTCACTAATAAGAATATCTGAAATACTTGGGTTACTTTTTTTCAACTTGAATATTTGAATTTTTGTTAATTCAGGGTTAAATGATATATTTTGTGTTTTAAACTCCAAATTCATAATTTTATTTTGAATTTTTAATATAAAAACCTTCCATTCTTGTAATGGAGAATTCGAAACTTCCTCCGGACTTTCTAATAGTCGATATCCATCGGCATAATGAAACATTAGTAATCCCGTTCCTAAGTCACAATCTTTATTTTCAAGAATTTCATTTGGTATATCAAATCCACTATTCCAATTATAATTTGCTGCAAAACAATGAAGGATTATTGGATTATCTATATTCTTTATTCGGCTAATTGTATCCTCTTTATTTGTATTATAAAGTAATTCTTCAAGCAAACTAGTATCTTTATTTTCCATTACACCTTACCACCTTACTGATATTTACTTATTTTGTATTTCCAATTGTTTTAGCTTTCTTTCCCAAAGTTCTACTGTTGCACCTTGGCTTGGGTACAATGGTAAACCATTCCCCTGTAATTTTCTTAAATTTTTTTGCAAATCATATACCTGCTTTTGTAAACTATCAATACTTTGGTTAATATCCATTTTATTTAACGCTCTTGCAACTCCTTCATTGTAAACAGAATGATCTGTGCAGGTGTTTGATTAATCCTTGATTCATACGAACTAGCAAATTCCTCTTGCTTGAAGGCTGGTGGAATATCAGCATCTCTATTACCCGTACCCTTAGTTTCACTCTTAACAGTAGAAAATAACGCTCCAAGTGCGTTTCTTTCTCCTCCATTCCCAACACCAGCTGCCGAAAGTTCAGGGAATACATTCGGGATTTCAATATTTTTAATCTTCTCCACGACATTCTTCATGCTACCCGGCAACTTATTCATGAATGCCGCTACTTCTTCCAACTTACCAACTATTTATGAAGTTAAAGCATACCAATCAATTAAAAAAGCACTTGTTGCCTATCATAGACAATCAAGTGCTTTAAGTTCATTTGTGTTCTAAAGTTTTAAGTCACTAGTCACTTTAAGTTCGTGCATACAATCATTTGATACTGATAATATGATATGTTTTGTATTCCATAACAAATAGTACATTTAAACTAACGAACTTGTACAAGCTACTTGTATAGTACATTACCAATAAATTTAATTTCTATATTTTCGGATTCATCTTCACTTTTCGCTTCATTGTATTTAAAATCATAGAGTACAATAACAGAATTAATACTATATACTAAATTATCAGCATTTATTAACTCTTTTATTTTTGGGATAATTTGTTCACTATAAGAAAAATCTTTTAAAATATCTTCTACATTATTTTTAGGATCTTCATAAAAACAAATTTCAATGTTATCTTCATCATAATAACCAAATTCAAAGTTTTCCCCAAACGTTGAGTCTATTGAATCTCCATCTTCCGTATATTCTATATCAACATACTCTTCAAGGCTCTCAAATGATTTAGAAACCCCAAACCAGACCGAAACCATTCCACTATATTCCATATTATTACTCCTCATTTTTTTAGAGTTCCTTTAGCTAGTTTTAATCATGTGATTTGTCTAGATAGATGTATTAGTGAAGCATACCCATAAATTCATCGAAGGTATCTGCAACATGATAACTTACTGGTTCAAGTTCAGCAGAATTCTCATGATCCCACACACAAACTTTAGGGTTATTTTTTGATTCTCTAAAATCTAAACATAAAAAATCACCGGCAAATAATACAGCAATTGGTAATAAAGCTACTCCCAGTGAATCTCCATCATCCGTAAGTCTCTCATCTAGCTGAGTCCATGTTACATCAATATCAAACATACCTATTTCAATATTTTCTGGGGCTTCAAGAATACATAAAAACCTAATAATTGCATAGCTATGGTTATTACACCCAAAAGATTTCTTTTCTGGGGAACCACCATTATTAACTTTTATGAAATTCTTATAATCTATCGGTAGTTGAACTCTCCAAAATTCTTCTTTCCTTAATATCAAACTATCAGATGGTAACGGATAAATTATAGATTCTTTTTTTATTTCCATTAAAAACACTCCTTTTTTTTATTATCTTGGCGCATCTAACCACATTCCTTTAGTCCTTCCACCATTATGAACAGTAATATCATGGATTCCATAAGGAACTAGTTGCATTTCCCCTGGTACTTCAGTATGATGCCACGTATAAGAACCATTTTCCACCATAGCCCTTATATCTTCTGGAAGCCTGTTGTTCAACCAGTCAAATTGCTCCACATCTCTTTTTAACCATAAATCTTTTGGAAGTTCATCTTTATGCACTACTAGACCAAGTCCTTCAAAATCAGCAAATCCATAGCGCATACCTTCTACTTTTTTCACTTCAACTTCCGGTATAAGACCTAGTTCTTTAGCTCGTTGTTTTATCATTTTTCCTTTATTACTTGTTAATTTATTTCCACCTTTAATATTATTGGCCCAAGACCAGCTTTTAATATCTATTACCTCAATATAATGTCGAGCATAATCATCTAATACATCATCAAAATTCTTAGTTCCGTTAATAAAATCATCTATATTATTTAAATTAACTTCACTTACTGCCTTACTTCTATTACCCGTACCCTATGTTGTAATCTTAAAATAAAAAGCACTTGTTGCCTATCGTAGACAATCAAGTGCTTTAAACTCATCTGTTTTTAAGTAGCATTAAATTTGTAAGTTTTATAGTAACAGTTCGACAGCCTTTATATGTTGTGACAAATATTATGTTAAAACTTACGAGTTTGTACGAGTTCTTTAGTTTAATATACATTCCATGCATTTATATTGATTTCCTAATAAAATGTCATCTCGCCTAAGCTCGTACTTCGTTTTCTGTTCTATCATTGCACATAATACTCTTTGATGGTACAACCATCATGAGGTCTGTACTTTTTAATACCCTATTTTAAATAGCGACATCTTGATAACCTACTTCATCTACCTTTTCATTTATAAGACGAATTCCTAAGCCATTTTCCTCATCCCATGAACAATCAAATGAGACCCCTACATCACGTCCATCGCGAAGGAAATCATACGGAACAGAAATACCTACTAATGTTATATGTTCTATTAATTGATCGACTGTCTCAATTAATGGGTAGTCCTCATTAAATGCCACATCATAACCAAGCTCATGCCTTTTTTCTTTATAATAATCTAAAACTGGTTGTAATATGCTATGTTTGATTTGTTCCCAATTATCCATTAATGAGTTGTATGCCACATATTGTCCTTCATCAAAATCCCCATCTTCAGTACCTCCCACCAATAATGCTATCTCTGTATCTTTTCCCAAAAACTTTATAGTTCTATATCCTACCCAATTATACTGATAATCAAGTTCTCCAAAAACTTTATCATTTATTGTCATTTAAAAATCTCCTTATTACATTATTTATTTGCAAACCCTCCAGGCTCAAAAGCTCCTGCGTTTATCTCTCCTACATCACCCAGATGTCCAAGTTCAGCATTTATGATTGTTGGCACGAGTTGCATTATTTTACCCTCATTCTAACCTAGTTGTAAAAATAAAAAAGTCAATAGCCACTACGTTCTCCTAACGTTGCTATTGACTTCCTTTATTGAGCATGTACCTTTGTCAGTGTCCCAGTAACTCACAAAATAGGCACATTTTGCAACTTATTTTTCTATTTCTAGTATCAAGCCTTCCAAATTCAAAACACCTTTATTATTTTGAATAATGTTCATGCGAAAAGTTTTAGATAGATTTGCAAGAACATGAATGATCACCGTAACACATGGCGTAATTACAATCGTACATGGCCAAAAATTGCACATTCTAGATAGCTATGCAATCTTGATATTAACTTATAAAGAAACCTTGACCGGAGTCAAGGTTGAAGACATACAATCTTAGGTCTATCTATAAAACTTGATACACCTTTCTTGAAAAGGGATTCTATCATCGAGCAGCACTTCTTCTTGCAGCAATTTTGTGATAGTCTCTATTTTTACAATGAATAGTGCGAAGAAGTCGCCCGAATTTGGATATGAAAATAGTCCATAGCCCTTTGGTGACAGTATTTTGTTGACCTCCTGGATCTTTTCAGGTAAAAATTCGTAATTAAATGCTTCTAATCTCTCGAGTTCTTCTTGTGTTGCTAATTCAATTTGGTGGGCAAATTCGTAATCAAGAATAAAATTGACAATTTCTTGGTATTGCTCACCTTTATAGTCAACGTATAAAAACTGTTTCGTCGTCAATCCATATTTTAATAGGTCTTCATGTAAGTCATAACTTCCTTGCTCCTTCAAAAACGTTTCCAAATCCTTGCTATCAGGAAATATAATCTGTGCTATCCCTTGATCAGGCATATTAGCTTCCTCCCTTTTATTGAAATAATTCTCCATGCTTGTTAGGAATATATTCCGAGTAGTTTTTACGATAAAATTGATCGATCATCTGAAGCACGGGATCCCATTCAGGGTATGCCTCACGTTCTCCAAATACCATTTTCGCTTCTGGAGTATTCATCAGAAAATTATCGATTTGAGTAGGTACTGGCAACCCTTGTTGTTTCCTTACATGGATCAAGAATAAGATTTCAAAAGGATAAAATCCGTATCTGAAATCGCCAAATTCACCTAGCTGTCCGATTTCAGAAGCTAATGCAGAATGATGCTGAGACATTATCGAAATTAGATGTTCTATTTCTTCTAAATCGCCAGTCGACCAACGTCCCAGCACTTCATCATAAATGTTCAGGTCTTCAGGGATTAAGTCGCATCGTAGTTCAGCTTCCTTAAACTTATTTTTCACGGTTAGATGCAATTTTTCATTCGTTCCCATGATGGTTTTATTTCTATACTGCAAGTACAGCTCTAGCAAAAACCAAATATGTCTATACTCTTCATTGGCATCTATTAAATGTTCACCGAAGTTATGAGCCATAAAATCATATAATATATTTTCTTCTTTCTCCCATCCATACATTGCAAAATGAACTAATGTGAGGACGACTTCTCTAAACGTATATCCCAAGATCATCCCTGGATACCTGATTGTATAGAGATCCTGTCCCATGCACTGGTAAAATAAGACCTTCTGCATGTTTTTTAGTCCTTCTTCATTGTTTCCACCGCTAATCAATACATCGTTTTTCCATAGTGACAAGTGATATGAGAAAATTTTGCTTAGATTTATTAATAGTATGTGATCTTTCTCTGTTTCATTTTGCTCAACAATTTTCTCAATCTTTCTTCTACTGACATTATATTTATCTTTAACATCTTCAAATTTGATTCCATCCACAAAATTTTTGCTATATCTTTTAAAAGCCATTTCTAACTTTTTTTGGTTCATCATTGCATCCTCCCTATGAATTACTCTATTTTCTTACTCCAGTCCTTTACCTGTAACTCATCAACGCCGAATCCAATATCAGTGATCTTGATATCTGTTTCAACTCTAATAAAATCGAATTTTAGACCAGGATTCTCCTCCATCAGATCCTCTAAGTTACCTTTAAAACTGGCATACCTAGGATCATCGCTGTTAACCATGTCTTGGAAGTACGTATTTCCGCCCTTTTTCTGTTTATCCGAGTAACTAAAACTAGCGGAATCTGATGCCTTCGATTCAATAATCGTTAACTTTGGCGGCGGCCCTTCCGATAGGAACGCTGCATCTATGCCGTTTCTCCCCACTTGGAACAGATCGGAAACGTCTTTACCTAAATTATTGTTTTTAGCTAAGAGTTTTGTCACTTCTTCCCCAAAATCACCTTTATCATGAGAAAAATATTTAGAATTATCGATTTTTCTTTCATGCTCCTTTGTAACCTCCAAGTCATAACGATCACTAATAATATCTTTCGTATCCAACTTGTTGGCCAATTTATTTCTTTCTCGCGTTAATCTTTTGACTTCTTTGTCATTTTCCTCTTTTTTCAATCTTTTTATTTCTTTATCTAACCTTTTAATTTCTTTTGAGATATTGTCTGAAATGTTACTGCCAGAGCCACCTTTAACCGTATCCTTACCAAAAACCTTCTCCCCAGTCTCCTTCATAAACTGATAAGCAGCATCTTTCAGAGAGTCTAATCCTCCGCCTCCGACTTTCCCAACGCCAGCATACGAAGGTTCAAATACATTCGGGATCTCAATATTTTTAATCTTCTCCACAACATTCTTCATACTATCCGGCAACTTATTCATGAATGCCGTTACTTCTTCCAACTTACCAACTATTTTACTATTTTTCGCGGCTACCTGAAAGACTTTTGTACCCTCTGCGAATTTTCCGAATGCAGCTGTTCCTTTCACTGCGGCGGTTACTTCACCGACGCCGATAAAACAACTACCAATATCAAATATCGCGCCGCCAAGAGCATAAGGATCGGTCAATGCTTTTTCTACATAACCTTTTACGGAGTTAACTAGTGCCTTACCATACTTAGGATAATCTTGCCAGCTGATGATGGCTTGTCCAAGATTTTTTATCGTATTACCTGCTCCGTAAATATCGTCCAGTTTCCATTGTTCTGTTTCTACGCCGCGTATCGAATTAAAGCCCCACTCACCAAGCTCTAAGGCTAGGTAAGTTACCTTCATTGCACCTATCGCTATCCCACTAATTGCGGATCCTGCCGCCCCTAAAAAACCTTCCAACACCAAGGCATCATCAGCAAGTCCTTTTAGGAAAGGGATGTTCTCCCCTACCCATTTTGTGCCTTTTCTCAATACATCCCATTTCTCACCGGCACTATTGGAAAAGTTTTGAAGCCAAGCCTCCACTGGATGATGTTCCGCCCATTCCTCTTGCTTTTTCTTCATTTCTCTTTCAGCTTGCAGTTTCGCTTCTTTTTCCGCTTTCGTGATTTGTGTATCCATTTCATGAATGCCTTTTGCCAACGCATCTTGTGCAAAGAAGGCTTGCAGTTGCGGATTAGTATAAGATAAACTACTCACTTCTTTTGCCATTTGAACTTGTTTGTTTAGGGTATTGAGAATGTCTTCCGCATTGCTTTTTTCTTTTTTGCTTTCAAATTGCTGTACTTTTTGAATCGTATCCTCTAGTTCTTTGCTGGCTGCAACCAGTTTTTCATCAAACTGGCTGTTCGGCATACTCAGTGAAATCAAATCACTTACGCTGTTGTAAATATTAGAGATGCGACTATCCATTTCATGTTTCTTGGGTTGAAGATTGGAAAGTTTGTTTTGCGCTTGAAGCAATGCATCTTCCAGAATAACCGCATTCTCATCAGTTTCTCCCGTTGTTGACTGAAAATCCTGTAAGGTTTGTACCATTTCCATAATGAGGGATTTATTGGCAAGTTCCAATCCGGTCACAACTGTATTTTGGTTATTATTGATGTCGTCGACAATCGCTTTTCCTGTTGCACCCTGCATGGCATCGGCTTGTATAATCCCATTCAATGCGTTTTTGGCTTTTTCAAGTTGTTCATTGGTTTTACCGGTGTCTTTTTGGAGTTTTGCCAGTACTTCAAGGAATTCCTTTAAATCTACTTGAAAGCCCATTTAATCCGCCTCTCTTTCTGGTGAAGTATGAACAGCTTCATAGAAGGCAAGCGCTTTATCTAGTGGTAAAAAGGCACTGGATAGCTTGCCATTTGCTACTTGCATACTTCGTAAGAAAGTAAAAGCAAATTGTTCTTCCCATTCATTCGTCATCCCAGGTGAAACAACTCGCTTAATCATCATATTGGACACATAAATCGCTGGTGTGTTACTCATTTCACCAAACGGCCACAAGTAACCAAGATAATCTACCACATAATCGTTAAATCCCTCTCTTAACGGTACTTTGCGCCCTGTTAAAACCACGAGTTCTCCGAGTTCACTATTCTTGAACATATTTTGAATTACTTCTGGCATCATGTCTACGTCCAATTCCACAACGGTACCTAGCGGCAAAATTTCACTATAACACGCATCAATCAAACCCATCAAACGTAAAAATTGAGAAAATGGAATATCTAATTGCGTTTCTAATCGTTCAAAACGAATTGTCTCATTCGGATAATCAAACGTCACTGAGAATTTCGCGCCGATTTTTGGTTTGTTTTCAAAGACATCTTCTTGATTTCGAAACGCCTTGTAAACCTCACGAAAAAGGGAAGGCTGATTCCCCAGCAAATTACCCATTTGTAATAGTTCGTCAGTAATCTCTAAATCTAATGTTTTGTCATTTTGTAAAACAATTTCTAAAAGTTCTCGTTTGTTATATTCGACCATATTATTTGAACCTCACTGTGTTTTGTTGGATTACATCCGCCATTTTAGCATCTTCATCGACAATTTTGTCCGCGACGGCTTTCATTTTGCCTGTGTCAGCAGAAGATACTCCTTTAAATGCTTCTAAAGTTGTTCCGGCTTTCTCTACTAAATTTTGAAAACCCGTCAACCGAGATAGATTATTCTTGGTAATGTTCGGTGAGGGAACTTTCTCTATCCGACTAACTGCGCTCTCTGCATTTGTGACTGCTCCGGTAAATTTCCCCTTATCTATACCTATTTTCCCCATTGGTATTTTCTCCTTTTTTTATAACATAGCACGCAAACCGCTAATACTTGCTGAAATGCTCGCAATAGCGTCACCTATTATAGACTGATCCATTTCTAATAAAATGATTTTATTATTCATCGTGTTTAGCTTTTCATTGTGCTTCTCTTTATCTGCATCAAGTGCTGTCACAATTTCTTTTAATTTCTCATCAAATTTCTTACGACGTGCTCCTTTGAACTGGCTTGTTGTTAGACTCGTGCCTAAATTGGTAAACTCTTTCTTATAAGAATCAAAATGATGAAGTTCTCCCTGTAAAGATCTCTTTGCGGCTTTTAAGCGCTCTAACTTTTGGGCATTTGCCCTGTGACTAGCCATTTTACTATCATAACTTGCCTTAAATCGATCAACACTTGCATGGATATCCGCTTTTCGTGCAGCTTCTTTGGCTTTATCTTCTTCTTGAGCCATAATGTTTTCCCTCCTCAAAATCTATTTCCCTATCAAGACTATCTTTCTGTTTGTAACTACTCAGCCATACACACCACTCGCAGATAAAATTGATCTACTCACTAACTAATTTCACTCGTCCTGCATTTCGTCCAACAAAGAAATGAGACTCATCTAATTCCACTGTAGGTTCACTATAACTAGATTTCACATTTATCAATCCTTGATCAGCTAAACGCGTTCCAATCATCCCTGCTGGAATATTTGCTCGTAATCGTTTATTAAATTCATCATAACTGTTCTCAATTTGTTTTTGATTGCCGTGGAAAATGAAATAAACACCTACTTTAGAACCATTTTTTAAGTATTTATTGAATGTTTCATCCGAAATAAATGTTTTATCTCCAAATATTTGCGCATCTGGAATATACACAAACATCGGTTGATTTTCACTTTGTGTCTCTCTTTCTTCAATTTCACTCATTAGATCATTAACAAAAGTACTGTACTCCATATCTGATACAATCACATCGAAGCTTTCTTTGAATCTGCCAAATCGTTCGCTCCCATTAAACACAATTCTTTGTGCTTTCCCTTCAAAATGTTTGAAGTTTTGAACGATTATACGCTCAATATATTCCGTTTGCTGTGGCGTATCGTCTCCAATCACAAAATAACCATGTTTTTCTGGTACAAAACCAACGACATTTGTGGTTTCTTTACTTAGAGCAAGTGGTAGTTGTAGATTATCTAACATCTCTTGTACCAGTGGATTTGTATAAAAATCATGCATAGAGATCGTTTTAGATAACATCGGAATCTTGGTAGGACGTGTGCCCTTCCACTGCTGATTCATCTGTGCAATCTCTTGCTCTAAATTATTCAATCGATCAATATCATTTTTTCCATGAGTTGGTAGATAAATTTGAACTTCATGTGGCTCGTCTAGTTTGATTTGCGCTCGTCCAACAATTTCTTGCGAAATCAAAGCATCACGTCCTACAACATCTCGAATTGCACCTTCTTCCACAAGGAATAGCCCAATATGTGATGGAATATTACTCGCCATACTCATTCTGAAGCTGTTCGTACGAAGAACTGTCATAACTACATAGAGTCCCAAACTTGCTCCTTCTCGTAAAAGCTGATTTAACACAGATTCTATAGCTTCCTCTAAAGGACTCTCCTTAATTGAGTCAAAACCATCAACAATGGTAACAATCCCTGGCAACGGCTTTCCTGACTTCTCTTCATATTGAGACAGACTTGCGACACCATACTCTGTAAATGCGTCTTTTCGACTTTGAATTTCTTTGCGAATTCGTTTGAGGAACTTCATCAGTTTTTCTTCTTCCTCTAACCGAACAATATCCACCACATGCGGTAAATCTTTTATTGGAAGTAAACCATTCGTACCAAAATCAAATAGGTTAAACTGGACCTGTTCAGGATTGTTAATTCTTGATAAATTCATTACAAGAGTTTGTAATGCAGTGGATTTCCCAAAGCCTGGAGATCCATAGATTGCAAGGTGACTCAACTCTTCTAAATTAAGTAAAAAGTCAATTTGTTCTTGTCTTGATGGAATATCCATCAAACCAAATGGAACTGAAAGATTTCTTTTCGAATCCCCTGAAGTTACTACATTAATCTTTGGACTATCAATTTCTGTTTTTAATGGAGGTAACCAAGGTTTTTCAGGAAGAACTGCATTTGTTTTTTCAGCATGAATCACAATATCTTCTACAATCGCGTCCAATTGTGTTTGTTTTTCTTCCTTTTTCATGGACACTTCATCATCTTGAGATAAATCTGTAGTTAACAATTCGTGCTGGCCCAATTGATTAATTAGCCAAATTCTTTCATCTACTTTTTCTTCATATTGTGCATCTGGATTATAATACGCTCCACTCCACGCAGATTGAAACAGTTCATAAATTTCATTGTTTCCGACCTGTAAATACGCTCGTCCTGGTTGAGTAATCGTTGCTGCATCAGGTGTTTTAATAATTTCATTTGAATCACTTGGATCGGCTACTTTTAATGCTAATTTGAATCGTGAGTTTGACCAAATCTGGTCGTCCACTACTCCACTTGGCTTTTGAGTAGCTAAAATCAAATGAACTCCTAACGAACGACCAATACGTGCAGTTGATACTAGCTCAGCCATAAAGTCTGGTTCATTTGCTTTTAATTCTGCAAATTCATCACTGATTAAGAAAAGGTGCGGCAATGGTTCTGATGGATATTTTTTCTTTTCTACAGGATCAGCAATTTCTTTTCCCTGTTTATACAACTTGGTATACCCATTAATATGATTAACACCAAATTCACCGAATTTCCGTTGTCTCTTTTGTAATTCTGCTCGAATACTTTGTAATGCTCTTGCAGAACTTGCACCGTCTAAGTTTGTAATCGATCCTAACAGATGTGGTAAATTCTTAAATAAATTCGCCATACCTCCACCCTTAAAATCAATCGGTAAAAAGCCAACGTCTTCTGGTGCAAAATTTACTGCTAAAGATAAAATATAACTTTGGACAATTTCCGATTTACCAGATCCTGTTGTACCTGCCACGAGTCCATGTGGGCCATGTGCTCGTTCGTGTAAATTCAAATAAACAATGTCATCTTTTCCTCGAACACCCAAAGGAACAGCTAATGACTTTGAAGTGTCTGCTTTTTCCCAACGAGCACCAATATGTAACTCTCCAACATTTTTCACATCATATAATTCTAGAAAGTCAATCGATTCTGGAATCGCATTTTTCTCTACCTCAACATGTTCTAAATTAGCTAAGCGTTGTATTGCTTGCTCAATTGGATAACTTTTGGGTAAATGGTTGGGAACAAAAAGTTGATTCACGTACTCATTATTATTGTTAATTAATACCGCGGATTCGTTACTTTGATAATCAATAACTGTGGTTGCTGTCTCTGGCAACATGTTTAACGCGTCTTTCCCCCAGATGACCGTAACACCGTATTGACTCATATCTTCAGCTAAGAATTCATTTAATCCATGCCCAGAGAGCCAGCTCTCGTCTAAAATCGTAAACATATAATGCGGAGCAAAGGTTACTTTCTCATTGCCCGCCTCTTTGACTTGTTGCCGACGTTTTGTTAACAACTGATAGAACGAATTTAAAACCATGTCACGTGTCTGTGAATTATGAATAATTCCTCGTAAATTTAAGCTCCGTATTTGAAAATGTGGCAACCAACGCCATGCATGCCAACAATCTTGATAATCTTCTTCTGGAACTAATGCTACAAATTCTACATCTCTATAAGAATGTAAAACGGAAAGCTGAAATAATATTGTCTGTACAGCTATTCGTAGTACTGTTTTTGTTCCTGCAAGTCCTAACGTTTGATTTAACGTCGAGATGGCAATAGGTGCATCTTTTAACGTTTGATGTGGCCAAACAATTTTTTCTTCTGCAAATATACTTAAAGCATCATCTTCTTCTCTTGAATGATAACTGACTTTATAACTACTTTGGATCTCTCCATGACCCAAACGAATACTTATAAAATCAGCATTTGTCATAGTTTTTTCATAAATTCGTGGACTGTATTCTTTTGTCATCAAAGACAATGAATCCATATCAGGGAAGTTATACGTTAAAGCTTCTAATTGCTTTTGAGAGAGCAACGACAATTCTTTTTCCTTTTGAATAAGATACTTTTCATAGTACTCACTTCGCTTAAGATTCTTTTGTTTCACTTCTTTCTTATTCGTAATATAACTTGAAACAGAGAACCCTGCCGTGAGTAAACTTACCCCCCCCATGCTTAACATCATAATAGGGTTTCCATTACTTAATACGCTCGTTGCACCACTTAAAACAACCATTGCCAATGGCGGAACAATCGTACGCAATAAATCACTTCTCCCATCAGTTTCCTCAGCTCTTGGAGGTTGAATTGCTATCTCTTCTTTAGGCTCTCGTAAATGAATTCTTGGACTACGTCTAAATTCAGGGAAATTTTTTGGGTATTCTGGAATAAATATCTCGTTAATAATCTCCCAAGAATTTAGTGAAAATTCATTGGTTATTTTACACAACTTAAATTGTTTTTCTCTCAATTCAATAAGCACACCATCAATAACAAGTTGATCCCCTACAGACAAAACTTTTTCTAATCGATCTACTTTATTTCCATTAAAGTAAACTAATACCCCATTTGAAAACAGATTTAACTGGTAAGTTTCATTCTTTTCATTAAATGTGACCAAGGCAAAAGCCTTAGTCGGAATGGTGATTCCTGAGTCCTTTGAAGAAGAAATCACAAAATTTGTTTTCGGCTTGATAGTAGTTAAAACTTCTAATTTTTCATGAGGTAACGCGAGAATTCCATCCTTCATATCACCTGTCCATGGATCTTGATCCAAGAACAAATGCGTGCCATCAAAAGAAATTTCATGGTTACCAATCTTAAGTGATGGCTTTGACATTGTTAGTTCGTGATGCGAAAATATATGACCAAGTGAAAAAATATCATAGAGTACAGACGCTTTATTTACAATTTGATCATCAATTGGTACACCTTCACTAGATAATCTATTGTTTAGATTTCTGATCATCCGTCTTACCCTCCAATAACTTCATGTACTTTTCCATCTCTTCCTTATATTTCGAAAGTAATTCTTGTTTCTTCGCACCATTCATCTTGTTATCTGCATTTGTTACATCATAAACTTTTGTATAGGCGTGAAGAATATATTGATTATCTCCAATATTTTTAGCAATATTTAAGGCCTTTTCAAAGTCTCCTTTTCCTATATAGATCCAATAAAGTAATGTGTTATCATTTGATTTTTGGGAGATAGTCCCTAATACAGATTCTTTCTGCTCATTAGACAAGCTATCTAGTTGAATCGAGCTCACTGCTAACACATATAGTGCGCTTTTAGGAAGATTCTCTGGTTTGTCTTCCTTTAAAGAATCTAGAACATCTGAATAATTATTTGAAATAAACTTTGATTCTGCACTTATGATTCGTTTTTGCTGAGGTACAATATTTAATGAATATATCCCTACCCCTATTGAAAGACCTAATGTTGCAAGACCAAGAATAATTGTTCCCCACTTGAAAACAGTGTAATTTCTACTTTTCACCAGTATGCTTGTAGCATTTCTTTTTTCCTTTTGAATCGCAACTGTTTCCATTAGTAACTTGTCTATCTCTTCAAACGAAGAAGATTCTTGAATTTTTTCGGAAAAAGGATCTCGGACTGCACCGGCCCCATCAATTAGATTCTCAAAATCCAGTTTTGGATTTAAAATATAAAGAAGTAATGCCTTGTATTGTTTTAGATATACTTCTTCTGTTGAAAGATAAGGAATAACGGTATTCATTACGCCACGATGACCAATAAACAACTCTTCCCCAAAAATAAAGATATTTTTAGGATGGATAAATGGCGTTACTGGTTGGTTAAGATATTCTTTTAAGAAATTTACTTTTTGTGCTAAAAGAAGGCGATCAAATTCATCTAATTTTTTAACATATTGTTCAAGCGAAAAAGATAATTCATCTTTTTCATAAGTGATAATGACCTGTTCTTCATTCGCCACTTCTATCTTTCCAGTCAAAAAGTGTGGTGCTTTATTTAAAAATAACTGGAATTGCTTTACACCTGACAAAGAATATTGATTAGCTGTTAAGTGCACTTTAATAAAAGTAGATGTAGTTTCCTCTTTAATAACTATCAAACTATTTTTCATTTCCCCCATACTCTAGTGTTCCTCCAAACTCCCTATAATTTCTTTTACTGCTAATTGATCACCATCCGCCAATGGATATTTCGCCAATATAACATTTTCATCTAAATGAATTGGCTTATTTTTTACTTCCAATGAAAAATGAGTGGGCAATTCTATATTTACTAAAGATAATGAATCAACCAATAGTTCTTTCAATCTATTAGAAGAAACCTGATTAGGTATTGTTAAATCAAGTATTTGCTCATTAACATGAAGTTCGATATTAATCATTGTTCTTTCTGCCATTGTTTACTCCTTTTTCCGTATAAATAGGTTTGAAAATCTTTTACCTAATAACCAACCTAAAATTAATATTCCAGTTACACCCATGCCTAACAGTATCCAGAAGGTCCATCTAGGAATTTCATAATTGGTATGTTCCACAGTTGCTTCATTTTCATTAGAAGCTGTGTAGTCTTTAGAAAACAGCTGCTTGGTAATTGTATCCTGTGGTTTCTTTTCTACACTCTCATCGGTAAGAAATACTTTTTCTTTTATACTTGAAGTACTCTTTCTATTTTCTTTCTCAAGTTCCTTATTTTTTGTGTTTTTGTCTTTTATAAACAAATCTTCTATCCCTGTAACAGAATTATTATTTTTATGATTTTCTTTTTCATAAATCACGTTGTTATGAATCGTTAGTTTTCCATCTTCAGCATAGGCTAGACTGCTAAAACTAGTAAAAAGATTTGTCACACAAAAAGAAATTAGAAGAGAAAAAACGAGAAATTTTGGTTTTATCATTTTTTCCAAATTCGTACATCCTTTCTCCTAACAACATAAGCTATTGCTCTTGTTCAGCTTTCTCTGACTTTTTCACACCTGGAAAAGCAATGAAATTCGTACCAATTCCTACAACAATAATAATTACCAATAACAAGTAACTTTCCCATCCAACATGAATACCATTGCTTAGTGCTGTATAACCATTTTCTATGTTTTGAAGCGGTGAAAAACGATAAAGTAAATCGACAATACTACCCGGACGAGTATGCATTCCTAATAATGGTGTTAACATGAGATATAATCCTAAAAGTGAAACACAAACATAGAGTGTTATATTTTTAAACTGACGAGAAAAACCTGTTATTAATAAAGTTCCACCTAAAATATTTAGGAACGTGTAACTAAACCAAGAGATATTAAACACTCTCAAAATACTAAAAGTAGTTATTCCAGCAAAGAATAGTGAGATAATTAGACTGACACCTGTTACCTTCATAACATTAGGAACATTTAGCCATGCCCTTGTAGGTGTAATAAAAACCATATCTTTCGTAATTTCTCTACGTTGAATAGTACGACATAAGGAAATGCCGGTAATGACTGAAAGAACAGCTCCAACAAGCGTCATATAGTAAGGAATAATAGACGTTTGGCGAGTAGCTTCAAAACTTCCTTTTGTAGCAATTGGGGCTGATAGAAAATTGAATACTTTATAATTATCTGCTCCACCTTGTTTGGTATTAGAAAGCACTTTGCTAAACTCTTCTGAGTATTTTTCATTTTTACTTGTATTCTTTTGAATTTTAGTGACTGAAGTATTTAAATTATTCAAAACAGTATCTGCATTTTTTTGAACATTATCTGTATTTTCTTTTAACTCCTGAATTTTTGGAGAAATGTCATGAGCTTTCGCTGCAGATTTTTCTATACTTTCAGCCGAGCTCTTTGAACTCTGAACTAAACCTTCCATTTCTTTTACTAAGCTATCTGTTTCTGAAGAAATTGGTATTGTATCGTTCTCTGCAGGATGTTGATTTTCTGCAGGATGTTGATTTTCTGCAGGATGTTGATTTTCTGCACTTTTTAAAGATTCTTCTTGGATTTTTTCATTTTCTTTCCATGATTGATACGTTTCATTAATCTGTTGATTGGCTTGTACAAACCAATTATTTAACTTTTCTGCTTCATTCAGAAACTTCTGAGGTTCAGTCATTAGATTTAAAGTTCCATATAATGTATTTTTTGTTCCATCATGATTTTTATCCGTTGTTGATCCAATTGTTTCCTGTAAATTTTTTATTTGGCCTTCAATATCTGTATAGAGTTGATTTCCTTTATTCTTAAATTCTTCATAAATTTTCTCTGTAATAGCATCTATCTTTTGTTCACCTGTGATATTGTTATACATTCGATAAACAGAGTTTGAGTTTGCCAACTCTTCGAGAGTCTTCTCTTGATTTTCAGTTTTGTTAATCATATCTGTATAGCTATCAATAGATATGGAATCTTCTGGATTTCCAAATAAGGTAACAATTTGCTGTGCAGTGCTATCAAGCATTTGAAATTGTTTCAATAACTCAGGTAAGTCAGATATTAAATTCTTATTTACATCTATATATTCTGCATAGCTGGCATTCACTTGAGTTTGCTCATTAACAATCCATGAATAATCAACAGAGACAAAAGAGTTCTTCTTCATTTTTTCATCCAAGGTCCAATCAAAATCCGCCTTAAACGTTAAGCTAAAACTTGAAGGTAACGGCGGAAGATCCTTTTCTGTTTCTGGTTTCGGCTCTGGATCCGTTGGCGGTTTCGGCTTTTCTGGTTCCGTTGGCGGATCTACCGGCGGTTTCGGCTTTTCTGGTTCCGTTGGCGGATCTACCGGCGGTTTTGGTTTTTCTGGATCCGCTGGCGGATCTACCGGCGGTTTTGGTTTTTCTGGATCCGTTGGCGGATCTACCGGCGGTTTTGGTTTCTCTGGATCCGTTGGCGGATCTACCGGCGGTTTTGGTTTCTCTGGATCCGTTGGCGGATCTACCGGCGGTTTTGGTTTTTCTGGTTCTGTGGGGTTCTTTTTCAATGAAATACTGAATTCATGATTAGAAACTTCACTCCACTCAGAAATGTACCCATATGATTTGAGTTTTTGATCCAATTCTGTTTTTAACACCGGTAAAAGATCCGTCAAATTTCTTATTCCTAAACTTCCTTGTTCTGTATGGTCTGTCTTCAAAGAGATTCTATTATCTTTTGTTGGATCAATAGATATAGTGACCTCCCTACCATTTATAGGAATTATAGAGTTATGTTCAGAATTACCTTCTAGATAGGAAAAGTTTCCTTCCTTTCCTATTTCTTTTTCAAAATTTTTCGCATAACGCCGAACTATAGTTAGCTCATCTTGGAATTTTTTAGATTGAGAATCAGTTATAATATTCTCAGCAATTAACTTTTGTAAAAGATTTTCTAAAGTGTCTGCTGGAATTTGTGGTAGACTTTCTTCTATCATTTGACGATAACGATTATCTAAATTAACTTTATTTTCTTTTGAATCAGCCATTAGTTTCACAATCGCCTGTTTAATATCCTCCTCAGAAGCTGTATCCGGATTTTTTTCTGCACTTCCATAATAAGTTTGTGCAATCTGTTTTCTTAAATCAGTAAGAGTTTCAACTTGCGATTGCAATTGCTTAATTTCATCATTTAGTTCATCAATTCGAGCAGTTTGTGTTTCTTGAAATAGCTTGGCATTTAGCAAGAATTCCGTATAAACCCCAGATGAATTCACTTCACCTGCTGCCGATGTATAAAAGTTTCCTAGTTGTTTAAACATTGATTGGTTCAAACCATCATATTTTGCTTTATATCCCGATAAATCAGATTGCCGTTGGTTTTCTAATTGCGTTTTCTGTAGGTTAAATTGATCCTCAAATTGCTTTTTTTGTAGGTTAAATTGATCCTCAAATTGCTTTAAGGAATCTTTTAACTTTTCATTTGTTTTATCGATATTTTCGGTAACTAATTTTTTGGCTTCTTTTGTCGAGGTACTGCCTGCTTCTAAGCTCTTATTATTATCATCCATTAGAGTTTTTACGGATGATACAAATGCTTGTTGTTCCGAGAGAAAACCTTTATTATCTTCATCAAGAATACTCGAAACATTTGATAAATTATTAAATCCTCCCGACAACTCCTTAAATGGATCTTGAATATTTGTCATCAGATATTTCTTAGCATCAGTTTCTGCTCCAACAATTTTATTAACATTTAGTTGGGCTTCTGATAAATTTCCTACAATACTTGAGAAATACATCTGTACAACTCGTTGATTGAAATTTTTCAAAATATCATTTACTTGTGTTTGAACGGCTTGATTGGATATCTCATTTTGCCCTTTACGTACACGATAATTAATGGTCGCCTGTTCTGGTGCTATACTTTGAAGGGACAAAAGACGTTCAGAGAAATCTTGAGGAATAATAATTTCTGCATCAAATTGACCATTATCAATTCCTGCATTAGCAATATTCCTACTGACCGTCTGCCAACTATTTTTTGAATCTTGATTAATCAGAGTAACAAAGTCTGCACCTAGTTCATACTTCCTCCCCTCAAAAACAGCCCCTTTATCTTCATTCACTAAAACATATTGAACCTTGGATACTTTTTGATTTGTAGACCGGTACACATTATCATCTTTAAAACCAAAATAAGTGAATGTCAAAATAAGAAATAATCCACCAAGTATAATGACGAGTAATGGAAAATAACTCTTATATTTTTTTATCAAAATACATTTCTTCCTTTCAGATAAATTAAAAAAGGTGTCAGCACAATGAGTTGCACTGACCCCTTTTAAAAAAATTAACTTAAGCCAAACGAACTTGCATCCTGACGATCACGATCTGCGACAGTATCTGCATATTTGGTCAACTGCATATGAATACTTTGTAATAAATTTTCCATTTGTTTCACATTACCTTCAAGCTGTTTGTATTGGTCCAAGTAAGCTCGAAAGGCTTCCCCCTGCCATTCTTGGGCAATCACTGAATTCATAGAATTCACCTTACGAATAGCGTCTTCAATTTGTGAAGAAGCAGTTTGATAAATTTTCGCCTGAGATTTTAGTTGTTCGGGTGTGACTGTAATAGATCCTGCCATAAAATCATCTCCTTGTTTTTTACTATCCTTACGTACGGATAATTTAATCCTAAACTAATTTTGGTTCTGATGCAATAAATTTACAAAACTTAGAAAATTAATTTTTCAAATCCATCATTGGCAAAATATTAAACAAGAATGATTAGAATGTCATGTTTATGGAGAACCCATTTCCATTTTTTTACGTTCTTTTACTATGTTCAAAATGCGACAATTGATTCTAAAAAAGAAACAACAGGAATTAAGCGAATATAAAACAAGTAGAATGATTCAAGATCATTTATACCTTTTGTATCAAGCCATACAAAAAAAACCCAAGTAAAATAAAAAAGAGCTGCTCCCAGCCCTTGTATACTTGAAAAATCTATATCATTGCAGTATAAATTTTTCCGTAATCTATTATAAATTAATGTTCATGAATTCAACAACAATATTTTTGGTTCTGGTGCAAATACTTAGGAAAGATATAAAGAGGCGAAAAGTTTCCTAGTGGAATCTAGTCTTAAGCAGCAATTCCAAATAGTTGCTGGATGAACTTCACTTGATTTTGGACAGACTTGTCCAGTAAAACAAGTTGCCCTTTTTTTACCATATGCATAGCTTCTATTCCAGAAATAATGGATGTAGCTGTGCGAAAGGATTTCAATCCTAACATCGAACGAACTCGCTTTTTAATAAACCGATGATCTTGTTCCACTATGTTATTGAGATATTTCACTTGCCTTAGTTGGATGCCTAATGGCATCTTTTTTTCTTTTCTCAATTCTTCAACTGCTATAGGATAAGCTGGATTCTTATCTACTGTCACGACACGAGGCTCAGAAATATGAAAAGACTGCAAAGCTTTCTTGAAGAATCGCTTTGCAGCCTTGTGGTTTCTTGCTTTGCTTAGGTAAAAATCGATGGTATTTCCTTTCGAATCGACAGCACAATACAGGTACATCCATTGACTTTTGACTTTGATATATGTTTCATCGACTCTCCAAGAGTCATTGGTTTGCTTGAGATGACGACGGATTCTTTTGTCTAATTCAGGACCATACTGACGAATCCAACGCATAATCGTTGTATGAACAACGGATAAGCCCCGTTCCTCCACCATTTCCACCAAATCACGAAAGCTCAAGTTGTACCGTAGGTACCATCTTACTGTTTGCAAAATAATATCATGATGATAATGCTTCCACTTGAATAAATTTCGCTTTTCCATACTGATCACGCACCTCTTTTAGAGTAATAGTATCAGTATGTCCAAGATTTATAGATTACTTGCAATTATCTTGAAGTTTTCGCACCAGAGCCCTTTATTCCAAGGCTACAGCTTCCATTTGAATATATTTTCCTTTTCCATACCAATTACACACCCTCTTTAGATTAGTAGTATCAGTATGTCCAAGATTTATAGATTACTTGCAATTTTCCTAGCGTTTTTGCACCAGAAGCAAAAATAACAGTGTTTTATTAGACACTTTATACGAAATATCGAAAGATGGTAACTTATCAAATAAGAGGTTGTAAAACATTTCTGATTAAACTTTATTCCAAATCAATAGTTATATTTTTCGAAAATTCATCTAATTTGTATTATAATATAATTATTAATAATTTATTATGAAATGAAAACTGTCAAATGTTCGGTGGTGTGAGATGAAATATACAAATAATGAACCAATAATGATACGAAAAGACATTGTATATTGCGAGAATGAATTGTTAAAACATGTAAAAGAGGTTTTGGAGAAAGAAGATGTTAAAACTGCGGAAGTGTATGATGCAAAGAAAGGTGATCTGCATTATACAAGTGAGACATTGCGTAAAAAATTCAATTTAGCTTTTCCTCAAATTGTTGTTAAATCAGGTCTATATGATTTAAATAACCATTTAAAGTACATTTCTAAAGAAATAATATATGAACAACTAAATCAAGAGTTTGAGCGCATAGGCTCTACAAGAAAGGGCATTTATAACAGTAAAAGAAATAAAAAACGATACCCTTATAGCGATACTTTAAAGATAAGATTAAATCAAAGTTGGCCAGAAATTTTATTATGTTGCAAACAGCTAATTGAAGTTAAAAAGTATGATGAAATTTCAAAAGAAGTACTGAGAAATGAATATAAAATGATTAGTAAAAAATTAGGTCGTGCTGCTACTATTCCTGAGCTAACTGATCAGACTGCATTTTCATTTGATATATATCGTCAATACTTTTCTACAATGAAAAAATTAAGGGAAGAGTGCGGATTTCGCCATGAATATAAAGGTGGAAAGAAGCCTATTGAATTAAGTACGTGTGAAAAAGAGTTAGTTCGGGTATACCAAAAATACAATAGAAGATTAACTTACAACGAATTAAAAGAAGAGAGTCAAATTAGTATTTCAACCCTGTTTAGACGATTCGAAACTACAAAAATCAATGATATTTGGAATCAAATTGAAAGAAATATGTTTGACATTACTAATATATAAAAAAAGAAGACTTATTGTTGTGGCTATAAAATAAAGTCATACGTTACATTGTTTTATTCCTTTTCGATTAAAGAATTATAAGTAAGCTTTAATCAAACTTTATTCTAAACTAACAACAATTGAGACTCCCACGACTAAAGTCGCAAGCCCTAATCCTTACGGATTAACGAGTGGGATTCTTGAATGACTAAACGTTCGCAGTCCATTTCTATTTTGAACAGCCTTCAAGATGAGGGCATCTTATTGCCCCTCCCACGACAGACCATATAGGTTCGTGGGCTACGGTACTGTTACCATACCGTTCAGATGTTGGTTTGCATAAGTTTTTGCGTGTTGTACTTCACGACACATATAGTTTTACCGATAGTGTGAGTTAGGCTATCGAACCTTATATTATATCCAATTATCAACGAACGAGATTGTTTTAAAGACTTGTACTTGTCTATACGCTAAGTATAGCATGTTTTCAGACAACTAAGGAGGCACAAGCCTTCTCTTGTCTGACCGAAATCTCATCCCACCCCTAAAGGGGGTGCTACCGCACCATAGTGGGCTTTTACGTTCTGAAATTCTGTAAAGAACCCTCTTCGTCAGCTTGAAGAGGGTTCAGGGTTATAGCTACATATTTAGTTTTTTGTGTGAATTTGTGTGAAACCGTTGGAAAATATCTATTCTATTTTGGTAATGTAAATTTCACTTTGTGTCCTTTTGAAATGTCTTTTGCATCTTTATTCATCATAGGACCTAATTCAATCTCAAAGTTTTTGTTTTTCCAAATCTTTTCATATTGCTCTCCATCTAAAATGAAAACCTGTAATAACTCTCCAGATGTTCCAGCTTTAATCGAATCACTATATTTGTAATTTAGTAACATACCTTCGTTAAGCGTATATTGTGCACCATCATTAACACTTAATTTAGAACTTATTGGAGACGGCGAAATATCTTCGGTCTCTTTGTTATCGAGTTTAAATTTAACTGTCAATAAAACAATTCCATTTTTGAAACTTTCAAATCGAGGGGCCTCAACGGAATTTGGTGTGAATTTGGTAAATTGATATCCATCTAATGTAACTTTTGTAGCACCTAATTGTTCACTTTTATTAATGTTTGATTTCTCATTTAGCATTGACTTCTCGCCCATGTTTTCAGCTGTTGCTTTATCTTGATAAAAAGTTTTATCTGTTGTAACTTTTTGATCACCTTGTTTATTTAAACTTAATGCCAAATTTCCAGCACTTCCAATTGGGGCGTCATATTTTCCTTTATTCGCTTGCGCTTCAGGAACTTTGACTGAAACTGTTGATAGCTCTAAAATTTTTGTTAAATCATCTTTACCAAATGGATATGCAATATAACCAGAAATGCTTTCACCAGCTTTTACTAAATAATTATTGCCTGGAGATAGCTTTGTAGGTAATTGTTCTTCCTTTGGAATTAAATCCTTATAGTTACTGTAATCTCTCTGAGCACCTGTAAATGTTATATTTAAATTTGGCATATAATAAACATCTTTATTTGAATCATTCTTTACAGTATAGTGTGCAAGAATAACCCCACCATTTGTTTGGTCGTTAAAAGGGATATTAAAATCGGTATGAAAATCATTTAATTCAACTAATGTGTAGTTGTCAAGTGATACTGAAACATCTTGTAACTTATGTACTTGAGGTTCTTTGTTTTCATAAAGGACTTTCGTTTTCCCTTGTGTTTCTTTTTCCATATATGAGATAAGCTTTGAATAATCGTTTGATTTAGCTTTCGTATCTTTAGATTCTTTTTCTTTTGATGTATCCGTTTTTTCTTCTTTATTTTCTTTTTGTGAATCTTTTTTCTCTTCCTTATTTTCTTTTGTCACATTCTCTTTTTGTTCGGTAGTTGCTTTATCACTTTGACCACAACCAGTTATCATAAGAGCTGTAACCATCGCAACAGAAAATAAAGACATTAATTTTTTTGACATTCCTCTGCCCCCTGTTTTTCCTCTATTATACTTTTAATCTACACAATCAGATGATTGGATATATCCCCCTCCCTATAAGCCCTATGTTTTATTATAGAGAAAGAATTTCCAGTTCGCTACCTTTTTCTAGTGTTTTACAGGGTTCTGGTGCAAAAATCATTTGATAGAGACATAGAAACCTACATAGACTGTTCAATGGCAGATTATGATGCAATTCCAAACAATTTATGTATGAACCTAACTTCATTTTGGGCAGACTTCACCTGTGAGTGAAGTTGTCCTTTTTTCATCATATGCATGGCTTCAACACCACTCAATATAGAGGTTGCTGTTTTAAATGACTTGAATCCCAACATAGAACGCACGCGTTTCTTAATAAAACGATGATCCTGTTCCACTATATTATTGAGATATCTAACTTGCCTTAGTTGTATACCTTCAGGCATATATTTCTCTTCTTTCAACTCTTGAATCGCTACAGGATAGGCAGGATTCTTATCTACTGTTATCACGCGAGGTTTAGAAACGTACGAAAAAGCCAAGGCTTTCTTGAAAAAGCGCT
>NZ_LXLV01000108.1 GCF_001757995.1 Bacillus mycoides | reverse complement strand
TTCATTATTCCGCAATTATTTATAAAAATTATCATACCTTAATACGAAAAAAGAGGAGGAAATAATATGGCAATCGCAATGGCAGTTTTAAAATTTGTAGGTGGAATCATTCCATTTGTACAAGAACTTTTAAAAGCAGTAATGTAAGTTCATTATTCCGCAATTATTTATAAAAATTATCATACAAATGATCTGTATATCAAAAGTGAATTGATGTGCAGATCATTTGTGTGAGCGAAGTCCCTTTAGCATTATGAAGGGACTTTTTTGTTATTACCGAAAGTAAACTTTTAGATATTGGTTTACTTTCATTATCATTAAGAAACATAAAAAAGCCGACCTTTAATCGATCCGTTTTTTTATGTTTCTTTTGTCTAAAATTACAGAAATAATAAGCAAGACGGTTAATATAATAATTACATTCAAATCACTTTCATCTTTTAGAAAAAATGAATACAAAATATAAATCACCAATAATACTCCACAAATCAAATTTGAAATTTTATGCAATAAAATCTCCCCTTCCCGAAAAAAAACATATATTTCCAATTTTAACATAAAAAGGTTGTTTAATTGCAAAACTCCATGATTGGTTTAAATGTAAACTTTTAAATAGAAGTTTACTTTCAAGAAATATATAGTATTTCTTTTAATTTATATAAAAATTTTTATCTTTTGTATAATTAAACTTTACTTTTTTATAAAATAAGTTTAATATAAGTCTTAAGAAAGGAAGGTGTTACCTATGAAGGAAAAACATGGCGACTCTATAACAAATAAAGTCTATGAATATAGGGTATTAAAAAGAATGTCACAAAAAGATTTAGCTGATGCTGTTGGGGTTTCTAAACAAACGATATTTGTTATGGAAAAGAATAATTACTCTCCTTCACTAGTGTTAGCATATCGAATAGCAAATTATTTTGAAGTTGATATAAACGAAATATTCTCTTATGTAGGAAAGGAAGATAATAATGATTGATCTATTAAACAAATGGATGTTAGAAAGCACAGACAATTTCAATATCGTTGTAGGATTTATATCACTTCTACTTGTAGGTTCATGTATTGTACTTATTATCATCTACAAAAAAATTGGTAAACCAGATGAAAGAACAAATGCTATTTATTTTAAAATTACTTCTCGTATGTTTACTACTCAAATTCTAATGAACGCTATATTTATTTCTTTAGTTGGTAAAGATATTGAGAATTTCCGTCAAATCTTTATATTATTCGAAGCCTTTGTATTCTTTGTTGGAGCTATTTATTCGTTTAAATTATATAGACAGGAATATAAATAATTCACTTGCAAGAAACAATAAAAAACAGTAGTGATTTTATACACTACTGTTTTTTATTGTTTCTTTTCGAAAGTAAACTTTTACATATTAGTTTACATTCGAATTCCCTATATCATTGAGTTCAAACCAAATCCCCTGATATCCTCAAAATACACAACAAAAGTATACATTCAAAACACTACAAATAAAGAAGTGATTATAGCTAAACATAAATAGCTAATTCACTTAATCTATGATTATCAACAATTAAATAAGGGTGGGTTATTTTTTAGATAACCCACCCTTATTTAAAACTAAAGAATCTGCGTTAGTTCTGAATTCAAAACTCGTTGTGCAGTAATAATAACATTACCAGGTGCTATTCCGTAGACACTGTATAAACCACCGTTTTGATTAGGAACAATTTCAACTTCATATTGAAGCGCTTGTCCCAAAGTAGAGTGAACTAAA
>NZ_LXLV01000107.1 GCF_001757995.1 Bacillus mycoides | reverse complement strand
TGTGTTAATACTAATGAAGATCAGGTTAAAAAATATATAAAAGAAAAACATGGAATCGATGTTGTTGTAACAGATTGGGGCGCTATGCATGAAGGGAATATGGGACATACATACCATACTGTTCAAGTAAAAAACAACAAAAATATTCAATTTAGAGTAGAGGTAGATGGTTTCTTATATTCAAAAATAAAAGGTGATGAATACCAATACGGTAAAAACACATATGAGGAATATAAGAAATTCAAACCAATTCTAGAAGAAATTAAAAAATTAGGTTACGAGGAATCTGAAAATGAAAATGTTCTTCAATATATTTTGGATGATGATAATACAGGAGGAAAACCCACTGATAAGTTGTTATTAACTTTAAAAACGAGTAACAAGATTGATTATAACCAATTTGAATTAGCAGAATTAGATCGTTTATATGCTCTATTTCAACTCATTCAGAAGAGTAATAGAAAGATAACAGAACTTGATATTAATGATCATAATGGAGAATCTATAGGTTTACCTTTCAATAATGTGCAAAAAGTTATAACGAAAGAAGAACTGCTACTAACAATGAAAAACACTTTAAGAAGTTATTGGACATATTTGATTCAAACTCAAACAAAAGTAGGTGAAAGGTTAAAAGAAATTCAAAACGACCGTTTTGTAATTGAAGGTATTACTTGTTCAAATCCGAAAGATGGGGAGTGTCCGAAGTATGATGTGACTTTAGTTTTTAATGACAGTACGATGCAATATAATAATCCCTATGTAGTTGAGGATCTGACAAAGGTGGTCACTATCCTTAAAGAAGAACTATATAATGAAAAATTTGACATATTTTTAACCAACAAGGATGGAACAAGATCTTCACTCTGGCTATCAGCAGAAACAATCAAAAAAAGTAATAACATCGAAGAACTTATAAAATAACAATCTCCTAAAGAATAAATCTAAAGCACTTTTTACGTTTGTTGTTTGGTGTGAAAGCATGATATAAGTTAGTAAAATAA
>NZ_LXLV01000106.1 GCF_001757995.1 Bacillus mycoides | reverse complement strand
TCTACAAATTCCTCATATTTCATTTCTTTCTTTTCGATCATGTAGATCATCCCTTCCATTTCAGCCGTATAAGCTGGATTTTTGATTTCATCTACCGGAAAAGCATCTATAAACGCACGACCAATATGAGTGGTTCGAATTTGATTATTGGTGACATCAATATAGCTACGGTCTAACAGTTTCGGAATAAATGTTTCTTCCGTTGCGACTGTCCCTATCCGTTTTCCTTTCATGAGTTCCTTCAAATGTTCATCATCTAATTTACGTCCTGCTGTCTCCATAAAGGTTAAAATAGAGCTTTCAGTATGAAAGGCTGGTTTCTTTGTTCGAGACTCAATCAGGTCATACTGAACGATTCTGAAAGAATCTCCTTCTCGTAAAATAGGTATCTGAAATGCTTCAACTGATCCCTCTTCTATATCCTCTTGAAACACACTTAGAAACCCTTTCTCTTGTAGGATCTTTTCTTTTGTACTGTATGTGTTGCCCTCTTGATCTATAAAATGTACTTCTCTTACCAAGTAGATTGCTGGTTTCATAAAATTCCCGATAAATCGTTTTACAATTAAGTCATATAACTGTTTTTCTAATGGATTTCGGTTGGTCCCGACATATAATTTTGTTGTTGGGATGATGGCAAAGTGACTACTGACTAATTCATCATTAAATGTAGTGTGTTTTTTTGTAATAGAAGATGGGATTACTTGTTGTACGAGATTTGCATAGGAGCTTTTTTCTAATGCTGCCATTACTTCCTTCACTCGTTCCACTTGTTCTGTAGGTAAATGCCTGGATGAAGAACGAGGATATGTGATAAAGCCTTCTTCATACAAGCTCTGAATGTGTTTTTTTGCTGTTTCCGCATTTATCTTCAGTTTGGCGTGAGCATCTTTGTAGATATCCGTTAAGTTATATAATAATTTGGGTTTCTTTTTTCTCGTACTTTCTTTAAATTCCGTTACGATTACATTCGTTTCTTTCAAGCTATCTCCAAGCTTTTGTAGTGGCGATGGATCTATCAGTTGCTCTTCGGTTGTCATCACCGGTGATAAACCATTTTCGGTTAGTAGCTTCAAATAGTAGTAGGTTTGTTCTTTATAATTTTGGATAGCAATTTCCCTTTGACGGATTTCATTTAAGATACACATTTGAACACGACCAGAAGCCAATAAGAATTGGTTTCTTGCTAGTTTTGATGTACAACCCCTTGTAACATTAATTCCTAGAATATAATCCAGGTATTGCCTTGCTTTAGCGGATTGAGCAAGCCCGTCATAGTCTGTTCCTGGTTCTAAGCGGTTTAACGCTCCTTCTAATTCTGCGGCCTCATAGGAAGAGATAAAAAGGCGAGATTCTCGCTTGTTCACACCTGCATATTCAACTATTTCACGATAGATAAGCTCACCTTCCTTATCCGCATCACAAGCGTTTGCCACATGATCTACATCGGGACGATTTAACAACTTAACCAGTATTTCAATTTGTTCAAGACTATCTGATTTCGCTTTATATTCCGGCTCTAAAATAATTGGCAAGTGATTAAAATCAAATTCTTTGTATCTTTCATCCATTTCCTCCGGATATTTTAGTTCTAATAAATGCCCTCGGCACCAACTAATAATGTAATTTTCATTTTCATAGTATCCATAATATGGCTTGCTTCCTGGATGCTTTTGTGAGTTTCTAAATCTAGGTGATTTTAATAATTCAACAGCTACTTTCGGCTTTTCTGCAATAAATAATGTTTTTCCCATACGTAGTACCTCCTATTAATCTATAATTTCAGTTTTACGCTTCCATTTCTTGTTTTTCCGCTTTTTTATCATCCTGTGACCAAATATAGCAACGTGTTCAAAAAGACTGCTACAAGGAACATACAGCCCGCAAACAGCCATACATTCATGACATTCACTCCTTTCGTTCTATATGATCAGTTACAATAAAGATGTTTAATTCTGCCCTTATAATCACACAAAACACCGTCCAGTTAACCTAGACGGTGTTTTTAATTGTTGTTTAATATCTCTGTATTGTGAATTACATTACTTAAATTGAATAACAATAAAGTCGTTTAAAATCTAAGTCTTATTCAACAACCGCGCCTGATTCTTGACTAACTCAAGATTAGCTATAAATTCATTCATTTAAAAATCTATAGGACTTTGATATTTAATAATCTTGTTTTAGAGACCATACCAGCACTTTCTAACGTTTGTTTCGAGGGAGTGTTATAATACCAACAACCGCAAATCGGATTTAGATTATTGTCATAACACCATTCCTTTAAATGATGAATTATTGTTCTGCCTATTCCTGTTTTTCTGTATTGTTCATTTGTAAACATGCCCATATTTCCATATCTATCAAGTAACTTACTTTTTTCGATAATCCCTATTCCAAGCAGAATACTTCCTTTGGTGTAGGTGAATATTTCCCTATTTTCAATACGTTCCTCCACTTTATCAAGGAAGTCCTGGCAAACCTCAGTTATTTTTGTAGCATCGCTAGGTACCGCAGCTCTGAATTCCCCATCTTTAAATAATTTTCCCTTTGGAACTTCCACTTTGTTATCTTGGAAAAAGTAAGCTTGTTTTTCGATCTTATAATCATGATCTAATACCAAACTTAAAAAAAGTTCGTCGCATGTTGGAACCAGTATTGACCGAATTGAATGATCCTTAAGAACATTTTCAAAAACCTCTTGGGATTTTTTGTAGTATGATAAATCTAAATAAAATTGAGTTAGGGACTGGTTACTCTGTATGGCATAATAACCTGCAACTTCGGAGTTGTAACGGATTGTATAAAATACGGAATTGAGAATGTGCTCCTCTAAAACGGAATCAATAGGAGAGCTTAATGTGCTAACATATCTTTGGATTAAATCCCCAATATCACTTTGTTTACATTCTTTAAAATAAAAACTCATGTTTGGACACCTCGTATTTTTGTTGATCTCATTAGTACTCATGCAATATATCTTATTACTCATAAAATAAAGAGAATCTATCCAATAAATCATATAAAAGTATTAGTGTGAAATTCTATTTTAGTTTCGTGAAATCCTTCTCTAACCTCCAAGTTAGTTGTACAATCTTACTTTACAATCTGGCCCTTTTGTTCAATAGTATGACTGGCGTTTTTTAAACAACTTTATTATTCTTTAAACGACTTTATTGTAAATTAAACAACTTTATTGTTACTTAACACTATAAACAAGAAAGAGGGCTTTTACTTTTACCCTCTTTCATTTTTAGATATAAAAAAATCACTTTCCGTTTCCTCAATTGAGTAACAAAAAATGATTTAATCTGGTGTTCCTGTTATAAAATTTTTCATCGTTCCATTTCCATCGTTTCTCTTTTTCTACTTGACTTCTTTGTAGCCTTTGACTGCTCTATATTACCAGGCTCTGGCTCTTTGTCTTTTTCTTTACTATTCGTTTGTTTTCCGTTCAATGGCTGAAATCTTTTATCTACATCTATTTCCTTTGAAATTGTAGACTGATTCATCGTTATTCCTTCTTTCCCAAGCTTCTCATCCACCTGGTTTTCTAATTTTACTACGTGTTCCTGGCTTACCAGCTCATTATCAATCGAAACATATTTCGTTGTATAATACCGTTCTTCAGCTTTTACA
>NZ_LXLV01000105.1 GCF_001757995.1 Bacillus mycoides | reverse complement strand
CAACCTAGAATGGGGAACGCTTTTTTACAAGAAATGAAGGCATACGATAAAGAACAAAAGAGAATCCATCACATGAAAAAATCAAAGCCGTTTCAAAAATTTCAACAGAATGTATCTATACAGTATTCCATGAAGAAAGTGGAGCGTGCTTTTAAAAGTGAATATGAAAGTTGGAAAAACCAAAAGTATTATGAGCGGATGCAAAGGGAAAATGCATATGAAAACGAAAGGGGTTAGATTATGGGGAATGAAAAAGTACGAATGAAGTTATCATTGAGTGAAAACGTCCATCATTATGTTCAAGAGTATATGGAGGAAAATAATATTACACATCCTGGTGATGCCATATCTAAAATTTGTATGGAACATCAAGCAGCAAAAAATACAGAATGGTCATTGAATTATATTTCAGAAGTTGTTTCTAAAAATCTTCATGACATATTAAAAAGTGAGTTAACAAAAATTCGTCTGGGTGCAAATAGTGCGGATCGAAATACACAAGTTTTAATTGAATTAATGAATGGATACTTTTTTGCCAATGACTTAGATTTAGAGAGTATTATTACTACGGATAAAATAGAAGTCGGTGGCGTGAAAATGGCAAAGGAAGTCGTAGCGGAACGAATTAGTCATGCGAGACAAAAACGTATAGATCACGAGGCATCAAAGAACAATGTAACATAAGCTACATTGTTCTTTTTTATAAAAAAATAGGAGGTTAGTAGGATGTTGTTATTTCATGAAGATATTGCATTAGGAGTTATTAAAGAAATTGGAGAAGGTGAACTTGTTTTACTTGTAAAAGATGAAGAACTAACAATTGAAATTACAAGAGAACAAGAGGAAGAACTTGCAGTTCATGTTATGAATCAAGAGAATATGTTAGTTCCGGTTAACTTAAAAACACATGCGCTTTTCTTTGATACAACGGAAAGATGGAATGAAGAAGACATGGAGGAATTGCAAAGAGCGAGTGAAAGAATAGGGGAAGATCATGAGTAAAAATTATAAGAAAAAGTATCAAACGAAATCACCAGAGGAAAAGAAAGAAGCGGTGCAAGCTTTAACAAAAAAGATGGAAAAAAGCATAGAAGGCTATTTTCGTACACCGGGAGATTTGAAAGAATATTTATCGTTTATGGCAAAGTTTTATCACTATTCACCATCTAATATTTCATTAATACAGAGTCAATTCGAGGGAGCCAGTGCAGTTGGTTCCTTTTCTTTTTGGAAAGAAAAAGGGTTTGCGGTTAAGAAGGGCGAGAAAGGAATCCAGATCCTTGTTCCAAACAGAACTATAGCGAAGTTTAAAGACAAACAAGGCACTTGGAAAACAGTAACTAAAGCAAATGAGGAAGAGAAAAAACAAATTGAATCTAAAAGCGTAGAAGTGAAACCAGGTCGTTTATATTTTGCTGTCGGTCATGTGTTTGATGCGTCTCAAACGAATGTAAAAGCTGAAGATCTACCACGTATTTTTCCGAATCGTTGGCTAGAAGGAAGCGTAAAAGATTACAAGAGTTTGTACAGAGGGATGGAGGCTGTTGCGGAAAAAAACGGTGTGAAAATTATTGAACCAAAAGCAGAGCTGGGTGTCGCAAAAGGTGTGAGTTATACCTTAACAAAAGAGGTTGCCTTGAATACACGGAACAGTGAATTACAAAATGTAAAAACACTTCTTCACGAGTTGGCACATGCCAAACTTCATACAGCAGAGACACATATGAATTACACAGCGCCAGAAAAAGAGTTTCAAGCAGAAATGACCGCTTATGCAGTTTCTTCTTATTTTGGGATTGATACAAGCGAATATTCTTTGGGGTATTTAGCGAGCTGGACACAAGGAAAAGAAATGAAAGATAAAACGAAGTTGTTAAAAGAAGTACATGAAACTTCAATTGAATTTATTGAAACAATTGAAAGCACGTTGGAAAAAGAAAAAACAAACGAAAAAGGAGTAGATCATATGGCAAAACAAGTGTCTGAAAATAAAGATGGAAATGTAAGAGACAATTTCGAAATTTTAACAGGCATTCAACAAAATGCGCAGCAGCTTATTGATGAAAGGCTAGGATTAAATTTTGAAAAACATTGGGAAAACTATGAAATTCAACTTTCAGAAGATAGTCGTATATTAGAAGAAATAAACCCTAATGTTCGTTTGAATTTAAGGGAAATGGAACAGATCGTTTATGAATTTGGTACAAACAGAGAACAAGATGCACTTAAAAAAATTACAGATACGTTAGAGCCATATTATGAAGCTGATTTGTTAGGAGATAGTTTCAATGATATACCACTTGCTAGGGTTTCGTTAGATCGTGAAAAGAGTTTAAAAGTCGATTGTGTTAATGAGTATGTGAAAGAAAACCAAAAGGATTTTTGGTTTCAAAATTCAGTGAGCCTAGCTTTGAATGTAATTAATCACCGAATTTCAACAGCGCATAAAGAAGTAATGAATAATGATATTGAATATAAAGGACTATATCCAAAAGACGAATCAGAAGTGATTTATTGCCAAGAAACAGGTAAGCCATTACAGCAAAATGAAGAAGTTTTTCATGTTGAGGGTCATGGATATACAGTAGCAGAAGAGGCAAGTTTTAAAGGTCTAGATAAAGAGGATGGGTATTATACAACGATTGAATATGAACATGTAGAAGAAAAAATACTTGCACCAATTGGACTAGAAAAAAACGATCAACCTAGTCTTGTAAATGAAAAACAGAATGAAAAAAATATTTTACTAGTGGAATACATGAGTTTAAGTAATACGACACAAGAGCTTGTTTCTGTTGCAGAGTTAAGGGAACAAGCAGATAAAAATCATGCGTTTGAGCCTGTAAAAGATGCAGGGAAATTGAGTGATAAAGAATTTATTGATGCATTTAACGAGGCGAATCAAGAAAAGTATGCAGCACTTAATCAGAATGAAATTAATCGACCAACTATGCTAGTTCAATGGAGCGACAACGAAACTTTTAAGAATAATCAACTGATCCCATTTGGAGAAGCCAATGAAAAAATGGCTGAAGTCATTGCAAGTATTGAAAAAGCAAGAGAAGAAGCTAAAGAAAGAGGTCAAAGCATCCCTTACGATCAAGCTCGTTATCATATTGCCATTCCAAAAGAAGTTGATAGGGATTTTGGGAGAATGGAGCTTGTGAGTATGGATCGTATGAATATGGGAGATGGGGACTACAAGACACCGTATGAACAAGTATTAAACGAGAAAAGGTATCTATCGGATGAAGTGAAACAATCTTTACGAGATGAGGTAGTGAATCATAGAAATAACAAAGAAATACCGATGGAAAAAGCACAGGAAAGTACATTAGAAAAATCGAAAGACACACCCAATCACTTAGTTACAATTGAAGTATTAGCAAATGGTATGCAAGATGAAGAACTGGCAAGAATCCACATGATGGATGCTGTTACGAAAGATATAAATTATTTGTCTGTATGGAATCAAGATAAAACAAATCGGGACGATTTATATGTTTCCCTAATGGAAAAGAACGGGAAACGAGAAAATGTCTATCTAGATAACATTTTGAAACCAGATTTATATGAAAAGGTTCAAAGTTCTATCTTTGATGGAAGAGGAAA
>NZ_LXLV01000104.1 GCF_001757995.1 Bacillus mycoides | reverse complement strand
ATAGGGCAATGAATAAGTGGGAACGTATGAGTCAAGATTCTTCTTTCCGTCAAGCATATGAAGCAAGAGAAAAGGCCTTAATGGATGAGGCTGCAAAGTTTGCTCATGCTCGTAATGAGGGGAAAAAGGAAGGAATTCAAGAAGGGGTTCAGCAAGGGGTTCAGCAAGGAAAAATACAGATGATTAAAGGTATGCATGAACTTGGTGTACCACTTGAAACGATTGCTAAAGCCAGTAAATTAGGCATAGATGAGATTGAACGTATTTTAGAACAAAAATAATCAGCAACAAAAAAAGAACCTATTAATTGGGTTCTTTTTTTGAGCTATTTGTCAACTCGGGGTACGGAAACGATTCCGGGTATGAGGGGCCAATCTGGAAAAATATTCAATAATAAAAATCGTAGGAATTGATAATTCCTACGATTTTTTGATTAGAATTCTCTAATATTAATTGCAAAATGTGGTTTAAATCGGTTCTGTTGCAAAATTTTTTGAGCTGAGCTAAACTGTAGGGAAATTGAGATGAGGCGAATGATACATGGGATACTTTAAAGGAAAACAATTTAAAAAAGGTATTATTTTGGTAGCCGTAGGCTACTATTGTCGTTTTTCTTTAAGTTATCGCGATGTATCTGAACTTTTGAGAGAACGTGGAATATCGGTTCATCCTACAACCATCATGCGTTGGATTCATGAATATGGAGATTTAATTTATCAAATTTGGAAGAAGAAAAATAAATCAGCACATTTCGTATGGCATTTAGATGAGACCTACATCAAAGTGAAAGGAGAGTGGTGTTATCTTTATCGTGCGATTGATCGAGAAGGGTACACCTTGGATATCCAACTTCGTAAAACAAGGGATCATCAAGCCGCCTATATGTTTATGAAAAGGTTAGTGAAAACTTTTGGAGAACCAACGGTTCTCACAACAGACAAGGCTCCAGCCCTACTTTGTGCGCTCAAAAAACTGAAAAATAACGGTTTTTATGTGCATACGAAACATTGCACCGTTAAGCATTTCAATAATCTCATCGAACAGGACCATAGACATATCAAGCGACGTTTTGTCAAATCCGCAGGATTTCAAAATCTTCGTCATGCTTCACGTACAATCAAAGGAATCGAAACCATTCATGCCCTATATAAACAAAAACGAAGTTTGCAACAACCAAACTTCGTTTTTTCGACGTACAATAAATTAGAGAAACTATTCAAAATTGCATAAACTCTACCTACTAAATTAGGATTTTTTTGTTTATATAAAAACTTTGCAACAGAGCCTTTTTTATAAATTAATTGGGATATAGTTCACTTAACATGGCATGTGGGTTCTTATTCCAAAATCTATCTAAGGGGGTTCTTAACCCTTGATTAATTATCCACCTTCTACTATACACCCTTATTAGTTCTTCATTAGTTAATTTTTCTTTTTCCTCTATCGTCCATTTCAATGCTTCCAATGCTTTCTCCTTTGTCCAAAATCCACGAGGGGCCCTATTTAATTCCCATTCTTTAAATTTCCCTGGATACAACTCGTGTAGCATGGCATATGGACTATTTTTCCAAAATCTATCTAATGGGGTTCTTAACCTTTGATTAATCATCCATCTTCTACTATAGACCTTTATAAGTTCTTCATTAGTTAACTTTTCTTTTTCCTCTATCGTCCATTTTAATGCTCCCAGTGCCTTTTTCTTTGTCCAGTAGTTTTTAGGTGTTTTCTGGAATTCCCACTCTTTAAAACATCCAGGATATAACTCATTTATCATACTAAATGGACTATCATTCCAATATCTCTCCAATGGGGTCCTTAAGCCTATTTCTGAAAACCAAATTACACTAATTTTTTTTCTTATCTCCTCATTATTCATTTGTTTTCTTTCCTCTATCGTCCATTTTAATGCTTCCAACGCTTTTTTTCTTGTCCATAAACGACTAGGAGTTTTTTTAAACTCCCATTCCTTAAAATGGTCTGGATATAATTCATTTATCATTATGTAAGGACTATTTCCCCAAAAAATTTGGCAAGGCGAACTCAAATTATGATTAGATAACCACCGAACATTATAAACCTCCAATAGTTTATTATCTGTTAACCTTTCTTTTTTTTCTATCGTCCATTTTAATGCTTCCAATGCCTTTTCCTTTGTCCAATAGTTCCTAGGTGTCATTTGAAATTCCCATTCTTTAAAACAATTCGGATAAACATCACTTATCATTACATATGGGCTATCATGATATTTAACGCTAAGTAAACCACCTAATTTATATTTAATAATTAATTGGGATTTCCAACTCTTAAGAATTGTTTTTTTATCCCACTTTAAAACTTTTTCTATAAGATACTTGATTACACGTTTTGCTAGATTATTATCTTGATCATCACTCCATGTACCTTTGGGAAATCTGTTCCTTTTACTGTCCAATATCTCTTGGTATATCTCTTCTATTTTTATTACCATTACAATCCTGTTCTCTCTTTCTATAGTGATTTTTACAGTAAACTAGATAAAAATCACCAGCAATTACAAATTTATTTCTAAGCAATAATCCACCTATATTTTAAGTACTAATAGGTGAATTTTGTTCATAATTAATATATATATGAACACTAATCCCCCCTCGATAAGGGGGAATAAGGGGTTCAGCCCATCAAGTTAACATTTTGAAGTTCCCATTTAACGAAAATTTTTTGTTTTTTATAGCAACGAAGTTCATTTTTATCGTTTTTGGGGCAACCTGTTCTGTTAGGTTGATGGGCATGGGGTACAGCCATAATTACACATAAAGAAAAAGAATCCCTTATGATTTATGGGACTCTTTTTCTTTTTTAAAGTTTTATCAGACAAATGATCTGCACATCAATTTATCTTTGATATACAGATCATTTGTCTGATAATTCCTATAAATAAATGCGGAGTAATAAACTTACATAAATGTTTTTAAAAGTTCTTGAACCAATGGAATTGCTCCACCTATGAATTTTAAAACTGCCATTGCGATTTCCATAATCATTTCCTCCTTTTAATATTATGATGTAGTAAATCTTATACTCTCATTATATTAAGTGCATTAACTCATATCAATACATTTTAATATGCAATATTTCATCTTAAAATCATGCTTAATACTGTTATAATAGAATAGATAAATTCTACATCATTTTTCGATATACTAAACAGCTAATGAATACATAAAAAAGGAAGAGGATTTTTAAAATTCTCTTCCTTTTTTATGTATTCATAGGGGTCACTATATGGGGGTTAAATCTAAACTTTCTTTAAAAAGATATTATGATTTTTATTAAGAGGGATAAAATTCGCAACGGAAAATGACTGGTTGCTAAAAGGGATATTTTCGTATTTGTAAGAGCAACAAAAAGAACTTGTAGTGATTTCTACAAGTTCTTTTTGTTTTTCAGTTAAACAATCTACAATAGAACTTTACAAAGAAACTAAATATTTTAATTGAAATCAAAATTTATATAAACGGTTCTGTTGCAAAGTTTTTTGAGCTGAGCTAAACTGTAGGGAAATTGAGATGAGGCGAATGATACATGGGGTACTTTAAAGGAAAACAATTTAAAAAAGGTATTATTTTGGTAGCCGTAGGCTACTATTGTCGTTTTTCTTTAAGTTATCGCGATGTATCTGAACTTTTGAGAGAACGTGGAATATCGGTTCATCCTACAACCATCGTGCGTTGGGTTCATGAATATGGAGATTTAATTTATCAAATTTGGAAGAAGAAAAATAAATCAGCACATTTCGTATGGCATTTAGATGAGACCTACATCAAAGTCAAAGGAGAGTGGTGTTATCTTTATCGTGCGATTGATCGAGAAGGGTACACCTTGGATATCCAACTTCGTAAAACAAGGGATCATCAAGCCGCCTATATGTTTATGAAAAGGTTAGTGAAAACTTTTGGAGAACCAACGGTTCTCACAACAGACAAGGCTCCAGCCCTACTTTGTGCGCTCAAAAAACTGAAAAATAACGGTTTTTATGTGCATACGAAACATTGCACCGTTAAGCATTTCAAAATCTTCGTCATGCTTCACGTACAATCAAAGGAATCGAAACCATTCATGCCCTATATAAACAAAGGCGAAGTCTTCAAAGAGACTCCGCCTTTTCAACGTACAATGAACTTCAACAATTACTAGCTACTTCCTAAACATTGTTCCTCATTTACCAACCTGTTTATGCTTTTTCAAACTTTGCAGCAGAACCAAAAAGGGCAACTTGTTTTACCGGAAAAGTCTGTCCAAAACCAGAAAGAATTTATTCATAAATTGTTTGGCTTAGCTTCATAAGATAGAAATGAAGAGAAAATTGCTACTCTATGTTTCTAACTAATATTTTTGCACCAGAACCCAAAAAGCTACCTAATGAAATAACCTGTCTAATTTATGGGAGGCACTTCAAATTGCCGTGCCCTTACAAAATAGACCTCCCCCAATAACCCCCGAAAATAAACATTTTTTGAAAAATTTATAAAAAAGAAAATCGACAAAAATCTCTAAAAAAAGGCTCTATACTAGTTTTTTTGAAAATCCTAATATAAAAATTAAAATAATATAAATACCCATAATTATTCCTAGTATTGTTTTATCAGGAAAAATTTTACTTAATTTTCTGAATAAATTTTATCTACAAATATTATTTATTTATTAATCAGAAAATTCTACTTTTATGCTAATATTGGTGGTGCAGCTCTGTTGCAAATATTTGAATTACACAATTATCTATATAAGGGGGAATGTGAAATGGAAAAGGAATATATTCATGAAGAAATGCTAGAGCTTGAAGATCTTGAATTAGATGAAGAGGATTTACTAATTCGTGCAGGCAAGACATTAGGTTAAGTTTTAAAATAAGGAGGTTACATATGCAGTTTAACTGTATATGTAACTTTTTTTAAGGTAGGGTATACAGTATGAAAGAAAATAAGATTATTTTATTATATCAAAGATTTATTGAATTAGACTATGAAGAAGAGTTAGATAAAGTACCAAAATTAAAAAACAGAGGGGTACTTTTGAATTTTTGGAAAAAATGGTATGAAATTAGTGAGAAACAATTCGAATTTATAATTTGGAAGTCCATTAATACTGTAGATACTTTAGATGATCTAGTCAAAATAACTGGGACTTTAAGTTTGGCTTTAAGATTATTAAAAGTATTAAGAGAAAGAAATTTAGTTGAAATTATAGAAAATAAAATAAGGTTTTCACAAGAATTAACAAGTGGTATTTTATATGAGCCAACCCCTTTTCCTAATACAGGATATGAGAATAAAATAAACAAAAAAAAATATGCTCAATTTAAAGCTACTTGGGATAGTTCGTTGAGGAGAGCTGAAATAATAAATCAAGAGTTATCATCTAATAAAAATATCTTTTTTTGCGGAGATGATGATTATACAAGTTTGGCCCTTAAACAATATAAAAACAGAGAAATAGGTGTAGGAGATATTGACGAAGAACTGATTGAATATTTTAAACATGCAAACAATGATATTGAGTTTTATAATTTTGATGTTAGAAATGAAGTTATGGAAGATTTAAGGAATAAGTATGATGCAATACATTGTGACCCTATAGATGATGGTAGAGGGTTAGATTTGTGGCTAAATAGAGCTAATGAATTATTAAAAGGTCAAAAGGGTGATTTAATTTTTTTAAATATAAGTGTTAAAAGATTAGGTAATAGGGCGGTTTATTTGCAGAATTTCTTGACATCTTTAGGTTTTTATTTAAAAGAAATTATTCACGATTTAAGTTCTTATAAAGTGGCTGAAGAGCCTTACATTGATGAAGAATTAATAAAAAAGGACTTAGAAGGCATTGGTTTTTCTAAAGATACATTTAATAATTTGTATATTCAAACAGATATGTTGGTTTTTGTACGATTAATAGATAAACCAACCCTTTTTCCGCAAGAATATTATGAGATTAGAAGAAAAATATAAAATAACTGCGAGGTAAAATAATGTATGTTTTAGGAGTCAATGGGTGGGACTTTGATGTTCATGATGCAAGTGCGTGTTTATTTTATAATGGTAAATTAATAGCTGCAGCTGAAGAAGAAAGATTTATTCGTCAAAAAAAGGCATTAGATAAAATTCCATATAATTCAATAGCTTATTGTTTAAAGGAAGCTGAAATTACTCCAAATGAAGTAGATCATATTGTTATGGGCTGGGATGTAGAACAATTATATTTTGAGAAGTATTCAAAGAAGCTTAACAAAGATGAATGTCTTGAAAAGATTTTTCCGAAGAGAATTTTTAAGAGAGATAAAGATCCTCAAATTCATATGTGTTCTCATCATTTGGCACATGCTTCTGGTGCGTTCTTTAGTTCGGGATTTAACGAAGCTACCATAATAGTTATTGATGGAAGTGGAGAAGAAGAATCAATAACGATAGCAAAAGGAAAAGGTAATATAATAGAAGTACTAGAAAAATACCCGTTGGAACATTCTTTAGGTATTTTTTATGAAGCATTAACTGTATTTTCAGGTTTAGGGAGGCATAATGAAGGGAAGTTAATGGGCCTATCTTCATATGGGGAAGAAATATTTGAATTTCCTGATATACTGGAAAATCCTTTGAAACCAAATAAAAATACAGTTAGTATGAATGGTAAATATTTTTCGGTATTAAAAGATTGGATAAAAGTTATTAATAGTATAACAAAGATAGCTCCTAATTATATTAAATATGAATATAAT
>NZ_LXLV01000103.1 GCF_001757995.1 Bacillus mycoides | reverse complement strand
AAACTTGGACATACTGATATTACTACTCTACAAAAGGTGTGTGATCAGTATGGAAAAGGAGAATTTGTTCAAATGGAAGCATTATCAGCCTGAACTAATCTTATTAACAGTAAGGTGGTACCTACGGTACAATTTGAGCTTTCGTAACCTGGTGGAAATGATGGAGGAAAGAGGATTATCAATTGCTCACACAACGATTATGCGCTGGGTTCATCAATATGGACCTCAATTAGAAGAGAAAGTACGACATCATCTTAAGTCAACAAATGACTCTTGGAGAGTCGATGAAACATATATCAAAGTAAAAGGGCAATGGATGTATTTATATCGTGCAGTCGATTCAGAAGGGTATACAATTGATTTTTATCTAAGTCAATCAAGAGATAAACAAGCAGCCAAGCGCTTTTTCAAGAAAGCCTTGGCTTTTTCGTACGTTTCTAAACCTCGCGTGATAACAGTAGATAAGAATCCTGCCTATCCTGTAGCGATTCAAGAGTTGAAAGAAGAGAAACATATGCCTGAAGG
>NZ_LXLV01000102.1 GCF_001757995.1 Bacillus mycoides | reverse complement strand
AATGTATTGATAAAAATGTAAGCGCTTACTATAATGAAAGCATAAAGATAAATCACATCTTAGCATCAACAACAGAGGAGGAAATAATATGACAATCGCAATGGCAGTTTTATCATTCTTAGGTGGAATCATCCCATTAGTAGGAGAACTTTTAAAAGCAGTAATGTAAATTCATTATTCAGCAATTATTTATAAAAATTATCATATCTTAATACGAAAAAAGAGGAGGAAATAATATGGCAATCGCAACGGCAGTTTTATCATTCTTAGGTGGAGTACTTCCATTAGTAACAACACTTATAAAAGCATTCATGTAATATAATTCTCTGCACTTATTTTTTAAAATTATCATACAAATGATCTGTATATCAAAGATAAATTGATGTGCAGATCATTTGTGTGAGCAAAGTCCCTTTAAGCATTATGAAGGGACTTTTTTTAATTTCTACATACTTGAGGTTCCGTCACATCAACATCAAGTTAAAGCACTTTTAAAACATTGGCTCTGTTAATGTTGAATGTTGATAAAAAGTATTAAATATGGGAAGACACCTTAGTGTAGAGTGACAATAAAGTTGTTTAATTTACAATAAAGTCATTTAAAACAATTGAACTACCCCCACTTTCACTTCGTTTAGAAGTGGGGGATTCCTAAGTAAAGAGTTCTATCGAACTCTAATTTATTAGGCTATCTCCGCAGTCCTTGCGGTTAGAAGCCTTATCGCTTCATTCTTTAGATTGATACTTGCGTTAATATCTCTATCATGATGTGTACTACAAGAAGGGCAATCCCATTTACGTAGGTTTAGATTTTTAACGTCTTTGTTTTGATATCCACAACAAGAACATAATTGGCTTGAAGCAAATGTTTTCGATACGGCAATGACTTGTTTACCGTACCATTTTGCTTTATATTCCAACATGGTTCGAAACTGTGACCATGATACCTCACTAATCGCTTTTGCTAACTTATGATTCTTTAACATATTCGATACTTGCAAATCTTCTATACCGATAACATCGTGGTTTTTGATGATTTCAGTTGAGATTTTGTCCAAGTAATCTTTTCTAGCGTTTGTCATGTATTCATGAATTCTAGCAACCTTTATTCGTTGTTTATTCCACCGAGAAGATCCTTTCGTTCTTCTAGAAAGAACACGCTGTGCTTTGGCTAACTTCTCTTCTAATGATCGAAAAAACTTCGGATTTTTATAGGCTTTTCCATCTGACAAAATGGCAAAATCTTTTAGTCCTACATCCATTCCAATGTAAGATTGTGTTTTCGGAAGTTCTTGCACTTCTGTTTCTACTAACAATGACGCAAAGTATCTGCCAGAAGGGTTCCGTCTAACCGTAGCATTTAAAATACGTCCATTTACTTCACGACTTTTGGCAAATCGAACAAGACCTAGTTTCGGCAATTTAATTTTGTTTCCTACAACGGCAATGTTTTCATTTGTTTGTTTTGTGGTGTAAGATTGTACATTGTTCTTCTTAGATTTGAAACGCGGAGCACTGTTTTGTTTTTTGAAAAAACGTGTATAAGCATCCGCAAGGTTGCGAACAGACGACTGAATAGCAATGCTATCTACTTCTTTTAACCAAACAAACTCTTTCTTCATGGCAGGAAGTTTGGCAGAGCATGTACCATATGTCAAGCCGTTTCCTGTTTCTTTGTATGCGTTATCCCATAGAGATAGGAAATGATTGAATACAAAACGAGAACAACCAATCGTTTTATTGATTAGCGTTGCTTGTGCTTTATTTGGATATATACGAAATTTATATGCTTTATTGATAATCATTCGTTTCACCTCCAGTTCGACATGTGTCTATTATACAACGAACATACATTCGATAGGTAGTGAAGTGATAATGACAAATTACCCAGTAACACTTTACATGTGTCGAACAATTAAGATGGCTTCATGCCACCCCTTGTCCGAAGCCAATTCATCTCCCACCTACTCACTGGGCTGCGACCCTTCACGTTCCTTGAGGAAGGAGTCTTCTTGGCCAAAATGATAAAAGAAGTCCTGCCAATTTATAAGACAAGGCTTTTTTTGTACTAATTATATAAATTAAAGAAGGGAGATCTTGTATGGGATTACGAATACTGAGAAGTAAGCATTGGATGTTATCTGAAGATGATGAACATAAACAATACTTTTTACGTGATAATGCTGGCTATATGTGTAGCTTTGAAATAAAATTTGATCAAAAACACCCCACAAGCCAGCATTTTACAATAAATAAAAAGCATCCATTTTGAAAAAAGAATGATTAAAATGGATGCTTTTCTAGTAGATTTAAGATTGGTTTTTATAAAAAAGATTGTTCTTTTTTACTTATGTTGTTCAATAATAGCGCCCTTTAATGAAACAACTGTGATATCACTCAACAGTTCTTTAATCCAAATTATTGTTACTATTGAAACCATAATTTTCTAATCTCCGACAAAGAAAATATTTTGGAATGCGTATTTTTAAAAACAAATAAACAAAATATCAAGCATGTAGGCAACAAGAACGGAAGTTCATGGAATGCCCAACCTTAGCTTGATGGGCATGTATAGTGACCCCTAAATAGAAAACATTTCATTAACGTAGTTACTTTGCGCATTTAACAAAGTAAAAAACAAGGATTTTATCAAACTACAATCCATTGTACAATCCCATCCAACAGGATCATAGACATATCGAGTGAGGCTTTGCAAAACCGCAGGATTTCAAAACCTTCGTCATGCTTCACGTACGATAAACGGAATCGAAACCATTTATACTCTATATAAAAGAAACCGAAGTCTTAGCTAAGACTTCAGTTTTTCAGCGTATCATGAATTACAACAATTACTAGTGGTCACATAATATTGTGGCATACATGCTTACTTATGATTATCTCGTAAGAAATTTGGCAACAAAACCACTTCAACAATTACTGGCTACTTCCTAAACTTTGTAACAAAACCAATTTAATAATATAACATAAAAAAATCTAAAATTTTATGCAATATTGCATAAAATTTTAGATTGCAAGCCATATACTTTCTAAATATAATAAATATAAATATAGCTAAAAATTCTGAAAATACAGATATGTGTTTTGTGAAAGAAGATGAAATAGAGGAAACATCTATTTCATCGGTAGATTATTACGTGTATTTATTTTTTGATACATAAATCACACTTAAAAATTGATTTTTTGAATCATTTTTTAATAATATAAAATAATATTTAAGTCAGTACCTTAGGTAATATCTTTAACAAATATCATGAACTCAATTAAACAATAAAGATCATCAGAATATATGACACTATAACATAATCTTTATTTACGCCCTGAATTTTCTGAATAATTAAAATAAACTTACTTTTACAACAAGTACAATTAATATGTAGGATTTATCCTAAAAATTTGATGAATGGTGGGAATGAAATGAAACGCAAGATGTTAACAAAATGGTTTGGAATTATAAGTTTAATCATTATGTTGCTAGGGGTTTCTATTCCACAAGCAGCAGCCGAGATAATACATCAAGAGAAATTTCAAATGAACTGGAATTATATTAAATTCAAAGGTACTGAAGTAAAGGTAAAGTCAGACTTCCTAAGAACGTCATCAAAAGATGTTGCGTATTGTTTATCACCTGAGTTGAATTCACCTAATGGAGATGACCTTTCTGAAATTGGAAAAGAGGATGATTTTGTATATCGTGTCTTACTTTATGGATATCCTCAAAAAACGCCAGCAGAATTAGGGGTTTCTACAAAAGAGGAAGCCTACTATGCAACTCAATTAGCTATCTGGATTGCATCTAAAAAAATTGAACTCGTCGATTCAAAAACAGAAAACCAACAGATATATAACCTTGTAAAACATCTGGTAGAAAAAGCTTCTAAAGGTACTGAAGTGCAGGAAACATATTTGAATATAATACCTACTGGAAAACAAACTGTAGAAAAAAATGGAGACTATTTTGAAACAAATTTATATATGATTCAATCAAATGCAGTATCTGGAGTATATTCCGTTCAAATAGAGGATGCACCAGAAGGAGTTCAAATTATAAATGAACAAGGTGAAAAAAAGAATGAATTCTCTATCAAGGAAAAGTTTAAAGTTCTGATTCCGAAAAACACACCAAGTGGAAATTTCAAGTTAAGAGTAAATACAAAATTGCAGAGTTTACAAGCAGTTATCTTTGATGGACAACAAAGGGTTCAAAATACAACTGCCTTATTACCAAGAACGAGCGAGAAAAGCAGTGCAGATATAGTAGTAAAATGGGAAACATTAGGATCCTTAAAAATTATGAAGGTAGGAGAAAATAGAGAAGTCTTAAAAGGGGCTGTGTTTGAGGTTGTAAGTGAAAATGGGAATTTCGTAAAAGAAATCACTACAGCTGAGAATGGGATTGCTACATTAAATAACCTTCCTACTGGTACGTATGTTATAAAAGAAATTCAAGCTCCAGAGGGATATGTACTTGATCCTACAATAAAAAAATTAGAAGTAAAAACTGGTGAGAAAGCAGAAATAAAAATCAAGAATCGAAAAATAAAAAGTGACCTAGAAATCAAAAAAGTGCATGCTACATATGAAAATGCTAAACAATCTTATGATACACAAAGTAAAGAGCACACAGAAGAAAAGGATCTTGCAAGTAAAGAAAAGCATTACCTGCCATCAGCAGGAACAAAGCTTCCAACGACTCCATTTGTAGGACTAGGATTTATTATTTTAGGAATCTACATATTAAAAATAAGAAAATATCATGGTTAAAATCTATAAACAATAAAGGTTTGTTACCAATGTTTAAAGTTAAATATGCTAAGAAATGTTTTGTAAAAAATGTAGATTATAACTACTACCATAAATGAAAGCGCGTTCAAAATGTGCGACTATTAAAAAAGGCTCTGTTACAAGGTTTCTTACTATCAAATTAGATGAATTATTTTCCATTAACTATTATGAAACCATAAATATTTTTTGTAATTCACTTCACATCGAAAAACAGGAGTCTAGTTTAAGACTTCTGTTTTGTTTCTATATGGCATGAACGGTTTCGATTCCATTAACACTATCCCATATTGGGTATCTAATTTTATTTATCTTATCCACCTATTAGATTTATAGCGATGGGGAGTGATAAGGAAATCCAAAGGGATAAAACGGTGCAACTTTTTTATAAACAGTACATCTTCTTTATAAACGGTACGACTTTACTTCAAAGCTACAGTATTTTATTCTTTTTAACAGGTTATTTAGAATAATAGAAAGATAAAAAAGCTCATCTTTTATGAAAAAAGAGATGGGCTTTTTTGTTTGTTGCCAATAAGTGAAGTTACTCGACGTTTACGGATTAAAAAACACTCGTTCTGATTAAGGAAGAGTGTTTTTCTTTTTAGGTTATCTAACAGGTATAAACTTCCATGAGCTAGGTTTTTGTTTTTTTTCACCTAGTACGATCCAATTTTTCTCTGCATTTATATTTTCATAATTTAATGGATAGTCATCTGTAAAAATATTATATTCTGTAGGATTATCCAGGTTAATTTTAATTTTAAAGTCAGCTAAACTATCCGATTTTTGAGCAAGGTGAATCCAACTAGAATAATTAGACCAATTTAAATATTGAAATTGATCGTAATTTGAGTGCTTCATGCGAAGATATATACTCTCCCCGTGGTGTAGCTTTGCATCATTTTCTTTGTAGAATTCAAATTCTATAGGTGTACCAGATAAAGCATTGTTTTCTTTACTTGCAAGTGAGACATAATCGTAACGGTTTGCTACATACCATTCAAATGTTAGACCTTGATAAGGAGATTCACTTGGTACGATATAATAGTTTTTCCCTGCTTCTATGACGTTTCCTTCTATATCATAGATTAATGCAGTCTCTATACTTGGAGCTTTCACATTTTCAGTAAAAGTTTTAAACCAAAGATTTAAGAAACCTGCTGTATTACGCTGAGCTTCTCCTAAGCTTCGCTGCACAGCTGGGGTAACCATTTCTTGCCACAATTGTGCCTTACCACTATTATAATACTTAAATGTTTTATCATTAGTAATATTTTGGATTTCAGGTTTAGCTACTCGGGCTGCATAATCAATCCATTCTTCAGGTGTGGATAGAGAGTCGTTATAATTCCCTCCAGTATTGACTGCAAATTGATTTTGAATGGTTGTAACATAATTTTCAAAGTAGCTATGATATTTTATAGCTCTCGTATCAATTGCGGTAAAATTTGCTGCATGCATAGGTTGGGTAGCATCTGTAAAGTAGTGCGTGGCTACTCCTAAGTAATAGAAAGCTTTTTCATAGTCTTTATTTCGTAAATGTTCTCCAGATTCATAAAAGTATTTCTTACCTTGTGTAAGAGCCGTTGGATTTGTTTCTCCTCTATAATTTTCTTTAGTATCAGGATCATAAAAATGCGATTTCCATCCGCCTTTAAAAACGCCGCCTATTCCTGTTCCACCATCGTTAAACTCTGCATTATAATCTGCATCATATAATCCTTTAGAAAATAGATCTTTATATTGCGGATAATTTAAAAAGTCCACAGCCTGCTTATTTGCTTCAATATTAGATTCTGTTTTCATAATTTCAATAGCTTGTTTTGCAATCCATAAATGTGTGCTTTTATCAGAATGATACGGAGCTTCTGCAGACCATCCTGCAGTAATAGGATCATTCTCATTTAAATCAATTTGATCGAGATGAGCATAGCTACTTTGAGGAGATACTCCTAAAATAGTTAAAGTCACTCCAGCTATACATAGTGTTGATGCGAATTTTTTCATTTTTTTATTCCTTTCTAAATATAAAGATTCTTATGCAAATTTTCATCATAATAACGTGATATTAACAGGTGAATATCTCTAATAAAAGAGCGGTTAGCAAAGGCTAACTGCTAAATTTTTCTCTTAAAGGGATACCGCCACACATCGATCAACTTAAAAGTTTTAAGTAGACCTAAACAATAATTTTCTTTCTCTACCTCTAGTTATATATAAAAGTGCGTCTTATTTAAACATATATTTTTATGTAATTTTGCATATACAAATATAGGAAATGGTACAATCTTCCATTTATTATATTAATGAAAGACCGTTGTCTTTAGATTTAAAATCTATATCCATCAACTTAAGAATTCAGAATTACCCCAAAATGAAAAAATGAGCTGTTTGTTATAAGTTAGCAAAAAATTTTGTTCTTTGGTACTATGAAATTTTAGCTAGATGGCTATGTGACGGTCCCTCTACTTAAATTGACTCTCCAATTTGATGAGTATGATATATTTGAAAAAGCGCCGATATACTTGCGACCAAGTAAAAAAGCACCCTGTAAACAGGGCGCTTCACTTTTACCTAATGATTAATATTAGCACTTGGGTATAATGTTGTTCCTCCAATTGAAACTTTTATTTCATTTGTTAATGGAACATTTTGTTCATTAATAATTGTTCTCCACCATTCCCATGCAAGACCTGTACATTCTCTTGCTACAACTTTTACATTTTTTGCATTCGATGGAAGTGGTATGACTGTATTGAAATGAGCAGTTCTGTCTCTGCCGTTTCCTTCCCAAGTTTTATGGGTTAGTACTTCTTTGCCATTTTGATCATATGAGAATTCATCCCAAGATACATCAAATTGAGCAACATATCCACCAGTATGATCAAGCGTCATTTTAGCACTAGAATATTCTGTAGTTGTAGTCTCAATATAATCCGTATTGTTATGAACAGCAGCAGTTGCGTTATCTTTTAAGAAAGTGCTTGTATATGAAATTGGGTATGCTGGATTTTTAGAACTTAATTCTGCATTATCTTTAATGACATTTCGGATTTCATTAAAATCTTTTGAAACAACCTTGTTATGCTCTTTTGCATCTCCGCCTAATACTACAGCGGTAAAGGTACTGTCTTCAAAAATATCTTTGTACTGTCCACTCGCTTCAACGCCTTGCCCCTTAATTAAGGCTTTAAAGGCAGCTTGTACATCTTTGCTCTTAGATGATGTTTCTAATTTCACATAAACTGTTCTACCATAAGCTACATTTGACACCATAACAGGCGGAGCCGCATTACTTACCCCTTTACGAGTTAGCTCATCAAAAGTAACGCTATTATCAAAAAGATCTGATGGATTGTTAGGTAGTTCTGCACTTACGGTATAAAAGATTTGCTTATATGCCGCAACCATCACTTTTTTCTCTCCATCTGCAATCGCTTTAAAATCAATGTTCAGTGAATTGTCAAGATATTTAGCGTTAACATTAAGAGCACTTGCTATTTGAGATTTACTATACACCATAGATTCTGTATACTGCATTCTTGCAGGTAACGTATGTGTTTTTGAATACTTTTCATTCCAAGTAGATACTAATTCATCTACTGCTCCAGACACATTACCATATGTAGGATTTTGAACAGTAATTGTATTGTCTTTTCTCATGCCAGGTAAGTCTATACTAATATTCAAAGGTTTTCTCTTAGCTACTAACAAACTAGGTTGATTATCTGCAAAAGCTTTATTTGCAAGTTGTACTGCTCCTGGATAAGTACGATTAGCCACAGAATCAATAATTGAAATATCCACCGGTGAAGTTGTAAGTGATTTTTTCTCGCGTTCCACTACTACAAATTTACCATTTGAATTTGTACTTTCTTTCGGAACAAAACTCTCTACTTTATCACCATTTACTGCTAAAACCTCTTGATTATTATACTTAAGATTTCCTATGCCAGTATCAATGTTAATAGCTTTTTTTGTTGCATCAGCTGAATTACTTGTTTTTGTTTCAGCGAAGGAAATAGAAGAATAATTAATAGTGCATAAGCCAATTGATAAACATGCTAATAATTTGATTCCTTTAACACTTTTTATAACTTTCAAAAAATTCAACCCCTTGCTTTTTTCGTATTAAGGTATGATAATTATATATAAATAATTGCTAAATAGTGAACTTACATAAATGCTTTTAAAAGTTCTTGAACTAATGGAAGTGCTCCACCTACAAATTTTAAAATTGTCATTGCGATTGTCATATTATTTCCTCCTCTTTTGTTGTTACTAAGATGTGATTTATCTTTATGCTTTCATTATAGTAAGCGCTTACGTTTTTATCAATACATTTTAATATGCAATATTACATATGACATAAACTGGTTTTATTGCTATAATGGAAAAGGGAAATTCTACAGTATTTTTCGATATACCGAAAAGCTAATGAGCGTGAAAGTTCCAGTAGGTAAAAAGGGAAAAGAATGTTTATCATTCTTTTCCCTCTTTGTATTTTCATGCACCTCACATATCTATCGTAAGAGAGTACTTGTATACGATTATTTACTACATTCCTTTTCTTGGTTCTGTTGCAAAGTTTCCGAAGACATAAAGAGATGGGGAGTATTACGGACCAGTTTTATGAAACTATTAATAATTCATGTAATGCGTTATACGTCGAAAAAACGAAGTTTGGTTGAAGACTTCGCTTTTGTTTGTATATGGCATAGACAGTTTCTATACCTTTAATAGTACGTGAGGCATGGCGAAGACTTTGAAAGCCTAAAGAACGGGAAATTCGACGTTTCACATGTCGATGATCTTGCTCGATGATATTATTGAGGTACTTTATTGTACGATGAAAGGTATTCTTGTAAAGACATATCTCTTTATGCGGAAGCTAAAGAAGAAGATATGTCGTCAGAACCGTTGGTTCTCTAAAAGTTCGAGCTAGTCTTTTCATAAAAACATATGCTGCTTGTTTGTCTCGTTTTTGACGAAGTTGAATATCAAGTGTTTATCCCTCTTTATCAATTGCTCGATATAAATAACACCACTTTCCTTTAATTTTGATATAGGTTTCATCCAAACGCCAAGATAACAATGTGTTTTTGTATTTCTTCTTCCAAATTTGATAGATAAGAATTCCATATTCATGAACCCAGCGCATGATAGTTGTTGGATGAATAGAAATACCACGTTCTTTGAGAATTTCAGACACATCACGATAGCTTAAAGAAAAACAACAATAGTGGCCAGCGGCTACCAAGATAATATCTTTCTCGAACTGTTTTCCTTTAAAATATCCCATTTATTAAGCTCCTTGTTTGTTTTTTACAGAGTTTAGCTTACTTTAGAAAACTTTACAACAGAACCCTAATGTTGATATCTGATGAATATTTTTGAAAAGGGAGTGATGTTATAAAGTCACGATAATGTAATTTTTATAAGAATTAAATGAAAGCAACATGAAATTTTAGAACCGACATGAAGTGGAGAGAATAATTATATGTATCCTAAGTTTTTTAACAAAATGGCTTTTTCAAAAAAACATAAAGATTTATTAATTCAATTGTATAATAAAGAAATTACACGAAGTGAATATAATCACTTATTAAACGCTTTATATGAGCCAACACCAAAAGCACCTGACTATAAGACTAAAGATAATACTTTGACTGTTTAACAATTTTGATAACTTTATTAAATGCTTCTGAATCTATTCATGTTATTAGGTTCAATTAGTTTATTTCAATTTACAAAAGAATAATAATAGAAAAAATGCATTTGCATAGATACGTTTTTTCTGTATAGCCGAGAATAGGACTAATGGTAACTATCTTTAAATAAAGTAAATTCAGATTAGATAATGTTAATAGAAAACAAAGTAGCATCATATAAATTAGTAGACAGTATACACTTTTGTTAATGTCTATCTTTTTCTAAGTAAAAAAATTGGTATGTTCTCATTGACTTATCTATGGGTTCTGTTGCAAAGTTTTTTATACATAGGGGTGCCGCCGCATGCCCATCAACTTAAGATTTTAAAGTAGCCCCTAAACGAAAATTTTATTATTTTACAGTTATTTATGAGAATTTAACTCATTTTTTTCGGTTTGGGGAACAACCCACTTCTTAAGTCGACGGGCATGTATGGTGAAGTCTATTATATAAATTGGTCAAAAACTGACCTTCCTCAGTTTCTTTAATTCAATACATATGTTTTTTGTCATGGGAATATATGTTATAAATTTCACTTAGTCTAAGAACATCATAACATTCTAAATAGTATGGAGCGTGTATTATAATGAAAAAGATTTTATTATCGTTTATAACATTAGGAATGCTTATAGGATGTGAAAAATCTGATTCGTGTGATGAAGCAAGAGCTATCTACTCTGGAAATTGTAATTCTGCTAATACACTGACAAACGACAAAGCTGAATTACAATTAGATTCCAAATAGTTGCTTTAATACTTAATTTATATTTTAACAGGTAACAATTTCATTTCATTTTAGAGGGATATTTCCAATCGCAATTTCCTTTAGAAACAGTCGAAGAGGTTTCACTTTTTTTTAGTTAGGCTTTGTTTCTCCATGTTTTCCAGAGATTTTCGCATCTGTTCCATTTGTTCTTTTCCTTCTATTATATCAAACTCGATCCATTTGTAAGGATATAGCATCCCAAGAGAGAACCAATATATAAATGTAGACTATTGGTTCGTGTTGTTTAATATAATAATTAAGACGGTACGTGAAATTATTATATTAGTGATAAAAAAGCTTCCTGTATAGCGGAGCCTTGAATTTCCCTATTTAACTTGGTATTGTTGCAACTGTTTAACCAGGTACTCCGCACCTTGTAGACTTACCGTAATCTTTCCATTTGCTAATGACATATTACGTTCTGAAATCTCACCTGTTACCACACAAGCCCCACCAGCTTGATACTTCTGTAAAACAATTTTTTCTCCCTCTATAAAAATCTCTAATGATGATTGTTCTTTGATACCAAGAGTATCCCTGAATTCTTTTGGGATAACTACACGCCCTAATCCATCTACTTTTCGAGTCATTCCTGTTGATTTCATTTAGCTTCCCCCCCTTTTTCATTATCTTTTGTATCCAATATAATTCTATTTTATTACATGAACTCCAAAGAAAAAAGCCAAATTCTGGATAGATTTGGCTTTTTTCTTTTTACGCATTTGTAGCTAAAAATAGTATGGTCTTTAAATCCTTGTTAGGGGCAAGAATTTAAAGAAGAGTCTAGCTTAATTATGATTTTACATAAATTACATATTATAGTAAATTGATAATGTTTACGCTAAATATTGTAAATATTCAGTAATTTAATTCTTAGATTATTTATGCGCAAAGTCATAATTATTGAGTTTTACAAATGAACCGTCCTAAAAAGTGAACGAGCGTTTACAAAGGTATACTTTTATAGACATAACAAGCGTTCTTCACGTCTTTGAATACGTAGTAATAAAAACTAAACCACAAGGTGTACCTTTATAAACAAAAGAAAAAGAAGAAGAACCTAGGATAGATTCTTCTTTTATAAAATCAGAATTGAGTATTTGTAATAAATTAAAAGTTATATGGCTTTTTTATTGGAATTTGAAACGAGTAATTCCAGTAAATCACTTTGATCATACAAGTTTAGTAAGTGTTTTTCTATTCCAATACAAATTTCTTCTAATGGAAGATCATTTAAATCATGACCAAATGGATCTTCAATTTCAATTCCTAAAAATGCAAAACTAATAAACATAGTCACCATAACCGTAAACCATCCCATACTATCAACAAACCCAATTGTTGAACTATCCCCACTTCTAAACGAAGTGAAAGTGGGGGTAGTTCAATCCAAAGCAAAATATGTAGAAATTTAAAAAAATCCCTTAATAATGTTAAAGGGACTTTGCTCACATAAATGATCTGCACATCAATTTATTTTTGATATACAGATCATTTATATGATAATTTTATAAATAATTGCTAAATAATGAATTTACATAAATGTTTTTAGGAGTTCTTGAACTAATGGGATTGCTCCACCTAAAAATTTTAAAACTGTCATCGCGATTTCCATATTATTTCCTCCTCTTGTTCGTATTAAGGTATGATAATTTTATAGGTAACTGCTAAATAATGGACTTACATAAATGCTTTTAAAAGTTCTTGAACTAATGGAAGTGCTCCACCTAAAAATTTTAAAACTGTCATTGCGATTTCCATATTATTTCCTCCTCTTTTTTCGTATTAAGGTATGATAATTTTTATAAATAATTGCTAAATAATGGACTTACATAAATGCTTTTAAAAGTTCTTGAACTAATGGAAGTGCTCCACCTAAAAATTGTAAAACTGTCATTGCGATTTCCATATTATTTCCTCCTCTTTTTTCGTATTAAGGTATGATGATTTTTATAAATAATTGCGGAATAATGAACTTACATTACTGCTTTTAAAAGCTCTCCTACTAATGGGATGATTCCACCTAAGAATGATAAAACTGCCATTGCGATTGTCATATTATTTCCTCCTCTGTTGTTGATGCTAAGATGTGATTTATCTTTATGCTCTCATTATAGTAAGCGCTTACATTTTTATCAATAGATTCTTATATGCAATATTGCATATAGGGAGGTAATGAAATATCACATTTTCGGATTAAGACATGTATTAGAAATTAATTGTTCCCTAAAACAAAAAATGAACTCATTTCTCATAGACAACTGTAGTGAGGTGGAATTTTTTTGAGGGGTACTCCAAAATATTAGGTTGATGGGCATGTGGCGGTACCCTATGCCCATCAACTTAAGAAAACAAGTTACCCCCAAAACGATAAAAATAAATTTCAGGTCTATAAAAACACAAAATTTCCATTTAGAGGGTACTTTAAAATCTTAGCTTGATGGACAAGGGTATTCACTAAAATAGGTCGCCAGTCGTTACAGTCATAAACTCCTTAAAAAACTGTTCATAATTCATTTGTATTGCAATCCTATGTTTTGGACGATTACCGAATGTTTCTGGTTCAAAAGTAGATCTAAAATCTCCTATACTTTGCCCTCGTACAGTATCAAGTACATTAACCGTCACTGCTGATTGATGGTACGTAAAAATATCATCACGATTAATCGCAATCAAAGTGAGCGCATCATGAACCGGGCTACCTTGTATTCCAAGAACTTTTTTTTGATAAAATTGATAATAGTAATAGTCTAAAAGAGGCTTTAAAAACTTAGTTTTTCCTTTAGAGTGAATATAATTGACCATTTCTGGTGTTACGATAGCCGATTGTGTAACATTCAAAGGGTAAATTGATAGATTCTTTGCGTATCTCATTACAATATTGGCCGCTACAGGATCGCCATAAAAGTTAGCTTCGGCAATGGGAGTAACATTTCCTGGATATAGAAAAGCTCCTCCCATAATATAATAAGAATGTACATATTCCATCACATCTCCATAAAGGAGAAATAAAGTTGCAAGTGAAGTTAACCTTCCGGTATTCACGATAATAAGTTCATTTTTATACTGCTTAATAAGTGCGAGAACCTCAAAAAAATTCTCAAATGTTTGAAGCTCTAGTCCTGGGTGAATGGGCCCTATCCCAAATTCACCGTGAACTTCTGGATAAAAAGTTTCAGCTTCTGAAGACATGGAATGCTCCGCCCCACCAAAAACTTTTATATATTCTTTTCCTACACTTTTAAGTAAAAAACGAACATTTCTAACAACTTCAGCTTGAGGTACGTTCCCATAGTCTGCAACAATTCCTATAACATCAATTTTATCTGTTAAATGTGCATATATGATAGCTATCGTATCGTCAATTCCAAAATCTCCAAAGAACAATACTTTTTTCCCCATACAATGTTTCTCCTTAATTTTACTAGCTTCTTAAACGGATTATAATTATGTATCGTGATATAAGATTGTCCCCATGTCTTTTTGTAGTACTGTGTATGAATGAATTCATTTAATTAACATACACTTTCGTTAATAATGAACAAATTCCTTTTGTATGAAACGAAATAGTATATAAATACTGATCTTAACGCGTTTTTTCTGATATCCTATGCTCATCAGGTGGCCCTCAAAATCTAAAAAATGTATATTTTCCCCTGGAGATGTCAATTTTCTCGTTTTTGGGGTATTTCCCTTTATTAGCTTGATGGCGATGTGGCGGTACCCCAATACAGTCATACCACTTCTGCCGAATTCAAAAAATGTAAAAATCGTAGCAAGAGAATGTACTGGTCTTGCATGGGAATGGTGGAGAACAATTATTAATGAACAAAATGTTCCATTAACAAATGAAATTAAAGTTTCAATTGGAGGAACAACATTATATCCAAGTGCCAATATTAGTCATTAGGTAAAAGTGAAGCGCCCTGTAAACAGGGCGCTTTTTTACTTGGTCGCAAGTTATGAGTTCCAAAGTACATTTGGTACAAGTATCTCATTAAGTGAAGAACAAACAGTGTCTCGTAAATTTAGCCTTACTAATGAGTCAGATAGAACGATTACAGCTGCATTATACCAAGTTACTGCTGAATACACACTAGAGCCTGGCTCAGTAGCTGCAGGAATTGTAAATAAAACAGTAAATTCACCTTTTGCAAAGTTTTGGCAAGGTTGCGGTTATTGGGATACAGCTACAAAAGTAAAAGTATCCTCCACTTCAACAGGTTCAATTAAAACGGATGATCTAAAATTAGTTCGTTCAGATGTATTAGAAAAATAAAATTGAACAAAATGAGTTTTCCCCCAAGCTCTTTTGAAATAAACAAAACCCACAGAAAACATTCGTGTTCTCTGTGGGTTTTCTATGGGATTGGAATAAAGTTTGATTACTAAAAAGTCCTTTTATAATATCTAAAGGGACTTTGCTCACACAAATGATCTGCACATCAATTCATCTTTGATATACAGATCATTTGTATGATAATTTTTTATAAATAATTGCTAAATAATGAACCTACATTACTGCTTTTAAAAGTTCTTGTACAAATGGAATGATTCCGCCTACAAATTTTAAAACTGCCATTGCGATTGCCATATTATTCCCTCCTCTTTTGTTGTTACTAAAATGTGATTTATCTTTATGCGTTTATTATAGTAAGCGCTTACATTTTTATCAATACATTTTTATATGTAATATTGCATATCCGAGTAAGGTCAACGAAATATCACTTTGTCTCACTAAGGCATTTGGATAGCACTACACCGCAATCAAACCAATGACAACAAATAACCTATAACAAAAATTTTGTTAAGCTAATGGATGTGTAGCAAGACCCCATAAATAAAAAAGATAAGACCAGGAACTTGGTCTTATCTTTGGCATAAGGAGAAACAAATAGGGTAATAACCATCACTTTTCCATCATATTAAATTAACTGTTTAATTTGAATATGATAACTAAGAACGGTTCTGGTGCAAAGATAAAATGAAAATCAGTAAAACGCATATATTCCTAACAGAATTGTATTTTATGCTACAAGTTCAAACAATTTTCTTTTTTTGATATGGTGAGTCCTTTTAACAAAAAGAGAGCAGCTCGTCTGCTCTCTTATGATACCTCCTTATGTTCTGGGGAATGCTCAACACTTCCCATTCTCTTTAGTTTATTCCATCCTACCGCTACCCCTCGAATGGATGAAAATATAGATTTTATTACAACATAAGTCATAAATTGACGATAAATAAAGCGTTGTAAAATTAACCATACTAGTGGTTTAGGGTTCTCTTTCTCTAATTTAAATGCAAACAGAGAAGCGAGAAGATCCATTAAAAAGAATACAAAATAAAATCCTAAAACTTTTAGCGGATTGCTACCAAATAGCCCCATAATCATTAATATATCTGCTAAAGGAGCAATGAATTGCAGAACATATTGGAATAACCACATGTTAGGCAATGCAATAAATCCTAATGTTTTATGCTTTACATTAAACAAAGCTTTTCGATGTTTCCAAAGACATTGGAGTGTACCATACGACCAACGATATCGCTGTTTAATAAGACTTTTCACATCTTCAGGTGACTCCGTATAAGCATACGCTTTTTCTTCATATACGATTCTATGCCCTTGACGTAAAAATGTAATAGTAAGATCCGTATCTTCTGCCAATGTATCTTCGCTTAAATATCCAGATTCGACTACATTCTTTTTACGCCATGCTCCAATAGCTCCAGGAACTACCGTAATACAATTTAATTCATCAAAAGCTCTGCGTTCTAAATTAAATCCTGTAATATACTCGACATGTTGCCAAGTAGTCAATAAATTCCGTCTATTCCCAACTTTAACATTCCCTGAAACTGCCGCTACATTATTATCTTCAAAGTGTCTAATCATTAGAGAAACAGCGTCTTGCGCAATAATAGTATCCGCATCTAAAGTGACAATGATTTCTCCTGTTGATTTTTGAAATCCTAAGTTCATTGCCGATGATTTCCCGCCGTTTTCTTTCTGAATTAAACGAACTTTAGGATGTTTATAGAATGTTTCTTGCATTACTTTTGACGTACCATCTGTCGATCCGTCATCCACAACAATAACTTCAAACTCTCTATAATTACTATCCAAAATTGAGCGAATCGTCTTAACTATCACCTTTTCTTCATTATATGCTGCTATCACAACACTAACAAAAGGTTGGTAAGACGAATTAGCAAATAAACGAGATTTTGTTTTCTTTTTTTGCTTGAATGAAAAATAAATTAAAAATAGGAATCGGAAAATAC
>NZ_LXLV01000101.1 GCF_001757995.1 Bacillus mycoides | reverse complement strand
TACATATTTTGTTAACATTTTCAAAATATACTTTCAAATAACCATCTACATTTCTTATTGATTGATTGGATGTAAAAGAGTCTCCATAATCAATATAGTATATATTGAATTCATTTACGTAAGTTCCTAGGTATAGTTCACCTTTTTTACTATCTGTATACATTTCTACTACTTTTTTTATGCCAGGTTCTTTTTTTTCTTTTTCTCTAATTGTCTTAAATTTGTAGTATATGGGACATTCATTATCTTGGTTTTCAGCTAAATCCCAAGAACCTTCTATACTAGTAGTTTTACATCCACTTAATAAAAGCATTAATATAGGCAAAAAAATAAATATTCTTTTCATTTTGAATTATGCCTTTCTTTTAAATGTTATTTAGATAATACCATATAAAAGTAAACGTCAAGTAACTCCAAAATATACAATAAAAGTTGATTTTGGAGTTATTTTTTGTTTGCTTCACTTTTTTTCGGTACTCTACAGCTAGAGGGTAAATCCTTTGACCACGGCAAGACTTTATCAATTTCTTCTTTATTGTTTAAATTGATGTTGGGAAGCGTTTCAAACAAATAACGAAGATAATGATAGGGACTTAGATTGTTCTCTTTTGCGGTTTCCACCACACTATACATGATCGCACTTCCTCTAGCACCTCGCGGTGTATTTGAGAACATCCAATTTTTTCTCCCGATTACAAACGGTTTAATAGAACGTTCACTTCTATTGTTATCAATTTCTAAATGACCGTCTAATAAAAAGGCTTTAAGATGCTTCCATTGATTCAAACAATAAGTGATGGCTTTTCCTAGCGCACTTTTTGGTAAAACACGATCTTTATGTTCATGAAGCCATGCCGAAAAAAGGTCCAGAATGGGCCTGCTTTTTTCAAGTCTCTGCCTATATCGCTCGGTAGGCTTGACGTGCTTGAGCTTCCTTTCAATCGAATAGAGTTGATTACAGAAGTGTAAGCCTTCGCTCGCCTTCACTTTTTTCCCCTTCTGTGATTCAGGTAAAGCTTTTAAGGCTTCATCAAACTTTCGTCTCGCATGCGCCCAACATCCGACAAGGGTGACATCCGGTACTTGATGATACCCACTATATCCATCTACCTGTAAATATCCTTCAAAACCAGTTAAAAAACGTTTCGGATGTTCGCCTGCTCTTGTAGGTTGATAGTCATAGAGGACAATAGGGATATCCTCTCGTCCTGTACGATATAGCCACAGATAGGACTTCGTTGTTGCGGCCCGCCCAGGTTCGCGTAAAACTTGGAAGGTTGTTTCGTCCGCATGAAGAATGGTTCGAGTAAGTAGGTGTTCATGCATCCTTTCATACAAAATCACTAACCATCGATCAGCCCCATATAATAACCAATTTCCCATCGTTTGTCGTGATAAGAAGATCCCCATTCGTTCAAAATGTTTTTCCTGACGATAAAGAGGCAATCCCTCTACATATTTTTGTGTCATAATGTAGGCCATAATCGATGGAGAAGCGATACTTTTAGGAAAGGCGGGAGCTAGCATCTTGGCCGTTACAATCGGTGTGGATACCTCGTCTAATTCACACTTACGACAAGCGTATACATATCTCTTATGTTCTGTTACTTTTACTTCCGCAGGAACAATCGTCAGTTCCTTTCGGACTTCTACACTCATCTCATGCAAAGCACCACCACAACACGAACAAACCTGTTCCTCATCAAGTAAACGATATTCAACCGTTTCAATCGGAAGGTTTTGGACAGACTCATCCCTATGACCGCGTTTCTTTTTGCGACGATAGGTAATCGTTTCAACAGCTGGTTCGGGGGTTTCAGAATCACTTTCTTTCTCAGCCTCATTAAACAGTTCTAAAGCGATTTGATTATTAGGTGTTTTTTCGCTAGACGTACCAAACTGTTTTTGTTGACTCAGACGAAATTGTTCTTCATACCATCTCACTTTTGCCGTGAGTTCCTCTACTTGAGCTTGAAGTGATTCAATTGTGGGTTGGTTTGAATGTGAGAGTGTTGTTTTCATAGATAAATCCATTCGACAAAATTATCCAAATTCCTTTTACATATATGATTTTTATAGAATGGATCTCGCATGTACGGCTTGATGCCCTTGTTTTTTTTGAAAAGAAAATCCATCAAGAAGCCATCTCAATTGTCGTCTTGATATAGTAAGTGGCACACCCCTATGCTCAGTTGGCCAGTAAAACGTTCCCTTTTCCAATCTGCGATAGTGCAACCAGAAACCATTATGTTCCCAAACCAGAATTTTTAGCTTATCGCGTGAGCGATTGCAAAAAACAAATAAACAGGAAGAAAAGAGATCTAACTCAAATTCTTCGTTTACAATAGCCGCTAGTCCATCAATTGATTTACGTAAATCTGTTGCCCCTTGTGCAAGATATACTTTTTCAATTGCGATTTCTGACATCATTGTTGTTTCACCGCCTGCATCACTTGTAAGAGCACTTGCGGAGTAAAAGGCACATCTAATTCAATGGTTGCTTCTTGCATGTGAATTCGAATCGTAGCATGTATGTTTTCTTCTACGTAAGGGACATTCATAGAAAGCCAATTCACACGCCCATTTACATTTTGCTCTTCCGTTTCAGGCGATAATTTTTGCAGCCAGTAATATAGGCGATGAACCGATAGGTTCTGTTTTTGACACCAGGCAACTTTTGATAATCCACTGTTTTTATAGTCTTGAATATAAGTTTCCCATTCTTTCTTTAATCGGTGTCTTTCCATAAAAAAACCTCCACATATAGTATGTAAGGAGATTATCTCATGGGTTATTTACAAATAGTAGGTGGGGAATATTTGACGCTTACTTATATAAGTAAAAAAGAGATAAGAACACTTTAATTACCTGCATTATCTCTTTTTGAATATACATTCCTTAGCCCACGTAAATTTACCACATGAAAGTATTTTGTACAAAATGAATAATTGTTTTTTTAGTAATAAAAAACAAGATACACCCCTTATTTTCTTAATTCACATAATTTTCAAACATTAAAACTCTACATGTCAAGATTTGGTATATAATGAAAGCAACCCGTAGTTAGAGTGTTTGCTCCGATTCAAGTTATGAGATAGTTTATTTCACTTTTTTTCATTATCTAAAAAAGAACTTGTAGAGATACCTACAAGTTCTTTTTATTTTCAAATTCAATATTAATAATAATTTAACTATATTAACAGGGTGCTGCTATTGTTGTGGTCTTCATGTATATTAGCAAGTATTCATTTATTCACCCAAGATTTATACTATTCAAACCCCTGTTTTTTTCTGGGAACACCATGTACTTTTTATAAAAGCCAAAAATTGCAAGCTAACACTCCTACTATACTAGTTTTATCTATATACCCTAGACCGTTTCGACTATCCATACTTTTATAACGATTATCTCCCATTACAAATAATTTGCCTGAAGGCACTTTCCTCTCGCTAAAGTTGGAGAAAAATTCAGTTTTATTAATTAAATCTTTGTAAACATAAGGTTCTTCTTGTTTCTCCCCATCTATATAAACGGAATCGTTAACCATTTTAACTGTTTCATTGGGCAAACCAATTATTCTTTTTATGTAATAATTGGAATCATTCGGTATTTTTATAACAACAAAAACATCAACATACCAAATAGAAAAAACTTTAAATTAAGATTATATTCTTGTTCTTCAGATAACATATGGTTCCATTCCTTATTAATAATTTCATAAAGAATGCCGCCTACTAAGCTTTAATGTAGGGGGCATTTTTTTATTATCTTCATTCGCTTTATTTAGTTTGTTTGAGAAGGGGTATTATCCCCTGTATCCTTTTTTAATTCAAAGTATGCATCTAAAATGTCTCTACCAATCATTGAATTAATTCCACCTTTATCATCATATACCCATGGTACAACAACAGAAAATGCGACTTCCGGGTTATCATATGGAGCATATCCTGCTAAAGTTAAATTATAACAACGGATTCTTTTCCCTTGTTCATCTCTACCAACAGGATCATCTCCTCCATAAACTGTTTGTGCTGTTCCTGTTTTACCAGCCGGTTTATAAGAAGCTTTTTGGAAATAATGCACACCTGTTCCATCATCTTCTTGAAATACTCTTCTGAAACCTTCTTGTACTCGATCAATATATTCTTTTTTCATATCTACACGGTTCAATACAACTGGCTCCATGGATTGTACAACTTTTCCAATCTCTTCTTCTTTCACTGTATGCTCTCGAATCTCTTGCACAATCTGTGGTTTCATTCGATATCCCCCATTTGCAATAGTAGAAATGTATTGTGCTAACTGCAATGGTGAATACGTATCATACTGTCCAATAGCTAAATCTAGTAAGAAACCTGGCTGATAATTTTCTTTACTCATTTGTCCAATAGCTTCATTTGGTAAATCTATACCTGTTGGAACACCTAAACCAAATTGTCCAAAATAATATCTCATTTTATCAAATGTAGCTGCTGTAATATTTAATGAGCTATTAGGTACATAATTTATGCCTGCAATTTTTAAAGCTGTATTGAACATGTAAACATTTGATGAAACTTGTAACGCTCGTAGGTCATCAATACTTCCAAAATCCTTCCAAGATTTTTTGGGTTTTGTTCCTTTAAAATGCATTGGTGCATCATGAAAATATGTTCCTGGCGTTATGGAACCTGTCTCAAATCCTGTTAAAAGTGTAGCTCCTTTTACGGTAGATCCAAGCTCATAAGAGCTAGTCAATGTACCTAAAGCATAATCTTCTACTTTTATATTCCCATCTTTTTTCACTAATTTTTTTCCAGCCATGGATAAAAGTTGACCTGTTTTTGGATCCATCATTACAACAAACGCTCGGTCTAATAGTGGTTCTGAACCTTTAAACTCTTTTAAACGCTTTTCAATAATCTCTTCAACCTGCTTCTGTAATTTCATATTGATTGTTAATGTTAAATTTTTTCCGTTCTTCCCGTTGGAAATCATTTCCGTTTGAGTAATGTTTTTTTCTTTGTCAGTAATATTTCGAACTTCAGCTTTTTTTCCATGTAATACGTCTTCATATCGTTGTTCAATATAACTTTTTCCAATGCGATCATTACGATTGTAACCACGCACTAAATAAGAGTCTAAATTTTCTTTTGGAAGCCCCTCTTCAGCACTTGTAATATTTCCTAATACCGAACGGAATAAATCCCCATTTACATAATTACGATCCCAGTCTGTTGTTGCATCTACCCCTGGGAATCTTTCTAAATTCTCACTTATTATTGCGTATTCTTTCTCGGTTGCGTTCTTTTTTATAACTTGAGGTGTCATTTGATATCCTGAACTCATTTTACTTTTAATAGCTAATACTTTTAGGTCTTCTGGCGTTAATTTACTTAGTTCTTCATCAGTGACACGTTCTCGTCTCAATTTTTCTATTTTATTATCAAACCCTTTTCCCTCAATATTTTTTGCTCTAAGTTTTTCCTCGTCTTGTTTCGTTATTTTTTTTTGGGCCTGTTCTTTATTCATTTGCATCCAAAAATCTTTTCTATCTGTTTCAGTTAATTTATTTATATCTTCTTCGGATATTTCAATTATATTTGAAAGGTCTTTAGCTACTTTCAGAATATCATCGGATTGTATACCTTTCATTCTTGTGTACGTTATGACACGAATAGCGTTATTGTTAACAACCTTTTCACCTTCTCGATCAAAAATCTGTCCACGTGGAACGGGGACACTAATGGTTTCGTTTTCTTGTTTTTCAACTATATTTTTATAAGATTCTCCATCAACGAGTTGTACTTTTCCTAACTGAAGAATAATAGTTGAAAATAGTAAAAACACACAAAAAAACAGTGTGTTTAATCTAAAAGTAACTTTATCTTTCTTTGTTTTATTGGGCTTTTCTTTGCTCATGTAAACCTCCGCTTTAATAATATTAAATCCAATACTTATACTTAAAATATATTAAATAATATATAAGGATAAGTAAAGTTAAATAAATTTAAAGAATTTCTAAAGTATTACCTGATTTTATTAATATATATTTTTTAAAAAAGAGAGCACTTATACATGCAATCAACTTAAGAAACTTTAATACTCCTAAAATACATCTCATCACTTCAAAAGGTACACCTTGTGCTTTAGTTTCTATCACTACGTATTCAAAGAAGTGAAGAACGTTTGTTATGTCTATAAAAGTATACCTTTAAGGACATAACTTTAACTCATATAAAATCAAGGTTCATCACGTCTATAAACATGTTACAAAATATTTATAAACGTTTATTAAGTATATACAACCTTTATAAACCCTTTAGCGTACAATTTTCTTACAATGATATGGTGACCCCTATCTATTAGATAGATGGTTACTTGACTGAGCTCCAATTTGATATACTAAAAGAAAAAATAGGATGATAAGGCTATGCCAACAAAAGAATTCCAAGACACAGTACAGCATTTTTCTTTTTTCTTATTAGATAAAGGAAGAAAACCTTCCACAATTAAACGATATGCTTATGATATTGAAAATTTCGGTCAATGGTTGCAAAAATCAAAAAGGCTTCCCTTACGCAATGTATGGACGACACTTAGTACAGAGGATTATGAAGAGTATTTTAATGATTTAAAGAAGCAACGAAATTACTCTGATAAAACGATACATCGTGTTTATATTGTCCTAAGTAGACTTTATCAATATTTAGGCCTACCTAATCCATTAGAAGATATGAATCTTGTGATTCAGCCTAATCGTGCGTTACGTGATGAGGACTTTATTTCTAAAGCGGAAGAAAAACGGCTAAAGTACATGTTAACTTCATTAGAAGGATTAACAGAAAAACAACGCTCCGTTCGTCCAGTACTTATGGATCGTAACATTGCTGTTGTGCATTTACTCATAAATAATGGATTGTCCTTTCAAGAACTTGTAGGTTTACAGATGAAGCACGTCCATTTTGAAAACAATACAATCTCAGTACCAGGAAAAGTGGGTATAGAGAGAACGATTATTTTAACTGAAGAAGATAAAAAGCGATTATTCAACCATTACAAAATATTTCCTGAACCTGTTCGTCCAAAATATCATAGCAATGATCCACTATTCGTAGCATTCGATTTTACTCGAAAAACTTATCATTGGTCATATGACAACGATGCTCCAAAAGCCTTAACAGAAATTGCTGTTCAAAAAATGATTCGACTTGAAGTTGAAAGAGCGAATTTACGAAAAGGAATTTCAGCACAACATCTACGGAATACCTTCATTTTACGGCTAATCGAAAATGAAGTTTTAGAGGGGCAAATTATAAAACAGGTAGGTTTTAAATCTAAACTTTCGTTAAAAAGATATTATGATTACATCGATTAGACCTATTCATCTTAAAAGCCGATTATCCCTTAGCGTACAGGAAATCGGCTTTTTCTATGTGAGGAATCGTCTAGCGTACGAAGTTCACATTTTGTTGCTGCTAACCCTAATAGGGGTCACCATACATGCCCATCAAGCTAAGGTTAAGTTTTCCATGAACTTCCTTTCTTGTTGCCTACATGCTAGATAATTTGTATTTATATAGTAATGTACTTCAAAATAAGTAATAATATATGAAAACCTATCTAGTATGAGTTAATATTAATAGTGTGCAACGAGTTAACACATTCACTTGTTTTTATTCAGCTATTTTGCGGGCAGTCATAATCCCGCCTCAAAATTCAGCAAAAGCAAAGAAGAGAGGCAGGAGATAAACGGCAAAAGCCCGATTGATGAAGGCATTGAATCATAGGGAGGAAGAACCTCTCAGTGATTAAAGTTTCACTTTATAAATATCAGATCATTTATTTAAGAAAACAATATTCTGATGTAATTTATGAAATCTATTTTTATTAAAGAGGAGAAAATAATGGCAAAAAATATATCAGATATTGCTAAGTTAGCAGGTGTCGCAAAAAGTACCGTTTCTCGTTATTTGAATGGTGGGTATGTCAGTGATAAAACAAAACAAAAAATTGAAGCGATTATTCAAAAAACAAATTTTTCTCCTAATGCATTCGCGCGAAGCTTAAAAGCAAAAACAACAAATTTAATTGGAGTTATCGTTCCACGTTTAGACTCTTTTGCTACGACGAAAACCCTTATTGGAATCGATAATTCACTTCGTGAACAGGGTTATCAAATGCTTGTTGCAAATGCAAATCAAAGGCAAGAGATAGAGATTGAAGCAATTAAAAACTTTGCAAAACAAAAAGTAGCTGGAATTATTTTATTAACGACAAAATTAACAGAGCAACATAATAAAGTTTTGAGTACATTAAAAATTCCTGTTTTATTCGTCGGTCAACAATACGAAGGTTATTATTGTCTCATTCACAATGATTTTGAGGCGGCGTTTGAATTAGGATCATACATTTTATCACAAGGCCACCGTCATATTACTTATTTAGGAGTAACGGAAGAAGATATCTCAGTTGGGGTAAAGAGAAAACTAGGTTTTCAAAAGGCAGTTCAAACTCTCGCTCCATCATGCAACGTGACGTTTTATGACACAACTTTTCATGTCAAAGATGCGATGGAGAAAGTAGCATATATTTTAGAAAATAACCGTCCTACTATTATTGTTTGCGCAACAGATAACATCGCTATTGGTGCAATAAAGGTTATTCATGAAAGCAACCTTTCTGTACCGGAAGATATTTCCGTTACAGGATTTGGAGGTTATGATATTTCTGAAATGATTCATCCTAGTTTAACAACGGTTTCATTTGATTACCATTACGCTGGAACGATTGCTGCTACATCTATCATACAGTTAGTTAAAAATAAAGATATTCCCAAAATAGTAAGTTCAAAATATGTATTAAAAATTCGAGAAAGTATTGACAAAATGTGAAAGCGTTCTATAATTCTTTGTAGAACCGGTTCCGTATTTTGAAAAATGAAGACAGGATTTCTTTTGTATATGAAGTACCTGTCTTTTATTTTGATCATTTGCGGAACCGGTTCCGCAAAATGTATTAGGAGGACTTTGAATGGATATGAAAGAGACTGCCGCTAGTGTATTACAGCATATCGGCGGAAAAGAAAATGTTATAAGTGCAACTCATTGTGCAACACGTCTTCGTCTTGTTTTAAAGGATGAATCAAAAGTAACACAAACAGAAATTGAAAACATAGAAGGCGTGAAAGGTGCTTTTTCTACAGGTGAGCAGTATCAAATTATTTTTGGAACGGGAATTGTTAACAAAGTATATGAACAATTTGCGAATCTTATCGGCCTATCTCAAATTGATCCTCAAACGCATACAGAGGCTGTAAAGAAAAAAATGAATCCGATTGCCCGATTAGCAAAAGTATTATCAAATATTTTCGTGCCAATCATTCCGGCCATTGTTGCCAGCGGTTTATTAATGGGCTTACTCGGAATGTTGAAAGCGTTTAAATTAGTATCGACTGATCATGCTCTCATTCAATTGCTTGATATATTTTCGAGCACAGCGTTTATTATTTTACCGATTTTACTTGGTGTTAGTGCTGCAAAAGAGTTTGGCGGTAATATTTTCTTAGGAGCAGTCATCGGAGGTATTTTAACTCACCCTGCATTAACGAACCCTTGGACACTTGGGAATGCGAAACCGGCGGTATTACATTTTCTTGGTATGGATATTGATATGGTTGGTTATCAAGGGACAGTTCTTCCTGTTTTATTCTGTGTATATGCAATGAGTGTAATAGAAAAAAAGTTACGAAAACACGTACCAAATTCTTTGGATTTATTAATTACACCTTTTTTAACTGTTATAATTACAGGTTTTCTATCATTAATTATTATTGGTCCTATCGGTTATAAATTTGGTGATGGTATTACGTACATTTTAAATACTGTATATGAAGTTGCTGGGCCAATTGCTGGATTTATTTTTGGCGGTTTATATTCGACTATCGTTTTAACAGGATTGCATCATAGTTTTCACGCTATTGAAGCAGGGTTACTTGCAAATAAAGATATCGGTGTAAACTTTTTACTACCGATATGGTCTATGGCAAATGTTGCACAAGGCGGAGCAGCTTTAGCTGTTTATTTTAAAACAACAAATGCAAAAACAAAAAGTATTGCAATTCCTTCTGCTGTTTCAGCTTTTTTAGGAATTACAGAACCTGCAATCTTTGGTGTGAATTTAAAGCTAGGAAAACCTTTTATTGCCGCAGGGATTGGCGGAGCTTTAGGCGGGGCGTACGTTGTGTTTACGAATGTTGTAGCAAATGCTTACGGTTTAACGGGGATTCCGATGCTTACGATTGTGGCCCCATTAGGAATGATGAATGTAGTTCATTATGTAATTGGGTTTGCTATTGCTGTTATTACAGCGTTTATTGCGACAATGCTTCTATATAAAGAAAAGAACTAATGTTTTGAGGTGAACACCCTATGGATAAATATAGAACAATACGAGAGGTAAAAGAGTGTGAATTGACTTCGCTAGAGAAGATTGCAAATCAAGACTCTTGGAAGCCCATTTATCACATTCATCCGCCATATGGATTAATGAATGATCCAAACGGTGTATCTTATTATAATAATGAATACCACGTGTTTTATCAGTGGTACCCATTTGCTCCTATTCATGGAATGAAACATTGGGCGCATGTAAAGTCTAAAGACTTGATTCACTGGGAACGTATGCCTGTGGCAATTACTCCTACTGAAAGTTATGAATCCCACGGTGCTTATTCTGGGGGAGCTTTCGTAAAAGATGACATACTTCATTTGTTTTATACAGGAAATGTAAAACATACTGATGGCTCGCGTGACGCTAATCAATGTGTTGCCTTGATGAATAAACAATATGAGGTTGAAAAAGCAGAATATAATCCAATTATTCGGAGTGTTCCTGCTGGATATACGGGACATGTTCGTGATCCGAAGATCTGGAAGAATGATGATGTTTATTATATGCTGCTCGGCGCGCAACGGGAAAACGAAACAGGTACACTTCTTATCTATCAATCAAAAGACTTGTATGATTGGAAGTTACAAGGGGAACTACAAACAAATTTAAAAGATTTCGGCTTTATGTGGGAGTGCCCTGACTATTTTCATTTAGATGGAAAAGATATTCTTATTTTTTCTCCGCAAGGTATTCAAGCAACAAAGGGTAGCTATCAAAATGTTTATAATGTTATTTATGCAATTGGGACATTGGATCTAGAAAATTTATATTTTCACGTTGATTCTTATTATGAGTTAGATAAAGGATTTGATTTTTACGCACCGCAAACATTGCAAGATCCCGCTGGACGCCGCATTATGTTTGCGTGGGCAGGATCAAGTGAAATTACGTATCCTTCAGATGATTTTATGTGGGCACATTGTTTAACGATTCCACGCGAGTTAACTCTTGAAAATTACGCGTTAAAACAACGTCCGATTTGTGAATTAAAGAAATTGCGTACATCTTCTAAAACAGTGTCAGGTTGTTTACAGAATGAAACATATGTATTATCTGACCTTTTCAAAGAACATTCCTACGAATTAGAAGTACGATTACAATCTGAAAAGGCAAATGTATTTGGTATTTCCTTATTCCATTGTCATGAAGAATCATTTCCGATTACTTTTCAGCGTGATAAAGGGATCGTTTCTATTGAGCGTGGAAGCTTCCATCACCACTTTGGAGGAGAATATGGTTACAAACGCTGTAAGGAAATTACGATTCAAGATACAATGAAAATGCGTATTTTCGTAGATCAAAGCATTGTTGAAATTTTCCTATGTGATGGAGCAACTGTGTTTACATCGCGAGTATTTCCTCGTAAAGATATAGAGTATAACATCTCTCTTTTCTCAGATGAAAAGATGGAATTTCATATAACACAATACAAACTTGGGAGAGGATTGGAATGAAACAAGTATTTTGTATCGGTGAATTATTAATTGATTTTATTTGTTGTGATACACATGTACCATTAGCAGATGGAATACATTTTGAAAAAAAAGCTGGCGGAGCTCCTGCAAATGTTGCTGCAGCAATTACAAAATTAGGAGGAAAGGCTTCATTCATTGGACAAGTCGGAAACGACCCTTTTGGAGAATTTCTAGAAAAAACATTACAAGAAAACTGTGTCGATACTTCTATGCTTATAAAAGAGAACCAAACGACATTAGCTTTTGTCTCTATTGATCAACATGGTGAACGTGATTTTACTTTTCAGCGTGGCGCTGATGGAGAATATCAGTTTCATAAAATCGATCTTTCCAAAATGCACAAACATGATATCATTCATTTTGGGTCAGCGACAGCTTTGTTACCTGGGCATTTAAAAGAAACCTATTTTCAGCTGCTGCAATATTCAAAAGAACAAAAACATTTTATTTCCTTTGATTCAAACTATCGTGATGCATTAATTACAGATAAACAGCAATTTTGCGAGGATTGCTTAACTTTCATTGCACAAGCCCATTTCGTAAAAGTAAGCGAAGAGGAAGCAATAATGCTTTCCAAAGAAACAAATATGAATAAAGCTGCACAGTTTTTACTTGCAAAAGGCGCAAAGGTAGTTGCGATTACACTTGGAAAACAAGGTACACTTCTTACAACTATTGAAGGGAATGCTGTTATTCCTTCTATTACTGTGAAACAGGTAGATTCAACTGGTGCAGGAGATGCGTTTGTAGGTGCAATGCTTTATCAACTATCTCAAGAAGAAAATCTATTTGACCTTAACTTTGAAAAACTTTGTACATTCGTTGCATTTGCTAACAAAGTTGGAGCAATTACTTGTAAGAATTACGGAGCTATGCAATCCTTACCAACATTAAAAGATATCGTTACGTTTAAATGAATATGAACTGCACCCTATAGGGGTACGGAAACGATTCTGGGTATGAGGGGCCACTCTGGGATTTAATTACAAATTAAAAAAGAACTTTATTCAAGTTCTTTTAATCTACGATACAGAGCGGCCTGACTCACACCTGTAATTTGACATATTTCTTTCACTGTTTTAGTGGTGTGCTTCCGTAATTCAATCGCATGATTCATACCTGGGTGTTTATCCGTGTATTTCTTCAATCTTCCTTTATGGGGTAGCGTCACATGCCCATCAAGCTAAGATTTTGAAGTACCCCCAAAACAAAAATTTTATCTCACCACAGTTGTTTGTTTATGAGAATTCAGTGTACTTTTGTCGTTTTGGAGAACAATGAATTTCTTAACCTGATGGCGATGGGGAGTTATATTATTTTTCTTCCTACCAAATGGTCAAAATGCAAATGAGAGCTAATAGCACAGAGAAGATCTTCTGGTGCATAGCCCACTCGTTTTAAAATGTTTACAATTCTATCATCCGGTTTCATTTTTTGGAAGAATCTGACCTTCAACAAACGTTCCCTTAAAAATATCTTCATTATCTACTACACTTTCTGGCATTCCTGTGTCTATCAAAATAGGGCCTTCTGTTGTTTTCAAAAGATAGCTCCATACAGGCAAATTCAGAAGTTTACCTGGAGTAGGCATACTATTAACCGAAGAGTGATCTAACATGGCAGCGGCCAGCTGATAAAAAATACAGTTTTTTATCAGTCATTATATATCCACCTTCTCCCCTCAGTTTGGATGAAACAATAACGTAATACTTCCGCTAGTAACAAACTTTTTCCTTCTATCTCTTTTTTCACTATAAACTTTTCTTTACATTTTCATGTATCCATTTCCGCATCATCTGTAACTCCTCATTTGAGGCAGTTCCTTCTCCATATCTAACTTTCTCATAAATTGGAATAATATCACTGTTCTTATGAATACGGGAAAACCATTGTTGAACCGTCTCTTGTAACCTTCTCTTTTCAAACTTTGATAATGTTAGCTCCCATTTTATTAGCATTGCTCTTACTTCTTCCGCTGGCAGTATTAAGCTATCTCGTTCTTCTTGTTCTGCATCTTCCCCAATTTTTCGTACTTCTTTTTGTTTCAAATGTATATGATGAATTGTCTGCTTCTTATTCCGCATACGGCGAAAGATAAAAATTATGATTACCATCACTAAGAATAGGATGCCAATTTGTATAAATATATTTTCAATGCTAACCCCTATAAACCCTGCATCGTCATTTTGTCCCTTTTTATCTTGGGAAAATCTTTCAAACTTTCCCTCCTTAAAATATCCCTCTTCATCAGAATCAGGCGGATTTTCAATTTCACCTAATGCCCCTCCTGAATCATCCCCAGGCTCCCGAGCTTCTCCTCTTCTGCTTCCTTCTAAGCTTTCCTTGCTTTTCCGTATCGTCTCTTCACTAGATACATCAGCTTCTCCCTCCTGATAAAAAAAATCTACCACCTTCTCTTTTGCAAAAAATGCACCTTTCGTTATTCCAATCGCCAATACAAAACAAGCGCTAATGGCTAGAAAACAAAATATAACACGCGATCCCCATTTCAATTTATTCACCGTTCCTCCCTTTACTTCACAATTTGTATCCACCCTTTTTGTTTTTCCGGTGGATATCCAATAATTAATGGAATCCCCCCTGCTTCTTGTCTGCGAAATCCTGTTTGATAAAAGAAATGTGCATTCAATGGTATATCTTTTTCTGTTAACGAAGATAACAAATCCATTGCTTTATAAAGTTGTTTTCGGTGCTTTCCACCTTTTAAGTGAATGACGCCTTGTTCCCGTACGCCATTTATCCATAGTTCGAACGAGCAGTCTTGCGAGATTAACTCCCGACATACCCCAGCAGCGACTTGAATTAAATATTCCATATCTGTACGAAGCGTATATCCCGTTTTCCCTACTACATTTACATAAAGTGCATATCGATCGCCTTGTGTATATTCATATTTTTTCGCACTAATGACCCCAGTTTTCGCAGTCGCCCCCCAATGAATAGAGCGAAATGATTCCCCTTCATATTCTTTCACACCTACTATTTTCGTTTCATCATATAACGGAGAAACAGCCGCTCTGCGAAATCCATGCTTCCACGTTGTTATTTCGGGTATCATCACTTTCAACATTTGCGGAAGAATATGAAATTCAGGGAGTTCCTTGTGTTCAATAGGCAAGTAATACGTTAAAAGGCCGAATGGATCTGATATTATGAGTTCTGCTGCTTGCCACCCTTGTCTTCCTCTTTCATTTGCACTCCCCTCTAACATAATTGTTATCATATCTCTTCCTTCTAATTGGAGAGGAATTTGATAAGAGTGATGCGAACGCTGCATCTTCTGATCCGTTTCCCACTCTATTTGTTCATCCGAACGAAATTGAAGAGTTGCTTTAAAGATTGGAAAACGTGCTTCATTTATAATTTGCACTACACACTCTCCTCTTTCATTCATAAATAGTCTCTTTTGATTTTGCGAGATATCCCATTTCACTCTCATGACTACTTTCATATACAAATGTAAAAATCCAGCTAACAACAAATAAAACAAAAAGAGGACCACAATAAAAAGTTGATTTGTAAAAACAAAGAGAATAAGAAAAATAACGCCGATTCCCCCTATAAAGAGAGGTTCCAGCAACGGATTTTTCCTTTTTATAATCTCATTCATACGCTTTCTACCGGCACTGCAATTTTTTCTAAAATTCCTTGCAGTACATCTACTTTAGTTGTTTTCATATCCCCTTCAATTGTTAACGTTAATCGATGAGCACAAACCGGAGTTGCCAAGGCTTTCAAATCATCAGGAGTTACATATTCCCGCTCCTTTAATAATGCCCTTGCTTGCGCCGCTCTCATAAAAGCTAAAGAGCCACGAGGACTAACCCCGATTTCTATCAAATCATGATTTCGCGTTGCTTCTACAATATCAAGCAAGTATTCTTCCACCTCATCGTGTATATGGATTCTTTTAGATTGCTCTTGCAACTCTAATATGTCAGAAAGAGTTACAACACTTTGTAAATCGTTAAATGGATTATTTTCTTTAAATCGTTTTAGCATTTCTTTTTCATATATACGATCTGGATACCCTTGCCGAATGGTTAATAGAAAGCGATCTAGCTGCGCATCTGGAAGCGTAAAAGTTCCTGCCGATTCTAATGGATTTTGCGTTGCTAATACAATAAATAGCATTGGTAATACATGCGTTACGCCCGAAATTGTTACGGTACGCTCCTCCATTACCTCTAACAACGCTGATTGTGCTCGCGGGACAGCCCTGTTAATTTCATCTACTAAAACTAGATTTGCAAAAATAGGTCCTTTTCTCGTTTTAAAATCACTTTCTTTCATATCAAAGTATTCTAATCCTACTACATCACCCGGCAACGTATCCGATGTAAATTGAATACGCTGAAAAGCCCCATCAATACTTTTCGCAAGAGTTTTGGCTAATGTTGTTTTCCCCGTTCCTGGTACGTCTTCTAATAAAACATGTCCATTTGCAACTAATGCAATCATCGCTAAATCAATTACTCCTTCCTTTCCTACAATAACTTTTGAAACGTTTTCTTTAATTTTTTCTAATATGTTCATATTCCTTATCCCCCTTTATATTATTTGTTTTTTCTGATATTTTACCGCGATAAACATTTTCTATAAACTGGAAAATACGAATTTTGTTAGTGCTACCCCATGCCCATCAAGCGAAGTTAAAATCATACCCTTAAAATAAAAAAACGTTATGCTTATCGTAAGAAGTTTATGAGAAAGGATGGTGTTTTTAATGAATCCTATTATTTCAAATGAACTGAATCTTTTTGCACAAGAGCTACAATACTTTTTATCTCCAGTAGTCCTACAAGATATCGCCAAACAAGTTGGCTTTGTACAGCGATCTAGTAAGTATCAAGCAAACGAACTCATTGCTCTTTGCGTATGGCTCAGTCAGGAAATAGCTAGCACATCACTTTCACAATTGTGTAGTCGATTGGAAGCTTCCACTGGGGTACTGATGAGTCCAGAAGGACTGAATCAACGCTTTAATCCAGCCGCTGTCGCATTTCTTCGAGAAGTCTTTACTTCTCTTCTCACACAAAAACTCTGCTCAAATCACTCACTTTCTGCACACGTGATCTCTACTTTTAATCGTATCCGTATTTTAGATGCGACAGTGTTTCAACTGCCTGATCATTTCGCCACTAACTATCAAGGTTCAGGCGGGAGTAGTAATACGGCAGGCGTGAAAATCCAATTGGAATATGATTTACTTAGTGGTCAATTTCTTAACGTGCAGCTTGGACCAGGAAAGAATAATGATAAAACATACGGTACCATCTGCCTTGAAACCGTAGAGGCGGGCGATTTGTGTTTACGTGATCTTGGTTACTTCGATTTAAGAGACTTACAAACTATTCATGATAAAGAGGCTTACTATATCTCGCGGTTGAAGCTGAATACACGCATTTATATCAAGAACCCTGAGCCAGAATACTTCAACAACGGCACGTTAAAAAAGCAAACAGAATACATCCAACTTGATATGACACAAATGATGTCGGGTCTAATCCCAGGTGAAACGATAGAAATCCCCGAGGCATACATTGGCCAAAATCAGAAGCTTCCAGCACGTGTCATTATCCATCGTTTAACCGATAATCAAACGCAAACACGCCTGAAAAACCAAGCGATACGTGAAAAGAAAAAAGGCATTGTCATGAAGGATAAAAGTAAACGTTTAATGGGTATGAATGTATATATCACGAACACGTCTCTAGAAGGAGTACCAACGAACTACGTGCACTCATTGTATTCACTTCGTTGGCAGATTGAAATTTTGTTTAAAACGTGGAAGTCATTTTTTGAAATTGATGAATGTAAAAATATTAAAAGAGAACGCCTAGAGTGCCATTTATATGGACAACTCATCGGCATTCTCCTCTGTTCTTCTACGATGTTTCAAATGCGACAGTTTCTGCTTGAAAAGACAAAGCAGGAGCTGAGTGAATACAAAGCGATTTATATGATTAAAGATTACTTTCCGTTACTGTTTCAAGCGATAGCCGTTGGCACAGAAGAAATTTTAAAAATTTTGCATCGTCTTTATCTGCTGCTCAAAAAGAACGGTCGTAAATGTCATCGGTATAAGAAGATGACCGTCTTTGATATTCTAGGGATTGTGTATAAAACGACGGTAAAGCATAGACAAGCTGCCTAGCGAAAAAATCACGTTTTAATAGGCTTCTTTAGCATGCCTACTTTTCTATCAATTGCTAGTTTTGAAACAAGGATCGTTTCATATCTAGTAATTTACTTGGTTAGCTTGATGGGCATGTGGCGGTACCCCATCGCTATCAACCTAAGCTCATAAAACGTCAATTATAGTGGAGGCTGTTTCTTTTTTCTAAAGGCTATGCGTAGGGAATATAAAAACCCCCCTAGGAACCAACGAATTCCTGAGGGGGTAACTGCGTAATGTAATATATTTACAATTACGTTGCGTTTGGGTTTAAAATGCGCATCTTTTTCATTTACATAATAACCACCATATTTAAGTTTATAATAGTTATGCTTTTTAGATAAAAGCAATTACTTGTTTTATAAACTCGTAACCAAAATAACCACTAAATCCGAATAGTACTATTGCGGCAGATATAGATACCCATTTAATAAAGATTGGATTTAGAAAACGTCTAGTAAAATGAACAAAACCCAATAAGACCATATCATGCATAAAGATACCTAATAAAATACCTACAGCTATTAATATAAATGTAGATGCACTTGCATTACCTAATGAAGAGACTAGAACCGGACCAAAGACCCCTATCCAAAATACAATATTAGCCGGTGATATAGCAATCATAAAACCAGATAAGTAAGCTGTTAATAAAGATTTATTAGGATTTTCTCCCTCTATGTTAACTTCTGATTTTGCTTCTTTAATACTTTCTATTCCAATAAACATTAAAAAACCAAAACCTAGTAACCACATAACTGCTTCTACCCATGGATTGGTTAATACACTAGAGAACCCTAGATAAATCAGGACAATTAAAGATAAATCTACAGTCATTCCTCCTATACCTACAAACCAACCATGTACGAAACCATTTCTCATTCCTTGTTTGGTCATTTGGACAGTCATAGCACCTGCAGGTATTGATAAAGATAAACCTAATATAATATACGTAAAAAGTGTTACAATCATAAAAATTCTCCTATTTTAGTCAAGTACTATTCTTTTCGCTTGGTTCAACAAATAAAACTAGAGCGTTGCGATTTTTCACATTACTTCTAGCAATCTCCAAAAACTCATAAAGTACCCCTTTGTTGAAGATCAATGCCTATAATCCCATAAGATCCCTTACATGTTTAGCGTTCTTTTTAGATGTTAGTTTTTCAAGTAATAAAAATGCAACATCAAAAGCTGTACCTGGATTAGAAGATGTAATAATATTTCCATCTTGAACAATTAAATCATTTTGTACTATTGCACCGAAATTCTTTAACTGCTCTTTTCGTTTACTCGTTGGATGACTGTATGTGGTGGCTTTTTTATCTGTAAGAATCCCACTTTTACCAAGCGCTAATGATGCAACACAAATACTGGCAATAGGCTTCTGCTTGACATAAAAATGTTGAATGACATTTAAGAATTCTCTACTGTATGCATCCCGATAAAAACCAGCTTCTTCAAACCCTCCTGGAATAGCTAGTGCATCAAACTCATCTAATTGAATATCATCAACCGTTTTTTCAGGTATGACAGTAAAATTCCAAGTACAGGTTAATTTATTCCGAAGACCAACTGTTACGACCTTGGTTGATCCATCTCCCTCCCATTTATTCCAACCTAGTACGTCTGTAAATACACTAGCTTCCACTGCTTCAAATCCGTCAGCTAATAATAATAAAATCTTTTTCATATCGTAAATCGCCTCCTGATATCCTTATTTTATACAAATATAGAAGGCTGATAAATAAGTTTAATAAGGATATTCGATCGTTCGACTTTATTATATAAAGAATTTAGTTTATTCTAGTTTATAAAAAAAGGTTGGATACTTTATGGATCAAATTGATAAAAAAATCGTGGGATTATTACAGTCAAATGCAAAAATTTCAATGAAGGATTTAGCAGAAGCCGTTCATTTATCTTCTCCGTCAGTAACTGAGCGAGTACGGAAGTTAGAGGAGCAACAAATTATTGAAGGCTACCATGCACATGTTTCTCTAAAAAAAATAAACCGTCCAATTTCTGCACTTATATTGTTTAAATCAAAGGATTGTAAATCATTAGCTAACTTTTGCTATAATCATCCAGATGTACTTGAGTGTTACAGAGTAGCAGGGGAAATTAGCTATATTGTCAAATTAGCAACATATTCTGTAGAAAGTTTAGAACAATTTATTGATGATACAATGCAATATGGTACGCCATCAACGAATATCGTGTTATCTTCTTATGAAAAAAAAATAATTGCTCCCTTTATTAGTGAAGAATAAAAATACTGGAATAATCAATTAACTATTGCTTACTCAATAATCCTCAATCCTTTAAAAATAACCCTGATTTTTCTAACTTGTATAAAAAAATCAAGGTCTCTAATCATTTTTATCGTTTTGGGGTAACCCATTTTTATTAGCTTGATGATGATGTGGTGATCCCTAAATAAAAAAGACCGTCTAATGACGGTCTCATGAAGTAAAGTCCCCCTTTAGTTGAACAAAAGCAGGTAAGTTTCTCATTATTTCTCACTTCTTAAAGTTTTTTTGTTTAACAAAGATAAAGTGGTCTTCAGGCTTCCAAACGTGCAGATGGTCAGCAATGTATCCGCGTAGCCACAACACGCCGTTAATTCGTCTAAGATAAAAGCCTTTCGGAAAATCATCGTCTTTAGTTAATATCTCCGATGCTATTGTGATGGAGCCAGATGGAGCTTGATGTTGTTGTGAGGCATTCCCAAAATAACCTTCAGGCTGTACTTTGTATTAGAAGTCGTAAATTTATCATCAGCTAACAGTCTTTCTCCATACTCATTCATCAAAATGGAGTATTGTTGCAATTTCTGAATAAGCTGCGATTTCGTAAGTCCGCCAACCTCTACTGTTCTGGTGATAATTGGACAATCAGGATATATTCGCATTTGTAGTCACTCCTAAAAAATTGGGTATAAGAATTTCAAATTAATACATTCTACAATTTTCCATAAATCCCCTTGTTGGAGTACAAACCCATCGCTATCAAACTAACAAAACTAAATTTTCTTAAAATGAAAAAATACGCTATTCTTTCTGTAGAATCATAGGAAAGGATGGCGTTTTTTATGTCTGTTTCTGTGTCTGACAACTTACAACTATTTGCTCAAGAGATTCAAAGTTTTTTATCTCCAAATACCTTACGGGATCTTGCTAGAGATGTTGGTTTTGTACAACGAACCAGTAAGTACCAAGCAAAAGATTTAGTAGCTTTATGTGTATGGGTGAGCCAAAATGTAGCTATGACTTCTTTAACTCAGTTATCTAGCTGTTTAGAAGCATCAACAGAAGTACTCATCAGTCCTGAGGGACTGAATCAACGGTTTAATAAGGCGGCCGTCCAACTTTTACAACACCTACTAGCCGAACTACTAAGCAAAAAATTGGCCGCATCTATGCCGATTTCTTCTCCATACACTTCTGTTTTCAAGCGTATTCGTATTTTAGATTCAACCGCATTTCAACTCCCGGATGTATTTTCATCGGTTTATCCAGGTGCAGGTGGATGCAGCCATACAGCTGGGATAAAAATTCAACTTGAGTATGATTTGTTAAGTGGACAGTTCCTACATATTCATACAGGTCCAGGTAAACAACATGATCGTACTTACGGCTCTCTGTGTGCCCCAACTGTGACGGCGAATGATTTATGTATCCGAGATTTAGGTTATTTTCATTTAAAAGACCTTCAATATATACAAGATAAAGAGGCCTACTATATCTCTCGTATCAAGTCGAATACACGTATTTATCAAAAAAATCCTAACCCTGATTATTTTCAAGATGGAAGAATTAAGAAAGGTACAGAGTATATACAGATAGATATGGAGACGGTAATGAACTCTCTTCAACCAGGACAAACATGTGAAATAGCTGATGCTTATGTAGGTATGATTGATAAAGTGCCAGCTCGTGTAATTGTTCATCGATTAACAAAACAACAGCAACAAAAACGATTACAAGATCAAGCTGTAAGAGAGAAAAAGAAGGGAATGAAGTATTCCCCTCGTAGTAAACGTCTCAGTGGTATCAATGTATATATGACAAACACCCCTACAGATATTGTCCCGATGGGACAAGTACATGATTGGTATTCTTTACGTTGGCAAATCGAGATTTTATTTAAAACGTGGAAGTCATTCTTTCAAATTCATCATTGTAAAAAGATAAAACCAGAACGATTGGAGTGCCATTTATATGGTCAATTGATTGCCATTCTACTCTGTTCTTCTATCATGTTTCAAATGCGACAATTACTTCTTATGAAAAAGAAACGAGAACTGAGTGAATATAAGGCCATATATATGATTAAAGATTATTTTCTTCTTATTTATCAAGCCATACAGAAAGACACCCAAGAACTATCAAAAATTCTCATTCGCCTGTTCAACCTCCTACAGCAAAACGGGAGAAAATCTCATCGGTATGAGAAAAAAACAGTCTTTGATATATTAGGTGTCGTTTACAATTGTACCATGTCTGATGATCAAGCGGCCTAATTCAAAAAATGACACCCAATAGGGTTTATTTCGCATGCAAATCTTTCAATCACCTACACTTGCCCTTTATAAAAAAGAAACAATCTCGCCTAAAATTGACTTTGTATAAGCTTAGCTTGATAGCGATGTGGCGGTACCCCTAATAAAACTAAAACAACAAAAGAGGACAAATCCCATAATAATGAGTTTCGTCCTCTTTTTTGATATCTTTTTACTGTCGATAAGTAGACTTTACGTTAAGCAGATATGTATATTTGCAGTAGAACCTTTCTAAAAACAACAATTTTCCGCTAATTTTTTTTATCCTTTTTTACAAAATTATTAATACCCTCAAAAATAACTTCTTTTAAAGCTTCTGGATAATCAGAATAACCTTGTTTTTCTATAATTATTTCCAATGCTTTTTTGACATTTCCATCAAGTATTATAGTAACTCCAGGCGTTAGCTCACCTGTTTCCTCATTTTTAAATGTTTCTTTTATCATAGTCAATTTATTTTCTTGCATAGCTTAACCCTCCTTAAATAAATAATTTTTGTTTTTATATTTCCAGTATCTGTATTCGTAAGGTATCTGTTTATCAAAATGTTGCAAATAACCTTTCCAATTATTTGGAATATATTCTTCAAAAGATATCAACTCGGGATAATTAGAATAAAAATTTAAATCATCAAAATCTATCAAGAAACACGGATTATAATCATAGATAGTTTCTTCGTCATTATTACTTAGCTCACTTAAAAAATTTGACCTAATCTCTTCTGTAAACACTTCATACTTTTCTATTCTTTCTAAAAAGTTATCTATTGTATTCTCGTTTAAAACACTGATATCTTTTCTTTCATCTGCATACTCATCCGGAGCATATCCTGCTTGATTATAGTCTAAATACCATAAATCTGGTTCAGTTATATACCAGTTGAAATTGTTTTTATACTTTATTCCTACTATAACATTTTTCGTATATAAAGGCTTAAGCATTTTGCTAACTCACTCCTCTCACTTAATAATTTTAGTATTTTTAGCGTATTCCACCAACCATTGGCTAATGGGGGTGGGCAATTCATATGCAACACCTTCAAACCCATATTTATCAAATATACCCTTATCAACAATCTTAGGAGCACTCCCTCCTTGATTAAGTGGATTAGTTTTATAGCGATTCTGAGAAATTGCATTTTCTCTAATCAAATCATCCACATACGGGGGTACTCCAAATTCTACAATATATGAGTCTGGTCTTTTATTTTTGAAATACTCTGAGTGGTCTTTTCCAGTAGATACATTTAAGTCATGATCTGCTTTCCATTTACTATTTAAAGAAAGTGTTCCATCATTATTGACTAAAATTAAATCTTTACTACCTCCACCTTGAACTCTACGATAAGTAACAGTTTTTTCTCCGACATTAGCTCCACTGACTTTCTCAACATTTTTAACTTTATCAAAATATCCAGTCTCATTTAATATTTTCAAATCTTCTGGAGATAATTCAACGCCTTTTAAAAGTTTATTTCCTTCTTTTAATTCTTTTACTATTTTCGCTAGCTTACTAGTAGGAATGAATGTTAAAGGGTTCTGGTGCGAAAACTTCAAGATAATTGCAGGTAATCTCTAAATCTTGGACATACTGATAGTATGACTCTAAAAAAGGTGCGTGATCAGTATGGAAAAGCGAAATTTATTCAAGTGGAAACATTATCATCATGATATTATTTTGCAAACAGTAAGATGGTACCTACGGTTGAGCTTTCGTGATTTGGTGGAAATGATGGAGGAACGGGGCTTATTCGTTGCTCATACAACGATTATGCGTTGGGTTCATCAGTATGGTCCTGAATTAGACAAAAGAATCCATCGTCACCAATGCCTCTTGGAGAGTCGATGAAACATATATCAAAGTGAAAAGTCAATGGATGTACCTGTATCGTGCTGTCGATTCGAAAGGAAATACCATTGATTTTTACCTAAGCAAAGCAAGAAACCACAAGGCTGCAAAGCGATTCTTCAAGAAAGCTTTGCAGTCTTTTCATATTTCTGAGCCTCGTGTCGTGACAGTAGATAAGAATCCAGCTTATCCTATAG
>NZ_LXLV01000100.1 GCF_001757995.1 Bacillus mycoides | reverse complement strand
ATATTAGTTTACTTTCAGTGATAGAAGTAGAACCACATGCCCATCAACCCAATATTTTGGAGTACCTCCAAAAAAAATTAACCTCAGATACAACAAAAGAGCCTTACCTCTGTAGGTAAGGCTTCACTAGTATAGTTGTATATATTTACATAACAAATAAGAAACATAAAACATATAATACCAAGTAGAAGAACCCTAATATTCCGCCTATAGCTAGTACCTGTTTAACCCAGCTCTTGAATTTCAGATTACTGTCAATAATCGCTTGCACTCTTTCCATATCCGTTTCCTCCTATTAAGGAGAACCCTTAAAGACTCTCACCTCGCTATGATACCATTAAAGAATGACTAATAGATGTCTAATTTTTGTCTAAATGTATAATATTGCCCTATATGCAATATTGCATATAAGAATGTATTGATAAAAATGTAAGCGCTTACTATAATGAAAGCATAAAGATAAATCACATCTTAGCATCAACAACAGAGGAGGAAATAATATGACAATCGCAATGGCAGTTTTATCATTCTTAGGTGGA
>NZ_LXLV01000099.1 GCF_001757995.1 Bacillus mycoides | reverse complement strand
GTCACGGGTGCTGGTGGTACTGGTGCTACAGGTGCTACGGGTGCTACAGGTGCTACGGGTGCTACAGGTGCTACAGGTGCTACGGGTGCTACGGGTGCTACGGGTGCTACAGGTGCTACGGGTGCTACGGGTGAAAAGGCGCTTTATTTAGCTACAGATCAGTCAATTGCTAATGGTCAATTTTTTGGTTTAGGTACTTCACAAGGCGGAGTTAATGGTTTTGCAAGAAATACTGTGGTTATACCAAAAGCAGCAACTATCACTGATTTAGTTTTTAATATTCGAGATGATAATGCACAACCAGGAGGACCATCAGGTGTTAAAACCGCTGAAATTTGGGTAAGTGGTCCATGCGCTACAGGTGCTACAGGTACAGGTATTATAGTAACTTTAACAGGTGCAGCTTGTTGTGGAACTGCCACGGGTAGTTTTCCTGTTAATCAATGTGATTTATTATCAGTACGAGTTACAGTAGAAAATGGTGCATTAGAGAATGGTGCTGCTGCTACTATTCTATTTGATGATAATTAACCATATTTCGGTAGATAAAAAATTCATAATTTTTTATCTACCTTTAATTTTTCGCATAAATAATCTATTATAAACAAACCATATTACATTACTTATTCTTATATAACATTGATTAATTTTAATGGATACAAAAAAAAACACCAATCCTTTATTTAATACTAGAGAATCTGCGTTAATTCTGTATTCAAAACTCATTGTACAGTAATAAGGATACCCTGAGCAGTTACTCCATAAACACTATATATACCACCTTGTCCTTGCTACCGATAATAATCCGAAAGTAAACTTTTAAATATTTGTTTACATTCAAATCTCCTTAAACATTGACTTCACACCAAATCTCCTGATATCCTCAAAATACACAACAAAAGTATACATTCAAAACGCTATAAATAAAGAGGTCAAAAACTATGAACAAAAAACCACATCTCATTGATGTCCAACCCATCCGTAGCAAAGAACAGATCGAAGATATGAAATGGGCTCTCAAACGCCACTGTTCTAAACGAGACTATATTTTATTCTTAATCGGCATACATACTGGATTACGTGTTAGCGATCTACTTCAACTTGAAACACAAACCATAGTAAAGTTAAAACGAAAAAAGAGAAAAGAATTTAAAATCAAAGAAGGAAAAACAAAAAAAGAACGCATGATTAACCTTACTTCTATTTTTGATGAAGTCTATTCGTATACCCAAACACTAGAAAATACCTGGTTATTCCCTTCACGAAAAGGAAATCAACCCATTAGTAAAATCCAGGCTTATCGACAATTGCAAAAAGCCGGAGACTTTGCCGGTATAGAATCCATTGGGACCCACACCATGCGCAAAACCTTCGGCTATTGGTTCTATAAACAAACAAAAGATGTAGCTATGTTGCAAGAAATACTCAATCACAGTACGCCGCAAATCACATTAAAATACATTGGTATCAATAAAGAAGAGAAAGATAATGTACTAGATACATTTTATATTTAATTAAATTCATCTAGAAATCTCTTCCATATTCTACAAAAGGGATTTCTTATTCACATAATCAAGTATTATTGGTAGCAAGGAAAACGCACAAACCTTTGATGTCATTGGGTTTGTGCGTTTTCTTTTTTTATTATCCTATGTATGATTTTATACATTGTGGAGATATTAGGGTTTTTTAAGTTTATGAATGTCCTGTATTAGTACAAAAACCTGTATAGAGTTTTGTATAAAAAATTGCCACCACTTTTTTTGTTGGGTAGCTGCAATCAATTTTTTAGTCTCTTAGGTTTCACGGATTATAGCCATTAGGTTTTGATCACGTTCCTCCATTTTTTCCACCAAATCATGAAAACTTAGGTTATACCGTAGGTACAACCTTACTGTGAGAAAAATATTTTTTGGTTCATAGTGCGCTTCCACTTAAACTCTTCTGTTTTTTTCATATTGATATACATCTTTTTTAGTTTAGAGGTACAACCAACGTACTAACATAAAACTCACGCTAAGGATTATTTATATAGTAACAATACTCTATATTTTTGTTACAACACTTTACTTGAAGCGTACTACTAATCGACTTGTTGATTTTGTTGTAACAGAAATATGTAGCAAATTTAATTTGTATTAAAACTCTTTGTCGCCCTTTTTGTTACAAAGGAATACAAACTGTTTATTGTCTTTTTATAGCTTAGAAAACCCTTAGCGTACGAAAATCAAGGAATCCATTTTCAAAAATATCTTAAAGTGGATTTTATGTCATTTGATTGGTGGGATCATAAAGAGAACGATAGTAAAATTGAATATATGCAGTAAAAAAGTAATAATTTTATTTTCAAATTTCATAATTAAACATATATATATTGTATAGGAGGTTCCTGTTCCTCCTGGTGGACCTGTGAAAAATAGAACTAATATTTATACGGACTATAAATGTAGTTCTATTTTTATTATTTTTTGTGAATCATACATTTGGGAAAGGTGATAAATATACATATTGGGTCTTTTTGCCCAAATCCCAGAAATAGGGGAATTAGCTTAATTCATTAGAAATTTATATACCATGGTAAAAAGTACACTTTATGCCATAGCTGAAAATCTAGAATTTTTCATTTCAAAAATACAACTTAATAACATTTGAAATTTTTCTCCTATTTCAAATTGCATCATCATCGATAATAGACAAAAAACTCAAACACACAAAACTCATATCACTCTTTTTTTTATAATGATATTTATATTAATTTATTCATATGTATAATTAATGAAATGCAAATAATCATAGATTATTGTCTGTATTTCATTAATAAACTTCAATAAACAAATTGCAAAAGCTGTTATACATACATATACATAAATAAAAAAAATAAATACATTGGCATTGAAAAGTTTTAAAAATTTAAAGTAATTTCAAAAAGGAGATTAAATAACATGAGTGAACAATGTCCAATTAATGTATCATGTGAGGTGGTAGGACAAACTCAAACACCATTAAGTGATAAAATTGCAGCACCAATTATTACTACAGAAGCACCACTTGTACAAATGCCAGTTGTATTAGCTGAAAGAACAATTCAAATTGTTGTAGAATCCAATATTTCATTAGATCCTCCAGCAATTGAAATTAAACGTATCTTAAAAAACGACGTATTTTTGAAACAATGTAATTTAGTTCCTCTAGCATTTACTCCAATACCAGGTACAAATTACCGCCTAGTTACAAAAGCTAAATTATTTTTTCAAGGATATATTCGTAAAAATATTGAATATATAAATGATAGATATAATAGAGTTATATATAACTGCATTGTAAATGTTCCATTTTCTAGTTCTATAGATCTAATAGAGGATGATTTTCTATCTTTAGCTTTAATAGCTGGTTCCTCAGATACTACATCTCATTTTATTAATCCTAAAAACGGTGATTTACCACATTCAGAAAAATATCCCTTCGAAAATACAATTTTTTATAACAAACAACCATATTGCGAATTAGTCAGTACTCAATTTGTTGGATTAGACTTTTCTCCTTGTCTAACAGACTTAAACGAACCATTTGATACTCTTCATGAAAGAATTGTATTAAACCTTACTTTAAAAGTTTTACAAATACAACAAGTACAAATTTAAAACAAAGAAAACTTCTTATTTTTCAAAATCAACCTACTTAAAAAGAACACCAATGCCCGTTGATGTTCTTTTAAAAGAGACTATAAAATAAAATGAAATAAGTGAGCGAAACCTATTCCAATACTACAATATATGTTTGACTAACATTTATAGTGCTAAAAATCCAATATCATTATTAATAATAGACAAAAAACTCACTTTTTATCTTTTTTCAAATAAAAAGAAAAAGTCTCTTTATCATTAGATTTTAATTTATTTACCAAACAGGCCACTCCAAAATAACTTCTTCTGTTCTAAAGCTGCTATTAGGCGTCTACTATCCTGTATCTCTCTTAATACCTGCATTAATTGAACATCTCTTTGTTCTTCTCTTATTATGTGTTGAACATCTGTTTCCTGTAAAAGTTTACTTTGTTGATCAAATCTTTGAATCAACTCTAAATTAAGTTGTTCCAATCGTTTTATACGTTCTACTAATGTTCTTATGTGTTCTGTAATTGCTACCTCATTTTTTGTAACACTTGTCATTGCTAAATTTATAGCGTGATCTAGCGTTAAATTATTCTTTCTCATAGCTACTATTAGCCGTTCTATAGTTGCTACATCATTATGATAAAAAATTCTAGAATTATTGTTACCACGCTTGAAAGAATACCCAGCTTTCTCCAAGGCAAGACAGTATTTACGCAAAGTACTTGAGCCAATCCCTAAGTTTTTAGCTACCTCAGCCCCCCAATAAGTTTGAGACATATTTTATTCTCCCTCTGTTCTAAGCTGTTTTTCAATTGATATATAGTGTTTTCCTTTTATAACCATCAATCAATATTATCTATTAATTTATATATTGCAATAATAAAAATTTATTACGATTTTAAATCACCTAAAATAATATCAATTTTATTAAAAAAAGAAAAAAACCTATTAATAGATTTTCTTTCTTTTCAAAGAAGATTTCTATATAAACGTAAACAAGTACAACAGTACTCGACTCACATATAATTTATGTTTTTTTATTCAAAATGGTGCAATATTTTAACGAAAATACACACTAAACAAAAACTAGCATAAAAAACATTAATTTTATTAATCTAATTTAGCCTTTATATCTCAAAATAAGAAAAATAACTATTATACAGGCCCTCACACAAATGGATATATTAAATATCATATTTAAGTAGATATTTTTAAATATAAAATAAACGGAGGTTTTTTTAATTGAATAACCAAGAAGACTATTATTCTGATGATCATCATAAAGATTGTAAGGTTAAATCAGAAACACAAACTCCATTCAGTGATACTGCAGCACAGCCTGTTCTTACAAACAATCCAATAGTTAAAATTCCAGTTGTATTAGCAGAAAGAACGCTTCAAATTGTAGTCGAAGCAAATATTCCACTTTGTCCACCAGCAGTAGAAATTAAAAGAGTGTTAAAAGATGTATTTTTACAACAATGTAAACTAGTACCTGTTGAATATGAGCCAATTGATGCAACAGGATATTGGCGAGTAACAAGAGCAAAATTGTTTGTAGAAGGTTTCATTCGTAAAAATATTGAATACGCTGCTAAAGACTGCAATGGCGTGATTCATGATAAAATTGCAAAAGTTCGATTCTCTGGTTTTGCTGATTTAACTCGAAATGACTTTCTTTCTTTCCCAATGTTAGCCTTTACTTCGGAAAATAAGGCTCGTTTCATTAATCCAAAAAATACTGATATTCCTCGTCTAGACAAATTCTTCTTTGAAAATAATGTTTTCTATAATGAACAACCATTCTGTGAATTAATTAGTGCAGAATTTTATGAACTTGATTTTTCACCATGTGATCATGATGATGATTATGATTATGGTCATGGTGATTCATGTGATCAAACTCATGAAAAAGAATTTGACAAATTACGTGAAAAAATCGTTCTTGATCTTACTTTAAAAGTATTACAAACTCAACAAGTAAGAGTTGGCGGAACAACAACTAGACAATCTGGTTGCTAATTAAAAATGTTCATAGATTAAAAAGAAAGAAGAATCCTAAAAAATTCTTCTTTCTTTTTAGTCATAAATTTAAAAATTCATTTATTAAACAAAATAACTTCACAATATAACAAACAAATAAATCCATACCTACAAAAACGAAAAGGCACTCAAATGAGTGCCTTTTCTCTATTTATCTAACCATGTCATAGGAACTTTTTGCTCCCCTAATATTTCAAATTTAATCTCTCCATTTTCATAATATACTCGATTTATAATTGGTATAGTTTCCATTTTATTTTCTTTTTCACTTTTATATTGATTTTTTGTTTTTATATAAATAATATTCATCAGATATTCCTCCATTTTACCCACAATTTTATCCACAACAAAAAAAGAATACTTTTTTCTCACAATTGTAAATGTATTCTCATATTCCCCATTTATTCTTCTAATTTTGTAGTTGGAATCACGAATTAACCCTTAAAATGTGACTTATCCTATATTACCAATAAATTTTATATTTCAAAGGTATTTCATTTTATCATGTATAATATATCTTTAGAAACTTCAATTGGAACGCGAAAAGGAGCGTGAGGAACGATGTCTGATGGAACACGGAACGGTATACAATCCGAGCCACTCCCCGCCTTCCTAACTAAGGAAGTAGCAGAAACGTTAAGTATTAGCGAAAGCTATTTACGTAAATGGTGTTTAGAGTTAGAAAAACACGAGTACACCTTTATAAAAGTTCGTGATCCTAAAAGTAATCGTGAGTATCGAACCTTTACTTCAAAGGATATAAAAGCTTTGAAACAATTTCAAACACTTATGAAAGATGCCGGATATAACAAGGTGGATGCTGCAAAAACTGTAGCAATAAATATAAATAATGAAAATTGGAACACGAGTGGAACGTCCCATGATCCAATGGATTCCCAATCTTTGCTTATTACAAGAGACAAAGAAATATTGGAACGCGAAAACAACACTAATTTGTTACGTGAACTGTTGCGTGAGGAACGCGAAGAAATAACAAAAGAACTTCAATCCATGAGAGAAGAACTACGACGAACTCAAGAAGAATTTCAAACATTGAAAGACGATATACAAATATACCAAAAACACCATGAACAATTGTTACAAAAAAGAGATGAACAACTACTACATAACATACAATCTATTCAAGAAAACAAACAACTAGTTGCTCCTACTATAGAAAACAAACAACATTGGTGGAAATTCTGGAAATAAAAAAAGCTTTGCTTATATGCAAAGCTTTTTTTATACAAAATTCTATACAGATTTTTGTACTAATACAGAACATTCATAAACTTAAAAAATCCTAATATCTCCACAATGTATAAATTCATGCATATCATAATCAGCAAAGAAAAAGCGAAACCCTTATTATATCAGTGGATTTCGCTTTTTTCTTGAAATTCAAAAGAGATTCTTGCTTTTAAGCTTTCAATTTAACAACAGCAAACAATCCATTTTTATCTCATTTTTTAACTTTTATATAAAAAATGAAATAGGTTAGTAAACAAACATTGTTCTTATTAAAAACATAGAATAAATATAACTCTTTATTTGAAAAGGAGGTATAAGAAAATGAGTTGGGATAATAGTTGTTCAGAACACAAACATCATTGTGATTGTTGTAAACACGAACATCATTGTGATTGTTGTAAACACAAACATCATTGTGATTGTTGTAAACACGAACATCATTGTGATTGTTGCAAACACAAACATCATTGTGATTGTTGTAAACACGAACATCATTGTGATTGTTGCAAACACGAACATCATTGTGATTGTTGTAAACACGAACATCATTGTGATTGTTGCAAACACGAACATCATTGTGATTGTTGTAAACACGAACATCATTGTGATTGTTGCAAACACGAACATCATTGTGATTGTTGCAAACACGAACATCACTATGTTCGTCCAAAACAGAAACATCACTATGTTCGTTCAAAACAGAAACATCACAATAATCGTTAAAAACAGATACATCATTCATTTTTATTGGACAAGCAATAGAACTTCATCTGTTTTAAGATCGTTCCTGATTACATCGGGGCGGTCTTTTCCGTTTATAAAGATAAATAATAATACCGATTTACAGTAGAGTCATCACAACACCAATAAACTACCGATAACGATAATTATGTAAATAAGCTGTCCATATGCACAGCTTATTTTATTTTTTTATGGATTTAGCTATATCTTTTGGTTTCAATTTTGCTTTTTGGCTAGAGTGCTGGCTCGTCGTGTGGGGGCGAAACCCCACGTATTACGTATCTATTTCTTGAATAAAAACTATCTTGGGACGAATGATCTAAGCGGTTCGGCTCGTATACTTGCTAGTCCAAGTCGAGAACCATTGCTTTGCTTTTTGTCTGTCGGCTTGGCGAGAAAAGCACACGAGCCGAAAAAAGTTTTGCAAGGACAATATCAAAAAGAAAAGGCCGTAGCCTTTAGGTGAGGATTAACGAGCCGACTTTTTGATGTTGAGGGTGGAGATTTTTGAATGATTTTCTCAAAAATACGACCCGTTCCTTACGGAACTTTTAGCTCTATATATAAGAGTGAGAAGAGCAAAGTGAAGAAAGTCAGTAATATCAAGGGTTTATAAAGTATAGGGTGTACCCAAAAGGGAACACCTGTGTACCCAAAAGGGAACACCTAAAAAATGGTAAATACTAATAAAAAAAAGATGTCAATATAAAATGACATCTAAAATAAATAAATTGGTAACTTATGTTTTTTACCATCTTCAGTTACAAAGTTTTTAAGTGATTTTTTAAAGATCTTTTGAGTTGCTTTATCTACTCCATCTTTTGGAGAACAACACATAATATTTGGATTTACAAACCATGTACGACTTGTACAAATACGGCCATCTTCTGTAGTTGTTCCGGTCTCTGCAACTGCTAATAATCCTTTTTTCATTAAACCATTCATTAATTCTGATACTTTTCCTCTAGTTCTAGTTAACTTTCTAGCAAGATAACTAGGCGTTGCACTATCAGAATCAAATTCATTTTCTTTACTTATTCTTTCAACCAAAATATTCGTTTTAAATTCTACATAAGGTATTAAATCCATTAGAAACGCTTTTTCAGCTGTAGTTAAATAATTAATTTCACTCAGGTAATTGTAATTATCCATAATAATTTGCACAAACCTCACCCGATCTGTTGGTTTTTTCTTTTTTGCAATAAAATATTCTTCTCCACCAGTCGCCTTACTTAATAACTGTAAAAGCATTAATTTCTCTTCTTCTGAATAACCACCGGATTGCAACTGATCATAGATACTATCAATCTTACTATCTCTTAATTTCGCTTTTTTTTCAGCTTGTCCAAAATCTACAACTTTTGTCATAAAATAATTCTCTCCCTTAGTGGAAGGAATCAACTTTTATATGTTAGAATGTATAT
>NZ_LXLV01000098.1 GCF_001757995.1 Bacillus mycoides | reverse complement strand
ATACTTTCTTGCTTTGCTTAGGTAAAAATCGATGGTATTTCCTTTCGAATCGACAGCACGATACAGGTACATCCATTGACTTTTCACTTTGATATATGTTTCATCGACTCTCCAAGAGTCATTGGTTTGCTTGAGATGACGACGGATTCTTTTGTCTAATTCAGGACCATACTGATGAACCCAACGCATAATCGTTGTATGAGCAACGGATAAGCCCCGTTCCTCCATCATTTCCACCAAATCACGAAAACTCAAGTTGTACCGTAGGTACCATCTTACTGTTTGCAAAATAATATCATGATGATAATGTTTCCACTTGAATAAATTTCGCTTTTCCATACTGATCACGCACCTTTTTTAGAGTAATAGTATCAGTATGTCCAAGATTTAGAGATTACCTGCAATTATCTTGAAGTTTTCGCACCAGAACCGGTAAAATACCTTAATAACATTGTAGAGCAAGATCATCGCTTTATTAAAAAGAGAGTTCGTTCAATGTTAGGATTGAAGTCTTTTCGTACAGCTGCATCCATTCTTTCAGGAATAGAAACGATGCATATCATTAAAAAAGGCCAACTTATTTTACGGGACAAGTCTGTCCAAGATGAAATAAAGTTTATTCATCAACTATTCGGAATGGCTGCATAAGAATAGATTCCATTAGGAATCTATATACCTCTTTCGAATAAATGAAAACTTTGCACCAGAACCTAAAAAATGTATAAAACTGAAATGATAGTGAGCATTCTAATTATAAAGGAGTGTTCATTATGATAAATGACGAGTTAAACTGGCAGAAAATATTAGAAATAGGAGCTAGTTCTTTGGGTTCTTCAATAGGTACAGCAATAATAAGCGAAATGTTTCCATCAGAAGATAGTGCTCAAGAAGCGGTGAAACAAGCGGTAGAAGAAATTTGTGATAGGGTTAAAAAAATAATTGACCAAGCCTTTTTAGATCACTATGTAGCTAATTGTGACAGTATTGCGAGACGTCTTCAGGGCTATCCAGAGAGTGGTGATGTGAATATTTTACATGGCATATATGACGATGGTTCAGATTTAGTATCAGATTTAGTACGTTTTGAAACGTTTGAAGGTATAATAGCCCTTGTTTACATTTGTACTTTGCATCTAACGGACATAAAAGCTCTTAGTGAAATTGACTCTGGGTATAAAGCTACTTTAAGTCGTTGTGGGGATGAGTATGCTGCTTTGTGTGAACCACGTGGTGACAAATTAGTTTACTTTACAAATGTAAGTGTAGGCGATGCAATGTATGCTAATAGTGGCCTCTACGATATGATTACTGCTCCTACTACTTCTAATTCTTATCCTTATCCTACACTCAAATATAGGTTTAATTTTGTAGATGAATGGGATGGGAATTTAGACACAAAGGTTCATATATATGATTCTGATCCTATATCACTAACAGATCCACTATGGTACACAGAATCTCCGGGTATCCCACGTTATAGATTAACCGAAGCTGGTAGAAATGCTTCATCTATTCAAAGGGGCTATTTGGGTGCTAAAGATGAGATATTCTCACAGAGAGATACTTTCTTAAATGACAGGTTAGAAATTACAAATAATATGTGTGAAAATATTCGCAAGGCATGTGATGAGTGGCGAAATCTTTAAATTCAGTTGTAAATTCGTATTTTCCTGGCGCTATCTTTTTTCACTTCACAAACAAATTCCAGATAATGATAAAAAGAGTAATACTGTATAAGAACGTTCCTTAATGTATAATTTTTATATAACTACACACTTTAATGGATTAAAAGGATAATGAGGATTTACAATGAAGAAAAATGAAAAATCATATTATATTCACGAATACATCTTACGGGATAGAACTACTAAATCCATCAAAATCGAGCCCTGGCGTTCACTAAAAGATGAAATGCTAGTCCTTGGCATAAAAGACAGTGATATATTTCAAATTCAAATGATAGAAATAAATTCAGTTAAAAAGTAACATAGGTTTACCAAAATTTACAAAAAAGACAGGGCGGAAAAATCCCCCCTTGTCTCTTTTATATTCTGTATTAATTCATCGGATGTTTCCTGAAGATCATTTTTTTAAGGGGTACCGCCAGCATTTCGGAAAAAAACCACGCTAAGCAAATTTCGACAGAAAAAGAGCCGATTTTACCCTATCAAGAGTAAAATTGGCTCTTTTTATTAATACACGTATTCCACCTAGAAATTTTATCTGTTCTGTCCCCTAATATTTCAATAATTTCGCTGTACTTCTATTCATATAATATCTTTTATTGTAAATCTTCGAACTCCAACAAAAGTAAAAATAATAACAAATACGCAACTCAACATATAAAAACTACTAAATTGAAAGAAAGTTTGCAAACCTTTTAAATGAATAGGATCCATAGCTAATCCTGGTTGTGTAAATGGCCATATATATCCGATATTTAAGTATTGAAATATCATTCCCACGCATGTAAAACCAAAACTCATCCCAACTGGAATTGCAAAACTTTTTATAGAAGATGAAAGAAATAATTGTAGTGCAGCAATTGAAAATGTACCAATCCATCCATTGAATGACCAATTTAATAATGAAATCCAAGGAATAGGACTTGTAATACCTAATAGCTTACCAATTAAGATATAAGCAATTAAAAAAAATACTTGTGTCAATAAAGTTAGCATAAAGATTACTAATAACTTTGCCATGTACACATATCGAAATGGAATTGGTAAAGAGATTATTTTTTTCCAATTTCCCTCGCTATGTTCAAAGCGGCATACAAACGCACAATAAATACTTACTACGACAGGAAATAAAAATAATCCATAAATTAATCCAACTTGTGTCCAAGCTTTCTCCCACTCATTTGTTGAGACTGTCATTAAGACATCGTAGTTTACTTGAAAATTTATGAGTCCAAGCGTAATACAAATAAGCGGAATGAATGTCATTACAATCCATATTTTTGAACGTTTTAATTTTAATAATTCGCATCGAAATGAGCTTAATAACATATCTGCATCCTCCTAATGAATATCTTTTTGCGAAAAATGAGCAGTGCTAAGAACGATAAATAATAAACTAACTCCTAAACTTAACAAAAGATTCATCATGACTCCTTGGTTTGGGAAAAACACTATTTTCCCATTGGAAAATGCCCAAGAAATTGGATTTGTCAGAGATGAATAGGTCCAAATTATCCATGTTTTCCAAGGTAACATCTGTCCGAAATACCCAAGAAATGAGCCGATTACACCTGCCGTTAAAGCAAATACTTGATTTTTCACTACCAAAGATATCCAGAGTTGCAAAATAACCATTGGAATACATCCTATAATGGTAAAACAACCGTATTTCAGTAATAATATCACCGGAATTCCACTTTCAAAATTAAAAAATTTTCCTATTAATATAATTACAGAAATAGAAATTATTCCTGCGTATACAAGAAAAAAGAGACTAAAGATATTTTTGGTTATATATACCAGATGCCTAGATGTTGGAATTGCACACAATAGCTTCCAGGTGTTCCCCTTATTTTCAAAATCAATAATTCGAGATGTAATTGTCGCAATCATTATAGGTAAAAATAATGCATTTATCATACTTACTCTTGAAAGAAGCGACTCCCAATTTAGAAATTCCTTTTTTTCTTGTGACACAATAGCAAATAACCAAAGTAATGCTAAAGACTGTATCAAAAATACCACTAAAAATAATTTCTTTCTTTTTAATTTCAATAATTCACTTCTTAAGGCAGCAATCACTATAAAACACCACCTTTTTCTGTTAAGCTTAGAAATATTTCTTCCAATGTATGCTTCTCTTCTTCAATTCGGTACACTGATATATTATGCTGTACTAATAAATGATTTATGTGAGAAATAAGGTGATCTTCTTGTTGATGCGTAACAAGACAATCACCTTCAAGTCTAAGATGAATTTGATGCTGTTCTAAAATTTGATGTGCCCTTACTACATCATTTACACGTATTTTCATTGATGCCTGACTTTTTTTGCGTAACACTTCAATTTTGTCTTGAAAAATAAGCTGTCCACTATTAATAATGCCCACTTGTGTTGCAATTTGATCCATCTCATTTAGCAAATGACTAGAAATAACAACTGTCATATCATATTGCTTTGGCAGTTGTTTGATGAGTTCACGAATTTCTTGAATCCCGGCAGGGTCTAATCCGTTTGTGGGTTCATCTAAAATTAACAATTTCGGATTTCCAAGTAATGCCATTGCTATTCCAAGACGTTGCTTCATTCCAAGTGAGTATTGCTTAACTAGTTTATCTTTTTGTTTCTCTAATCGAACAATACGCAATACCTCATCAATATTCTTTTTTGGTACTTGTAACATTTGCCGAATTACTTCTAGGTTTTCATGACCTGTTAAATGTCCATAATAAGATGGCGATTCAACAAGAGAGCCAACCTCTCTTAAAATATCTATTCGATTTGTTTTTAAATCTCGATTGAATACTTTAATATTACCTGTAGTCGGTTTTATTAATCCCAATAACATTCTAATTGTCGTCGTTTTCCCAGCCCCATTTGGGCCTAGAAATCCATAAATTTCACCTTTACCAACTTGCATTTGTAATTGATTCACACTATTTACAGCTCCATATGTCTTTGTCAAATCTTCTGTTTCAACGATATATGTTCCCATTATTGGCACCTCTTTTTCTTGATTAAGCTATTATTTATTATGAAAGTTCTTGCTTAATCTTGAATTGAGCTGACCTTAAGTTTAGCTTAATTTTCTAACGGAAGCTGAAATGTAATTTTAGTACCGTTTCCTTTGGTGCTTTCTACTGCAATTTCTCCACCGTGAGCTACGATGATTTCCTTTACAATTGCCATTCCTAAACCTGAACCACTTTTGGGATCTGTATTTGTACCACGGAAGTATCGATCAAAAATATGTGGTAAATCATTTTTATTTATTCCGTCACCATTGTCTTCAATCGTAACTATGGTGTATCCGGATGTTTGTTTTATACGAACTTGTATTAATGTTTTAACATCCGTATGAATGAGCGCATTATTCAATAAGTTTACTGTGACACGTTGAATTAATCCCTGATCTGCTTTTATAATTAGTTCCTCCTGAGGGCATTCAAATTCAATTAATCGATTCTCATAATGAGGCATATTCATAAATTCAATAATTGTTTCTCGGGTGAGATTCACAATATCTACTGTGGTTTTATGGATAGGTAATAACGCATTCTTCAATTGATATGTAAGTTTTAAATCATCAATCAGTTTTTCAATATAAATGGATTTACTTTGAATTACTTCTGCATATTGGTACATTTCTTGTGCAGTAATTTTATACTCCCGATTCCCTATAACTTCACTATAGCCTTTAATAGAAGAAAGTGGTGTCTTTAAATCATGAGAGATGTTTATAATCCATTCTGCTCGCATCGTATCTAGTCTTTTTCTTTGAACGTTAATATCCTTTAGTTGATGTGATAACTGATTCAGATTTGTATACACCTCTGCATAGATTCCCTTTTCTTCCGGTACTGGTTTATATTGTCCTTGTTTTAATTTATTAATATGTTCAATTATCATGACAACAGGTTTTGACATATACCTTGCCACAATATAAGCAAATAATAAAATACAAACTACTGTTACTCCTATTAACATTAAAATCCCATATGGATAGAAGCTAGATAAATTATTGAAGTTCAAATAGACAGATTTTCGTAATGCTTGGTTTGACGGGAAAGCGACAATGTAACTTTCTACTTGTGTACTTTTATCTAACTTACCCACAAACGTTGTATAATTCCCAACATCATACTTATAGCGTAAAATCAAATCACTAGGAGTATAGTGAGTTGGTGTATTTTTAGGCTTATACATTTGAAATACTTCATCACTATTATGATTTAATACTTGTAACCATGCTCCATGTTCTTTTAAAAAATTTTTCCCTTTATTTGTTATAGAAATATTTTCATTTTCTACTGTAATTTCTTTTTGAAAAGCTAATACTGAACCTTCTGGATCGTCCACTCCCTCATAGTTATAAGTAAATACTAAATAACTAAAAGCAAAAAATTGAACGATTAGGATAAACATAATTAATCCTATTAATGATGCAATATATAGTCTCGTGACCTTCCACTTCATCTTACATCACCTTTTGTATTAAGTTTATATCCTAGTCCCCTTACTGTTACAAGATAATGGGGTTTGGAAGGATTATCCTCTATTTTTTCTCTTAAATGCCTCATATGCACCATCATAATATTATCATTACCGAGATATGTTTCTCCCCAGACAGCTTCATATAAGCGGGCCTTACTAAAAATCTGATTTGGATTTTTTATTAAAAATAGTAATATATTAAATTCTTTTGCTGTTAAAGTTAGTAATGTATCACCCCTTAACACTGTCCCTTGTGCCTCATCTATCGTAATGTCTCCAAACTGATACATAATCCGAGCCTTTTCTTGATATTGATTGCGTCGAAAAAATGCTTTCATCTTATATGCTACTTCTTTCGGACTAAAAGGTTTTGTAATGTAATCATCGCCACCTATACTTAATCCAAGTATTTTATCTAAATCTTCATTTTTCGCCGATAAGAAGAATATTGGAACGAATGTAAACTGTCTAATTTGCTGACAAACACTATATCCATCTAAATCTGGAAGCATAATATCTAATATGATAAGATCTGGCTGTACTTGCTTACACATGCGTATTCCTTCTTCTCCTGTTGTATACGTATAAATATGTTGAAACCCCTCTTTCTTTAAAACTGCTTCCAACAAATTTAAAATCTCTTTTTCATCATCTACTATAAGAATTTTTTTTGTATAGACATCTGGAATATTATGTATCATCTATTGCACCTCAATATCTTTCTAAATAATTTAAAATTGAATAGTGAACCGTATTACCTTAATTATTAATGTATCATTTTTATTCTACAGTAGAATAGTAATTTGAAAGTTTTCCCACTTATTTTAGGGGAGAATTATCGTTTTTCCGGTTCTGGTGCAAAAATCATTTGATAGGGACATAGAAACCTACATAGACTGTTCAATGGCAGATTATGATGCAATTCCAAACAATTTATGTATGAACCTAACTTCATTTTGGGCAGACTTCACCTGTGAGTGAAGTTGCCCTTTTTTCATCATATGCATGGCTTCAACACCACTCAATATAGAGGTTGCTGTTTTAAATGACTTGAATCCCAACATAGAACGCACGCGTTTCTTAATAAAACGATGATCCTGTTCCACTATATTATTGAGATATCTAACTTGCCTTAGTTGTATACCTTCAGGCATATGTTTCTCTTCTTTCAACTCTTGAATCGCTACAGGATAGGCAGGATTCTTATCTACTGTTATCACGCGAGGTTTAGAAACGTACGAAAAAGCCAAGGCTTTCTTGAAAAAGCGCT
>NZ_LXLV01000097.1 GCF_001757995.1 Bacillus mycoides | reverse complement strand
AAGGTCAGTTTTGTATACGGATTCAAGATCCCAAAACACCCACGACCTCCTCTTCACTTCTACTATATAAAAAATAGTAGCGCGAACCAATGCCTTGGTCTGCACTACTAATCTTAGTATGTTTTGTATAGTTTGGAATAGAAGAAGAAAATAGTCTTTAATCATATATATGGCTTTATACTCACTAAGCTCTCGTTTTTTCTTCATGAGGAGCAATTGGCGCATTTGAAACATGATAGAAGAACAGAGTAGAATGGCAATCAATTGACCATATAAATGGCACTCCAATCGTTCTGGTTTTATCTTTTTACAATGATGGATTTGAAAGAATGACTTCCACGTTTTAAATAAAATTTCGATTTGCCAACGCAAAGAATACCAGTCATGTACCTGTCCCATTGGGACAATATCTGTAGGGGTGTTTGTCATATATACATTGATACCACTGAGCCGTTTACTACGAGGAGAATACTTCATTCCTTTCTTTTTTTCTCTTACAGCTTGATCTTGTAATCGTTTTTGTTGCTGTTGTTTTGTTAATCGATGAACAATTACACGAGCTGGCACTTTATCAATCA
>NZ_LXLV01000096.1 GCF_001757995.1 Bacillus mycoides | reverse complement strand
CTTTTAGTGTGAATAATAGTTTAAATAATTGGTAGTCTGAATCCCCAAAATAACGACTTGATTTTTCATTTCATATAATCAACTTAAATCTATATATTTATATATGGGTATTTTTATAGTTATAACACGAAACTAGGGCTTCTCCCACAACTAAGACCAATAGAAAGAGAATCCAACACAAATTTTTCTTCATAATTGTTTAAATCGATATTGGGGAGCGTTTCAAACAAATATCGAAGAGAATGATGAGGACTTAAATTGTTCTCTTTTGCAGTTTCAAGCACACTATACATAATAACACTCCCTCTAGTACCTTCGCAAAAATATAATTTAAATAACATAAATAACCTTTAATGTACAAAACAATAACATTTTGCTTTATATCCCTTTTGTTTTCTATGAAATTCACAAGTCTTGCAAAAATCCTGATTACAAATAAAAAAGATTTTAAAACACAGAAGTCCTTTTTTATGTTGGTTTGGAATAAAGTTTGATCGAAACTCAGGAGTTTTACCGTGACAGCTTTACCTAATGATGCAAAACGGTGCAACTTTTTTGCAAACAGTTAAACTTTATTCAAAACAGTACGACTTTATTTCAAAGCAACAGCTGTATCCCTTCACGTTCCTAACACCCTATATTACTTAGTAATAGTTGATTGTAAATCATTTTTTATTACATCCCAAAGTGGATTATCTTGATGTACTGGTATCCCCTCTTCATCCCATTTTATTTTTCCTGTTCCTAATTCATAATTCATTCCTGTCCAAGTATCTTCACGGAATGCATAGAATGATTTGTGCCATTCCTTTTGATTGAATATAGAAATTAAGTCTTGCATATATTGAGGGGCTCCTGGAACGGTACGATTAATTCCAAATTCCTCAGCCATGATTCGATTAGATGGTACATGATTTTTCTTAGACCAATTTTGAACAGGCTGTAAGAATTTATTTAATCCTTGTTTATTCCACATTACAGGTTTCTCTAAATCCCCTACTTTTACAAATCCCGGATATTGATATTCCTTGTTTTGTTTTTCACCTTGGCTCGTTAATTCATATGGCTCATACATATGAAATGCATAAAGTGTTTTTTTATCCTTTACTGGTTTTAAATATTTAAAGGCCCATGGAGTAGCATATAAACCTGAATCTAAAATAATCGGTGTTTCTTGGTCCACTTCACGAATGGAATTAATGACCTTTTGATAAAATCTATTTAAATCAGCTGTCGTTCCTTTCACTTTTTCATACCATTTCTCGTAATCTTCCGTCCAAAAATCATTATATCTATTATTCTTAGATGTTTCTGGATGTGGCTCATTGATAATGTTGTAACCAACCACAGCAGGATGATCTTTTAATTCAAGGGCAAGGTCCTTCCAAAATTGGCTTGCTTGCTCTTGATACTTCTCTTCTTCCCATATTCTGTCGTCATTCTTGTTATTATTAAATTGACGCCATCGATCACCAGGTAAAGATAACATTGTAAGAACAACTTTCATTCCTTGCGATTGTGCGGCATCTAAATCCTCTTTTAATTTTTCTAAATCCTCCTTTACTAATCCCTGATAGTCATCTGCATTACCTATCAGAAAATCCTTTCCAGAAGTATCTGGTTTATCCTCAAATAAAAAATCTTTATCTTTTGCCCATTTATCCGGTGCTAAACGAACATATTCAATATTGGCCTCCTTTGCACTTTTATAATTCTCAGGTAATGAAGTACTGTTCATAAAATTAGTACCTGTTCTTTTGGAATTCCAAAAATCCATTTTGGAATCTGCACATTTGTAAGTTTCAGCTTTCACATTCATTTCCTGCATCCCTAAGCTCATCATGCCCATTAATGCAATTATTGGTATGATTTTCTTCATAAATTCTCCTTCTTTCTATATTATGTTTCAAAAATATATAATAAATCACTTTTGTTACAGGAAAGTGACAATTTCAAAAAAACATATTTTATTGATCTATAGAACTCTTTTAGGAATTTGAAAAAACATAAAATTCTTTCCTTTACTTACCCATATCTTATATTTTGTGTAACTGCCTCGAACTCTAAATACCTTGGTAATCTTAATTTTATAAACATTTGATTTTGAGTTACACAACATAGCCATCAAACTAATATTTTAAAGTGTCACCAAAACGAAAAAGCTAACTACTTATCTAAAAAAAGATAAGTAGTTAGCTTTTTTGGATACTATCGATAACAGGAATTATGTGAATAAAAAGTCCCACCAGACTAGAGGGGGCCCGCCAACCAAATAACATAAAGCCCACGTTAATACATATATTAGGGGTCATCATACATGCCCATCAAGCTAAGATAAATTAATACCCCAAAACGATAAAATTGAGAATTTTTCATTTTTTTGATTTGGGAATTATATCTCTTAATTAGATAGTACCAGGTACCCCACACGAAAAAAGCCGTTCTCCTATAAAAATATATATTCAATATAAGAAAACCTTTTATTATCTATTTGTAAGACTTGGGGGTTATCCATTTTCTTAGGTTGATGGCGATGTGCGTCCTACCCCATAAACGATTCAACTTTATTTCAAATCCACATTAAAAATTCAAATTAGATTCGGAATGTATCAAGTACATTATCTTTTTCTTCTTTATTAATTCCAATGTATCTTAGTGTAATTTGTGGTGTACTATGATTCAATATTTCTTGTAACATAGCAATATCCTTTGTTTGCTTGTAAAACCAATACCCAAATGTTTTACGCATTGTATGAGTACCCAAAGATTCGACTCCTGCAAAATCTCCGGCTTTTTGTAACTTTCGATACGCTTGAATTTTACTAATGGGCTTATCACCTTTTCGAGAAGGAAATAACCAGTTACTTTTTAAATCTTCAGCGTATGGAAGCACTTCCTCAAAAATGGATGTAATATTTATGATACGCTCCTTTTTTGTCTTTCCTTCTTTAACTCTAAATTCTTTCCGTTTTTTTCGCTTCAGTTTTAAAATTTCATCCGCTTCCATTTTAAGTAAATCACTTACACGTAACCCAGTATTAATTCCAATCAGGAATAAAATATAATCACGATCTGAACAATGACGTTTAAGAGACCATTTCATATCTTCGAGCTGTTCTTTGCTTCGAATTGGTTGTACATCAATTAAATGTTGCTTTTTATTCATCTACTTTTCAATCCCTTTATTTTCATTAATTTGAATGTATACTTTTTTATATATTTTTAGGATATCAATAAAAATAGATTAAAGTCAATGTTTAAGGGGAAATGAAAGTAAACTTTTGGGTTTTGAATCATTTATAGCTAATTTTGTAATAAATTTATCAATATTGATATAACGGTTCTGGTGCGAAAATACTTCACTAGAAACATAGAACGGCAATATCCTGTTAACGAGGAGATTAAACAGCTAATCCAAACAATTTATGAATGAATTTAACTTCATTTTGGGCAGATTTCACTCTTTGGTGAAGTTGCCTTTTTTTCATCATATGCATAGCTTCGATGCCACTTAAAATTAATGTAGCTGTACGAAGTGACTTCAATCCTAACATAGAATGGACTCGCTTTTTTATGAACCCTCATAAATTTCTGGAATTGAGGGTTACTATTAATATATAATTTATTTAAAATAAAGGTAGTGAAGAGTAACTACTCTTCACCTGAAATAAATATAAAGGAGAATTATAATAATAATGACTTTTCCCAATAATGTTAACGGTAAGTGTGAGTATTCAATAATAGAAATTAGATGTTTACCCTATAATTCTGAAACAATAAAATTTCAAAACGACTTTGTTCTTATTTGTAGTACATATCTTAATAAAAATGATAAAGCACATGGTCATACTACATTTGAAATCCAATCTATAAAAGAATTATCTTATACTAATTCACACGTTAAAGAAGCAAAAAAGTTTGCATTCAAAGGTGGTACTTTAAGGATTAATGATTTTGTAAACATGATTGAGGTGAAAACTGATTATGATACAAAGATTATAGCAAACCTTTCTTACCAATATTCTAAAGATCAAGAGATGGAATATATACAAAATAAAGACTTACTCCTATTTTCTACTTCAGTAGGAATCAAAGGTTCTTTTTCTAACGTCCCTTATCTTTATCTACCACCAGAATTTAAGACCTACATAGACTACTATGATGCTCATCAAGAATCTAAAATTCTCCATGATGCTTTTTATACTTTGTGTCGAAGCACAAAAGAAGATAGTGAATTCATTGAACAATTTAAGGAACTACAAGATAAACAAAGTATTTTAGAAAAAGATTTATATGATCGTTATTTACAAAACACATATAAGGACTAAATGAATTTCTTAAACTATCCCCACTTCCAGCTTGTTTAGAAGTGGTCGCTTCCTAAATTCACCTATCTTGCGTGTTTATTTCTATACAAGTACAAGAACTAATCATGAATTAGGCTATCTCGTTAGTTTATATAGTTCGGTGAACTACTCACCACCTATGCTAACGCTTAGAGGTGGGAGCTTCTCAGTTCCATGACGAACGTACTCTTTCATCTGGCTGGGCGTTACTTCGGACTATTCCTGCCTTAGATATTCAACGAATGGAGATTCTTTAGATACCTTGATTATTTTACGATTGGAAGGATTTTCTTGGTTTTCGCAGTTTCTTTGTCTACTTAACCTTATATAATCACTTGTTAAAGGACACTTCATAACTAGATGATAACAATAAAACGTATGTTTTATTATGAAAAAAAGTAATTCATCTCCCACCTATTTGTTGGTGCCATGCACCTACATACAAATTGAGGAGAGAGAGGAATTACCTAAATTTGGTTAAAATGATTACATGCTGTAAATATACACATCAGATGAACAAAACAAATAAAATAAAAAAAAGAATCCCATATCATATAGGTTTATGGGATTCTTTTTTCATCTAGTACTGGTCCATTGTTACACAGACCTCAATTAATCGTTTGTGCATTGTTTTATTTTATTAATAAACTACATAGATTCATATTAGCGTTTGATATCCGTTAATATTTTCTGATATCCCATTGCTTTCGGGCTACCGATCTGAATTTTATTTGTTAACTCATTATTATAGATTGTTGTTGCTTTCGCAAATTGATTACGATCCCATTGGTGATCTTTAGCAATTTGTTCATCAGATAAATTATAGTATGAATAAGTTACACGTCCTTCTACATCTGGAATTGGATCATCGAAGGTTGTATCAAGATGGTACCATCTCCCCTCAATTTTCACTAGATTCCAAGCATGAGGTTGTCCATTTCCAGTCCCTGTTACAATATGACCTTCTACTCCTGCCTCTTTTAACAATTGATAAGTTAATAATGCATATCCTTGACAAACAGCAGAACGGTTTGCTAAAGCTTCATATGCCGTATAAGCCTGGAAAGAAGTATCATAAGAAACATGTTTTACGACATAATCATGAATCGCTTTTACTTTTTCATGTTCATCCATACCAGCTTTAACAATAGAAGTGATAACTGATTTTGCTTGTGTCTTTACATAGTTCATTTGCTCTTTTGATTCACGGTATGTAATTTTTAATGTAAATACATAATCTCCTGGAATACCACGAATAGAATATTGTGTATTTGCGATGTTATATTTCATGTATTCATTTGAATCAACTGTCTCATCATATGCTTTAACAAGCGTATCCATAACTTCTCTAATATTAGATTGTTTAGATTTATATGTTATAGTTATATCTTCTTCATGATTATTAATATAATTTTTCATGTCTTTTTTATAAGCTTCTAATAGTTGTACCTCAGTTTGTACACTCGTACCTTCATTATTTGGTTTTGTCACATCAGGATTTTGTGTATTAAATTGTTCCATATAATTTAATGCATTAAATAAAAACTGTGCATACTGTTCACGAGTTACAGTTTTATTTGGTTCAAAACCTCCATTACCTGTACCTGATGCAATTTTATTCGACTGTACGGCACTAATAGCGTCCTTCGCCCATGAATTATCTGGTACATCATTAAAAGTATGTTTACTTAACACAGGAACTTTAAAAGCATTCTTGATGACCTGTGCCATTTCTGCACGACTTAATGATTCTTTTGGTCGAAATTCCCCATTTTGATCCCCTTTAAAGACTCCTATGTCTGTCAAAAATAGAATCTCTTCTAGGAACATTGTTGAGTTTTTATTAATGTCCTTATATGGATTTTTAAGCTGAGACCCATCTTGCATAATATAAAAAGAGTTGTCCTTATTAAGAGTGCCTCCTTTTTTAGCAGGAGCTAGCACACGATAAATTAAAGCTGCCACCTGTTCACGAGTAGCATTATCTCCCAGGCCAAACATTCCATTTCCATATCCCCCGATAATATTACGATTAGCTAAGCTCGTAATGGCATTATTTGCCCAATGGTTTTTGGGAACATCATTAAATACAACTGAATTTCTCCCTGACTGGACTTCAGCTTTTACGGGATCACTACTTGTTCCTAACAATGCACCTCCTACCATCGTTAATGATGTTATTGATTTTAATAGTTTTTTACTCATAAATTCTCTCCTAATAATATATTAAAGTAATTAACTTTACTTCACTAAGTTTATTAAACAAGTGGTATCTTTTAACTAAAATTTACAGATTTACGATACGAGAAAGCCCCTGCAGGACTTAAGTCCGCCTTTAAGCATAGGATGAAAGTATCGCTTTTGCGTAGCAAAACATGTTAAAATGGCTTCAAAGTCATGCAAAAGACTCTAAAACATAAGGAGAACCAAACAATCTGTACGGTATGGTAACAGCCCCTTAGCCCATGAACCTATACGGTCTGTCATGGGAGTGGTGATAGCACATCGCAATCTTGCACGTCAGCGATACCAGAAATGGACTTCGCCTTTGGTAGCAAGAATCCCACTGACGTATGTCAGCTTGCCCCTTTAGGGGTGGAAGTGTCAAAAATGTACTATGAAAGACTTTTAGATAGATATGGTCTAGGATACTACAAAATACATATATAGTTTTATGAATTTATGCATTTTCTTCATTTTTATAAACAAATAGGTGTATTTTGTATAATATTTAAAGGGTTTTTGATGTTTCTATGAAAATAAATCAAATTTTCTTATATTGATTCCGTAAAAAGCTATCATACAAGATAAGAGATTTATTCTTTTGTTTTTCTTTTAAAATTTCAAATTGATTAATGAAAGATTCTGAACAATCATGTTCTTTTATGAAATGTTCTAATATTGAGTAAGCGGTGTGAAGAACTTCAGAATCGTGCTTAGCCTGATAATATTCTATATACTTCTTAAAATCCGGAGGAAGATATAAATAAGGAATATTAGACAATTGCCCCTTTGGCCCTTCAGAAATGGAAAATAAGAGTAAATCTTGCTCTTGTATATATTCCCTCTCTTGATCGCTATGATATTGATAGGAAAGTCTCGCTATGAATTTCGTATCATAGTCTGATTCCGCTTGAGTAATTGTTACAAAATCATTTATTTTCAAAGACCCACCTTGGTATACAAACTTCTTAGCATTTTTTACATTTGGATTATTATAAGACAGTTCTTTTATTGATTGAATTTCAAATGTAGTATGACCATGTGCTTTATCATTTTTATTAAGATAAGTACTACAAATAAGTACAAAATTATCATAAAAATCAGGTACTGTAGAAATACAAGGTAAACATTGAATTTCTATAATTGAATACTCATAAGACGTATTGATGTTACTTGGAAAAATCATTTTATAATTCTCCTTTAAATTTATTGCTCATGCCATATAATCGATCTTCATGAAAAATAGAAAAGCCATTATCGATTTGATAAGGGCTTTTCACCTGCTTTTATATAGAATAAAAATCAGATGCCTATAGAAGTATAACATAAAATTTAATTAAAACAATGTGGTTCTGTTGCAAAGTTTTAAAAAAACATAAACAGGTTGGTAAATGCGGAACAATGTTTCGGAAGAAGTTAGTTCCAAATTTGATAGATGAGATTTCCATATTCATGAACCCATCGCATGATGGTTGTTGGGTGAACTGAAATACCACGTTCTTTCAGCATTTCAGAAACATCGCGATAACTTAAAGAAAAACTACAGTAGTACAGGGCGGCTACTAAAATAATAGCTTTCTTGAATTGTTTTCCTTTAAAGTATCTGATGTGGCGTTACCCCACATGCATAAGAACATAAACGGTATACTACACGGATGCATTTGGATTGAATACAGAATTTAAACTTAATGAACTTGTGGATGTAGAATAAAAAAGGGCTGACTCGAAAGAGCCAGCTTTAATTCGCAGCAGGTAAATTGATATTTGTAAAGGTGTTATTCGAATTGATGAAGTTACGAATATGATTTTTATTTGTGTAATATTTTAAATTCAATGGTGCTGTTCCTGTATAAACAAATCCATTGTCTTTTAAAATTAACTCGTTTACTCCCGCTGCTGCCCCTGAAGCTAAGAGAGCAGCGAATGCTGGATTATCAATAGTAACATTGCATTTCTCTACTATATAAGTTGTATATGGACGATTTGTATCAGATAAGAATAAATTATTTTTCGTATTAATGGAGATAGCACAGTCTTCCAGTGTAGTGTATGGTACTTGATTATCCACATTTGTAATACCAACTTCGCACGTTGTATCTATAAGTTTTGATTTAGTAACTCTAATATTCATTGGACGCCCACTAAACAAATGATTTCTTAACTCGCAATTAAGAAATTCTGACCTTGTGAACTCACAAACGTCTACATTTTGAGTATTAGGGTTTTCTGATCTGACTCGTAGATTTTCGAATTTACAACTATCATATTCTTTAACTTTAAACGTCATCTCTCTTTGTGTTAAAACCGATTTAAAGGTACATTTTCTTATTTTATTTGCTTTTATCCATGGTGTGGTAGTCGGATTTTCTGTAAAAATAATGTGATTATTATCAAATGTGCAATTATCTCCCAATGTAACGAAATCAGGATTTACGTATTGATTGTTAGATAAAGAAACCCTATACGAATCATTAGTTAAATTCATATTACCGCCTGTAAAACTATTTTCTATAATATTCACAAATGCCGCACTAAAATTAGAAGTCATGAGTCCAATGTTATTTTGACAGTTGTATAAGAAATTATCCTTAATAGTTGCATGCATTAAGGAATAAAGATTAATCGCTAGGTAGTCTATATTGTAAATATGATTATGTTCTATTAAGACATCATAGCAACCAACTAAAATGCCGTGATAACTCCCGTAAATTTCGTTATCTTTTATGGTACAGCTTGCTCCGTATGAATCTTCCATGTTTATTGAATAACGAGTTGGATCGTTGAAAATAGGTTTCCCATCCAAAAACCTAACCAATCCTTTTCCGTTATCGCGGATTTTATTATTAATAACTTCGTTGTAATTCCCCCCTAAAGTGATACCACCCCTATGACCATTAAAAACCTCGCATTTTTCAACAGTGTTATGGTGAGGGATACCACCAAACATAATTGTATATTGCAGATTCTTATTTACATTGTTTTCATTATAAAATTGAAGTCTAAATTTCATTGCGTTAACTGGGATTGAAATATCTGTATAGATTCTTCTTTTCTTCATAACCCCTATGAATTTGTTGTTATTATCGTAAAAGAAGATATCCAAGTCTTTACTATTTAAATTTGTTGTTCTAGCGTATCCTGCACCAGCTATAAGAAAGGAAGTAATCTTTGGTGTTAAATCTTGAGGTATGTTTAACATCTTTGTTGTGAGTGTATTCGTAGAAGGAATAGGTTGTCCAGTGTTGTAATCTAAGGTACTCAAAGTAAGACCTTGATCAAATTCTCCATAATCAAATATCGAGTTTGAGCTAAATGAAATATTATCGCCCATATAATCGCGAACCTTACAATTTTTCACAGAACAATAATTTGAACTTTTTTGAAAGAGAATACCATACGTATGCTCCATTGCTACTTCTAAAGGATTAGAGAAACTTCTGTCGTCCCTACATCCAATTATTGTTCCAACAAATAAATTAGAATTGGTGACTTTACTAAATACGATACTATTCCCTTTGAAGTTGTAATAATCAGTAGTTGTTCTATTGTCAAATGGCGATTTTTTATTAGAATCGTATATAACTTTTAATGTTGATCCATTTAAATTAAAATCCAAATCGGAAACCATAACAATCTCACGTGGGTAACATAGAGCGTATTTGCCTTTTGGAAGAATAACTTCAGAGTAATTATTAGATGCTGCAAATTGTAACGCATTGTTTATCCCCTGAATATTCTTATCAGCTTGTATATAATCTGCATCTACATAGGGTTTAGTAGGTAACCCTTCTTTTATGCCCCACTGATTTAATTCAATTAAATAATCCAATTATTATCACCTCTTAAATTTCTTAATATAGTATATTCATTGATAACATAAACCGTCCCCTAAAAGGAGATGGTTTTAAAAATCATTTCACATATACATAGGCTTCATTTGCAGTAACGTAATATGTTTTGCCTTTGCTATTGTGTGGTGCTACCCCATCGCTATCAAGCTAATATTTTAAAGTGCCCCCAAAACGAAAAAGCTAACTACTTATCTGAAAAATGATAAGTAGTTAGCTTTTTGGGATACTACCGATAACAGGAATTATGTGAATAAAAAGTTCCACCAGACTAGAAGGGATGCCGCCAACCAAATAAGGGGGGCACGGCAACGATTCTTTCTTTTTGGGGCCATTCAAAAAACAGATAGAATCCAAAGAACACATTGAATCCTATCTGTTTTTTATTTTTTTACATAAAGAACATTGAGACTGCTTATACTCTTATCAGTCAAATGGTTTACTAAAACATCATCATAACAAAAATAAAAACTTTTTTATATTTAATTAATATACAAACACTTTTGATGAGTTTTCCTCTAACAAACTAGAATTATAATTAGGTGCTAGTACGATGTTTGTATATGTCCCTGTACCCGAAAGGTATTTGTACCTATGTTTTAACCCCGATGGAATAAAAACAGATGCTGGACTTTCAATTATTTGCAATTCTCCTTCAATTTCCACTTCACATAAGAGGCCTGTACCATCTATTCTATTCCCCCAAAAAATAAAGGCACTATCACAATGATGTGCGTGAGTATCTACATGTCCTTCTAAGTTCTCATCCATATGGGCATCGTAAAATACACGCTGTATTACATAAAATGAAGCACGTTCATCAGTTCTATAATCCATCTGTACCCAACGCTCTCCTGGACCATCACGATGATATAAAAGCTCAGATGCTCCTTTTACAAATGGTTTACTAACTCGGAGAGACCTTGAAAGCCGAGGCCCTTTTCTTTCTATACGTTTTTGTTGTATGTTCCTTACTCTGCCTATCATTTCAGGTTGAATACCCTCATATGCTGAGTAATTCTGCTGAACAGCTTTTATATGATAGGATGCAGTATGAGTAAATATATTCTTTCCAATAATCGGTCTCCAATGATCTACTTGACAACCAGTAGCTAATTGGAGAGATTGCGTCAATTCAGGAATCATCTGTAGTTTAAAGCACTGTAGATTACGCTTTTGAGATAAAAATACTGATAAATTTAGCAAATCAACAATCCCAGCACGTTCACCTATTCCGCACAATGTAGCATCAATGACAGATGCCCCTGAATCAATTGCAGCAAGAGCATTTGCCATGGCTAATCCTAAATCATTATGAAGATGAACTTCAATCTCACAAGGGAATGTCTCAACAGATTTCTTCACAATTGTCGCACACTGACCTGGCTCCCAAATTCCTACAGTGTCTGCTAAACTGATTCGATCTGCTCCAGCTATATGTGCAATCTGTCCAATGTAGGCGATATCTTCCCATTCCGTTCGTGAAGCATCTTCAATAGTAAAACGGATTTTCATTCCTAAAGATTTTGCTTCTTCAATAGCATGTTTCACCTGATTAATAACATACTCTTTTGATCGATTGGTATACTTTGTTTGTAAAGAAATAGAATTAATAGACGCCCAGATTCCTATCCAATCGGCACCAGCACGATAAGCCGCATGAACTTCTTCTTTTTTCGCCCGAGCATGCATAAGTATTTCGGCGTGCTTTGCAGATGCTGCAACTTCTCGGCAAATCTCTTCTTCTTCTTCAGAGATGCCAGGGTGTCCAACTTCAATAAGACTTACTCCAAAATCCTCTAACATGTGAAGTAATGTAATTTTGTCTTCCTTGGAGAAACGAATACCACATTGTTGTTCTCCTTCACGCAAGGTAGCATCTAATATTGTTAAACCCTTTTTCATTCCTGTTTGCCTTCTTTCGCTTCTATAAAGTTTAATGTTTGTTCGAATAGGGTATTACGATTCTTTTCATAAACAGCCCAGTGTGTTGCATCAGGGATTACTACTTCTTTTTTTTGTTTTGTACTTGTTAATTTTGACATCATATTTCGGTCTGCAAATATGTCATCTTCTCCGTAAATGACAAGTAATGGAGTGGTAATCTTAGATACATCATATAGGGGCTGATTTTTCCAAATATAAAATAAATCTTCAAGTGGACCAACTGGTCGACGAATCGTTTGATTATTTTTCTTACTCATAGGATCTGAATCAATAAAAACTTGTTTTACGGCATCCATTGCTTCGTCTGTAACAATTTTTTTATTTCCCATCATCATATGCCAATGATGCATTCCTTTATCAAAGTCCACCATTTGATAAGCTGGTGCTTCAGGATTAAACTGATTAGGTTGTAGTGGGTTTTCTAAAGGCTGTGTCATCATAGGAAGTGTGAACCCGTGCATATACCCATATAAAATAAGTTTATTAATATCTTGAGGATGGGATATTGCATAATTTCCAGCCACAACACCTCCATATGACCATCCAACAATATGAATTCTTTTTACGTTTCTCTTCTTTTTAATCCAGTTTACAATTGTTTCTAAATCCTTAGTTGCATCATTCAAATGAATAACCGGACGGTTTTGGGCAGGAGGATCTGACATTTCTTTAGGGCGAGAAGAACGACCAAACCCTCTGAAATCCATAGCCCAAGTATCATACCCTTTTCTGGCATACTCATCCATCCATGAAAATTTTGGTACATCAAATGCTTGAGCTGTAGGTACACTAAATGGTTCTAAAAATAAGATAATTTCATCAGATGTATACTGTTTTTTATTATTTAAGTTTTTATGAAGTAAAAATAAATTTTCTTCTCCTTGCTGAATTTCTAATTCTTGTTTTACCACTTTAGAAGTTTGATCATTTTGAGAAGTTTCTTTGATATTAGAACAACTAGACATAAGTATTATCAAAAAAATCCCTACTAAACTAATGTATGTCCATTTTATCTTCATTTAGAATATTCCTTTCATTTCATAGAAATGATAGCTATGATTCCCGCCGCAATAATTAATCCGGCTGGTAATCCTTTTGTAAATAATACGGCAATAAGAGTACCTATTAAGACACCTAACAATATTGTAGGATTCATAGGTAGAACTCCTACACCTTTTCCTCCTATGTATGACACAGTAAAACCTGCTAGAATGGATCCTAATCCGATAGGAGAGGTAATTAATTTTATTACGTTTTCACTTGTAATCTTTCCAGATGTGATTGGTACTAAAAGGAATAGCATCAGAAAGAAAATACCAATTGGAAAAGAATATTGTTGAATAAGATGTAATAAAGTTTTTTGTCCAACAGTAAGTAAAACTCCTAATAAACAAGCCGCACCAGCTAGCGCATAATCCTTAACAAGCAGAGCGAGTGTAACAATAATCCCCAGTAACAAAAAAGGAAGCATATTCTCTTACCTCATCTATAATGTTGTATAATCCCAACTATCATTTTCAGGTACAGACACATGTACCATATTTTGATTTGCAAGGTTAATTTGTATTAAATTTGGACTTATTACAGGTTTTAAGTCTTCTCGATTTATTATAAATTTAAATGCTTCAAAGCTTGCTAGAATGCCTATGATATTCGCAACAGGAGACAGTACCGACCATGGGCGATCTTTTTGCACATAACTATTTGCCCATTTCTCATCCGCACCATGCTTGACAGAATGAAGAGCACGTCCATCTTTTAACTCATGAATTTTATTCTGCATTTCTGGTGTTAGCTCTTGTTGATAAGATGGATATCCTAACACAATTTCATAGGGCGTAGAGTTAGGAGTTAAAGACATGACGCCACCTCTAAAAGGGGGGGTAACTGCAATCCAAATAGAAGGGATTCCTAGTTTCTGAGCTGTACGATGGATAATTACTCTCGCTACTAAATTATCAGTTGCATCTATAATGACATCTGTATTCGTTAGAAGTTCTAATGCATTGTCCTCGGTAACAAATTCTTTTGTTATCTCTACTTGTAATAATGGATTAATGTCTTGCAAAATTTCTAAAGCGACCTCTGCTTTTCGCTGTCCTAATTTACTGATGGAACTTAGCATTTGTCGATTGATATTACTTGCTTCAAATACATCTTGATCAATAACATGTAAAGAACCCACACCCATTCGCGCCAATTGGATAATTGTAATTCCTCCTACGCCCCCTGCTCCAACTACAGTAACTCGAGAATTTTTTAATTTCTCCTGCTCCTCTACAGAGATAACACCAATATTTCGCGTAAAACTTTCTTCATATATATTTTGCATATCATTATTTTTTGTTAACAAATTGTATTCCTCCTTACAGTGTTTTATAATCCCATCCACCTTTAGGGGCTTCTTTTACTTGAACCGGGATATGACTATCTAAATCCATTACAATGCCTTTAGGCGCTCTAGCTAGAGGTTCACGATCAGTTAAAACTTGTATTGCTTCATGAAAACTAAATAGTGACAATAGATGAGCACGCATCGGCGTGATAATCCATCCTGCTTTTCCATCACAAAAATCTTGCGCCCACTCTTTTGGTGCGCCTTTCTCCACAGAATACCAAGCTCGACTTTTCTTTATATCAGCAATCTGTTGTCTTAATTCTTGATTTGTTAATTTGCATCCGACACCTGAGATGTTTAATGCTTCTTCATAAGGAATTCCGGTTGGAAAAAATGTAGAAACAAATCCTCGTGTTGGGGGGCTACCTGACATCCCCACACTTGGTATGCCTAATTCTCTAGCTGTTCTATGTATAATAACTCTTGAAGGCATATCATCTACGGCTTCTACTACAATATCATGCCCTTTTATAAGCTCGATTACATTATCTTCATCTACTCTTGTTTGTATAAAATTTGTTGATATATAGGGATGTATATCTTTTACAACCTGTTCTGCAACTTTTGCTTTTGGTTCACCTATAACACTAGAAAGCGCTAACATTTGTCTGTTAATATTAGAAACTTCAAATTCATCAGGATCAACACCGGTAATATGCCCTATTCCCATTCGCGAAAACAGAATTGCTTCATATCCACCTACTCCCCCTAGTCCAAAAATAATGACCTTCTTATTTCGAAGACATTCTTGTTCCTGTTCAGAATACACACCAATATTCTTCTTAACCATTTCCCAATAATATGAATCCATATCCATTTTGAAGTCTCCTTTATATGTAGTAACCATTTCAAAAAATAATTCCTGTATATAAAAATAGTCTAGAAGTATGTCGTTTTTGTGTGCTATTTGTAAAAAAAATAAAAAACTTTCAATTCTAATTTTTTTAACAAATGAATATATCTCCAATTATTAAAGAACTAAATAAATATAGAAAATTTTTTTTAGTTAACAGAAGATGTCTTCCGTTAACTTATTAAACTTAATATTATAGGAGTCACCATATCATTTCGAGAAAATTGTACGCTAAGGAATTTATAATCGCAACAAACCTTGATTTCATAGGGATATAAATATTTCCCTTAAAGGCATATATTTGGAACAAATGGATTGAGCGAAAAGAAATAAAGTGATACTTAAAATATTTATTTGAATAAAAATGTGAACTACAATGATTCGACATTATACGACAAAACGATGTAATTTTTCAGAATATTAAAATAACCATAAGATGAGGTATCTATATGAATCTATTTCGAAAAAAATCTATTTCAGCATTATTAGCACAGTCAGAACAAAAAGAGGCATCTTTAAAAAAAGAACTCGGTGCTTTTGATCTTACTATGCTCGGGATCGGCGCTATTATCGGAACTGGAATTTTCGTTCTTACCGGTGTTGCCGCAGCAGAACACGCAGGACCAGCACTTGTTTTGTCGTTTATTTTATCCGGTTTAGCCTGTGTATTTGCAGCATTATGTTATTCTGAATTTTCATCTACTGTACCGGTATCCGGTAGTGCTTACACTTATAGCTATGCAACATTTGGAGAATTGATCGCTTGGATTTTAGGGTGGGATTTAATTTTAGAATATGGATTAGCTTCCTCAGCTGTTGCATCTGGTTGGTCAGGGTATTTACAAGGACTATTAAGTGGATTCGGTATTACATTACCTACTGCTTTAACAAGCGCATATAGTCCTGAAGCGGGAACATATATAGACTTACCAGCAATCTGTATCATCTTTCTAATGACGTTGTTATTAACAAGGGGAGCCAAAAAATCAGCACGCTTTAACGCTATCATGGTAGCTATCAAACTCTTTGTCATCTTACTATTTATCGTTGTTGGAGCTTTCTATGTAAAACCTGAAAACTGGACACCATTTATGCCATTCGGCTTCTCTGGTGTAACAACTGGAGCTGCAACTGTATTCTTTACTTACATCGGATTCGATGCTGTATCAACAGCTGCTGAAGAAGTCAAAAATCCTCAGCGAAACATGCCAATCGGCATCATTGCTTCTTTAACGATTTGTACGATTTTATATATTGTTGTTTCATTGATTTTAACTGGAATTGTACCTTACGATCAGTTAGGTGTGAAAAACCCTGTTGCATTTGCACTACAATACATTCAACAAGATTGGATTGCTGGTTTCATTTCTTTAGGAGCAATTACTGGAATTACAACTGTATTACTCGTTATGTTATATGGACAAACACGTTTATTTTACGCAATTAGCCGCGATGGCTTACTACCAAAAGCACTTTCTCGCGTAAATAAAAAAACAATAACACCTGTTATCAATAGTTGGATTACTGCCACTATGGTTGCTTTCTTTGCTGGTTTCGTTCCTTTAAGTAAATTGGCTGAATTAACAAATATCGGTACATTATTCGCATTCAGCGTTGTATCAATTGGAGTAGTTATTTTACGTAAAAAACAACCAGAACTACCCCGCGCTTTTAAAGTGCCCTTTGTACCATGGATTCCGGCTTTAGCTGTTCTATTCTGTGGATACTTAGCATTACAACTCCCAGCAACAACATGGATCAGCTTTGCAATATGGCTTGTAATTGGACTTGTTGTCTACTTCAGTTACGGTTACAAAAATAGTACGCTACAAAAGGAACAAAAAGAAGGCGTGGCATAATGAAAAAGCTGTTGTCCCATTAGGACAGCAGCTTTTTCCGTTCTGGTGCAAAAAATAATGTCATTGTATACAATGACATTATTCATAAATAAAGGACGTGTACGACGATAAAAAAACAGTGGATTTTAAATGGAAGCATTATGAACCGGAGATTATTCTATTAGCGGTTAGATGGTACCTGCGGTAGGGGCACGAAAACGATTATAGGTTTCAAGAGTCACTATGGAATTAAAACTCTTAAGTTGATGGAGCCTTGCTTATCCACTTACTGTTGAAATATATCGCAATATATTTCCTGACTATTGGAAATTCATAATGATTAGTAAAACACACACTCTTTAATTTGTTTTAGTAAAAAATATACTAAATATAAATCATGCTAAAATAAAAACCTTAACTTCCAATAGGCCTCACCATACATGCCCATCAGCTTAAGAGAATTTGTATCCATAAAACAAAAAAACGCCATCCCTCCTATTCTCTTTTTTTACCCTCCTATTATCTAAATTGTACTAAAAAAGTATTGTTCTAGGATACAATAGAGTCAAAAGATGTGATATTAGAATAGCTCGAACCATTGATATATC
>NZ_LXLV01000095.1 GCF_001757995.1 Bacillus mycoides | reverse complement strand
CACGTGCTGTTGATTCAAAAGGAAATACAATTGATTTTTATTTAAGCAAAACAAGAGATCATAGGGCTGCAAAGCGTTTTTTCAAGAAAGCTTTGCAGTCTTTTCATGTTTCAAAGCCCCGTGTGATAACAGTAGACAAAAACCCGGCCTATCCTATAGCGATTGAAGAGTTGAAGAAAGAGAAAAGAATGCCTGTAGACATCCAAATAAGGCAGGTAAAATACCTGAATAACATTGTAGAGCAAGATCATCGCTTTATTAAAAAGAGAGTTCGTTCAATGTTAGGATTGAAGTCTTTTCGTACAGCTACATCTATTCTTTCAGGAATAGAAGCGATGCATATCATTAAAAAAGGCCAACTTATTTTACGGGACAAGTCTGTCCAAAATGAAATAAAGTTTATTCATCAACTATTCGGAATGGCTGCATAAGAATAGATTCCATTAGGAATCTATATACCTCTTTCGAATAAATGAAATCTTTGCACCAGAACCTTTTTTTGCCATAGGCCTTAGTATATTTTTCTACTATATCCTGGATAGCTCTAACCGAAAGAGGCTGTGCAGTATGTTTATACTTCGATAAAAACACATTTTTTAATTCTTTCCCTGGAGCGTATTTGTTATCTCTAATTTCCATATACTTTTCAATATCATTCAACGCAATGGGGGTAATCCATACTGAATCTTCTTTATTTCCTTTTCGGATCACATCAATTAGTCTTTCTTTTAAGTTTATATCTTCCATACGAAGATCGGCCAATTCACTTACACGAATACCACTACCAAGAAAAAGGGAAAGGATAGCTACATCACGATCTTTATCTCTTAGAAAATAGAACAACTGATGTTTTGTTAAAGATTTTTCATGTTCGTACTTAACGTAATTCAAAAATTCTTGATCGTCATTATTATGAAATATCTTAGATCTCATACGTTTTGCACGAGCATTTAATGTTTCTTTATCTTTATGTATTTCTATTTTAGCCATTACATTTCTATAAAAATAACATTCTCCATCTTCATTCTCTGATAGGGAGGTAAGGTACTTAAATAATGATTTTAAGGCTGAAATTTTTCTGTTAACAGAGGAATTCTGCATGTTTTGTTGTAGTTTTAGAAACCTTATAAAGTTCTCAACATCTTTTTTCTTTAAATTCTCCAAATCAGAGAAGGATATGTCTTTAATGGGTTTCAATTCAATAATTTGTTCAGATAATAACCAATTAAAGAAGACTCTAAAATCATATACATAATTCAGAAGGGTGGAGGGAGAGGCATCATGCAATTCTTTGTACTCCACAAATTCTTCTATGTAAAAGGGCATTTTATTTAGATTTTCGTATAATTTCTTACGATGTACGGATTTTTGACGTTGCTTGCTGTAGTCAATAAAAATAACCTCATATATACTATAACAGAAAAATACACGAACGCAAGTTCGCGTCAAATTCAATTTTTACACAGACTTATTTACATAATTAAATTATGGAATACTAATATTTACTCGAGATTGAATGGGATATTGTAGTCATTCAGTTATAGATAACCAGGTGATAAATTTGTATTAGGCTATAAAAACTAGTACAAAAATTACATATAAATGTAAGTAAATAAAACAATTTTCATATATAAATTCATACAAAATGAATACATGAAAACAGTATAAA
>NZ_LXLV01000094.1 GCF_001757995.1 Bacillus mycoides | reverse complement strand
ATGAGTCGAGCGTCTTTAAGGGTTCTCCTTAATAGGAGGAAACGGATATGGAAAGAGTGCAAGCGATTATTGACAGTAATCTGAAATTCAAGAGCTGGGTTAAACAGGTACTAGCTATAGGCGGAATGTTAGGGTTCTGTTACTTGGTATTATATGTTTTATGTTTCTTATTTGCTATGTAAATACTATATAACTATACTAGTGGAGTCTTGCCTACAGAGGTAAGGCTCTTTTGTTGAATAAGATGAATGAAATTATGATACTTGAGCCGTATCGTAAAGACTATGAAGCTACTACTCTTTCACTAGTACATAAAGAAAAGATTCCTTATAATACTGTAATTGAAACGCTTCGTGAAATAATGGGAAGTGGTTTGATTCCGAGTGTTATAAAAATCGATATAGAAGCATAAATAAAAGGACAGAATTAATTCTGTCCTTTTATTTATGTGTGAAAAAATATAAAAACCACCAAATAAAGTTATCTTGGTGGTTTTGTTACCCTTACGGCTTATATTGTTTTAAGTTTCTTTTGTTTGTTGAAGTATCTTTGCATTTCAGGACTATTTGGGAATATCTCTTCAGCTGTATAAGAATGAAAGTCTACTGGCTTGATCGCTTGTCGTTGTTTTAAGCTTTCTTCGCCTCGCATTACTTTAAGAACGTGTTGAACGGAAGTAGGAAGTTCTTTAATTTGTTTTTGATTCATAATACTAGCACCTCACTATCTAAAGTCACTATGGGAGACATATATAACTTATATTCATTATATACCTTTTTAGTGATGATCGCTTGCATTATCCCTCTACTTTATAACAACTACATAATTTAACTCCATATGTCGCTTCTAGAGCCTTCTGAAGTTGCTTTAATTCTTTGGAATACTCCATAGTAACGTTTTGATACATTACTCGTTCATTCTCCTGTTCACAACACTCAATACACTTAGACATTTTCAGTAAATCGGTTTTAATTTGATTGTATTTTTTCAAGTCTTTTTCTAGTAATTTTCCGTTCATAAATAATCACTCCTTAGAAAGAAAGACCTGGTAACCACCAGGTCTTTCTTGTTTACTTGATATGTAAAAGCTGTTCAACTTCTTCTCTGTTGCCCCCGACAATTGTGTGAGTTTTACCATCAATTTCAATAATAGAAGTGGGTGTATACATAAATCCTTTATCGTTAAACTCTTTTGATGCTTCTTTATCGCCTGTTATTTCTTTAACTAGGTAGTTGATGTTGTTTTTATCAAGAAAATTTTTGAATTCATTACAAGGAGCGCAATGAGACATTGTGTATACTGTCATAGAATATGGCATAATTTATCCCTCCAAAAAATTGTTTATAGTGTATAAGGTGAAATGAAAACTTTAAAATTAAAAAAAAATAAAAAAATTTTATTATTATTTTTAATTTGGCTGTTTTCATTTCACCTATATAGATAAAGGCGATTTTCGTGGTGATATAGCCAAGTGGTAAGGCATAGGTCTGCAAAACCTTGAGCGCCGGTTCGAATCCGGCTATCACCTTTAATACTATTTCGTGGTGGTATAGCTAAGTTAGGCAAAGCAAAGGTCCGCAAAACCTTGACCGTTGGTTCGAGTCCAACTATCACCTTATAAAGAAAAAAGAGGTACCGAATTCGGTACCTCTTTTTTGTGTTTTATTTCGATTTTCTCTCGCTCTCAATGTAATTGTGAAGTTCGTTAATCGCGTCTGTTAATGATTCGATTTTTCTTTCCATACGGAGTAATAAGTAGGTTGCTAGGACTAATGGAAAACCGAAATTTCCGATTAAACTTACATATTGGTTAAGATCCATCTTCTTCACCTACCATCTTGTTTAGATGAAGAACTCCTTTACCTTGTGCTTTCTCTGAGTAGCCAGATAGCTCAATTGCGTTTAGTCTAAGATATAAATCGACTAATTCTTGTGTGTAATCGATGTTATTCGATTTCAAATAACTTAATAATAAAGCGATAGCTCCTGATGCTTGGGGTGCAGCCATTGAAGTTCCTGATAATGTTTGGTACGTATTGTCTTTATAAGTAGAGAATATTTTATCACCAGGGCTTAAATAATCTATCGTGCTGTTCGTGTTACTGAATTTAGCAAGCCTAAATTCTTCATCGATAGCTCCTATTTGGATAACTTCCTCATAAAAGCCAGGATAGGAAAGTTCATCCGTTATATCACTTCCATCTCCTTCATTCCCGGCTGCTGTTACAATAAATACATTTTGTGAGACAGCGAATTTTATTACGTTCCTTAATTCCTCGTTGTCCTTCTTACTGCCTAAAGAGAGATTGATAATATCGATTTTTTCTCCGTTTTTACCTCTCCAATTTAAGGCTAATTCAATTCCTTTGATTAACGTTTGTGCATCACTATTACCTTGTTGGTTTATGACTTTAATAATGACTAAATTAGCTTCCGGGGCGATACCAATAAGGTTTGACTCATTTGTAGCTGCAATAATACCAGCTACGTGTGTGCCGTGGCCATAATGATCTGTTACTACGTTGAGATTACCGTTATCATCTGTTGTTAAATTGAAAACATCAATGATATTTCTGTTTAGTTCTTCGTGATAATCACAACCGGAATCAATTACCGCGATGTTTACTCCTTGACCTTTGTATCCTTCTTGCCAAAAATCTTCTGCATTCACAATAGAAATTCCGTAATTCTTTTGAGAATGTGTTGTTTTCAATACTTTTGGTACAACAACTTCAGTACTCATATAAAAACCTCCTTTTACATGGAGGTGAAATTTAAATAGGAAAAATAAAAAAGATCTGGCTCTGCCAAATCTTTTTTATTTTTTTTCAAATTCTTTTTTAATTTCCCGATATTCGTTTCACCTTTAACAATTAGAAGAGGTTGAGTACACAACTTCTTACTCAATTAAATTTTAAGGAGCGATTTTCTATGGAAATGGCAATTAACAACTTTCAGTTAATCGAAGCAAAAAGCTTGAATGACAAGTTACAAGTTGTAGAATCGAACAAAGTATTCAAGGAGCTTCAAGGCTATTTGAAAGCAGAGTTTGGTAAAGAAATTACTGTTCTTGAACACAAAGGTATTGAGTATGACATTTTAAATGATCGTGCAGAAAAAGCAGAGGTTCATTACTTATTAGATACTAACTCTAATATCCGCTTACTGTTCGGTCTTGCGACAAATAAAGAGGGCAAAACTTTTGAAACAGCTACTGTAGATATGATTGTTGAGGAAAATGGTCATCAATATATTAAAATGGTAAGTTATGATGTGGAAACGAAACAATTCGTTGTTACTTATTCTGAGAAAATCCAACAAGATGTTGAAGCTGCTTGGATTAATATGCTTAGCACTGATGACAGACCTTTCGAAGCTCTTAAAGCTGAACCAGAAATGTATAAAGCAAAAGGATTCTTTGACTTCTGTTTACCAGGTGGATATAAATGGTGTGGTAAAGGTTGCGGTAATGCAACTGGTGGTGGAGCACTTAAAAATAAAATTGATGGTTGTTGCTATATCCACGATGATTGCTATGGCAAATATAGTTCAAATCGTTGTGCTAACTGTGATAAGAGCTTTGTTTCTTGTGTATCTAACCGAACTAACTATGCAACTGATCCAGCAACAGCATCAGCTATTATTATATTCTTCCAGACTAAATGTTTCTTCTAAAACCGGATGAATACGGACAGCAAAAACAGAATTGGTATTAAACCGACAACGATGTGTCCTATGAAATTGATTTGCCAGTGAATGTTTCTAACCTTGTTCTTTCCTAATAGGTACACCAAAGCTATTACTGTAATGAGGGGACAGAAATATGAAATGGCGTCCCATTGGGTGATTTGGTTAGTAAGCATTCTGTTTAATATTGGAGTTGCAAGCAAAATGTTGATTAGCAGTAGAATGTATCCTAAGGCGTACTTCATCGTGCACCAATCCTTTACTTTTTATCCTAATCTTAGCATCTTGACTGCATATCAAGCAATATAAAAAAAGGAGTTCCGAATTTGGGACTTCTTTTTGATATTTTCTTTCAAATTAGAATTAATAGTCTTGCATATTATAAAATTATTGTTATATAATGGATACAAAATAAGAACGTACGTTTGGTTTTTTGGTGTTTGAAATACAAAAAATCCCAAAGGGTATAGTGAAATAAAAAATAGTTTTATCTTTTTTCACCTTTAATAAAAAGGGGATTTTAGGGAGGGCTAAAATTGAAACACGAAGTTACTTTAAAAAAGGATGATAAAGAGATAAAAGCAGAAGTTAAATTTTTGAAAGAAAAGATGAACCAGATTAATGAAATTAGTTTAATAAAAGAATTCCTTCAAGTAGAAGAAAATAATATGCTATTCAAAAAATTGATAGACAATCCGTCTGAAGAAAATGTTAGTCAGTTAAACAATAGCTTTAGAGCACTCTATATTGAACGGAGAATTTTAAAATACCTTTCAGGATTTATAAAGAGATACGCTATTGATTATGATAAACGGTTTAAATTACGTAGTAGTCGTTATCCTTTAGTGTTAGACAAATTTGTGAGTAAAGATAAGGAGACAGTAAACACAACCGTAGTTGAGTTTGTTCGATCACAAGATAAAACACCTCTAGAGATGTTACTTCAAAAAGAAGATAGTAATAGCTTGTTAGCCCAGATTCGTGATGAAAAATTAGAAATGGCATTAACTCAATTATCATATAAAGAATTAGAGGTATTAAGTTTATACTACCTAGAGGAAAAAACGCTTACGGAGATTGCGGAACATTATGGACAAACCATTCAAGCTATTAATTACTACCATAAAGGTTCTTTGAAAAAAATAAGAAAGTACTTGTCTTGAAAATTCGATAAAGGTGTTGATTTTTTATATGTGTCAAAACTTTGATAAGGATACTGTATACTTCTTAAACCAAATTGATCCTATTATTAGGAAACATCTTAAAGAAACAGACATCAACGAAAGAGACGATCTATCCCAAGATATTAAATTCAAAGTAATAGATAAAATTGAAGTGATTAAGAATGATAATGCTCCTAATTTTATTGAGTATATCAAGGAAAAAATCGACTCAAAGGATTAGGGGCTATGTAGAAATCGAACCGTATTATTCTATAAGTATTAGTGGACAACAAAGGTATATTTTTACTGTTACAATGTCCCCTAATACTTGTCTTATGATTTGGTTACATTGCTACACAAAGATCTCGTATGACGAGTGTTTTTATTAAAGGAAAAGAATCTTCCTGTGAAAGCATTAATCTATTAACAATACCATAAAGTACACTTTACGGAACGCGATTTTTGAAGCATAATTATGAGGTTCAAACAGTACCGTAAGTACGTACCGAAAGTGTGTATTGAAAACAGGAGGATTTTGTATGAATTTTGGCTATATCCGTATCTCAAGTAAACAACAGAACGAAAAACGTCAAATTGAATCATTATTAGAAAAAGGGATTTTGAAAGAAAATATTTACATAGATAAACAGAGTGGAAAAAACTTTGATAGACCAGCATACCAGGAATTAAAATCAAAGGTGCAGCCGGGGGATACGATTTACTTTCACGAAATAGATCGTTTTGCACGTAACTTTGCTGAAGGTAAAGAAGAAGTTGATTTCTATTCACGTATGAGCGTACAGCTTATCTTTTTAGATATGGAGTACTTAAATAGTATGATGACTCACGATGATGTCATTACGAGAGCGTTCGGCCATATGCAAGTTTTGATGCACTTGGCCATTGCTGAAAAGGAAAGAGAGAAAATGAAGAAGAGACAAGATGAGGGCATTGCTTTAGCGCAAAAAAGCGGTGTTAAGTTTGGTAGACCTAAAGTATATGGTGATTCAGGTACGAAGCTACAAAAGGCAATCGATATGTATCTCAATAGAGAAGCTAATGTACCTCAGATTACAGCTATTACAGGGATTAGTAAAACAACACTATATAGAAGAATGAAAGAACTTGGTATTAAAAGAGAAGACTAGATTAAAAGGATTTGAGGGGTTTTTGAGTAAAAAAAAGAACTACGTATGAAAATAGCATTTACGTTTTTGTTCGGGTCTGTGTTACAATTATCTACAAGAAAAAGATGAGAAAAAGCAGGGAAAAGCTAGAATTATCACAAAAAAACAGTAAAGTATTAAAAATGAAGATAAAAAAAAGAATCGATGTCCCCACATCAATTCTTCGTGATTCCCACCAACAAAATGTATCAACTCGACTAAAAGTGATTTATTGTTTTTTAGGGATTATTTAATAAATTAACTAGTATTATAATAACTAGTAATTAAGTAATTTTCAAGTATTTATTGAAATCCTTTTTAAAATGAAAAATTGTTATAGGTTTGGGTGGGAATCGCACTAGTCTTCTTTGTTGTGTTTTTTACAAGAGGAGTGTGATTTTTTTGTGTTAACATTTAAACAGATTGAGAGAAAAATCGATTCTGTAGTTTTAGATTATATTAGATCATATTCCTATGTACCTGGGAAAGTAAAGAAAGAGCTGTTTAAGCTTTCAAAAACGAAAATCGGTACAAAATATGTAAGTCGAAATTATATATCTAAAGAATTCAGTCAAGTTCTATATGAACGTCAAGTTAGAGAATATTACCTTACATATATGCAAAAAGAAGAGAAGAATGAGAAAAAGAAAAAGCGTAAACGCCCTGAAAAAGGTAGAAATATTACGGTTAAAGAATGCTTTGAGATAATGCTACGTGATTTATTCGAACATCGTAAAGGCGAACGTGATACAAAGGGTCGTCAAATTCAAATGAACGCTTTTGTAATGAATTTTGATAAAGAAACGCGCCTATTATTGGACAAAAAGACCGTAAAAACAATGGAGAAACTATTAGAAGCTACAAAGAAATTTAGTTATTTCACTCCTAATATGTTTATAGATTATCGTTTCTTTACTAAAGAAGTTTTATCTTTATTAGGCGTAATCATATTGGATTTTGATTTAGATAAAAGTAATGTCGTTATGAGTAAAGATGAATTACGTTTATTTGTCAAAAAGAAGCTCGGTGTTGAGCTTTCGATGATATGGGATACACCGACTAAAGGAAATTATGCAGGGACCATTCTATTGAAAAAGATGGCTGGCACACCACCTTCGGTTCATTTATACGAGCAAGTGGTAAAAGAAATGACTCGTAAGTTAGATGGTTTAGCAGATGCTTCCTGTTTTAATGCAAATCACGTATTTGTAATGCCTAAAAACAGCCCTAGAACGGGCAAGATGGTAAGACTGTACAATGAGGATGTTCACTCTATAAATGCGTTTAGATGGCTTTTAAATGAGCGAGACGAGCGTAGAAAGAGAGAAAACTCGGTTATAGATTTCAAACAAGAATCATTTAAAAAAGAACCGGCTGTAGCAGCTCTATTAAACGGTGACGTAAGTTACCGTGATCACGCAGCCTTTACTTTAGCTTTAGTATTAAGATGGCTGAAGTATACGCAAGAAGAATGCGCGAACTATATGTACTCTCAATGGCTTCCTAAGGTCCAAAACGAGCACGATCATCCATTTACAGAACGTGAGCTAGGGAAATGTATTAAGCACGCTTATTCGGGCAAATATCGCAACTTTAAATCAACCTGGATTGAAATATGTACAGGCATTCCTTGTAATCTAAGTGGCTATTTTGAATGGCAATTCTATGAGAACAAAGGTATATACATAATGGATACTGAAGCGAGATTACGTGAATTTTTCAAGGAGAATGGCGGTACATATGAAGGGAACATTAAAAGTATAGCTGAGGAATTAGATGTTTCTGTTCGTTCATTAGAAAGGCATATAGCGACATTAAGAGACAATAATGAGCTAATCTATCAAACTAAGCGTGGTAGAGGTGCTAAGACGGTTTATCATTATGCTGAACAACAACTTGATTTCACAAGTGTTTTACGATTTGAAGAACATACAATTGATGAAGAAATTGCTTATTTAAATGAATTAGATACACAATTAGAAAAGCTATCTACATATTAATGAAGATAGCTTTTTTTTTGCAATAAAACCCCAATTTATCCCTTTTACGAAATTACAAACCCTATGTTTTTGTTGTTTTTTTCAATACAGGAGGAATGCGCAACCCCTTGGTATGACTGGATTTTAAAATCCGCCAAATCATATACCATATTCCCTAGCTTTTTTGCGTATTTGAGGTTTGTTTTTCCTTTGTTACTCTGTGTGGCTTTTTATTCTGTTCTTCGGTTCACTCCTTACTTCCATTTTTACCCTTTTGCGAAATTACAAACCCTATGTTTTTGTTGTTTCTTCGATACAGGAGGACTGCGAAAACCCTTGATATGACTGGATTTTAAAATCCGCCAAATCATATACCATATTCCTTTGTCTTTTTCTATCTCTCTGGGCTTTTGTTGTTCTCTCTAGTGCATCTTCTCTCTTCTTTGTTTTTCTACTTATTTCGTTCTATGTTGCCTATTTATGTATGGGTGTTGAGTGCCTATTAACTATATGGTACTTGAAATTTTAAAGAAACCAGATACTAGCTTTTACATAGTGGAGGAAGATAATTAGGGATTTTATTGGGGGAATGTAGTGGTTTTATGTTTTACTAGCAAAAATAAAAGTTATCCGTGATAACTGGCTTTTCAGATTTAATTGTATGAGGTGTTTGGTTGATTCCTAATATGAAAGGCCATTAATAAACAAAAAGAGAATATAAGGGATTCTGAGGGGTTTGATACTACTGTTTAAATATAAGGTAAGACTATAGATTGATATGTTATTAGGTGGGGAGAAGTTTTGGAAGCATTTCTATTAGATTCTAAATCCACCTTCCCAAATAACCCTTTTCGAAAAAGAAAAACCCTATGTTTTTGATATTTTTTTGAAATAGTGGAAACGTGAAAACCTTTGATATGACTGGGTTTTCAACTGTGCCAAATCATATACCATATTCCTTTAATAGAAGTTTGTCGATGTATAACGAAAATTAGGGAAGGAGTTCAGGCTTCGCCAATTCTCTTATAATCAAAAGGGCATCTAGTTGAACCTTGCTGTATTTTCGTAGTTATCGAAGTGGAGAACTAGGGAAATTTTTTAATTTCGGAAATCTTTTAGAAACATTGAAAATAAAGGGTTTTTCGTACTTACCGAAATTGATAACTGACGTTTAAGGAAAAACGATAAGTGAAAAAAGTTAACACCTAAAATCCTTTTAAATCAACGTTTATAGGCTATTTACTTAAAAGTGTCCCAAAAAAGTGACACCTAAATTTTGTGAATATGAAGGTGTGATTCTAAACGCACACTCAAACCTGAATTTCATTGATTTTTCAGGGTTTTCTCTTATAGGGATCCCGCCAACTAAATGACATAAAACCCACGTTAAGACATTTTTTTGAAGTGAAAACCTTGATTTTTGTACGCTAAGGGCTGTAACTAAAATGGACGTTTTTGTTACGGCGATGGTCTCAAGAAGCGTTAGCCTTTATTTAGCCAATTTAGCTGTAACAAAATACTGTATCAAAAATAATTTGTAGCATTATTTATCACAATCCTTTTTGTTACGCTAGAAATCCTTTTATATCAAGCTTTCTTTTCCTTAGCGTGGGTTTTATGTTAGTACGTTGGCTGTACCCCTGACAAATACTATCAATTTAAAACAAGCTGAAAAAAATGCAAGATTAAGAGATATCGAGGATTCGAAGATTTTGTCAGAAGAAGAGATGTATTTAGCAAATGAACTTCAAGCAAAAGCTAATTCTCATGGTATGAAATTAGTCCCAGAACGGAAAGTGAAGAATAAAGCTAAATTCGCTCAAATTATTCAAGAGAATTGGTTATATCTTATTCAGAATAATTATTTGAAAAACGAAGAAATTATGTTTTTAAACAAAATCATTGGTTTTATAGGGTTTCGATCTAACTGTATTGTTCATGATATTAATGCAAAAGAGCAGTTACCTATGACTCAAACTGAAATAGCAGAAAAAATAGGTTCTAGTAAAAATACAGTTAGTAGATTAATAAAACAATTAATTGAAAAGGGTCTAATTGGACGTTTTGAGTCGGGTAGAGATGGAATTAATGCTAGAATGTATGCACTTTACATAAATCCTAATATGATTCTTTGTGGAGATCGAGACAATATTAATCAAACATTACAAACTATGTTTATAAGAAAACCAAAAGAATTGAAAAATTTACCTATAAAATTAGTGTAACCTGTATGAATTTCATACAGGTTACACTAATTTTGTATGCTTGTCCCTTCTCACTCTCTATATAAAGGGCTAAAAGTTCCGCAAGGAACGGGTCGTATTTTCTTTCGCGTTGCTACATCCTTGCAAAACTTTTTTCGGCTCGAGTTTGGATATCACCAAGCCGATACATCCAAAAGCAACTATTTATGATCATCGGCTTGAATTTGCTATTATACGAGCCGAACCGCTAGTGCTTTCGTCTAATAATTTCACTTACCATATTGATAGATACGTAATAAGTGGGGGCTCGTCCCCACACGACGAACCAGCCTCAACCCCAAAAGTAAAGGAAACCTTTCTTTTAAACCTGTTTATTTTGCTTTTTAAGCGTTTATTTTCGTTTTAACGATAAAATAGTATTGTTTTAGATTTATATTCTTTAAAAAGGATTCTGAAGCATCTAAATAGCATCTAGTATTTTGTTGTTATTTATTTCTAGATTAAGAATTTATATTTATTTAATGCCTATTGTTTTCTTTTAGTATTTTAAAGTAATGTTTGATTGCAATTTATTAAAAATATCATGTCCTTAGTGAGTACTCATATGGAGACATCAAAGGGACTTTGTGTACTCACTGAGTCTACATCTAGGGACACAATGGGGACATTTGGAGGGTTTTGTGTCGTCAGTGAGTGGACATCCTGGGAATTTTCGTGTACCCACGTTTAAGCTAGGCTCCGCCTAGTCCCAACCCCTAGTTGGGCCCAAAAACCCCTTATGCTCTTCTGTCTTTTTTAATTCAGAATTTCCAATTTTATAGAATAGCTTGTTTTTTAATTAAAAATTATTATGCTAAAAAACAAATAGTTAATTTATGTGTATATAGGAAGGTTTAGGGGATCCCTATTTAGGAACAAAATTCATGAAGATGTTTAGGTGTTTGTTTAAATATTTTTAATAAGTGTTCATCTGAACAAGGTATTTATCTGAACAGCACCTAAACACCTGATATAATAATGTTTACGGACAATGTTCAGATGCTGTTTGTTTGTTTAGATAGGAGTGATTTAAACAATGATTAGGGAAAAATATGAATTAATTTGGCTATCGGCTGAAGATATAGCAAAACAAGTTGGTGTATCTTCAATGACAATTAAACGAAATTGCAATACTTATGAAGAATTTATTCTATTCAAACAGGGGGAGAAAAATAAGTACTATATTTCTTCTGAATGTGTGGACGTTTTAAAATTTATTAATAAACTTCGAAATAAAAAGAATGTCCCTCATAAAGAGATTCTAGAAGTATTAGACAAAGAAGGTTTTAAAAAATATATTGCTGTTGATATGGAAGTTGTTCAGGAAAACACTTCTAAACAAACATTTGAACAGACTATGTTTACCTTAGATGAAGTGAGAAAAATAGTTGCGGAAGAATTAGAAAAGGCAATGAAAGATCAAGCAAATAAGAAAGATGAACAAATTATGTATTTGATGAGAGAGATTCAAGATTTAAAAAGAATTATGATAGAAGAAAAACAAGCGATATTAGAAATAGATTCATCCGAACAACAAGTAAACAATGAAGAAGTACAAGAGATTAAAAAGGAATCGTGGTGGCGACGCATGTGGACTCGCTGAGTCCTGGCGTTTATGCCGCGAAAGTTCCTTGACGATGAGGGGAACCCTCATGCAAACTCGCCAGGGGTGGCCCCAGAAGGGCGGTTTTTGCCCGCTGGGGTTAGCTTTGGGAGTTTGAGGGTTCGGAGGCTCGTGGTCAAGGGAACCGTGGAATAAAAAGCGAGGACGGACCCCAGGACAGGGCAAAAACCAATGTCTTCGCCAAGATTCGTGGTTCTACTGTTAGAAAAAGGCGAATAAGAATATAGCATACATACAATAAGGGAATGCAGTATAGATCAGTCTACAAGCATTCCCTTGCTATAAAGATGTTAATAATATTTTAATGCTGTTGTTACTATATATGCGATATGATGTATTAGTGAAGCATACCCATAAATTCATTGAAGGTATCTGCAAGGATAAACATATTGTCCATTTCGTCTTCAGGTTCTATATCATGAATCCAAAAATATACTTTCCCCTGAAAATTTCCATTAATTCCTAATAAAATCTCATTTCCTGCTGGATCATTAGCAATTGAAATAAAATCTTCTGGTATTTCTCCTTCTAAAACCTCAAAAACTTTGCCTAGATTACTTTTCATATCCCCAATTCCATAAAACTTATTGACTAAGCTTTCTCCTTCATCATCAGAGATTTTGAAGTTAGATTCTTGAGGAAATCCTCCATTGTATTCTAATAAAAAATCAACATATTGCTTAGGTAGTGTAACATCACACTTTTGTTCAAATTGTTTTATATCCTGTAAAGAAACTTTTGGATTTTCACTAAGCATTTTTGTCATACTCTCACTCCTATATCATTACTTATTTTTATTTTTCCCATTAACCTTTGATTGACCACCAATGTGTCTAAACTCTCTGTGGATATCTTCATCTACTAGCATCATAGTTTTTCCATCTTCATGATGATGCCATGTATAACCTTCTGGTGGCCTTTGATTATCTATTATTGGTGGATCGGTATCTTTTGTAAGTTTAGCTGCTATATTTGCATTTTCAAAATCTTTCGGATTATTTTTAGGTGAATGGACTTCTATTTGTACAGGTTTAACATTTGGATGCATATAAGGTGTAAAATCTGGGTAACCATTCGGATAATTTACTGATACTCCAGATTTGTTAGTATATGTCCAAGTGCCATTATCATCGATGGAGATACTTCCACCCTTCTTATACCATTTATCGGGCTTAGGCGAATTCATTGGTTTAGTTTTCAAAATCCCACTAGTGATATCTTCTAAATTCAACCTATTACCATTACCCGTACCCTTAGTTTCACTCTTAGCAACAGAAAATAACTCTCCAAGTGTCTTTCTTTCTCCGACTTTCCCTCCACTTGCTAGCGCAGGTTCAGGGAATAAATTCGGGATCTCAATATTTTTAATCTTTTCCCTGACATTCTTCATACTATCCGGCAACTTATTCATGAATGTTTCTACTTCTTCCGACTTACCAACTATTTTATCGCGTTTCCCTGCTGCCCGAAAGACATTTTTACCCTCTGCGATTTTTCCAGCTGTAGCTGATCCTTTCACTGCGGCGTTTACTTCACCAACGCCGAAAAGACAACTGACAATATCAAATCCCATGCCACCAAAAGCATAAGGGTCGGTCATGGCTTTTTCTACATAACTTTTCGCTGCGTTGAACATTTCTTTTTGGTCTCTTCTAAAGGTTCTAGCGAGGTTATCCAGCACGGGAATTTTGTCCGTGTATGCGGGATTATTTAAGAAAACACTAAGATAAGGAGCCGCAATTGTGATAGAGCCTACAATCCCATACTCGGCGAGTTTCTTCGTACCGTCCCATGCACCATAAATATCGTCCAGTTTCCATTGTTCTGTTTCTACGCCGCGTATCGAGTTATAACCCCACTCACCAAGCTCTGCGATTAGGAAACCTAATTTTATTGCACCTATCGCAGCCCCACTAATCGCGGAACCTGCCGCCCCTATAAAACCTTCTAACGCCAAGAAATCATCAGAAAGTCCTTTCAGGAAAGGAATGTTCTCCCCTACCCATTTTGTGCCTTTTCTCAATACATCCCATTTCTCACCGGCACTATCGGAAAAGTTTTGAAGCCAAGCCTCCAATGGATGATTTTTCGCCCATTCCTCTTGTTTTTTCTTCATTTCTTTTTCAGCTTGCAGTTGCGCCTCTTTTTCCGCCTTCGTGATTTCTGTATCCATTTCATGAATGCCTTTTGCCAACGCATCTTGCGCAAAGAAAGTTTGCAGTTTCGGATCAGTATAAGATAAATTACTCATTTTCCCCGCAATTTGAACTTGCTTGTTTAGGGCATCGAGAATGTCTTCCGCATTGCTTTTTTCTTTTTTGCTTTCAAATTGTTGTACTTTTTGAATCGTATCCTCTAGTTCTTTGCTGGCTGCAACCAGTTTTTCATCAAACTGGCTTCTCGGCATACTCAATGAAATCAAATCGTTCACGCTGTTGTAAATATTAGAGATGCGACTATCCATTTCATGTTTCTTGGGTTGGAGATTGGAAAGTTTGTTTTGTGTTTGCAGTAATGCATCTTCCAGAATAACCGCATTCTCATCACTTTCTCCCGTTGTTGACTGAAAATCCTTTAAGGTTGTCAACATTTCCGCAATGAGAAATTCATTGGTAACTTTCAACCCAGTCACAACTGCACTTTGGTTATTATTGATGTCGTTGACAATCGCATTTCCTGTTGCACCCTGCATGGCATCGGCCTGGATAATACCATTCAATGCTTTTTGGGCTTGTTCAAGTTGATTATTTGTTTTACTGGTGTCTTTTTGGAGTTTGGCCAGTACTTCATTGAATTCCTTTAAATCTACATGAAATCCCATTTAATTCGTCTCTCTTTCTAGTGGTAGTAACAGGGTTGCAGTCATTCCCCCTTAATAAAAGCTTTTAAAACAAATCAATCAATTATAGCAAAATAGATTCTTTTTATATTCCGTAGAGTAAGGGTGGGAGTAGATATTTTTAATCAAACTTTATTTTAAAGCTACAGTTTGATTTTAAAATAAATATGTATATACAAGTTTTATAATTGTTACGGTTGCTCCAAGATAAGCAAACCATTCCCAAAGGGGTGTTTTTTGTTTAGAATCAGTCATATTGTTATGTCCTCCTTTTTAACATCTGTTAAACAATATATTATCATAATTATGAGATTTTTGATTAATTAGATCATTTTAATTAAGTAGTTCTTTACTTCGAATAGATTTTGCAATCCCTTTATTCATGCATTTTTGAATGTATACTTTTCTCGGTGTTTTTGCTAAAAATAGCTAAGGTAGGATAAACCCAATGAAATCAAGAAAATGAAAGTAAACTAATATTTAAAAGTTTACATTCGTATTTATAATAAATAAAAAGCACTTTTAAATTTTTTTAAAGTGCTTTAATTTGATGTTGATGTGATGGAACCTCAAGTATGTAGAAATTTAAAAAAGTCCCTTCATAATGCTAAAGGGACTTTGCTCACACAAATGATCTGCAAATCAATTCACTTTTGATATACAGATCATTTGTATGATAATTTTTATAAATAATTGCGGAATAATGAATTTACATTACTGCTTTTAAAAGTTCTTGTACAAATGGAATGATTCCACCTACAAATTTTAAAACTGCCATTGCGATTGCCATATTATTTCCTCCTCTTTTTTCGTATTAAGGTATGATAATTTTTATAAATAATTGTGGAATAATGAATTTACATTACTGCTTTTAAAAGTTCTGTTACTAATGGAAGTACTCCACCTAAGAATGATAAAACTGCCATTGCGATTGTCATATTATTTCCTCCTCTGTTGTTGATGCTATGATGTGATTTATCTTTATGCTTTTATTATAGTAAGCGCTTACATTTTTATCAATACATTCTTATATGCAATATTGCATATAGGGTAATATTATACATTTAGACAAAAATTAGACCTCTATTAGTCATTCCTTAATGGTATCATAGCGAGGTGAGAGTCTTTAAGGGTTCTCCTTAATAGGAGGAAACGGATATGGAAAGAGTGCAAGCGATTATTGACAGTAATCTGAAATTCAAGAGCTGGGTTAAACAGGTACTAGCTATAGGCGGAATGTTAGGGTTCTGTTACTTGGTATTATATGTTTTATGTTTCTTATTTGCTATGTAAATACTATATAACTATACTAGTGGAGTCTTGCCTACAGAGGTAAGGCTCTTTTGTTGAATAAGATGAATGAAATTATGATACTTGAGCCGTATCGTAAAGACTATGAAGCTACTACTCTTTCACTAGTACATAAAGAAAAGATTCCTTATAATACTGTAATTGAAACGCTTCGTGAAATAATGGGAAGTGGTTTGATTCCGAGTGTTATAAAAATCGATATAGAAGCATAAATAAAAGGACAGAATTAATTCTGTCCTTTTATTTATGCTTCTATATCGATTTTTATAACACTCGGAATCAAACCACTTCCCATTATTTCACGAAGCGTTTCAATTACAGTATTATAAGGAAT
>NZ_LXLV01000093.1 GCF_001757995.1 Bacillus mycoides | reverse complement strand
TTTTTTAATTTTAGTTTGGTTAAGTTAGAAAGGGCGCACGGTGGATGCCTTGACACTAGGAGTCGATGAAGGACGGGACTAACGCCGATATGCTTCGGGGAGCTGTAAGTAAGCTTTGATCCGAAGATTTCCGAATGGGGAAACCCACTATACGTAATGGTATGGTATCCTTACCTGAATACATAGGGTATGGAAGACAGACCCAGGGAACTGAAACATCTAAGTACCTGGAGGAAGAGAAAGCAAATGCGATTTCCTGAGTAGCGGCGAGCGAAACGGAATCTAGCCCAAACCAAGAGGCTTGCCTCTTGGGGTTGTAGGACATTCTATACGGAGTTACAAAGGAACGAGGTAGACGAAGCGACCTGGAAAGGTCCGTCACAGAGGGTAACAACCCCGTAGTCGAAACTTCGTTCTCTCTTGAATGTATCCTGAGTACGGCGGAACACGTGAAATTCCGTCGGAATCTGGGAGGACCATCTCCCAAGGCTAAATACTCCCTAGTGATCGATAGTGAACCAGTACCGTGAGGGAAAGGTGAAAAGCACCCCGGAAGGGGAGTGAAAGAGATCCTGAAACCGTGTGCCTACAAATAGTCAGAGCCCGTTAATGGGTGATGGCGTGCCTTTTGTAGAATGAACCGGCGAGTTACGATCCCGTGCGAGGTTAAGCTGAAGAGGCGGAGCCGCAGCGAAAGCGAGTCTGAATAGGGCGTTTAGTACGTGGTCGTAGACCCGAAACCAGGTGATCTACCCATGTCCAGGGTGAAGTTCAGGTAACACTGAATGGAGGCCCGAACCCACGCACGTTGAAAAGTGCGGGGATGAGGTGTGGGTAGCGGAGAAATTCCAATCGAACCTGGAGATAGCTGGTTCTCCCCGAAATAGCTTTAGGGCTAGCCTTAAGTGTAAGAGTCTTGGAGGTAGAGCACTGATTGAACTAGGGGTCCTCATCGGATTACCGAATTCAGTCAAACTCCGAATGCCAATGACTTATCCTTAGGAGTCAGACTGCGAGTGATAAGATCCGTAGTCAAGAGGGAAACAGCCCAGATCGCCAGCTAAGGTCCCAAAGTGTGTATTAAGTGGAAAAGGATGTGGAGTTGCTTAGACAACTAGGATGTTGGCTCAGAAGCAGCCACCATTTAAAGAGTGCGTAATAGCTCACTAGTCGAGTGACTCTGCGCCGAAAATGTACCGGGGCTAAATACACCACCGAAGCTGCGAATTGATACCAATGGTATCAGTGGTAGGGGAGCGTTCTAAGTGCAGTGAAGTCAGACCGGAAGGACTGGTGGAGCGCTTAGAAGTGAGAATGCCGGTATGAGTAGCGAAAGACGGGTGAGAATCCCGTCCACCGAATGCCTAAGGTTTCCTGAGGAAGGCTCGTCCGCTCAGGGTTAGTCAGGACCTAAGCCGAGGCCGACAGGCGTAGGCGATGGACAACAGGTTGATATTCCTGTACCACCTCTTTATCGTTTGAGCAATGGAGGGACGCAGAAGGATAGAAGAAGCGTGCGATTGGTTGTGCACGTCCAAGCAGTTAGGCTGATAAGTAGGCAAATCCGCTTATCGTGAAGGCTGAGCTGTGATGGGGAAGCTCCTTATGGAGCGAAGTCTTTGATTCCCCGCTGCCAAGAAAAGCTTCTAGCGAGATAAAAGGTGCCTGTACCGCAAACCGACACAGGTAGGCGAGGAGAGAATCCTAAGGTGTGCGAGAGAACTCTGGTTAAGGAACTCGGCAAAATGACCCCGTAACTTCGGGAGAAGGGGTGCTTTCTTAACGGAAAGCCGCAGTGAATAGGCCCAAGCGACTGTTTAGCAAAAACACAGGTCTCTGCGAAGCCGTAAGGCGAAGTATAGGGGCTGACACCTGCCCGGTGCTGGAAGGTTAAGGAGAGGGGTTAGCGTAAGCGAAGCTCTGAACTGAAGCCCCAGTAAACGGCGGCCGTAACTATAACGGTCCTAAGGTAGCGAAATTCCTTGTCGGGTAAGTTCCGACCCGCACGAAAGGTGTAACGATTTGGGCACTGTCTCAACCAGAGACTCGGTGAAATTATAGTACCTGTGAAGATGCAGGTTACCCGCGACAGGACGGAAAGACCCCGTGGAGCTTTACTGTAGCCTGATATTGAATTTTGGTACAGTTTGTACAGGATAGGCGGGAGCCATTGAAACCGGAGCGCTAGCTTCGGTGGAGGCGCTGGTGGGATACCGCCCTGACTGTATTGAAATTCTAACCTACGGGTCTTATCGACCCGGGAGACAGTGTCAGGTGGGCAGTTTGACTGGGGCGGTCGCCTCCTAAAGTGTAACGGAGGCGCCCAAAGGTTCCCTCAGAATGGTTGGAAATCATTCGTAGAGTGCAAAGGCATAAGGGAGCTTGACTGCGAGACCTACAAGTCGAGCAGGGACGAAAGTCGGGCTTAGTGATCCGGTGGTTCCGCATGGAAGGGCCATCGCTCAACGGATAAAAGCTACCCCGGGGATAACAGGCTTATCTCCCCCAAGAGTCCACATCGACGGGGAGGTTTGGCACCTCGATGTCGGCTCATCGCATCCTGGGGCTGTAGTCGGTCCCAAGGGTTGGGCTGTTCGCCCATTAAAGCGGTACGCGAGCTGGGTTCAGAACGTCGTGAGACAGTTCGGTCCCTATCCGTCGTGGGCGTAGGAAATTTGAGAGGAGCTGTCCTTAGTACGAGAGGACCGGGATGGACGCACCGCTGGTGTACCAGTTGTTCTGCCAAGGGCATAGCTGGGTAGCTATGTGCGGAAGGGATAAGTGCTGAAAGCATCTAAGCATGAAGCCCCCCTCAAGATGAGATTTCCCATAGCGTAAGCTAGTAAGATCCCTGAAAGATGATCAGGTTGATAGGTTCGAGGTGGAAGCATGGTGACATGTGGAGCTGACGAATACTAATAGATCGAGGACTTAACCATATAATATGAAGC
>NZ_LXLV01000092.1 GCF_001757995.1 Bacillus mycoides | reverse complement strand
ACATAATATTCTATGTTTGATTGTTTTACATAATAATTGTTTATATGTTTAATTGTTTATATGTTTTAGGAACATGAAATGCGTTGATATATAAGGGATTCTGGCACATAACTATAACAAAAATGGTTAGAAAGATAACAAATTCGGTTCTAACTATAACAAAAATGGTTAGAAAGATAACAAATTTGGTTGTCTAACTATAACAAAAATGGTTAGAAAGATAACAAATTTGGTTCTAACTATAACAAAAATGGTTAGAAAGATAACAAATTTGGTTGTCTAACTATAACAAAAATGGTTAGAAGGATAATTAAATTGGTTGTTTAACTATAACAAAAATGGTTAGAAAGATAACAAATTTGGTTGTTTAACTATAACGAATTTTAAAGGTATTAGTTTTTATATCAAAAACTCTTGTTAATCTTTAATTCACATAATTATATTATGGACTATGAATATAATTAATTACAAAATTTAGTCATAAAACTTCCAAAATTAATCTGTAAAAATAACATATTTGGTTATAAAAAAAAGCAACTATAACAAAAGTGATATATTTGTTATAGTTAGTGTATCAATAGAGGACGTATGGAAAGGACGTATATAAATATGTCTATAAATCAAGATTTGCAGATTAAAGAGAATAATATTGTTTCTAAATCAAATACTTTGATTGAAGCAAATTCTCGCTTAAATTTAGTTGAACAAAAGATGTTACTTTGTTTAGCTAGTAATATTGAACCGAATGATCGGGATTTTAAAACATACACATTCCCAATTAAACAATTTCATGATCTACTTGGTTTGAGTGGATCTATCAAATATACGGAGTTAAGTAAAATAACAAAAGAATTATTATCTAAAGTAATTGAAATTCGAGCAGGAGAAGAACTGATACAAGTATCTTGGCTTTCTTCCGCAATTTACAATAGGAATAAAGGGACAATTGATATGCGTTTCGATCCTTTATTAAAGCCGTTTTTAATAGAATTGAGTAGCAAGTTTACAAGCTATAGATTGGCCAATGTTGTTAAATTGAAAAGTACATATGCTATACGTATTTATGAACTACTTAAGCAATATGAGGACTTAAAAGAACGTACAATCAGTCTTGAAAATTTAAGATATTACTTAGATGCGATGGATGTATACCCTAACTATGCAAATTTTAAGCAACGTGTGTTAAAACCTTCTCAAAAAGAATTAAATCAAAAAACAGATATTTCTTTTGAATTTGAAGAAATTAAATTAGGTAGGAAAGTACAAAAAATTAGATTTATTATTCGTAGCCAGAAAAAGAAAGATCCCGATTTAATTCATTTTGAAAAGAAATTAGATAAATTTCAACAGCCAAATACATTTGAACAAAAAATCAAGAGATTTGAAGAACGGTGTAAAGAAAAAGTATTTCCTAAAGTATTTAAGAAATGGGAAGAGCATAAAGAAATTGTATTGGAGATAATTGAAGATATCCGTTTTCGTACAGATATTGATTCCCCAATCGGTTATGTAGAATTTATTCTAAATAGCCGATTAAAAGAACTGTCCGAAAATGAAATAACAAACACAAGTAGTCAAATTGAAAATAAATCTCATAATAATAATGTACTAGAGATTGATAACATTATAGATTCAGTTATCAGTAAATATTCAACATCTACCGGAGCTGTAGCTACATTTTTAGTTGAAAGTTCAGCAATTGAGGAATTAGTCAAAGTAGTTACATTAGAAGAAGCTGAAGTTATTTGGAAAGATCATGAAACGTTTGTCATGGATAAGATTTATGAATACATTAAAAAGAACAGTAGAAAGAAAAGATACTAGTGTTACATGAAAAAAGTTCTTTTTACAAAAAAGAACTTTTTTAAAATAAGGCAAGTTGTTCTTCCTCATTTTGCATACTAATTTTCACTTTATATGTATAATACTTACCCATTCTATTCTTTATCTCATTTTCCACTTGCTGTATAGCAGCATCGGGTGTATTTGCTGTAATGTATACAATATCGGGTTCATATACTTCTCCATTTGGAGATATAATTGTAAATTCTATTGGGTATTTTTCCATAATTCTCATTCCTTCTTACATTTTAATGCTATAAAAGATATCCTAATACACATATGGCACATATAACACTACTTACCACAATAATAAAAGCCATTATCCTAAATAACAAATGTCCAAGGTAATAAAATCCTAAACATATAAGAGCGATAATCAACAAGATTCCTGTAGTTTGCAGAATGACTGCTTTAAACAAATACAATAAAATTAAGATAATTATCAAAAGCGAAAAGGATTTTAAAATCATAGTTCGCTTTTTTTGTTTGCTTGCTTGTAATTCCATAAATTCACCACTTTCATTGTATAAATGTATGCATTTGAAATACAAAAATGGAGTACCTTCTCTAATAAGTAAGCACTCCACCATGTCATTATGCATCTTGTTGTTTTTTGCTTCTTTTCATAGAAATACTACTTTTAAAATTCCTTTTAGAGAATTATTAATTTGTCCACTTATTTATATCTATATTTCTTTCTATAGGTTTATTCACTGGGTCTTCTTGAGTTTTTTCTTCTGATTTTTCCATATGAACATCTTCCAGCTGATTCTTTTCATTTGCGGTTCTGGATGAACTTTCAACTTTTTCAACTACATGACCCTCTTCTGGCTGTTTATACGTTAAAGGTGATTTGGAAGGTAGACCTCTTGGGATATCCCCCTGTAGCATGCCTTTTGCACTTAACAAGTCTTTAGCCATTCCAAGCTTTATTTCTTCGTTATCTACACTTTGTGTCCCGTATAACGATATAAAATGTTCTAACACCTTTCTTGTAGCTTCATTAGGGTTTTCCTGTGATTCTATCCAAACAAATAGTTCTGGACATCTTTGACGCATTTTCTCCGATAATGGAATTTGAATCGCTTTTGGTTTAGCCATCATAATCACCTATTTTACTTGTTCTTTTTGAAGTGCAATTGAACTAAATACTGTCATGCCTTTTACATTCATTTCCGTTGCATTCTTAGGATTAACCCATAATATTTTAATTTTTTTAGAATCACAAATTTCTTTTAAATCCTCGAAAAGATTTTCTTTTAATTGAATACTTCCACCGCCATAGACAACAACGACCTCTACATCATATTTTAAGTCTTGTAATTTAGTTTCCGCAGTATCTAACACTTCATCAGCTAAATTAAATTTTGCTCTTGCTAAGAATTTTTTAGCATCTTCATAATATTTAGGATGCTCTTCTTTTAGATATCCGGCAAACTCTTGTCTTTCTATAGAGAAACCCCATTCATCTTCAAAATCTTTTTTAGCACGTTCAATCGCATGACCTATACCATGTCTTTCTCCCGAACTGTGGTCATTATCATAATCATAACCTTTTGTAACAACATATTCTGTTGTTCCATCACCAATATCTATGTGAAGAAGACGCTTTTCTTGGAAGTATTCACCTGTTATATCTTTCATATCATACGTTTCTTTAAACTCATTAAATATGTCATCATTTCTATATTTCCCATTACCATCCTCGATTAAAGCAAATAGAGCAATAGTTCCTTCTTGTACAACAATAACTTTTTCAAATTTCAAAGTTACATAAACTCTCAAATCACCAACAGTTACCGTTACATGGTGACTACTATTTGTAAATCTTTCTGAAAGTTGTTTTGCTTTTTCTTTCGTCCATTCACTAGCTGGTAAAGCTGTAACCATTGAAACATTTGCTTCTATATTTGTGCCTTCTTCTAAGAAGTTCTGATCTTTAAACATATCTTGAACCGAACGACAAGCGATTGCACTAACTGTTGTCATAATTGTAGTATCTTGTTTATGCTTACCACGGTTTGATCTAATGTTAAGATTCTGAAGATCCTCACCAGAGCGAATAGCACGTTCTCCAACAAACACCCTTTGGGCTACTTGCCCTTTTAAAGCTGATGAATTAACAGTAACATCCATATTATGAATTAAGCCATGCACTAATTCTTCAATTTTTTTATCTTGCGGAACAGGCTCTTTATACACATAACTATACGTGTTTGGAAATTTCATCATTTCTCCATTAATCGTAATCTTTTTCTCGGAATTCCCATTATCATCTTCTACAAAATAATTGAATTTCATTTATATTACCCCTTTCTTATTGAAAAGAATTTATTTTTAATCATTTTAAATTACCTTAATTATATTTTACCGTAACTAGTCACAGAAAGCAATGTAAAATAAATAATAATAAATCATTTTAAATTAAAATGATTTATTATTATTTAAAATGATTTATTATTAATATTTTTTTAATTCCAGTTATATAATTGAGTCAAAATGATTTATTTTAAATTAAAATAAATCATTTTGACTGTGTGCTATTTCCAAAATTCCCACCACCTTTTTTCCTTTTGTTTATTTTGAGATGCTACTATAAGTTGTTTAGTTTCTTGAATCTCTCTAACATGTGTCAATAGTAAAGAATCTCGTTCGTTGTATCTGTTCTCCATGCGTTCTAACCGTTCGGCATTCATTAATTCAATACGTTCGAGCTGTTGAATTTTTTCTTTTAGTAATATCTGTTCTTGAAGTAATTGTTCTATAAAACCTTTAGGCAAAGTCATTACGTTCTCTGATAGAACGCTAGGCGTTCTATTATCGTCTTCTAGATCATTATCCGTTTCAACTTCAGCCAAAGGAACAGATAAGACAACCTTCACCGCACCATCAATACTCATTCCAGCCTCTTGGATCAGCTTTTTCATCTGTTCCAGTACTTTAATATCTTTTTGAACAAAGGCACGACTATTTTTTGCGCCTTTTACAAAAGAATATTGTTCCTGTTCTAATGCTATACACCATTTCCTAAGCGTACTTGTACCTATTTCTAAGCGTTCGGCAACATCTTTCGTCCAAAATGAGCGTTCTTGCAACTGTTCACCCTCCTTTAATTTTTATATAGAACGCTTCCACACTAATTGTTAAAACTCCTATACTTTAGATTTATTTCTAAATAAAAAGAATCCCTAAACTTCGTTAAAAATTGCTAATTTAAATTAAAATGTATGCATTTCCCATAAAAAATAAAATAATGGAGTATGAAATGTGTATCAAATTGTAAATGTATAGGGAAGTTTTTGGGGTTCTTGTAACTTTGCTGTAATTATTATAAGTAAAAAGTATATCCTCCCTAAAGAGTGACAAATTTCACTATTTAAAATACAACTTAAAAATGAAAATGAAGATGAAGATTACTTATTTAATAAATCTTGTTTTAAAATAGTAAAACCAATAAAAACATTAGAATTTAAATTTTGAGTTTTATCCTTACTCTCACAAGAGTTTCAAAGTTTTATCTTAGTAAATTTCAAAGTTCATTCGTCAGTTAAAAATAGAACATTCAGATTTTAATGGATGAAAATTTTGCAGGTTAAAAGTTCGAAAAATAATATGAATTACTGGAAAATGAGCATTGTTTTTGAAGATTTTTATGTAGGAAAATGATAGGAAGGTTACAATCAAAAAAAGGACACGAGAAATAGCCTTGCTATGTAAGGGTTTTTTGAGCAAGGCTAGATTATATTGTGTTTTTTAAAAAATTAATTGTTCTCTTCAAAAAATTTATAAATAACTAATTTACTATCACTCTTTTTACCAATGAGTGATAGTTTCTTTTGAACATCACTGTTTCTACGCTCTTGATTAATCTTAAGTTTTTGACCAAACATTTTTATAAAGTGAGCTGGAGCGCTAATATCAGCTTTATTACTGTAAAACCATTCGACACAGTCCTTAAAAGCCCACTTCGCAGATGTACCCATACTATCCATATCTGGGGGCAACCTTAATGCAATTGTGTACGCATCATTTTCAGATAGGTATGTTACCCCTTGACTTAAAATGTAGTAATACGCTTTTTTTTGATCGGCACTCAAATAATCGTTTAAGTCTTGTAATCTATTGTATTTTTCTTTTGCTTCATGATCCACAGCAGGTTTTGATTGTTCTTCAATGTTGAAAAGATCTAGGGAAGATAAAGTTTCTAATTTGTTTTTTTGCATATCATCATGATCTGTTACAACAGTTTTTTTACTAATCTTGTTCTTTAAAAATCTAGTGAAAGTAGAGCAAACATCAATTGCTACAGCCCATTTTATCTTGAAGTATTCAATGATTTTTAAATAGTTATTATGTATGGTTAAGATGTAAACGGAGGGAGCAATCTTTCCGTGCCGTCTTACTTTTATTTGTTGGCATACTCCTAAATCTTGTAACCAATTAAACACGTAGTTTATAACAGGCTTTGAAATGCCAGATTTTTTGCTGATACGATCTTGTTTAACTTGGCTATATCCTTCTTGTACCAAATAAGATAAAACAGTCTCTAAGGCTTCATATTTTCTTTTGGTAAGGTAATCTTTTGTGGTAGCTCCTTCACATTCTAGGACAATGCTATCAATATAAGTAATAATTTTCTTAATTGATTGATTGATAGCCCCATGATTTTTGGATAAGTGATGGATGTGGGGACTTAGTTCCGCTTTTGCTCGACTAAGCAAAAAGTTTTGCAACAACACTGAAAAAACCTCCTATTTTTTCCACCGCAAATAAAAAGGAAAAACAGAGGTTTTATATTCACATTGTATATGCATTATGATATAATTTTAATATCAAGTATGATACTAAAGAAAAACACATATATTTATAGTGTGAATTAAAACCCTATCTTAGGAGTTTTTAATTGGTTCAGGTCGCCAAACTAGAAGCCAATTAAAAACTGGGCGGTGGGGTTTTATTTTTTTGTTTTTTTTTCTAAAAACTTTCGTTCAAAGATAAGTTATTTTTATTTTACAATTGTATGTGAATAATATCAACACCCTAAGTTCATATTTAAAGATTAGGTACAAAAATAGGAGTATTTTCATATCTTTTTACGTTTAATAGACAGAAAATTCAGAATATATTTGAGCAAACACTTGTTTCTGGGTAATGTGGTATAATTTTCTTACTTATATGTACCTTTCTGAATATTCGTGAAAAAAGACGAGGTGAAAATACATGAAGAAATTAGCCAAAGAAATTGATGATTATTTATCATCTAAAAATAGGACATATACTGATCTTGCAAAAGAAATTGGAGTTGCTAAATCTACAATTTCTAATTGGATTAACAAGGACAAAGAAATATCTGTATATACTTTTTCGAAAATCGCCTATGTCATTTTTTCAAATGATAAAGATAAACAAGAGCAAAAAATTATTGACTATTTAGGTACCTTAGACGATAGATTTAACATAAATGTAAAGGTTGCATTTGCACTTGCTCACTTGAACGATCACGTATTATTAATGAAATATCTCTCTGGAATATGTAAAGAGAGCAAGGATTTAGAAATGAGACGGTTTGCAGAAGTTTTTAATTTATATATTGATCGTTTGACAGGGAAAAATGTCAGAGAAGTGTACTTGAATATTCAAAAAATCAGAAATTCTAATGCGGATGTAGAAATCTTTTGTGATATACTGAGTATGTTAATCCTTTGTGATTTAGGGGACTTTGGATTAATGGAAGGTTATAAGGCCAGAGTCGAGAATAACATAATGGATGATAAATTAGTAACCAATACTTACTTAAAGAGTTTGTACGGATTTTGGGTAAAAGAACTTTGGAGCTATTCAATATTAAGGAAAGATAATTCTCTACAATTTGTAAGAGAAAATGGAGAATTAAGAACATATAAGGATATAAATTTCTTCCCTGTTATGGAAGCGCTATTGAATATTAGGAGTGGAGAAAACCTTATGTTTTCTGATTATAAAAAATCTTTATATTTCTTTCGAGAAGCATTAAATGTATTGAAAGGTGCTAAAGGTAGCTTGAAATACAATATAGCTCTAAATGATATTAACTTCATTAGAATCTTTTGGTGGAAAGATCTAAATAAAATAGATTTTGATAAACTTCACCCGGCTGAGTATGCATTATTTTTAATCAAAAAAGGAAAATATCAACAAGCGATAAGTATACTTGAAGAGATTAGATTAAAAAAGAAAATGTTAACACCACTTCAAACGTGCTATTTAGGAATGGCTAAAAAAGATATACATTTAATTAAGCAATCTATTGATATGTTTAAAGTAAATAATGATTTTTTGTACGTGAAATTTGCCGAAGTAATATATAATGAATATACAGAAAATGTAATATAGTTGCCAAGGGATGGTGAAAAAATGGTGAGAAAGTTATACGTATTAATAGTAGTCGCTATACTATTATTACCCGTAGTGAATAGTTCACTAAGTTCACTAGGTAAAATGGAAACAGAACAGTACTCCCAACAAGCTAAAAGTTCCGGGAATCAATATACGCTGTATAGAATGAGAGTTGACCCTGGTGGTGGTGGGTAATTTCTCCATTTTCTATTAAACTTTATATTTTTACAAAAGACATCGTTTTGAACGGTGTCTTTTGTGATTTTATAAACTGTTTTATAAATCCCCAGGCGGGGGATTGTGAAACTTTTGTGTTACTTTTCACAATACAAAAACGAAAAATGGAGGGATAACAATGGGGAGAATGGGGTTAAGTGTAAATGAATTAGTGGAGATTGTGAAAGCAATTGATTTACAAACTTTTAGTGAGATTATGGAGTTATGTGCGAGTTACGAACAAGAGGAATAGGAAAGTCTCTGGAAGGAGATTCCCTATTCTTCTTGTTCAACTTGCTTTTTTAATTGGCTAGCATATTTTAATAATTCTTCTTCAATACGAGGTTTATGTTTATCTGGTACACTCATATATCGTTCATAGAGTAGTCTAGCTAAACGTTCAACTGGATCTTCACCTTTAATACTTTTTAGGAGGTCTTCATCCGGAATTTCATTTTTTAATAAAGAAGGGACACTGACATTTAAATAATTAGCAATTTCCTCTAATTTATTTAAGCGTGGTGTTTTTTCTCCAGTTTCCCAGCTAGATACAGTTCTATATGTAGTATTTAAATCTTCAGCCATTTCTTTTCGGCTTACTCCTTTTATAGCTCTTAATTTTTTTATGTTTTTCCCTACAATATTTTCATCGATTGTCATTTTAATTATCACTCCAATTTCGCAATTTTGCATAGTAAAATAAGGTTTTTATAAAAAATAACACTAAAAGTGTTAAAAATATGAACTTTAAGTGTTGACTTTCGGCTCAAAGACTAATAAACTGTAAATAAGGGGGTGAGACATTTGACAGTTTTAAGAGAATTTCGTGAATCAAAAGGTTATACAATTAATGAGGTTTCTACAGGTTCTAAAATTCCAGTTAGTACTTTGTATGATGTTGAATCGGGTAGAAAGGGTTTAATTTCTAGTCGAGCAAAAAGCATATCGGATTTTTTTGGAGAACCAGTCGAAAACCTTTTTTTGGCAACATATTATCGAGCAAAGTTGGAATGAATTATTTTTATAAAAAATAATTATACATTTATATTGTAAATGAACAATCTATAAAAGATACAATTTTATAATTATTTTTTAAAAGATAAGGTCCGAATTTTTTGTTTTAATATCTGATCTTTGAAAACTGCATATCATTTGAGGGAGCTGTTAGTATGTTGAAACGATCGTATCAAACGTTACTCATTGTAATGAGTATGCTTCTAATTGTCTTAAGTTTTGTATTTCCACTTACGAAAGCGAGTGCTGAAGTCATTAATCGTGAAAAATATGAAATGAATTGGAGTTTTAGTCCCATGTACGGGAAAGACCTACGGACAGAACTATTGAAGAATGCGAATGGGCAAATTGCGTATTGTTTAACTTATGGAAAATTAAGTCCCAACGGTAATGACCTTCCAGAGATGGGGCGCACAGATGATGTTGTGTACCGAGTTCTTCTAAATGGATATCCGCAAAAGAGTCCAGAAGAATTAGGAGTTTCTAACTGGAAAGAGGCGCATTACGTGACACAGCTTAGTGTTTGGGCAGCGTTAGGTCAAATTGACATTAACGAAGTTCAGCATCGCAATGGGAATGTTGCAAGAGCCGTAAAAACGATTATTGATGGTGCGAATGCAAGCCAGGAAACACAAGACGTGTACATGAATGTAACACCAACAGACAATCAAGAAGCAAAGTTAAACGGTGAGTACTTTGAAACGACAGTGTATCAAATTGAAAGTAACGCTAAGAACGGAGTATTTACCGTTCAATTAGCCAATGCACCGAATGGAACGAAAGTTGTTTCAACAAGTGGTGAAGCAAAACAACAATTCAATTTAGGAGAACAATTCCGTATTTTGATACCGAAATCCTCTCAAACAGGCAATTTTTCCTTAAAAGTAACATCTAATCTTTCTAATTTACAGGCAATAGCATATCAAGGAACTGATAAAGTCCAGGATGCAACAGTCCTTTTAGAAAAAAATGAGGAAAAGGTGAGTGCCGATCTACAAGTAAACTGGAAATCCCTTGGTGGATTGAAAGTTGTAAAAGTGGGAGAACAAAAAGAATTGCTACAAGGTGCAGCATTTGAAGTCATGAACAGTGCAAATGAAAAAGTAGGCACAATGACTACAAATGAGCAAGGTTCAGCAAGCCTTTCTGGTTTAGAAATCGGAACTTATACTCTTAAAGAGGTAAAATCACCTACTGGTTATGTACTAAATGGGCAGCCACAACAGATTGAAGTGAAAACAGGCGAGGTTGCTACGATTACAGTCCAAAACGTAAAAGTAAAAGGAAACATTGAGATTAAGAAATTAAGTGATAGCGGAAAAACTCTTCCAAAAGTAGAGTTCACAGTGTATACAGCAGAGGGAAAAGAAATCACAAAAACAACTACAAATGAACAAGGGATCGCACAAGTGAAGGATCTTCCATATGGAAAGTATTATTTTGTTGAGACAAAAGGGGTAGAAGGATACCTTCTTAATCAAACAAAATATCCATTCGAGATTAAAGAACAAGGAAAAACACTGAGATTTACGGTTGAAAATAAAGAAGTAAAAGGAAACGTGCAACTTCTAAAAGTAGATGGAGAGAATCCAGATAAAAAATTAGAAGGTGCGGTGTTCATTCTTCAAGATAGTAAAGGTAAGAAAATTAGTGAACACAAAAGTGATAAAAACGGTTTGATTGAAGTAAAAGACTTACCATTTGGAGCATACTCATTTGTTGAGAAGCAAGCACCAACTGGCTATGTTTTAACGAAAGAATCTATTCCTTTTAGTATCTCGGAACAAGGAAAGACAGTCATGCTAACAGCGAAAAATAAGCAAATCACAGGAGAGTTGGAGATTAGCAAGGTAGATATTGCGGATGGCAACAATAAGCTTCCAAATGCTGAATTTACCATCTTTAACGAAAAAGGTGAAGAAGTTGTAAAAGGAAAAACGGATCAAAACGGCATTTCGGAATTTAAGCTTCCATATGGAAAGTACACATATAAAGAAACATTTGCACCAGAAGGATATTTACTAAATGAAGAAATATTCTCTTTTGAAATTAAAGAGGATGGTCAAATCATTAAGCATACGGTGAAGGATCAGAAGAAACCGACACCACCAACACCAGAGACACCACAACCAGAACAACCACAAAAACCAGAGCAACCAGAAACACCACAACCACAGGTACCGGAACAACCAAAAGTAACCGAAAAACCTGTCATTCCACAACTAGAGCAACCACAACAGATTGTTATGAAACCACAACTAGAACAAACATCAAAGAAAATCGAAACGTATCTTCCGACAACAGGCGGTAAAGCTGAAAATCCATACATAAAATGGATTGGTCTTGTATGTGTCGCACTTGGCTTAATTGGAGCTGTATTTGCAGTAAGAAATCGAAAAAAAGCTCAATCGTGAAAGGACTAATAGTATATGACAAAATACCAAGCTCATTTTAGTAAAGTAGACGAAAATCCGTTAGGCTTTGCTATTGGATTTCGTAATGCATGTATACTCGTAATTCCCATTTGGACAGTTGTTTTTTTGATAGGGAGCAAGATATAAGAAACCGAGAGGGAGATGAAATGAGATGTCAGAAATCCACGTCGGTAAAACGAAAAAATTAGGGAAACTTGGGGAAGACGTTATGCATCGCAAGAGTGCTTGGTTGCCTGAAGAATTGATGCAAGCAATTTCAATCGCTCAAACTGTAATGAAACCATTAAAGCAACCTGATTATTGGATAGAATCCGCTACAAAATTATTGGCAGGAAGTATTTTGTATCTGGATCAACGACATAAAAATCTATATTACCTAGATGTGAAAAAAGTTATTGAGTTCACTGAAAAAATATATGAAAGTGAAGCGAACTTGGTAGAAGTAGTAAATTCGCTTGAGAATGAGCATCCAGCTTATCCTATCTTCCATGAGCTAGGTCTTTATTCAAAAGAAACAAGGGATGCGATAACTATCACTTTGCTATACATTCTTCAAAAACATCAACGTGAAAAGCAAGGGGAACAAAAAGAGTATTTTTGGTTTCAGTAGTAGTCATAAGAGGGAAATGAAATAGGAAGGAGTACAATACATGTTAGGCGTAGCTAAGAAGTATACAAAGGTGATTAGGGCGTTGAAAGAGATGAATGAAAGGGAAAAGGTTGCAGGTGTGATAAAAGCTCGATTTGGGGCGTATAAATCGGTCATAGAAGGTGTAAAAGAAACAAATGATGATTTTATTTTCATTTTTGATCCGAAAGGTATTTTTTTTGAAGACACATACAAAGAGAAACAAGAGCAAGGGTATCGCATACTGAAGCATGATTTACTGGCTGGTTATGAAACGCTTCAAATGGATATAAAGCAAAAATCGGTTGTGTATATCAGTGTAGAAACGGAAACAAGTACGTATCAAGATAGAGGAGAAGCATTATCAAGTTTTCTTCTGTATCTAACAGAATGCAAGAATATAAGACCAATTCACCTGGTATTTCATCAATATGATTTGTACCCGATCCCTCATATGGAGCAGTTTTTAAAAGATAGCGCAACTTACCACATTCATCATTCAATCGTAGTTGAATCTCAATCCGCATTACAGCAGATATACGGAAAAGAGGCAGCACAACGCATTATCACTTCGTACAACACAACAATCCTAGCATGATATGAAGCACTCGTTCACTATTTCATCCTATCTAGATGGCTAGAAAACTAGACAAGGGAGAAGCGTTTTTCTCCCTTCTGTATCAAAAATAGGAGGCGTTCATATGGGAAAAGAACAAAGGCTCACATTCTATGATATTGCCGCATCACAAGCTCATAGTGTCAAAACTTTTGATGGGAAAACATACGAACTGAAAGGTGCCATCGCAATTGAAAATAGCACTGGAAGCATCGAAAAGGTAGCTCAAATTTATTATCAAGTGCGTTCGGTTAGAGATGAACATCAAAACTTAATTGCCAAACGGAAAAATAAAAAAGCAGAGTTAGTAGCTGTAAAACAAAAGTGTAAATAAAAAAAGCGATTTTGAAGTGTGCTGAGAACATAGCACAAAGTAATTTGCTCTTTGACAATTTAGATATATATTGCGTATCTTTTTCTTTCAGTAATGATGTAGAAGGATGATATACGGCTTTCAATATATATGCGTGCCTCCCCTCAAAAGGTCACTAGAGGGGGTAGGTATACGATTATCGTTGGGTGAGTAAGATCGTAAAACTCATCTGTGACCACTGGGAAATGCATTGTATCAAAGATCTGTTTGTGTCAGTACTCGTGAGGAATATCCCATGTTGACATTCTGAAGAAGCGACGAACATCACAAACGGTAGATACATAAGGTTCTACGTTCACGCCAAAATACGTAGTGCGGTATTGGGCATATAGAAGCTAGGTCGGGATTGGTCTCTATACGCATACCAATACAGGGTTCGTCATTCCAGCCATAAATGATATTTCCATTTTCTATCCCACTTTCCTTTAAATGTTATAAAATAAAGACAGATGTTGAAGTTAAAATGTGTCTCATCACACTTCAAAATCGCTTAAAAAAATATGGCATAGGGAGGAACATGCATGAGTCGTAAAGGGTGGATCATTTCCGCTGTTGTTGGACTGTTAATTGCAATTGGTATTGGTTCAACATTTGTCTTTAGCTCTGGAAAAGGGGAAGTAATGGATCTTAGTCCGTTAGAAATGAAAAAGTTCATGAGTGAGGATGGAACAGGTTTTATTATGTTGAACTCTAATATGAGACATAGTGATGATTGGATTTTTCTTGTGAGGAAAATAGCTGAAAAGGAAAAGATTCAAGTAAGGGGATTGAATGAAAATCGTGAGGACATTCCAGGTTCAAGTAATCCTCACGATTGGGGATTATCACAACGAAGAGATTCTCTGGCTTATTATGAAAAAGGAAAACTGAAAAAAGATATTGATTTTTCTAAGTTTAAAGAGTCCGAACTTGAAAAAGAAGTTACCTATTTTGTTCAAAATTGTAAAGATCAATATCAGAAGTAATCACATAATCATTGAAAGGTGGTGATACAGTGACGATTACACAGAAGGAATTAAAAAAGGAAAAAGAAATGGTAGCAAACCTATTAAAAGCCAATGGTCAGGATTATAACCATTGGCTTCATTTACATCATCAGAAATGTATGGAAGAAAATCAAGATTTAGTAATGAAAGCTTTACAAGCTTATAAGGCAACACCAACAGAAGTAAAAGAAGACAGCAAGCCGAATGAGTCAAGTCAGCTTAGTAACGTGTAAGTATCTAAAAATGAAAAGGGAGTGAATGTATATGTCTATGATGGAAACAGTAGCTCAAATGTTAGTGTTAGGTGATGCGATGGATGGTCTAATTAATACGGGTAATTCATTTATTACTTGGATGCAAAGAGGGGCAATGGTGAGTACAGCTATTGTATTTTGCTGGGGTGCTTATCTATTAATTTGGGGTGGCGAGCGAGGAAGACATAAATGTATTTGGTGGTTTATTGGTGGGGCAGCCGGACTCGTTATCGTAATGGGATGCCAATACCTAGCAGAGAGCGTAAATAGCAATGTGAAATTTGGTCAAATCTTATTCCCGTTTTTCTGGATGAAATAGTGAAAAAATATAATTAAGGCAATGAGGAGGCTATGCAAAGGGTATGGCTTTTTTTGTTGCCTTTTTTCATGGGATTTAAAGTAAATGTGAGAAAGGAGAAGCCATGTTTGTCATTTTTAAGAGTAATAATGGAACAGAAATTCAGTCGGGTAAGCAATATTTGTTTCATGAAGCCTATACCTTAACCAAACGATTAGAGCGTGTTTATAGAGAAGCAGGGCGCCAAGAACATATTGATTTTGATTTGTTAGATGGTCATTCTAATGAAATCTATAACGGTACATTATCACTGGGTTCGAGATATGCGGATCATATTTTTGACCATATTTCTAAAAAAATGAATGTGATGCAATTAGATCCGGAACAAGAGGAACAAAAGAAGGAGCTGTTAGAAACGTTAGAAAGGGAAATCAATGATTCTCCTTTTCATGAAGAATATGAATATCAAGAAGAATTACCAGAAAGAAAGGAGGAACCCTCCTATAGTCCATCGGATGAAGTGAAAACACAAGTAAAGCCTGGAAAGGAAAATAGAAAAGGATTCAAGATGATTGCGAGTGTCATAGGAAGTGTGGTGTTAATTGGAGCTGGTGCCATATTTGCCTTTAAACTATTCTCTTCCAAGCCGGTTTCGAGTGTAAATGCTGGTTCTGAACAATATGTAGTAAAAGGATTACAACAGGCAGCCGTTCAACAGTATGGAGAAGCCGTTAAATACTTTGATAAGGTCAATTACACAGAATTAGATAAAGATAGTCAGAAGGCAGTTTTATTTACTTATTTATTAAATGGAAAGGCAAATAAGGCATTACAGTATGAACCGAAATTTGCAGAAAGTGTGGTTGCTTATTTTATCGGAATAGACAACATGAATAAAATCAATGAAATTGATGTCAAAAATGATGTAATCGACTTTGAAAAGGCAGCGCTTAATAAAAAATATGAAGAGGTAATCAAGCTTAAAGGGAAAGTCAATATGGATGGTAGACGTGAAAAGCTCATTGTTGAAGCTTTTGTAAATCTAAAAAAATATGAAGATTGTTATTCTTTTGTCAAAACGCAAGGAAATAAAAGCTTGATGAAAGAGGTGAAAGAATTAGAAAAGAGAGATGTTCAACAATCTACAATAAGCGAAGAGGAAAAGAAAGCTAAGATTGAAAAAATTGATAAAGATCTAAAGGACATCTAAGGGGGAAAAGATAGCATGCCATTAAATTATGAGAATCTGTATAAAAAAATGGGAATTGTTTTTCTTGGTGGGTCATTGATATTGAGTACTACAGGATGCAGTTGGTTTGGAAGTAAGGAATCATCAAAAAGTAAGTCAGCTATTACAAAAAAAGTAGATAAGAGTAAGCCAGAAGAAAAGAAAGAAAATCTGAATAAACAAGATTTCGAAGCAATGACAGAGAATGCAATTCAAAGTAAAGATAATGAGGTTGCTTATGTACTAGATGAGATTGATAAATCAAAAATTAATTTCAAAGATAAATCCATTATAAGTAATCTTCAAAATGGAGATGAAACCACTTCTCGTGTTCTTGCACTCTTTGATAAAGAAACAAAAGATAAAACACTTCAAGATACCACAAAAGATAATGTGATTGCAGCTATTACAGATAATAAACCACAAGTAACCCTGAACGGAGATCATTTTGCTTTTGGCGATCAAAATATTGATTTTTCAGTAGTGAGTATAGGAGATATTCTTCCACCAGTTACACCGGAAGGTGAGAATGGTAATACGGAAAATACAGGGACAGAAAAACCGAAACCAACAGAACCAGAGGAACCAACAGAACCAGAGGAACTAACAGATCTAGAGAAACCAAAACCGCCAGTAGATCCACCAACAGAACCAGAGAAGCCAAAACCGCCGGTAGATCCACCAACAGAACCAGAGAAACCAAAACCGCCAGTAGATCCACCAACGGATCCAGAAAAGCCGAAACCGCCGGTAGATCCGCCAGTAGATCCACCAACGGATCCAGAAAAGCCGAAACCGCCGGTAGATCCGCCAGTAGATCCACCAACGGATCCAGAAAAGCCGAAACCGCCGGTAGATCCGCCAGTAGATCCACCAACGGATCCAGAGAAACCAAAACCGCCGGTAGATCCGCCAACGGATCCAGAGAAACCGAAACCGCCAGTAGATCCACCAACGGATCCAGAGAAACCGAAACCACCAGTAGATCCGCCAACGGATCCAGAGAAACCGAAACCACCAGTAGATCCGCCAACGAATCCAGAGAAACCGAAACCACCAGTAGATCCACCAACGAATCCAGAGAAGCCAAAGCCGCCAGTAAATCCGCCAACGAATCCAGAGAAACAAACAGAGCCGAAGAAACCAACAAATCCAGAGAAGCCAACAGAATTAAATAAACAAGAGTCAAAATCAGATGTAACGGTTTAAAGGGGGATTCGCTTACCCATGTATAAGGATAAAATCTCAATTAAATATAAGTTAGCTGAAAAAAAAGTACTCATTCCATTGAGTACTTTTTTATTTGTTGGAATGTTTTTAATCGCTAATTTTTTACTCAGCTTATCTTTAGAGCTGATAGAAACAACATTTAGTGATTTATTACACCCAAAACCATTTCATATGGAGGTAGGATTTCTTTTTCGGATGCCAATTGCAGAACATCCAATTTACTACATGCTTGTTTTCCTTGTAGTGATTGGAACCATTGCAAGAACAGTATACAAACTCAAATCTTCCTTCAAAAACTTAAATAATCATGAGAAGGGATCTAGTCGTTTTACAACAGTTGAAGAGCTGAAAAAGCAATATCGATCCGTACCAGATCGAGAGGAATCATTTGAAGGTGGCGGTGGTGTTGTTATCTCTAGATTAGGCGACAAAGTATTCATTGATGATAGCCCAGTGAACAATTTAATTATTGGTACAACTCGCTCTGGTAAAGGGGAAACCTTTGTATTTCCTACAATTGATGTCTATTCTAGAGCGGAACATAAGCCCTCATTAATAATTAATGATCCGAAAGGGGAAATTTTTAGCGCATCCAAAGAAACTTTGGAAAAACGAGGGTATCACATTGAAGTGTTAAATTTATTAAATCCATTGGATTCTATGAGTTATAACTTATTACAACTCGTCAAAGATGCTTATAAAGATGGAGACTATTCAACAGCGCAATCATTATGTAAAACACTTTCTCACACCTTGTATTACAACCCAAATGTAAAAGATCCTTTTTGGCAACAGTGCGCTATGAGTTTGTGTAATGCCATGATATTAGCAGTTACAGACAAATGTATTGCAGAAGGAACAGAAGAAAAGATCACAATGTATGCAGTAGCAAATATGTTATCAGAACTTGGATCAAAAGAGGTAATCGTAGATCCAAAAGCAGATCCACAAAATGCATTAGATTTATACTTTGAAGGGTTGCCAGCAGATAGTGTTGCGAAAATGCAATATGCAACCTCAAACTTCTCGAAAGGAACGACACGAGGCGGAATTTTCACCCAAACAATGAATGGACTCTCTATCTTTACGTTCGATGAAATTGCAAAAATGACTTCGAAAAACAGTGTGGATTTAAAATGTGTAGGGTTTGGAAAAACGATAAAAGGAAAAGTAACATCTAGAAAACGAGTAGAAATTGTCTTTCCGGATGGATCAATGGAGTCTATCAAAGCAGATATCACAGGACGTTTTGCATTGGATTATAAGCAAGTAGTAAAAGTCGGGGATACAATCCAATTGAATGAAAAGGGAAATAATAAAAAGAAAACATCTATTTCTATTACGAAAATAGATAAAAAGACGGGTCATACAGAATATAAAGTAGTAGAAGAAAATGAAGATATCCAGGTAACAACAATGGATTATTTCGATAAGCCAGTTGCAATTTTTATGATTACACCTGACTATGATTCTTCAAATCATGTCATTGCTTCTATTTTCGTAAGACAGCTCTACTTCATATTAGCCAAGGGTGCATCCCTTGCTCGTGGTAATGAGTGTCATCGTGAAGTAGTATTTATTTTGGATGAGTTTGGAAACATGCCGAGTATAGAAGGAATGGCAACGTTAGCAACGGTTTGTTTGGGAAGAAATATCCGTTTTAATCTCATCATTCAAGCATATTCACAACTAAAAAACAAATATGGAGATGATGCAGATACCATTGATGGCAACTGTGGGAATACAATTTATATATTAACAAACGACCAACAGACAGCCGAAAGAGTATCGAAGAAGCTTGGGAACAAGACAATTAACACACTTTCCCGAAGTGGAAAAGGTCTCTCTACAGATAAAAACAAAACCGAAAGTCTAGATCAACGACCACTTTTAACACCAAATGAACTTATGAGTCTTAAAGAAGGAGAAACTACTGTTATTCGTGTAATAAAACGTCAAGATAATAATCGAACACGTATCAGACCACGACCAATTTATAATACGGAAGAAACAGCCTTAAAATACAGATGGGAATACCTAGGGGGAGAGTTCGATACAGATAAATCTATTTTAGATATAGATATTGACTCCCTACATGATGATGTAGATCCTAAAAAACTCATTGTAGATTTCCTAGGAGAAAGAAAGGCAGAACAAACCAAGAAAGAACCACCAGAGCCAGAACAGGAAACCTCTTCACCAGTAGAGCCACAGAAGCCAACAGAAGAACCTAAAATGATGGGAATTGATGAAGACATTCCGGAAGAGTCATTCCAACAAGAAGATAATCCGTTTGATTCACTCACTATTGAAAATTGGAAATCGAAAACGGTTATTGAGTTTTTTGAATCTGATTTAGCAGTTTTGAAACTAGTTGATAAGTTCTTTATAGCACAGTTAGGTAAGGGAATAGATGAGGTTGAAAATCAGGAAATGGGGGAGTTTTACAGTGAATTTCAAATGTTGGCTCACAATGACCATATCGACAAAGGTGTATATCAAGCAGTTGAAAATAAGATTAATCGAATTTTACGTGATTTAGAGGAAAAGGAACACGTAACGAGTTAGAAAGGCACTCAAATAATTGAGTGCCTTTTTGAATCCAGAAATAAAGGAGGAAGCGAGAATGGAGATGCCGACAATAACAGATAAAATGCAATTGATTTTAGATAGTTACTCGCCGTTTGTAACAGAAGAAAATGAGGTCATTCTTGGTCTAGAAGATGCGGTTCTTTTCCTTTCAGTAGATCGGGAACAAAAAGAGAAATTGATTATTCGTATTGACAGACTGAATGAAAGGGTGAATTGGACAGCAAAGGAAGTATTAGGGCAGTAGTAAGCAAGAGAGGAGGATAAATGGTGAAAGATGAAGAGATTTTAAAGGTTTTAGAAGAGTTCTCGGATTATCTTCAAGTAGGAGACGTTGTTAATTATGTATTACGTTGGCTAGGATGGTTCGTAATTCAAGGTCTATCTTTAGTTGTAGATGGCTTGGAGGGTGTGACAGATTCCATATTGGGGATTAAAGGGTTCTTTAATTCACCGGGAGTACAAGAGTTTGTTGACATGTTATATCCATTGTTCGTCGTTCTTTTAGCTATATCGTTTTTATATATTGGCTACATGTTCATTATGAACAAACAAATGAACCGTTCTCAAATTATCATCAATATTTTCGTTACGCTGAGTGTACTTTGTTTATTAAGTACAGGTATGACAAAGGTCGATAAGTTCACAGATGATGCCATTGCAGTTGTAAAATCAGAGCAAAAAGGCTCTTTGAGTGATGAAATTATTAAGAAGAACATAACGGATATTGCAGTGTTAGATCAAAATAAGTGGAAAAAGAAAGAAGATATGAACCAGAAAAATAATATTCCAGAAAAAAATATTAGGCGGATAGATATTACTGAAAAAATAGATAAAGATTTTGAGTTCACAAAGGATAAAAATTTATCGGATGATGGTCAGAAAATTTTACAGAATAAAAGAGTAATGGATGGGCTAGGAACCGCATCTTTAGCAGAATTGAAAGATGGATGGTTTGATTTCTTCCCCGAAAAGTATTATCGCTGGCATTGGAACTTTTGGAATATATTCTTTACTTTACTGATAACAGGCGCAACGTTGTTATTAGTAAGTATTAAGTTAGCTAGATTATTTTATGAGTTGACGTTTAACTACTTGTTAGCCAATATTTTAGCACCAGCAGACGTTGCGAATGGTCAAAAGTTAAAAGCCGTGTTATCAAATATACTCAATATATTTGTAGCAACGATTATGATATTCCTATCTTTGAAGCTATATATAATGGGAACAGAGTTTCTCCATGACAAATTAAGTGGTGTACCATATCTTATTGCATTAGCCGCATTTAGTATGGCAGTTCTAGATGGCCCAGCAGTCGTAGAAAGACTATTTGGAATAGATATTGGATTAAAGAGCAGTTGGGGCATGTTAGCAGGTGGTTTCGCACTTGGTAAAGGAATTGGCGGTCTTGCAAATTCAAAACCAATGAAGGGTCTAGGTAATATGATTGGAAAAGGAGCGAAAGGCGCAGCGCAAGGAACTGGTGTTGTAGCAGCAAAAACAGCGAGTGCAGCAGCTACAACAGCAAGTGCGGCAGTGATGGCAACAGGTGGCATGGCTGGTATCATAAGTGGTTTGAAAAAAGGGAATGAGTCGGAAAAGAAAGAGTCCTTGCAAGATCAAATAAAAAAGGCGGATCAGAAGAAAGCAAATGGTAATGATTTAGCAAATAAAGAAAAAGAAAAAGGTAACTTAAATAATCAAGAAGATAAAAAGAACGGTGGTACTCCATCTATTCAAGAAGATATGAAAAAAGAAGGGAATGAAAACCCAGAGGTAGCAAGTGGGCAAGAACCAGGAACAACAAGTCTTCAAGATGAAATAAAAGAAGCTGGAAAAGTAAGTGGAGCAAGTGAAGGAAATCCAACAGCAGGAGCGGTAAGACAAGGAACAAGTGAAGGAAATCAAACAGGAGCGGTAAGACAAGAAGCAAGTGAAGGAAATCCAACGGCAGGAACAGTAAGACAAGGAACAAGTGAAGGAAATTCAACGGCAGAAACAGTAAGACAAGGAACAAGTGAAGGGAATCCAACGGCAGGAACAGTAAGACAAGGAACAAGTGAAGGGAATCCAACAGCAGGAACAGTAAGACAAGGAGCAAGTGAAGGAAGTCAAACAGCAGGAACAGTAAGACAAGGAGCAAATGAAGGAAGTCAAACACCAGGATCAGTACCAAGCGGAGGAAGCCCGGCACCAATGGAAACATCAAGACCAGTACCAAGCGGAGGAAGCCCGGCACCAATGGAAACATCAAGACCAGTACCAAGCGGAAGTAGCTCGGCACCAATGGAAACATCAAGATCAGTACCAAGCGGAGGAAGCCCGGCACCAATGGAAACATCAAGACCAGTAACAGGTGGAAGTAGCCCGGCACCAATGGAAACATCAAGACCAGTAACAGGTGGAAGTAGCCCGGCACCTGTGGAATCGCCAAGATCAGTATCAAGTGGAAGTAGCCCAGCATCAGCCAATATCGTAACGGTGACACATAGTAGCCCAAGTGTTCCTTATGAAAGTGATAAAGAAGTGGCAGCAAGTAGTAGTCATGAAACACGTACATTAGGACAATATGCAACAGATACAGTTAAAAAGGGCTATAGCTCTACTACATCATCCATTAAACATAAGGCAAAAGGAGTGCAAGAGCGAATTCATAACTCTGAAACGGTACAAAATACAAAGCGTTTTTATCAGATGGGTCAAAATACGGGTAGAAGTTGGAGAGATATAGTAAGCAAAAATAAAAAGAATACTGATGAAAAATAAGCGTAATCGTACGCTTATTTTTTATTGTCGAAAAGGAGGGAATACCAATGAGAAGCTATCGGATTCCGAAGGAAATCAGTACAGAATTACGGATTAATAAAGTGCTTTATTTAATAGATTTCTTTTTATTAATTGGTTTATTAGTTGTAACGATGATTCTTAGGAACTTCGTACATGATTCCTTTCAATTACCATTTGTTATTTTCATGGCAGCTATTGCAATTATCATGATTTGGCGACCAAGTACGAATCCTCAAAAACGAATGTATGAAGTGTTGATTATTACATTGTTAAGAAGAAAAGGCGCATATTGTGCCATTGATAACGATCAATAAGGGAGGGATCACATATGGCGTTATTCAGCGAAAAAGATGTAGAGAAACAAGAGCCAAAACAACTAGAAAGACCGAAGAAAAAAGCATTTCGATTTAACGAAGAAAATGTAAAAGAATCACTTTCTGAACCAAAAGAAATTGTGAAAGTGGTACCCGACAAAAAGAAAGAAGAAAAACCAAAGGTAGAACCAAAAGTAAAAAAACAGAAGAAAGAAAAGCCAAAGAAAGACGCTTCGAAAAAGAAAAATCCAAAACTTTTAGGTTTTTTATCTAGAAAAAAGAAAGAAGCACCACCAAAGGTAAAGAAAAGTATTGCAGAAATTATGCAAATTGTAGACATGACAGAGGATGGCATATTTGAACTGAAAAATGAGGAGTTTTTAGAAATTCTTCAAGTGGAAGGTGATGATATGTTCTCTAAGAATAGCGACGAGCAAGCATTTGTTATTTTCTCACATGCGTATTTTTATCAAGCCTACAAACAGTCCATTAAACTCGTTTTTTTAAATTTCCCATGTCAAACAACCGAACAACAACGATATATTGAGAAGAAAATTAAAGAATGTACCAGTCCTTTGTATGAACGAATTTTAAATCAAAAGTTAAAAGAACTACAGTTTTTAGAATGGGGCAGAACCAATCGTGAGGCCTTCTTATTTATTTACGGAGAAACGGAGTTAATCGTAAAAGAACGTGTAGATGCAGCAAAACGGTATATCAAACGCTCTACTGAACTATTAGATGTGGATGAAGAGAAAAAATTAGAGCTTATGTTTAAATTGTTTAATCAAAATGCAAAATTGGGAACGAAAAATATATGGTAGTGAGGGGGAAGCAAGATGTTTGCGTTCAAAAGTAAAAAATCCAAAAAGGAAAAACAAAAAGAACTAAAAAAGAAGAAAGGTTACAACCCTTATTTAGTAGCTAGGGTTCAGCCGCAAGGGGGAATAAGTTTTAAAGAAAGCTATTTGCAAACAGGTGATGGATTTGCTACTTGTATTCATGTTTTTGACTATCCAACAGAGGTAAATGATTTTTGGTTAGAGCAAATTATGAATATGCCCAATGTGATTACCACATTAGATGTAATGAGTGATGACCGAAATGAGGTCGTTGAATCTATTAATAAATCCATGAGTGAACAAAGTGTCCGGCATGATACAGCAAAAGATAATATAGATCGGATTGATGCGAAAAATGAATTTTTAGAGCTGGAAGCTCTATACACGGATTTAAAACAGGGTGAGGTCATGAAACGTATCCACATCCGAATCTATGTTTCCGCTAGAACATTAGATGAGTTAGAAAAACAAGTAAAAGAAATCATGGAAACATTAGAGTCCTATAACTTTCGAGGAGCTGTCTTTTTAAATGAACAAGAGTATGAATGGGATGCACTCGTAACGAGCTTTGATACACAAAAAAATTATGTGAACCGAAGAAAAGGAAAAGAAATTCCGGCAGTCAGTTTGGCTGGTGGCTGTCCATTTCACTATTCTTATTTGCACGATCCATATGGTACGTATTATGGAACAACGAAAACAAAAGGAAATGTTATTTTTGATATTTTTCATAAAGACAAACAAAGAAAGAGTTATAACGGTGTAATGGTTGGAAAGCCTGGTGCTGGAAAATCAACCTTACTCAAAAAGAAAGCCGTGGATTATGCAAGTAAAGGACATTTTATCCGTATTTTTGATATTGTAGGTGAATTTGAGGAAACAGTACGTGACTTGAATGGAAAAACAATTGCATTAGATGGATCACAAGGTCAAATTAACCCACTTCAAGTATATAAGACAGCAGAAAGTGAGGAAGTTAGTTTTATTCAGCATTTATCTAAAATGACAACTTTTTATCGCTTTATTGCACCAGAAGCAAAAGATGATGAAATTAAGGAATATGAAAATTTGCTTCGGAAATTATATATTCGTATGGAATTATGGAACGATAAAAAAGGAGCGACAAATGAAATTACAACAAGAAAACCAAAAGAATATCCTATTTTCTCTGACTTTTTAAGGTTTGTTCGTAAAGAGCTATATCAAGATGTAGTAAGTAAAAAACATCATGAAAATTTAGGAGAAAGTAGAATCCATCGTTTAGAATTAATTGAATTAAATCTTATGAATCTAGTAGAAGTGTATGCACAATTATTCGATGGGCATTCTACAGTTGAAGATTTCAAGAAAGAACAAGTTGTATCTTTTTCCTTACGGAATATATCCAGTTCTAAAGCAGAAGTGTTTCAAGCACAAATCTTTAATGTGTTAAATCTCCTATGGGATGAAATGATATCAAATGGTGCTCCTCAATTAAAAGCCTTTAACAAAAAGCAAATTGCTTTTGAAGATGTTGTAAGATACTTCATTATTATCGATGAGGCACATCATATAATTAACACTCGAAAAGAAAGTGCTCACGCCTTGCAATTTTTAATTAAATTTAGCCGAGAAGATCGAAAATATTTTGCAGGTCTTTTATATGCAAGTCATACAATTCGAGATTTTGTACCGGAAGGATCTTCACAAGAAATGATTGATGAAATTAAAAAACTCTTTGAACTTACACAGTACAAATTTATCATGCAACAAGATAATAACAGTTTAGATATGTTACGAAAAGTATTTGCAGGACAGTTAAGTGAAAGTGAAATTGCAGCAATACCACACTTACCAACAGGGGATGTCATTTTAAGTATTGGTGCTGTCAAAAACATTCACTTCCATGTAGAAGTAACAGACGAAGAATTGATGTTATTCGGGGGAGGTGCTTAATACTATGCATCTGGTTTTAAAGATAATACCAAAGAAATGGCTCATCACTTTAGCGTTACTTGTGATGGGTCTTTTTTCTTTTCTTTTACTTGGAGTCGTTAGTATTTTCATTGCAGCGATGGGAAGTGATAGTGGAACAGGAACAGACACGGGTGACATTACGTATACAGGTGAAGGGCAAGTAATGAATGTTTCGCCTGATGTTTTGAAATGGGAACCAACAATTCGGAAGTATGCAAAAGAGTTTGGCGTGGAACCGTTTGTCGCTTTAATGCTTGCTCAAATGATGCAAGAAAGCGGAGGACGTGGCAGCGATCCGATGCAGAGTTCTGAAGGGGCATTTAATACGAAGTATTGTAAATCACCAAACTGTATTACTGATCCAGATTACAGTATTTGGGCTGGTGTACAGGAATTTAAACATGCGATAGAGCGAGCTGGTGTAACGAGTCCAGGGGACATGGATCATATCAAAACAGCACTTCAAGCTTATAATTTTGGAACAGGATTTTTTGATTTTGTTGGTGCAAATGGTGGTAAATATACGAAAGAAATAGCAATCAAATTTTCACAACAACAGTATCAAAAAGTAAAACATACTGGCATGTATCATTGCCTTAGACCAGAAGCTGTACCGTATCAAGCGTGTTATGGCGATATCCTGTATGTCGATGCGGTTTTGAAATATTATCAGCCGGGTTCTGTCGTTTCTGGTGGTGGAGGAAATCCAGGAAGTGGAGGAAGTAGCGGTTCAAAAGTTGCCGATGTAGGTCGTCAATGGATAGGACGTTCTACCTATGTATTTGGTGGAGGACGTAACACAAATGACATTGCAAGAGGGATTTTTGATTGTTCCAGTTTTGTACGCTGGGCATTCGAACAAGTAGGGATGTATACCAGTCCGATAGGAGCTGTAAGTACGGAAACATTAAATAAAATCGGTACAAAAGTATCAGCAAATGATATGAAACCGGGTGACGTTATTTTCTTTGATACCTACAAACATGATGGACACGTTGGCATTGTAATTGATAAAAATACTTTCATTGGATGCCAAACGAATAAAGGTGTTTCTATTGAAGATTTAAATAATCCGTATTGGAAAAAAGTCTTTTCTGGTCATGTAAGAAGGTTCTAAAAAACGAAAGAATAGGAGACAAAAAGAATGAAAGATAAACGAAAATCTTTGTTTATTGTGTTTGTCATTTTAGTTATAGGTGTGACAGCTTTTAATATCTACTTGAGCAAAAAATCAATGAGTGATGGCAAAGAAAAACAGTTAAAACTTTCAAATGAATTACTAACAAAACAAAATGAAGACTTAAAAAAACGACTGGATAAGGTGCTTCCATCCGCACAAGAACAACAAAGAAGGGCGTATTTATCGACAGCCGAAACGTTTATACAATTATCATTTCACCGAGAAAAAGAAGGTTACAGTGAGCGAAAAGAAAAGGCAAAATCCATTATGAGCGAAGAACTTTTACAACAATTCTACCCAACTGATAAATACGAATTAGGAGATACCTATAAAACAAAACCAATAGAAATGAAGTTTTATTT
>NZ_LXLV01000091.1 GCF_001757995.1 Bacillus mycoides | reverse complement strand
GATTTATATAACCATAGAAAATGTTAGTTTTTCTATGGTTATATAAAACTTTCATTTTTATAAAATTTAATTTTGATATGTAAATAATTTTGAATGTAATTCAGTTATAATAATAGATACAAAAGAAATTAATAAGGAGTTGAATGACAATGAAATTTGAATTGATTACAATTCATAGTGAAACTTCTTTAGAAAATATAGAGAAACAAAAACAAAATTTCGCAAACATAATTGCATTATGGAATCGTGATTATATAAATGAAGCTGAATTTAAAAAGGAAAATAACGAAAGAGAAGATTCATATACATATGAGGGTTTTTCAGATGAAGAAATATTGTACTACTACTTAAATCGACAAACACATTTTGACCAAGAAAAACGTATAAAGGATGCATCCAGGACTCTATATGCACGTGATCTAAGCCAGTTTTATTTTTTCATCAAACAAAGCACAGAATTTCTGCAGCAAGATGTTAAAGATTATGTAATTGGCCAAGTTTGGAGGAACTTAAGAAAACGACATATCCGAAACTACCAAAAGTGGTTATCCCAGGAGGCAATCTCCTATCAATCAAAAGAAAAGTACAAAGCATCTACGATTAGTAGAAAACTTGGTGTAATCCGCTCTTACTTGAAATGGTTGTATGAGATTCAATATATCCAGGAACCTCTTCATGTAGAGATTCTAAGTACGACCGTTAATAAACAACATAAACCAAAACGCGAGTTATCATATGAGGAAGTGAAGCATCTGCTTCATTACTATAAGGACAATGAAATCAATTACGCTTTATTATCGGTCCTGGCTACTACGGGATTACGTGTTGCAGAAGTCGCTCATGCTAAATGGGAAGATCTTGAGTATGACGCTATACGTGGACGTTACTATTTAACAGTTGATACAAAGGGAGATAATGAACGGATTGTTTCTATTAATAAGGACATTTTTAATCGTATTGTTGCATTTCGAATCCGGAGAAGGTTACCTGTAAACATTGGGACTAAAAATGGTGGGACTATATTTCAAACAAAGAACCATACTGCTTATAAAGAGAATTACTTGTCGCAATATATTTCTAAAATTATTAAGGATACTAAGTTACTTTTTACAGAGAATATACGAATTACCCCTCACTTCTTTAGACATTTTTATGTACAGTACTTATATGATTATAAGGGGCTAGCACCTCATGTCATAGCAGCTGCAGTTGGCCATAAAAATGATAGAACTACAAAAGAAAATTACTTGAAGCAAAGACTTACAAAGGATAATGATGTAGGAAATTTAATTGGTGATGATGAATTTTAATATGTAATTAACATATAATAAATTCGAAATAGGACAAGGTTAAACGAATATCCCGTTTCACCTTGTCCGTTTGAATTGTTTTAAATATTTATACTGCATAGACTTCAATTTTTGTAGGATTAGAAAAGCGGCGTTCTAATTCTTTTTTGATTTTTTCAATCGCAAAGAAAGCTGAAGATGCATATACAGTAATCACTTTTTTTATAAAAGTATTACCTGTTATTAAAATGTATCTTACTGAATATGATGAAATCATACTCTCACCCTTTCATATATCTATTGTGTTTAAGATATATGCCGATAGGTGTGGATATATTCTCAAAAAATATAAAGTGATATTGTGAGCAGAATGAAAAATATCAAAAAGTTGATTTAGAAAAAGCACTGCCAAAGTCTTCAGCAATGCCTTTCGATTAGACGTACTAGGATAATGAGCGTCTACTTTCTTCTATACGTTTGCTCATGAATAGAATACAAGTTTGTATTTAATATAGGTTTTGTATGTTCTTTTTTAGCATAATATCGATATAATTCTATCTCTCTATTAAATTTAAAGTTTCACTTCGAAGTGTACTATTATCTTTAAATATTCCTTTATATGACGAAGTTATAGTCATTGAACCAGGTTTTTTCACACCTCTCATTGTCATACACATATGCTCAGCTTCAATTACTACAATTACTCCTTTTGGCTCTAAAGTTTCAAAAATTACATTTGCTAATTCATTGGTTATTCTTTCCTGCAACTGTGGTCTTTTGCATATGGTTTCTAAAGCTCTAGCTAATTTGCTTAACCCAGTTACTTTTCCATTATTAGGAATATAACCTATGTGGGCTCTTCCAAAAAAAGGTACCAAATGATGTTCACACATAGAATAGAACGGAATTTCTTTAACTAATACCAATTCTTCATGATTTTCATTAAATATTTTTAACAAATGTTCAGAAGGGTTTTGACCTAAACCTTGAAAAACTTCCTTATACATTTTTGCTACTCGCTTTGGGGTTTCCAAAATACCTTCCCTATTAATATCTTCTCCAATTGCTTCAAGAATCATTTTTACTGCTACTTCAATTTTGTCAGTATCTATTTCTACACTTTGGATTGTTTTTAAGCTCATATATTATTTCCACCTTATCAATTTATTCATAAAATGCTCTTATTTATACGCCTCGTTTATTTCCCCATACTAAAGCATGAAGTTGAGGTAATACTTTTGCATCATTCATTTCTTTACACCGTACAGCTTTTTCAATCAACCGTTCATATTTCTGTAATAAGTTTTTAATAAGCACTGCATCATCCACCGTTTTCGTATCATCGTTCCCAACTTGTAAGAAAAATGGTACTTGCGGATATCGCTTGTGCACCTTTACTGCATATTCAAAATCGTAATCTTCAAATACAACTACTTTTAAACTAAAATCTTTTCTTTCTAATTTATGAATAACAGAATCTAGCATCGTAAAATCTGTTTTCATCTTCGAACTTGGTGGTTTAGGTGAAATTGTCACTTCTTCAATTTGAAGTAACCATTCTTGCCACTTACTCCCTTGCGTCTCAATCGCTGTACGAATTCCATTCTCTTTTAATACAGTAAGAAGAAACTGAATATTTTTCAGCAAAACGGGATTCCCACCTGAAATTGTAACGTGAGAAAAATTTTCTCCACCAATTTCAACAAGTTCATTCCAAATTTCTTCTGGCGCCATTTGTCTAACTTGTTCTTTTGCTGAGCCATCCCATGTAAAGGCTGAATCGCACCAAGAGCAGCTATAGTCACAACCTGCTGTGCGAATGAACATCGTTTTTTGTCCGATAACCATTCCTTCTCCTTGAATGGTTGGGCCAAATATCTCCAACACAGGAATCTTACTCATCGAGTATCCACTCCCGTCTTACTTCTGCATAACTCGTTGGTGTTTCAAAGAGACGTACGAATTCGACACGAGCTCCTTTATATTCTTCTGCTCGATTCCCTTTTGTTAATGCTTCCGCCATCTTTTCATAAATCCAAACAACCATATTTTCCGCAGTCGTATTCATCACTGGTAATGTCTCATTTAAATAGCGATGATCCAAATAAATCTCTATTTCGTTTTTCCAAATTTCTTTTATATCTCCAAAGTCAATTGCAAGTCCAATGTCATTTACATATCCACTAATACCAAATACAACTTTGTATGTATGACCATGTAAATTTTTGCATTTCCCTTCATAACAGTGCAAATGGTGTGCTGCATCAAATGTAAATTCCTTGCTGACCATTACTCTTTTATTATGGTATTTTAATTGCTCACGCTGAATATCCTTGTCCATTTTTTGCAAATTTTCTACAATGCGAAATCCGAAAAAGTTTTCCATTATTCATTCCCTCCTTCGCGTTCTTGTAGGTACGTATCTAATCCTGTTTTACGAAGTTGACATGCTGGACATTCATCGCAACCATCACCAATGATTCCGTTATAACAAGTTAATGTTTTTTCTCTAACAAACTCGAATGCTCCAAGTTCATCAGATAATTTCCACGTCTCTGCTTTATCAATCCACATAAGTGGTGTGTGAATGACAAACGGATAATCCATGGATAAATTTAATGTAACGTTTAACGATTTTACAAACACGTCACGGCAATCTGGATAACCACTAAAATCAGTTTCACATACACCCGTTACAATATGACGTGCTCCAACTTGTTTTGCTAATACAGCAGCAAATGATAAGAATAGTAAATTCCGCCCATCTACAAATGTCGATGGTAATTCACCTTCTTCGTGTGTAATCTCCATATCTATTCTTGTTAACGCATTTGGAGCTAGCTGATTTAGTAGGCTCATATCTATCACTGTATGTTTAATGCCAAGCTCACTCGCAATTTCCGCTGCACAATCAATTTCTAACTTATGACGTTGATTGTAGTTAAATGTTACAGCTTCCACCTCCGCAAACTGTTGCATTGCCCAAAATAAACATGTTGTGCTATCTTGTCCACCACTAAAAACAACTATTGCTTTATCATTAGAGTACATTTTATTCTCCCCTTAACTACTTGCACTGTTATAATATCTTAAGGCAAACTTCCAAAAATAAATTGAAATAATAAAAAATCCAATAGAATAACCCATTAACGCGAATACATCGTTTAGTTCTAATCGACCAATTAAAGCATAAGTTGGAATATTACTAACAATAACAATAGGAAAGACAAATAAAAAAACAAATCGACTTATTCCTTTATATAAGGAAGATGGGTATCTAAGTAATGTCATAGTACCAAGAAATAACTCATGCATACCTTCAACTTTGGTTAACCATATAGATAAAGTCATTAAAATAAACCACAGAGAATACGAGAGTATAATCCCTAAAAACAATAGACCCAAGAAAGAAAATCCATTTACAATACTAACACTCTCTCCCTTTTGTAATAATGCATAACTAATTAACAGCACGGCTGGTAAACAGTTCCCTAAATTCCCTAAATCAAGCTTTCTTAATGAAACTAGAAACTGACTATTAATAGGTTTAAACAATATCTGATCTAAACTTCCTTGGTTAACTAAACTCGGTATATACGGTAGATTATTAATAAAAAGAGTAAACATCAAAGATTTTATCAACTCACTTGTTCCAATTAACAAATAAATATCATTTGTATTCCAACCATTAATATTACCAAAACTATCAAATATACTATTGAAAAATACTAATGTAACAATGAACCAAACAACGCTATCTAATATATTTAAAAAAAAGTTAACTCTATACATCATAATATTACTTAAATTAATTTTAAGAATTGCTTTTAACATTTTTAAATATCTAATCATATTTATGCACCAACAGATTCATATTTATTTAACCCCTTCTTCCAAAGTACTCTAATAAGGACATAGAAAACTAAAGACCATATTACTTGTGAAATTAATCCATTTACAATTTCAGTGCCACTTAAATTTCCTAAATATACATTTACCGGAAAGTGAATTAAGTATGAAAAAGGTAAAAACTGAGTTATTGTATTTAACGGAGCTGGTAAAAATTCAAGCGGAATAAGCGATCCAGATAATAATTCTAATACTATATCTACAGTAAAGAAAAAGGATGATATCTCTACAAAGTAAAATGAGAAGAGTGATATCAAATAATAAATCATATAATATAGTATTAATGCTCCTACTATTGAAAGAATGAACAGGAAAGTATATTTTAAAGTAGGCAAAAGAAAATAATCCCTGTTCAGGAATATTATCGGTATTATCGGTATCACTGACATCAGTAAATGAATAATTTTGTTACCTAAATTATGACTAAACCAATATCCAAAATATGAAAATGGTTTTATAAGATATTTTGATAATTCACCGGATTGTATTTCCTCATTTATCGACCAGTGCATTTCAGGAATTAGTAAAAGTTCAATTAACTTAGCAATTATTACATAAGTAATCATCATTTCAAGAGTATAACCTTGAATATTGCTTTGTGTTTCAAAGAGAGAATGCCACAATAGTATTAAAGCCACAAGCGGTATTAAACCAAAAATCATATATAATACAACATTCATACGATACTGAAAAACCGCTTGAAATGAAAGCATCATTGGTTTTAAATACTTCTTCATACTGTTATTTTCACTCCAGTCGATTCCATTGAATAAATATCTTCAATGAGGTCTTGTGATGACATTTCAGTCAAATTGTAGTCAATAACATTGAATTCTTTTAATATGCTAGATATGGTCTCGTTCACTAACTTATCTTGAACTTTTATTGTTACACTAAATTTATCCGACTCTTTAACTTCTCCATATTTCTTAAGATCTTGAGAATTTATTTCATTTTCAAAGCTAAGATATATATATTTATAACTCTTAATTTCTTCTTTTATTTTTTTGAAATTGTTATTAAAAACAACTTCTCCATTCTTTAATATTATTAATTCTTCACATAACTCATATATATCCGGGAAATAATGGCTAGTTATTACAACTGTTGTATTTCTTTCTTTGCAATAATTCTTGAGAAAATTTCTAATATTCTTTTGAGCAAGAAAATCCAATCCAATAGTCGGTTCATCTAAAAATAATATCTTAGGTGAGTGTAAGATTGAAGCAATTAATTCACATTTCATTCTCTCTCCTAACGATAGATTCCTTACTGGCGATTTAAGAATTTCTGATACCCCAAGATTTTTAGCTAATTCATCTACATTCTTTCTAAACTCTGTATCAGACAGTTCATATATTTCTTTATGTAATAAAAATGTTTCGTAAGGGGAAAGATCCCACCATAGCTGATTTTTTTGTCCTAAAACAACGCCAATTGACTTTAAAAAATCTTTCTTCTTATCATGGGGGTTAAATCCATTTACCAAAATTCTCCCGGAAGTTGGTTTAATTAACCCAACCATTGCTTTCATTAAGGTAGACTTACCAGCACCATTCGCGCCAATAAGCCCTATTATTTTACCTTCTTTTATTTTGAATGACACATCACTTAAAGCAGTAACCTTGACCTTTTCTCTTTTAAATAAACTCTTGAAAGAGTTTATTAATCCTTCTTCAATTTTTACTCTTTCAAAAGTTTTTGATACATTTTCAATTTCAATGATATCCATCTTCTCTCTCCTTTTTACTACTTACTTACCACTCTAAAAACTTCTGCAAATTGCACTCCTGCCTGCATACCCCTATAAGAATTTAGCCCCAAAACTCCATCAACCAAATTTAATGTTTTAAGTTGGGATTCATATTTTTTAATTGATGCTTTTTTCAGTTCAATAAACCTGGTAATATCTTTTACAACCTGATAGTTTTTCATGGGAGTCCATACTTCATACTGTAAACACATCGGAGCACAATTCTCTTTTAAGAACCCTGATTGACACAGGAATATTGCTTCTGATACAACTTCATTTACTATTCGATGATCCCTATCACTTTCCATATCATGGGGGAAATAAATAAAATTAGGCTTATATTTTGAGATTTCGTGAATAATTTCTTCCACAAAATCTAAAGAATACACAAGTGATCTGTCTGGTTTCTTTAAAAATTTAACATTTCCTTTTTCTATTCCTAATGTATTACAAGCATTTATACACTCGTTCTCTCTATTTGAAATAATTTCATTTAAATCCCCTACACCTCCAGATAAATCTCCTTTTGTAATTATTATTACTTTTATATGTTCACCCTTACTAATAGCTTGAGCAATTGTTCCACCACAGCCAATGACTTCATCGTCATGGTGTGGCGCTATAACTAAATGTTTTTTTACTATATCCTTCATTCAGCATCACCTTTATTGAACAGGTAAATCATTTACCTATTATTTTAATTAAAAATTATTTACTCTGGAGTATACTAACTGGATACATTTTATTTCCACTAGAAAAATATACTTTTTTAAAAGCGTCTATTCACACTGTATATCATTAAAATTTTCCCCTTGCTTCCTACATTCGTACACCATAAATTCACTATTCCTCCCAAAAGGATTTTTATTGTAATCACCATAAAAATTTTTTATATTGAATCCTTCTATTTCTAAGAGATACTGCATTTCGGATGGTAAAGTATATTTTGCAAGAAATCTAAAATTTTTTTCACTTAAAAAATTATCTGCTATGTCATAAACCTCAAAATAACAAGTGGTTTCAACTATTTGCTTATAATGATCTGCTTTTACGACATCCCATGATTTAACTTTATAATTTTTAAAATTCTCCCCTTTAATAGGGCTATTTCCTCCATCACTCACTCTCTTAGAATAAGGAAGAATAGTTGGAGGTGTAATAATATCGAAAACAAAAATCCCGCCTTCTTTTAATAGTAATTTAATATTTCTAAGAGCTAATTTTTGTTGTGACGGTGTAAGTAAATATTCAAATACACCACCAGACATAAATATAAAATCAAATTTTCTTTCAGACTTAAAATCTGTAGCAGAAGAAACCTTAAATTCTATTTTATCCTTAATATTTGGCATCTCATCTAACTTCTTACTGGCTTTTTCAATCATTCCTGCTGATATATCAACACTAGTTACATTAGCGCCTTTTTCAGCAAGAATAAAAGATAATCTACCAGTACCGCACCCCAAATCTAAAACTTCATCATTTGGTTTTACCAAACCACTGTAAAAATCAAAAATACCATCAGGTTCTGGGATGATAATGTCGTATAATTCAGAAATTTCATCGTATTGTTGCTGCATTGTTTTCCTCCTTAATGTATTTCTTTTTTATATCCCCTATAAAAGGCAATCTGCCAAAATATGAGATAGAAAGCAGTTAAATAACCGTATTTTTTTTTGATATACTTATATGAGTTAATAATCGACCTCGTTTTATTTTTAGGTTCATAATAACCATTTTTTTTGTGTAAAACCCCACGTGCATGACCTACCCCATAATTAAATGAACTTTTCAAATCTTGCTTAATGCTTAGCTCTGGATGAATAATTCTTGCATTATCATCATATAAAATCTTAAGACTTGCAGATTGAACTCTAATATCAAAATCATAATCCTCTGTCCAAGATAAATTCTCATCAAAATAATATCCATTTACCTCCGCTAAGATTCCTTTATTAAATGCCAATGGAGGTGAATATGCATTTTTTTTGCAAGTATGTATATGTCTTGCACGTGCAATGATTTTTCCAATTTTGCTGTTAAAGGAAAACATCACCCTTCCTTTAGCCAAAGATCCTGCATCTAATAATTTGAATAATTTATTGATGGTACCTGGCATAAAAACACAATCTGAATCCATAATTAACACATTATCTTTACTAGAAATTTCAATTCCATAATTATAAGCTTTTGCTAAATTAGGTGTAGGTAATTCCCCAATTACTGCATTGCTAGAATAGGCGATTTTTTTTACTTCTTCTGTTGCACCATTTAAGACAACGACAATCTCTACATTTTCATCAATACTTTTTAAACACTTTTCCAATCTGATATCGTTATAAGCTGGTATTACAATTGATAGATTCAACATATCTACTCACCTTATTTAAAGAATTATCCATACTACTCAAAACTTCATCTAAACAATAAAATTCTCCTGAATCCTTTAACTCGACTAATTTACCTTTATTATTTCTATATGTTTCTATATCTGGGGTTAAAAGAAATGCAATTCCTAGATCTTTACAAATATCTTTAATTGCAGGAGCCATTGAATATTTTTTTACCGGTATACCATATTGTACTACTACATCGTATGAATTTGATTCTAGGTATCTCCTAATTCTTTGTATCAATTTATCCCTATATTCTTTCATTAATTCTTCATAAATTACTGGATCCTCAATATCTTCCATCCAATCGTACGCACAAAAAGTAGGATTCATTTGGTATTCATATGGTATAATTCCCGCATTTGATAAAATAATTGGATGAACCATTGGGTATTTATTTGTAACTTCTCTAATTTTTTTACCAATATATGAAAAGTCATATGGTTTAGCCCAAGAACAAACTTGTAAAAAAGCAATTCTTTTCCCCTGAGGCTTTTCGTAATAATCCCCACAAAAATAGTCCTGCCATGTATTGAACTCTTCATGATGAATATACTTTGAGCAAGCTCCTCGTTTAAAAACTGTTTCCTCTTTTATTAAATCTAATAGTATATATTCTGGGTAGTAAGGATAACTTTTTTTATTAAGTACCAAATCCTTTATCCTTTCATCCTGTAGATTAGAATAATTTCTATTTCTCAAAATCTCTCCTCCTTTATTTAAGAATCAAAAATGAACCTAATAAAAGGGCATCCATCTCTGATCCATAAAATGACCTAATAGCATCACTTGGGTTACATATAATTGGTTCTTTTCCTACATTAAACGATGTATTCATAACTGCAGGAATTCCTGTTTTCTGGTAAAAGTTATAGATTGTTTCATAATAATCAGAATTCATATCCCTCGTAACTACTTGAGCCCTTGTTGATCCATCAACATGAACTATTGCTGGAACTAAATGATGTACCTCTTTTTTAACAGTAGAATTTAACAGCATATAGGGGTTATTTATTTTTTCTTCTAATACTACAGAAGCGTTTTCATCTATGATGCTAGGAGCCAATGGTCTCCATTGCTCTCTTTTCTTAATGGTATTTACTTTATTTAACATATCCCTACTCTGAGGGTTAGCTATTATGCTTCTATTTCCTAAAGCTCTAGGACCGAATTCCATCTTTCCAGAAAATCTTCCTATTATCTTATTCTGAATTAATAACTCGGAGCATTTATCATATTTATTAGAACCTAATTCTATATATGATAGATTATATTTTTTTAAAATATTTAAGATACTAGAATCAGGAAATTCCGGACCAGAATATACATGATCTTCAGTGAACATAGGCGTTATACCATTTTCGGCAAGAAACCATGTAGCTGCTCCAATACTTACCCCACTATCTGAAGCACCTGGTTGAATGTACAAACTATCCACTTCTGGTAAATCAGCTATAATTCTATTCGCTATACAATTTAATGCTACTCCTCCCGAAAGACACAAATTATCTATTCCAGTTAGATTAATAGCTTTTTTTACAAGCTTAACAATTGCTCTTTCCAAGGCAGCCTGACCTGAGGCTGCAATATTTTTATATTCCATTACTGATGAATTCATTAATATTATTCAATCTATTGGATCCGCCTCTTATACCCATCT
>NZ_LXLV01000090.1 GCF_001757995.1 Bacillus mycoides | reverse complement strand
TTAAGTCTGCTTTTAAGTGATACCATTCTGGTACTAACGTGGTTAAGGAATCGATATTTTCTTTTAAAGAAGCAGTACTATTTTCATCCCAGTTTACATAAAAACCATAAACTTCTTTAGATTGTTTACTATCGCTCGTTGAATTCACCATATTTTCATCGTTTTTCATTTCGGTATTAGGTTTAAATTCTTCTTTCTTTAACTGCTCGTCGCTGAGTTTTTGATTAATAGGCACAAGTTTAGTATCTTGCTTTACAGAAGGATTCATATTTGGAATTTCTGGTGTTGAAAAAATACTTCGAAAGAAAAAATAAAATACAATACTTATGCTAACTATTGAGATACATAGAAACCAACTGAAAGCTATTTTTCTTCTTCCTTTAGGATCATAAAAAACGGGTTTTGAGTTATCTTTCTCTTGTTGAATTTTTTTCTCCATTATTTTTTTTACATACTCCTTTTCTTTTTATTCTAAGTACAAACGCAAATTATTTTAATAGATAGGCCTTCTAGGGTTTTGGTGCGAAAATAGCTTAATAGGAATATAGAACAGTAATTTCCTGTTAACTTTGAGACCAAACGACTAATCCAAATATCTTATGAATGACTTCAACCTCATTTTGGGCAGATTTCACCCTTTGCCCTTTGGTGAAGTTGCCCTTTTTTCATCATATGCATGGCTTCGATACCTCTCAAAATCAAGATTGCTGTACGAAATGATTTCAATTCTAATTGCTTTCTTCACTATACATATTCGGAGGAAATAAAAATTTTATGGGGGTCAAAAAAATATTTTTTTATCATTTTAGCCAAGAAGACTCCTTCCTCAAGGAACGCGAAGTGAGTAGGTGGGGGATGAATTGGCTTCGGACAAGGGATGGCAAGAAGCCATCTTAATTGTTCGACATACATAAACTGGTTCTGGTGCAAAAATAAAATAAAAGAGAATAAAGTGCATATATCCCTAACAGAATTGTATTTTATGCTACCAGTCCAAACAATTGATGGATGAATTCTTTCTGATTTTGAACAGATTGGTCCCGTAAATCAATCTGTTCTTTTTTGATCATATGCATGGCTTCAACACCACTCAATATAGAGGTTGCTGTTTTAAATGACTTGAATCTCAACATAGAACGCACGCGTTTCTTAATAAAACGATGATCCTGTTCCACTATATTATTGAGATATCTGACTTGCCTTAGTTGTATGCCTTCAGGCATATGTTTCTCTTCTTTCAACTCTTGAATCGCTACAGGATAGGCAGGATTCTTATCTACTGTTATCACGCGAGGTTTAGAAACGTACGAAAAAGCCAAGGCTTTCTTGAAAAAGCGCT
>NZ_LXLV01000089.1 GCF_001757995.1 Bacillus mycoides | reverse complement strand
CTATAAGATAATAATATTCTTTTCCATCTTCGTCTAATGTTTCACCTTCATGATACCAATAATAAATTTTACCCCTGTATTTATCTTTTAAGCCTATACATATTAAATCTCCCCCGTCCGCATCTGCAATAGGCATTACAATACTTCCTAAAATATCCTTATAAGTTTGAATGATTGATTCAATTTCATAGGCATCATTAGTAATACCGTAAAAGCCACCTATCGAGTCAAAACCATCCTCGGGGGTTACAGGGGTAACTTCAATTGCCTGATACATTCTATTATCTTTAATAAAACACCCTCCATATTCAAGCAAAAACTCTTTGTAGTCTAATGGTAAATCTACACCATATATTCGTTCAATTGTTTCGATTGACTTATATGCATCTTCTTTTTTTGAGACTACCATTTCCGAATCAATTATTTCATTTAATACTTGCTTTATTATTTTGTTCATTTTATTTTCCTCCTCTTAAATCTGATGCTGAACCTATATGTGGTATATTAGCATGTAAATCTGTTGGGATTAACTCAATTTCAGTAGAACTTTTATGGTGAGGTGTTAACCCTTTTTCTTTTAGCCAGGCCTTTGCTTGATTCTTTGATTTAAACCCTTTTAATTGCATAATTTTTTCATACATTAAATTAAAATCATTTTTAGAGCCATCTAACATACCTTCTTTAAATTTTATAGAACCTTTACTCCAAGGTGTGAAGTTAGGTCTACCATCAATAAATTCTACACCTTCACCATTCGGGATATGAAAATTTTTAATCTTCTCCACGACATTCTTCATACTACCCGGCAACTTATTCATGAATGCCGCTACTTCTTCCAACTTACCAACTATTTTACCGCTTTTCTCTGCTACTTGAAAGACTTTTGCACCCTCTGCGAGTTTTCCGAATGCCGCTGATTCTTTCACTACGGCGATTACTTCACCAACGCCGACAAAACAACTGCCAATATCAAATACCGCGCCACCAAGAGCATAAGGGTCGGTCAGGGCTTTTTCTACATAACCTTTCACTGTGTTGAACATTTCTTTTTGGTCTTTTCTAAAGGTTCTATATTCGAGAGTACTAAAAAAGCTATATTAACTCTTCAAAACGGACAGTGAAAGATATACTTCCGATTAAAAAAGCCGTCTCAGATCAGAAACTCAAAAAGAGTGTAAAATCGATATAATGATTACTTCTATTACGATGAATTTGGAGAAATACTTGATGGGAACAAACATCCTAATCCTTACGATCAAGAAGTACGAACGAAAGTCAAGCTAAATGATGATGGGAAAGTTATTGAGAAAAAGCTTATAACCTTGATGATTTTGAGGACTAACTTAAAAAGCAGTAGCCTGAAATTAATTTCGGGTTACTGCTTTTTAACTATATTCAAAAAATAATTAATTCAACTTTTTATCTTCATGGCTTTAATATCTTTTCCAATCTTACTCGTTTAATAAAATCATCTAATGCCTCTTCTTCATTACCATAATGAGCAATTGAGGTTTCTACAATACTCGCTCTCTCATCAGTTGCACAAACAACCCACTTATTATCCTCTTTATAAATTAGAACCTCATCCGGATTCACATCTTTTTCATGAAACCAGTTATAATATTTTAATCCTTCTTCTGATAGGATTCGTTTTGCCTCATCTCTTGTCATATTAAAATTATCCTCCTTATTTTATTTGTTTCAATAATTTCAATCCTTCTAATTGTTCGACTGTTAAAGGAAGTTGTATTTGTGTTCCCCCTTTTATTGTCCCAAAACCTGGAGCTATCTCTCCAATTTGTGCTTTTAATTTGCTATAATCACCACAATAGTACTTTTGAATAGCAGCATCTACCTGTGCTTTTAGTGTAGGATCACTACAATTATCAATATAGGTTTTTATATTCGAGAAATCACCTACAACCTCATATTGATGGTATTTGCTCACATCTTCCAAATACGGAAGAGCTCTCTCGCCGTAACTATAAGGTTTTCCATTTACCACAGGTGATGTATACGTACCATTTGACGGTCCATATCGGTCAATAACTTCACCTATTTTTAGTGTATACTTATCTTTCATGACTTTCCCATCTTTATTTACAACATAGCCGCCGTTTGGTACTTGCCCCCAATCAATGTATCCATCAGCCCTTAAGACATCAGAATTCTTTGGAATTTGTACTTCTTCTGGCCATTGCCCTGTTTTCTTGAATTCTTCTGCTAACTTACTGTCAAAATTATTTAAGTAAGCATGTAATTCATCAGTCGTACAAGTTGATTGTTTTAATAACTTCTGTACATGTTGTTCAGCCTTAACAGCTCCCTCTCTTAAATCTGATGCTGAACCTATATGTGGTACATTAGCATGTAAATCTGTTGGAATTAACTCAATTTCAGTAGAACTTTTATGGTGAGGTGTTAACCCTTTTTCTTTTAGCCAGGCCTTTGCTTGATTCTTTGATTTAAACCCTTTTAATTGCATAATTTTTTCATACACTAAATTAAAATCATTTTTAGAGCCATCTAACATACCTTCTTTAAATTTTATAGAACCTTTACTCCAAGGTGTGAAGTTAGGTCTACCATCAATAAATTCTACACCTTCACCATTCGTTATACTTTTAACTTTAGTTTTATCAGAATACCATTTCCCATTACCTGGCTCACCTTTCCAGTGACCATCATTTCTCGGTAACCTTGTTCTAGGATTATTAACAGCCGAAAATAAGTCTCCAAGTGTCTTTCTTTCTCCTACATTTCCAACGCCAGCTAGCGCAGGTTCAGGGAATAAATTCGGGATCTCAATATTTTTAATCTTCTCCACGACATTCTTCATACTATTCGGCAACTTATTCATGAATGCCGCTACTTCTTCCAACTTACCAACTATTTTACTATTTTTCGCGGCTACCTGAAAGACTTTTGTACCCTCTGCGAATTTTCCGAATGCAGCTGTTCCTTTCACTGCGGCGGTTACTTCACCAACGCCGACAAAACAACTACCAATATCAAATATCGCGCCACCAAGAGCATAAGGATCGGTCAATGCTTTTTCTACATAACCTTTTACGGAGTTAAATAGTGTCTTACCATACTTAGGATAATCCTGCCAACTGATGATGGCTTGTCCAAGATTTTTTAGCGTATTACCAGCTCCATAAATATCGTCCAGTTTCCACTGTTCTGTTTCTACGCCGCGTATCGAGTTAAAGCCCCACTCACCAAGCTCTAAGACTAGGCTCCCTAGCTTCGTCGCACCTATCGCTATCCCACTAATAGCGGATCCTGCCGCGCCTAAAAAACCTTCCAACACCAAGGCATCATCAGCAAGTCCTTTTAGGAAAGGGATGTTCTCCCCTACCCATTTTGTGCCTTTTCTCAATACATCCCATTTCTCACCGGCACTATTGGAAAAGTTTTGAAGCCAAGCCTCCACTGGATGATGTTCCGCCCATTCCTCTTGCTTTTTCTTCATTTCCCTTTCAGCTTGCAGTTTCGCTTCTTTTTCCGCCTTCGTGATTTGTGTATCCATTTCATGAATGCCTTTTGCCAACTCATCTTGCGCAAAGAAGGCTTGAAGTTGCGGATCAGTATAAGATAAACTACTCATCTTCCCTGCAATTTGAACTTGTTTGTTTAGGGCATCGAGAATGTTTTCCGCATTGCTTTTTTCTTTTTTACTTTCAAATTGCTGCACTTTTTGAATCGTATCCTCTAGTTCTTTGCTGGCTGCAACCAGTTTTTCATCAAACTGGCTGTTCGGCATACTCAGTGAAATCAAATCACTTACGCTATTGTAAATATTAGAGATGCGACTATCCATTTCATGTTTCTTGGGTTGGAGATTGGAAAGTTTGTTTTGTGCTTGCAGTAATGCATCTTCCAGAATAATCGCATTCTCATCAGTTTCTCCCGTTGTTGACTGAAAATCCTGTAAGGTTTGCGCCATTTCTATACTAAGTAATTCATTGGTATCTTTCAATCCAATCACAACTGTATTTTGGTTATTATTGATGTCGTTGACAATCGCTTTCCCTGTTGCACCCTGCATGGCATCGGCCTGGATAATGCCATTCAATGCTTGTTTGGCTTGTTCAAGTTGATTATTTGTTTTACTGGTGTCTTTTTGAAGTTTTTCCAGTACTTCATGAAATTCCTTTAAATCTACATGAAAGCCCATTTAATCCGCCTCTCTTTCTGGGGCACGGCAACATCGCCCTAAATCCATTATTGAAATTCTTAATGTACATATATGTGGTAACCTATATCTTCTTTTATATGTTTATTAGACATATCACTCTTTAAACGAAACAATCTCCTAACTATTTCATCAATACTTTTAAAAATATATATCCCACATAGTTCTGATAAAATAATGGTTGACTCTAAATGACACGTATCCCGACTGATCCCCGGGTAGTTTCTTCAACTGTTTCTAAGAAAAAACATGATTGGAAATATCCGTCCAAAATGAAATAAGAAAAAGACCACAGATTTCTGAATAGATCCCAAACCAAATGGAACAAAAAAGAACCCTTATCATAAGGATTTTGCAACAGGAAACAATAAATATATAGAGTTTAGATAAAGAGGATTACTTATTATATCGTATATATGTATAAGGTAATGTTAAGGGAATATTAAGAAATGGTCAAATTTTTTAGAATTATACGAAATTACTGCTATTCGTTGGATGAATCAATACCAAAAATCATTAAAAAGGGAAAAGCATCTCGTGGGAAGTCGAGATGCTTTAAGAAAAATAAATGAGAAAAATCTTATATAGATCGTAACATACTATATGAACAAATGAAGGTACACTTTTTTGTGGAATTATATTATTTACGTTAGTAAAATACGAAATTACATTTCGTTTTAAAAATCAAATTATAAAGAGTTTGATTTGTTGATTGTATGTTCTTGTTGTCATGATGTAAATCCTGTCTATTTTTTCTGTACTTTACAAAGAGGTTATATGTGTTATTGGTTGAGTGATCGGTTCATTCGATACCGATAACGTTATTTAACTTTGATTCAAATAATGGATTGTACAATCCGTCACTGCTCTTTTTCTACCTACTCAACCAACGGTACCTAATGTGGGTATTTTACAAATTCGCCCTCTGACAATACAATTCTATTTCTCAGAAAGTTTATTAATAAATTCCGTAAAACTAGAAGCTATTTCCCTAATAAACTTTGCTTCTAATTCCGCTTCATTTTTTATCTGATAGGTATGACAGTGATAAACACTACCTATATCGCTACCATGGATTGACATACATATAATGTTATCAGCTGGATCTTTTCCTATTGGAATAAGTCTAGCAGGCAATTTATTTCCCTTAATATAATAATTTAAAGAATTTTGCAGATTATTTTCTGTTTCCTCTGATAGTGGAAAAAACATCATAATTGATGACGTAACTACATCATCTTTCGTAGTAAATCTTCTTCTATTAGATTTACCACCATTATCTCTTAATAAGAAACTCTTATAGTCCTCTGGTAGTTCTAATCCATTAAGTCTTTCAAAGATTTCTATATCTTCGGCTTTAATTTGTTTGAAAGTATATTCAAAATTAAGATTCATAATTCATCGACCTCCGACTCATTCGTTTTCACTAAAATGCAACGAATCTATTAAATTTGTAAAAGTACTGCAAATATATTCAATTGCTTGTTCATCACACTCATCGCTATCATAAAAAACTATTGTTGGTGAGTGTTTATCATTTCTAAAATCAAAACATATTTTATTACCGAATGGATCCGTAGCAAAGGGTATTATTCCCTTTGGGATGTATGGTGTGATAATATCATAAGTAACTGTTATGCTAATATATTCATTCGTGTAGCTTAGTAGGCAATCAAAAACTCCTTCTCCTCCATCTTCAAAGAAAAATATATTCGGTACTGGATGACCACCGTTATATTTCATTACACAAATTTTGTAATCTTGAGGAAAAATCACATTAAACTTCTCTTCAACTTTTGAAATTATCTGCTCGGTAATAGGGTCATGTGTATGCTCCCATGTTATTCTTCTCATGAAAACAACTCCCTAACTCGATTTGCTATGTCTCTCTTTATTTTACCATTTCTTCCATTATCCCCTCCAACTTACCAACTATTTATGAAGTTAAAGCATACCAATCAATTAAAAAAGCACTTGTTGCTCGTAGGAAACAAGTACTTTAAGTTTATTAATTTAGTATTTTATAAATATCTGTATTTTTAACAAAGCTACTTTAGATAACAAATTTATACAAAATAAGCAATTATTTTTCCGTTGTCTGGATAATCGCCTTTCCAGCCACAAGGAAAACCACCAGCTTTGTAAATATTGAAAATTTGTTCGTAAAAATTTTCACTTTGACCATTTATCGCGTGATTTATCGCGCAATTTCTTAAATCTACCACGACATTCTCAAAAAAATCACTATACGAGTCCGGAAGTTGGTTTCTGAGTCCATTAGCAATTTCTTCTGTCACTTCCTCTAAACCATTAGGTTTTTGACTAGGGTCTAGTTTATACAATTTCCCCTTAACTTTCCCCATTTCAATTTGCCTAATATCTGACCATGTGTATTCATCCTCACCAAAAATCTCATAAAAAGCAAATTTTTTCGCCTCAATAAAACCATTAATAATAGCAACATCTTCAGGGACCACTGTCTTTTGAATATCTTGCATAGAATTTGCAAATCGAATAACTTCTTCAACCAATTTAGTATGAATTCCATACTTCATATTTTATTAAACCACCTTTCCCATAGTTCTTCAGTCGCTCCACCACCCCTATCCCAGATAGGCAACTTCTCATGCGCTCCTGATTTATAAAACTCTTTAAGATCTTTTATTCTTGACTTGTATAATGGGATTCCTTTTTAAACAGCTTCTTTTAATTTTTGTTGTAATTCATATACTTGTTTTTCCAATACCTCTACACTTCGATTTATATCCAAATTATTCAAAGCTTTTGTTACAACTCTATTGTATACTCTATGAAAACCTCTATGTCTAGATAAAGCACTTGGACTTTCTGATGGTATTGGTAAAAATATCCCATTCTCAGCATGATCCATATCCATTCCTATTTTCTTTAATATAGGATGACTTTTTAAACTTTTAGGTATTATATGTTGCGCTTGATATCCCTTCCATGATGCAGAACACGGTAGCCCCATGGATTCCAATAAATTTTGCCCTAATTTTGTAGAACTTTCTGGTGTAACTTTTCCAGGAGTACCAGGAATAAGCCTAGTGCCATTACCCGTACCCTTAGTAAGTACTTAAACACAAATTAAAAAATCCACAGTTTAAAAGTTTATCACTGTGGATTCCTACATTTACTTTTCTTGGTAATGCACCATATCATAAGGATAATATGGAGTATCTTTCAAACTTGAGTCGTCTAATTTTAAAATTTTTGCGATTGCTCCACTTTCAAAACTCCAGTAACCACTATAAATGTCATGTTTATTTTCATGTGCATCATACCATGCTTCCTCTGAATGTCCCTTATACCAATACTCTATTATATAT
>NZ_LXLV01000088.1 GCF_001757995.1 Bacillus mycoides | reverse complement strand
ATACTAACTTGCTTTGCTTAGGTAAAAATCGATGGTATTTCCTTTCGAATCGACAGCACGATACAGGTACATCCATTGACTCTTTACTTTGATATATGTTTCATCGACTCTCCAAGAGTCATTGGTTTGCTTGAGATGACGACGGATTCTTTTGTCTAATTCAGGACCATACTGATGAACCCAACGCATAATCGTTGTATGAGCAACGGATAAGCCCCGTTCCGCCATCATTTCCACCAAATCACGAAAGCTCAAGTTGTACCGTAGGTACCATCTTACTGTTTGCAAAATAATATCATGATGATAATGCTTCCACTTGAATAAATTTCGCTTTTCCATACTGATCACGCACCTTTTTTAGAGTAATAGTATCAGTATGTCCAAGATTTAGAGATTAATTGCAATTATCTTGAAGTTTTTGCACCAGAACCTCATTTAATTAGTTCTCCTCTCTTACTTAATAAGTTTAGCATTTTGACTATATTCTACCAACCACTGACTAATAGGATCAGGTAATTCTTATGCAACACCTTCAAATCCATATTTATCAAAAACACCCGAAAGTAAACTTTTGAATAGAAGTTTACTTTCATTTATTATTAGAACAATCAGCCCAACATATCATCAATAAGGAGGCCTCATGAAAACTATTTTAATAATTATTCGTGGAAACTCAGGCTCAGGAAAAAGTACGGTAGCCCGACAACTACAGCTACTCTTAAAAGGCACTCTTTTAGTTCCACAAGATGTAGTTCGTAGAGATATGCTTCGTGTAAAAGATAATGTCGGGAACTTATCTGTTGAACTTATCAAACAAATCACACTGTACGGTATCGGTAAAATGAACTATGTAATTGTAGAAGGCATTCTAAGTACTCGTAAGTACAAAACTATGCTTACAGAACTAATTGATATATTTGAAGAAAGTCACGTCTATTACTATGACATTTCTCTCAAAGAAACAATAGCTCGACATAAAACCAAACCCAACAGAGATGATTTTGGCGAACCTGAAATAACCGCTTGGTACACTAATAAAGATTTTCTAAATTCACCAAATGAAAAAATCATTTCCGAAACCATGTCAGTAGACGAAACTATCAAAATGATTATCTCTGATATTGGAACTGTTCCTAAAGAATCTCAAGGACATTTTCACTAATGAAACTCTATAACTAAACCAATCACGAAAACATCTTCTTACATAAAACAAAAAAAGTCCTAAATTAATGGGACTCTTTTTTTACTTTTATCGAATGTAAACTTTTAAATATTAGTTTACTTTCAGTGATAGAAGTAGAACCACATGCCCATCAACCCAATATTTTGGAGTACCTCCAAAAAAAATTAACCTCAGATACAACAAAAGAGCCTTACCTCTGTAGGTAAGGCTTCAC
>NZ_LXLV01000087.1 GCF_001757995.1 Bacillus mycoides | reverse complement strand
GCCCTTGTAGAAAAGGAAAAATCCTTCATAAAGGTAATTTCTATGGTTGCAGTAATTATCCGGAATGTGAAATCTCCTTACCGAAAAAAATTAAAGAAAAAGCGATTCCGGAAGCGCAAGCGAAAAAGCTGTTTGAGGATAAGAAAACAGATCTTTTAAAAGGATTTAAGTCCAATGAGAAGGAGTTTTCCGCTTATTTAGTGTTACATGAAGGGAAAGTTAAATTTCAGTTCCCAACACAAGAGGAGCTGTCATTTGGTAAATGTCCAAAATGTAAAAAAGGGGATATGCTTCATCGTAAAACATTTTATGGATGCACGGAGCATAAAAATGGATGTGATTTTATGTTGCCAGCCAAGATGAAAGGGAAAGCGATCCCTGGTAATCAGATGAAAAAGCTAATTCAGTATAAAACAACGGATTTTATAAACGGCTTTCAAGGAGAAAAGGGAGAATTTACAGCAGCTATCTATATGGAAGCGGACGGAAGTTTAAAATTCCGTTTTCCAACGACTGAAGATCGTACCATTGGCAAATGTCCATTATGTAAAAGTAGAGTTCTTGTAGGGAAAAGTAATTACTTATGTGAGAAATACAAAAAAGGCTGTGACTTCATTATTTTTGGTACATTCTCTGGTAAAAATCTAAGTAGTAACCATGTGAAAATGTTATTAGAAAAGAATGTAACGGATCAGATTAAAGGGTTTATCTCGAACAAAAACGGGAAAAAATTTGACGCTCGTTTATCATACAGCGTACAGGAGAAGCGATTAAAATTCTTATTCGGCAAATAAAAATTGAATGTATGTAAAAGAGGACTAGGAAACGGAATAGTCCTCTTTTTTATTTCATTTTATAGAGTAAAGGGGGGATTCCGTAATGGCACGTGTCAGTACGGAGGATGCGATGAAAGCAAGAAAAGTTGAATTGATTTCATATCTGGAAGCAAAAGGAGAAACGTTTAAGAAAGAAGGAAACTATTATCGTCATACGGAGCATGACAGCCTCATCATTAAAGGGAATCAATACGCCTGGAATAGTCGAGGGGAAAAAGGATATGGAGCGATTAGCTTTGCGATGATGTACTATGACATGACATTCCCACAAGCCGTGATGGACATTCAGAAGGGGGACTATAAAGAGTTTGATCGTTCTAAAGCTGAAGAGGAGCGCAAAAAAGAGCAGCAGCCTTTTAGTTATCCAAAACATTTAGAGGTGCCGAAACAGACAGAAATCAAGCAATACTTAATTGATGAGAGAAAAATTGATCCTCGTTTAGTGAACTGGCTGATTAAAAAGGATCTCATCGCCCAAGATAAGAAAAATAATGTGGTGTTCAAATGGAGGGAAGAAGGAGGCAAAGGGCAAGTCATTGGAATGAACCGTCAAGGTACGGTCAAAATGGAGAATAAAAGGGGTAGTTTTAAGCAAATTGTCCCGAATTATGAAAAAATCAATGCCGGTTTTACGGTTGATGTAGGTAAACCGGATAAGATTTATTTTTATGAAGATCCAATCGACATGTTATCTCATTGGAGCATTAAACAAAATAATATCCAAAACGCTCGCCTGGTTTCAATGCATGGATTGAAGTCAAAAACAGTGATTCAATCTTTAATGGATGCGAAAAAAGAAGGGCACGATATTAAAGAGGTCATAATGGCAGTTGATAATGATAAGGCTGGGAAGGACTTCATTCAGACAATGAAATGCTTTGTAGATCTTAAAGAGGATATTCCAACGAATGAAAAAGATTGGAACGATGTCCGGAAGAAACAAGTGAGTGAGCAACAGGCAAAAGAAACAGCCCAACCAAAGAAAATGAAACCAATTAAAGAGGTGGAGCGAAGTGTCTAATCTACCAGAAATGCCAAACATATTACAAATTTTGATGTATGGTTTTATCCTGTATGTTCTTTTTCGTATTTGTAAATTTATGTACCGGAAAATCCAGGAGCGAAGAATATTAAAGCGAATGGCTAAGTCTGGTATTCGTTATATAGATAAAATGGACGGACATCAATTCGAAGTATACCTAAAAGCTCTCTTTCGAGAGTTGGGTTATTCTCCAACAGTCACAAAGCAGTCAAATGATTTCGGAGCGGATCTGGTATTGAAGGGGAAAAATCGTATTGTAATCCAGGCAAAACGCTACGGGATGAAAAATAGAGTCGGCATCAGTGCCGTACAAGAGATATATGCAGCACAAGCCTATTACAAAGCACATGAGGGCTGGGTTGTAACAAACAGTGTATATACAAGACAAGCAAAAGAATTAGCGGAAGCTTGTCATGTAAAACTAATAGATCGTGTAGAACTTCAAAAATTGATTAATAAAATTAATCCCGAATATTCGGCTGAAGATGTGTATCAAGGGGTAACACCTGCAGAACGGAAATGTCCAACATGTAAACATGATTTAGTGATTCGTAATTCAAATAAAACAGGAAATAAGTTTTTTGGTTGTTCTCAATATCCTACATGTACACATACAGAACCAATTAATACATGAGCTGTGATGAAAATCCGGCTCTTTTTTATTTGTTTAAAGAATACATGAAAAAAATCAGTTTAACACAAAAATGACTCTTCAGATTTGATTGTATGAGATTTTGAATTAGTTGTTAATATAATAAGTCGTATTTGTCATAAAAACGCATGTAAAGGGAGAAACGGACTTTAAATGCGTTTTTAGTTTTTTTAGGGAAAATAAAAAGGGCAGTCATTATTTACGACTTAACCCTTTGTCTACGATCTGACGAATTGCTTCATTTCGATTCTTCAGCTTATTTTCATGCCAATAATTTTCTATTTGTTCCACTTGTTCTTTTGTAAAAGTAACTAAAATTTGAGTGTACTTGTCTTTATTAACAGCCATATAACAACCTCCTCTATAAAAAATATTATAAGTTATATAACTTATATTGACAACTAGAAAAATGAGTAATAGAATGATTATATAAGTTATATAACTTTATTGAGGAGGTTATTACATGGAACGGAAAGTTAAAAAGATGATGGCTGATCTTCAATTTATTATGAATCATGGTCAAATCAGTGTTGATTTTATGGATTTAGGCTATAAAAGAATGCTTTTTAGTGCATTAGAAGCTACCGGAAAAAGGTTTAATGTGCATACTAATGAACATAATGAAACAACCTTGTTCTTAGAGTTAGTTTAGTAAATCTACGTAATGAGGAGCTGTTAATGATGGAGCAGTTAACCATTTTTGACGTAATGGATGAAACTAAAAATAAGCTTTATGAGGTATTAGAGAAAAATGGATTAGATTATAAGATTCATAAGTACTATTTATATTCGGATTATGAGGGAGCTGTTCAATATTACTATATAAGAACAACCGACAATATAATTATTGATTTGTGTATCTCTGATTTTCCAGAAATCTTTGCTGTCCATGAAGGGTTTAGCGATAAACAAATTAGAAAGATTTACAACTGGAACTTATAAGCTATATAAATAACAAATTTAATTATTGGAGGAATGAAAAATGAAAATTGGTGTATCTGAGTGGAAAGCGTTGAAAAAAGAGACAAAGTTAAAGCTATTGCGCTATGCGATGTTAGAAAGTAAGTATAAGTATGCAAAATAAAAGCTCTTCATTTGCAAAAGCAAACAAAGAGCAAAGTCATGAGTGACCGTCGAGGAAAGAAATTGGCAGATTTCTTTCCTCTATATTTTAACATATTAAAAGTTGTAGAGAAAAGGGGCGTGTAGAATGAGAGAAGGTCGTATTTCCTTTCAGCAAAGGTTTAAAGAATTTCTTGTTATGATCGTTAGCTTTTGGATAATTATGTTTCTCATGTATGGCGAAAGCCTGTTACAATAGAATGAAGTCGAAAGTCTAAATACCCTTAGGTAGCTCTCATAGGTGTAAAATCTATGGGGGCTTTTTTAACAAGGGAAATATAAAATTTCACATACCGTAGTGGTTAATAAAAAACAAAAAACACAATCAATAGTCTACATTTAATTTTTTGCCTAATTTATCCGCTTAATGGATTCGGTCTCGTCTGTTTTGGGTACTATTTTAAGTGAAATGGAGATATTATTTTTATTTCGGATAGATTTCTTGCGAAATATGTACCTAGAGTCGTATTGTAATTTAAATGTGATACGATAATTGTATATATGCATTTAGGTGGTAAAGGGGATGAGTGTTGATGAAAAACCATATAAAAGTAAATGGAAAACTCCTTCAGACAAATAAAAAGTGGTCACATCTCCGGAAAAAACAAAAAGATCATATTTCTAATTGGTTACGTAGGGAATACATACAGTTTGTAAGAACGCATCATCGAAAACCTAGAAAATACGAGCATGATGAGATTCTTCATGAAGTGATGAATCAAATACAGGAACGTGAAATTTGGATTCCGTATGGTGAAGTGAAAAAATACTATGTAAGTAAAATAGGAAAATGGTTTAGAAAAATAGAAGGTGAATGGGAAAGACAAATAGACAACAATGAGCGGCTGGAAGTATTAAAAGAAAAGTAGATACAAATAGGGGGCGTATTTCATGTATAACTTACAAGAAGATATGTATGAACAATTGAAAGAGAAAAAAGGGGAAGTTACTGTATTTTTACAGAATGGCGTTCCAATACGTGGGCAGATCCTTGCAACGGATAAATTTACCGTTCTTATGATGGTTCATGGTAAGCAACAACTGGTTTACAAACAAGCAATTTCCACTATTATCAAGTAATTCTTTTTCCTTCGAGGGGAGAGGCAAATACAGCAAAAAAAAGAAGATTGAGATCAATCTTCTTTAAAGTGAAGGAATAGATGACAGATTACTACTTCAACTTCTAATCAATTATAATTAAGTATGTAATAATGTTCAAGTCGTTCGAAATTTTCTCAATTTATTTGTATTATTTTTAAATTAAAATATAAGTAATTCTTTTTATTATTATATATTTGTTCTTTCCTGTTGCAGAATCCTTAAGCTATTAAGGATTCCTTTTTTTGTATCTAAAATCTACAAATAAAAAGATAAGATCCGGGAACACGATCTTATCTTCAGCACAAGGAGGGGTAGCACCAACTAAACGCGAATTTCGTACGCTAAGGAATTCCTAAGTTGGGTGTTTTTGCCCATCCCCTCGAAAAGGGGGAATAAGGGGTTCAGCCGAGATATATACGTTATCTTAACCAAGAAAATTAAAATATGAATTTAAAAGAGCCCTTACGTTGAATACATATACTCAACGTAAGGGCGAATTATTTTTGGTTTGAAATAAAGCTTGATTAAAAACAACTTAGGGATCTGTGTAGCCGATTTCCTTAACGTACAGAAAATTGGCTTGTTGGTTCGTTACTCGTTAAAAATGTTTGTAAAGCTTCTAGAGGTAATATCAACTTGCATTTTATTTGCTAGAATACCATTTAGCTAGCCACTCATTCCATTTATCTTTTTGAATAGTAATGGCAAATATAGTGTTTTTATCAGGCTTGTCAGTAAGACACACGGATGTATCATTAACAGATAAATATTGTCCGTGGTTATTTTTTAAAGAGAAGCTTTCAAATCCATAATTAACAAGTGTCCATACTTGTCCATAAGCGCGAAATCCTGTAACGCCCAGCTCACCACTTGCAGATGTAAGATAGGTTGCATTTGCTTCTATGTACACCTTGTTAGATCCTTTTTCAATTGGAATAATTGTAAATATGCTCCTATCTTCTGGGATCCAATTAGATGAAGCAGAAATATTCGTACTATCCTTCCATGTTCGCAAGACGTTATCCCTGTTTCTAATTTTCACAGAAATAGAAGAACATTCTTCATTTTTATGCTGTGTAACGACAGCAAGCTTATGTCTCTTTATCTCAGCAAGCTCATCAGAGGTATAACTAAAAATATCAGATTCTTTTACTGGATTCGAAGTTAATGTTGCCAGTTTTCGTTTCTCTTCTGGTAGTGCATGAAAAAGTTTCATTAGGTCAAAAGAAGCACTACCTGGTTTTATATTTGGAAACTCCTGTCTAATATACTTTAGAGCTAAAGGACCATTCATTTGACCACTATTGTCACTTTTTAAGTAATATGTTTGCCAATTCGTAAGCGCAATACCAGTATTCCCGTCATCTAATTGTTTTTGTGTAATATAATACATATCATGTTCATATGGATCTGAGGCATCAGGAGTTAAGTCCACTATGATACCAGCTTGCTTAATGAGAATTTGTTGACCATGTTTTATCGTTTTATATTCAATTTTCCCATCTTTATAGAAAATTTTAATTCTCTTAGAAAAGTTTTGGTTTTTATTATAATCATACACACTAATACCAAATTCTCCTTTGTTAAAAGTAGGAGCTTTGTAAGCACGGTTTTCATTGTTAGCTGTATAATCATTTTTAGCACTTTCTTCTGATAAAAAAATAACAAAAGGCTCTTTTAGAAACGTATCATAGGTATCTCCAAATGTTGTAAGAATCGTTTCTCTTGTATCAACGTCTGCTTTCGCTTTATGTTTTGTAAATGGGTTCAAGCTGAATACAATCCCCATCGCTATTCCTACAGGGGGGATTTTTTTTATACATCTCTTTATCTTTTCCTTCATGGATGTGCTCCTTACTTTCTAATTTATACTGTTTCCAACATATTTAAATTAACATCGGTAAGTTTATCTTAATTTAAATAACTCTCAAAAGTCTTTCGTAAATGTTACAAAACCCTTTCATTGCTTCTCATACAAACACGTCAGGACTCTTGCAAGTAACTTCTTAAACTTGGAAATACCGATAGAAATAAAAGGATTGATACATAAGTAAACCACCGATATATCTTATTAAATTAAAAATTGAGACCCAAAAAACAAGAAAGGTTGGCATTTTGCCAGCCTTTCTTGTTAACTACTTCATTCATTTTACAAATAAAAATTTTGTTTTGGGGATACTTAAAAATCTTCGCTTAATGAGCATGGGGCCAAGCTGAAAAAAATATAGAATATCGAAAAAATCAAAATTTTATAATATATTAATGTAAGACTTTTGTAACATTTATGAAAGAAATTTGAAAGTTTTTTAAACTAAGATGAATTTATAAATATTGATTTTATATTTTAAATCAATATACGACAGTATTTATATGTTTGTTTTTTTACAGTGTTACATGTAAGCAATCTAGGCTAAATCTTACTAAGAGAGGACAACAAAAATGAAGAAAAAATTTAAAACAATTGGAATTGGAAAGAAAGTAATTCCTACTGCAGCGGCATTAGGTATTCTTTTTTCTGTGGCTCCTATTGGAGAAAATAAGGCTAGTGCAGGGATAGGGGCAGTAGTAGATATAGGTATTACTGTATTAGGTGCTGTAGCAAACACTTATGAAACACTTGGAATAAGCCCAGGGGATCGAGACCCAGGCACTCACATTGATGTATATGCAGAAAACGAAACTTACCAGGCCCCTAGTTTTACATCTGGGGAATTTAATATTTCCATGTATCATACAAAAGGTGATTTGAATTTTATTAAAGAAGTTAAAGTACGCTATCCAAATGGAAGAATTGAAACTCATCAACTAAAATCTGGGCAGCAGCTTAAAATTACTGACGCAGGAGCAATTATAGATTTAAACCCTAATGCAGCAAATGTCTCAGAACACGATCTTCTTTACATTACACAAGCACAATTAGACGAAGGAAAGACCGGAGTTGTGATAAATCAAGGCCAACATGCATTTGTAGAAAAAGCATCTGGTAAAAATCCAAGATTTCTTTTTCCACTTTATAAAAAATATTCAGGCGATTCGGCTGCAGACTGGAGCGTGATTACTTATAGTCAGGATACCCTATTTGATTATATAGCAAATAAATTATCAGATGAGCAAAAACAATTGATAACATTGACTTCAAAGCCAGTATCTAAAGATGTCCTTGACAACTATGTTAATAATGATCCTAAAGCTCGTGCAGATTATTATGATCGATTATCTGATGTATTGGCGGAGCGTACTAACGTCATAGAGACAGGTCTGCTACTACCATACATTAGACTAAATGATGGTAAACCTTATCAAATTATCCCTTATAAAAAAGGAACGAATAAAGTGATCGTAAAAACAGGTTCAAAATACCTTTCAGGAAAAGAAGGAAACGAACTTCAATATTCCGATTCGCTTGGCGATGATGAAGTATTTGAACTTGTTCAGGTGGAAAATAATGCAAGTGGGTCAGTTCAGTTCCGTTTGAATAACAAGAATGGAGTAAGTTTAGTTGGTGATAGGAATACTTCAAAGTTCGGTACTGGTGAGCGTTTCTACTCTGAAATTCGTTTCGATGATAAAAACAACAATGAAATTCACAATTGGTTAATAGAGTGGTATCCGGGTAAAGAAAATGAGAGACAGAAGTATGACGAAGTACAGTTTGTAGCTGATGAAAAAGATTCTACTAAATGGATTGCAAAAGATTCTTCTGGAAATGTAATAAAGAACAGTTGGGTAAACAAAGATTCAAAGTATCATTTTGCAGATGCTGAAGGAGCCCTTTTGAAAGGCTGGCAAGACATTAAGGGGAAGACTTATTATTTTGATCTGTCTACTGGAGAATTAGTTACGGCGAGAAATAAAGGTAATGGCCGGATTGAGGGTAAGTTTTATACTTTCGATGATTCTGGTGCTTTGCAACGATCAGTATGGAGCAAGAGTGGCTATAATGGTCGTTCCTATTCCGATGCTTCTGGAGCACTTATTGAAAATGGTTTGCGGGAAATCGATGGTGAAATTTATTATTTCGAAGGTTGTGTGGTCCTTAAAGATGAAATACTACGTCTAGAAGATCAAAATATCATTCTTCATTTTTCTGACAAAGGCGTACTTGAGAGAGCTTCTAGGATAAATGGTGAAGCTATAGACAACGATGTTTATGTTCAGTTTGACAACAAGAGCTTAGTATTTAATAAAGACGGTTCGATTTGGAAAACAGGGATCAACAAAAAGGGGAAATCACTGGCATATTATAGTTTAGAAGATGGCGTTTCCTATACTGGTTGGAAAATGATAGACGGAAAAAGATACTATTTCACAAATGGCCTCAATGATACGTTCAATAATTATAAAAACATTGATGGAAAAAGATATTATTTCCATGAAGACGGCTCAGTTAACCAAGCAGGGTTCGAAAAAATAGATGGTAAGCTATACCACTTTGACAATAACGGCGTAGCACAAACGGGCTGGCAAACTATCGATAATAAATATTATTACTTCGATGAAAAAGGGGCAGCTAAAACAGGATGGTTCCAAGTTGGTGGTGGATATAGACCTTGGCCTCTTGCATACGGATACCTTTGGTATTGTGCTAGAGAAGATGGTTCACTTTATTCAGACGGTTGGTTTAAAATTGACGGTAAAGATTATCACTTTGACCAGTGGGGACATAAAATGTAAAGTAATAACATAAAAATAACAAGGGAATGCTTGTATGATGATGTGTACTGCATTCCTTTATTCTATGTATGCTATATTTAGCTCGACACGACAAAGAAACATTGTACTAGAAAAGTAGCACCTCTAATTGTTGGACATAACTAATAATTAGAGGTGCAGTTTTTTATGGCCAAATATTCTTTGAAAACGAAATTAGATGCATAGATAGCATTCGTTATGAATAATTTTCCTAATAACCATTTTGTTTTAGTGTACGATAAATGGTGGTTCTATCAACATTTAAAAAATCAGAAATTTCCTGTTTCGTTTTTCCTTGATCAAGTAACTCGAGTATCAAATCAGTTTTAGACTTATTGATTTTAGGAGTTCTCCCCAGTTTTCCACCATTTTCTACATACCTAATACGTCCAGCCTGTGTTCGCTCCAGTATATAGTTTCGTTCAATATCAGCAAATAAAGATAAGATTGTAACCAGTACTTTCGTAGTCAGGTCATCTTTTTTCCGAGTATCAATGTTATCATTAATAGCAATAATCCCAATATCATTTTTGATCAGCTTTTCATGAGTACGAATCATATCAGAAAGATTTCTTCCTAAACGATCTAATTTATAGACAATAAGTGTGTCCTCTGGACTTAGTCGCTGCATAAGAACTTGGAATTGTTCTCTCTCCATATTTTTTCCACTTTGCTTTTCTTCAAAAATACATTCTTCTAACAACTCAATTTTGTTAGTTTCACAATATGTAAGAATTTTTTTTCTGAAATGTATAATCTTGTTGTGGAGTAGATACTCGAATATATGCGTAGTTCATTTTTTGCTCTCCTAACGTTGCATAAGTCTGTTTTTCTATTTTGCTACAAATATCGTATCATTTCGGGGGGATTGATTTGCAACATAATATATGCAACGTCGTGACGCTATAAAAATCAAGCCCAAGGCAAGTGTTGCATATATGTTAATTTTTGCAACACCTATTGCTGACTCATATTACTGATTAAGTAATAGATAACTTAATCAGTTTTACGCCTAGCATACAGAAAAGCAGCTTTTTCTTTTGCGAAATTTGCTTAGTGAAGAAAAATTCGGTTTATATCTTCCGAAAAATTCCTTATCGTGGGTTTTATGTCATTTGGTTGGCGGGACCCCTTATAGAAGTGGAATTTATTGAGAAATTTGAATTTTCATAAAAATATATTGTTTCCCTAATATTTTCCACCTATAATTTAGATGTACCACATGATTATATAATAAAGGAGGAGTTCATAATGGGACGTTGGATTATAGTAACAAGTGAAAAGCATGAACCTAAATTAACAGTGTCTGAAACAAAAGAATTACAGAAACTACAAGAAAAAAAATAAAGAAGATAAAGAGGACATTCTTATGATGTCCTCTTTATCTATACATAAATCCATGAAAAATTGTATTCATTTAATTTATTTTATTTAACTGGAGGTTATTAGAATGCTATATTCCTGGGAAAGAGAAACCTTAGAAGAAACTGCGCATCAACGTATTATGGATACGTTCAAAGAATTAAGTTTTTCAGTGAAAAAAAAAGCTTTTGGAGATAAAATACAAACCACATATGTGGAATTATTTAATTTAAATCAACAGATTGAATCATTCGGCGTAGGAAAAGGGAAGTACAATGAATTAGGCGCATTGTTTGAGGCCTTAGAGCATTATACTCTGGAGAATATATCAATGAAAGAGTGTGATTTTTTCTCTTCTCATCATATTGCGAAGAATCCAATATTTAACGGAGAGCGTGTTATGCAATTGATAGTAGAGGAACCAGATCAACAATTACTTTGTAAAAAATACTATTCTTTGAATAATACACAACAACATGTATGGTACCCATTTTTCATTGCTAATCCACATTATATGCAACATCCAATTGAAACAGATACTTATCAGTATCAGAAAGTACAACGATACAGTTCTAATAGTGGCACAGCCATTGGTTCCACTTTACATGAGGCGATTATACATGCAACGAATGAAGTCATTGAAAGGGATGCCTTTTCTTTATTCCTACTTCGGCATTTCTACTATGATATGCCAGATCATACATTAAAAATAATTCATCCAAATACGCTTTCACTATTCCTAAAAGAAACGATTGTACACGCAGAAGAGGAATTACAAGAGGAAATTATACTATTGGATATTACAACGGAAGTTGCAATTCCAACTATTTTAGCTGTTACAAAAAATAAAAAGCATACTGGTATATTTGGGCTTGGTACATCTTTATACCCTGAATATGCTATCTTGCGAAGTATTACAGAACTAGTTCAGGTGAATCATATCGCTTCTGCAAATATTGGTGATGAGCTAGCACATCGAGAGCATTTTTTGAACCAATTACAGCCGTATCCTCGTCACTATGCTTGTGCAGAAATGAATATGTGCTCCGTATTTAATCAATTTCCAGCCACTTATGTTTCGTTTGAGGATTTACCGAGATTTTCAGAACGTAATTTAATACTTTACATCGAAGAACTGCAAGAACGATTACATCAACAACATTTTTCTATCTATTATTCTCCAGTCAAAGAGTTTTCCAATGGTATAAAAATCATACATGTACTAATTCCACAAATGGAGCGTTTTTTATTGATTACAAATGGTCAATTGGTATTCCCGTCCGAAAGAGGTATGAAAAAGAGTCTTAAATTACAGTCCAGTTTATAAAAAACACCCTATAAGAATTTAAACCAAAAAACAAATCGACCATTACGGAAAAAAATTAGTAAAATCAATAACCGGTTCCTTAACGTACAGGGAACCGGTTATTTTGTGTCTAAAATGTGTCTAAACGTACAATTTTCTTTTTTTGATAAGGTGACCCATGCCCATCAACCTAAGGTTGGGTATTCCACGAACTTCCGTTCTTATTGCCTACATAATTGATATTTTGTTTATTTATCTTTAAAAATACGCATTCCAAATAAACCTTGATAAGGTGTATTTTTAAAGGTTATGCAGTTTTCTGCTTTAGATTGGATACAGTGCATTGGTAAACAACGCCTAAAATATCAAAGACTGTCTTTTTCTCATATCGATGGGATTTCCGTCCGTTTTTCTGTAAGAGATCAAACAGACGAAGGAAAATTTTTGATACTTCTTGGGTGTCTTCTTGTATAGCTTCATATACTAAGTACAGATGATCTTGAATCATATAAATCGCTTTATATTCACTTAATTCTTTTTGTTTTTTCTGTAGTAACAGCTGTCGCATTTTGAACATAGTGGAAGAACAAAGAAAAATAGCGATTAACTGTCCATAAAGATGACATTCTAGACGCTCTCTCTTAATATTGTGACAATGATTGATACCAAAAAGAGACTTCCATGTTTTAAATACAATCTCTATTTGCCAACGTAAAGAGTAAATCTCGTGAACATGTTCCATCGGAACAATTTCCCACGGTATGTTGGTAATATAAACATTGATTTCTGTTAAACGTTTACTTTTTTCAGAGTATGTAACTCCTTTTTTCTTTTCAATATAAGATTGCTGTTTCCTACGTTTATGAATTTGAGTTGATGTAAGTCTGTATATTACAACTCGTGAGGGTAATTTTTGTTGTCCAACATAGGCATTCCGAATTTCATAAGTATCCCCTGGTTTTATCTGATGCATTATATCTTCAAGGTTAAGTAAAACATATAAAGATTGCTTTTTTACCGTCCCATCCCGAAAGAATTCTGGAGATTCATTTTTTATATATACTCTATTATTTAATTTTAACCGTGAAACATAGAATACCCCTCGTTGATCCATCTGGTCTAAATCTTTTAGAGAAAAGTATCCTAAATCTCGAATACATAAATCTCCTGATCGTAAGGTATCTAAGCACTCTGTACCAAAGGTTTTATCATTATTTTTACCTGGTTCCATTTGAAAATTGAGGAATTTCCCACTATGTAAATCATACTCTAGTTGAATCTTAATACCGGCTGTTTGTGCACATCCTCCTGAACCAGGATAAATAGGAGCCAAATGATTGGGTACTTGAAAAATAGTAGCATCTAAAATTCGTATACGTTGAAAATAAGAGGTGTATTGGTTTGAGATTTGAGACGAGTCGTTTAGTTTACTTTTGATTAAAAGGGAAAATACACGCTGTAGAAATAAAACAGCGCATCGGTTAAAGCGTCGATTAAGTCCTTCTGGACTCATAAGTGTAGCTGTATTTGCATAAAGCTGACTACATAATCGAGTAAGAGAATCACTTGCTACATGTTGACTAATCCAGATACATAAAGCAGCCAAATCTCGTGCGCCATACTTACTTTTACGTTTTACAAAACCTGTCTCTTGTGCGAGTTGTTGAAGAATATGTGGAGATAGATATCGCTGTAACTCTTGAGCGAACAAATGAAACTCTTCTTGAATCGAAAGACTCATAAAAAACGCCATCCTTTCTATATATTTCTACAAAAAGAATAGCGTATTTTCATTATTTTTTTGGGTAAAATTCTAAAGTATTATGGAAATGTATTTAAAAACCCAAAATATGGTTGACAATCAAGGATTACATTTGTAATATTTAATTATAGATTACAAATGTAATACAAGGAGTGGAATTTTATACAATGAAAGAATTACCTAAAATATCGGAAGCTGAATTGGAAATCATGAAGGTTCTTTGGTCAAAATCTCCCCAAACAGCGAATGAAGTGGTTGAAGCGCTAGAGGCAACAATGGACTGGAAACCGAAAACGATTCGAACGCTTATTAATCGATTAGTCCAAAAAGAAGCTGTTTCTTACCAGCAAGATAAAGGGCGTATGTATGCATATTATCCTTTAGTGTCGCAAGATAGTTATCTACAAGTAGAAACAAAATCTCTCCTAAAACGTTTCTATGGTGCGGCATTTAAACCTTTACTTGTGAATTTCTTAAAAGAAGAAAAATTATCTTCAGAAGACATTAACGAACTTAAACGTATTCTGGATGAAAAGACTGAGGAAAATCAGAGGAAGGATAGATAATGATGATAGATATGTTTGTAAACGTCTATCTACCTCGATTTTTTGATTGGGTGATAGAAACATCCATTATGGCAAGTATATTAGTTGGTTTAATCTTATGTGTCAAAATCTTGCTTAGAAACAAGTTAACCCCGCGATGGCAGTACATGTTATGGATGATTTTAATTGTAAGACTTCTATTACCATGGTCACCAGATAGTTCCTACAGTATTTATTCCCTTCTTTCATATAGCTCTGGTGTGTCTGAGGTTTTTCAAAAGAATACTACTCCTGCTATACCAAATGAAAGCGTGTCAGAAGATAAAACGAATCATACAGTAACTACAAAAGAGGATAGTTACAAATCTAACTCCGTAAATGTAATGAAAGAGAGTGACCAAACAGACAGTAATAAAAAGAAAGAAGATACTACATTTTCCGTTTATAAAGTCACTTTATATATTTGGCTTTTTGGAGTTGTCATTCTAGCAATGATAACTTGTATTATGAATAGACGGTTATTTTCTTACATAAAAAAGCAACCAAATATTACGGATGAAAAAATTGTTGGGATTTTTGAGAACTGTAAAAAATCTATGGCAATTAAGAAGCAAATTCCATTACGGTTGGCTGGAAAAATCTCAAGTCCGACTGTTTTTGGATTCTTTCGCCCAAGAGTATTATTATCAAGCAGACATATGAAAGTATTAAATGAGCAACAACTACAATATATTTTTTACCATGAGCTATCTCATATGAAACGAAGAGATATAGCTGTAAATTGGGTTATGTATAGTTTAATCATTTTAAATTGGTTTAATCCGATTCTTTGGTATGCCTATTCATGTATGCGAGAAGATCAAGAACTAGCCTGTGATGCATTTGCGCTCACTTTTATAGAATCAGAGGAACAAATTGCATATGGACATACAATTATTACTCTTTTAGAACATTATTCAAGTTATTATCAAGCACCGAATCTAGCTAATTTAAGTAGAAATAAACGAACGCTAAAAAGGAGAATTCTTATGATTAAGAAATTCCAGAAGAAATCCTATCGCTGGTCCGCTCTTGGAATTATTGCTATAGTTGCTGTTGCATCTTTTTCCTTATTCAATGCACGTGCAGTAGAAGGAGATGAAAGGCAGAAGGGACAAGCGATAGAAAAAAAGCAGAAATCTAAAGATGCTTTTCAAAATGCTGTAGATACGCTATTTGGTACAGAAGAAAATGCGAGAAAAGAATTCAGCTATTCAAACAGGGTATATGAAAATAGGACAGATTATTTATATTTAGCTGAAAAGGCTTTAACAAAAGATGAGTTCGAACAGTACATAAAATTGTATAAAGAAATTCTTAATATACAGAAAAAAGGTGCTACGGGAAACTATGAATCCGATACATTATATTTTAAAGAAGAGCGTTTAACAAAAGCCGATCGTGAAAAATTATATGTACTTTATGAGCAATCAAAACCGTTTGATGACAAAGTATTCGAATCTTTAAATTACACGGTAAAGGAAGCGCAGCAACATGTTGATTTTCAAATTAAGAAGCCTACTTATACAATTGAAGGGTACAATCTTAAGGATGAAAAGGTAAATTATTTTATTAAGAGAAGGCCTGAATTAATTATTGAATTAGAATATACGAACGAAAAAGGAAACTATACAACTTATCAATCACAAATATTTGGAGAAAGTAAAGATCCGTTCCATGCTTTGTTTGTTGTAGAAGAAAATATTGAACAGTACGAATTAGAAGGAAATCAAATATTCTACGCTACTCATAACTCGGATAGTAATTTACAAGGTATGAAGATGATTGTTCCTGCCAAAGGAAAGAACAGTGCATATCAGATAGTCATCATAAATCATAGTTTAGACAATCCGGGGAAAGCAGTGTTCGATAGTAATGTGAATAAAGCGGAACTGGAAAAAATAATGCTTTCAATGCTGAAATAATAACATGATGTTTTGAAGGTTTATATCTTAAGAACACCTTTTCCGATTCTGGTGTGAAAATCATTTGATATTGCTAAATTTTCCTTTTTCATACCAATCACAAACCCTTTCTAGAATAATAGTATCAATATGTCCAAGATTTATAAATTCATTGCAATTATCCTGAAGTTTTTACACCAGAATCATTTACTTAGTGATGATGAATATGGTGTAAATCTGAATACAATATATAGATGAATAGTATATAAAGGAGCTCAATTCTCAATGGCAAGAAAATTATTAACACAAAGATTTCCTTTTTTAATTCCTATTAGAATCAGACAACGTAGGCTTTTTAAAAAAATTAGTGACCGTCTTAAAGGTTATGAATTTTCAAAAACATTTGAGCGAAATCCATTACCTTACAGGATTTATAAACATAAATCCTTGCTTATTAGAAAGTTAGGTGATACGGATATACAGCTGCAATATAACAAAATCACCAATCTAAAGCTAGCCATCTGTAAAATAAACCAGGTTGTAATTAAACCGGGAGAAACATTTTCATTTTGGCATCTTGTTGGTAATTCCAGTGAAAAGGCTGGATATAAAGAAGGAATCATTCTAATGAATGGCGAAGCGATAAAGGGAATAGGCGGTGGTCTCTGTCAGTTAGGAAATCTTCTCTACTGGATGTTTCTTCATTCAGAGTTAGAAACAGTGGAAAGATATCGTCATAGTTTCGATCCATTTCCTGACAATGGACGTGTGATTCCATTTGGAACAGGCGCTACTTTGATGAATGGTATTATTGATCTCAAATTGAGAAACAATTCAAATATTTCCTATCAAGTCAATCTACATCTTGACGAAGAATACATCTACGGAGAAATCAGGGCATCCCAGTATCCTCCATATAAGTATTCTATCGTTGAAGAAAATCATCGTTTTGCAAAAAAAGTAGATGGTCAAGTATACAGACAAAATAAAGTTTATAAAAAAATAATTGATCGTGTCACAGGTAACTTAGTTGAAAAAGAACTAGTCATGGAAAATGATTGCTTAGTAAAATATGAAATAGATAATGAAAAAATTGTGGGTTCTTTATAGACAAGGATTTTCACTCATCTAAAGATGTTTGAAAAAACTGCGTAGATAATTTTAAAATAAAATCTTCCAAGACAAAAAATATGGTTGAAGTGGATTTTTTTATAAAAATACTAAGTCGAATGTGAGCATTAAGTAGTATTTCATACATCACAATAGAAAGGGTTCTAGGGTAGACTTGTGAATTCATCTATCCTAGGGCCCTTTCTATTGTGTTTTTGATTTTGGACCGAAATAAGTAGTTGGTAAATCAGGAGCCCGTGGAAGTAGTTTTGCAATTGTGCTTAGGTCATCATTAGGCATTTGTTTAAGCATGTACTTCAGGTATTTATATGGTATCAGCCCGTTTTCATTAAAAGAAAAAGAGGCTGGCCTGGGATATATACCAATTAAAATATAGACACTCAGTTTTCAACAAAGAGGAAAAAAGATTATATATTGGTATAATTGTAAAGGTGGATAATGATTTGAATGCATGTATTCCGTTTCGATCATCATAATTTCATTGATGTGATGTTATAATCATCAATTTAAATATATTACTCTTTATAATCATGGGTTAAGTTTTTTGTACAAAAATTTCATCTTGGGGGTAACCAATTTCGTTAGGTTGATGGCGATGGGGTACCGCCAGCATTTTGGAAAAAAACCGCGCTAAGAACATGCAAGATTTTATACAGTTTTTCGGCTAATTCAGTAACAAACAAGAAACCTAAAACCGCACTATAATAGGAATGTATAAAAATTTGCATAGATTGATAGAACAAAAAAAGGAGGTTCCCTTGTGAGAGTAAGGTTCCTCCTTTTTCCTTGCTAGCGATAATGGGACGTTATGTTAACCTAACATGAATATAATATACAAAAGGAATTTATAAGATTTGACGAGAATAAAATTGTATTAAAAGGATATCGGAGGTTTTTTATGAAACTAGTAGGACAGCAAATATATCTTCGACTTTACAAAATTTCTGACGCGAGCGAGTTAGCTAACTTACATACTAAAAATCGCGAATTTTTTCAACGAGTTTGTCCATTACTCCCAGAAGTCTTTTATACAGAAGAACTTCAAAAAATACGCATTGAACGGACATTAAAAAAGAAAGATGAAAACCAAGTATACGCTTTTGGAATCTTTTTAAAAGCAACTGATAAACTTATCGGAGACATTTCATTAACTCAAATTACTAGGGATCCCTTCCAAGGCTGTTATACGGGATTTACCTTAGATAGGGAGCATAATTCAAGGGGCTATACAACAGAGGCTCTTCAACTTGTTGTAGACTTTGCTTTTAGAGAATTGAAACTACATAGAATTGAAGCAGGAGCTATGCCTGACAATATAGCATCTATACGTGTATTAGAAAAAGTAGGATTTAAAAAAGAAGGTATAGCTAAAGAAAATGTAAAGATTAATGGCAAGTGGACAGATCATCAAATATTAGCTATCATCAACAGCTTGGATGTATAAGCACCTTTCACTTCCAATAACGATCATTATGTAAATAAGCTGTCCATATGGACAGCTTATTGTATTTTTTGCTTAGCGTGGATTTTTTCCAAAATGCTAGTGGTACCCCGTTTTGGATAGATTTCTTGCAAAATATGTACCTAGAGCCGTATTTCAATTTAAATGTGTTACGATAGTAATATATTCGTTTTGCTAGTAAAAGGAGATGAGTGTCGATGAAAAACCACATAAAAGTAAATGGGAAAATCCTTCAAACAAATAAAAAATGGTCACATCTCAAGCAAAAACAAAAAGAACATATTTCTAATTGGTTACGTAGAGAATATACACAGTTTGTAAAAACACATCATAGGAAACCTAAAAAGTATGAACATGATGAGATTCTTCATGAAGTGATGAATCAAATACAGGAACGTGAAATTTGGATTCCTTATGGTGAAGTAAAAAAATATTATCTAAGCAAAATAGGAAGATGGTTTAGAAAAATAGAAAGTGAATGGGAATCACAAATATCCAACAGTGAAAAGCAACAGGTATTAGAAGAAAAATAAATCCAAACAAACCAGGGGGCGCATTTCATGTTTAATTTACAAGAAGATATGTATGAACAATTGAAAGAGAAAAAAGGGGAAGTTACTGTATTTTTAAAGAATGGCGTTCCAGTGCGTGGGCAGATCCTTGCAACAGATAAATTTACCGTCCTAATGATGATTCATGGTAAACAACAACTAATCTACAAACAAGCAATCTCTACACTTGCTATGTAATACATACTGGGGTACCGCCACATCGCTATCAAGCTAACAAAACAAAATTATCCCTTAAAGGGGTAGTACGCACATTTTAACGTTTTTATACTCTAAGGGATTCTCGAAACTCATTAAAACAATTTGAATTGAGATTTTGATTTAAAGATGAATTTTGAGACACTCTTTAAGCTGTTTTCAACAATTTTTACATTGAAGTGTCTTTGTCTCAAATACCTACGTTTTTGAGATTGTTCATATCGATTAGAGTAGTAAACTCAACGTTTTTTTATTTAGAAATTTGCTTAGCCTATATTTTTGTTAAAATTTTGGCGGTACGCCAAAAGGATTCTTTGCATGGTCTTCTCTCCTCATCTTTCTTCTTTTTAAATATAGCAAGGGGAAATATTTGTATAGAAGAAAGAGGAATACTTATTTTATCATTTGCTGTAAATAAAAAATTGTAACAAGGGAAACCCCCTCATTTTTTGAGGGGGCTCCATTCTTTCGTTTTTCCTTGCTTGTCCACTTACTGTTGACATATAGTGCAATATATTGCCTAATTATTATTGTGCATTTTTTCTTGCTATTGTGATCTTATTGTTTTTTACAACCCAAGGATCTGAAACAATTGAGCCATCTGCTCTCTTTAACGTATATTTTGTTGCCAGTTGATATTCTGTAAATCCTGTTGTTTTACCAGCTTCACTTTCAACAGTACTTGTAACTGTTTCTTCCGTTGCTTCCGTATTCGTTGTACTAATTTCTGTTTGTAATGTTCTTGAAACCTCTGATTTAATTGATGCAGATTGTTCTCCAAATTTGAGTCCTAAATCTGCTCCAATCTTCATAGAAAGCGTATCAGTCATCTTTTGTTGATCTACAGAAGACATACCTGTTTTAAATGAATAGTTACGAGTCAAACCAGCTGGAATAACTGCTGAAAATGTTTTATCCCAATATTCTTCTTTTACCAAAGTATAATATGGTGAATTGTGTATTTTTGTATAATCACTCGCTTGATTATCATTTACCATAAAACAAGGTATTAAAGATGCCCCAACAACAACAGAATTTGAAGCTTGAGGTAATTGTTGATCAACACCTCCAGTATAATTTGGAGCATCTGGTCTAGTTCCTGTAGCTGGTAATTTTGGTACTGAAATAGTATCGTTAAAAAATGTAATATTCTGGCCGAATATGTTAACAGTACCGTTAAAAAGTGTAAATACCCTATCTGCATCAGACGGATTTGAATTATCCAAATCTACATACTCTACATTATCAGCTAGTGTCCCCTGCCATGCATAAGATGCAACTTTCCCATTTCCTTGGTTCATAATTTCATAATTATTATCTCCCAAGTCTCGTAAATTCCATTTTTGCTTAGCCTCACCATTCCAACTCTGTTGCTGTAAAGTATCTCTACCTGGAATTATATTCCTATCACCAAACCAACTAGCATCACCAATTGTGACAATTTTTCCACTATTTTTATTTACAATTGCATAGGCTCCTCCATCAAGTTGGAAAAATGCAAATTTTTCATTATCAGCAGATCCTCCCTGCCATAAAAGAATCGCCCTATCCTTATCATTAGATGCTTGAGATACATTCCAAACTTTTTTTTGATTAGATTTCAACTGAATATTATAATATCGATTATTCTCTGGAGCTGCTGCTTCACTTATAGGAGCCCAGATAGATAGACTCGTTGCGCCTACAAGTAACCCTGCCATGACCTTTTTTGATATTGATTTCATAATAGTTCCCCCCTAGTTTTGTCGGCAAACCCTCTATAAAAGCTACTCAGGCTTATGATATAGTGGTCACCTTATAGCGTTCTGTGGTTTCTTTTCTATTAAAGCTGTACTTCATACAAATGCTGTAGCAAGTATGTTTTAATACGCTTCATACTTGTTCTTCTTTCATTTTTTCTACAAGATTACAAAAGGTGAAATTATATCGTACATTGCTTATACTTTTACTACAGAATTATATAAAATCACTTTTGTTATGTAGAAACTGAGATTGTTATTCTTTTTACAAACACAATACTTTTCTGATTCTAAATTTTTTAAGACTTTTGACAGAATCTTCAGATAAATATTTCCGACATAATGCTACTTGCAACTTTACTGCACTTTTATTAGTTTCGTCTTCTCCTTTCTTAGCGGTCATACCAATTACACCCCTATTAAAACATTAAATTTTCAATGCGTAAATAGTAAGATTATGTCGTAAATAGTAAGATTTTGTCTTATTTAGTCGGTATTCTATTTTTACTTACTTAATACAAGCGAGTGGTATTATACCAATAAAATTAATGTTGAATTCTATTATAGTAATTATAATAGTTATAACTTGATATACCTGGTAATAAAATAACTATTTTAATCTAAAAAAAACATTTAATATAACTTAAGTGTTATTAATATAATTTAATCATGCTCTGTATATAGGTTCCCTTTATTTGGATATGCAAAATTACATATCCGAAAATTAATGTTTATCATTATATTATTTAC
>NZ_LXLV01000086.1 GCF_001757995.1 Bacillus mycoides | reverse complement strand
AACGGTGGACAAAATGCTGGGCAGGGTTTCACTGCTAATCCGATTGCAACTAATATTGCGGCTGGTGGTCAATGCCTACCGGTAATCTCTGTTGTAACGCCTATGACACCATTGATTTCTCAATTGGTGTGTAACGGTGGACAAAATGCTGGGCAGGGTTTCACAACTAACAATCAAACTGGCTCAATAAACCTACCTACTGCTTTAAACCAATATAAGCAATATTTGAAACAAGTTATCGAACAGATTGAAAAAGTGGAAACAAATTGTGACAATAATCAAGTAAATTAATGAAAAAAGTTTAATCTCGTTAAATAGACAACTATAAAAAGGCCATAATGCAGCAACCGTTTCACGGTATTCCACCGGGGAACGGTTGTAACCATTATGGATGTAGGAAAGTTATATTAGTACTGTACCTATCGCTTAGTTGAATTGACGGTTGGTCCTTTATTGTTCCAAATTAAAATCCCCATCTATTATAATTACACCATTATATCCCCCCTTCCTCATAAACAGTTATACTTCTTCAGAGTATGATTGAAGGGAATTCTTTACGCACAGCATCAGGTATGATTCGAAGTCAACTTCTCAAACACGGCTAGACATAAATTATTAATGGATTAAAACAAATGGATTTTGAACAGTTTCCATGTATTTTGAATGGAGGAAATTTAATTCCTATACTCGAATAAAGTTAAATGAAAAAATGTAAATGTTGGAAATGAGAAACTTCTATATAAAGGGGAAAAAGCCTTTGTTCTTAATCTAGAGGCCGCCACAAATCCTACTTTCGTTCTCAAATCATTGACGATAAAATTAATGATGCTGGTAAGGAATAATTAATAGTTATCTAACTATTGTGGAGTCTCAGGCGTGTGTTCAAGCAAGAAGCTAATATTTTACATATAAAAAGGAAGATAGATGAGGCACTTTGAATGTTACTGTTGAGATGCGTAGGCTCGTTGAAAATCTAATGGAAATAATAATAAAAAACGTTAGGTTTTAGTTAACACCTAATATAATTTATCGATATTTCCTATAGTAATTTCCCCTTATTTAAAATGAATGACCATCAATAAATTACTTAGATTGGTGGGGAAATTTATTCAATAGATGTTGTTATTGTTTTGGGTATTGGAATAAAATGTATTTCGGTATCCAAAACAATTTTAAGAAAGAACCGTAACAGGTTCTTTCTAATTATCAACTGTTGTTACTGTTTTTACGGCTTTTACGGCTTTACTTGCATCAATTCTTCCTAAACCGTATCGATTATTCCATCCTTGACCATCTGGTGGATTTCTCCTTGCTGCATTCTTTATAATTTCTCGGATTTGGTCTATGCTGAGATTGATACAACTAGCCTGAGCTTCAGCAAGAACTAATGCAATAACACCTGATACTGCTGGTGCCGCCATACTCGTACCTGACATCTTTGTCACACCATTTAATGTGCCAGAAGCTGCTGCTATTACAGCATGACCCGGTGCGCTAATCTCTGGTTTTTGTCGACCATCACGTGTTGGTCCTGCACTTGAAGATATATAAATAGGAGTATCAGGGACATGTGCATCATAGGCACCCACTACAATACTTTTATGTCCACAAGAGATTGAATCTAAAGTATGCGTATTATTTTGAGGTGAAATAAAGCTAGATTGACCACGAGGAAGATCCCTTTCAATCCAAGCATGAAAAGCACCATGATTTACTCTTGTGCCATGGAGACGAACTGTCCAAGTACCTGTGGGTATTCCTTTCTCTAGGAAAACACCTATTTCATTGTCATTGTTGTTTGGGTCGTTTTTTCGATTTGCCATAAACACCAAGGTGTTCCCTTGATCGTCCAGTACTTTACAATTTTCTTCAAGATTAATCTTGCCGATACTATCTCCTTCAGGATTAATGAGCTCTAAAAGGAACTCATCCTCACCTTTATACCATATTTCAAGCTCATTAAACGTAAAATCTTTATCATTTATTTTCCAGTGAAGATCAAAAGAACCTCCATTAGGTACTAAACCTTCAGCATGAATACCGTGGTTATATGAATTACCAGCCGCAATAACTACGGCACGATTAGGTTTTTCAATTAAAAGACCATCTATCCCCTGTTCAACAAGGGATGTTCCATCATGTGAACCACCATATGTTCCTAGGCTAATATTAATTACACAAGGTCGCTCTCCAGCCAAATCAAAAATGAATTTTACTCCATCAAGAATCTGTTTAGAGTCTCCAAGCGTTGAATTAACAACTTCTTCCCCTATCCAAGGAATATCACTAGGAAAAGCTTGTACAAACACTATATCTGCATTAGGAGCCACACCGGGGATACCAGTAATACGCCCATTACCAACGGCAATATCCATTACATGTGTACCATGCCTTGGAGCTTCTGGGTCAAAGGGGATTATAGGATAACCCAAGGTTTTATATGGCTGAGGAGAATTCAATGCACTATTGATTTGATCACTAGTAAAGACTCTCCCATATTCAACAGAACTATCGGTGCTTTTCTCCGCACTCTGATCCCAGATAGCTAGTATCCGTGTTGATTTGTCTTGATTTTGGAAGTTTTGGTGAACAAAATCACAACCGTCATCTATTATCCCAACCACTATGCCCTGACCTCCATAATCCTTTGCAGCACCTGGTGGTAGGAGATTACTCCTTGCAGCAATCTCTTCAATTGTTCTTTTTAACAAAGGTTTTACTGGTCTAACGGCTTTCAAGCTTAACACAACTTGTGACTGTCGTATCTTCTCCAATTCAGTCAATTCAACTTTAGCTGTCACGATTCGACCTGATTTATCTGGTGCCATAGTGATATCATTAGTTTGAAGGACCCCCGGAATAGTGCTCCAAGCATAAAGATCCTTCACTTTTGCGATTACAGATATTTCTTTCTCTGCTGTAGTAATTCCTAGGGTATCCATATCCTGCTGACTTTTTGCAATAATCCTTTGTAGTCTTGGATCGAGATTTACTGGAATCTGTTCCTTGTTCTTTTCTAATCGCATAGTTTTCCCCTCTCAGTAGATACGAAATTTTTACATAAATAGTATGTTCATCCCTATGCTTAATATGTAATGTTTCCAATAACTGATTAGTCCTAATTTTGTTGTTATAGAAATTAGGACTAATTTAGCAGTTACCTTTTAAGCTATTAATACTGTACCTGAAAAATTATATATAAAGAACATATTGATCAAATTCAGCTGTGCTTCATCCCAAGATATAGAAGGGGAAATTCTAAATTATTTCAAAGGAGTTGTGGATGCAATCGCCTTAGCTTCTGCTACATCAGCAACTCCCGATTTTCCGCCGGTATTCTACAACATAAGGGTTTGTTCGGGTTCTGTCTGTAATTATATCTACTATCATGTAGATACTGTAAATTGTAAATGGCTTGCAATGTCCACTGGCTGGGTTGGCTCTTCCAACTACGACGAATGGAATATCAAGTAATCTACTGGTGGTACAATTTCCTCAATTCTATATAACGCGGACACTAGTGACGACACCGCTATGTTATGGACAATATTCTTTTAAGAACAGACATGTTACACGTTCTCATATAATTGAGTGGTTTAGATGTAATCTGAAAAAGTAATAATATAGCAAAATTGGTTATGAGATTGGCGGTCCAATCACTACTGATTTAGTTATCGGAGCTAGTGCTTCACTTATTTGTTTAGCATCAATATTATAAGTTACTTGAAATAATTCTGGAGACATCAATCTAAGCATGTCAGAACCATCGAGCGTTTCAAAGTGTTCATTATTCAAGAAAATATGAAGATGTACTTTGTCAGAAACAGCCGTAACCCAATGCAACCATCCCATGGGTATAAATACTACTTGGCCATTAGTCGCTGGATAATGATGTACTTGTTTAGTATTAGGATCAAGAATGGAAAAAATTATTTTTCCAGATACTACAACATTTAGTTCCCATGCATTAGGATGCCAATGTGGTTCCCTAACATTATCTTTAGTAAGAAAAAGATTTGCAAAAGCTCCATCAACCATTGCTGGTAATTGTGTCCCCGTTACCTTATAAATAATATTATTATCGTCTTTTTTGAAAGAAATATTATCTCGCGAGTCAAAAAAAAGATTTGGCGTTCCAGAATGTTTTTCAAAATTAGTTTTATCTGGATTGTACTTAGAATTAAACATTATTTTCTCCAACTTTCATGTAAATATATATAAATCCATTTTGTTATTGAACTACGGTCTTAAAAACACTAATTTAAGTTCATTTACATTTCATTTGTAAAGTATTTTTGGGTGATAGATAAGGTATAAAATTTCAAAAATATTTACAATATCCCTTTTACAAAAATATCAGTTTTTATATGATAATTTCTGATATGAAATTTACCATTGTGATTTATATACATGAGTAGTTCTCCTTAGATTAAACAGTCGACTATAGTATGTGCACTATTTATAAAAAATACAAATAGTAGATAACACCCGGCATTTAAAGGAGAACATTGCGAGGAGGATTATATCGTTAAAAATGGTGTTTGTGTTTAAATTTACAAATGAAATCCATCTTTGGATTTCATTTGTTGTATAGAAAATATACAGAACTCTATATGCATGTGATTTAAGCTAGTTCTATTTTTTTATCAAACAAAATGCAGAATTTCTACAGCAGGATGTGAAGGATAATGGAGTTGGCCAAGTTTGGAGGAACCTTAGAAAACGGCATATCCGTAATTACCAAAAATGGTTGTCACGAGAGGCAATCTCCTACCAATCAAAAGAAAAATATAAAGTATATAGTGTCTATAATTAGTCGAAAGCTTGGTGTTACGTTCTTATTTAAGATGGTTATATGAGATCCAATATAGTCAGCAACCTCTTCATGTAGAGATATTAAGTACAACCGTAGGGAAACATCATAAACCAAAGCGAGAATTATCCTCTGAGGAAGTAAAACAACTACTAAGTTATTATCAAAATAACGAAATCAATTACGCTCTATTATCATTTCTAGCGACAACTGGTTTACGTGTGGCAGAAGTATCCCACGCAAAGTGGGAAGACCTTGAAGACGATTCAATGCATGACCGTTATTATTTAACGTTTGCTACAAAAGGTGATGATGAGAGGATTATTTCTATTAATGAAGAAGTCTATAATCGTATAGCTGCGTTTCGTGTACGCAGGAGATTGCCTATTGATAGTGGAAGTAAAAACGGTGGGACTATATTTCAAACAAATAATCATACTTCCTACAGAGAAAATTATCTATCTCAGTATATTTCTAAGATCATCAAAGAGACTGAACTAACATTCACAGAGAATATACGCATCACCCTCACTTTTTCTCATGAATAGTATACAAATTTGTATTTAACATAAGTTCTGTAAGTTTTTATATTTACTTTACTTTCAAGATCATTTCTACTTCCTCCGAGCTTAACTTACTGGCTTTTGCAATCGTTTCAATTGGTACACCAAGTTCATGCATACCTTTAATCATTTGAATTTTCCCTTGCTTCATACGCTTGTCGGAAAGAAGAATCTTGGCTCATACGTTCCCATTTATTCATTACTTTTTGTAAAATTGGATCTTGGTTCATCGCAATCTCCTCCAATGTTTGGGTTAAGTGTTCATCTTCATTCGCTGGTAGTAGTAATAACCAACGAACAAAGGAATCTTCTCAAGGATTAATTTGTTCATTACGCTATTGTTGAATTAGTTGTGGAATCTCTACAATATGAATTTCTATGTCATCACTTAGTATCTGTTGCTGATTCCATAAGATTCCTGTAGTGTGAAGTGCTTCGTATTTTGGAAACATCACGAAGTTTAATAAATAGGCAGATAGAAACGCTGGTTATCATATTAATGAACCAGATGTAGGTTAGAAATATACACTTAAAAATTATGGTGGTAATTAACAAATAACACCAACAGATATATCAGTTGGTGTTATTTGTTAATTTATTTATGATTGTAAAATTTCTTGTATCTCTTCAATACGTAAATTTGTAAACCTTGCAATATCTTCTATTCGCATTCCATTTTTGTACATACCACGAATAAGTTGCATTTTACCTTCTTCTATTCCTTTTTTAATCCCTTGCTGCTCTGCATGAGCGAACTTAGCGGCCTCATCCATGAGAGCTTTTTCCCTTGCTTCATACGCTTGTCGGAAAGAAGAATCTTGACTCATACGTTCCCATTTATTCATTGCTTTTTGTAAAATAGGGTCTTGGTTCATCGCAATATCCTCCAATGTTTGGGTTAAGTGCTCATCTTCATTCGCTGGAAGCAATAACAACCAACGAACAAACGAGTCTTCCCAGGGATTTACTTGTTCATTCCGCCACTGTTGCATGAGTTTTGGAATCTCTACAATATGAATTTCTATATCATCACTTAATACTTTCTGTTGTTGTTGATTCCATAGAATTCCTGTTGTATGGAATTCCTCGTATTCAGAAAACATAACGAAATTTAACAAATTAATCGTAATTGTTTTATGGAGAGAACTATATGGCATTCCTTTTTGAAGTTGGGACGTGTATAGCCTTCCCCAGTAATATAAACTTCTCTTAATCATATCATGATTATTATTTAGCTGTATTTCCACATTTACCTTCGTTCCCGTATCTAATGTTGCGGAAATATCTAAAATCGATAATTTATCCTCTTCATGTTCTCGATGCAAGTGTGGGTCTTCTAATTGCAAAGAAACAATAGGGGATTCTAAAGAACCTTGTAACATTGCATTTAAAAACGCAATTAGAATATCCTCATTTCCACTTGTACCAAATAATTGTTTAAAAGCAAAATCAATGCGTAAATTCACTAATTGTTGGTTGGTCATGGGTTTTCCTCTCCCCATTTCATAATATGTGTTTCTTTCATTGTACAAAAAGGAGTGATAAACATGCAAACAAACTCTTATTTCAACATACATAAGGGTTTGAATAATTTTATAGGGATTTAACAGTGCGTATTTACTATAAACTTCATTTATTGTTCGTATTTAATGAATGGAAATTTCAAAGGGTCCGTTAGTGAAAGAAATCTATTATTAACAAATACAAAATCAATGGAAAACTCTTTTTCAAATTTTTAAATGAAAAATAAAAAGTCTTGTTTATCACAAGACTTTTCTCTTCATTTTGGTTCAATTATATATCGACCATCCTCTGAACTACATAAACTTGCAGTATCAATTTTCACGCGACATGTACCTAATCGTCGTTTTACTTCTGACTGTAATTTTTCATTTGCTTCTTCTAAAGAACTTGCTGGAATGATTGTAGATTGTAAGTTTGTTACTTTGCCACCATACATTATTGAAAATTCTATTTCATATCGATGTATCATGGTTCCTTCACTCCCCTTGTTTTCCTTACAATTCACTCTTGTTATTACCAGATCTTTATCCCTTGTAGATGTATACGCATTTGTAGTACATACAGAAATTTTCTTAATTAGGTGATTGAAATTGCCGACACTAAAAGTTAAAAGTACTTGTAAAAAGGATATCCTTTGTTTCCCATAAAGAACAAAAATAAAGTAGACTATTACATAATCAATAAAAAATTTATATTTGCAATTATCATGTGTTTCTTTATAATGACGACTATTCCTGCTAAGACAAACTTGAATACTCCGTTGCTTAATAAAATATATGCAATAACTTTCAAAAAAATCATTGTTCCATCCCAGTTCGCTGATAAATTCATCTAAACTATCTAAAAGGTCGAATAATAAACAAGATTGTATTTAATATCAAAGTGTATAGATACCTTATTTGAGATCGATTACAAACCAATGTAAACAGTCACTTTCTTTGAAAACGAAACAAAATTTATTTTTTAGTTGTTTCAATAATTTGGATGGATTTTCAAGATGAGTTTTGGAGTTTAAGACTAGGCAAAGAAAATGTGCATCCACTAAGAACATTTAGAGATAGGTTTACTTCTGGGGAGATATGGTATGCGCTTTATGGATGGAAGGAAGCTTCTGTATTCGAATCTCATAGTATTAGTGATGGGATTGAAGGAAAGAAATAAAGATGGGGAACAATGGAAGATTTCGTGATAGTAAAGAATTAAGTGCAGTAATAATATCATTTCCAGGAACTACATGTATTTTAGAAAATCCATATAAAAAATAGAATTAGAAAAGTCTTCTATAATGGAATTAAAAAATATATTAAACAATCGTTGATAGATTTTCAGGGGGGCTGAAGAGATATATTTATCATTTCAACTCTTTTATTGTAGTATTGAAAAATATTTCTAATTAAACCTCATTTCAAATTAATAGTAGTATAGGAAATGTACATAAAAAGATCACTTGTCTTGGAAACAGGTGATCTTTTTATTAGATAAATTGCTACTTGCCAACAGCAGGTAGTTGTTATCCTATTCATATGTTCTGTAAATATTATAACACAATTCTTTTGGATAAAGTGACAACTTAGCACTATGTTTTTGCTCTTTTAGTAGCCATAGAAGTTAATTTTTAGGGTAGTTCTTAAGTTTGTATTGTTAGTAATTGCCAGGGTTCAATATACTAAGAAAGATTAAAGGATTAATAGTAAAGTAGAAATATAAAGTATAGATAAAAGTGGATTCTATTCATTCAAACGATAATTGAGAGATTTTGTGAATGTATGAAAATGGATATTAGTTTATTTTTACTACACTTGTTAACTAAATATTTCTTAAAAACAAAATGAGTTGATTTTTTCTATCCCTTGTGAATTTCTTTAATACTTTTTCCTTCTAAAAATGCATGTCCTGTCTTAATTTTTTCTACTGTTTCAAATCCATACTTCTCATACACTTTTTCTACTTTTTCATTTATTGGAATCACCCAAAGATTATCTAGTCCTCTATTCATTACTTCACATTGAATAAAATGAATAAGTTCACCTATTAATCCTTTACCTCTAAACTTTTCAATTGTAGCTACACTTTCCATTCGGGCCTGTTTCTCATGTTCAAAAATACAAGCGATGGAACATGCTACTCCATTGTATCTAAGCAGATAGTGAGTAAATGCTGGATGTTGGAATTCCTCTTGAAAAGCCTTTTTTCTAACTTCGCCGCCTCCAAGCTCCTTTATATTACATTGAATATCTAAAGCTTCTTCAAAATTTAATTCAGATACCCTTTCAATAGTAACTTTTTCATTTTTATCTTTTTTAATTAATTCCTTATTCCATAATTGGATTGGAAGTATTAATTCTTCGAATCCAAAATTCCTTATTTGTAATTCAGAAATCAGTTTTTCTTGCATATCTAAGTTGTATATATAAAATCTAGGTACTATATTTTTATTCTTGTAGAAATGAACTACTTCATCTACTATCATTTGTGGATTTAAACTTACTACACTTACATGTGCATGATTTGCATCATAATAATATGGGTTATTTTCATTACAAAATATAGAACCCCATGATTTCTCTATTTGGCTAGTAAAGGTTTCAAAATATGCAAAATCAAGCTCAAGAACATTTTTTAAACTAGTCATACAGTATTCCCTCTTCTCTATTTTTTCTTCAATATTTTTTATAATTTATTATACATTTGAATATTTTAATGAAAATTCAATATAAATTTCCGACTATTAGTTTACATTTATTCCCCCTTAATCATTAATTTTAGTGCGAATTTCCAATTACCCTCAAAATCCATTAGAAAAATATAAATTGAAAACAATACAAATAAAGAAAGTATAAATAAAAAGGAAAAAGCTAGATTTAGACTAGCTTTTTCACATAATTCCTATTAATGATAATTAAAATCAAACTGTAGTTTTTTAAAAGATTTGGATTATTTCTTTAGGATATATTCTATATGTATATTCTGAATTTATATATGTATATCAAACTATTGCATCCATTAGGAATCTCTTCAACTCTCTTTATCTTCAAAAAATGTTTGTACCAGTACCATCTCAAATACCTTATTACGTCTTATAAGTATTTTGATATTTGAGATTCAATCTTTCGACTATTTAATCTTGGACGTTCCAATCATTCTTTTTGATAACAGATTTTAAATAAGGCCATAAAGACACATCTGCATTTGTGGAATTGATATAATTTTCTGTTATTGAAATCCCACTCTCTTCATTTACAACCTGATGCCACCATCCTGATGGTGTATACATAACTTCCCCTGCTTTTTGTGTAACAATAATAGGCTGAGCTTTTTTAAACAATGGAAATTTTTCGAAGTCTGGATTAAATACATCTACTTCTCCATCATATAAGTAAGGAGCTTGATCTGGAGAGAAGAATGCCCATTTCTTTTGTCCTACTATAACTGCATTCCAAGCACTTGTCATACAAAAGTCAATATGTAGAGAAGTACCTGAACCCTTTGGTCCTATGTAAATCCATTTAGGTTCATTTAATATTCCTTTTGGTATATTATCGATCCAATTATCGCCGAATGCTGTTATAGCTTGATATTCTTCACTAATTTCAGGTGTATTTTCCGTGAATGTCCAATCACAATACCATGGATTATCCTCAAAATCACCTTTTTTTATGTAATCTATATATTCCCCTAAACTAGTTTCGTACAATTCTGTATTAGTTGGAGGTCTACATGTATGGATAGTTATAATAGTATCTCCATATTTTTCTTTAAAATAGTCAAATGACCATTCTTTCGTTGCTTTCCAATTATCAATTATTCCTGTTAATAATACCGGCTTGCTCTTAAGTGCGTAATTCGTTAAGAACTCTTTGTCAGTAATGCTATCTACTTTATCAATTTTATTAGTTTGATCGGATACTAATAATTTATTCAAAATATTTCACCCCAGTTTAAATAATTTGTAATGTTATCATGCTTAGTTTTTGCTCTTGTGTCAGAAAATATTTTAAGCTAAGAAACTATAGTATATATATTTTGTAATAGAACGTTTGTTTACTTGCTTTTTTATCTTGTATATAAAGAAAGAAAATGAACACCATCAATAGGTATTTCACTATGAAGTAAGTGCAAATATTTCACCCCTCTTTAATTATGTCTCCCAGTCGTTAAGATTTTAATATCAATACTAATAATTAATTTTCAGTATAATATTTAACAAAACTTTAATGTTCTATTTTCAGGTAATTAGATCATTAATTATATGGAATATTAAGAAAACTATATAAATATTCTTTTGAAAAGTCAATATTTTTTAAAAAATGAATTAAATGTTAAATTTTCAATAGATTGATTAGAATTTATGTATTTTATTTAATTCAGGGTATGAAATCGAATATAAAAGAACCAATTAATTTTAGATATTGGATTGAAATAAATCTTAATTTCAAAAAATATATATATGAAGTAAATAATAAAATAGCCCTGATACATTATTGAATTTTAAGAATTGTGTATTAATTTTTATATGGATTAAATTTTAAAATACATAACTTGTAATTCCGAAATAATAACTCAAGATTCATAAGTTTTGAAAAAATCTGTAAATATTTATAAAAAAAGATTAAATGTTGTTGAAATTCAGATAATTCCGTGATATTCTACAAAGGCACTAAGGAAAAAATAACCTGCAATACCATTAAGAGGTTTATGTTCCTTTTTTTCAAAATAATAATAAAAGAAGGTGAAGATAATTTTTCTAAATAATAAGCGTATTGATGGATTTATTCACAGATTAGATTGATTCATTGGATTGATTTATTAATATAAATCGATTTCAAGCCAAAGATTTGAGAGGAGATGAAAAAAATGAAAGTAACACGCAAAACTACACGTGAAATGACACACCGTTCATAATAATTGATTAAAAAATTGGATGTAATTTCAAGCTGAAGATTTGAGAGGAGATGAAAAAAAATGAAAGTAACACGCAAAACTACACGTGAAATGACACACCGTTCATAATAATTGGTTAAAAAATTGGATGTAATTCCAAGCCGAAGATTTGAGAGGAGATGAAAAAAATGAAAGTAACACGCAAAACTACACGTGAAATGACACACCGTTCATAATAATTGATTAAAAAATTGGATGTAATTTCAAGCTGAAGATTTGAGAGGAGATGAAAAAAATGAAAGTAACACGCAAAACTACACGTGAAATGACACACCGTTCATAATAATTG
>NZ_LXLV01000085.1 GCF_001757995.1 Bacillus mycoides | reverse complement strand
CCTATAAAGAGAATGAAGCAAGATATAAATAATAAAATAAAACTTAATATAAATTTAGCTATAAATATTTTTCTTTTTTCTATTGGTAGTATTAATAGGTGTTTCCAAGAAGTAGAGCTGTGTTCTAAATGGGCTATTATAGAAGTAATAATTGTAATCCCTAGTAGTATTGCTGGAAGGGAAAGAGACTGAACATTTGAAAGTAGCCCTCCCCACAAATCATTTTTATATTTTTCTATCAAGTAATCGTATCTTAAACTGAAATTTATTGCTTGAAGTACAATAACACCTATTGGGGCTATCATTATTAAAAACCAAACCCACTTACGCTTTAATTTAAGAAATTCAGATGCTAAGAGGGATTTGTACATCGTTTTGTTCCTCCTTTACGATGTTTAGGAAAATATCTTCAAGTGAATTTTTTTCTTCTTCAATACGGAATACAGATATATCATTTGCTACTAAAGCTTTCACAATCTTAGCTATAGCTTTATTATCAGTATTAAACATAACAATTTTATCCTCCTCCATCACTGACGGTATACCACTAGCAAGAATGATTTTCCATGCTTCCTTAGGTTTATTAACTAAAATCTTAATTGAATTATGTGAATGTTGTCGTAAAACTTCAATTTTATCCTGGAAAATGAGCCGTCCCTTTGAAATAATCCCAACATATGTAGCCATCTGGTCTATTTCACTTAATAAATGACTTGATACTAGTATAGTAATGCCTCTTTCCTTAGCAAGGCTCTTTATTAATTCACGCATTTCATGTATCCCTTGGGGATCAAGTCCATTTGTCGGTTCATCTAAAATTAATAATCTAGGATCACCAAGTAATGCAATGGCAAGGCCAAGACGTTGTTTCATGCCTAAAGAGTATTCTTTAACTTTTTGGTGTGCTGCATTCTGCAGTCCGACAGTTTTTAAAACAGCATGTAGTTTTTCTTTTGGTATATTTCTTAAAAGTCTATAAACTTCTAAATTTTCAATTGCGTTGAGATGTGCATAATAAGAAGGATTTTCCACTAGTGCTCCAACATCAGATAAAATAGATAAACGATTTTCATTTAAATCTTTGCCGAAAATTGTAATATTGCCTTCAGTCGCTTTAATTAAGCCTAATAACATTCTAATGCTAGTTGTCTTTCCAGCACCATTGGGTCCTAAAAATCCATAAATTTCACCTTCAGGAATTTTTAGATTTACACCACTAACCACACTACTTTTTTTATATTTTTTAGTTAGATTATTTGTTTCAACAATATATTTCATATAAACACCACCTTATATTTATTATATTTCACGAAGGTTAAATTAAATTTCTAAAGAGTTTGAAAATTGTTTAATTACTGTATCTTTAAATATATAGAAATTATTATGTAATCAACCAAAATTAAATTCCAATTAGAAGTTGAAAAAATGAGACATATTGTTTACCTAAATCATTAATTGCTCGAAAAATATCAATATTGAATTGAGAAAATGACATTTTCAAATCCCTCCTTCTTCTTTCTCACTATAATAAAAAAAGAAAAAGGAAAACATCGAACTTTCTTACAAATATTCGTGCATTCTTACAGTTTTGTCATTTTTCTCGTCATTTTGTAAATGTGTTCATCGCCTTGCCTTTCGCTATTTTCTTTGAAAAACATGGTGATTTACGAGAAAGAGCGCTACAAGATCAACTTCAAAGAAGTAGTGTACTAAACCTCTTAATTAATGCAATTAGTGTGTGGAATACTGTTTATTTAAGTGAAGCAATAAAAGCTTTGAAGAAAAAAGAACAATTTGATGAAGGATTATTAAAATATATTTCTCCATTAGAATGGGAACACATTAACTTTCTAGAAGAATACTGATTTAGCAAAAGAGAAATTGCACCATTAGACTCTCTACGACCACTACAGACAACTTAACAGTAAGAAGCCGATTATCTCTTAGCGTACAGGAAATCGGCTTTTTCTTTATGAAATTTTGCTTAGTGGGGTACCGCCCACATGCCCATCAACTTAAGAGTTTTATAACACCCCAAAACAAAAAAATTGTACATTTTCACATGAAGATGTCAATTTTCTCGTTTTGGAGGTATTTGTATTTCTTAACTTGATAGCGATGTGGCGGGTCCTCTAAATCAGCATCTCCAAAACAAAGGGACGTGCAGAATTAAAAAGAACAGACTTTTCTTTTTTGAAAAGTCTGTTCAAAAATAAATAAATTCAAGTAATTACCATCCAAGCCAAACAGTGCCTTGGTGCCATGAACCATCTGTATTTACTAGAGTTACAACATAGTTTCCTGCTTTCATAGGACCAAAGTAATTATAAACATAATCACCACCACTCATTGGCCCTCCTGTTACATTATGGGTTACGGTGTTTCCTGATGATAAACTTTTTACTACAACTTTAAAATTAAAATTTTTATTATTTTGAATAGCTACTCCAATAGTTCCGTTGGCTGCTACAGATACAGTTTTTTTCACTTGAATTGATGTAGAAAAATTATAACTACCGGAATATCCCCAATCAAATGCTGCAGCTGCTTTTTCTCCAATAAGATTATTTTTATCAGAAAAATTTGGTACAAATGGTCTTTCGACTTCATTTGTATTTTCAACTATACTTTCAATTCTATCTGAAATAGGTTTTACTGTATCAGCTGATGCTGCACCAATCCCCCCAGTTAATGCAATACCTGTTGCTAATGCTCCGACTACTAATTTCTTGAACATAAATAATCCCCCTTTAATAGTTTTGTAACTCATACCTCAAATGTATCATTTTTTACAAAAAAGAAAATATTTAGAATTTATAGAAATATTAGTTTCATTATTAGAAATATTCAGTCTTAAATTTATCAAAGTTTACACTCATAAATTACTGTAAAATAATAAAATTTCCGTTTTTGGGATACTTGAAATTACTAGCTTGATAGCAATGGGGTATCGCCAGCATTTTGGAAAAACCCCACGCTAAGCAAAAAATACAATAAGCTGCCCATATGGACAGCTTATTTACATAAAATCCGTTATTGGTAGTTAGGTTTCTTTAGTTGAATGGGAATGTTTTGATCCAGTAGAAGAATGCAAAACCTCCAGCTACAAATAAAGCAGCTAAAATGAATGTTATTAGAGGTATTTTATTTTTCATACTTTTTCCTCCAATGATTTAATCTTAAGCTAATTTAGTTAATATAACATGCGATATCGGAAGTAGAATGATTTTAATTATTCCACTCGCTTTTTACTAGAGAATAACTGATAACATCGTTCGGATAATTATTTTGATACATATATTCTCTTAATACTCCATCTTGTTTAAAACCAAATTTTTGTACTGACCTATGTGAGGCTACATTGTCTGTAAAAATAATTGCACCAATCCTATTTAAATCCCATTCATTAAATCCATATGTAATAACAGTTCTTACGGCTTCTGATATATATCCTTTTCTCCAATAATCCGGATGAATCTCATAACCTATTTCTGTACGTTTATGTTGAGGATTCCAAGCATGAAACCCTATTGTTCCAATGAATTTATTTTCTGTTTTTGTAACAATTCCCCATCGAATTCCTTTTTTATCATGAAAAGCACGCTGAAAGTTCTCGACAAGAGTCTCTGCTTCCTTTAAATCTTTAAAAGAATTCATACCATAAAATCGTGTTACATCGTCTCTTGAAAAGTAATCAAAAATAGCTTTTGAATCCTCTTTTGTAATTTCTCTTAATATTAATCTTTCTGTTTCTAGAACTGGAAATGACATAATAGTTACTCCTCCTTTTGTACTTAGTTTATTTCGCTATGAATATATTTAAATCCTATGTAAATAATGACGAATACTATATGTTCAGTTTAAAAAATGTTTTAGACTGAACATCCTTGGTCTAATGGGATATTGCTATTCGTATTTGTCTAATTAACTAAAATAAAGATTTAGACTGACGAATCGTTTATATTTCATGATAAGAGTTATATTAAAATAAAGTATTAGACCGGATAGTGAATATACATTTTATGTAATGGAAATAAGGAGAATTCTGAGAAATTGTATTTGATAAAACTAAAGTTTAGGAATTTTTATATTTCACAACCGAAAATTAAGCCAATTCGCAATTAAATTTGAGCCAATTGAAACGAGTGAAATTCACATACTTTGAGAACATATTTTCATGCTCGTATAGGCTTGACATGGATCCCATACGAGCATGATTACTTTGCGAATGTTGCGGTGGACAGGAATTTCACACCCTCACAATGGTATCATGCCCGCCTCTCCATATAGAGATGGTGTGGTCGATCTCTGAATTAATCTAAATTTTCAATCAAGAGATCTCTGAATTTTTGATCATTCAAAGTTTTTAACACGAAATCATTGTAATGTTCACTCAGGTTCATATAATCAGTTTCATTTAAGTCATTAAACATAAACACTAGTTCCGTCATATTTCCCTCTTTATCCTTTGCATAAAGGGAGTTTGTTAATAGAAATGCAGTTGAACCACCTTTTTGCCCTACATGTATTAACCATTCCTTATTATTTGGATTCTCCATAGGCCATTCGACAATCTTGTCTAACTCTTTCTGCACATTCTGTGGGAAATAGTCTTTACGATTCAGTCGTTCCATCAATAGAAGATAGTCTTTTGCGGATGCGGCTGGTAAATTATCTGACCATATTCTTTGAAATTCAATATCGCCTAGGCATGGGATATTACGTTGTTTAAATTCAGTAGAATTTTTCATCCATTGGTGAATCTTAATAGATTCCCTAGCAAATTCTTGTTGTGACATAGCTTTCATTTTTATTAAGGTTTCGTTTTGGGTTAAATTCTCTTCTTTTTTTAAATTGCCAGCAACATATAAACTAGATACAAGTGGATATAATTCTTGATGATGAGGTAATTGTAAATTTTTCATCGTTTGATTAATATTTTCCAAACCTAATTTGTCTATTAAATAATCAGCATTTGCATTGGAACTAAACTGCAACATTCCTTTTGCAATTTCTTCTAATGTTACTTGATTATTTCGAATAATGTTTTTTTCATTTAAATAACGAATCCAATTAGGGTGGTTAGAGGCATCTGTATCTTTTATATAATATGCTTCTAAATCACTTAAGGGAATTTGTTGATCAACTTTAATCGTTCCTTCAGCAGATTGTTTAGCAAATTCTACAGCAATAATTAGTTTCATCATGCTTGCTAAAGGAATTACCTCATCAGAATTTATACTTACTAGATTTTTTCCATTTCTTTGTAGAATAAAAGATACATTTTTATCTGTCTTATGTGTTTTTAAATATTCCATAACAAATTCATAACCTTCTTTTTGTTTTGAAATATTTTTATATACGATAAAGAAAATTGAAACAATTAGTAATATAATGGCTAGTTTTTTAATAGATTTCAACACAATTTCTCCCTTTGTATGTCTAATTATTTTGTAAACTTTTCTAATATAATTTTAACATAAATTTCCATTATGTTACACACTTTACCAAGTGACATTTCTCTAAAATAAAATTCACAAAGTTAAGGTGGCTCAATGTAGAACTAGGAGGTGTTGCTTTTATTGATTACAGTCTATTTGGTTCTGGTGCAAATACTTAGGAAAGATATAAAGATGCGAAAAGTTTCCTAGTGAAATCTAGTCTTAAGCTGCAATTCCAAATAGTTGATGGATGAACTTCACTTGATTTTGGACAGACTTGTCCAATAAAACAAGTTGCCCTTTTTTCACCATATGCATAGCTTCTATTCCAGAAAGAATGGATGTAGCTGTGCGAAAGG
>NZ_LXLV01000084.1 GCF_001757995.1 Bacillus mycoides | reverse complement strand
TTTAGTTCACTCTACTTTGGGACAAGCGCTTCAATATGAAGTTGAAATTGTTCCTAATCAAAACGGTGGTTTATACAGTGTCTACGGAATAGCACCTGGTAATGTTATTATTACTGCACAACGAGTTCTGAATTCAGAACTAACGCAGATTCTTTAGTTTTAAATAAGGGTGGGTTACCTAAAAAGTAACCCACCCTTATTTAATTGTTGATAATCATAGATTAAGTGAATTAGCTATTTATGTTTAGCTATAATCACTTCTTTATTTGTAGTGTTTTGAATGTATACTTTTGTTGTATGTTTTGATGATATCAAGAGATTTTGTATGAATTTAATGTTTAAGGGGAAATGAATGTAAACTAATATTTAAAAGTTTACATTGGAACAGCTTAAGAAAAATAACATTCACTTCTTATGGAAAGTAGTCATAGGAATACACCCTTCATTGTGGGCGGGGGGCACATAGTTATAAAAAAATACTCTTGTCCAATCCATCATCATTCTCTAGTCATTTAATATTACAAAGGGGGTGAGAACATGAAAAACAATGAAAAAATCACGTTTCGATATGTAAAAGATGATGGTGAAGAAATTAATTTGGGAGATTTTACTGATAAACGAAAAATTGTCATTGTCATTAATAATCAGATTACATTTGCACCGAATACAACACAAATTGCCAGTGGAGCCGGACAAAACAGTGCAGCAGGAAATAATGCAGCAATCGATTCATCGAATACCGAACAGCAACAAACGGTGGGCGCTGGAGGCAAAGCGATAAATAAAGGAATTAGTGGGGAGCAGATTGAGCCGCATAAAATGAAAAAAGAAAATTCGGATGAAGAGGTAGAATTTGTACTTATCATCAATAATCAAATTAATGAAACCAGTGAGGAACAGGCTAGTGCTACTCAAGTGGCAAGCGGTGGTGGAGATGACAGTGCAGCGGGAACCAACGCTGCCATCGAAAGTTCTAATACCAAACAGCAACATGCAGTGGGAGGCGGAACGGATAGTTTAGCAAAAAACGAAGGTGAAGAAGGCGACCAAATAGAAAAATTAGAAAAATGCAAAAAACGCAGAGAAAAATGCAAAAAACGCGATTAAAGAAAAAAAATCTGGATTTGAAGATCCAGATTTTTTTTGACACGGAGTTTTTTTTGAACGTTTAAGTGAAGATAATCCAGATTCTCAAAAAGAATTATTTGAGGAAGCATATAGTTTTTTGAAAGAATAATATATACATATCTAGTTAACATAACGTCTCATTATCAGCAGTTATCAAATCCCCGAAAGTCATTTATATCAAGATTTTTCCAGCATTCCGTTCCTTCAGCTGTATGCGGGATTTCATACATTACTGTCGCAACGACATTTGACAGTTCAAACCGTTCTTTTAGCTTGCATGAAATCCTGCGTATTCTTAGCAGATAAAATCCGCGTTTTGCCGTCAGTACCCCTTTATGTTTTTACGCATTAATTGAGCAGGTCCTCTTGAAAATAAAGAAAAGACACCCTAAGGTGCCTTCCTCCGACTTGAACCACTTTAATTTTAATAATATGTATTGGACTCCCATCCAAATATTATTTTATTGTATCTTTCTAGTTGTTTAACTGTGCTTGTCGTTCATATTGTTCTTGTTCTTCTTGCATTCGCTTTTCCCATCGGTCACGGTGTGCCTTTGCGGCCTTATCAAGTCTTTCTTCTGTTGCTTTTCGTTCTGCTTCTTTTTGTTTTAATTCCTGTTCTATCTTTTGCTCATTTTCCCATTCTTTTTGAACGTGTTCACATGTTATTCCAACTTCTGGCGAACCGCAAAGTTCAGGTTCTTCTTTCTTTTGTTGCTTCACTTCACGTTGCTTTGGCGCTTGTGCTTCTTTTGGTTTGCGGGCTTGTTCCTGCGTTTGACGTTGTTGTTCTTGTTTCGCCTTCTCTTCCGCTTGACGTTGCGCTTCCGCTTCTTGACGTTGTTGCTCTTCTTGTTTCGCTTTCTCTTCTACCTGACGTTGTTGTTCTTCTTGCTTTGCTTTTTCTTCAGCTTGACGTTGCTGTTCTTCTTGTTTCGCTTTCTCTTCCGCCTGTCGTTGTGCTTCCGCTTCTTTTTGTGCTTTTTCTTCAGCTTGAGAGTCATTAGGAGGACTTGATGTTTCGTTAGATGAGCATGCTGCTAATCCCATAATCAAAACGCAACTTGTGAGTGCGAGTAATAGTTTATTGTTCATAATATGTATCCCCCGGTGTCTAAAATGTAAGATTTCCTGAACTATCATAACAAACTATCAATCTGTATATTGTCATATTATGTCGAGTAAAAGTAAAAAAAAGACACCCTAAGGTGCCTTCCTCCGACTTGAACCATCTTAATTTTAATAATATGCATTGGACTCTCATCCGAAAATTATTTTACCACGTTAAGTAATTTTAGTCATTGAGAAATACGGTTCAAATCTATATTTTAACTATATAAATTTAAATCTTCCCTGAGATCCAAACATCCACTATATAATTCATTACTTTTGATCATTAAACGATCTACCCCGTCAGATATATTTTGAAGGTTAAAATTGGATCCGTTTTTCACACCAGAATTAAAGTTCATAGACAATATTCGATAACTATCTAAAATGTCCATATATCTCCTTCTTGTTCTGTTCACTACACTTATTTGTTCTTCAGTTAAGGCTAATAAATTAGGTATGTTATCGTCAATGGTATCAATGATATGTTTAGATAGTTCTAACATAATGTTAATCTGTCTAATTGACATATCTACTTTTTGGTTTGCAGTTGTAGTAGTCGCTAAATTATATAGTTCAGCATGTTTCTCTTCTAATTTATCAATCTTTTCTTGAGCAATAGTTGCTATATTATTAGATTCAGCAATTAACGAGTTTAATTGCTCTATTTTTGTATCCGATTCAGTTAAGTTAGTTTCTGTTTGTTGTCTTGCGGTTTCAATGTCTCCTAGCTTGTCTGTAACTAATTGTAATGTGTTTTCTGCTTCTTCAATTTTTTTCTTAGCTTTGTTTTCTAGAAGTTTGATATAAATAAAAGCAGCAGATGCGAGGGCTATAATAACTGCAGATGCAATAGAAAGCCAAGATGTTATACTCGAAATTTCTCCTTGCAAGAAGGTTATTTGACTGTCTTTAGCAGATATTATCTTATCTTGAACGTCTTTTACGGTTTCTAAAGATTCAACCTTCGTTTGTAACTTGCTCAATTGTTCTTTAATTTGTTCGTTAGATATTGTAAATAAAGTCAGTTTCATTGTTTCTCTCCTCGTTCGTATCATTTCACAAATAAAAGCACTCTTTCGAGTGCCGCTGCTTACTTCACTACCTTGTCCATAACTTCTTTATACTTATTAAACTCTTCATCTTTCATATCGCCATTCATCTGTAAAAGGAAATTCCCTTTAGCGTATGTATGAGAGAACAACATCGGATTTGAATTACTTAACTCATCATAATACTTCTTAGCTTTCTCTAAATCTTCTTTCTTACTAAATTCAAACACACGGCCACCTTTATCATCACCTAAAGCAGGTGTAAGAATACGTTTCCCATCTTTACGCATGTTCCCGAATTCTTTTTGAGGTAGATCTGTTGCATTCTCAGCTTCTAATCCAGCTTTCTTAAATTCGTTAATTAATGATGCTGTAGTAACTGGTTCAGGCTTTTTCGCTTCTTGTTTAGGCTTTGAATCACTTGAAGTACTCGCTTTATCATTAGAACCGCAAGCTGTTAGTCCCATAATTAAAGCGCTACAAGCTAATGTCGTTAGTAATTTCTTATTCATTATGTATTTCCTCCGTATGTGTAATATGTAAGATTTCTCAGCTAATCATAACAAATCCAGTTACAACTATTTTGTCGTATTTTGTCGAAACGAAATAAAAAAAGGCACCTTAAGGTGCCTTCCTCCGACTTGAACCATCTTAATTTTAATAATATGTATTGGACTCCCATCCAATATCATTTTAGCATGCTTGTTTAGTGTATTTATTGATAAATATTATAGATAACTTTCGATTAACTGTTTAGCTTCTTCCATACTTTTCAGCTGCTTTTTTTTGAAAAACACTGCATTTTCTTCTTGCGTTACTTCGAATTTAGTTCTCCTAGTACCAGATTTACTAACTAATTCAAAACGTATGTATCCATTTGGGTCATGTATTTGCGAAGCAGCGAACATTACGCCTGAAGAAGTGGATAGAAAGCGTCATGCCGTTATGGCGAGACTAAGAGCAATTCATCAATTACAACTGGAGGGGAAATGAGATGCCGAGACTTGGGACGGATATGGACAAAGAGAATTACACAATGGCGTTGCAGCAGAGAAAGCACATGAAGAAATCGCGTCGTAACTTATATATCGCTTTAGAAGAGTTGGACCTGGTCTTCGATGAAAGTGAAGTTATTCGATTAAAAGAAATGTGGAATGAAGATAAAAACATCATTGAAATCGCAAAAGATTTGGGAAGGCATCAACTAGAAATCGCCGCTCTGATTATGGATCAGGCAGACAAAAATAATATCAAATCCCGTCCGATGGGGTTAGGGGCATGAAACAACTAACACTGGAGGATGTTGTGGGAAGTTTCGATTATGCCGCAAAGAGCACAGCTGAAAAGTTCTTACAGCATAACGTCATAACGTATGAAGTACACTTCTATGACCCAGATGAGCGACAAAAAATAGACTGGTTCGATGTTAAAACGGAAAACGAAGCATGGAGTGCGGCAGTGAAAGAACACGGTAAAAGCATTCAGAAGATTAGGGTAACTATTTCTGATCGTACACGGGACGAAATCATGGCATTGGATTAGGAGGGAGCGAATGGAGAAGCCAACATTAAAGGATTATGCAAAGGCTGCGGAAATTGGTGTTAGCAAGAAGTATGTAGATCAACGAATGGAAGAACTAGATTGGAGTTTGGAACGTGCTATAACAACACCAGTCGGCACGAGTTGGGAAGGGCAGGAAAAACACACGAAGATGTACGTATTAGCAGAAAAGAACAATATCAGTCGTTCCACATTCTTTAGAAGAATACTTAACGGTATGACGCCATATCAGGCAGCAACAGAGCCGAAAGGATTTTCAAATTACATCCCTTTAGCAAAGGCGAACGGGATAAAGGATAAGACACTTTATCAAAGGGTTAAGAGGGGAATGAAACGATTTAAACAAAAGCGTTATTTGATACCGAATAAAAATAAAAAAAGCCCTTTAAGAGGGCCGTGTAAATGCTATCGCATATCGTATAACACAGTATATGCATGTCTCAGAATAGTGCGAACAAAATAGTTATTTAAATAAAATTGATGATAATCGCTTAGATATTAATAAGTTAATTAGGTATTTGAAATAGAGTTTCACCAGGCTTGGAAAACTTATACAATTTTCTTGCGAATTTTAAAATGCCGTCTTCACTTGCTGTTAAAGTCTTAATATCTTTCTCTCGAGAGTTTCCAACCTTTTCTAGAGCAGATAATCTTTGTTTTTCTTGATCTATTAGGACTTGTTTTGCTTTTATTAATTTTTGTTGTTGGTAAATGGAGTGTTGAGCAGACAAAGTTACAGGCAATATAAAAGCTAAAGTTAACAAAAAACGCCGTCTTAGTTTTTTATTCGTTTGTTGTTGATTGTTAGGAGTAAATTGTTTTTTTTGAACTAATTGTTGTGATAATTCTGGGGTATTGCTCATTTTAATGCCTCCATTATTAATTATAGAATTTAAAATTTTGAAAGAAATCATATATACAAAATGGGAATTTTGAACTCATTTTTGTAAATGTGGGGTTTGTAAGCTTTAAATAAAATCCCTATTCTTTATTAAAAACTGCCCTTATTGGAGGAGCAACAAGGGCCGAAAAGAGATGAATTTGCAAGGGGTAATCTGCAAAATCTTTTAAATTGTAACATGTATATATACCTATAGTAGTTACGAAAAGGTAACAAAATTCTTATTTAACAGCAAATGAAAAGAGCACACAAATAAGTATGCTCTTTGAAAGGTGGATTCCTATGAGTGGAGGACCTCCACACAATAACATATGCTTGTCCAGTTTAAAGGTGAAAAGATTTTTAACAAAAACGCTATTTGTGCGACACGTTTCCTTATAAGTGTGCAAACACGAAATAGGAGGGCTATCAATTTGATAACAACAACGGATTGACTGAAAGTAGGAATGAAAGCCGTCAGGTTGAGCTGAAACTACTTATCTGATACTCCTACATGCAAAGCGTGATAGTAGTCACAAATTGTATGAAGCTAGGTGAAGTCGGCTGAACAAAACCTAAGTGAGAAATCATATGGTTTTGGATAGGTCGGGATGCTACAAAATATCTAAGGTGAGAATGTCCTAACGGACTGGCGAACTTGCGAATGTACGGGTCTAAACGTTTAATATATCAGAAATGTGTATGTCGTCAATGACGACGTTATCTACCGAAAAGTAAGATTAAATAGTATGAAATTCGGAACATCTAACGATGAGGATGTAAAGATAACAGGCTTAAAGCAAGCACCTAAGGATATATGTATAGCTAGGTCAATCGGAACGTGGTAAGCAAGAAACTGTCACCAACGCCTACTAGCGGACAGATGCATATAAGGTTCTATTCTAACGAACCGAAGTTGCTTCATTCTTGTGAAGGTGGGGAAACAGTACCGACGAAGCATGTAACAAATGTGGAGGGATAGTCCCTAGTCTTGTTCTTTGAAAACTAAATCAATTAGATGTAACTCACAGGATCGAGTAAGATGATGTGACCTTTCGTAAGAAAGGGGAATTAATACGTTGGTGAGTACAACACTAAGTTTGTAATCTGGTTGCTTTAGTATAAAAGGAGAAGATGGGACGCTGTATGCGGTGAAAGTCGCACGTACAGTGTTAAGCGGGGGAAAAGATGGAGATAACTTCAAAGTCTTACCTATCGCAACTGTACTTAGGAAATGGTGATGTTTATATAAATGATAAAGCAGCTAGCTCAATGAACTAACTGCTTTATCGTCCAACAAGAACAATACCCACAATACACAGTAACTAAAGGTTACAACTATAGTATGAGCAGAAGTGAAAATGTTATGCAAAAAAGAAAGCTAAACAAAGACTTCATTTTATAAAATATTCCCATGCAACAAAGGACGCTTTCATTAGTGCCCTTTCTAAAAATAGCGTAAGTGGCCAGCTCACGTTATAAGGAAAGGTAGAATTTAATATATTCAAAACCTGCTTAAATGGTGAAAACAAAAGAACAGTTAGCAAAAGCTAACTGTTCCATTGCAACTTGTTAACAAAAGAAAAAGGTTGCTATTCAGGAATTGAACAGCTTGTAGATATTATGTGGAAGTTTTGGGATTTTATTCAGATAAATTACAAAAGCAGCTAGCAAAAGCTAACTGCTCGCCTCCAAGGAAAGAGGGAAAGAGTTTGGGTTCTACAAATCGATTATAGCTGTTTAACAGCCTATCTATAGAATGACCGGGATTTATAATTTTATTCAGACAAACAAAAAGAGCAGTGAGTTTTCACTAACTGCTCGGTTCTCCAAGGGGGAACAAGGAGAAAGTAACTTAATGGGTTGTCTACATTATTGACGGAATATTGAGTTTTATTCAGGGGTGTTTCCAAAAAAGTGACATACCGCCAAAATATAAAATTATTAAAAGGACAATTACTATGAAAGCAATTAAAGAAACTTTCTTCCAGGAATTTTTCATTAGTAGACCTCCTTTATAGAAAATATTAACATCCATCAAAAAATTGAACAAAATAATCCTTTGTGCGACACGTTTCCTTATAAGTGTGTAAACACGAAATAGGAGGGTTATCAATTTGATAACAATAACTGATTGACTGAAAGTAGGAATGAAAGCCGTCAGGTTGAGCTGAAACT
>NZ_LXLV01000083.1 GCF_001757995.1 Bacillus mycoides | reverse complement strand
CTATAAGAATGCACCATTCTTCTCTATTTACCTATACTTGTATTTTCACTAATTAATTATGATGTAGATATTAATTTAAAGTTATTTATACGAAATAACTAAATGGACTTTTTAGGAAGAGAAAATGATAAACCATTCTATTTTCTTAATTCACATAATTTTCAAAATTAAAATCTATGGATGTTAATATTTGTTATATAATAAAATTGTCAAAGCATTACCCCTGTAGTTTCTATGATGAATCTGTAAGATGGTTTGTTTGTCCCTTATATTCACCTGAGACTAAAAAGAACTTGTAGGGATTCCTACAAGTTCTTTTTGTTTTTTTGATTGAACATGAACAAAGACTTCGAAACACCCATTTTAAATAAAGGGATCTTTCATGCTTTCTGCCTTATTTGTTCACTTACATGTAATTTTTTTTTATAATATAAGATAGGAATAATTACTATATATTAGGAGTGATTGCATGTTTCTTACCGATAAACCTATTTCTCGCAAAGAAGACGATCTAATTCAACGTAGTGGGTATGCCGAAAATTTAGCACGTGCCTTATTACAATCTCATTCCTCAGAGACCCTTGTGGTTGGACTACAAGGGTCTTGGGGGACTGGAAAAACTTCCTTATTACATATGATGAAAGAAACAATAACGATGGAAACACAAGGTGGACCTGATGTACCAATTTTATTCGATTTCAATCCTTGGAATTATACAGGGCAGCAACAACTTATTAGTATGTTTTTTGAAGAACTTTCACTTGTTTTGAAACGGAAAGACATAGTGGGAAATCTCGCTGGAATAAGTGAAAAATTGCATTCCTATTCTCAGATCTTAAATCCTGCAAAATACATCCCTGGTATTGGCAGCTTTGTGGAAGCTTTTACTGAGGCAGTTGGAACAACAAGTGATGCTTTAAATAAACTAAAAGAAGATCGTGAAAGTGATTTACCAGAAATAAAAGCCGAACTAAGCAGACTATTACTACAATCCAATCAGAAATTTTTTGTTTTTATTGATGATATTGACCGCTTAACAAGCGAGGAAATCCGTCAAATTTTCCAGCTGGTAAAGTCAGTTGGAGATTTACCAAACATAAATTATATTCTTTCATTTGATCGTGAAGTAGTAGTACAAGCACTAAACAAAAGTCAGGAAAACTTCGGGGAGACGTATCTTGAAAAAATCATACAAGTTCCAATAGATGTTCCCACTCCGTCAACAACAGAAATTCAGCGGGTTTTAATTGCAGAATTAGATAAGACCCTATTAGAATTACCACAAACGGAATTTGATACAGACCGCTGGAGTGAAGTGTATTTTAACGGTATTCAACATTTCATTCGCTCCCTTCGACATGTAAATCGCTTTTGCAATACATTCCGTTTTAACTATCTCTTAACTAAAGATGAAGTAAATACAGTCGATTTACTTGGTCTTACAGCTATTCAAGTATTTCTACCAGATTTATATCGCTCTATACAAACAAACCCAAAATTATTTTTGCCTTTTCACTCTAATGATTATTACCAAGCTGAAGAGAAAGAGAGCAATAAAAGAAAATATCAACAAATTGTTGATAAAACTTGCTCAGCATACTCGTTTGATATCGATAAATTTATCATAACCTTATTCCCTCAGATGAGTAATCTCTTGAAAAACATTTCCTATGGATCCGATTTTTCAAGTCAATGGAATATGCAAAAAAGGCTATGTACAGCTGATCACTTCCCAATCTACTTTAAACTTGGTTTGACATCGGATGAAGTATCGAAAAAAGAAATCGAGACCATGTTAGAACAACTAAAAGAGTTAAATGACTTCACTGCGTACTTGGATATGCTATTAGAGCAAAATAAGGTTATTCGTTTTCTCACTCGCTTAGAAGATTATACACAATCTATTGAAAGTGAAAAGGCAGTATTTATTATGAAAGGACTATTAACGTACAGTGGTAAGTTTCCTGAAGCAAGAAGTGGATTATTTGACTTTTCAACTGAAACAAGAGTAACTCGTATTCTTTTTCAGCTATATAAATCAAGAAGTACTCAAGAAGAAAGGTTCCAATTGGTGAATGATGTGATACAGCATAATCCTGTACAAATGGGAGTACTAGTTTCCTTTTTCCGATCAATCGGTAAATTGAACGGTGCGTACTTCAAAGAAGAACAGGATATTATCATAACAGAACATGTTTCGCCAACTCAGTTCCAAATGCTAGAAAAAGAAATGTGTGGCAAAATCGAAGAGTGGATCACGAACCCAGATTACCCCAAAAATACTGAGCTCCCTAACGTATTATTTCGCTGGCGGGAATTTGATCCGAAAGCACAAGACAAAATCACTACATTCTTAGAACAAGAAATGGCTGAAGATACAGGGTTAATCCAAATTTTAAAGTGTTTTGAAACATATTCTTTAGAGGAGTCTGCTGGTTCTATCGGTGTTACGAAAAAATACCGTATTTATTTAGAAAGCTTGGAAAAACTCTTAGGTAAAAACATAGATTCTTATATTGACCGTATTCAGCACATCCATCAGCATAAGAATGAGTATTCATATACGGAAAACCAACTTTGTACTATTAATTTAGCCATTAAATCCATTTCACAAAAAGTTGCTGAATCAATTTAATTTAGCTTTTTCTAAAACCAGCTGTTTATTTCTTAACAGCTGGTTTTATTGTAGTGGCATAATACAGTTAGAAAATGAACAAACTCTCACATAAAAATTAAACTACTCCAAAAGGTACACCTTTTGAAGTATATTAAAACCTACCCGATTCAGTACTTCGAAAGGTTAAAACATATACTTTTGAAGTACTAAATAATTAATAACACCTTTTGAAGTATTTTTGATATAATTTCATTAGAAACACTTTCGAAAGGATGTCTATTTATTTTGAATACAAGAAAATTCGGATATATAAGAGTTAGTAGCAAAGATCAAAATGAAGATCGGCAGCTCGAAGCAATGAAACAACTCATTACTGACGAACGAGATATTTTTATCGACAAACAAAGTGGAAGAGATTTTAATCGTGATCAATATCAACTCGTAAAACGTATGCTAAGAAAAGATGATATTTTATATATTCATTCCCTAGATCGTTTCGGCAGAAATAAAGAAGCTATCCTTGAGGAATGGAAAGATATTACCCAAAATATTCAAGCTCATATTGTCGTATTAGATATGCCACTTTTAGATACGACTCAATATAAAGATAGTTTAGGAAATCTTATTACTGATTTGGTGCTCCAAATCTTGTCCTGGCTTGCTGAAGAAGAACGAACAAAAATAAAGACTCGTCAACGTGAGGGTATTGAAGCAGCAAAGAAAAAAGGTAAGCATTTGGGTAGACCAAAAACTGAAATAACTCAGGAATTTATTGATACATATAACGATTGGAAAGATGGAAAGATTACAGCGCTATACGCCATGAAGAAGTGTAATATGACAAGCCCCACATTTTATAGGGTCGTCAAGAGGCATGAGGGTAAGGAGTGAAAAATATAGCATGACTACAAAAGAGACTCGAACTACAATAGAAGGCTTCTCTTCCTATTTATCAAGCAAAGGAAGAAAGCCTTCTACAATCAAAAGGTATATCTACGATGTGGAAAGTTTCATTCAATGGCTACATTTATCAAAAAGAGATGATGAAGACAATATTTGGGTTTCATTACAGAAAAAAGATTTTGAATCCTTTTTCAATTTTTTAAAAGAAGATCGACAATACTCTGATAAAACTATACATCGTATATATGTTGTTCTAAATAGGTTGTACGAATACTTAGATTTACCAAGTCCAATTGAGAGCATTATACACATAGATCCACCAAATAGAGCATTGCGTAGAGAAGATTTCATTTCCCTTCGAGAAGAGAAAAATCTAAAGCAAGTAGTTGCTTCATTAGAAGGACTCACAGAAAAACAACAATCAACACGCCCAATGATCTTAGAGCGGAATATTTCTATCATTACATTACTCTTGGATTATGGATTATCTTTAAAAGAGCTTGTTTCTTTACGAATGATACACGTTCATTTCGAAAATAATACCTTATCCATTCCTGAAGATTCAAAAGTAAATAGAACCATTCATTTGAAGGAAAAAGATAAATTACACTTATACAATTACTATCAAACTATCCCTGAACCTGTACGCCCTAAGTATCACAGCAATGATCCACTATTCGTTGCTTTCGACATTACTCGTGGGACATACCACTGGAGCTATGACGATGACGCACCGAAATTTTTAACTGAAATTTCGGTACAAAAAATGATTCGTTTAGAAGTGAAACGTTCCAATCTTCGAAAGGGAATTTCTGCCCAACAATTTCGGAACACCTTTGTTTTAAGGGGAATTAAACAAAAACACACACCCAAACAAATCATGCAACAAATCGGATTTAAATCTCACTTATCCCTAAAAAGATATTATGATTACTATAAGAAAAACGAGCGGGATACAGATTGAAAACCAGTATTTAATGTGTAATTTTTACACACCTAATGCTTTTTAATTATTTTATGGAGGAAAAGAGATGAATTTGGTCGGGGTATCCTTCTTTTGATGGTTCATAAACTACAGTAGCGGTTAATGTTTTTATGTAATTTTTCGAAAATTCGTGATAAAATATAGTTAATATCAAAAGAATGTCAAGGAGGTGAAAGAGATGCATTGTTCTGTTATTTTGCGCGAGAAATGGATTGATTGTATATATATTTGCCGCGCAAATTTTTACGATGCATTTAAAAAAGGGGGAAGTCTGTCCTTTTTTAACAATTGCATACTAAATACAGAATGATAAGACGTCTCTTCGCCCAGCCAAAATAGATTGGCAAGATGGTTCCCTTTTGGGTTCCTTTCTTGTTCTAACTTTTTTGTCCGTAGAAAAGAACGTTTCTTCTTTTCTACGTTTTTTTGTATTTACTAAAATACATTCAAGGGAAACTTTGAATTTGAATCTAAGTCATATGAATTTATAAAATGTAATATTTTAATGAGATAAAGGGGTGTTCAATATGATTATGAGTAGATTACAGCAAATAAGTAAGATGTTTGGAGGAAATTTAGTTTTTGAGAATCTTTCACTTGAAATACATGATGGAGAACGTGTTGGTTTAGTTGGTCACAATGGCGGGGGAAAAACCACTATTATGAAAATCATAGCAGGTACCGAAACAGTGGATAGTGGAATTGTTACATGGAAGAAAGGAATAAAAATCGGTTATTTATCGCAAATCCCTGTCTTTTCTGATCAGACTTTAAGTAAAGATGTGTTGATGTCTGCTTTTTCAGAAGTCCTTGCTATTTCAAAGAAAATGATGTTACTTGAAGCAAGCATGGCTGATGAAAAAGGAGAAAAAGACTTAAATCACCTTTTAGAGGAGTATGGTTCGCTGCAAGAATCTTTTGTCATGCTAGATGGCTATGAGATTGATGCAAAAGTTTCTAAGGTGGCAAATGGTTTGGGAGTAACAAAATTATTAGATACTCCGTTTTCATCCTTAAGTGGTGGAGAGAAAACGAAAATATGCCTCGGGATGATATTATTGGAAAATCCCGACCTACTGCTGTTAGACGAACCGACAAACCATTTGGATATCTCAGCTGTTGAATGGTTAGAACAGTTTTTAAAGGATTATAAAGGATCGGTTGTTATTGTCTCCCATGACCGTTACTTTCTGGATGAAGTGGTAACTAAAATCATTGATTTAGAAAATGGAGAAGTAAATGTTTATCACCAAAATTATTCAGGATTTGTTATTGAAAAAGAAAAGCTACTGATGGAGGAATTTCAGGCTTATAAAGAGCAACAAAAGAAAATAAAAAAAATGAAAGAGGCCATAAAGCGGTTGAGAGAGTGGGCAAATCAGTCATATCCCCCCAGCGATGCTTTATTTAAAAGAGCGAAAAGCATGGAAAGAGCTTTGGAACGAATAGAGAAACTAAAGCGACCGGTATTAGAGAGAAAAAAAATGGGGCTACAATTTGATTCTGCAGATAGAAGCGGAAAAGATGTGATTATTATAAAAAATGCTAGTAAATCATTTGGAGGAAATACTCTTTTTCAAAATGCAAACGTACATATTCAATACAAAGAACGGATAGCGATTGTTGGAAATAATGGTACTGGAAAATCCACCTTGTTGAAGATGATACAAGGAGAGGTGAAAGGCGATGAAGGAGAAATTCGGGTTGGAAGCAATGTTAAAATTGGCTATCTTTCGCAGCAGTTATATATGAATGATTTAAATGAATCGGTACTTGAAGCTTTTCGCGCGGAAGTGAAAGTAACAGAAGGAGAAGCGCGGAATATCTTAGCAGGATTTTTGTTTTACGGCCCCTCTGTATTCCACAAAGTAGGTCAATTGAGCGGAGGAGAGAGAATGAGGCTTCGTTTGGCACAACTGATGCATCAGGATATAAACCTATTGATATTGGATGAGCCGACAAACCATCTTGATATTGATTCTCGGGAAGTACTTGAGGAAGCAATCAAAGATTTTCAAGGGACGATTTTAGTGGTGTCCCATGATCGCTATTTATTAAATAAACTATTTGAAAAAACATATTGGATTGAGAATGGGGCCATTTATCACTTTGCCGGAAATTACAGTTGGGCACGAAAAAAGCTTCAAGAACTACCTGCTAAAATAGAAGAAACTGAAAAAACAAAAAAAACTGTCGGAAAAACCAAAGTCCAGATAAATAATGAAGGGGAAAAATTGGAGCAATTCGAAGTGGAATTGGAGGAATTTGAAAACTCTCTACAAGAAAATAATCAGAGAATGGAAATAGAAACAGATTTACTAAAACTCCAAATTCTTTTTGAACAAAAACTGATATTGGAACAACAAAGAAATGATTTATATCGGGAACTGGAAGAATTTATTGGATAGTAAAAAAAGAATAATTATTTTGGTTCTTTTAGCGGGCCACCAAGTACCGGCATAACTACATTAAAATTAAGGATTTAGACTATTAATTAAAAGCACATTACTATTCTCTTATGTTATTAAAGGAGGGTGACGTGCTTTTAATTACTATGAATCAAACACAAAAACTGTCTTTATTTGGCGAAGAGTTATATTAATATATCCCCCACTAAATTAACAAATCTCTACTACCTCTCTTACTCAACTTTGTAGTCAATTAGAAACCTTAACAGGAATTCTATTAAGCCCTGAGCGACTTATTTGAAGATTTAAATCTGTTTCTTTATCCCTCTTTCGAACTTGTATTTACTACACTCCACCATGCCTCACTTACTACTAAAGGTATAGAACCTGTTCATACCCTGTACAAATATAAACTTATTCTTTAACCACAAACTTCGTTTTTTCAACTCATAACGTATTACATTAATTATTAATAGTTTCATAAAACCGGTACGCAATATTCCCCATCTCTTTATGTTTTTGAAAACTTTGCAACAGAATCATTTTACCACCGTTACTAAAATTAAATATTCTCCATAAAAAAACCTACTATAAAAAAGCATAGCAGGTTCATGTGATAAATTTCTTATTCATTATTAAGATAAAAACTATCATCCATTATATCTATTTAGCTTTTTCTAATTATGCTACGTTTTTATTGTCCTTTTCGTTTTCACTTTGTTTAGAGTATATGGTAAACAATATTAATGATACAAATAAAGTACTTACACCTGTAATAATAATAATATTTACCATTGAGAAGTACTCACTTAATGCACCAAATGCTAATGATAAAACCACCATTACAAATGAACAAATTACATTTGCTAACGATACAAGAGAAGCGCGTATATTAGACGGGATTGAATGATGTAAGACTGCGTTAAATGTTGTATCCCAAATTTCAAATAAAACATTTATAATTATAAATAACGATAAGATAATAAACATATTTTGTATCGACATAGCTAAAAACGATACTAAACTTATAATCAAACTCCAAAAAATCAATTTTTTCTCAGAAAATTTATTTACAAAATAATATGAGTATGTCGATGCTACTGCACTAAATAAGGACAATACAGTAAATATAATTGCTATAGTAGACACACTAAATCCAACTTCAACAAATAAAACTTGACCAAACATATATATTACTGACAATGTTCCTTGCAATAATGCAATAGTGATTATTAAATTTTTGAAGCTATTTTTACTTTTCAAAAAGTTCTTTACTTCCGATATAATATTCGATTTTGTTGCTTTTGTACCTTCTTCAGATAGAATTTTTCTTTCTTTAACTGAAAACAATACTATCAAAGCTAATAATTGACCTAATATTCCCGCAATAAAAACAAACTTCCATGAAATATTTTGTAAAAAACCACCTGCAAAAGAACTTAAAGCCAAAGCTATAATAGCAATTGCATTATACTTACCAATAATTCTTTGATAATAAGTTGATTGATCCTTATCCAAATTATTGTAGATTAATGTTTGATCCGCACCCGAAATCATTGCTAATCCAATACCATAGCATATAAACCCTAAAGCTAGAAAATATAAATTAGAAGGATTCAACATAGTAAAGAGATATACAATTATCAGAGTATGTCCCAAAGTAATTGCCTTTTTATTCCCAAACTTATCTGCGATTATCCCCGATGGGACTTCAAATAAAAACATTGCACAGTTTAACATAGCCTGTAATATACTAATATGTAACAATGATACTCCTGAAGAATTTAAGTAAATCATCCAAATGGATCTTTCAAAAAATAAGCTACCCCAGAAAATATAAACAAACATTCTATTTGTACTATTATTGTTTTTCATGTCATCAACCCTCTAATTGTGTTAATAGTTTATTAAGTATCTTGATTATGGAATTCACATGGGAATCCGAATTTATATTAATACCAATACCCTTTAAGATTTCCATGTCATTTTTACTACATCCGTTAGAAAATAGTTTAATGTATTTATACTTAAATTCGTCATCCTCATATATTTTTTCAACAATATATTCTGATATACCTACAGCAACTACATAATCTAAATTATAGAAATTTTTATACAAGTGGGGAATCCTTACCCAATTAAATTTATTTAATTCAATATCTTCAAAATGCTCACTGTCATAATATTTTGATATTGTATCTACATAAATATTAGAGATTAATTCTGCAGTTAACCTTTCTTTTAAAGAGGCTAATGCTAATGCTTTTTCAAATTCAACTAATTGGAATGTCTGAAAGAAATTTTCTCTAATTTTATCGACATACTTATGCAAAATGGACAATTTAATTTCTGAATCACTATATTTATCCAAAAGATGTCTACTAAGTAATCCTTCATTAACCATAGATGAAATTTCAGTAATTAAGATAGATTGCTCTGAATATATAAAAGATTGATTTTTAGAAGAAATGTAGGATGCAATTGCCCCACCTATTTCATGTATTAATGTGTATAAACTATCTATGCTAGATTGCCAGTTTATAAGAATATAAGGGTGCGCATCGTATACATTGAGAGAATACCCACCTGTTCTTTTTCCACTATAAGGAGACCAGTCGATCCAATTTTCATCAAAAACTTTTTGTACCAGGTCAAGGTAATCTTGACCTAACGGTGAAAGTGCTTCAAAAATAATATGTTTCGCTTCAGCAATATCAATTTTTTCATTAAATTCACCTATCAATGGATACATATCATAATAGCTAATTTTATCTACTTGCATATTTTTCTTTTTTAGTTCAATAATCTTGTGAAACAAATTCAAATTTTCGTTAATTGCATTAGAATAAAAATTAAAGTTTTGATATCCAATCTTATTTTTTAAATGGTAATCAAAGCTATTAACTTCTCCATTTTCTCTTGCCTTTATGTTTTGAATTTTATTATGAGCATTTAATAAAAAAGCAGAGAAGTCTTTCTTTTTTTCTAACTCTTCTAATACTGCCATGTATGTACCTTTTCTTATATCTAATTCCTGAGATTCTAGTAGTGTTAAATGATTTTCATTCCTCACAACAATTTGCTTATCATTGTGATTAAACCTTGTTATTTCATTATCAGCATATAGTAGTTCTTTATACATCATCTCTATAGAAAGTGCACTTTCCATTTCTACAACATTGGTTTTATTTTCAAAATCCTCTAACGTATGCAGATACTTTTTTAATTTCCCATCTACTTTAGAACGACTATAAATTAACTCCTTATTGTTTTCCAACCATTCATGAAACTTATGTAAATAATTATCATAATAACTATATAAATCCTCTGCAGCGACCATTACTTTATTCGAATGATCATTATTTATATTAGTATCATACTGTAGTAAAGCATAATTATATATTTTATTTAATCTTCTATATCCCTCTTCAATATCCTCAAGTACTTTATATAATAATGTTAAATCATTTTGTTCAATAATTTGTTCAAATTTTATTTCTTCGATATTATCTTGGAAATTTTGGAGTTCTTGCTTCCATTCTTTTTCGTTAATATAAATATCTTTTAAGTTCCACGTTAAACTCATCTATTTCACCATCATTTCTTTATATAATGTTTCATCTTGATGAATTTTATTTCTTCATACAACCACTTTATATCATTCTCATTAAACACCCCTGTTACAAAACCCTTAAAGTGCTCTTCATTATACTTAGGCATTTTATTAGCTAATGCACAATACAATTTATATTGCCAAAAAGTTATTTTGGATAAGGCTCTTTCTTCGGCTAATAAAATATCCCTTTGAGATATATCTATATCTCCAAATCCTTCAAAGTATTTTTCAATAAAAATATAATCTTCTTCTTTGTTTAATTCATATTCTTGAATTTCTTTAAACCCCATGTTTAAGAAAAAAGGAATATACTCGGCTAAAGCAGAACAAACGTACATAGGTACCTTACCATTTAATTTTTCAACTTCACCAAAAAAATAAGTTGATAATCCAGCGCCTCGAATTAAAGGGTGTAAAATAATCCTACTTAAGATTTTTACTTGTGAGTTTATTTCTATAAATTCTTCATCCTCTTGATCATTAGAATATGGGCTTTTAAGAATAATAACGCCCATTAAATCTCCATTGAACTCTAATTTATAGTAAACAGTATTATATAATTGATTTGTTTCTTCTGATGAATGGGGGAAATAATGATATTTTTCTAATTCAAGATAATCTTCATATGTACCCCCTGAAACTTTTATAGATTCTAAAAAAGGATTGCTTTTATCATAATCTTTTTTTAAAATATTTATTTCTTTATCCAAATTCAATGAAATTTTATTGTCAGGTCTCAGATATTCTTCTAAGTCGTCGTGAGCACTAGCTAGAATAGCTGAAATACCTAATTTTCTTAATAACTTTTGTGTATTAAAACTTACAATTTTAGCTGTAGGTCTATCTAAATAACTACAAAATTCATCAATAAATATTTTCTTATATCCCTTAGATAACATATAGGCTAAATCAAAACGGAACTGCTGCCCTGTTGATAAATTATTGTAATTTGTTATATATAAATATGGCTCAGACAATCCCACCATATTCAAATAGTAGAGTGTATCTTTAAAGTTTTTATTGAGTATATCTATTATAGGAACATTTTTTTCAAAATCTTTTTTCACTTGGACATAACCTTTATGAAGACATATTTCTTTTGATAAAGTAGTCTTACCGCTACCCGAGCATCCTGTAATATAAGTTATTCCATCTAAATTTTCTTCAAAATCAAAATTATTATATATATGTCTAACTTTCGGATTAATCCCAAATACTCTGATTACTTCACGGTATTTATCAGAAAAATCATACTCACTATCAATTAAAACTTTCATGATTTACTCCTTTTATAAGCGTATTTTAAGAATTCTATTTTTTCTATATTATCAGAACGAAGATGTGATCTTTTTTATTTAGGACACTTTATCTTGTATTTTTGGGCTATTCAATTTCTAAAAATTTATATAAATCATTATTATCTATATAGAATCCAGAAAGTTCTTTAGATTGAAAGTAGATATGTTTACCAAAATATAAAGGAATAATTGTAGAATGATTCTCTAAATATAAGTCAATCAGTACTTTCTTTTCCACTGTACATTCCTCTAAATAATCATTGAGTAATTCAATGTAACCATCTCTTACTTTTTCATCCTTAAATGTATCTAAATAGTTTAATAATAAATCTATTTCCGAGTTAATTAATGGGGAAACTAATTTCAAACATATATCGAATTGTTTCCTATTATATGATTTAATAAAATTTTTTAATGACATTGGATGAGATTTAACTGGAATGTGGTTTTTGTTTAAAAAACCAATTATTTCACTAACTATAAGATCATTGGGATAATAATCAGCGTACAATACATTTAAATCCCAATTCACTAAATTACTGATATTAGTATTCTCATACTCACTATTTATGTGTTTGCATCTTTGCTTCTGATAATTATTAGTAAACAAATAATTATCAGAAATATTTAAACCTTTATTCAGTATCTCATTATTATGTAATTTATCATAAACATAACTTGCTAATTGCTTTTTATATGGAAGCAAAGCTTCACTTATTTCTAACATAAATAATATGTTAGAATTTTTCATGTGAAAATCTTGGTCATTCTCAAAATTACCAATCATTTCAAATGGGAAATAAGTAGAACAACTCATATTTAGTTTATTACTCTTGTAATTATCAATTCCGTCTGATAGTTTGCCCAAATATATAAAATTCAATTCTTTTGTTTTTACTTTTCTTTCACGGAAAAAGAAAGGGTTATTTTTCACCCTGATAATGCTGTTACATATAGTATCAAAATGAAATCTACCATTTGATACATTATTTACAGGTTTTCTGTCAATAAAATATATTGGACTAAATTGTATTGTTGAGAAGAGTTTTTTATAATCATAGCTATATTTTGTTTCAATATATATTGAATTTCGAGAAAGATGTATTCCCACATTTTCTATAGGATCCCCGTCATATAAGTATTCTTCAACTCCCACAATAAAATCTAGGTATGAAGAAAACATTGTTCTTTCTTTCAATATATATATTAGTGTTTTATACATATCTTCAGCATTTAATGGTAATCCATTAGACCAATATGATTCTAAAAATTCTAGAGTTATAACATTACTCTTATAATTTTCCTTAACATAAAAACTTTTATATTCTCCATCTTTCTCAAAAAAAATGGGCTCGTACATACTACTGAGTATGGATTTACTCGAAAAATCATGTGCATTAAAAGTATATAAATCATGTGGCTTATCATCTATTTGAATAAAAGTACTCATGTATCAATTCTCCATAAACTCTATAGTATAATCTCTAAAATTTAATGACTTTCTTCTATAAAGATTCTCCTGTTTATCATTAATCCAATATTCTAAAATATCATTTGAAATTAAAGCACCAATAGTCATGTTTGTAGACGAGATAGATCCCATTACTGGTTCCCTATGCTCTGTATCTAAAAGAATAGTATTACTAAAATTACCTTTAAAGATTGGTCCCCAATAACCAGTTTCAATTCCAACAGCACCTTGGATAAAAGGTATACTTCTGGCTTTACAATATTCATATACGATATCATTGATACACTTAGGTGTATCGGCACAATTAACAAAGAAATCCGCATCATAATCATTACAAGCACTCTGTAAATCTTCAACTTTATTAACTCGAATATTAATTGTATTAATTTCTATATCTTTATCAAATCTACTAATAATTTCTTTTATAATGGATCCCTTATTATATCCAATATGATTAGCATCAAAAAACAGTTGACGGTTAAGATTGCTTTCTTCCACATTATCAAACTCTATTATCAAAAATTGCTTAACTCCAAAAGAAATCAAATTTTTGAGTACTACAGTACCTATTCCACCACAGCCTAGAATAATTACTTTTTTCTGACATATATTATTTTGAATATTCACAGGGTCACTTTCAAAATTTGGTTGTTTATTTTCGAAAAAATGTATATTTTTCACAAGCTTCCCATCTATATTTTCTATATTATATGGCTTAACTACTAAAGAGTTATCTATTAAAAAGTCTCTTAAGTCAGTTGATAGTTCCTCTATTTCCCATTCTCTCTTACTTAGTAAATTAAAAAAACATAAATCAGGATCTTCAATTTCAAAAAGGTTAGTTCCAAAGTAAATACTACAATAAGGTGTTTGATGTTTTATTACGACAGCTTCTTTAAAACGTAACATTATTATCTATTCCTCCAAATCAAAAGACTTGGAGCATTAAGGATTACTCCAAACCTCCAAGTCTTTGTGATAATTAAAAATTTATTATGAACGGTGTGTCATTTCACGTGTAGTTTTGCGTGTTACCTTCATTCTTTTCATCTCCTCTCAAATCTTTGGTTTGAATTTTATGTAATGGTTTAATCATAGATTTTAACCAATTATTATGAACGATGTGTCATTTCACGTGTAGTTTTGCGTGTTACTTTCATTTTTTTCATCTCCTCTCAAATCTTCAGCTTGAAATTACATCCAATTTTTTAATCAATTATTATGAACGGTGTGTCATTTCACGTGTAGTTTTGCGTGTTACTTTCATTTTTTTCATCTCCTCTCAAATCTTCAGCTTGAAATTACATCCAATTTTTTAATCAATTATTATGAACGGTGTGTCATTTCACGTGTAGTTTTGCATGTTACTTTCATTTTTTTCATCTCCTCTCAA
>NZ_LXLV01000082.1 GCF_001757995.1 Bacillus mycoides | reverse complement strand
ATGATTAAATATGATATACATCTATTTTATATTTTTTATATTAAAAAGTATAATAATTTTATGCAAAGAGTTAATGTTTTTTAATTCACTTGCTTAAGGTATTGGAATGAGTTTTACGTATAAAATTGTTTATTACTTATATAATGCTAATTCCAATTCTATCCGATTACGAATTAATTCTAAACATTCTTCAGGAGTTTTAGCAAAAATCCGTTTACCGTTTACCATTGCATATGGCTTGCGTGCACACATTCCACAAAAAGAGAGACAATCATTTTGAATAACTGCCACTTCTGGGTACTCTTTTTCAATTATTGTTTCTACATCAAGATGATTAATGAAATTACTAACACATATTTCTACTACTACAATACCTATTTTTTGAACCTCCTCCATAAATATAAATCTTGCTTATTTTTATTCCAATCAATGTGATAAATGGATAGTAGAACAGTTTAAAAGCTACTTATTATTGTAAAAATCTTCAGGGATTTTTCCGATATTCCTTTGATGATATAACAATGGCTCTTTATTTTCATTTTGAATATCCACTACTTCACCAATTAAAATCGTATGATCACCTGCTTCAATTGTCTTTGCTGTTTTACATTGCAAAACTCCCACAGCTCCTGAAATAATTGGCAGATTGTGTTCTGATAGAGTCCATTCACAATTTTCAAATCGGTCAATTCCTTTACTTGCAAATAAATTACAGATATCAACCTGATCACTAGATAATACATGTACCGCAAATTTATCAGTTTTAATAAAAGACTTATAAGATGATACCCGTTTATCAATAGACCATAAGATAAGTATAGGATCTATTGATACTGATGCAAATGAGTTAACTGTAAGTCCTAGAGGAATTTTATGCTCATCGACTGTTGTTACGACTGTTACACCAGTAGGATAATTTCCCATGACTTTTTTAAAAAGAGAGACCTTCGTGCTGTTTTCCATATTCCAAACACACCTTTCTAAAAATATAAAAAAACTAATTCTCACCAACAATTTTAACTTCTGTTTCCATTTGAATATTGAATTTTCTTTTCACAGTGTCCTAAATATACTAGACAGACCAAATGAAATGAGATTAAACACTAAAGTATTTTTTAGCCTTTTCAAAGAAAATTTGATCTTCGTCTAGCAATTCATCCTCATAATAAATTGCCTCAACTGGACAAGCTGTCTCACAAGCTCCACAATCAATACATAAAGCCGGATTAATAAAGTATTGGTCACTACCTAATTCAATACAATTTACCGGACAAACATCAACACAATCTGCTGCTTTTTCCGAAATACAAGGTGATGTAATAACAAATGCCATTTTGATTCACTCCTATTTATCTAAATTATTCATTAAAAACAAAATTATCTTCATAAAATGATTACAACCAGTTTGCAAAATTAGGGGAATTCAAACGGTAAGTTGGCTTTTCAATTCTTCAATAGATTGATTCCAAAAACCTTCATCATGATTTATTAAAAAATGTCTTAACAGATTTTTCGATTTTTCATCCATATGTGATAAAACAAACTTACCTTTTATCGCTTTATCCAAGTTATTAACATGCTCTGGCATAGACTTATATCCAAGTTTAATGCGTCGTTCTTCTCTGGATACTAATACCTCACATGCAGCACAACCTGAGTAATATGGACCAGCTTTTGTAGAGTTGAGACTTACCCAAACAATCCAATATAGCTTCGGTTCATCTCCAGCATGAGTCTTATCTGGGCGAAACCTTACCTTTTTTTCCACAACACTTCGTCCATGTAAAGCTTCCATATCTACAAAGATTTTGTTTTCCTCTGGATCAATAATAAGTGGTGTAACGTTATTTAAATCTATTGTACCAACACCATATCCACCATCCCCATCAGTAGAATCACTGCTTAGAATATTGAAGACTGCTTTTGGTTTTTCATTTCGTTCCTTCAAATGGGTTGCCTTCCTTTCTCGAAACATTTCTAGAATAAAATACAAAGAACTAATTATACTTTTTATACCTTAAAGTATAATTAGTTCTTTTAAAGGATACAACAAAAGTTAACTAACTGCAATTTCTTTCTAATATGATTAATACAGAATTATTCAATACCAAAAAAGTTTTAGAATTTTATACTATATAGTATAATTAGTTAATTAAATATGAAATACTGGTAGTGTACAACGTATAAACTCTGCTTTTTTATTCTTGATACAGTTTTGCACTTAATTGAAAGTGAGGTGCTAGTGTTATGGATGTTACAAGAAAATCTACTAAAGATAGGATACTTGATTTTTTGAAAAAAGAAGTTTCATTAACAGTCAATGACTTAACTGATCGATTAGATATTACACATATGGCTGTAAGGAAACACCTTACTATATTGGAGAAAGATGGTTTGATTAAAAGTAATGAAATCAAGCAGTCCATGGGAAGACCCTTACAAATCTATTCTTTAACAGAAAAAGGTGAAAGACTATTCCCTAAAAATTACGAGGGAATCAGTGTTGAATTCCTTCACGATATTAAAGATTTGCATGGAGAGGAATCTATCCATTATTTATTTAAGAAACGAGAGCAAAGATTAACAAAGGAATATTCATCAAGAACCGCTCACAAATCTACACATGAAAAGATGAATGAACTTGTTAAAATTCAAAACGAAAAAGGTTATATGGCAAATCTATCTCAAATAGACGAAAACACATATGAATTAGTTGAGTATAACTGTCCGATTCTAGCAGTGGCGAATGACTTCAAAACAGCTTGCAGCTGCGAAACACAAATGTTTAAAAATGTACTAGAAACAAACAAGGTCAATAGAATTTGTTGCCAAACTGAAGGGAATGCCTTTTGTAAGTTTTTAGTTAAATTTTAATACAGGTAGGTAGATGAACAACACCCGCTAGAAATGAAATAACCATGGCTTTTTGTTATGAGGAAAATGAAAAAGTATGAATATTGGAATATATCTATTAAAGATTCTCTAGTTTATATTCGAGTGTATAACTCAACTACAAATTCATCTTTTTTTCTCCACTCTTTTTTCTGTAAATAAGTCACTTTCTCAAGCACCGATTTGAGAAAGTGATTTTTCTTTTCTATATCATTTGTTGCATAATAAGCCTCTAAAACATTTTTAATTCTGGGAACAAATTCATGTATATGCTTTTCTCTTTCGAGTATCTTTTCGATTCCATGCTTAAGCTCTTTAATTTCCTCCTGTGTAGTCTTTAATCTTAATACAATAGATTTTTGTCTTTCTAGGGGTACCGCTAGCATTTTGGAAAAAAACCACGCTAAGAGTATGCAAGATTTTATACAACTTTTCGGCTAATCCAGTAACAAACAAGAACCCTAAAAACGTGCCAGGATAGGAATGTATAAAAAAATGCATAGGTCGATAGAACAAAGAAAAGAGGTTCCCTTGTAAGGTTAAGATTCCTCCTTGTCCTTGCTACTGATAATGGGACGTTATGTTAACCTCACATGTATAGAATATACAACCAAAATCATACAACATATCACCTCTCTCAAATGGTAAAATAGGGAAAAAGGATGTAATAAATAATGCCTTTAGAAACCACTATTTATTACATAAGAGTTGACGAAAAAAGAGATGAAAGGGAAAAGAAAAAAAGTAAAGGGGGGGGCATAAGTGAAATATATTAATGGATTGTACATATCACTTATATTGATGATGTTTATTAATTTATCTAATATTACAATATTCGATAATAAATACTCAGGGATAGCAATGTATATCTCTTCCGTTATATTCATAATTGGGAGCGCATTTTTCGGAAGTGCAAAACGGCTTAAAATTAGTGAGAAAAAATAAAACAAAAAGCAACTTCCAATAACGATAATTATGTAAATGAGCTGTCCATATGGATGGCATATTTTATTTTTTGCTTAACGTGGTTTTTTTCCGAAATGCTGGCGGGTACCCCATCGCTATCAAGCTAAGGTTATGAAGTACCATCACGACTTTCACCGAAATCACAAGAAGTCATATAAGGGATAGCACTACCCATAAAGCAAAAAATACGTTATCCTTTCTGTAGAATCATAGGAAA
>NZ_LXLV01000081.1 GCF_001757995.1 Bacillus mycoides | reverse complement strand
CCGTAGGTACCACCTTACTGTTAATAAGATTAGTTCAGGCTGATAATGCTTCCATTTGAACAAATTCTCCTTTTCCATACTGATCACACACCTTTTGTAGAGTAGTAATATCAGTATGTCCAAGTTTAAGAGATTTTTTGCACCAGAACCATCCAATCTATTAGCTATCGCCCCCCTATAAACCATAATAACTTTTAAAATAGTAATCCCAACTGTTAAACAACAAATAAAATTTTTACAAAAGAAAACAACTTGGATAAAAACAGGTTGTTTTCTTTTATAGGGTAGAACAAAGAAAGAGCGGAAAAGCAATACACAAACGTGTAAATCACATGGAGTAAACCGATAAATAAGACTAAAAATTCTGAAAATTTAACCGATAAGGGTTTTCGGTGACTCTTTCTTTGTTGTTATGAGTTTAACATTAAAAATAACATAAATCAACAAAAAAATATAAAATTCTGATAAATTCGACATTTACTTCATAGATTAACATAACACCACTTATCAGCAGTCACTGTATCTAAAAACCTAAAAAAAGTCCCTTCGAATCTTCTGAAGGGATTTTTCGTTCACATAATCAATTGTTATTGGAAGTTCTTTATTTATAGGTTAAACTCATGGAAATCTGCCGATCTACAAAACCAAATTCTTTATATAGTTCTCTTGCAAAGTTCATTGCATGAACATTTAATCGTATTTCTTTATGTCCTTTTAAAGACAATTCATCTAATCCTGCTTTCATCAATTTCTTTGAAAGCTTTTGACCACGATACTCTGGTAAAACGTATAATTCGTAAATGAATCCTACACTCTCTTGTGAAAAATAATCTTTACCACTGCCAATTAGAATCCATCCCTTTAAGTCATCATTTAGATTGTCATCGTCTTTAAGTACTAAGTAGTATGCTCCTTGTTCTAATGTTGTTTGTACAATTTCTTTTACTCGTTTTTGTGTAGGTTTAAAAGTCTTGACTGTTCCTTCGTATAGAGCATTATCTGATTTTGCTAGAATTTCATTCAGATCATTTTCACTAGCTTGTTTAATCATATTTTTCCCCTTTGTTTACATAAATTTCGTTATAGGAAGCTGATTTTTAACATTAGAGCAAACCCCTCCCCATTTGGAGAGAGGTACGATCCGTTCTCAGTATTTTTTCTTTTTAAGTCGGTAAAGTCCTGTCAGACTAGCCCCTGTTGCAATGACAATCATAATAATAAAGATGCTTAGAGAAGCAACTGTATTTGGAATCAACTTAGCAAAGTTTGTCCAAAGTAATGCAATGGTTGCTAACCAGACTAATCCTATTAGACTAGTCCACCCCGTTTTTTTTGTCATATTTCACTCACCTCCTATTTCTTATTGTATCATTTAAAATAATCGATTTTCTTGTATTTTTGTATGTATATGGTATTCATGTAAGGTTAACATAATGCATTATTATTGGTAGCAAGGACATGGCAGAATCCTAATCTCACAAGGAATCCGCCTTTTTCTTTTTCTATGATACTATGCATTTTTTTATACATTCCTATTTTGGCCTCCCCATAGTTCCCTATGTCTCCCGATTTTTTGCATAAAATCTTGCATGCTCTTAGCGTGGGTTTTTTCCAAAATGCTGGTGGTACCCCATGCCCATCAAGCTAATAACAAAAAACGAGTTACATACTACCGTTTTTCTCAAAATACGAATCAACTGGGACCTGAACAGAATGTCGTGCAGACCTAAATGAGCGTTATCAAGATAGAGGACATTAACACCAGGAATTAAAGATTCTAATGTCCTCTAAGGCTTAACCAAAAAGGATTTTATTATTTCCGCTAAAGTTTAAATGTAAAAGTTACAGGTATCTTGGGGTTACCCGTTATTCCAGAATATGGCCCTTTAACGGAACAAATCTATTGTCACTCAACAGTTCCTTAATCCACTTTTCAATTCAGATGTTCTTTTCCTTTTCACTATAAAAAACCCCCTTTAGATAAAAAATATCCAAAGGGGTAAAACATCGCGACTTTATTTCAAATCTACAGCAGGCTTAATTGTATAAGCATCAATAGCTGCGTATACATCAGGTAAACCTTTTTTCACCAATGCCTTGCTTGATAACAATGGGATATGGGGTTCTAACATGAAATAATCATTTTAAGGTTTTATAAATCTATTTTGTCGCTTTTCGTCCTACTAATACCCAGTACAGAGATAAACTAAAAAGGGTAATGAGTACGAGAATGAATAGGATATTACTAAACATGGAAGCATCTAAATTACTTGTAATCCCTAGGAAGCTTTTTTGCATTGCGGAATGGTCCATCATTGCTGCTGTATAGGCAATTCCGATTGACATAGCGACATTAAGTGTTAAGTTATAAAAACCGATCGCTGTTCCTGTTTTTTCTTTTTCAATTGTACAAATGCAAGAATCAAGTAATGGTGCATACATGAATGCAAATGAACTAGAGAATAAAATCATGGATATCACAAATACAACAACCGAAGTTTTTATAAAGAATCCGCCTAATAGTAAGCTGACGATAATGCTAGACATAGCAAGTGTAATACATTGCTTGCTTCCCATAACCTTCGCAACTTTTCCAGAAAGAGCCCCGACTATAGTAGCTGCTATATAGCCTGGAATCAATAATAGTGAAATGGTATCTAGCTTCAAACCATAAATCTTTTCAAGCAAGAATGGAAATAAGAAAATATATGCTAACTGTACAGAGTAAATTATAAAAGCAACTCCAAGCAATGAGATAAACTGTTTATTTTGAAAGAATGATATTCCGATAAAAGCTTTTGAGTTCTTGCTGATATAAGTAAGGAACAAGGTAATTGCAACAATAAACAAGAGAAGGTAAATCCAATTAAAATCGGTAATATATAGTAGTAGTGATGCTGAAATGGCTCCAACTAGAAATAATCCTAATACATCTACATTACTGTTTTTCGCTTCTTCCTTAGGAAGATACTTTAAAATAAAAGGAAGGGTGAAAAGTGTTACTAAAGAAAGTAAAAACAGAGTTGTCCAATGGAAATATGTTGAAACATAACCTCCAGTTAGTGCACCTATAAGCTGTGAAAGAGCAAAACTGCTTGTACTTAATCCTAAAAATTTCTTTTGTTCATTTGCAGGTAAATGTTTTGTTACAAATATCACATATAAGGTTTCAGCTGATGCTAAACCGGCAGTCTGGATAATTCGTGAGATAACCACTAGTAAAAACGAGTGTTGAAAAATATATCCCATGACTGAACCGACACATATTAAAATAATACCAATGCTAAAAAGTTTTCTGATACTAACGGAATCTGCTAAAGCAGCGTAAACTACTGCCCCAATTCCAATTACAAGGCCAGCTAGGGTTGCTTGCCAGCTAACAGTTGTCACTGAAATGTGAAAATCCTTTGCCATATCAACAGAAATAATCTTAAACGAATTGTCAATTACCAAACATAATAGAAATAACAATAAGGTAATGGGTACTGCTTTCTTAACACTATATTCCTGAGCTTTCTTCATGCTCACATCTTCATTTATTGTAGACATAGCTATATTCCTCTTTTCTTGTTATTCAGGAAATTTTCTTCCTGAGTCATGATTGTCTGGCCTTTAATTACCAATTGATCCTTTTGTAAAAGGATAGTTTCAGTAATTGCTACACCTTTTGTTTCAAATGCGAGGCTTCCTTGTGCACAGCTGTACCCATCTTTGTTCGTTCCTTCTTATGGCGTTCGGAAAGGAAACGTTTTCATATACAACCAAAAACATCGTATCTTTTGATTGCACTTTCATGATGATGCTTAATAACTCCTTGAGCTATATAATATTGTCCGGTTATTTAAAAACTTGTATGCACCTGAATATTGAAAAGGATATCATACCGTTCCTTCTTATGATGTTTACAAGGAAGCATTTTCATGAACAACAAAAAATACCTTACCTTTTGATTACGCTTTCATGATAATGCATGATGACTCTTTCAGATATAGGGGTATGTGTAGCAATGTAACAGGATAACGCAACAAGCATTAGCGGACATTAGAAATGATAAAATTATCACTTTTTATATGAAAACAGCTCAATTTTAGATACTTTTTCATTCTTCTGAAACAGAAAAATTCGATTTTGTAAAAAGATCAAGAACATATTCCACTGATAATGTCCGATAAGTATCATTAGCGGACATCACAATACACAAAATGGGTATTTCATGTTCACTAACATACGAAATAGCCCGTAAAATGAATGTCCGCTAATACTTAACGTAAGTTTTGGTTCCATTGCTACACACACCCCACTATGAGGTTTCTTCTTTTGTTAGGTGACTATGTTTTTTCGAATAAACAAAGTATACAACTACTCCAATTGCCAACCAAACACCGAAGTATATCCATGTTTTTAACGGTAAATTTACCATTAAGAATAGACAACATGCAACTGAAATAATCGGTAAGATTGGTACAAATGGTACCATAAATCCACGTTGTAATTTCGGATGCGTTTTACGAAGAATGATGACAGTTACACCAACCATCGCGAATGTTAATAACGCTCCAATATTTGCTAAATTTGATAATTCTTTTAAATCGATAAAGCCCGCAATTAAAGCACTACCAATTCCTGTTAACCAAGTTGTAAATGTCGGCGCTTCTGTCTTTCGGTTAATTTCCGCAAAATATTCTGGCAATAATCCGTCACGACTCATCGCAAAGAATACACGTGTTGCTGCATAGATATAGGCAAAAATTACAGCCATAATACCAATTACAGCTCCAATAGCAATTACACCAGCCACTTTATCTTGTCCTACAACTTCTAGTACATAGGCCATCGCTTCAGGTACATCTAATTCCTTGTAAGAAACCATACCTGTCATAACGAGACAAACTACAACATAAATGATTGTACAAATAACTAACGAAGCAATAATACCAATCGGTAAATCACGTTGCGGATTTTTTACTTCTTCTGCTGAAGTTGCTAATGCATCAAAACCTAAGAAAGCAAAGAATACCGCTGCTCCCCCCGTGAAAACTCCACTTAAACCGTACGGTGCAAATGGTATCCAGTTTTCTGGTTTCACGTAGAATACACCAACAGCAATGAATAAAACAACAATACCAATTTTAATTAATACCATTATATTATTCACACGCTTACTTTCTTTCGTACCTCGTGATAATAACCAAGTTATAACTAACGTAACGAAAACTGCTGGTAAATTCACCATACCACCTTGCGACGGAATCGTTAACAGCGCTTTTGGAATTTCAAGTCCCAATCCACTTACTAAGTTGTGGAAGTAACCAGTCCATCCGCCAGCTACTGCGGCAGTCGTTACATATGAATATGTGTACACACTACCTGAAACAGGAAGTGTAGATGCAACCTCTGCATAACATAAAGCTGCAAATCCACAAACAATTGCTGCAATCATAAATGAAAAAATAACTGCTGGACCAGCATCTCTTGCTGCCACTAATCCAGTTAATACTAGAACTCCTGTACCAATTATCGCACCAATTCCTAGCATTGTTAGGTCAAATGCCCCTAGTGTTTTTGTCAAAGTCTTACTTTGGCTTTCTCCCAACAATTTCGAAACAGATTTTTTTCGTAATAAGTTGGCCAAAATACATGCCTCCTTTTATGAAAGAAGAGCTAAGATATCCTTCCTAGCTCTTCTTTCATAAAATCAATCTATGTTATAGGTTATCTAAACCTTTATTTCACTTCATTTGCAACAAAGAAATGCTCGCATACACTGGAAATGCGTTTTAAGTCTACATTTCCACCTGAAATAACTGCTACTACCTTTTTACCTTTTATATATTGATCAACTTTTCCTGCAAGAAGTGCAGCTGTAGCTAATGCGCCTGCCCCTTCTACGACAGCTTTGCCACGTTGTAGTAAATCTTTCATGGCTACCTCTAGTTCATCTTCTGATACCGTTACAATATCATCTACTAATTCTTTTACAATTTCAAAGGTTAAATTTCCTGGTATTTTAACCGCACATCCATCTGCTATTGTAGGTGCTTCATAGTGTGATACAATTTTTCCAACATCATAAGAAGCTTTCATTCCATGGACATTAGCAGCTTGAATACCAATAATATTAATTGACGGATTAAATGATTTCAGTGCAACTGAAATTCCTGAAATTATACCACCACCACCAATAGGTACAATTACAGTATCAACATCCCACATATCATCAAGAATATCTAAACCAATTGTTCCTTGACCCGCCATTACCTCTACATCGTCATATGGATGTAAATATGTTTCACCTGTTTGCTGTATTATTTCTTCACATTTAGCCTTAGCATCATCAAAAGTGTCTCCATGTAAAATAACTTCAGAACCATATCCTTTAGTAGCATCAACTTTAGCTTGTGGTGCAGAAGTTGGCATAACAATTTTACTTTTAATTCCAAGCAAATGAGAAGATAATGCAACACCTTGTGCATGATTCCCAGCTGAACAAGCAATTACACCGTTTGTTTTTTCTTCGTCTGTTAGATTTGAAATTTTATTAAATGCACCACGAAATTTAAATGATCCAGTTAACTGCATATTTTCCAACTTTAAATATATTTCTCCACCGGTTTTACTTGTCAAATAGAAAGATTTAACAAGCGGAGTCTTACGAGCTTTTCCAAAAAGAATTTGTTGAGCTTTTTTTATATCACCAATGTTAAGTGGTAAAGCTTTGTTAATCATATTAACACTTCTTTCAATGGTTTATAATCTAACTCTAATGTTGATCCTAAATTTTCATAGGTAATCGTACCTTTATAAATGTTTATACCAGATGCCAAAGCTGGTTTGTTGATAATTGCATTCTCTAATCCATCTTTAGCAATTGCTAATAAGTATTCAATATTACCATTTGCTAAAGCCATGGTCGAAGTACGTGGGGTAGCACCAGGCATATTTGGTACAGCATAATGAATTACATCATGCTTAATAAATACAGGGTTATCATGTGTTGTATAGTGATCAACTGTTTCAACTGTTCCACCCTGATCAATTGCTATATCAACAATAACACTACCAGGTTTCATAGATTGAACCATATATTCTTTTACAATTTTCGGTGGTCTAGCTCCTGGTATTAAGATAGTCGAAATAAATACGTCTGCCTCTTTTATATGTTTTTCTAAGTTTTCAGTATTAGATTCAATAACTTGCACAGAATCATTCGCATATTTTTCTTTTAAATAAGCAATTTGTGTGTTGTTTAGTTCTAAAATTGTTACATGACAACCAATTCCAATTGCCATATCACATGCATTAATAGCTGCATTTCCTCCACCTAAAATGACAACATTTCCAGCAGGAATTCCCTCAATTCCTGATAATAAAATTCCTTCTCCTTGATGTTGTTTTTCTAGATAATAAGCTCCCATAAAGACTGCGCGACGACCAGCAATCGCACTCATTGGTTTTAATAGTGCTAAAATACCATCTTCACTAATTGTCTCTCCAGCAATTGCAGTAGTTCCTGCTTGTCTCATTGCTTCCACACATTCTTTAGAAGCTGCTAGATGTAAAAACCCCCAGACAATAAGGTCTTTTTTAAAGTAATGATATTCTGCAGGTAATGGTTCTTTTACTTTTACTACCATATCAACATCCCAAGCTTTTTCTTGCGTTACTAAACTTGCACCTGCATTTGTATATTCATCATTTGTATATCCAGAACCTAAACCAGCATCTTTCTGCACTAAAACTTGATGACCTTCTTTAACTAACTTTCTAACATTTTCAGGAGTCATCCCTACACGAGCTTCTCCTTTTTTTATCTCTTTTACTATTCCAATTTTCATTACTAGCACGTCCTTTCAAACGAGTTTATTTCTCAAACAATACCAGCGATTACGAGTGAGTAATATTAAACACAATATATTTATTGTGCCATATATGGTATTTTTTATCGCCTGATTGCCACTATACGATAGCAACATTCAAATTGTTATGTCAATTGATTGTGAAATAGTTCACAAAATATCTTTAATTTATAGGTTTAAAAAACCTATTGCAAAATAATGATTGAATCCTATTTTTTTGTATGCTAGACTTTGTCACGAATAGCATCTCTTCTGAATTTAAAGAAATTTTGGTTATACACTACAAGCTGGAAATTATATAAATTTATGTTGGATATAGATGTTCTTATCTGAATGTTTTATTAAAGATATAATTGCAGATAAACATGTGAAATATTTCACAAAAGTATCTACAATTGTTCATTTTGCTATGTTATTTAATTTTCTATAATAAAGTTCAAAATTTCACTAGCAAAAATATTTTATAAACAAATAGGGAAGAATATTTAAACAAAAATTTAAATTCATTAGAGAGTGTATCTATTCTTATAAAAGAGGAGTGATCACTTTGTCACAACAACTAAAAAAAGACATCGGTTTCTTTGCTGCTTTAACTACTGTAATTGGTACTGTTATAGGAGCTGGTGTTTTCTTCAAACCAACTGCTGTATATGGTGCAACTGGTACGGCAAGCTTAGGATTGCTTGCATGGATAATAGGTGGAATTTTAACTATATGTGCTGGATTAACTGCTGCTGAATTATCAGCAGCTATCCCAGAAACAGGTGGCATGATGGCCTATTTAAAACGTACTTATGGAAATCTAACAGCATTTCTATTAGGTTGGGCACAAACAGTCATTTACTTTCCAGCAAATATTGCAGCACTTGCTATTATTTTTGGGACTCAAACTGTTAACCTGTTTGGACTAAATCCTAATGAAAATCAAATGCTTATAGTTGGAATTGCTATAATTACTGCAACTTTTGTAACCTTAATGAACTTTTTAGGTGCAAAAGCTGCTGGTGGAATTCAGATGGCTTCTACCATATGCAAATTACTCCCTTTAGGACTTCTTATTATTTTCGGGTTACTACATCAAGGCGATGTAACGTTTCAATTATTCCCAATTGAAGCTGGATCCGATAAGTCTTTTATTTCTGCACTTGGTTCTGCTTTATTAGCAACAATGTTTGCATATGATGGATGGATACATGTTGGGAATATTGCTGGAGAAATGAAAAATCCTAAAAAAGATTTACCTAAAGCTATTATTTTAGGTTTAACAATTGTTATGATTGTATATTTACTAATTAACATTGCATTTCTACTGGTCATGTCTGCAACTGCGCTCGCAGGTACTGATACACCAGCATCTGAAATAGCAACAATTCTCTTTGGTACAATGGGTGGTAAATTAGTTAGTATCGGTATCTTAATTTCTGTGTTTGGAACAATTAATGGATATATTATGACTGGAATGCGAATTCCCTATGCAATGGCCTTAGAGAATAAACTGCCTTTTAGTAAATGGTTTGCTACATTATCTAATAAAAGCAGAATTCCTTATAATTCTGGCATATTTATCTTATTAATTTCTGTAATTATGATGCTTGTTGGTGGGTTTAATACTTTAACAGATATGTTAGTGTTTGTTATATGGATATTCTATACAATGACATTTTTAGCTGTTTTCATTTTACGTAAGAGAGAGCCAGAACTTATACGTCCTTATAAAGTACCATTATATCCAGTTGTACCAATAATCTCTTTATTTGGTGGGGCATTTATTGTGTTAAATACATTATTTACACAACCATTACTAGCATTATGTGGAATAGGGTTAACTGGTTTAGGTCTCCCAATATATTTTAAAATGCGCCATAAACATACTAATGTTAAAGTGGAGAATTAGTGGGTTAGTTGCACCTGAAATAAAATCAATTATTATTAAGTGAATATAAGGTTATTATTAGTGTTCATAAAACTTTGGGAGAAGAAGAAAAATATAAATTTACAGTCGTTTTGGAAATTAGATAAGATTTAAATAAAAATTTAATTGGAATAGTCGTAAATCTATTTTGTAATTGGTAGAAAGTACACATTGGATTTTCAACTTCTTAAAAATTGAGGTTATCAGGTTGCATATGTTTTTATGAAAAATTTAATGAGAGCATTTGAATAATGTCATAGAGCAAGAGCATAGATGTGTAAAGCAATGTTTTGCCAATTTAGAAGGAATTCAAAAGTCTTTGTCATACTGCATGTTCCTTCAAAGAAATCCAAATAATCTATAACAAAAACGCAGTTTGCAATCAAACTGCGTTTTTTCAACATACAATGAATTATAGCAATGACTTGAAATGCTTTTGTAATTAGCCGAATTATGTATTTATTAAAAAAATTTGCAAAATCCAATTTAACGTATTTTTATAAAATTTCTTCTTTAATTTATAAACATAAAAGGAGAGTTATCAATGATGCTAAAAAATATAACACCGATTGGGATAAATGACGAAGTGAGTAAAACGGTAATTAATCAAATAGGAAATATATATTCAACATTTTTATTTATAAGTCCATCTGGTTATGTCCTTATAAACGAATATTTAAATGAAAATATATGTATTCATACTATTTGCGGGGGAATAATAGCTATAATTGACAATCAAATCCAAATAATAAAACACCATCAGGTATTGTATCTCAACTTTAAAAAAAATCTTGAATTAAGAAATAATACAACTGAAAATGTAGTTATTTACATTGGATTATGTCAATAAGTACTTAGAAATTGAACTAAATAAGTATCACCAATCCTACTGACATTCATTTTCCTTAGTATTTCATATCTTTGTACTAAGAGGAAAGATATTTTCATCGGAGAGCAATAAAAAACCTATAAATACTTCCTTATATTTTAAGCAAGCTACATCTAACTTGAACTACCCCCACTTTCACTTCGTTTAGAAGTGGGGGATTCCTAAGTAAAGAGTTCTATCGAACTCTAATTTATTAGGCTATCTCCACAGTCCTTGCGGTTAGAAGCCTTATCGCTTCATTCTTT
>NZ_LXLV01000080.1 GCF_001757995.1 Bacillus mycoides | reverse complement strand
AATCGATTGAATGTGAAGCTCTCGCATAAGTCTATATACTTTTTTGTGGTTCACGAAAAATCCAGCCTCTCGTAAGGCGATTGTCATGCGAGGATAACCGTATTCCTTGTGTTTTATGTGAATTGCTTGAATCTGTTCATGCAATGTATTATCCTTTGAAAGGCGTAATTGCCTTTGACTACATGTTGAACGCCACTTATAGTAGCTAGAGCGATTTAACTGCGCAATGACGACAAGCCAGGTTACTTTGTACCGAGAACGTAGTTCTTCAATAATCTCGTACTTAGCCGTTTGAGCAAGAACACCTCCTATAGATTTGGATACTGCTTTTTTAAGTAAGCCACTTGCGCCTTGTAGTATTCCAATTCTTCTTCCATACTATCGAACTTCGTACGAGGACGACCTTTTAAGAGGTTTTTTAAGCCGCTATTACCACCATTTTGCCCCCGCAAGTCTGAAATATCACCTGTTTCTTGATATTTCCGGACCCAATTCATTAACTGTGTTCTACTTCTAAGCTTATATTTCTTCGCTATAGCTGATTGGCTACCCTCACCATTTAAATAACTTTTTACAACTTGTATCTTTAATTTATCTGAATAAGTTTGAAATTTATCCCCTTTTTTAACCATAATAAAATCCCCTCCAAGTAAAAGTGTAACATCCATGTGTATTCATGGTCTTTTTACACTGTCTACCTTAAGGGGATAATATCA
>NZ_LXLV01000079.1 GCF_001757995.1 Bacillus mycoides | reverse complement strand
CCAATTGAGAAATCAATGGTGTCATAGGCGTTACAACAGAGATTACCGGTAGGCATTGACCACCAGCTGAAATATTAGTTGCAATCGGATTAGCAGTGAAACCCTGCCCAGCATTTTGTCCACCGTTGCACACCAATTGAGAAATCAATGGTGTCATAGGCGTTACAACAGAGATTACCGGTAGGCATTGACCACCAGCCGCAATATTAGTTGCAATCGGATTAGCAGTGAAACCCTGCCCAGCATTTTGTCCACCGTTGCAAAGATTTGACCAATTAAAGTTTTGCATATTAACATCCTTTCAGCATTTTTCTTGAAGTCACCTGCAGGGAAACTACACAAAAAGTATTAGTATATATTTAATGTAATATACTCTCTAGGAAAAATTTAACAAACCATTGAAGTAAATACATTTACATAGAACTAACACCTCCAATGATATTTGTTCCATAGTTAATTTCATCAGCTTTGGTCTCTCCATCCCTCTACTTCAAACAAAGGCATACAAGCTGATTCTGGTTTTGCGAGATCAGCGATTAATACGGCTAAACCAATTTCACCTCTAAATAGGCTATTGGGCAATTCTTGTGGATTTGAAGTGGCTGTGTGAACTCCTTTTAACATCAATTCTTGGGCTCGCTGAAGCCAAATCTCTTCACCAGTGTGCTTATATAAATTAAGTAGAGAGTAAGCTTGACCAGCGTGTCCACAACAAAGTCCAATAATCTCAGCAGGCTCTTCCCATACGTTCCAAGCCGACTTTTCTGCGAGATCAAGGTACGTTTTCTCTTTGATCATTTGGTGAGCGAGAGTCCACAAATGAACCATTCCAGCGGTTCCATTACACCATCCTGACATATAATTGTAAGGAATTTCTTGATCCGACAAAATGCTTTTCCAACGTAACCCGCGGCCTGTAGGTTCCCCCAGTTCGGCTAATTCACGTAGACGAACCGGGATAAAATTAGGAATAGGTTTGCATGTTGACTGACACCAGCGCATGGTGGCATACATTACACCAGCCCATCCGTGTGCGATACCTAAATATTTCATTTCTGGACAGTCCCGAATCGTAGGGTAACGATTTAATTTTTCCCATAAGCTTTGCAAGATTGTATCACCTAGTGCAAGCAAAGAACTGTTGTTTAATAATTTATTGTCATGCGTTGTATCCATTAAAATCGAGCAAGAAAGAAGCGTGCTTGCTTTTCCAAGTGTGAGATCCAGATTATCGCAAGGAACAGAAGATGTCATTACAAATTTGTCAAGAGCGGACTGCTGTGTTACAAAATCCCCCATAGCATGACTGATGAGTGCTTGCACCATATAAATCCCACTTGGAGTATGGAACGGAGAAACGCGACCTAATACCTCAGGGGTGAGTTGATTCGTATTAGTATAAAAGGCGTTAGACTCTCCCATACTAGCAATCGTTTTGTGAAGCCAACGATCTGACAATGCCAGTAAATGGGCATCACCCTGGATACTTGCAATACGATATAGTGCATAGGCGATCCCGTTCATCCCACTGTGTGTAGAGCATAATGGTAATGGCATTCCAGCTGTGACAGCGAACAAGCTTTCCGATGGAGTATCGATTCTTTTAAGGATATTATCTAAAAAATTGTGAGCAGGATTAAAATCGACATACTCCGTTTTTTCAATCGTCTCTTTTTCTATTGGTATAAAAGACTCAGTATCTACCCTTACTTGGTTTAATTGTTTAGCTAAATGAGCCATAGAAGGGAAACGCCCAGCAGGCTCTTTATGTAAGGATTTTTTTAAAATCTCTTCCATTTCTGGCCAAGGTTCTTGCCCGTATTCGGTAAAGGATAACATAGTTTCCTCACGTATTTGTCGGAACAATTCGTTACGATCAAACGAAAATTTTTGATAATGTTCACCGATGATTAGGAAGTACAGCATGGCTGCTAGTGAATATTGTTCTGAAGCAAATGTTGCTTTCCGTTCGCTAGGTGTTATCTGTTCATGCTTTGTATACTCGGGTGAAGAATAAAATAAATGTCCTCCGCAGAATGGTTGATAAAAATCTTTATCTGTACCTTCAAGTCTACCCAGACCAAAATCGATTACTTTTAGAGAACCTTCTTCCTCGAACAGAAGATTTCCTTGATGGACATCTCCGTGAATAACATTATTTGTATGTAGATGAACATATGCTGATACAATTTTTTTGCAAAGCTCCAGAAGTTTATTACGACTTTCTTTTATAGGAAGTTCGCGAAAACGTTTCGCTACTCTGGAGACATGCTCACCTGAGCATAATTCCATTACAATATAGCTACGATTCTCAGTGACTCCACTGGTAATGTATTTTGGAGTAAACGTTCCATCCAGATGTTTTAGGATAGTCGTTTCCCACTCATACACTTGATTAATTTTATTGTTATGACAAGTACGCATAATTTTAAGTGCAACCAGATTGCCCTCTTTATCTTTTGCTTGATAAATTTCACTGTCTTCCACCAGTTGAATGCACTTATCTAGTTCGAGTTCATTAAACTGGTACCCCTCAGGAAACGATGGTTGTATTGGTTTGGCCTGCTCCGAATTAGACGGTACGAGAATGTTCCAATTCTTAAAGTTCATAAGCAAGGGAAAAGCCAGCTCCATAATTTTATTGGGATCTTTTTTTTTCAATTTGCTGTAGCGGGTAACCGCCTCGTAAATAGTCATTGAACTTCGGAACTCTGTGAGCAGTGCAGCGCCTTCCGGGTCAACGATTGTTGACTGAGTTCGAGAGCGTGGACGGGATATTACATAAGAGTCCACACTACACTGCACTTTGGCTCTTATATCGGCAGGAAGCTCTTTTACAGGTGTGAGTTCCACATCCTCAGGCAATGTTAAAGCCTCTTGAAAATCCATGATTAATACCTCCAGATAAAGTATTAGTAAATAAATGATGAGGTGGAGCCCATGTTGAAGAATCAATGCCCATGTTTTGTAAACGTTCGAGTGCATATTTCCAAGGTTCTACGTTGGTTGCTCGATATAGTTTTGCTTCGAAAAGGAAATTAGTAAGTTGGGAAATTATCCATAGACGCCAACTGAAACGCCCCCATAGCATGTCTATTGGTGGATCCATTCCCCATGAAAGTAAACCATCGTTAGAAAAATCAGCAGTAAATGGTACGCCATGGGCAGGTGTACCTTCTATTTTTTGTCGAATACGAAGAGCAGCTTCCTCACAATCTTCAAAATTTGAAAAGTAAGCAACCATTTTATCTGGTCTCAATAAGCCGATCACATCTTGACCAATCTTAAAATTCTGTACGTTCATATCTCCAAGTACGTCTGCTGTTGCTTGGAAGACCTCTCGTATTAGATAAGGTTTTGGAAAGGGACTGATATACAATTTGAACTTACTCTGGTTTTCTGTTTGGGAAGTACGTTTCTCTTTAGCAGAAAACGATAACCAACCAGACTGAATTGTCTTTTGCTTATGGTAAGACCATTTTTGATCAAATCGGGACTGAAAATTATCCCCGTTATCAAGACCTAAAGTTTTTAAAACAGATTCGGGAGATGGATATTTTTTTTCCCATTCTGGCGAGTTGGGAATCCGATTATAGAAGTACATACGTGCTATTAACGTATTATAATCGGCTCCTTCGAGTAAATCACCGTGTTTCAAAGCCTCAATAGATAGTCTGGGGATTAAGGAATCTATTTTTTCTTCAAAAATAGATTCGTAAAGGAGTGGATACGCAGCTGTTCCAGAAATAAAAGAGCCATTATTCTGGATTTCTAAAATTCCGTCTAGAACCATCTTAGCGATTAATTCTAGTGAGTTTTCCCCAAACAATGCTTTAAAACTAGAAGGTAGAATGCCTGGCTGTTGCAGAGTATAGAAAAGCAAAGCTGTATTTTTACAAATAGATTTTATTTCAAGTTGAAATGAATAAAACGGATAAAGAATAGCATAATGGTTCTCATCATTCTCTAAATGAGTGAACAATTGTTTTATTTGAGAAGGTAATTGGTCAAGCATAGCGATCCCGTAATTTGGATTCGACCGAAAAACCATAAGCTCTATGTTTTTTAATAAACCGGTTTTCACTAATATTTCCCCCTAACATTTATATTTCATTTAATTACAAATTCAGTCTTTCCATCCAACAGCTGTTTATACATCTTGGCACTAAATTAAAATCCCCTACTCAGACGGAATAAATTAAAACCTAATTGGGTTCAATAATTATGTGAATAAATTAAAACCTAATTGGGTTCAATAATTACGTGAATAAATTAATAGATAGAATAAAAGGAGAGATTTATATGGAATCAGATAATAATCGTTTAATTCCAGTCATGGTTGAAATGCGTGTCTCTCATGAAGATGATCATTTCTTCTTAGCACGAGATTCAAATCCCTTTGATCTGAATGGATTTCAGAGAGATTTTGGTTTCAGCCCAATCCCCTTGCCGTATACACAAGGAGAGGGGCTAACCATGGGATCAATTCATGAAAGTGGTGTGATTATTCGTGGAAAGATTTTGGGAGAGGATATGGATCAACTAAGGGCTCACGAAAAAGTTTTGGGAGTATATTCAGACCCAGTGATTAAGCCGTTTGTTCCTGAAATACCACCGCAAAACAACTCAATCTGTACTACTATACCAAAACTGACAGGTACTGTTTCCGATGTAGTACGCTATCTTGGAGCTCATGAAATTTGGTGTAATGGGTACACGGGGAAAGGAGTTGTTGTAGGAATTGTTGATGGCGGAATCGAAGCCGTAGGGAGAGCGAAAAATGGGCAGGTTAACCGAGTAATCGACGGTTTTCCAACAGAAAATTGGGGGCAAAAGTCATCTTGGCCGTTTCACGGAAATATGACTGCAAGTGATGTGTTGTTTATTGCACCAGAAGTGAACCTTTATGATTTACGGATTGCCGAAATCATAAATGAAAAACCAGAGGCCCTTTTATCAAATGCGCTTGCCGCTTATCATTGGGCAATTGAGCGTTACCGCAAGGATGGCACACCACAAATCTTATCTAACAGTTGGGGAATTTTTGATCCAACCGACTGTATGGATTATGCAACAAATCTCAATCATCCATTTAATCGTATCGTGGCAGAAGCCATTGAGGAAGGAATCGTAGTATTATTTTCAGCAGGGAACTGCGGAGAACCTTGTGGTCATTCAGACGCTACTTGCAATGGAAATGTCGGTGGAGGCAAGGATATTTGGGGAGCAAATGGTCATCCATTAGTCATAACCGTTGGAGCTGCTGACCTTGAAGAAAATATAGCCACATACAGCAGTCAGGGACCTGCAGCGTTAGATCCCCACAAACCAGATTTATGTGCACCAGTTCATTTCAAAGGATATCATCCGCTTATAGAGTCTGGTACTTCAGCTGCATGTCCAATCGTATCAGGGGTTGTCGCATTATGTAAGCAGACCAATCCGTTACTTTCACCAAAACTGGTAAAGCAAGGACTCATCGAAACAGCAAAAGATTTGGGAACTAGGGGATGGGATACATACGCCGGAGCGGGGATGATTCAAGCAAAGAAGGCATTCGACAAAGTGACTAATTGGAACGTAAATAAAGACTTTGATATGAATGATTACCCCAAATGTGCACAAAATAATACCGATTCTTTTTCAAATATGAACAGTAATCTAAGTTTAGAAAATAACTCTTCAAATGAAAATGAAAAAGAAATTGTTCGTGTTCTTGTTGAAATACGTATGCCCAAAGACGTCAATCCGACCTTTGCTGCAGAATCCGCCTTGGACAGATTTGGATTCAAAATAGATCGTGAATTCGCCCCAGTTAACATAAAGCCAGTGGAACATCTCTATATGTATGAAGCTGAGGATAAAACTGTAATCGTTTGTGGAATTATTGAAAAAAGGATGATAGAAGAAATAAAATCACAACCAAATATTATTGATGTTTACTTAGACACATCGATTGCCCCATTTTCCAATAGTTTTACAGAGAAATCTGTTATGACATCTAACTCTTCGGTTAGGGCTCAATGCCCACCATTCGCATCTAAACCGGTTGATACGTTTGACAAAATAATTAATCGGAGGAATAAAGAAATGACAAATTTTAATATGAACGATTATCTCGGAAGTGCAACAATGCCAGAAAATAACGAATCTCAACAAGAAATTGTTCGTGTTCTTGTTGAAATTCGTATGTCCCAAGATACCAATCCAAGTCTTGCAATCTCTACTGCAGAATCTACATTGGATAGATATGGATTCTACATAGATCGTGAATTTCAGCCAGTTCATATACAACCGAAGGATCATTTAATGGTAGCTATGTCTGTAAATATGGAAAAAGCCGTACTTGTTCGTGGAACTATCAAAAAAGAGAAAATCGAAGAAATAAAATCACAGGTAGATGTAATAGATGTTTACTTAGACACACCAATTGCTCCGTTTTCCAATTGTTTTGCTACGGGAACTGTTACGGATACCTCTATAATGCATGGGAGTGTTGATTGTAATACAGAAACGGCTAAAGGCAATCCTTTAGATGTGGCTGCTTACTTAGGTGTCGATCAACTTTGGAGACAAGGATTTAAAGGGAAAGGAATTGTTATCGGAATCGTAGACGGTGGAATTGAAGCGATGGGGCGTACGCCAAACGGTAGGATTCCAAATGTTATTGGCGGCTTTCCTATAGACAGTTGGGGAATGGGGGCATATTGGGATAAGCATGGCAACATGACTGCAACAGATGCCTTGTTAATGGCTCCAGAAACCCAGCTATATGACTTACGAATTGCTGATCCAAACAATAGCATACCGGCCATGATAAGTAATGCAATTCAAGCTTATTCTTGGGCAATTAACCAACACCGTTTAAATGGTACTCCTCATATCTTATCAAATAGTTGGGGGCTCTTTCAGAAAGCATGGGACGAACGGTATGCAACAGAACCGAACCACCCTTTCACACGTATGGTGGTGGAAGCGATTAAGGAAGGGATTCTCGTCTTGTTTTCGGCTGGAAACTGTGGACAATTATGCTCAGATTTCAAATGTCAGAATGACATTGGTGCCGGTAAAAGTATCTGGGGAGCGAACGGTCACCCAAGTGTAATGACCGTGGGAGCCGCCAATATCGAAGAAAAGCTGTTAGGATACAGCAGTATCGGGCCTGCTGCATTAGAACAAAAAAAACCGGATTTCTGTGGCATTGCTCAGTTTAACGTAAATAATGTTATACACAAGGGAACATCTGCGGCCTGCCCAATTGCCGCTGGCGTGGTAGGGTTACTCAAGCAAGCTAGCCCAACTTTAACGCAAGAACAAGCAAAACAAGCGCTTATGAAAACCGCCAAAAGCGTAGGAGGAGAAGGCTGGAACACTTATTCTGGATCGGGAATTATTCAAGCCAAAGCCGCTTTTGACCAGATGTCAAAAGAAGAAGGTCAGAAGTGGGGTACTGTGGAAAACCTTGGAGGAAGGATAATTCACGTACCTGCTGCTGTCTTAACTGATGAAAAGAAGATGGATGTTTTCGCAGTAGGTTTTGACTGTGCTCTTTGGCATAAAAGTTGGAATCAAAATTCATGGAGTGATTGGGACAAGATAGATGGTTCTTGTCTTTCGGCACCTTCAGCTGTTGCGAGAACGGCTGATAAAATAGATGTATTTGTCCTTGGCCCAGACAACGCAGTATGGCACAAAGAATTAGGAATCGGAGTATCAAAGGAATGGACAAGTCTTGGAGGGCTTTGCCAGTATGGTGTTGCCGTCTCTTCATGGTGTGAAAATCGGCTAGATATTTTTGCTGTCGGCTTAGATAGTGCGATGTGGCATAAGTATTGGAATGGAAAAGAATGGAGCAAATGGGAGTCAATCGGTGGTGTTTGTTTATCAGCTCCCGTGGCTGTTTCAAGGGGAACCAATCAAATAGATATATTTGTAATTGGACTTGAATCAAAACTGAATCATATTTCATGGAATGGTTCAGTTTGGAGTTCCTGGTCAGAATTAGGTGAAACTCCGCTCCAAGGTGTATCTGTTGCTTCCAGTAGCGCTAATCGTTTGGAGATTTTTGCTGTCGGCAAAGATGATATTGTACTTCAAAAGGTGTGTAATAATTCAGAATGGTCTGATTGGATTGCCACTCCTTTTGTTTCTGTCGGTACTCCTGTAGTTAGCTTTCGAGAAAACGGAACAGCTGAAATATTTATGCGTAGTAATTCAAGTAATTTATTGCATTCGTCTACAAAAGTATAAAGAATATATATAATTTGTTGAATTTAGTGGAGCATAAGCCTTAACTTTCGTTTATAAAACTATTTTATATTACGAGGGGTGTCAAAGGTTTTGCTGATTTTGTTGAGTAAAGTACAGAGCATTTCACTACTATCAATGAAAGTTACTCATAACAAGAAAATAGCCTACACACGCCAACATCTAAAATGTACCTGTCCTTTGGTTGAACCTAGTTCTTTTTACAATTGGGATTTACATTATTCGTACAGTCACTTAAATAATAAGCAAAGACCATCCAATATGTATTTGCTAATAACAGATCTCTTTCACTAATAGACCCTTTAAAATTCCAATTCAGTAAATAAGAAAAATGGACAAACTTTATAAAAAATACACACTGTTAAATTT
>NZ_LXLV01000078.1 GCF_001757995.1 Bacillus mycoides | reverse complement strand
TTTCCTATGATTCTACAGCAAGGATAACGTATTTTTTGCTTTATGGGTAGTGCTATCCCTTATATGACTTCTTGTGATTTCGGTGAAAGTCGTGATGGTACTTCATAACCTTAGCTTGATAGCGATGTGGCGGTACCCCAATCAGAGGAAAACAGAATAGATCGTAGTTAGTGATTACCTCTATTTGTCTTGCGTTTTTAACTATGGGCTGGATAGTTACGAAGAAGAAAAGATTAGGCGACTATACCTAATCCTTTTCCTTTTTATCATTACATTTGCTTTGTATATCGAGTTATTTTCATAGAATCTTGGTTAAATAATTGCAAATTCTTTTTATCATAGTTTTGTACTTTGTACTTAAGGTCTTTATGAATAACTTCTGCTTCCTGACCATTTACAAATTGTTTGTCGATATGTAATCGTAACTCTTTGGATGGACCATCATAAGTCCATGTACCTTCAATGTGGTTACCTTTCTTTGGATAATCTCCATATAGGTAAACTTCAAACTGTTTTGGATTACCACCTTTTAAGATAAGAGAAGGTTGGAAACCGTTTTTCGTTTCAAAACCCCAGTTAGCAATTAACTCTGTTCCATCTACTACGTTCTTTTCTACTGCTTCAAGGTTAGTACCTTCTTTATTATCCAACTCGTTTAATTGAGCTTCTGTTATTGCTCTGTTAGGAGAGCCTTCTGTGAAACCAAGTTCTTTTATGAATTTAAACCAGTACTCGTCACCTTTCTTGATTTCATTATCAGACTCTTCTAGTAATTCTTTATCAGTTCTACCCCCTTTAGGCATTTCTTTTCTAGAAAATACTTCTTTCGATAGTTTCATTGCCTTTGAGAAGTGTTCCATTGAACTCTCTACATCTTTATGGACGTCTGCATACTCTTTAGGAGGGTCAACTTCATTAAACATATCAATTGTTCTTTCGAGTCGTTTAATTCTATCTATAATCGCTTCCCTTGTAGTAGTGTTATCCGAGATATGACTCAGTTCATTGTTGTATGCTTTAAAGTCATCTTCTAAATACTTACAATAAGTATTGATATCTCGTTTATAAAACTCAGCAGGTACTTTATGAGTTTTAGCTACTTTCTTCGATTCTTGTTTCTCTTCTTGCTTGGCTTCGGCTTTTTCTTTTATCTTGTCTTCCCCACCACACCCTGTTAAGAGTATGATAGGGAGTGCTATGGATAATACCTTGTTCAGTTTCATAACATATACCCCTTTAATATTTTAATAAGCTTTTATAAAGTAACCTCTACCTTATAAATCGATTTTTCTGCAATGGCATGCAAATGTCTCGTTTCCCACAACATAATAAATGATTAGATTAACTCAACAAATTTTGTTTGTTACAAATTCAAGTTATCTTGTTATAAAAACGTAGAAAATGCTTCAACTGCTGCTTAGGAATCTAATCCAATAATTATGCGAACATCACCCATTTCCAGAAAAAACCACAATTACCATTATAACATTTCCAATAAAAGACTAATGAGTTTTTATATAATTGGAGTCTTAATTTGAATAAATTTTGTAACTACTCAGTTACTCTGTAAAAAAAGAAAGAAAAGCATTTTTTTAAAATGGGCGAGAGGGACTGGCAATGCATAGAAGCGGTCAGTTCCTTTTTCTGCCACGCGCAAAGTTTTAAAACACAGAAATGCAGCGAGGTGTAGGGCCATTTTTATCTTTATGGCAGCAATTATCCCCTTTACTAACCTTCTAAAAGCAATGTATAGCTGAGTAGTTACTGTAAAAAAATATAATTTTCCAAATAAGTAATTTAAATTATTAAAAGTAGTTAATATAAAAAAATTATGATAATTGCGCACTAACATTAATAATAATTACAACACCTAAAACTAGAATAATCCAAGTCCAATACTTATTTGGAATGAAAAATAATGAAGATTTATCTTTTATTTGAACTCTTTCTCCGGTTTTTTCATCGACGAGTGTTCGTACACTATCAGATATAAACTTTTTAGTGAAAAAATAATTAATCATCGCTATAGAGATAGTCGAAAATATTCCTTGCAAAATAAATCCAGGTTTATCTTCCGTGTTCACTTGCAAAAAACTAAAAAGGAATGCATTTATCATAAACCCTAAAATAAATGCTAAGGCTACTAACATTCCTTTACCCCTCCAAATAATCATTACAATGACTCCTTTCAATTTCTAAATAATGGGTACATATTACATTATATTACTTTATGTTACTTTATGGAAAAGTTTCTTATCAACTATCACACTGGTATTACAGAAAAAGTTAAAGTTTATGACTTGAACAAAGGAAACTAGTGGATCTAATCCATTTGTTGGTTCATCTAAGCGTACGAAATTCGCGAAATGTTGGTGCTAAAATGGTGAATCCCTTATTTCGTTATTTTTCTTCTTTATTTTAATTTTTTAAGTTTAAAAAGGGGTAGGACGCACATTTTAACGTTTTTATACGCTAAGGGATTCCCAAAACTCCATAACACGGGTTGAATTAAGAATTTGATTTAAAGATGAGTTTTGAGACACTATTTAAGCTCTTTTCAGCACCTTTTACATTGAAGTGCATTTGTCTCAAATATCTACTGGTGATATCGCTTAGAGTAGTAAAATCAACGTTTTCTCATGTCGAATTTTGCCTAGCGTATATTTTCGTTAAAATGTTGGCGGTACCCCAGCAAAACCTCCTAAAAAGTTTTTAGAAACCATCGCAAAATTATTTTTTATCAAAATGGCTACTTATTATTAACAAATGGCAAGATACACCCTCTTGAAGTAAAGACCCCGTTAGCTTAATAAAATTCTACTACCTCTTTGCAGTGTTTTTTCTAATTCCTTTAATGTAAATAACTGTGTCTTCGGATACTCGGAAGAGGTTTCCTTAGTATAAGTTAAATGCACAATTGCATATTTTTCTAATTCAATAATCCAATAAATCACATCGTCATTATCTTCTCTCTTTGCTACTGCAACAGCCTTTTTTCCGTAGAGAATGTGATTTGTAGATAACTCCCTATTTAGTTCATTATTAAGAATTTCTGCCAAGTTATCCGGGATGACCCACCACGGTTCCTCCAAAAAGCCTTTTATTATATCCTTCATAGAAAGCTACCTCTTTCTTATTTTTTTCTTCAGCTTGTTTCACTAAACTGCCCCGTTAGTTTAATTATAGGGTAGCCCCATATTAAGTAAAAGTTAATTTCGTTAGAATCTTTCTCAGCAACACGCCTTGTGCCTGAAAAGGTTTTAAAAATGTGGTGTATTTTTTTCATCTATCAGACCGACATATTTAGAGGGGTCACCCCACCCCATATACCCCCATCTATATATAAAAATAATTAGCGCGTCGCATTGCACCGCATGACGTCCTCGCTGATCTCGTTCATTACTTATTCATTGATTGCTTGTTTCTTTTCTTTCTTTATTCGTTAGTTTGTTGTTCTTTCATTCGTTCTTTCCTTGCCGTTGTCCTTCCCTCGTGTCATACGCCCTCTCCTACTGTGTACCTATCGCCCAGCAGGGACTATATTGCCTCGCAACAGCACCACCCTTTTTGATAGGGATTTATGATGGAGGCATAGCCCTTGTTATTGCGTTGCAAAACAGCCTCGTGCAGAACTGATGAGTTGTGATTGGGTTATATAGGGTTTACCGAATAGTTACTTGTCGATACAATCAATATAGCTAGAAAAATTGGGGGAGTCATTATGATTGAAGAACAAAAAAGGATGATTAAGGGTTACGAGGGATTATATGAAATTACCGAATCAGGCAGAATTTATTCCCTTAGTAGAAAGCGTTTTAAAGTAAGGTGTAATGATGAATACGGATTCCATATAGTAAAGCTGTCAAAAAACGGTGAAACTACCAACCATAAAGTTTTTGACTTATGGAAAAAAGCATTTCCTAATTTATCCGAAAGTTCCTTTAAGGGTGCAAAAGAAAAGATTTACTGAGTAAAGGTAAATATCCATCTCATATTATATAGGTTGGATTTTTGACCTCTTTATTTATAGTGTTTTGAATGTATACTTTTGTTATTTATTTTGAAGATATCAGGGGATTTGAAAGTAAACTAATGGGTAAAAGTTTACATTCGATTTTGTAATCATTTATAGCTCATTTTGTAATAAATTTCTCAATATTGATATAGATTCTAAATATAGGTTTTATATCGAAAATTAACAAAAAATATAATATCATAAAAATTAAGATGGTTTGTGTCACTTGTTTTCCCTTATGCTTAAGATAAGATCATCCTCTCCGATCTTATCTTTTTTTTGTGGATTTGTAACAAAAAAAGGAATCCTTATATATAATAAGGATTCTGCAACAGGAAAGAACAACTTAGTAAAGGCGTACCACCCACATTTTAACGAAAATATACGCTAAGCAAAAAATACAATAAGCTGCCCATATGGACAGCTCATTTACATAATTATCGTTTTAAGAAGCTAATTTTTAATATTGTAGCAATCCCCTTCTCAAACAGAAAGGGGGGAACTTTTTAATAGTTTTTTAGTCTATTCAAAAAAATATGATTTAAATTATAGAAAGATGAGTTAAAATTTGGTATTTTTATATAGGTGTTTTTATAAATGTAAATTATTTTGAGGGTATTATATTTTATGTATTGTTCTAATTGTGGAGAAAATATTGATAAAGAGGCCTCAATTTGTCCTCATTGTGGTCTGAAACAAAAATTTACACTTAAAGATAGGGGCGGCTTTGGTTGGGGAGTTTTAGGTTGTTGTGTTCCTCTTGTAGGGTTAATTTTATTTTTGGTGTGGAGAGATGAAAAACCCAAATCAGCGAAGGCTGCTGGTATAGGCGCGTTAGTTGCTGTAGGAACTTTTGTTGCATTTTATGGTATCTTATTTTTAATAGGTATGGTCTCGGCTATTTAAATGTTATTTATTAATAAATGGTTGCCCATAGTATTTGGGTGTCATCAAAATAAAAATAGGTCTTTTCACTATCATAATCATTATTTCCCTTTATGTGCCAGATGTACGGGAGAGTTAATAGGCCTATTTTTAGGGATAGTTTTGTATTTTTATTTTCAATTTCCTTATTTTATTTATATATTAGGAATGATTCCTTTAATAATAGATGGAGGACTTCAACTTTTAACGTCTTATCAAAGTAATAATATTAAAAGAGTTATTACGGGGAGCGTTTTTGGAATATCTTTAATTACGTTATTTATAAAATCATGTATTTTTATTTACTTATTAGGAAAAAACAGTTCTTTTTAAGGGGTAAGGGAATTCTGTAACTCTTTACTACATTGGGATATAATTTTTGATACCTTGAATAGGGGTACCGTCACATGCCCATCAACTTAAGAATTTGCTTTACCCCCAAGTGTAAAAAAAACGCCATCCTTTCCTATAAGTCTACAGAAAGAAAGCGTATTTTTTCATTTTAAGAGGTATTTTATTTTGTTTGATTGATAGTGATGTGGCGAGACCCCTACTAAAAAAAAGGATCTGATATTCATATCAGATCCTTTTTCACTATGTATAATTATTTTACTGCTACTTTTAATTCTTTTCCGGCTTTAAAAGCAGGGACTTTAGATGTAGCGATTTGCATTGCTTCACCTGTTTGTGGATTACGTCCTGTACGTGCAGATCTTTCACGCACTTCAAATGTACCAAAACCAAGAATCTGTACTTTCTCTTCATTTGCAAGCGCATTTGTTATAGCATCTAATACAGCTTGTGTTGCTGCAGCTGCATCTTTTTGTGTAAGTTCTGCTTTTTCTGCTACCATTTTTGTTAATTCGGTTTTATTCATTTTTTGCACCTCTTTGCATGTAATAAGAAATTATTATAACGTACCTACGTTTCTCATGTAAATAAAGATATATAGAAAAAGCCCTAGCAAGAGCTAGGGGCAATTCTGTGTAATAGTAGTACCAGGGAAAAGGATTTCATCACATAATTGATATTTTAACATCTCGATTAAACAATATAAAGTGATGTTTTAATTATAATTTTGTTAATGTTTTCTCATTTTCGTTATGGGGGCATTTAAGAATCTTAGCTTGATAGCAATGTGGTGCTACCCCACATCCATCAACTTAAGAAAAATAAATGCCCCAGAACGAAAAAATTACTTCTCTAAGGCTAGTGATTTATAAGAATTTAGCTCATTATTTCGTTTTATGTAACTACGAATTTCTTACCTTGATGGCAATAGGAGATTTTAGTGAGAAAAAATATAAAAAGATTTCATCCGGTATGATGAAATCTTTTTATATTTTTCTTCTAATTTATTTATTAAAATTAGAATTTTTATTACTATAGAAACCTAATATAATAACAAATGGAGCTAATAGAATACTTAACCAGTGATTTAATTTATACGGTAAATTCATATCAAAAATAATGGTAGCAATCATAACAATTAGAGCTAATATAGCTAAAAGATAAGTAATTATTTTCATTAGTAATCATCCTTGTATATTAAAGTGATTATATAAAATCATTAGTATTTACATTAATATGTTTTTTTATTGAAATTGATTAGTCCCCCTGCGAACAATACAATAAAACTAATCAATACAATTAATATACTTTTTGTAGAAATAAATAATAGCCCTGTTTCACTACCTGAAGGTAACATAGCTAAAAGGGGTTGACTCCATGGATAAATTGGACCAAATCGTTCAGACTGACTAATTATCATACCAGGTATCGTTAGACCAACACATACTACCATTGGAGCAGCAAAGCTGGACCATATTGCGGAAAGCCACATTTGAAGTGCTATTAAAGGTAATGTTGTAAATATTCCACCTATTAAAGATTTGAATATATATGTTGTAGGAAAAGGGCCTGTTATCCCGCAAATAGAACCTACTATAATTATTTCTAAAAGGAATAAAAGTTGAGTAATAATTATAAAAAATAGCACAAAAATAGCTTTAGTACAGTAAAGTTGATAACGTTTTATAGGCTGAACTAGTAATTGCTTCCACCCACCATGTAAATGATCGTGACGGCAGATAAAAGCAGTAAAAATTCCAGTTAATAATGGGAGAAAGATCATAGCGTGTATTATTGAAGCAAATGAATAAATAATTTCCCAATTATTTAAAGATGCTAATGTATCACTCACTTTTAGGTAAGTTAACATCCCTGTTAAAAGGGGAGTAATAAATAATAGTAGCCAGATGTTTGTCTTTTTAATCTTATGGAATTCAGCCAAAAATAATCTTAAATTTAGCATTATTTATCCACATCCCTTCTTACAAAATCAAATGTTGCTATCAAAATTAGTAAAACCCCAATTGTAGCCCCTAACAGTGTAGTTGTATTTGATTTACTTGCAAGTAAGGGCAATTTCCATATAATCCAGTCTGGCAAGGATTCTGAGAATAGTGCTAATACTGTACCTAAAACCCCCACTATTAATGTGATTCCTTGATTTTTATAAACAATGGATAACCATAATTGTAATGCTAAAACTGGTAAGGCAGAAAAGTAAGGGAAAAAACTAATTTTTATTACTTTTGACCATGGAATAGAATATCCAAAATCTAATCCTATACCTAAAAAAATACTCCCTATAAAGAG
>NZ_LXLV01000077.1 GCF_001757995.1 Bacillus mycoides | reverse complement strand
TTCTTTTACGTACAATAAAAAACATCGTACGAGATGGGGAGAGGAAAACCCCTATCCAATCAACAGTTAGTAAATTTACGTATTGATTTTACTTTTAAACAATTATTTGGTACAAGTAGAAATGAAGATATTCTGGTTGCCTTTTTGAATGCAATATTACACAATTCGTTAGAGTCACCCATTGCTTCATTACAGTTAGAAGACCTACACTTGTGCCGAGAACATGAGGAAGATAAATTATCGATTTTAGATATTTCAGCTACATTAGACGAAGGAACAAAAGTAAATGTAGAAATACAGCTTAATAATAATCACGACATGATTAAAAGAAGCTTAGATTACTGAGGAAGATTATACACTTCTCAATTACAAAAAGGAATGCCTTATAGCTCTCTTTATAAAACAATCACAATTAATTTATTAAATTTTGTGATGTTTCCAAGATACGAAGCATTTCACACAACAGAAATTTTATGGAATAAACAACAACAAAAGGCGCTGAGTAATGACATAGAAATTCATATTGTATAGATTCCGAATTTAATACAACAATGGTGTAATGAACAAATTAACCCTTGGGAAGATTCCTTTTTTTGTTCGTTGGTTATTATTACTTCTAGCGAATGAGGATGAACATTTAACCCAAACACTAGGGGAACATTGCTATGAATCAGGATCCAATTTTACGAAAAGCAATGAATAAGTGGGAATGTATGAGTCAAGATTCTTCTTTTCGCCAAGCGTATGAAACAAGGGAAAAAGTCTTAATGGATGAAGATGCAAAGTCTGCTCATGCTCATAATGAAGGGAAAAAGGAAGATGTTCAGCAAAGGGAAATTCAGATGATTAAAGATATGCATGAACTTGATGTACCAATTGAAACGATTGCAAAAGCAAGGAAATTAAATATAGAAGAAGTTGAACGTATTTTGAGAGGAAATTTATAATAAACAACTAAGAAAGCAGATTGAATTTTTCAATCTGCTTTTTTAGTTGTTTCAATTTATTAGTTTATTCTATGGTTTTTACTTTCAGCGAATGAAGATGAACAATTAACCCAAACATTGGAGGGGATTAAACAATGAAAGATGCAAATTATTCAAGGTATGCATAAAAATGGTACATATGTAGAGAATAGTGTAAAACTTACAGAATTAATAGAAATGGAAATACAAAGATTCCTACAAAATTATATTTTCAAGGTATTATTATAAATTTTATGAAAACCCCTTATTTAAAAATAAGAGGGCTTTCATTTTATTTCTGAGCCTATCTTTTATATAGCATAAATAATTTAATTACACCTAATGCTACTGAAATGCATTTCATCCGTTTTCAATAGGCTGTTAATAGATATCACTTTCAAAGGCAAGCTCTAAAAACATTTCATATTTTGTGATCCTTGAAAAAACCACCCCCATAGACATATCCACTTCCATTTGCCAATTCCCACTCACTGTAAGAGGGCTTGCCACCTATTAGAAATGTCGTCTGCTCTGGAGGGGAGACGTTTCATAATAAGAGGTTATAGGAAGTATTTCAAAATCTTTTTCTTGAGTGCTTGATTGAATTAGAAAAACGAAGCATATAGCTGAATATACGCCTCGTTTTTCTACTGTATTTCAATATGAAGGATAAGGTGATGACTTCTTTAAAAGAATAATCAAAAACTATACATACAAACTACTTTTATTAGAACACCCTAAAATAGTTCTAACAAGAAAAAAGGCGTTTAGAACAAAAATTTTATTGATTTTGAAGTCGGATGTTTGGTACTCAAAATCAATAAAATAATCGTGACCCCGATAATACTATCTCGTTGGACCAATCTGCATATGAATGTGATTCTGATGTTGGGGACGTAACTGCTGAGCAGGAGGTGGATTGTCGATGTAATCAGGATGTATTACAAACCCACCTACATCTCCAATTTCCTTTGGTGGCCACTGATTATTTGGGCCGATTGCATTACATTCACATTCAAAGGTTGCAAAACGGAATACGGAGCGAAAGAGGTCATGTACCAATGGATCTGACACAGGGTCTAGTCGCATTGGATTGCCTGATATGACTGGTTTATTTCCCCAGTCGTTCAATACCTTGCGGACAAAAGCCACCCCTAAGCTGGTTCCCTCAAGGCCAGAAAAGTCAAGTGCCCGCCCCTGGTTATGACAGTCAGTTGGTGGTCCGCTGCCATGACCAATACCAATATGCCGAATAACAGCCACGTCCGGTTCAGATGCGTTAACCCATTGAGTCAGGCGATAAAGACAGATTAGCATACGCTGATCTAAGTTATCAATCAATGGAGCAGGACCAGCTTCATGAATAAAGTTAATACCATTGATGTTAGCGGGTTTGACTACAACTCTCGTAGTAGGTTGAGGCGAACTGATGGACGTCATCCAATCACCATTATATGGGGTTTGGGTGGAACTAAGTGAAAATTTCCCATTCTGTATTAGGTAACCCATTACTAGATTTGCCTGCTCTAGAGTCAAATCACGACTAGGCGTCCACATCCCTGGAGGAACAGGATCCAGGTTCAAGCTACTAACTGGTCCACTTTGATCAACGTTATTTGTTACTAGGTCAAAGCGGCGATACTCCTTGTCCTTAAAGAAGTAAGCCTTTTCTCCCCCTTGATAGAGTACGGCATCAATTTTGTCTGTCCAGATGCCTGGCCATGCAGAACTAATAGACATTGGATAACCAGGATCGGCGCGGTCCAGAGAAATATCATAACGTAGATATTCCGAATCACGGAAAAAATAGATTTTTCCGTTGCCCCAATTGACTGCAGCATCGATACGATCACTCCAAATCCCTGGCCAATGGTCCGCAATTTTGCTCGGAGGATTAGGGGGTAAATATTCCGGGTCTACGGCATTATTGCCGATGTCGAAACGAACATATTCATCCCCATAAAAAAAGTAAACCTTACCAAATCCCCAATAGACCGCAGCATCAGGTGCATCTTGCCTTAGCCCTGGCCACATAGGAGAGATGGATTGTGGGGACTGATCCTGTGTTCCGTCGTGGAAATCATATCTAATATATTCAGTACCCTGAAAAAGATATGCTTTTCCATTTGGCCACGGTAGAGCTGAGTTAATTAAATCCATTGTTTTTCTCCTTTTGTAAAATTATCTTAGATAGTAACTAGTTTGTACATTTACGGACAATAGTATTCTTCAAGAATGCCTGCATTCATTAACATTAAGAAACTAGGGCCGGGAAGTTCGATCACAATCATCCCCTTGGCATTAACTAGGAAGCCACCCTCGTCTGTACCGATTACTGCCCCTAATCCAAGTGCCCACGCGTGTGCCTTCACTTTCCAATGTTTGATGTCGGTTGCTTTTCCATGAGTTTTTTCGTACCATTCCAGTGCGGTTTCTGAATTTTCCTGATCACGCATATAGTGCATAGCAAACAAACCAAGGGAGCCAAACAGGCCCAGACCCGAATTTGCGAGTGGAATGGGGACCGGAAATTCTAGGTCAAAAGTACTTAAAAATGCGGTAACTTCTTCCTTTATTTTGGGATCGCACTCCTTTTGGATGCTCAATTCAGCTGCCACACGCAAATCTAAAGGTGAAGGAAGTGAAATATCTAGGCTACCAGAAAAGCCACCACCCGGAAATAGTTTAAGATATCCTCCTCCTGCCAGAGCGCCAGGCACATCAATATGTACTCCGAGAGCCGTAATCGTAGGGTTTGGGGATGGGAATAGTGGAACTCGGATGCTGGACCGGTCAACGGTTACCCCACCTAGGTAGGCGCTAAGTACTAGATCGACTTCGAAATTAAGACTGGACTTGTTGGATTGCTTCTCACGTGCTATGCGTGCTCTTTCTGGTTGGACAATGTCTCCAAGCCCTCCTGGGATGTCAAATAAACCTGGGTCGCTCAAGTCTAAGCTGAAACCCTGTGCCAGATCAAAGACAGGATGAAGCTGCAGAGATGATTCTGATCCGAAGTCGAGTCGTAAACCGATTGCTTTGTGGCGCACCTTTAGAGGTCGACGAGTTGCTAGAAGCTTTTTGGCTAGGCTTAGGATCAGGAAGATTAGAGACCAGTATTGGGCTAAATACTGCATATGCTCCTAGAGTATTTCGAGCAGGGGCATGTACATTCGAACTTGTGGCTTGCGTTCGCCAAAGGTAACTTTCCCCTTCACTAGAGCTTAGGCTTAGTGCCACCTGCCAACCCTCATCTAATAATGGATTAAAAACCGTAACGTAATGATTAATGTTTTAGTCTAGGAAGTGAGAAGATGTATTTCGTTGTAAAGAGTACATATGCTCGATTCTAAGCTGTTTAGCTTGAACAGCGGTTGTTGATTCCTTCTTTATCTATGGTGAAGGCCCACCTATTTTTATAAAACTTCTCCATAAGGCATGTAATTTTCTTCTTCCTTGTGCTTCATTCAAAAATACGTTTATTATCCCCTTTTCAAAATCGCTTTAAACCAACACATAAGTATAATTTGTATGAAAGTATAAATTAACTAAAAGTTCGGTACGTGAAATTATACACAAAGAGGTTTAAGGCAAAGAAATAACATACCCTTAAATCATGATTATTTCTTTACATGATAAAATGTTAAGGATTGTATCTCTTTAGATGCGCGGATTGAAATTACTTGTCTTTTTGCTCTTTTACTACCAATCAAAGTCGCAACTCTCATTGGTATATATTCAATGGGCACAAGAATCATTGTTTGATTTACTTTTTTAGGTGTGAACGTATAGCACACACGAAATCCCTCGTACATTCGCACCTGAATTTTCATAATTTATAAGTGAAATTTATGATTTTTTATACAGATATATTTATATAACTAAAAAAATTCATACTTTTGAACGGAATTAACGTATCTTTATATAATTTTGAATACAAATCGGTGTCGCACCTCCTGTGGGGGCGACGATTGCTATTGAAAGCAAATTGCGTTAACACAATTAGAATTGAAGGCATTTATCAAGAAATATTAGATGGTAACCGTAGAAAATTCCCTCAATACACTTGGAGTGAAGATCTAGACAGGGAATTAGCAAAACGTATTACTAGATATTTACTCGAAGTAGTTTTAAACTGGGGCACTGAACAGATTATTAATGGTTGGACTAGAGAGCTAGTCGTAAAATATAAACGGAGGTGCATGCTTAGTATTGTCTATAATGGAAACCTAAATCAACCATTTCATGATGAATATCCAGATTGTTTTAAAGAGTGAATCCTATTGGATACTGAACAGCGGAGAATTTTTTGGAAACACTCAAATGGAATATAGAAGTGAAATTAAAATTATACGATGAAGAGTTAATAGAAGTTTACAGTTTCGAGTGGGTAAACAAATGGGCTTAAGAACTCCTTTAGTCCACATTTGGAATAAGCATGCTTATAAATTGCTAAACACGTTATATCCAGGTCGTTATAAAAGAGAAATGCTTATTTCTTTAAAACCAATGAAATAATTACAATGTTCTTCAAAATTCGAATGTTGAACAGTTTAATATCTCTTAATTTATTAAACTTATTCTTATTTCTTCATAAATTTAAAAAAGCTTAAACCCTTGTGTACCAGTGGATTTAAGCTTTTTATTTTTTAAGAATATCCTTTGCAACAAGTTGCCATTAAAATAGTGTATCAGCAACTTGTAGCTATTAATATGAATGCTACATTCCACAAAATTATTACAGTTTTTTAGTTTTCTATTTTTATTATATGCGCTAATTTTATGTTTATTCTTTATTTCGAAGTTTGAAAAATAGAAGTTTTGGACAAGTTATAAGTAAAAAACAAATGAGGTGTAATATATGCCCTGGTTTAAAAAGCCCCGTTCAAAGCTTGGAAAATTCATAGATAAACACGATTTAAAACAAGTAGATATTGCTAAATCTAGTGGCCTAAGAGAGTCAACTGTTAGTCGTTTAGCAAATATAGACAGTGTTTCACCTAGTATGAAAAATGCTAATAAAATCGTCAATGCTCTACGAAAACTAACAGGGAAAAATGTTAATAACACCGATTTTTGGACGTGATGAGGACTATTAAACAGCGTAGTCCTTTTCATTAATTCGGTTGCCAAAAACCCCTATTTTTATAATTTAGTTACAAAGAAGAAGACCTATCGAACTACAAAACTTCTTTTAATAAAAATGTACGAACATACACATTATATTTTATTCCATAACTCTCTAATTTACTTTCTCGATAATCCGATATTGTAAAAAATAAAATGTTTGGTACGATATTCTTTTGTTTTTTATACAGCTTTGCAATTAAACTATAATATTTTATTTTTTCTTCATTGGTCGTCATATGCTGTAGCCTATCAATTTCTACAAAATGTGGTACTTGATCTATTAAATAGTAAGCATCTGGCACAATTACCTTTTCTTCATTTTGATATCTAAATTTTATAACTTGTTCTGTTTTCCAATCGGGAAATCCAAGCCACATCCAAGCTTCATTCCTTAAAAGTATATGTTCAAGTTGATGTTTCTTTTTTCGTTCACTTGGTTCTAATCCTAGTAAGGCACAACCTTTTTTGTTGAGATAATAAACATACTCCCGGTTATGTGAGGTAACATGGCAATATTGCCGTAGATCCTTCAAAATACGATTTGCATTTCGAATACTACCTAGAGCATGAATCGCTTGCAATTGCCTCCTAGAAGCAAATTCCAGCTTATTTAAACTCGATAAAATCTCGATTTGTCTGGCTTTCTGTTTGAGCTTCTGGTGCCTCATGCTGTTTCACCACCTTGTATTGCTTCAGTAACTTCCACATGTCTGTATCCTTTAAATAAGGTACCTGAATTTCCTCAGTACGATCTGTTTTAAACAATGCTCTTCCAGGAAGAGAAGGTAAATCCTCCAGACCTGGTTCATCCAAAGCAACTTGTGAAGCGACCGCTGTTGGTAATCGAAAGCCTATTTTCGCATCAGCATTTTGTTTAATTTGTCTTGGTAATGTATCAGAAGTAGGATATTGCGTACAAAATAGGAGCCGAAACCCTAAACCACCTCCAATTCTTGCGACTTCAGATAACATCTCCTGGCACAAAAATAATACATCACGTTGTTTTTTCGGTAATCCTTGTGTCGGACAAAGATTTGCTCCTTCATCTACTATGATGAAGCAACGTTCTTTAATTGATGTGTCTATGATATTGGTAAAATAGGACTTCTTCATCATTTCAATCTGTCTTACCATCTTTTCACGTACCCTTATCAACATTTCTAACGCCTGTTCCGGATTTTCAGCGACCTCTACAACTTGAGACAAATTCTTGTAGGGGCTAAATTCTAATCCTTCCTTCAAGTCAATAATAAAAAAACTTACATGTTGAGATTGTTGTAAAATCAAACTCGTCATCACATTTTTTAGAAATACTGTCTTTCCAAATCGTGTCATACCCGACACGCACATATGCGGTGTTTTCTCGAAATCATGATACACATATTTATCTAACGCTTTCCCCATCATAACTCTCCATGTATGCTCTTTTAATAGATCTTTAGACCAATTCCACATTTCAGGTATCTGTTGCTTAAATACGCGAATATGAAGCTCTCTTTGATGGAACGATATTTTAACAGGTTTATATAGGCCTTCTTCTAATACTTCAGCTAACTTTTGGATAAGTTGACTAGGTACACCAAGTGGTAACTTGTAAACATAATTCATACTTATATCATCTTTAATTTCTTTTATAAAAATGGGGTATTGTAATTCACCTTTATGTTGAACACATATCTTTGCAATTTCAAAAAACGTTGCAATTTTTTTCTTATCACTCAATCCGTTACTTTGATAAAAATAAGCTACAGTTATAAAGGTTGCTGGAATTAATAAAAGTGATAACATTCCCTCCATACCTCCTTAAGGTAGTTGAGCCTGTATGGAAGCTTAGAAAAAGCGGTTTAAGATGCGCTATTATAATCATTTTCAACTACCAGATGTAATACTAACGTAGAAACACATCTAGTATATCCATTAGAACGTACCAAACACTCCCAATCAGTAAGCATTTAAGACCCGCACGTAGCAACCAACCTGGAAGATAAATACCTTTCTTCTTCAGCAATTTTATTCCTAAAACTGAAGCTCCGGTCACGCCATATACAATCCCTAGCTCTCCAATGATTGTCATGTTTATCTCATCCTTTCGGTTTGATAGATAAATTCCCCTTACGATCTCTATAAAGTTGATAATCATCCAGTAGCTCATTCCATGACAATGCCTGTTCATCGCCATATAGATCGTCTTCAATTTTTTGACTTAAATAATAGTAACCTCGATATTGTTGGTCCAGGTATACTTCGTGACGTAGCATATGCTCTTGTATGGCGCAAATGTTAATTTCCTTTTTGGTGCTTTTGTACATTTCTTTCAGAGTGCTTGAAGAATATAAATAAGGGGTAGTATACAACATTTGATAATGGTCCATTTTTTCTCACCATCCATATAGAATTCCAGCTTCCTTAAATACGTATGTTTGCAATACAGCTTTTTGAATTTGTACCTTAAAAAAGACAAATAAAAAAGGGTTTTTTATGGAAAAAGAACCCTTTTAAAACGTTAAAAATCCAGATTGTGAAATGAAACTAGCTTATTGTGACAATTTGCTAGGACATCTAATGACTATAACTCCCTTTTTTTATATATTAAGCAACAAAATATGTTCCAATTGTATAGAGATAATAAAGTTGTTTAATTTACAATAAAGTCGTTTAAAACATAATAAAGTTGTTGTAAAAATGCCGGTCATGTTATTCAGCAATTGGGCCAGATTGCAGAGTGATTTTATTAATTATTTAGTTAATATTGTGAAGAAGTGTATTTAAGTCAACGTAGCAGTTTAGTTTAATGGAAAATGTTATAATATTAATAAAATTTTAGAAATGTAGGGAGAAAAATGAAGAGTATTAAAAGATTGATTCAAGTCATCTTAGTAAGTACATCATTCCTAATTCTTAGTGGATGCTATTTCCCTAAAGATCAACTGAATCAACCAATACAAGAATATTTAAAAACAAACTATGGAATACAAGATGAGTTTTCTGTTATTCGGACAGATAATAATTGGCTTAATGGGATTGACCATCAAACTTATATAGAAATTAAAAAGCCATATCGTGCTTATCCGTTCCTAATGATTGAAAGAGATACTTTGAAAATTTCAGAAAATGATAGTGATGATATCTATCTCGAACAATTCACCGGTGCATATATTGAGCAACATCCAGAAGTAGTTCAAGTAATGAAACAGATCATAAAAAAATATGGGTTAGTAAAATATCCTAATGAAGCTGTCCCAGAAAAAAATGGTCCTATTCGTATATTCCCTTACGACAACATCGAGTTAAATATAAGTAATTCTCAAGAGCTACTTGATGATTTTAAAAAGACTCAAAAGATTGATACTACTGGACTTTTACCTATATTAATACCAAGTGACCCCCGACGTGAAAATTATAATAGCAGGTATGTAGGTGTGGTGAATTTTCTATTTGAATTTGACATGAATAAAAATAAATATTCTATTCCAAAGGCCAAAGATCTAATTGAGGATTTCCAAAAAAGTGGGGTATTAACAAAAGGGATATACAACATAGATATGTTAGTAGATGATTCAAATCCAGATCATTTTGTAGGATGGGAATATAATAATGTAGCTTTGTTTGAAGTCGATGAAAATGGTAAATATACCATGATTGCTAATCCTAAATATGATGATTTAGATAGAACTTATTATTATGGTGATTACGCAGCTGAAAAAATAAAATAAAACTTTAGGTTAAATTATTTAATTGGAATTGACTAAAAACACACGTGGTTCTCCCCCTATTAAACGACTTTATTGTTATATTTTTGAGTACAGTTAAGTAACTTATATCGAAAATTAAGCAACTATATTTTAACCCCGCTCTAAATTTAGAACGGGGTTATGCTTGTTTTAGGTTTTAAACTTTAATAGCTTTATTGTCCTTTTACACCAATTTATTGTAGCCATTTCTTTATGACTATAATAAAAAAAGACAAGGGTGTTGCACTCTTGTCTTTTTTGTTCATTAGATCTATTTTTATTACGAATAAGATTTTAAAATTTATTAATAAATATATACAACATAAT
>NZ_LXLV01000076.1 GCF_001757995.1 Bacillus mycoides | reverse complement strand
TTTATCTGAATAAGTTTGAAATTTATCCCCTTTTTTAACCATAATAAAATCCCCTCCAAGTAAAAGTGTAACATCCATGTGTATTCATGGTCTTTTTACACTGTCTACCTTAAGGGGATAATATCAACCTTATGTGTCTTTTTTATTCCGTCACACCAGATTGGATAATTTTCACATCCGCAGTTATATGAAAGCGTAAATGCTTATAGGATTTTTCCCATTCTTTATCGTTCCACCTGTTTGTTTGAGTCCTACCAAATTTTCTAAGACCTATAGGATCTGTCCCTTTATTAATAAATCTTTTTATTAATTTAGTTGCCTTTTTCTCTATTTCATTTTCCATTATCTTCTCTAGCTTTCGTATTTCTTTGGCATTATCTAAGTTTTTTGTTTTTGTCAATTCTTGAATTTCACCCTTCACTTGAATATGAGCGTCTATGAATGGATTCTGGCTATTTCCCTTCATTTTGTATTTTGTTTCAGATTTAATATTTTCTATCGTGGCATAATTATCAGAAAAACCTGGAAGGCGGAACTGATACGTTCCACCTCGAAATTTATCGGTCAACACTTTGAATATAAACAAATCTTTAAATGAGAGCGTATCAACCATCCTATACCTTTTAAATAAAACCACACCAGTTAACTCTAATAAATTTCCTTTTTTTGAAATTAGAGGCAAATACGAATCTCTCGCATCATCATAAAGTTGATTTAAAAATAAATAAAAATTTGTTTTTGGTTGTACTCCATTCTTAACATTTTGCTCAATTAAGGAAGATAAATAAGTGGAAACTCCTTTTTCTTTAGAGTAATTCCCTTTTAAAAGTGCATCTCCATTTTCGTTTGCAATCGCTAAATAGATTGCATTTCCGATACTTGGGTTTCGGTTCATAGTTTCTAAAATTTCTTGCATTCCCTTTTTAGCTAATTTTTTATCAAATATAATCACGCGTAATTGACCTAACTCTAGAGGCCCAGAAGATTTTTCAGATGCTCTTGCCAGAATTTCTTTACTACTCTTCCCCGATGCTGAATAAATTTTTGTTTGTCCACCGCCACTACTTGTATATGCCGAAATCGCAAACGTTCCTCTTATTTTATCTTCAGCCTCTAAATCATATGAAGCAACTTGAATTAAATCGATGTCATCAACAATTTTAGTTTTAGCACATCCTGTTAAGAGGACACTGAATATGAGAAAAAATACCCACTGTTTCATCTTTATCTCCTTAATTTTATTCGAATGGTTTGGATAATCCATAATATGGGAAGGTACATATATATGTAAATAAAGCCAGCTTGGCCTAGCCGACTGTTTAACAAATTCAATTTATTACGATTATTCAAGAAAAATGTTAAAATAAAGACAAATAGAATCAGAAACGGCAAAACATATTTTTGTTTTATCTTCAATGTCTCTTTTAAGCCACGACTTACTCCCCATAATGTTATGGCTATATTCGGTAATATAAAAAACGCCCAAACAGAGATTATAATGTACTCAAATCGCTCTATAAAAGGAAGCTGGATAATTTTGGTCATACTCAAATATGCCCATATAGCACTAGAAAGTTGTTTTTCACTAAAAAATGTAAGTGATAAAATCATAAGGTATGTGTATATGAACGTCGTTACTAAATTCCCGTAGTGCGCATATTTCTGAGAGGTTCGCGCATTTTTAATAAAGGGATAATACATTAATAACGTTTCAAATCCTAGATAGCTGAACATAGTTCCTTTCATTCCCTTAATAATTTCTTGAAATGAATGCTGCCACATTGGAAATAGGTTTCGAAAATCTGCGTATTGCAAAGGATAGAAAAATGTAAAAAACAGCATGCTTGGAATGACAATTCCAAAGAAGCCAATGCCTGCAACTACACGAAATCCTCCTGTTACAATGTAGTAACATAAAATCAAAAAAACCCCTGAAAGAATCCACGTAGGCATAGAAGGAAACATCCAAACATGTACTACCTCAATATAACTGTGTAATGTTGTTGCACCCAGCATTAAAAGATATGCTAGAAATATGAGGTTGAATACTCCGCCAATCCATTTTCCAAAGACACTCTGATGGATTATGATGATGTCCCCATTACCTTGATTCAAAATTTGATATATAATCCAAATCATGAGGTTAACAGACAATCCAAAAAACAGGGTACTAATCCATGCATCGTTTCCTACTAACTTTGCACTAATTCTTTCAAAACCAAGCATACCGACTCCCATTTGCATAGTACAAATTAAAAAAAATACAACAAATGGGGAGACTTGATACTCAGTTGGAATGTTCTTCATAACGTTCCTCCATGTTAGATTCAATCATCAAAATCATTTCGTGATAAAATTTCATTTTTCTTTGCGTCTTCGGGATTAAAACGAATGCGCTGTTTGGTTCTTGAAAATAAAGGTCGCTCAAACATTGATGAGATTGGCATACGAATAATGCTGTCTTTCCAATCTGCCAGTCTTGTAGGATAAAAAGGGAATAAATAAGGACGTTTTAACGATTTTGTACGTAATAAATGTGTTAGAAGAAAAGAACTTGCTATAACAATCCCTAGTAACCCTAGTAGTTGTGCTGCTACTATAAAAGGAAAGCGGATTACTCGAATTGTAATACCAATTCTATAAATTGGAGTTGTAAATGATGTTAGTGCTGAAAGAGCAACAATAATGATAAGCACGTTACTTGTAAGACTGGCTTCTACTGATGCTTGTCCAATTACAATACCACCTACTATACCTACGGTTAATCCCACTTTAGTTGGTAAGCGTGCCCCTGCTTCTCTCAGTAATTCAATAGTTATTTCTAAAAAAAATGCTTCGATTACCGGAGGGAAAGGTATCTTACTTCTAGAAATCACTAATGTTTCAAGAAGTTCTTTCGGAATAAGCTCGTAATGATATGTTAATATCGCAACATATAAGGGGGTAGTTAAAACGGAAAATATAAAAGCAAAAATTCTTAACAACCGAAAGAAAGAAGCTAAAACCCAAGGCATGGTGTAGTCTTCTGTTGAAGTAAAAAATTCAATCAATGTCGTAGGGAGTGTGATAGCAAAAGGTGAACCATCTACAAATAGTGCAACCTTTCCTTCAGCCAAAACAGCAGCTACACGATCTGGACGCTCTGTATTAAGGAAGTGTGGAAAAATAGAATTTGGATTATCAACAATCAGTCGGGCTAAGTAAGTACTATCAAGAATGTGATCTATTTTTATTTTACTTACACGTTTTATGATTTCCTCTACATTTTGATTGTTTGCGATTCCTTCAATAAATACTACCGCTACAGAAGTATTAGAAAGATTTCCTACTCTCAATGCTTCTACTTGGAGAAACGGTGTTGGAAGCCTTCTGCGTAACAAATTCAAATTTGTATCCAGATCTTCAACAAATGCGATTTGTGGGCCTATAATATTATATTCAATTTCAGGTTTTGTAATATCTCTGCCTTCTTTTTGGGATATATTTATTAACAAACCGCTTGATATATCTTTATCTATTTGAATTAGTATATACCCGTTTAAAATATCATTCTGAATGTCTTCTATTTCTTTTGTTATGTTTGCAACTCCAAATGGTAAAGCAGCTTGAATATCTTGTAGTGAATCGAAAGTTTTTTCTTTTATATACGGCAAAACATCTTCGTATAACATATTTACATCAATCAATGTCCGAAAATATGAGATTACTATAGGTGAATTATCGGAGCGAACTTTTAATTCAACGAAATCTTTGGATTTCTTTAACAATTGAATAAGGTCATGCAAAGATTTTATTGGATAACAAGGGATTTTTTCATGCTTTTTCAATTGATAATAACCTTCCCTTCAGAAATAAACCACATAATATATAGTGAAGATTCACACATAAAACCTTACGAAAAGTAATATATAAATTTACCCATTGATATTGCTATGTTTCCTCTAGAAATAACTTACCCCAAAATGATTGGGAAAATGTATATAAAGGAAAAAATAGGTTCTGTTGCAAAGTTTTCTAAACTAGGATAAGCTCTGAAAAAGCAAACGATGAGTGTAGCTTTGTAAAAAAGATTGATCATTTATCGTTTTCTGACAGAAAACTCCTTCCTCAAAAATGTGAAGGTGTGAAACACCAATTTTTGGTGGGAGATGAATGTCAGTAGGCGTAAGCCTACGTTTTTTTGTATACTGTAGATATACTAGGAAAAAGTGAGGTGCAACCTATGTTAGTTAATAAAGCATATAAATTTCGTATCTACTCAAATAAGAAACAAGAAATAGTAATTACTAAAACGATTGGTTGCAGTCGCTTTGTATTTAACCATTTCCTTGTTCTATAGAATGACACTTATGTTATACAAACCACACTTCTATGTTCTTGTTTACTTTTTAAAATAAGCAGCACCAAAGTTTTCATTAAATCTCTTACACCATATAGAAACCGAACCATATGCACTTACAGGTTCTGGTGCAAAAACTTCAAGGTAATTACAAGTAATCTCTAAAACTTGGACATACTGATACTATTACTCTAAAAAGGTGTGTGATCGGTATGGAAAAGAAAAATTGGTTCAAATGGAAGCACTATCAGTCTGATATTATCTTATTAATGGTAAGATGGGGTTCTGGTGCGAAAACTTCAAGATAATTGCAGGTAATCTCTAAATCTTGGACATACTGATACTATTACTCTAAAAAAGGTGCGTGATCAGTATGGAAAAGCGAAATTTATTCAAGTGGAAGCATTATCATCATGATATTATTTTGCAAACAGTAAGATGGTACCTACGGTACAACTTGAGCTTTCGTGATTTGGTGGAAATGATGGAGGAACGGGGCTTATCCGTTGCTCATACAACGATTATGCGTTGGGTTCATCAGTATGGTCCTGAATTAGACAAAAGAATCCGTCGTCATCTCAAGCAAACCAATGACTCTTGGAGAGTCGATGAAACATATATCAAAGTGAAAAGTCAATGGATGTACCTGTATCGTGCTGTCGATTCGAAAGGAAATACCATCGATTTTTACCTAAGCAAAGCAAGAAACCAC
>NZ_LXLV01000075.1 GCF_001757995.1 Bacillus mycoides | reverse complement strand
CTTCATCAGTTTGGTGATGATGGCAGAGAGGTCACACCCGTTCCCATACCGAACACGGAAGTTAAGCTCTCTAGCGCCGATGGTAGTTGGGACCTTGTCCCTGTGAGAGTAGGACGTCGCCAAGCAACTTTAAGACGAGTCAGAATGACTCGTCTTTTTTGTGTCTAATAAAATAAGCTTGTAATTAATGTAGGCTCTATGAGTACGTTTATCTAGCAAGAAACAGCTTTATTTTATTATGATTTCACATCTAAATAGCATACCTTCAGAAAAATATGGACAAGTTTGTTAGACTCTTTAATTTTGAGTTTTAAAGTCTATTTATTAACAAGAATATATACAAGGTATTGCCCTCTGTAGCCTGCTCACACCTTCTTTTATTTCTTCAGTTGTTAAATGTCCATACCCCATAATAATTCGATTATGATGTTTTCCTTTTTCAATGGCGTGGTCTTCCACAGGATATACTTTAACTCCAAGTTGTTGGATTTTCTCAAGTAATTCTTTGTTGAATTGAACTTGATTGAATTCAACAATCAGGTGTAATCCTGTAGAATAACCGAAAATATTAATCTTATTTGAGAATGCTAATTTTAATTGCTGGATAAGGAAGTCTCTTCGATTTTTATAGATTTTTTTCATCTTTATAATATGTCGTTCCAAATAATCTTCGGCAATAAATTTAGCAAGGACAAGCTGATTTAGAGAAGATGTATGTAGATCTGAAAACCATTTTACCCTGCAACATTTTTCAATAAGGTGTGAGGGAAGAACTAAGTATCCCATCCTAAGGGCCGGTGATAAAATTTTACTAAATGAGCCTATATATATAACACGCTCGGGATCCAATCCCTGTAATGAACTTACAGGTGAGCCTTCATATCGAAACTCACTGTCATAATCATCTTCAATGAGATAACAATTTGTTTTTCTTGAGTAGTTAATCAATTGAACCCGTCGTTGAATCGGTAACGCTCCTCCTAAAGGAAACTGATGAGAAGGAGTAGTGAAGATGAATTTTGGGTTTTTATTTGCAGGCAGCAAAGATGTATCCATCCCATTATCATCAACTGGTATAGGATAAAGGAAGGCTCCTGAATTTTTAAAAATTGTTTGAATGTCATTGGTGATGGGATCTTCTATTAGTACTTCGTCGCCTGTTGACAAAAGTAACTTAGAAACAAGTGTTAAAGCTTGAGTTGCACCGGAGGTAATTACCAATTGTTCTGGATGACAAAAAACTCCTCTTGTTTTTAGTAAATAGCGTGATAAAGCCTTTCTTAATTCGAGACGCCCTTCGGGAATATCGTATCCAAACGTAGAAGGAGGTGTTTCATTCCATATAGTATGAGATAACTTCGCCCATCCCTTACGTGGAAATAAGTCTAATGCTGGTATCCCTGAACGAAAATTAATGATGTTACTGTCTTTGTTTGTTTCTTCGCACCAAGATAAAGAATCGATTAGAGTTGATTTCTTACGTTGTTCTAAATAAGTCCCTTCGGCAATGAATGTCCCAGCTCCCTGTCGAGCGACCAAAAAACCTTCGGAAAATAATTGATCATAAGCTTCTAAAATTACATTCCTAGACACGCTTAACTCAGAAGATAATTCCCGTGTTGATGGTAGTTTTTCTCCAGATTGTAGCTCTCCGTTTAATATTCGTTCACGTATTTGGTGATAAACCTGTCGAATTAAACTTATATCTAACGATCGATCAATAGGTATCCAAAGCATATAAATGCTCCCTTCATCAAAATTGGTACCATAAAAGTTTGGTTGAAATGGTACTAATATGAACCATTTTAGCATGCTATAGTTGAATCAAATAGTTCTAAAGGGGATGGAAATGTGATGACGAAACCAGAATTTCAAGTAGCTCAGGCATTTAAATCGATTGCACGAAATGAACATATAAAATCCTATGTACAACAATCCACTGAACTCTATGCGTTATTATTGCAAGCCGCGAAACGCTTTGTCACCGGAGAAACGAGACATGAGGGGATTGTGACAGCAAAAGAACTAATTACAAAAGGTTATCATACTTCACTAGAATACATAGGGGAAAATACTCTAGATATAGAGGAATGTTATAAAGCAAAAAATGAGTTTTGGAATCTTATTGGGGATATGGGTGCTCTATCTATGAAACAAACAGTATCACTCGATTTATCGCATATTGGATTATCTATAGATCCCGAAATATCTTATATTCATTTAATGGAGTTGGCAGAAAAGGCAAAAGTACATGGAACTACCCTTATGATAAGTATGGAAGAATCATCTAAAGCAGCAGACATTCTTTCCATCTATAAAAAAACAACTGAGCAATATCCTAATGTAGGGATAACGATTCAGGCGCATTTATATCGCTCAAACAATGATATTCAAGAACTCCTACATTATCCAGGGAAAATACGAGTTGTAAAAGGTGCCTATCAAGAAGTTTCAGATATTTCTATGCCTAGGTCAACTGACTTAAATCAACAGTATCTTCAGATCGTAGAACAACTAGTTGAAAATAACCATCCTGTATCTATAGCTACACATGATGAAATTCTTATTAAAGAAATGGAGCAACGTCAATATTTTAGTCAATCTAATGTAGAAATAGAAATGCTATATGGAATTCGTCCGGATATGTTAAGTGATTTGAAAAACAAAGGACATAATGCTAGGGTGTATTTGACTTATGGGAAAGAGTGGTACTTGTATTTATGTCATCGGATAGCTGAATATCCGGAAAATTTATATCATGCAGTGATAGATATGATACATTCATCCGCAGTACAGCAGAGTAGGGAATATTAAATAGACATTTAATATTAAATGTAAAAATTATTTTGGCTATGGTTATTATGAGGGAGTTCAGTTGTAGCGAGTAAGTTAAATAATTTTGGTTGTGGCCCAAAAATAAGAGCCAGATTTTCCTTAGAGTAGAAATTCCGGCTCTTTTTATATTGAAATTTTTTTAGTTTATATTTGCGTTAAATGCGGACAGGACTCCTATAGATGTTGAAAAGATTATGATTTATAATTGTACAGCCTTATTATACCTTGTTGCAGAATTTGTTTTTGTGGGTGTTTTATATGTATTGGTTTCTTATTGTTATGTATTCTTAGGTTTATAGCTAGAAATAAATGAATTTGTAATTCTATATGTATTTCAAAACGGAGGATATATAATAGAAACAATAAAATTACATGCTTTGTTAGTAACTCGATTCGCTCTTTTAGCGGTAAAACGTAAATATAGGTATAGGATAAACATCCTTAAATGTGATAAAATACAAACAGAACAAACGTTCTCTTCTGGTGTGTTAGGTACACTCGATCGATTGAGGTACGTATTTTTAATCCAGTATATGTGTTTAAAAAAGAAATGCTATTAATCGGTTCGGGCCTCAAGTATAGTTTATTTGTATATCTTAAATGTTTGTTAAGAGGGTATAAAAGTTATTACGACTAGGCCATATGGAAATGGATGCTGCTAAAGATGAAAGAGATATAAGTCTGCTATTTCAGTGACACAGGGATAGTTAGTAAATGTATTAGTGTGTTTCTATATATTTACGAGTAAACAGGTAAGTAACCATTACTTCATATCAGGGGAACTCTATAACTAGAGTAGTATATAAGAATTTCTGTATTGTGGTCTGTTATAAGAATACGTATATCTTCAATCGTTTCTAATAGAGTGCCTGATAAACAAAGAGGTGTTAGGGAGCGTAATAACTTTTTAATTACATATTAGTATTTATTAAAATGAGGTTGTTAGTTTTGCTGGGGAAAAACTTCCGTACCAATTAAGTTTAGGGTATAAGTAAACTTGAATATATTTTGGAAGAAGAAATTAAAGCGAAGTCGAAGAGGCTTTTCGGATAATGCAATATTTATAGGTTCTTCTCTAGATTAGAGAGCATAAAAATATTAAATTGAATATCTTTATAAAAAGGTATTGACGATTAGTATATAGAGGTGTAATATAGAACAAGTCGCCGATGCAATAACACAGAACGCGGCAAACGAAATGAAAAAACTTAGTTGACATTGAAAGATGAAAATGTTAACATAAGGGAGTCGCAAATGAGCGACAGAAAAGTTCTTTGAAAACTGAACGAAACAAACAACGTGAACGTCAATTTTTATTTTTAGATGCTAGACAAACTAACTTTATTGGAGAGTTTGATCCTGGCTCAGGATGAACGCTGGCGGCGTGCCTAATAC
>NZ_LXLV01000074.1 GCF_001757995.1 Bacillus mycoides | reverse complement strand
ATCCAGCTTATCCTATAGCAGTTGAAGAATTGAGAAAAGAAAAAAAGATGCCATTAGGCATCCAACTAAGGCAAGTGAAATATCTCAATAACATAGTGGAACAAGATCATCGGTTTATTAAAAAGCGAGTTCGTTCGATGTTAGGATTGAAATCCTTTCGCGCAGCTACATCCATTCTTTCTGGAATAGAAGCTATGCATATGGTGAAAAAAGGGCAACTTGTTTTATTGGACAAGTCTGTCCAAAATCAAGTGAAGTTCATCCATCAACTATTTGGAATTGCTGCTTAAGACTAGATTTCACTAGGAAACTTTTCGCATCTTTATATCTTTCCTAAGTATTTGCACCAGAACCAGATTATTGGTATGGTGAATGTAAAAGATTTCTTTATTCGATATATAAATAAGAGTACAGAACCATATGATACAATTCGTTCGTATACACGTCCTGTTATTCAAGTAATTGAGACGATTCCAATTCACGATTTAATGTTAGAAATGCAGAAGAAACGTATTCCATTAGCCGTATTATATGATGAATATGGTGGGACAGCAGGTATTGTTACAATTGAGGATATTCTTGAAGAAATTGTTGGGGAAATTCGAGATGAGTATGATGAAGATGAACGTGCTCCAATTCAACATATCAGTGAAACTCATAAAGTTGTAGATGGGAAAGTACTGATTAATGAATTGAATGACTTACTAGATTTACATTTAGATGCTAAAGATGTAGACACCATTGGTGGTTGGGTGATGATGCAGAATTATTATATTCAAGAAGGACAGTCTGTGGAAGCAGACGGATATGAATTTAAAGTCATTTCTAAAGATACACACCACATTAAACAAATAGAAATTCAAAAAGCAAAAGAAACAAAACAAGCGGTAACAGAATAGTTGCCGTTTGTTTTCTCTAAATAAATAACTATACTATAAGAAAAAAGGGAGAGACAAAATGTTTAAAAAGATTTTGGCTAAATTCGGTAAAGGTGCAGCAACAGTAGATTTGCGTTTTAAAAAGCCATCTTATTCTGCTGGAGAAACACTGTATGGAGAAGCTTGGATTGAAGGCGGTCAAGTTGAACAAAAAATGAATAGCCTTACAGCGCGCTTTATGATGAGTGTTGTAACAAAACAAGGCTCTGTTACACGTGAGGTGGCAACAATTCCATTGAACGGATCCTATAACATTCTTCCAGAGGAGGCGAAGGTAATTTCATTTTCTTATGATATTCCAAGAGATCTTCCTGTATCTAGAGGAGGCGTTTCTTACTATTTTGATACGCACTTAGACATTGAAGGTGGCGTAGATCGAAAAGACTTTGATCGTCTTGTTATTGAAGCACCGGAAGAAGTGCAAAATGTTTTTTATGCATTGAATCGATTAGGATTTCAGGAGAAATCTACATCGGGTAAGTTAGATGAGCTGGGTCAAGAATTTTCCTTTTTCCCAAGAGAATTATTTGTAAACGAAGTTGATGAAATAGAGATTCGTTTTGCTTATGAAGAGTCAGGGATTCGCATTTGGATGGAAGTAGATTGCAGAACCAGACATGGGGAAATGGAAGCAAGACGTGAGTTTTTCATTGAACAAAATGTATTAAAAGAAAGTAGACAAATAGCTAATATTTTAAAAGAATATATAAATGAAATGGTAAATGATCCGCATGCTTATGCGCAATCATTCTCATATCAAACACAACAAAACTACGATCATGCCCATCAGAGCAGTAACGGAAGAAGTCCAATTGCAGGTATGATTGGTGGTTTAGCTGTCGGAATATTAGGTGGCATATTATTGAATGAACTAATGGATGGATTAGGTGTAGAGGAAATGGTAGAAGAAGCAACCGAAGAACTAGGAATGAATGAGGAAGAATCATTTCTAGGTGATTTCTTTGGAGATAGTGATGATGAGTAAGATTATCTCTATAAGAGATTAATATTTTTATTAACCCCTGACTTATGTATAAAGTCAGGGGTATTTAAGTATAGAACAATGATATTCTTATATTTTTTGATAGTTCGTAATACTATAATTGTATGATTGGTTAAACCAAGATATATTCTTTTTATATGAATTTTAAATTGAAGATTTGATATAATTTAAAGTTCATATGTTTATACAGAATGGTTCTTAAATAATAAACCTTGTGCGCAATATTGAATAATATCTCTTCTTTTAACAATACCTATAAAAATCCCATCGTCATCTATAACAGGAACAAAATTTTGTTCCATAGCTCTTGATAAAAGGTCTTCAATTTCCGCATTGATAGAAACTGGTTCATTCGTACGGTGTAAAGAAACTTCACTCAGAACAACTTGATGAGTGTTGTTAAAGCTTAAAGATGACGTGTTTTTGAGTTTCCATAATAAATCCCCTTCTGTAAGTGTACCTGCATATTCTCCCTCAGTATTGACCAAGGGGATAGCTGTATATCGGTGGTATTCCAACTTCTCTAAAGCCTGACGCATTGTTGAATTTATATTTATATAAACCAATTCACTTTTAGGAGTAAGAAAAAATGCAATATTCATGCTATTGAATCTCCTTTTTATAGCTTATTTACTTATTATTCTTTATATTTTATTTGTAGATTATTTGAACGATTGGTTACTGCTTTAATGATTGATTTCCCAACTATCAAAATCAGTATACTTTTTACATACATTCTCTATAACATGATCGTGCCAAATATTTTTATATTCAGGTCTCCCCATCTTAACATTATACTCACTTATGTCGCCATTTCTATTCAGCCACTCAGGATTTTCACAAGCATACCTGTAATTAAATATACGTGCCCTTTTTAATGTTTTAAATGTAATAGGGAAATGCTTTTCTTTACCATCTTTGCAACCAATTACTCGATATGCCTTACTTTGTTCTCCAACAGTTTTAAAATAGGGTTCTGTAAAATCTTGTATGATTTTTATATAAACCTCTCCCTTTCTAAGCGCTTTAGAAATATTATATAGCATAAAAAAGAATTTTATGGAAGTACTTTATTAAATATATAGTTTAATAATAAATAGCTAGTGTTGCTTTAAACTAAAGGATAAGCAAAAACATTGAATAGCCCCTTGTTGTTCTACAAGGGGCTATATCTTTTTTTATAAATAGAGGTGTGACTTTATACATCTCCTTAAAGCTCAAATACGTGGATCCTGCCAGAAATTTAAAGGGAAATGATTGCTTTCATGATATGCCTCAAATTCATACCCTTTTTCCTTTAACCCTTTTATGATGGCTGGTACGGCTGCAACTGCTTGAGGGTGAATATCATGCATTAATATAACTTCTTGGGACTTCGTTGCATTAGTAAGTACATTTTGAGCGATATTCATGGAAGCCGACTCTATAGGTACGTTATTATACTTCCAATCTAGGGAGTCAATTGTCCAATCCCATACTTTAAATCTACCATCTACTACCTTATTACGAAGTTCTTCATTTAATCCAGGCATAGAACCATAGGTTCTGGTGCAAACACTCCAAAACGCTTGTAAGTAACCTCCTAAACTTGGACATACTGATACTAGTACTCTGAAAAAGGATGTGATTGGTATGGAAAAGCAAAATCTATTCAAGTGGAAACATTAT
>NZ_LXLV01000073.1 GCF_001757995.1 Bacillus mycoides | reverse complement strand
ATCCAAGCTCTTAATCCATTCGCTCGACTTGCATGTATTAGGCACGCCGCCAGCGTTCATCCTGAGCCAGGATCAAACTCTCCAATAAAGTTAGTTTGTCTAGCATCTAAAAATAAAAATTGACGTTTCACGTTGTTTGTTTCGTTTAGTTTTCAAAGTTCAACATCGCGTTTCAGCGACTTTCATAATATATCATAGTATATTATTTTCGTCAACAAGTTTTTTTCGACAACTTGTATCTCTCATTTGCTGACTCTGCCTATTATATACACTTTACTATTGCTATGCAAGTATTATTATAAAAAAATAAGAGGGGGAGAAATCCCCACTCTTATTCTTCAGAAGAAACCTCTTCGCTAATTTCTTCTTCTTCATCCTTTTGTGCTTTTGCTACTGTCGCTACCTCTTGCTCATCCCCTAATCGAATTAGACGAACACCTTGTGTATTACGCCCCATTTGAGAGATTTGATCAACTGGCATACGAATAATAACACCCGCTACTGTAATTAACATAATGTCTTCTTCACCTGTTACAGACTTAACTGCTACTAATTTACCGTTCTTGTCTGTAATGTTACAAGTCTTCAGACCTTTACCACCACGACTCTGTAGTCGATACTCTTCAACCGGCGTACGCTTACCATACCCGTTCTTCGTTACGATTAAGACATTCGTATCCTCTTCAACAATTTCCATACCTACTACTTGGTCCTCTTCGCCTAGTGTAATAGCTTTTACACCAGCTGCATTACGGCCCATAGAACGTACATCCTGTTCATTGAAGCGAATTAACATACCGTTGCTTGTCCCTACGATAATATCTTTATCACCAGATGTTAAACGTACAGAAATTAATTCATCTTCTTCACGAAGCGAAATTGCAATTAAACCGTTCGTACGTATATTTGCAAATGATGAGAGCGGCGTTCTCTTAGAAATACCTTGTTTCGTTGTAAAGAATAAGAACTCGTCGTCACCAAATTCACGAATTGGAATAATAGCGTTGATCCACTCACCCTTATCTACCCCTAATAGATTAATAATTGGTATGCCTTTTGCCGTACGACTATACTCTGGAATTTCATATCCTTTTGTACGGTATACTTTACCCTTGTTTGTGAAGAATAAAATATGATCATGAGTAGACGTTGTTAATAAATGTTCAACAAAGTCATCATCATTCGTACCCATTCCTTGTACACCACGTCCCCCACGGTTCTGTGTTTTGTACGTAGAAGCCGGTAACCTCTTAATATAACCATTATGAGTAAGTGTAATTGCGATATTTTGTTCTGGGATTAAATCTTCATCCTCTATAGCTTCCATACCGCCAATTGTAATTTCTGTTCTTCTCTTATCATTAAAACGTTCTTTGACCTCCGTTAATTCCTCACGAATGATCTCAAGAACCTTCTCTTCATCTGCTAAAATTGCTTTTAACTCTGCAATCAGCTTCATTAAGTCTTGATATTCTTGTTCGATTTTTTCACGTTCTAATCCAGTTAAGCGTTGCAGACGCATATCTAAAATCGCCTGTGCTTGTTTCTCACTTAAGCCAAATCGTTCCATTAAACCTTGTTTTGCAATATCAGCTGTTTTTGAACTACGGATTAACGCAATGACTTCATCAAGATGATCTAAAGCGATTCGTAATCCTTCTAAAATATGAGCGCGCGCTTCTGCTTTCTCTAACTCATAGGCAGTACGTCTGCGGATCACGACCTTCTGGTGCTCTAAATAATAATATAAATTTTGTTTTAAATTTAGAACTTGTGGCTCTCCATTTACAAGAGACAACATGTTAATACCGAAACTTGTTTGAAGTGCTGTATGTTTATAAAGATTATTTAATAGTACATTTGCATTTGCATCGCGACGTACTTCCATAACAATGCGCATACCATTTCGATCCGATTCATCACGTAAATCTGTAATACCTTCAATTTTCTTATCACGAACTAATTCTGCAATTTTTTCAATTAAACGTGCCTTGTTAACTTGATAAGGTAGCTCAGTTACAATAATAGATTGTTTACCGTTGGCTCTCTCTTCAATTTCAACTTTAGCACGAATTATAATAGAACCACGGCCTGTCTCGTAAGCTCTTCGAATCCCGCTTCTTCCTAAGATTAAACCTGATGTTGGGAAGTCTGGTCCAGGAATATATTCCATTAATTCCGCGATAGTGATATCAGGGTTATGACTTAATGCCAACACACCGTCAATTACTTCTCCAAGTTGATGCGGTGGAATGTTTGTTGCCATACCAACCGCAATACCCGTCGTACCATTGACTAATAAGTTAGGGAAACGCGCTGGTAATACAACTGGTTCTCTTTCAGAACCATCGTAGTTATCTTGATAATCAATTGTATTCTTTGTAATATCGCGTATTAATTCCATAGAAATCTTAGACATTCTTGCTTCTGTATAACGCATTGCTGCCGCTGAATCTCCATCAACAGAACCGAAATTACCATGTCCATCAACAAGCATGTAACGTTGACTAAAATCTTGCGCCATACGTACCATTGTTTCATAAACAGCTGAATCACCGTGCGGGTGATACTTACCAATTACTTCGCCGACAATACGCGCCGACTTCTTATATGCTTTATCAGCTGTAATTCCTAAATCATTCATCGCATATAAAACCCTACGATGAACTGGTTTTAATCCATCACGAACATCTGGTAATGCACGAGACACGATAACACTCATTGCGTAATCTAAAAATGAGGTACGCATTTCATGACTAATATTAATTTCTCGAATTCGTGCTTGTTGTTGATTGTCTGACATCAACGAGCACCTCCTCTTACATTTCCGTTACACATACATTGATTTATATGTAGAAGACAGGAATACTTAGATTCCTGTCATTACTCACTTAAATATCAAGGTTTTTCACGTATTTTGCATTTTCTTGGATAAAGTTACGACGCGGCTCTACTTTATCACCCATTAAAATTTCAAATGTTTCATCCGCTTCAATCGCATCTTGAAGGGAAACTTGAAGTAACGAACGTACTTCTGGGTCCATCGTCGTCTCCCACAGCTGAGTTGGATTCATTTCCCCTAGACCTTTATAACGCTGAATCCCAGGCTTAGGTTGAGCTGGTAATTCAGCTAGTATTTTTTCAAGTTCTTTATTATTGTAAGCATATTGAATTTTTTTACCTTGTTGTACTTTAAACAACGGTGGCTGTGCGATATATATATAACCACACTCAATTATTTGACGCATATAACGATAGAAGAACGTTAATAATAGGGTACGAATATGTGCACCATCCACGTCGGCATCTGTCATAATAATTACTTTATGATAACGAGCCTTCTCAATATCGAAATCCCCACCAATATTTGTACCGATTGCTGTAATAATTGTACGCACTTCATCATTAGATAAAATTTTATCTAATCGCGCCTTTTCAACATTAATAATTTTACCTTTAAGTGGTAAAATCGCTTGAAAATGACGGTCACGCCCTTGTTTCGCAGATCCGCCGGCAGAGTCACCCTCTACGATGTAAATTTCACTGATTGCTGGATCTTTAGAAGAACAATCAGCTAGCTTCCCTGGTAAACTTGAAACTTCTAGAGCACTCTTTCGGCGCGTTAGTTCACGAGCTTTTTTAGCCGCTACACGTGCACGTGCTGCCATAGTCCCTTTATCTATAATTTTACGTGCAACATTGGGGTTTTCTAGTAAGAACTTTTCAAACGCCTCTGAGAATACAGACTCTGTAATCGTTCTCGCTTCACTATTTCCAAGTTTCGTCTTCGTTTGTCCTTCAAATTGTGGATTTGGATGCTTAATTGACACGATTGCTGTTAAACCTTCACGAACATCTTCACCAGTTAAATTACTATCCGCATCTTTTAAAATGTTATTTTTACGACCATAATCGTTAATTACACGTGTTAGAGCAGTCTTAAAACCTACCTCATGTGTACCGCCTTCATACGTATGAATATTATTTGTAAATGAATAAATATGATTTGTATAGCCTTCGTTATATTGAAGAGCAACCTCAACCTGAATCCCATCTTTTGAACCGTCAACATATACAGGTTCTTCATGAATCGGTTGTTTTGAACGATTTAAATGTTCCACATAAGATTTAATTCCGCCTTCGTAATGGAACTCTTTCTTTTGCTTATGTTCACGCTTATCTTCAATTGTCAATTTAATATTACGATTTAAAAACGCTAGCTCACGCATACGGGTAGCTAATGTATCAAATTCATATTCTGTTGTCTCTTGGAAAATCTCTGGATCGGGCTTAAAACGTGTTATTGTTCCTGTACGGTCTGTTTCACCTATTACCTTTAAATCTGCAGCCGGGATACCACGTTCATATTTTTGATAGTGTATTTCTCCATCTCGATGTACAAATACCTCTAATTCTGTTGATAAAGCATTTACAACAGATGCACCTACTCCGTGCAAACCACCAGAAACTTTATAACCGCCACCGCCAAATTTCCCTCCAGCATGAAGTACCGTCATAATAACCTCTACAGCAGGACGTCCCATTTTCTCTTGAATACCAACTGGGATACCACGACCATCATCTGTTACAACAATACTATTATCTTCTTCAATACTGACATTAATTTCATCACAATATCCCGCTAAAGCTTCGTCAATACTGTTATCAACTATTTCCCATACGAGGTGATGAAGACCTTTTCCACTTGTAGAACCGATATACATACCAGGACGCTTACGAACCGCTTCCAGTCCTTCTAACACCTGAATCTGACTTTCATCATATGCATTTTCCTGCATTTGCTTTTGTTCCATTGACACAAAGATCACCTACTTTTCCATTTAAACAGAAATTATTTTCTGTCTATTTCACAATCTACCGTGCCGTTCGTTACATGAATTGTTTTCGCTTCTTTCAATGTTTCGTGTTCAATTCCGTCGACACTCGTCGTTGTCACAAATGTTTGCACTTTTCCTTGAATTGTATTTAGCAGATGCGATTGACGATAATCATCTAATTCTGATAACACATCATCTAGTAAAAGGATTGGATATTCCTTAACCTCTGAGTATATCAATTCAATTTCAGCCAATTTTAGGGATAGTGCGGTTGTTCGCTGTTGTCCTTGTGAACCAAAGACTTGAACATTTTTACCATTAACGAAGAATTGTAAATCATCACGATGAGGACCGAGTAAAGTTGTACCCCGAAAAATTTCACGTTGTTTCACAGATTGAAAACTCTCATAGTATACTTCTTTTATTTTCGACAAATCCATTGATTCTGATACATCTACACTTGGTTTATAAACGATTTCTAACTCCTCTAATCCCCTACTAATCCCGCGATGGATTGGAGCAGCCCATTCTTGTAGTAAATGCAAAAACTCAAAACGTTTCCGCAAAATTTTCGCACCATGCTCAATAAGCTGAAGTGTAAATACATCCAACATCGTTTCCTCATTTTTACTATTTCCTTGCATCTTCTTAAGTAAATGATTTCGTTGCGTGAGTACCTTTTGATATTGGCTTAATTCATACAAATAGACCGGAGCTATTTGTCCAAGTTCCATATCTAAAAAGCGTCTTCGTACTTGAGGGCTTCCTTTTACAAGATTTAAATCTTCTGGGGCAAACATAACAACGTTCATTTCACCAATGTACTGGCTTAATTTTTGTTGTTCTAACTGATTCAACTTTGCCTTTTTACCTTTTTTTGAAATATTTAATTCTAAGGATAAAGAACTATTTCGCCTTTGTAATCTACCTTTTATATTACCATAATCCTCATCCCAACGAATGAGTTCACGATCGTTCGAAGTTCTATGGGATTTCGCCATCGCCAATACATAAATAGCTTCCATTAGATTCGTTTTCCCTTGCGCATTTTCACCAATAATTACATTGACTTTATCCTCAAAGGAAAGCTCTAAATGCTCATAATTGCGATAGTTTTTTAATTGTATTTCTGTAATAAACAAAGGGATCCCCCTTTATGATTGAACTTGGAAAGTTCCGCTTCCCGGAATTTCAACAATATCATTTGCATATAACTTTCGGCCTCTTCTATTTTCAAGTTCTTGATTCACGTATACTTCATATTCTTGTAAGAACCATTTTACAGCGCCGCCTGTATCAATTACATCAGCTAACTTTAAAAATTGTCCTAGTGTAATGTATTCTGTTGAAATCTTAATAAGTTTCATAAAATCGCTCACTTTCTGAAAGTGTTCATTCTTTCATTGTACTAAATAAACTAGCATTAGGAAAGTAATACCCTACAAATCAAATAAGGGTCACTAGTACCTTTACACTAGCAACCCTCAACCCTTACTTAGTAAGTACGTACCGGTAAAATTAATTGAATGATGGAATCATCATTCGCTGTGCGAATTAAAAACGGTCTCATCGCTCCAGTAAAACTAACTTTAATTTCTGTACTATCTAAAGCTTTTAATGCGTCCATCATATATTTTGCACTAAAAGATATTTTTAATTCTTCTCCATCTACATTTTCACATTGAACCTCTTCTACTACTTTTCCGATTTCTGGTGCATTCGAAGAAATCTCTAACATCTGTTGTTCTAATGTTGATAATTTAACAACGTTGTTACGACCATCTCTTGCTAATAGCGACGCACGATCAATTGCTTGTAAAAATTCTTTCGTATTTACAAAAATATCAGTCTTACTCTCGGCTGGAATTAAACGCGTTGTATCTGGATAATTCCCTTCTAACAATCTTGAGAAGAATAATAAATGTTTTGTACGGAATAATACTTGATACTCCGTAATAACGATATCTACCATTTCTTCAGATTCATCTAGAATTTTACTTAATTCACTTAAGCTCTTACCAGGAATAACGACATTCGCTTGAAATTCATCGGCAATATTATACCCTTCGATTTTCGCTTTACGAAGTGCTAGCCTGTGACTATCTGTTGCAATGCAAGTTAGCTCGCTGTTATATACCTTCCAGTTTACACCTGTCAAGATTGGTCTTGTTTCAGAACTTGAAACTGCAAATACTGTTTGACGAATCATGTGCTTTAGTAAATCTGTTGGAACCTTAAATACATGATGTTCTTCGATTTGTGGTAATAACGGATATTCAGCAGCATCTAAACCATTTAAGTTGAACTCTGATTTTCCAGATTTTATTTTTGTCATAAAATGATTTTCTACAGAAATTTCGACAGTTTCTTTAGGTAATTTTTTTACGATTTCACTAAAATACTTTGCTTGTAAAATAATACTTCCTGATTGTTCAATTTCTACAATTTCTTTTCCAGCATCTTCGACTGGGATAAATGATTCGATAGAGATGTCTGCATCACTACCTGTTAAAGTAACTCCTTCTTCCGTTGCTACAACTTTAATCCCTGTAAGAATTGGAATTGTTGTACGAGAAGAAACTGCCTTCATTACATCTTGTACACTTCTTACAAGATAGTCTTTTTGTATTGTAAAACGCATAACGAAAAACCTCCGGTAAGTATAAGATTTTATTTATTTAATAAAGATAAAAAAGTAGTAGTAATAGTACTAGGTCCTGTGGATATGTGGATAACCCTGTTTAAAGATGTAAAAACAGTCTATCTACATGTGGATAGACTGTGCGTAAAATAAGCTAAGTTATTCACACTATTCATCTACTACTATTTTAAAATATCCTTAATTTCTTCAACGTGTTTTTGTAATTGAGTATCCGTTTTTAATAGCTTCGAAATTTTTTCGTGAGCATGGATTACTGTTGTATGATCGCGGCCACCAAATTCTTCACCTATTTTTGGCAAAGATGAGTCCGTAAGTTCACGTGATAAATACATCGCAATTTGGCGCGGGAATGCAACGGATTTTGTCCGTTTTTTTGCTTTGAAATCATCTAACTTTACTTGATAGACGCCCCCAACAGCTTTTTGAATATCAGAAATAGAAATAATTCTAGGTATAGAGTTTGGAATAATATTTTTAAGCGCTTCAGCCGCTAAATCAGCATTCATATCTTTATTAATTAAAGACGAATAAGCTACAACTCGAATAAGTGCACCCTCTAGTTCACGAATATTTGAATCGATTTGATTTGCGATATAAAGCATAACTTCATTTGGTATATCAAGACCTTCTGCTTTTGCTTTTTTACGTAAAATTGCGATTCTAGTTTCTAGATCTGGTGGCGTAATGTCCGTAATTAACCCCCATTCAAAGCGAGAACGAAGGCGATCTTCTAAAGTTGGGATTTCTTTTGGTGGTCTATCGCTTGAAATCACAATTTGTTTACTTTCTTCATGTAACGCATTAAATGTATGGAAGAACTCTTCCTGTGTTTGTTCTTTTCCAGCAAGAAATTGAATATCATCTATTAATAAGACATCTACATTACGATATTTATTACGAAAATCGACAGCTTTATTATCACGAATTGAGTTAATAAATTCATTTGTAAATTTTTCAGATGATAAATATACAACTTTTGCATTCGGGTTGTGTTCAATTACATAATGCCCAATTGCGTGCATTAAATGTGTTTTTCCAAGTCCAACGCCCCCGTAAATAAAGAGCGGATTATAGGCTTTAGCTGGTGCCTCGGCTACAGCTAAAGAAGCAGCATGTGCAAAACGATTACCAGAGCCAATAACAAATGTATCAAATGTATATTTTGGGTTTAACATACTCTGTGGTAAGTGATTAGACTCATCATGTGCGTGTTTTTGCTTAACAGAAGGGAGATCTATATCCTCTTCTGCCTGACTTTGGGGAATGATAAAACGAATAGCTAGTTTTGCCCCTGTTAAATCATAAAGTGTTTCGGAGATTAGTTCCGAATAATGAGATTCTAGCCAGTCACGAGCAAATTCATTTGGAGCTGTGATAGTTAATACATCTTTTTTCAAGTTATGAGCAGTTGTTGATTTTAACCAGGTTTCATAACTTGGCTTGCTTACCTTTTTTTCTAATTCTTTTAAGGCATTATTCCATAAATCAGAGATATTTTCCAAAGGTGTCCCTCCTTTACAAAGATGGTAAAAGAATAAGGTTGCGCAATAATTGTACAACCTGCAAATATTTTCAATGCATATTTATACGAAACGTATTTTAAAATATAAAAACGTCGTTAGTATCCGAGAGAGAGTTTTCGACAAAAAAACAAATGTGGACAACTATTTACCCACATGTGATTTAAACTATCCACATGTTATACACAAATTGTGGATAAAATAAAGGTGTGGAAAACTTATTCAAAGTGAAAACACAACTATAATATCAAAAAAAAGCAGCTATAGCAATGAATTTAAGAAAGTTATCCACAAAATCAATACCTTGTGGAATAAACTTGTCCACAATACGATATACTGTGTAAAAGTAAAAAAAGAGTTTGTGGATACAAAAAAGAGAAAATATATTTATCCACAAGGAAATGTAGGGACTGTGAAAAAGTGTGTGAATAGGTTAAAAACGAATATTTGATGAAAATTTCGAGAACCATTGACATTTTCCTATTTGATTTACTATAATTTATTAGACTGTCTTTAACAGATATTCCTCAGGGAGGTGTCATATAATGAAAAGAACTTACCAACCAAATAAACGTAAGCGCAGCAAAGTACATGGTTTCCGCAGCCGTATGAGCACAGCAAACGGACGTAAAGTGCTAGCAGCTCGTCGTCGTAAAGGAAGAAAAGTATTATCTGCGTAGACCACTGATCGTTCAGTGGTCTTTTTTTCTAATAATAATGAGTTTCCGCTGATGAAATACAGGAGTGTCAATTGATATGAAGAAAAAAAACCGTATAAAAAAGAATGATGAATTCCAGGCCGTTTTCCAAAAAGGACAATCGAATGCCAATCGCCAGTTTGTTGTATACAAATTAGATAAAGAAAAACAGCCGCATTTTCGCATTGGTCTTTCTGTTAGTAAGAAAATAGGAAATGCAGTAGTTCGTAATCGAATTAAGCGTATGATTCGCCAATCGATTATAGAATTAAAAGATGAGATAGATTCTGGAAAAGATTTTGTTATAATAGCAAGGAAGCCTTGTGCAGAGATGACATATGAAGAGTTAAAGAAAAGCTTAATTCATGTCTTTAAACGCTCTGGTATGAAAAGAATAAAAAAGTAGCGTAAGGAAATGAATTACACTATATACATACCGAAACAAGGAGGAGCAGGCTTTGAAAAAGAAAATAGGTTTATTAGCCATGGTTATTATGCTAATGGCAATTGCTACCGGCTGTAGTGAAACAAATCAGCCGATTACACCGAAAAGCACTGGGATTTGGAATGAATATTTCGTATACCCGCTTTCTCAGTTAATCACGTATTTTGCAGAATTATTTGGTAGTAATTACGGTTTAGCAATCGTTGTTACAACTCTTATTATTCGTTTTGCATTATTACCATTAATGATTAAACAAACGAAGAGTACGAAAGCAATGCAGGCGTTACAACCAGAAATGGTGAAATTAAAAGAGAAATATAGTTCTAAAGATCAAGCAACACAGCAAAAACTACAACAAGAAATGATGCAGTTATATCAAAAGAATGGTGTAAACCCATTAGCAGGATGTTTACCAATATTTGTTCAGATGCCTATTTTATTCGCGTTTTATCATGCGATTATGAGAACAACAGCAATTAGTGAACATACATTTTTATGGTTCGATTTAGGACAGGCGGATCCGTTCTATATCCTTCCAATTGTTGCAGCTATTACGACGTTTATTCAGCAAAAGCTTGCAATGGCAGGAACAGCTGGACAAAATCCGCAAATGGCAATGATGATTTGGCTTATGCCAATTATGATTTTAGTCTTTGCAATTAACTTCCCAGCAGCACTATCATTGTACTGGGTAGTTGGTAATATCTTTGGTATCGCTCAAATGTATATGATCAAAGGGCCTGAGATTAAGGCTAGTAAGGCAGGAGGATCAAGCAAGTGAGTATAATTACTGCTAAAGGACAAACAGTCGAGCTGGCAGTACAAGATGCTTTAAGACAATTAAATGCTTCGAAAGATCGAGTAGATATAAAAATTATCGATGAGGGTAAGAGGGGATTCCTAGGTTTATTTGGGAATCGCCCCGCTGTAGTAGAAGTTGTATTGAAAAAAGATCCAATCCAAGAATGTGAAGAATATTTAAAAAATGTTATTCAAAATATGGGTGTGGAAGTTGAGATTAGAAAAATTGTAAAAGGACGCGAAGTTGAATTTACAATTTATGGTGATAACATTGGCGTTTTAATTGGTAAAAGAGGTAATACATTGAACTCTTTACAGTATTTAACAAAACTTGTTGCGAATCGTAATACAAAGCAATATATTGGTATTACACTGGATGCTGAAAACTATCGTAGTAAAAGAAAAAATACGTTAGAATCGCTTTCCTATCGATTAGCAAAACAAGTAGTGAGTACGAAAAAAAGAGTTGTTCTAGAACCAATGCCTTCTTTTGAACGAAAAATTATTCACCAAGCATTATCTAATCATCAAAATATCATTACAACTTCTGAAGGGAAAGAACCACATCGGTATGTTGTAATATCTTCCAAGTGACCGGTTACTCAATTGAGTGCCGGTTTTTTTGAGGCGAAAATAAATGTGGATAACTAAAAAAACACTAAACTTATCCACTGTGAATAAGTTTAGTGTTTTTTACATAAGGACATAATAAAATGAGTTATTATTCTTTTGTAGATAGGTTCGTTATGGTATCCTAATAATTTAGTGACGGAAAAAATTCATGTTGAAATAGAGATAAATAAGCAAGTGAGGTGAAAGGACATGGAATTTGATACAATTGCCGCAATTTCCACAGCACTTGGGGAAGGTGCAATTGCCATTGTTCGAGTAAGTGGGGATGATGCGATTGAGAAAGTCGATCGTATTTTTAAAGGGAAGGATTTAACACAGGTTTCTTCTCATACGATTCATTATGGTCATATTGTTGATTTAGATACAAATCAAGTTATTGAAGAAGTTATGGTGTCCATTATGCGTGCACCAAGGACTTTTACGCGTGAAAATATAGTAGAAATTAACTGTCATGGTGGACTTGTTTCGGTAAATAAAGTATTACAGCTTATTTTAGCACAAGGAGTACGACTGGCAGAGCCTGGTGAATTTACAAAACGTGCTTTTTTAAATGGACGTATTGATTTGTCACAAGCAGAAGCTGTTATGGACTTAATCCGTGCGAAAACGGATCGTGCTATGAATGTAGCGATTAACCAAATGGAAGGACGATTATCTAAATTAATCGGCTATTTGCGTCAAGAAGTATTAGAAACATTAGCTCATATTGAGGTGAATATAGATTACCCAGAATATGATGATGTAGAAGAGATGACGCATAATATTTTAATTGAAAAAGCTACACATGTCCGTGCTGAAATTAAAAAGATATTAGAAACATCGAAGCAAGGAAAGATTTTACGTGAAGGTATTTCTACCGCGATTATCGGTAGACCTAACGTTGGGAAATCATCGCTATTAAATAGTCTTGTTCAGGAGAAAAAGGCAATTGTAACTGATATTGCAGGAACAACTCGTGATGTTATTGAAGAGTACGTTAATGTGCGTGGTGTACCACTTAAACTTATAGATACAGCCGGAATTCGTGAAACGGAAGATGTTGTTGAACGAATTGGTGTAGAGCGTTCAAAAGAAATGATGAGCCAAGCAGACTTAGTGTTAGTTGTAGTTAATTATAGTGAGGCTTTAACAAATGAAGATGAGGATCTATTCCGCGCTGTACAAGGAAAAGATTTCATTGTCATTGTAAATAAGACAGATTTACCGCAAGAAATTGATATGGAACGTGTTACAGATTTAGCGGTAGGCAATCGTGTTATTACAACATCTCTAATTGAGGAGAAAGGAATAGATGAGCTTGAAAAGGCAATAGCTGATTTATTCTTTGAAGGAACAATTGATTCTGCGGATATGACATACGTGTCTAATGCGAGACATATCGGATTATTAACACAAGCAGGAAAAACAATTAGTGATGCAATTGAAGCGATAGAAAATGGTGTTCCGATTGATATGGTTCAAATTGATTTAACAAGAACGTGGGAAATACTTGGTGAAATTACTGGTGATACTGTCCATGAAAGCTTAATTGACCAATTGTTCTCTCAATTTTGTTTAGGAAAATAAAGTGAAACTTTAATCAGAGATGCTTTAGCGAGATAGAGGTTATTAGGAGGAATAAACAATGGGATACAATGCCGGTTCATACGATGTCATAGTAATCGGTGCAGGTCATGCAGGATGTGAAGCTGGTCTTGCGGCAGCACGAATGGGCTCAAAAACATTAATGTTAACAATTAACTTAGATATGGTAGCGTTCATGCCATGTAACCCTTCTGTTGGTGGACCAGCAAAAGGGATTGTTGTTCGTGAAATTGATGCATTAGGCGGAGAAATGGGACGCAATATTGATAAAACACATATTCAAATGCGTATGTTAAATACGGGTAAAGGACCGGCTGTACGCGCGCTTCGTGCACAAGCTGATAAATTCTCTTACCAGCATGAGTTAAAGAAAACAATTGAGGAGACACCAAACTTAACGTTGTTTCAAGGTCTGGTAGAGCGTTTAATTGTTGAAGATGGTGTATGTAAAGGGGTAATTACACAAGCTGGTGCTGAATACACAGCGAAAACAGTTGTAATTACAACGGGAACATTTTTACGTGGTGAGATTATTATGGGAGATTTAAAATATTCAAGTGGTCCAAATAATCAGCAACCATCTATTACGTTATCTGAACACTTAGAGGAACTTGGTTTTGATCTTGTTAGATTTAAAACAGGTACACCTCCGCGTGTAAACAGCAATACAATTGATTATAGTAAAACAGAAATTCAACCAGGTGATGATAAGCCACGTGCTTTCTCTTTTGAAACGACAAAATTTATTATGGATCAAATTCCATGTTGGTTAACATATACAAGTACAGAAACACATCGTTTAATAGATGAAAACTTACATCGCTCAGCTATGTATTCTGGTATGATTAAAGGAACAGGGCCTAGATATTGCCCTTCAATTGAAGACAAGGTAGTAAGATTTAATGATAAACCACGTCATCAAATTTTCTTAGAGCCAGAAGGACGTAATACGCAAGAAGTATATGTACAAGGTTTATCGACGAGCTTACCAGAAGATGTACAGCGTGCAATGCTTAGAACAATTCCTGGCCTGGAAAATGTTGAAATGATGCGTACGGGTTATGCAATTGAATATGATGCAATTGTACCAACGCAACTATGGCCAACACTTGAAACGAAAAAAATTAAAAATTTATATACAGCAGGACAAATTAATGGAACTTCTGGTTACGAAGAAGCGGCAGGACAAGGACTTATGGCTGGAATTAATGCAGCGTGTCGTTCTTTAGGTAAAAAAGAAGTTATTTTAGGGCGCGCTGATGCATATATTGGGGTCTTAATTGATGATCTTGTAACAAAAGGCACAAATGAACCATACCGTTTATTAACGTCTCGTGCAGAATATCGTTTATTATTACGCCATGATAATGCAGATCTTCGTCTAACTGAGGTTGGGCGTGAAATTGGTTTAATTAAAGAAGATCGTTATGAGAGATTTACAAATAAAAAACTACAAATTGATCAGGAAAAGGAACGGTTAGAGAGTATTTTTATTAAACCGCACCCTGAAGTTCAAGAATTAATTCGTAGTATTGGTGGAAGCGAATTGAAAGATGGAATACGTGCAAGTGACTTATTACGTCGTCCAGAGATGACATATGAGCATATCCATCTTTTAGTACCAAGTGAATTAGAATTAAATGATGAAATTACAGAACAAGTTGAAATTCAGATTAAGTACGAAGGATATATTGAAAAGTCTTTACAGCAAGTAGACCGTATGAAGAAAATGGAAAACAAAAAAATCCCTGTGGATATTGATTATGATGCGATTTCTAGCCTTGCCTCAGAAGCGAGACAGAAATTGAAAGATGTTCGTCCACTTTCGATGGGGCAAGCTTCACGTATTTCTGGCGTAAATCCAGCTGATGTTTCCATTTTACTTATTTACATTGAACAAGGAAAAATTGCACGAGTATCGAACCAATAAATAGTAAGGAGATATTGCTAGATGAACATAGAACAATTTCAATCTATGCTAGAAGAGAAGGGTATTTCCCTCTCTTCTAGACAGTTAGAGCAGTTCAAAATCTACTTTGAAACGTTAGTAGAGTGGAATGAAAAAATGAACTTAACGGCTATTACGGAGAAAGAAGAAGTATACTTAAAACACTTTTTTGATTCTGTTACAGCAGCTTTTTATTATGATTTTTCGAAACCATTTTCTATTTGTGATGTTGGAGCAGGAGCTGGATTCCCAAGTATCCCTTTAAAAATCTGTTTCCCGCACTTAAAAGTAACAATTGTTGATTCATTACAAAAACGTATTAATTTCTTAAACCACTTAGCGCAAAAGTTAGAATTAAGTGACGTTGCATTTTGTCATGATCGTGCTGAAACATTTGGTAAAAAAGAAGGTGTACGTGAAGCATACGATATTGTAATGGCACGTGCAGTTGCACGTCTTTCTGTATTAAGTGAGCTATGTTTACCACTTGTAAAAGTAGGAGGAACATTCATTGCAATGAAAGGTGCAGCAGCGAACGAAGAAATCGAGAATGGCAAGTATGCTTTAGAGGTACTTGGCGGAGAATTAAAAGAAATGTTTACGTTCCAATTACCGTTTGAAGAAAGTGAGCGTAATATTTTATTAATCGAGAAAAAGCGCAAGACACCAAAGAAATATCCACGCAAACCGGGAACGCCCAATAAATTACCTATTGAAAAATAAATCTTATTAGACGTAAGATTAAATTATATAAATGAAAACGTAAATGTTTCATAGGAAACATTTTATGTAGAACAGTCAATAGGCCTAAAAGGTGGTGGAATATGTATGAAAAATACGTTTTCTCGTTTATTTGGCTTTGGAGATAAAGAGAGCGAATTCGAATTACAAGACGAAAGCCATGAAGAAATAGATAAAAAGGTATATGAAGAAATACAGGAAATTCCGATAGTAAACATTACCCCTAACCGTTATCAACCACGAACAGTTTTTGACGATGCACGTATTGATGAGCTAGCGTTAACGATCCGTACACATGGGCTTATCCAGCCGATTGTTGTGAGACAGTATGAGGATGATAAGTACGAGATTATTGCCGGGGAAAGGCGTTTCCGCGCAGCAACAAAGTTAGGGTGGGAAAAAGTTCCTGCAATAATAAAGAATTTAAATGATACTGAGACAGCTTCTGTAGCTTTAATTGAAAATTTGCAGCGTGAGGAATTAACAGCAATCGAGGAAGCTGTGGCATATCAAAAGCTGATTGAGTTACATAATTTAACACAAGAAGCATTGGCACAACGACTTGGAAAAGGACAATCGACAGTCGCAAATAAATTGCGATTATTAAAGTTGCCTGAAGAAGTCAAAGGTGCATTATTAGAAAAAAGTATTACAGAACGGCATGCCCGCGCCATTATTCCTTTGAAAAATGAGGAATTACAACTGAAGGTTTTACAAGAGATTGTGGAGAAGCAATTGAATGTAAAGCAAACAGAAGAACGAATTGCAAAGTTACTAGAAGAAGTAAAACCAAAGCGCAAAGCGAAGCAAAAAGCAGTAAGTCGAGATGCGAGAATTGCTATGAACACAATTAGACAATCATTACAAATGGTTGCTAACAGTGGTTTGAATGTTAATTCTGCAGAAGAAGAGTTTGATGAATACTATCAAATTACGATTAAAATTCCGAAGAAAAAATAATTACGTGCTAGAGACCTTATCCTATTGGAGAGGTCTCTTTTACTATATTTTCTTGTTAAAGCAAGAAGGAGTTTAGAAATAAATTTTGAAGTTTAATAAGGACGTAAAAGAAAAACTTTTATTTCATGTTACAATAAACATAATTATTTCTAGAATAAGAAAGAAAGGTTGAAAGTAGGTGACATCATGGGAAAAATCATTGCTATTGCTAATCAAAAAGGCGGTGTTGGAAAAACAACAACATCCGTTAATTTAGGGGCTGGATTGGCACAAGTAGGAAAAAAAGTCCTTCTCGTAGATATTGATGCTCAAGGAAATGCAACGACTGGTGTAGGAATTGAAAAGTCTGAATTAGATCAATGTATTTATAATGTTCTTGTAGAAGATGCAGATGTTCAAGGCGCTATACGGAAAACCGCAACTGAAAACTTAGATGTTCTACCCGCTACAATTCAATTGGCTGGTGCTGAAATTGAATTGGTACCAACCATTTCCCGGGAAGTACGCTTGCAAAGAGCATTACAGCCAATTCGTGATGAATATGAGTATATTATTATTGACTGTCCCCCATCCTTAGGGTTATTAACGATTAATGCATTAACAGCAGCAGATTCTGTTATTATTCCTGTACAGTGTGAATATTACGCGCTGGAAGGGTTAAGTCAGCTATTAAATACAGTTCGACTTGTGCAAAAGCATTTAAATAAAAATTTAGCAATTCAAGGTGTATTGTTAACGATGTTGGATGCTCGTACAAATTTAGGAATTCAAGTTATAGATGAAGTGAAAAAATACTTTAGGGATAAAGTATATCGTTCGATTATTCCTCGTAATGTTCGCTTAAGTGAGGCACCAAGTCATGGAAAACCAATTATGCAGTATGACGCTAAATCAAGAGGAGCAGAAGTATATTTAGATTTAGCAGAGGAAGTGATTGCAGGTGGCTAAGGGATTAGGAAGAGGAATCAATGTGTTTTTTCCAGATTTAGATGTGAAAGAAGAAGAAACGATTCAGGAGATTATCGTAACTGAATTAAGGCCGAATCCATATCAACCACGTAAACATTTCAATAAAGAAGCGATTCAGGAATTAGCGGCTTCTATTAAAGAGCACGGTATATTGCAACCGTTAATTGCTCGAAAGAGTATTAAAGGATATGAAATAGTTGCAGGTGAAAGAAGATATCGTGCTGCTAAAGAGGCCGGACTTGAGAAAGTGCCTGCTGTTGTAAGGCAATTAAATGAGCAGCAAATGATGGAATTTGCTTTGCTTGAAAACTTACAACGAGAAGATTTAAATCCTATGGAAGAGGCAATGGCATATCAGATGTTAATGAACGAGCTAAATGTAACACAAGAACAATTAGCAAAACGTCTGGGTAAAAGCAGACCTTATATCGCAAATTATACTCGTTTGTTAAGCCTCCCTTCATTCGTTCAAGATATGATTGCAAACGGTGAGCTTTCAATGGCTCATGGAAGAACTTTACTTACAATAAAAGATGAAGAACAGTTGAAATCTTTATTGAAGCGAATTGAAAAAGAAGGACTGAATGTTCGCCAATTGGAACAAATTGTCCAGGAAATTAATCAACGTGTTTCACGTGAAACACAACAAGTGAAAAAAGAAAGAAATATATTTTTTGTAGAGCGTGAAACGTTTTTAAGAGAAAAGTTTGGTACGGATGTAAAGATCAAAGAAACGAAAAAAGAAAAAGGTAAAATCGAAATCGAATTTTTTAATAAAGAAGATTTAAATCGAATTTTAGAATTATTATCAAAGGAAAATTAAAAAGCAAACCATCTTATTGTTTATAGATGGTTTGCTTTTTTTAATGCAGATAATTTTTGGTCTGTTTCTTTTATACTTTGTGCAATTACATCAGCCATCTTCATGACTAAACTTAGTCTCGTATTTTGAAGTACGAAAAACTCCATGAAACCATTTAAATTTACGATGCCATGTATGTGTAAATCACCAATTTCAGGTAATTTCTTGTTCATCGCAGCTCCAGGTTTACTAGGGCCCTTTCCGGTAGTTATAGAACCGATACTTTGAGATTTCCCTAAACATGCATCAACAGCAATAATAAATGAAGTAGGATTTTCTTTCTGTATATTCTGAATTTTTTCTTCTAAATTTAGTGCATGTATTGGTTCATCTAGTGTGCCGAATACTTGAAGATTTTTGATTTCAATTTGTTCTAGTTTAGTACCGACTAACGGACCAAGTGCATCACCAGTGGAACGGTCTGTTCCGATACAAACGAGAATGAGTGGCATATTAGTCTTAATGGGAATATGAGAAAGTAAGAAATTACTGATTGTCTCAGAGGCTTCTAAGTCATGATGCATAACATTTTGAGTTTCTTTTTCAAAAAAAGGTAAGCGAAAACTTCTAATATTCATGAAGCACCCATCCTTTTAATAAATTTTCACAATATGTTATATGGTGTGTGAAATGGAAAATTATAAGTGCATACTTTTTACAAACTGTGAATGAAAACGGAAATAATAGTACTAGTATATATATATTCGTCTCATTTTATACCTGAATAGAAGTTAACAAATGGAATTAAAGTCATAAATTTTTTTCAGAAATCAGAGAGAGTTCTGATACAATAAGAAGGATAACTAAAAAGAAATTTTAGCTGGAGAGGTAGAGGGACATGGATTTAGCGTTGAAATGGTTTGAGTCCATTGATTGGACGAATATAGGTGTGAAATCACTAAAAATAATCGTTATTTTAATACTTGGTGCAATCGTTGTGCGAGTTGCAAGGGCAATTGTACGAAATGCGTTTCGTATGGGAAGTCGTTCGCCGATTCAAATTTCAGAACGTCGTACAGTTACGGTAGCGAAGTTGCTTGAAAATATTGTGGCATACGTTGTTATGTTCATTATGTTAATTGCGATTTTAGGTGTGTTTGATATTAATGCGTCAGGTCTATTAGCCGGTGCTGGGGTAATTGGTTTAGCAGTCGGTTTTGGTGCGCAAAGTTTGGTTAAAGATGTTATTACAGGATTATTTATTTTGTTAGAGGATCAATTTTCAGTAGGTGATTATGTAAGAATAGGTCAATTTGAAGGAACCGTTTTGGAAATAGGACTACGTACAACGAAGATGAAAAGCTGGACAGGTGAAATTCATATAATACCAAATGGTAGTATTGTACAAGTAACGAACTTTTCCGTTAGTAATAGTGTAGCATTTGTTGATGTATCTATTTCTTATGAAAGTGATATAGTACGAGCGGAGCAAGTTATTGAAGATTTATTAGTGGAATTACCAGAAAAATATGAGAAAATGGTAACAACACCTCAATTGCTAGGTGTTCAAACATTGGCAGCGTCTGAAGTTGTATTACGTGTTATTGCTGAAGTTGAGCCGATGCAGCATGCAGTTATTGCGAGGGCTCTTCGCAAAGAGATTAAAAATCGTCTTGATTTACATGGGATTGAAATTCCATACCCACGTATGGTTTTATATAGTCGCGAAGAATTAGTTAGTGAAAAAGCAATTTAATAGTGGGAGGGATTTAGAGAATGGAGCAAAAGCAATATAACTTGTACGATGTTGTGGAAATGAAGAAAGCCCATCCATGTGGTGAAAATCGCTGGAAGATTATTCGTATGGGAATGGATATCCGCGTTAAGTGCGAGGGGTGTGACCATTCGGTAATGATTCCTCGAAGAGAGTTTGATCGTAAGGTAAAAAAAATACTTGTGAAGCATGAAGAATAGTGAAAAAGCAACAGCTGCAGTAGACAGCCGTTGCTTTTTTTCATTTAGTGGAAACTTGTCATTTTTTTCGTTACTATCTATAATGATGAAAGATTGAGACATAGGAGTGAAAAATATGGGATTAACGGCTGGGATTGTTGGATTACCTAACGTAGGGAAGTCCACTTTATTTAATGCAATTACACAAGCAGGAGCAGAATCTGCGAACTATCCATTCTGTACAATCGATCCAAACGTAGGGATTGTAGAAGTACCAGATGAGCGCTTAAATAAATTAACGGAATTAGTAGAACCGAAAAAAACTGTTCCGACTGTATTCGAATTTACTGATATCGCAGGTATCGTAAAAGGTGCGAGTAAAGGTGAGGGGTTAGGAAATAAATTCTTATCTCACATTCGTCAAGTAGATGCAATTTGCCAAGTTGTTCGTTGTTTTGAAGATGAAAATATTACGCACGTTTCAGGAAAAGTAGATCCAATCGATGACATTGAAACAATCAACTTAGAGCTAATCTTAGCGGATTTGGAATCTGTTGATAAACGTATCGAACGAGTTGCGAAGTTAGCAAGACAAAAAGATAAAGAAGCTGTATATGAGCATGAAATTTTAGTTCGTTTAAAAGAAGCTTTTGAAGAGGGAAAACCAGCTCGTACTGTTGAATTTACAGAAGAGCAAATGAAGATTGTTAAAGGCCTTCATTTACTTACAACGAAAGAAATGCTATACGTAGCAAACGTAAGTGAAGATGATATTATGGATCCTTCTGAAAATAAATATGTACAAATGGTAAAAGAATTTGCTGCAAATGAAAATTCTCAAGTTATCGTTGTATGTGCAAAAATCGAATCAGAAATCGCTGAGTTAGACGAAGAAGAGAAAAAAGTATTCCTTGAAGAACTAGGTATTGAAGAATCTGGTTTAGATCAATTAATTCGTGCTGCATATGACTTATTAGGACTTGCTACTTACTTCACAGCTGGTGTGCAAGAAGTGCGTGCATGGACGTTTAAACAAGGTATGAAAGCACCACAATGTGCTGGCGTAATTCATACAGACTTTGAGCGTGGATTTATTCGCGCAGAAACAGTTTCTTATGATGATTTAATGACAAACGGTTCTATGACAGCTGCAAAAGAAGCTGGAAAAGTACGTTTAGAAGGAAAAGAGTATATCGTAAAAGACGGAGATGTTATGCACTTCCGCTTTAACGTTTAATTTAATATTTCCTAGGAAAAATAAAGATATGAACTTGGCAAATATATTATATGTTTGCCAAGTTTTTTACGTATTGGTGAGTTGATTCATATAACTTACTATGATATAATCTAAACTCGTGAGTAATTACTATAAATTAATTGCTCCTTGCCCATTATGGGCCGTTTAGACCAAAAGGAGGTGAAAGTGTAATGAGAAAGTACGAAATTATGTACATCATTCGTCCTGGCGTTGAAGAAGAAGCTCAAAAAGCTTTAGTTGAACGTTTTGCAGGTGTTTTAACAAACAATGGTGCAGAAATCATTAACACGAAAGAGTGGGGTAAGCGTCGTTTAGCTTACGAAATCAACGACTTACGTGAAGGTTTCTACATGATCTTAAACGTGAACTCTAACTCAGAGGCGATTAACGAATTCGACCGTTTAGCTAAGATCAACGAAGATATCCTTCGTCATATCGTTGTTAAAGAAGAAGAAAAATAATTGATATATAAGGGAGAGTGGTTCGATTGATGAATCGTGTTATCCTCGTTGGTCGTTTAACTAAGGACCCTGACTTACGTTACACGCCCAATGGTGTTGCAGTAGCTACTTTTACGTTAGCTGTGAATCGCGCATTTGCGAATCAACAAGGTGAGCGTGAAGCTGACTTTATTAATTGTGTAATATGGCGTAAACAAGCAGAAAACGTGGCAAATTATTTGAAAAAAGGTAGCTTAGCAGGCGTAGACGGACGTCTTCAAACTCGTAATTACGATGGACAAGATGGTAAACGTGTATATGTAACAGAAGTTCTTGCGGAGAGCGTACAATTTTTAGAGCCGCGTAATGGCGGTGGGGAGCAACGTGGTTCATTCAATCAGCAACCATCAGGAGCTGGTTTCGGTAACCAAAGCTCTAACCCATTTGGTCAATCTAGTAATCCAGGTAACTCAGGTAACACTGGTAACTCTGGATTTACGAAGAATGACGATCCATTTTCGAATGTTGGTCAACCGATTGACATTTCGGACGACGATTTACCATTTTAATGGTATGAATCGGCTATTTTTAACAAAGAATGGAGGGAATAGACATGGCAGGACGCAAAGGTGGACGTGCGAAACGTCGTAAGGTGTGTTTCTTCACATCTAACGGCATCACTCGCATTGACTATAAAGATGTTGATTTATTAAAACGTTTCGTTTCTGAGCGTGGTAAAATTTTACCTCGTCGTGTAACAGGAACAAGCGCAAAATACCAACGCAAACTTACAGTTGCAATTAAACGTGCTCGTCAAATGGCACTTTTACCATATGTTGGTGAATAATAGCGTATGAAATGCACAGTAGAGTCGGACTCTACTGTGCATTTTGCTATGCTTTTCTTTTTGAAAGAGAGGTTAGATGATGAAAAGTACGAAATTTATTACTGAGGGTGCAGCGTTATTGGCGATATATGCAATTTTATTGCTGATATCTATGTATGTTCCGATTTTAGGTACAGTTGCAATATTTGCGTTGCCGTTACCATTTATATTATTAACAGTAAGATATAAACTATCTAATGTATTCATGATTTTTGTAGCGGCGCTTTTTGTTACAGTTATCGTGAGTCAACCAATTAGTCTCATAAAGACAGTGATGTTTGGATTAGTAGGTGTTGTATTAGGATCTATGTATAAAAAAGGGAAAAAACCAGTGGAGATATTAATAGCTGGAACACTTGCATATTTAATTGGTATGATGCTCATTTATGTGGGGAGTATAAAGTTTTTTAACATAGATTTAATGAAGCAAATGCAAAATATGTTTAAAGAAAGTATGGTACAAAGTGAAAAAATAGCAAATGCTGCTGGTATGCCAGTTAGTAAGGAACAAAAAGAGTTGTTTGCACAAATGAATGATATACTACAAACGTTATTTCCAAGTATACTTGTGCTAGTTTCTGTATGTTTTTCTTGGATCACAGTGCTAATATCAGGTAGTGTTTTGAGAAAATTAAAGTACGACGTGACACCTTGGCCTAAATTTAAAGATATACAATTGCCAAAGAGTATTGTCTGGTATTACGTCATATTTATTTTGCTATCAACTTTCATAAAAGTTGAACCAACATCATATTTACATATGGTATTTTCTAATCTATATGTAATCTTTGCGTTGCTGCTTGTATTGCAAGGATTAACGTTTATCACCTTTTTAGCACACAAAAAAGGTTTTACGAAAGGCGTTCCTATTATTAGTTTTATCGTATGTATGTTTATTCCAATGCTGTTTCCTCTTGTGACAATCTTAGGTATAATTGATTTAGGGATTTCATTGCGTTCTAAAATGCAATGAAAAACAAAGGGATAAAACAGCATTTTTATGCTGTTTTAAGGTGTTTAATCTGTTTAACTAACTAGAAATTGAGTTGGTTTTACGTTATAGGAGTTGTATACATGCCTGAATTTTATAAGAAACAGTGGTTTTTATATCCTGTTTACGTATTGGCATTTTTTGTGTTGGTGCTAATCTCGATTCTTTGTTATTTTCACTTAATTATGGGGATAGCCGCCTTTTTTATTTTTAGCATCGTTTTCTTTTTAGTTATACGATTTGAACTTAACTTTCAAAGGAATTTTGAAAAGTATACGACAGATATGATTACTAGGGTAAAAAAAGTGAGTAACGAAGCATTCAACCAGATGCCAATCGGTATATTGTTATACAATAAGGAGTATGGGATTGATTGGGCAAATCCTTACTTGTCTTCATGTTTGGGGCAACATGCATTAGCTGGGTGGCATCTGTACGATGTATCAGAAACATTACTCCTTTTTATTAAAGGAGAGACTTCTGACGATATAGTATCTTTAAATAGTCGAAAGTTCCGTGTGTTTGTAAGGAAAGAAGAAAAACTAATTTATTTTTTTGATGTAACTGAGCAAACAGAGATTGAAAAAATGTATGAGGATCAGCGCACCGTTTTAGCTGTTATTTATTTAGATAATTACGATGAAGTTACACAAGGGTTAGATGATCAATTACGCACGAATATAACAAGTCTTGTGACGTCACGTCTAAATGAATGGGCCGTTAAGTATGGTGCATATTTGAAACGTGCATCTTCAGAAAGATTCTTCGTTGTACTAAATGAAAGTATTTTAGCGCAAATGGAGAAAGGGAAATTTAGTATTTTGGATCAAGTGCGTGAAGAAACATCAAAAAGGAATATACCACTTACGTTAAGTGTTGGTGTTGGCTCGGGTGATTTACCTTTATCGGAGCTTGGAGCGATGGCTCAATCTGGTTTAGACCTTGCGTTAGGACGAGGAGGAGACCAAGTAGCTATTAAACAAGCAACGGGTAAAGTTAAGTTTTACGGTGGCAAGACGAATCCGGTCGAAAAGCGTACTCGTGTACGTGCTAGAGTTATTTCACATGCATTAAAGGATTTAGTATTAGAAAGCAGTAATGTCATTATAATGGGGCATAGAGCCCCTGATATGGATGCGATTGGTGCAGCGATTGGTATTTTAAAGGTAGCTCAATTAAATGAGCGCAAAGGATATATTGTATTAGATGAAAATGATTCTGATAAAGGAATCAAACGTTTGATGGATAAAGTGAAACAAAATGAAGAGTTATGGTCACATTTTATTTCACCAGGGCAAGCGATGGAATTTGCAAATGATGATTCATTACTTGTTGTTGTTGACACGCATAAACCTTCAATGGTGATGGAGGAAAAACTGTTACATAAGATTGAAAATGTAGTGGTTATTGACCATCATCGCCGCGGGGAAGATTTCATTGAAGATCCGTTGCTTGTTTATATGGAGCCATACGCTTCTTCAACGGCAGAGCTTGTTACAGAATTACTTGAGTATCAACCGAAAAATTTAAAGATGACAATGTTAGAAGCAACGGCATTGTTAGCTGGTATTATTGTTGATACGAAAAGTTTTACATTCCGTACAGGCGCTCGCACATTTGATGCCGCTTCTTATTTACGCTCGCATGGCGCAGACACTGTACTTGTACAAGAACTTTTAAAAGAAGATATGGGTCAGTATTTACGAGTTGCAAAAGCCATTAAAAATGCGTACATTTATAAAAATGGAATTGCGATTGCTAAAGTTGATGGTGATGAATATTATGACCAAGTACTTATTGCACAATCAGCAGACACATTATTGACAATGACAGGTATCATTGCATCGTTTGTTATTGCAAAACGTGGAGAAAATTTCATTGGAATTAGTGGTAGATCTTTAGGTGAATTGAATGTACAGCTAATTATGGAGAATTTAGGAGGTGGCGGGCACTTAACAAATGCAGCCACACAAATGAAAAATGTTACAGTAGATGAAGCGGAGGAGAAGCTTCGATTTGTTATTGATGACTATTTACAGGGAGGCACACAATCATGAAAGTAATTTTTCTAAAAGACGTAAAAGGTAAAGGTAAAAAAGGAGAAATAAAAAACGTACCAGACGGTTATGCAAATAATTTCTTACTAAAACAAGGGTTAGCTGCCGAAGCGACAAACAGCAGTATGAAAATTTTAGATGCTCAAAAGCGCAAAGAAGAAAAAGACGCAGCGGCAGAAGTTGAGAATGCAAAAGAGCTGAAAGAAACATTAGAGAAATTAACTGTAGAAGTAAAGGCGAAATCTGGAGAAGGTGGCCGCTTATTTGGTTCTATCACGAGTAAACAAATTGTAGATGTAATGCAAAAGTCACACAAGATTAAACTTGATAAACGTAAATTTGAAATGGATGATGCAATCCGTGCATTAGGTTATACAAACGTCACTGTGAAATTGCATCCGCAAGTAACAGCAACAGTAAAAGTTCATGTTAGTGAACAATAAAAATAAATTAAGCAAGGAGGATTGCGCATGAGTGATGTAATGGCTGATCGTACCCCTCCGCATAATATAGAAGCTGAGCAGGCAGTCTTAGGTGCCATATTAATTGATCAGGATGCGTTAACGTCAGCATCGGAACTATTGGTACCTGACTCATTTTATCGAACGAAACATCAAAAGATTTTTGAAGTCATGCTTGGGTTGTCTGATAAGGGAGAACCAATTGACTTAGTAATAATGACATCAGCGATGGCCGATCAAGGATTACTAGAAGAAGTTGGTGGGGTTTCTTATCTAGCAGAATTAGCAGAAGTTGTTCCAACAGCTGCTAACGTAGAATATTATGCACGCATCATCGCTGAAAAGGCGCTTTTACGTCGTTTAATTCGAACGGCGACTCATATTGTATCGGATGGATACGAGAGAGAAGATGATGTGGACGGCCTTTTAAATGAGGCTGAGAAAAAAATATTAGAAGTATCTCATCAAACAAATGCAAAAGCATTTCAAAACATTAAAGATGTTCTTGTAGATGCTTATGATAAAATTGAACTTTTGCATAATCAAAAAGGTGAAGTTACGGGAATACCAACTGGATTTACTGAATTAGATAAGATGACCGCAGGTTTCCAGCGAAATGATTTAATCATCGTGGCGGCGCGTCCATCGGTAGGGAAAACTGCATTTTCATTAAATATCGCACAAAACGTAGCGACAAAAACGGATGAAAATGTAGCGATTTTTAGTTTGGAGATGGGCTCTGATCAGCTTGTTATGCGTATGCTTTGTGCAGAAGGAAATATTGATGCGCAAAGACTTCGTACCGGTTCATTAACTTCTGATGATTGGGCGAAATTAACAATGGCGATGGGTAGCCTTTCTAATGCTGGTATATATATTGATGATACACCAGGGATTAAAGTAAATGAGATTCGAGCAAAATGTCGTAGATTAAAGCAAGAACAAGGTCTTGGGATGGTTTTAATTGACTATTTACAGCTTATTCAAGGAAGTGGGAAATCAGGAGAAAACCGTCAGCAGGAAGTATCTGAGATTTCTCGTACATTAAAAGGGATTGCACGTGAATTGCAAGTACCTGTTATCGCCTTGTCGCAGTTATCTCGTGGTGTAGAATCTCGTCAAGATAAACGTCCGATGATGTCTGACATTCGTGAATCAGGAAGTATCGAGCAGGATGCTGACATTGTAGCCTTCCTATATCGTGAAGATTACTATGATCGTGAAACAGAAAATAAAAATACAATTGAAATTATCATTGCAAAACAACGTAATGGTCCGGTAGGTTCAGTAGAGCTTGCGTTTGTTAAGGAATTTAATAAATTCGTCAACTTAGAACGCCGCTTTGAGGATGGACATGCACCGCACGCATAAAGGCAGTATAAAAAAGAAACGCATTTCTTATAATAAGATGTGTTTCTTTTTTTTTATATGAAAGATAGGGCTTTCATAAGGTGAATATGTAATTCTTACGAACGAAAACGTTTTTCGATAAAAAAATGTTCGCTTTTTGGTTGACTTCTTTTTCTGTTTTGGTACAATTATATTGTTTGAATAGATCGTTTGAAAATCGCGGAGGTGCTTTAATAATGTCTTCAGTAGTAGTTGTAGGAACACAATGGGGCGACGAAGGAAAAGGTAAAATCACTGATTTTCTTTCTGAGCATGCGGAAGTAGTTGCAAGATATCAAGGTGGAAATAACGCGGGACATACAATTGTTTTCGGCGGAGTTAAATATAAATTACACTTAATTCCATCTGGTATTTTCTATAAAGAGAAAATTTGTGTAATCGGAAACGGCTTAGTAGTAGATCCGAAAGCATTACTTGAAGAGTTAAAATACTTACACGATCGTGGTGTAAGTACTGATAATTTACGTGTAAGTAACCGTGCGCACGTTATTTTACCTTATCACTTAAAACAAGATGAGTTAGAAGAAGCGAGTAAAGGTGATAACAAGATCGGTACAACGAAAAAAGGTATCGGTCCTGCATATATGGATAAAGCTGCTCGTATTGGTATCCGTATGGCTGATCTTTTAGACCGTGAAGCATTTAAAGAGAAGCTTGAGCGCAATTTAGTGGAAAAAAATCGTTTGTTTGAAAAAATGTACGATACAGAAGGTTTCAGCGTAGAAGAAATCTTTGAAGAGTACTTCGAATACGGACAACAAATCGCACATTACGTATGCGATACATCTGTCGTATTAAATGATGCACTAGATAACAATCATCGTGTATTATTTGAAGGTGCACAAGGTGTTATGCTTGATATCGACCACGGTACGTATCCATTCGTTACATCTTCTAACCCAATTGCTGGTGGTGTAACAGTTGGAACTGGAGTTGGTCCTGCGAAAGTTACTCGCGTTGTAGGTGTATGTAAAGCATATACAAGCCGTGTAGGTGATGGTCCATTCCCTACGGAACTTAATGATGAAATCGGTCATCAAATTCGTGAAGTTGGTCGTGAATACGGAACAACAACTGGTCGTCCGCGCCGCGTGGGTTGGTTCGATAGCGTTGTTGTAAGACATGCACGTCGTGTTAGTGGTTTAACAGACTTATCATTAAACTCTATCGATGTATTAACAGGTATCCCAACTCTTAAAATTTGTGTTGCTTACAAATACAATGGCGAAGTTATCGATGAAGTTCCAGCTAACTTAAACATTTTAGCGAAATGTGAGCCTGTATATGAAGAGCTTCCAGGTTGGACAGAAGATGTTACTGCTGTGAAATCATTGGATGAACTTCCTGAAAATGCAAGAAAATACGTAGAGCGTGTTTCTGAATTAACAGGAATCCAATTATCTATGTTCTCAGTTGGACCAGATCGTAATCAAACAAATATCGTTCGTAATGTATACGAAGCTTAATTGATATAAGAAATTGATTTTTTTAAGAAAAAACTCATGTTCTCATGAGTTTTTTCTTATCTTTTATAAAAAATAAAAAAAGGTATTGCAAAAACAAAAGATAACATGTTATGATATGTCTTGTCGTCACGAAAATATGACGTTGGTGAGTATGAGCCATTAGCTCAGTTGGTAGAGCATCTGACTTTTAATCAGAGGGTCGAAGGTTCGAATCCTTCATGGCTCACCATTTTATTTTTCGTGGCCCGTTGGTCAAGTGGTTAAGACACCGCCCTTTCACGGCGGTAACACGGGTTCGAATCCCGTACGGGTCATGTTTTTTTATGTTCATTTTTGGTCCCGTGGTGTAGTGGTTAACATGCCTGCCTGTCACGCAGGAGATCGCCGGTTCGACCCCGGTCGGGACCGCCACTTTTGTTTATACCACCATTAGTGGTTTTATATATAGTTTTGGCTCGGTAGCTCAGTCGGTAGAGCAGAGGACTGAAAATCCTCGTGTCGGCGGTTCGATTCCGTCCCGAGCCACTCTCAGGATATTAAGTGGGCCCACTTAATATCCTTTTTATTTTGTCCAGTTTTACAAAAGTGGGTAGTTATTTTACAATAGAATAAGGAGCCTCTAGCAGTTGAAGCTAGAGGTTTTTCTATAGATCGTATAGGATTCCGTGTAAAAGTGGATGATACATGAGTCTATGAGAATAGAGGAGAAATACTTAGACTAAGATTGTTGTCATATAGGAACATACTATAGAAACACCAATATGTTTGAGGATTATTGATCATATTTTTATAAGGAGGAAATAGACGATGATGGGAAAGAAAATTTTAGTAGTTGATGATGAAAAGCCGATTGCGGATATTTTGAAGTTCAACCTAGAAAAAGAAGGTTTTGAAATTGTAATGGCGCATGATGGTGATGAGGCGATTGAAAAAGCAAATGAAGAACAGCCAGATATGGTTTTATTAGATATTATGTTACCGGGAAAAGACGGTTTAGAGGTATGTCGTGAAATACGTAAAAGCTCAGAAATGCCAATTATTATGCTTACAGCAAAAGACTCTGAAATTGATAAAGTATTAGGGCTTGAGCTTGGGGCGGATGATTATGTAACGAAGCCATTTAGTACGAGGGAGTTGCTTGCCCGTGTGAAGGCGAATTTACGTCGTCATCAGCAGGGTGGTGCTGCAGAGAAAGAAGAAAATACTGAAATGGTTATTGGACCAATCGTTATCAATTCGAATGCTTATAGTGTAACGAAGCGTGAAGAAAGCATTGAGCTTACACATCGTGAATTTGAATTACTACATTATTTAGCGAAGCATTTAGGTCAAGTTATGACTCGTGAACATTTATTACAAACAGTTTGGGGTTATGATTATTTTGGAGATGTACGTACAGTAGACGTAACAGTACGTCGTTTACGTGAAAAAATTGAAGATAATCCAAGTCATCCTACTTTAATTGTAACTAGACGCGGGGTAGGGTATTACTTGCGTGACCCAGAACAGGAATAGTATATGAAGAAAGTTGGTTTTTTTCAATCTATTCATTTAAAATTTGTGCTCATATATATGCTGTTAATATTAATAGCAATGCAAGTAATTGGTGTATATTTCGTTAGGGAATTAGAAAAAAGCCTTGTAAAAGGTTTTCAAGATTCCTTAACGCAGCAAACAAATTTACTTTCTTATAACTTGAAGCAAGAGTTTGTAAAAGAACGTCCTAAAGCAGAATCAGTAGATAAAGCTATTAATGATTCGATTCAAAAATTTGCATCGGATCGTAAGAGAGATATTCAAGAAATAAGCGTAATTGATTCTACTAAAAAATTAATGGCAATTTCAGACGCGTCTAAGCAAAATAAAGTAGGACGAACGTCAGCAGACACAGCTGTACAAAGGGTAATGGTACAAAAAAAACCAGAGTCAAAGGTTGAGAAAGACGTGAAAACAGGTCATCGGGTTCAAGTGATGATTACTCCTATTCTAAAAGAGCAAGAAGGAGAGGTACTTGGCGTCATTCGTATTGTTGCATCTATGGAAGATGTGTATAAACAAATGAAAGATATAAACCAAATTTTCGCAACGGGGACAGTAATTGCTTTACTAGTAACAGCTGTACTTGGAATTTTATTGGCTCAAACAATTACGAGACCAATTTCAGATATGCGGAGACAAGCAATTGAAATGGCAAAAGGAAACTATTCGAGAAAAGTAAAAGTGCATAGCCATGATGAAATTGGACAACTAGCATTATCTTTCAATAATTTATCAAAAAAATTACAACAAGCCCGCTCTTCAACAGAGAGTGAGAGACGCAAATTATCATCTGTTTTATCACATATGACAGATGGAGTAATTGCTACTGATCGAAAAGGCGACATCATTTTATTAAATGATCCTGCGGAAAAAATGTTAAATGTTTCGCGTGAAACGGCATTAGATCAATCTGTCTTAGAAGTGTTAGGGATACAAGAAGAATTTACGCTGGATCATTTATATGAAGAACCTGATTCAGTTTTATTAGATTTTAGTACGAGGAATGAACCATATATTTTACGTGCTAGTTTCTCTGTCATTCAAAAAGAAACAGGGAAGGCAAATGGTTTAATTGCTGTATTATATGATGTAACGGAGCAGGAGCGTATAGAGCGAGAGCGTCGTGAGTTTGTTGCGAACGTATCTCATGAGCTAAGAACACCGTTAACAACAATGCGCAGTTACTTAGAAGCACTTACGGATGGTGCATGGCAAGATCCGAATATCGCACCGCAATTTTTAACGGTTACACAAGAAGAAACAGAAAGAATGATTAGACTTGTAAATGCGTTGTTACAACTATCTAAACTAGATAGTACAGAACATCGCTTAATGAAGGAATGGGTCGACTTTACTGATTTCTTTAATAACGTTATCGATCGCTTTGAAATGTCTAAAGAGCAAAATGTAAGCTTCAAACGATCTTTCTCTAAAAAATCTCGATTTATTGATATGGATACAGACAAAATTACACAAGTTTTATATAACATTATTTCCAATGCATTAAAATATTCGCCAGAAGGTGGCACAGTAACATATCGCCTGCGTGACCGTGGTGAGTTATTAGAAATTAGTGTGAGTGATCAAGGAATGGGTATCCCGAAGGAAAATGTAGATAAAATATTTGAACGTTTTTACCGTGTAGATAAAGCTCGCTCAAGACAAATGGGTGGTACAGGTCTTGGATTAGCCATTGCGAAAGAAATGATTGAGGCACACGGCGGCTCAATTTGGGCGAAAAGTGAGGAAGGAAAAGGAACAACTATTTATTTCACACTGCCAATGGCAACTGATGAAGAGGACGATTGGGAATGAGTATGGAAAACTTTAAAACGATAGTTTTAATTAATTTAGTTGTTATTAGCCTATTTCTTACTTTTAACTTATGGACATATGTTCCTGATTCTACTTCTATGCAAAATACAAAGTTCGTTCAAGGTAACGAAGATATAAATCCGATAAAGATTTCGGAGGTTGTTCGCCCATCCTCTGTAATCGTTCATAAAGAGAAAAATCATTATGTGAGTGAAAACAAGAGTAATGTGGATTTAATTTATAGAATTCTTGAAAATGGAGAGTTACATGATTTAAAGGAAATAACAGGGACAGTTCCTAAAGGTGATTTTCTTTCGTATGTACATGGAGAAGAAAAAATCGAATTTGTTTTTCCTACAAACATTCCACTGGGTACGATTAAAAGTATGTTTAATTTTAAGGATAAAAACATAGAAGGTAATAGGAGTTTCAATCGTATTATAATTGACCCTTCTCGAAGTAAGGACCAAGAAATTAAAATTAGTTTTGTTTCCTATGATACTTATCCTTATCGTAAAATATATGAAGCAAAATTGAGTGGTGTTTACGTAAAGGATGTTATAAATGCTCAAAATCAACTTATAACAGTCGCGAGACCGTATTTTGAATATCAAATAAGTGATAGAAAAAAACTTTACTTACCAGATGGAATTACGGAATTAAGTGAGGTAGAGTATTTTGGATCTAGGTTAGATGAGGATACATTTAAAAATGCATTATTTAGTGATCCACGTTATTTAAGCCCTATTTCTGAGAAATCAAAGAAAACATTTACAGATGGTATACGTTCTATGGAAATTGATCAGTCAAATGCAATGTTGAAATACAAAAACTCCGCTGTACATAGTGATGAATCTATGGATAATGCAGCACTTTTACAAAAAAGTTTTGACTTTGTAAGTGGGCATAGTGGTGCGTTAAAACTCTATCGTTTTGATTATATTAATAAGGGGAAAACGTCCTTCCGTTTTTATGAGGATGGGTTGCCTGTATTTAATAGCGATGGAATGGCGGAATTAAAGCAAGCATGGGGTTCAGGTGAAATCATGCAGTATGAAAGATCCTTTTTTGATCCAAGTTTCAAATTGCCTAGTAAACAACTAACAACTTCTCTCGCATCGGGTCGTACAGTGATGACATCATTAGAGAATAATCCGCAAATTGATAAAAATTCAATTCAGGATGTTGGAATTGGTTATAAGTTATCATTGGAAGATTCCATCAACGAAGGAAAAAACATTATTTTAAAGCCAATATGGTATGTAAAATGTGAAGAAAATGGTAAGCAAAAAATATTTGAATGGAGTGAGGGGGGACTAAATGGATTGGGATCGAATTAAAACCATATTTATTGTGACCTTTTTTGTTTTAGATCTCTTTCTTATCTTTCAGTTCATTCAAAAGCAAGATAGTAATCAATTGGAACTTGTGACAGAAACAAAAATTGATCAACAATTAAAAGAGTCTAAAATTACTATGGGGAGTTTTCCTAAAGAGCCGAAAAAAGAGTCGTTTATTATGGCGAAAAATAAAAGCTTTAAGGAAGAAGATGTGCAGTCTTTAAAAAATCAAACAGTGCATCTGCAAGAAGAATATAAGATAGAAAGTAAGTTGAAAGAACCATTTTTAAATGCAAAATCGTTATCAAAGGACAAGTATAATGATTTCTTAAAAAGCTACGTGCTTGATGGGCAGAAATACGAGTTTGGGGCAATGAAAGATTCAAAAATTTATTTCTTTCAAAAGTATAAGGATAAGCCGATTTTCTACAACAATCATGCAATGATTGTTGTAGATTTGAATGAAAAAAATGAGCTTGTTTCGTATACACAAACAATGTTAACGGATTTGAAGGAAATGGGCGAAAGTGAAAAAACGAAAGAACAAGAAATTATCACTGCTCAAACAGCTTTAGAAAATATATATGTAAAAAATAAAATTGCAGAAAATACGCACGTGAAAGAGGCGCAGATTGGATATGCGACTCTAGCTGAATCTTCTTCTAATATACAAGTGCTTGCTCCAACGTGGAACTTAAAGACAGAGCAGAAAAAGGACTATTTTGTGAATGCAATTGAAGGACAAGTTATGGAATTAGGGGAAACTCAAGTGCCGGAAGAACATAATGGAGTGAGAAAGAATGAGTATGCACTTTAGTGTACTTGCAAGTGGGAGTACAGGGAATATGCTATATGTAGGAACAGATGAAAAAAAATTGCTCGTCGATGCAGGTTTAAGTGGTAAAGCTACAGAGGCCTTATTTAAGCAAGCTGAACTGAATATAAATGACATATCAGGTATTCTTGTAACACATGAGCATAGTGACCACATTAAAGGATTAGGTGTATTGGCGCGTAAATATGATTTACCTGTTTATGCGAACGAGAAAACATGGAATGCAATGGAACATTTAATAGGTAATATCCCAACTGATCAAAAATTCATTTTCTCAGTAGGAGACGTGAAAACATTTGGGGATATTGAAGTTGAATCATTTGGTGTTTCTCATGATGCGGCAGAACCGATGTTTTATGCTTTTCATAACAATAATAGAAAGTTAGCTCTTATTACAGATACGGGATACGTAAGTGACCGTATGAAAGGTGTTATTAAGGGAGCGAATGCTTTCGTATTTGAAAGCAATCATGATGTGGAAATGCTTCGTATGGGACGCTATCCATGGAGCATTAAAAGACGCATATTAAGTGATGTAGGTCACGTTTGTAATGAGGATGCTGCATTAGCGATGGCGGATGTTATTACAGACGAGACAAAACACATTTATTTAGCGCATTTAAGCTTAGATAATAACATGAAAGAATTAGCGCGTATGTCTGTATCACAAGTGTTAGAAGAAAAGGGTTTTGGAGTGGGAGAAGCCTTTGAAATACATGACACAGATCCAAAAATGCCTACGAAAATTCAATACGTATAATTCTTCATTTTAGTAAACAATAAAGGTGAATATAGTTGTTTTTTAGGAAGATAGGTGAACAAATATGTCCTTTATTGATGAAGAAAAGTATCGTATAAAACGTGCAGGGAAAAAGAAGCATAAAGGTATCGTCATTTCTAGCATAGCGGGAACAATTGTAGGGGCTTCATTATTTGCATTTGGAGCCCCTTTATTTTCAAATCATGCCGGTAAGCTTCCGCAAGCTGAAGCGAGTGAAAAAAATATGGCTGAGGCTCAAACTGGAAGTGTTCCTGTTAAACAGATTAGCTTTGTAGACGCTGTTGATCGAGCTTCAGAGGCTGTTGTTGGTGTTATTAATATTCAACGAGACGATTTTTCAGAGGCTGATTCGGAAGCTGGTACAGGCTCTGGTGTGATTTATAAGAAAACAGATGGACATGCGTATATTGTAACGAATAACCACGTTGTTGCTGGGGCGAATCGTATTGAAGTGAGCTTAAGTGACGGTAAGAAAATTCCAGGTAAAGTATTAGGAACCGATGTAGTCACAGACTTAGCGGTACTAGAAATAGATGCGAAGCATGTGAAGAAAGTGATTGAAATTGGCGACTCTAATACCGTTCGTAGAGGAGAACCAGTTATTGCGATTGGAAATCCACTTGGGCTACAATTTTCTGGGACTGTCACACAAGGTATTATTTCGGCTAATGAGCGTATTGTTCCTGTAGATTTAGATCAAGATGGACATTACGATTGGCAAGTAGAAGTATTGCAAACAGATGCTGCAATTAATCCAGGTAATAGTGGTGGTGCACTTGTAAATGCAGCAGGGCAATTAATTGGTATTAACTCAATGAAAATTGCAGCAAAAGAAGTAGAAGGAATTGGACTAGCTATTCCGATTACAAGAGCCGTCCCTGTTATGAATGAACTTGAGAAATACGGTAAAGTAAAAAGACCTTATGTTGGGATTGAACTAAGATCATTAAATGAGATTCCGAGTTACTATTGGTCAAAAACGTTACAATTACCAGGTAACGTAACAGAAGGAGTATGTGTTTTAGATGTGAAAAGTCCTTCTCCAGGTACGGATGCGGGTCTTAGAGAACATGATGTTATTGTGGCGGTAGATGGAAAAGCGGTGCACGATATTATTGGGTTCCGCACGGCCTTATATAATAAAAAAATTAATGATAAAATGACCCTTACGTTTTATCGTGGTACAAAACGAGCGACAACAACGGTGAAATTAGGCATTCAAAAGTATTAAAAACAGGAGGGCCTACCTCCTGTTTTCTATTGTAGAAAAGTGAGGTGAAGAATATGAATTTACCTTGTTGTTTAGAACATGTTGAATTAGCATTAGATATCATTGTGGATGAGTGTGAAGTTGCACCGGTTATCAACAATGTGGATAACTCTAAAGAAGAGAAAAAAACATGTGAATTTTGTCAAAATGAGGCGACATATGTTGTATCGAACACAGATTCTCACACAATATGTGGGTAACATTTGTGGATATGTGGATAAGTACTGTGGATAACGTGTTTGTAAGGTGGGGAATAGATGTGAATATCTCGATTATTTCAATCGGAAAATTAAAAGAAAAATACTTAAAACAAGGTATAGCAGAATACTTAAAACGATTATCTTCGTACGCAAAAGTAGAAGTAATTGAATTGCCAGATGAAAAGGCACCAGAAAATTTAAGTGCAGCAGAAATGTTAATTGTAAAAGAAAAAGAAGGCATACGTATACTGGATAAAATTTCTGATGATACGCACGTCATTGCATTAGCAATAGAAGGAAAACAAAAATCATCAGAAGAGTTTGCAGCAAGTATAGATCGCCTTGCTACATATGGAAAGAGCAAAATCACATTTGTAATTGGTGGATCACTGGGGCTTAGTTCTGAAGTAATGAAGCGCTCAAACGAATCTCTTTCTTTCTCGAAGATGACATTACCACATCAATTAATGCGATTAGTATTGCTTGAGCAAGTGTATAGAGCATTTCGTATTAATCGTGGTGAACCGTATCATAAATAAATTTTTCATTTGTATATAAAGAGTAAAAAAGACCATTGGACAAAAATCACCGATGGTCTTTTAAACATTAATGAATGGTATATAGATTTCCTAAAATAAGTATGTTTCTATTTTTAAAAAAATATGCTGTAATATGAAGAGGAAAAAGTATAAGTAGTCAGAGAAGTGAGGAATTAAAGGTGAAGAAGTTTAAGAAGTTTTACTTGGAGATTACGAGTGTATGTAATCTTGCGTGCAGCTTTTGTCCGCCGACGGAAAGGCAGAAGCAATTCATTTCTGTAGAGGATTTTGCTAAAAGATTAGACCAAATTAAACCTCACACAGACTACATTTATTTGCACGTGAAGGGTGAGCCGTTGCTCCATCCAAAAATAGATCAACTATTAGATTTAAGCCATGAAAAAGGGTTTAAAGTTAATATTACAACGAACGGAACGTTAATTAATAAGAGAAGGCATAGACTGTTAAATAAGCCTGCGTTAAGACAAATGAATTTTTCACTGCACAGTTTTGATGGACACCCAGGTTCGCAAGATAAAGAGGGCTATGTAAGGAGTATACTTTCCTTCATTAGAGAGGCGACAAGTCAATCGGATTTAATTGTTTCGCTAAGATTATGGAATTTAACTCAGGACAATAAAACGAATCTTGAAATTCAGCGGAATAGAGATTTATTATCTATTATAGAAAATGAATTTGATCTTTCTTATAAAATTGAAGAGAAGCTTACACCAGGAAAAGGTATAAAAATTGCGGAACGTGTATTTATTAATCAAGATTATGAATTCCAGTGGCCGGCATTACATGAAGAAGAGGATGATGGAAAAGGATTCTGTCATGGTCTTCGAAATCAAGCAGGTATTTTAGCGAATGGAACGGTTATTCCTTGTTGTTTAGATGGTGAGGGAATTATTAATCTTGGAAATATTAATAATGATTCATTCTCTAATATTATTGAAGGCGATAGAGCGAAAAATATTGTAGATGGATTTTCAAAAAGGGTCGCAGTAGAAGAACTATGTAGAAAGTGCGGATACCGCAAAAGATTTGGAAAGTAAATATAGAATAAGCCCTCATAAAGCGAGGGCTTATTTTTATTCTTGATAAGAACGCTCTAATTCATCAATTAAGGAACCGACGTAAGAAACAGCTTTACGGATTGCATCTGGTTTTGACATGTCTACTCCAGCGTGTTTCATTAATTCAAGTGGTTTCATTGTACCGCCTGCACGGAGTACATCAAGCCAGCGATCAACAGCAGGTTGTCCCTCTTCTTTAATCATTTGAGCTACAGTAGTAGATGCAGTTAAGCCCGCAGAATATGTGTAAGAATATAAGCCCATATAATAGTGAGGTTGACGCATCCATGTTAAACCAGCGCCTTCATCAATTTCTACCGAATCTCCCCAGAATGTCGAAAGGACCTTTGTTTTTATTTCAGTTAAAGTTGTAGCTGTGAGTGCTTGCCCTTCTTCTGCTAGGGTATATACTCGTCTTTGATATTCTCCCTCAAGTAGATGGGTAACGAAGTTGTGGTAATATGTGCCGAGTAGTTGCAGAATAACCCATCTGCGCATTCTCTTATCGTCGGTAGTCGCTAGTAAATGCTGGGCTAATAGTAATTCATTCATCGTTGATGGTGCTTCAACAAAATACATAGATGGACGTACATTCATAATGCGCTGATTTTTATTGGCTAAATAAAAATGACCAGCATGTCCAAATTCATGAGCTAATGTGAAGCATCCACGCATCGTATTTTGCCATGTAATTAAAATGTAAGGATGGGAAACATACGGGCTAGAGCAGAAAGCACCTGTTGATTTTCCGATATTATCTGCAAGGTCTACCCATCTTTCCTTAAAGCCCGTTTCAATAATCGTATTATATTCAGGTCCTAATACTTTTAAAGATTTTTGAATTAATTTACCAGCTTCTTCGTATGTGATGGTTGGATTAAATTCAGGATCTAACGGTGCGTGTAAGTCACAGAAAAGCATTTGATCAAGCCCTAATACTTTCTTTTTTAAATCTGCAAAACGGCGCATATGAGGCGCTAATTCGTTATAAATAATATCTAGTTGGTTGTTATACATTTCAAGTGGAACTTTTTGAGGTTCTAAAAGCATATGGGTAACGGACTCGTACTTGCGTAAACGAGAAAGCGCCACTTGTTTTTTTACTTCAGTAGCATACGTTGTTGCAACTGTATTTTTATATCGTTTCAATGTGGAAACAAATGATGAATATGCTTTTCTGCGTATATATGCGCTTGGAGAAAATTCATAGTTACTTTCAAATAATGCAAACGATACAGGTAAATCATTTCCTTGTTCATCTTGTATAGAAGAGAAATCCATATCGGCTAATTTAGTCATGCCGTAAATTTTGTAGGGAGAACTATGAACTTCGCCGAGTGCAGCAAGAGCTTCTTCTGTTTCAGGAGAGAGCGTGTGTTGCCTTTTTTGTAGTATTTCTAGTAACGATTTACGGAAAGGCTCAAGTTTTGTTTCCTCAGTTAAATATTTTTCAATTGTTCCTTCTTCAAAGGAGAGAATTTCATTATGAATAAAGGATAGTGCGGTATGTACTTTCGTCCCTAAAGCGGACATTTTGGAAGAGTTCGCTTGAATAACTGAATCTGTACGATCAGCGGATTCTTTTAAATTTGCATATGCGCCGAGTTTTGTTAACTTCATTAAAAGCTCTTCTTCTAAAAGTAGGCAATTTAATAAGGTAGCGGGGCTAGTGTGTAATTGTCCTTTAAATGCATCAAGTTTTTTTATATCGTCTGTTAATACACGTAATGCAGTTTCCCACTCTTTATCAGATTCGTATAAATCAGAAAGGTCCCATGTCAATTCAGTAGAGACTTCCGCGCGAATAAGGCGTTTCTCAATTACATTTTTCATTTGTTATATCCCCCTTATTAATAAGTATCTAAAAATATGATACTAGAAAATTCAGTAAAATGAAAATATTTTACATTTTTATACATGAAAAAGAAGGACAAGCATAAAAATGCTTGTCCTTCGAGTTAAATTTAAAAATTAATATACTTTATCACCGTTGAAAATAGAGTTTTTCACGACTACATAATCTACAGTACGAATTGAGTCTAACTTTGTTCCACCGGCGTAAGAGATAGAAGATTGAAGATCTTGTTCCATTTCGATTAAAGTGTCTTCTAAAGAACCTTTATGCTCAACGAACATTTTCTTACCTTCAACGTTTTTCTTCTCGCCTTTTTGGAATTCAGAAGCTGAACCGAAGTACTCTTTATAAAGTTTGCCGTCTTTCTCGATTGTTTCCCCTGGAGACTCTTCATGACCAGCGAATAGAGAACCGACCATAACCATAGTTGCTCCAAATCGAATTGATTTAGCTACATCACCATGCGTACGGATACCACCGTCAGCGATAATTGGCTTACTTGCAGCTTTTGCACACCAGCGAAGTGCAGCTAACTGCCAACCACCAGTTCCAAAGCCTGTTTTAATTTTAGTAATACAAACTTTACCAGGTCCAATACCAACTTTTGTTGCATCAGCACCAGCGTTTTCTAATTCTCTTACCGCTTCTGGAGTTCCGACGTTTCCAGCGATAACGAAGCTTTCTGGTAAATGTTTTTTAATATGTTGAATCATGTTGATCACAGCATTAGAGTGACCATGTGCGATATCGATTGTAATGTATTCAGGTGAAAGTTGCTCAGCAGCTAATTGTTGTACGAATTCGTATTCGTCTTCTTTAACACCAACGCTGATTGAAGCAATTAATCCACGTGATTGCATATCTCTAATGAATGAGATTCGTTTCTCTGGTTGGAAACGATGCATGATATAGAAGTAATTATTTTCAGCTAAATAAGTTGCGATTCTTTCATCTATAATCGTTTGCATATTTGCAGGTACGACAGGTAATTTAAATTTATGTTTTCCTAAAGTGACAGTTGTATCACATTCAGATCGGCTGTTTACAATACATTTTGCAGGAATTAATTGAATGTCTTCATAGTCAAATACGTTTTCCATCATTTACACCCCTAAAATACGAATATTTTATTTTTATTGATTAAAAATGTTCGTCCATAGGATAATTTATATCATTTTTAGTAAGAAGTCAAAGATTTTCTTAACATTTTTAAAAAAAGAAGCCAATATATTTTAAAAATAACGTTAAAAACGAATTTAAATAGATTTCTTATGCGTAACGTTCGTTTATAAAAAAAAGTAAGGAAAATTGCGATAATTGCATAAGATTGTATGTATGCTTCTTATTTTGAGCGAGGGGGACTGGGGGAAATACTATGAAAAAGTTAATACTAACAATAGGAATAACTTTGTTGGTTGTTGCCGGATGTAGCAATAATGATGCCTTTGATAAGGCAAAGAAACAAGGGGATTTAGCATTGGAAAATAAAGAATACGATAGAGCAGTCGCATCTTTTGAATTAGCATTAAAAGAAAAGAAGGATGATCGGGAAATAAGGCTGAAGATGAATCAAACGAATAAAATGATTGAAGCATTACAGGAAAGTAATATAGACCGAGCAATTTCGTTATTGAGGGAAATTGAAAATGGTTCTGTTAGTCCAGTTATATTAGCTAAACAAGCAAAAGAAAAACGAGAAGTTTTAGCTAATCAAAAAGGTGAGGAAGAAAAATATAAGCAAATGCTCGCTAAAGTAGAGGAGTTAAAAAACGAGCAGAAGTTTGCGGATGTAAAAAATCAACTGAATGTAATTATTAGGGAAACGAAAGGAAAAGAGCAGTTTAAAGTATATTATCAAAATGCGAATGAACAAATCACACAGATTGTGCCGAGGACAATTGATGTAGATAAAACAAAAGATGAGAAGTCTAAGGAGGAAAAAGTAAAAGAAGAAAATAAAAATGAAGGGAAGCCGAAAGTAGAAGAGCCTAAGAAAGAAAGAGTTATTGCCGGTGAAAGGGAAAAATATATTAGTAAATTAAATAGTATTGAGGAGAGTTTGAAGAAATTCGATTATTTATATGAGAATGGGATTACAACTGAAATGAAAGAAGGAGAGGGAAGAAGATACGAAGCGTGGGATGCAGCTTTAAATGAGATTTATGCTGTTTTGAAAAAGCAGCTTTCTACGGGTGAGATGAACACTTTAAGAGAGAAACAACGTGAATGGATTACGTATCGAGATCAAAAAGCAGAGGCAGCTTGGAATGAATCCGGACAGGGAACATTGTCAGGTTTAGCAATTATTTCATCGAAGGTAAATAGTACGAAGGAAAGGTGCTATCAGTTAGTTGAACAGTATATGAAATGATAGAGGTTTATTTTTATAATGAAATAATATTTTTATAAATTTTTTGAAATAGAAAATCCTTTTGTTTAGTCAGGCGAATCACGAATGATTCGCCTTTTTATGTGAGCTTTCAAGTATAATGAATAAGGTGATAATAACGTATATGATGATTCATTGATAGGAAAAGCGAAAAAAGAAAATAATACAGAATAAAAAGAGGTTAATATATGAGTAAAAAAAGTTTTGCTGATTATGCATTAAGTAAAGAAATTGTAAGAGCACTTACTGGTTTAGGATATGAACATCCAACGGAAGTGCAAGGAGAGGTTATTCCAGTTGCCTTGCAAAAGAAAGACCTTGTCGTGAAATCACAGACTGGAAGTGGAAAAACCGCTTCATTTGGCATACCACTTTGTGAAATGGTGGAGTGGGAAGAGAATAAGCCACAAGCTTTAGTTTTAACACCGACGAGAGAGCTTGCGGTGCAAGTAAAAGAAGATATTACGAATATAGGCCGCTTCAAAAGAATTAAGGCTGCTGCAGTTTATGGTAAATCTCCATTTGCACGTCAAAAATTAGAGTTAAAGCAAAAAACACATATTGTAGTTGGGACTCCTGGCCGTGTGTTAGATCATATTGAAAAAGGTACTCTTTCTTTAGCGTGTTTGAAGTATTTAGTTATTGATGAAGCAGACGAAATGCTGAATATGGGCTTTATCGATCAAGTAGAGGCAATTATTGACGAGTTACCTACAAAACGAATGACAATGTTATTTTCGGCAACACTTCCAGAAGATGTTGAAAAGTTATCTCGTAAGTATATGGATTCGCCAACGCATATTGAAATTAAGGCTGCCGGGATTACAACAGATAAAATTGAACATACACTTTTTGAGACGAGAGAAGAGGAGAAGCTTTCACTTCTTAAAGATGTAACAACGATTGAGAATCCAGATAGTTGTATTATTTTTTGCCGTACACAAGAAAATGTAGATCACGTATTTAAACAGTTAAATCGCGTTAACTATCCTTGTGACAAAATACATGGTGGTATGGTACAAGAAGATCGTTTTGAAGTTATGGACGATTTTAGAAAAGGAAAGTTCCGTTATTTAGTAGCGACAGACGTGGCGGCTAGAGGAATTGATATTGATAATATTACACATGTTATTAACTATGATATTCCATTAGAAAAAGAAAGTTATGTACATCGTACGGGAAGAACGGGACGAGCTGGTAATAAAGGAAAAGCTATTACATTCATAACACCGTATGAAAATAGATTTTTAGAAGAGATTGAGGAGTACATCGGCTTTGAAATTCCAAAGGCACTTGCACCTTCAAAAGAAGAAGTTATGAAAGGGAAAGCAGTATTTGAGGAAAAGATACATGCTAAACCAATTATAAAGAAAGATAAAAATGCGGACCTAAACAAAGGAATTATGAAATTGTACTTTAATGGCGGGAAGAAAAAGAAAATTAGGGCGGTAGATTTCGTCGGTACAATTGCTAAAATTAAAGGTGTTACAGCAGAAGATATAGGAATTATTACAATACAAGACAATGTTTCTTACGTTGAAATATTAAACGGAAAAGGACCACTTGTTTTAAAAATCATGAAAAACACAACGATTAAAGGGAAACAATTAAAAGTTCATGAAGCAATTAAGTAAACAAAAAAACTATCCACTTCAAACAGGTGGATAGTTTTTTGTTTAAGATTCTTTGAGATCATCAACTAATTTTTCTGCTAAACGTCTATACATATTACTCATAGTCACGAAGGATGTTAGTAATAAAAACTTTTCTAGTGTTGGATCTTCTAAGGAAGAAACCTCGTTTACTTCCGTAACACGCTTATTTACGTCTTGTTTAAAGCTTTCTACATTGGTTTCAGTAAGAGAAAGATAATCTTTATATAGAGTATTTAATTCGAATGTATCATCGTTTATTAACGGTGCATTTATATTTTCTAAGGAGCTTTTTATATCATTAATGGAAAGTGCTCCTTTTAATTGATAAATTAAGCTGATTAAAATCATATGTTCTTTTGAATACTTTTTATTTTTGATAGGGATGAATAGTTTCCCTTTTGCGTAATTGTTAATCATTGTTTTTGTTAATACTTTTTCATCATCATTTCTCGTTGTATCCGCATAAGTATTCTCAAATAGTTGGACAACTTGGTCTACATATAAGTCGACATTTGGGATATCCTCAAGTTTAATATTTTTTTCTAAATGTAATGATTCAAGTAATTTATTTATATTTTCCACGTAGAACCCCTCACTTTTATAACTTAGTGGAACTTAATGTTTAGTATGTCTTTAAATATGGTATTACGAAACAAATGAAATGTAAATGTTGACCCGTATGAATAATATATATATAATTATAAGTAGTTATTAAAACTACATGTAATTATATGAGGGGTGTTTATATGAATGCTTATGTAAGAGAACCAGTTAATGCATTTACTCACTTAGGAGGAGCTGTATTATCATTTATTGCATTATTAGCTATGATTGTGAAAGTTTCTGTTAAGATGCCATCTTTTGCTGCAATTACAGCTGTTATTTTATTTGGTATCGGGATGATGGTACTTTATATGGCATCAGCTGTGTATCATAGTGTCGTAGCCAGTGAACGTGTTATTTATTTCTTTAGGAAGCTAGATCATTCTATGATTTTTATATTAATTGCAGGTACATATGCACCCTTTTGCTTAATTACATTAAATTCGGCAAATGGTTTACTATTATTTTGCTTAGTTTATGCAACGGCGATTTGTGGTATTGTTTTTAAAATGTTTTGGTTTAATTGTCCAAGATGGTTATCGACAGCAATTTATCTTCTGATGGGTTGGTTAATTGTTCTATTCTTTGCACCGCTAGCTGAGAATTTAAGTACAGGAGGTATTATTTTCTTAGTACTTGGAGGCATTTTTTATACAATTGGTGGGTTTATTTACGGTGCGAAGCCAAAATGGTTGGAGTTTAAATATATGGGACACCATGAAATTTTTCATGTCTTTGTATTGTTAGGTAGTCTTGCGCATTTTCTAAGTGTATATTGTTACGTAATTTGATCAAAAAACGCCACGCGATGTCTGTTATGTGGCGTTTTTTTATTACCTGATTGGAATCGTGTATTGTACAAAATAAGTGTGGGATAAAATGTAAGTTTCTGTGTTCGCATAATAAACATACGATAAGAAATATGTGATATACTTTGAGAAGTTTATAATGAATGAAATATGGAGGACTATAATTATGGCAATACTTGTAACAGGTGGAGCAGGATATATTGGTAGTCATACATGCGTAGAATTACTAAAAAACGGTTACGAAATTATAGTAGTAGATAATCTTTCGAATAGCTCGGTAGAGTCTATAAATCGAGTGAAAGAGATAACAGGAAAACAGTTTAAGTTTTATAAAGAAGATATTTTAAATCGAGAAGCACTTGATACGATTTTTGAAGAAAATACAATTGAAGCTGTTATTCACTTTGCAGGCTTTAAGGCTGTAGGGGAATCAGTAGCAATTCCATTAACGTATTATCATAACAACATTACAAGCACATTAGTGCTATGTGAAGTGATGCAGAAGCATGATGTGAAGAAGATGATCTTCAGTTCATCTGCAACAGTGTATGGTATCCCAGAAACATCACCAATTACGGAGGAGTTTCCATTAAGTGCAACAAATCCATATGGTCAAACGAAATTAATGATTGAACAAATTATGCGTGATGTAGCATTTGCGGATGCAGAATGGAGTATCGCATTACTTCGTTATTTCAACCCATTTGGTGCGCATGAAAGTGGACGTATTGGAGAAGATCCAAACGGAATTCCAAATAACTTAATGCCATATGTAACACAAGTAGCAGTAGGTAAGCTAAAGGAATTAAGTGTATTTGGAAATGACTATCCAACAAAAGATGGCACGGGTGTCCGTGATTATATTCATGTTGTAGACTTAGCCAATGGCCATGTAAAGGCGCTTGAAAAGGTACTTGGCACTACTGGGATAGATGCATACAATCTCGGTACAGGTACTGGTTATAGTGTGTTGGAAATGGTTGAAGCATTTGAAAAGGTTTCGGGCAAAGAAGTTCCTTATAAAATTACGGAGCGTCGCCCTGGTGATGTGGCAGTATGTTTTGCCGATGCATCGAAAGCGAAGCGTGAATTAGGATGGGAAGCAAAACGCGGATTAGAAGAGATGTGTGCAGACTCTTGGAGATGGCAATCAAATAACAAAAATGGCTATCTAGAAGTTTAATAAATAAATAAAAATGACCTTTTTGCGGGAGCAAAAGGTCATTTTTATTTATTTATTTCCATTAAGTTTATTAGCAAATTTAGTAAAGAAAGTTCGTCGTTTTATAGGAGCATTTGACTGACAAAACGTGTAGTAATCAATATCTTTAATGTAAGTAAAGAGCCTAGAAATAGCATATAAGAATGTAATAGAAGATCCGCGTGCAAAACTAATACCGTAACCATTGAACCCAAATGGAAGTAGAAGAAGACTTAATAACAGGTTTGCAAAAAAGAACAGGGCTGATGTTCGAAATGCCCCTTTACGATCTTCAAAATATAAGAGTAGTAACGTGATAACAAGGACCATCCCGTTTGCATAAGCACCAATTATAGTCAGCTGCAAAATAGAGTATTCAAGTGTTACGTTCCCAGATTGAGATAGGGAAAATGTATCACTCTACTAATTTTTTATAGAAATAAAAAACGTAATATTGAAAAGAATTTCAATACTTGTATCATGGTTAGAGTACGTTTATAATCAAGGAATCCTATTTAATGTTCTGATAGGGTTATTTATTATTGAAAGCGTTTTAAATACGTTCTTCTTTAAGGTAGGAAGTCTGACTTATTCAGATTAAAAATTATGTATGTAGTTTTAAATAGGAAGAAAAATAATAAAGGATCACTTTATATTGTGGGGAGGTTAAAAGTGTGAAAGGGAAAGACTTTCACACGAATATATATGGGTTACGTGGGATTATTACTTTCAGGTGCAGCTTTATTTTTAAATAGTCTTGTTATATTGGGCAAAGTAGAGATGAAAAGCGCAGGTGTTTTTAATTTATTTGTGGGGGCACTACAAATTATCATTCCGTTCTATTTGATTATGATTTCTGATCAAAGTAACTGGACGGTATATTCATACGCAGCTACTTTTCTATTTGGTTTAACTTATTTATATGTAGGCGTTACTTTTATTAAAGGAATGGATAGTAGTGGACTAGGCTGGTTCTGTATTTGGGTAGCAATTATTGCTTTATTCTATATGGTTGTTTCATTTGTTCAATTCCACGATGTTGTTAATGCTTTAACATGGTTTATGTGGGCATTACTTTGGTATTTATTCTTTGTATTAAATGCACAAAAAAAGAATATCAATCAATATCTTGGCAGAATTGCCTTTGTACAATCATGGGTAACATTGACGTTGCCTTCACTCTTTTATTTTATGGGAGTATGGGGCGAGGGATTCGTATATGAACTGTGGGTTTATGTATCAGTAATTTCTATTTTATATTGCTGCTATTGTATTTTTAAATATCGAGTACGTTAAAGTATCGTATGTAAGAAAGCATGGAATCTTGATAATGATTCCATGCTTTTTGTTTATAGTCAGGTTTATAATTAAGGTGGTATTTTACAATATTCGATTTTATAAAATAGGGGATGATGAAAGTGAAAAAAGTGTTGGTTCTAGGGGGAACAAGATTTTTTGGTAAGCAATTAGTAGAAGCACTTTTACAAGAGGGACACGATATAACAATTGCAACACGAGGATTTACGGAGGATTCTTTTGGGGATACGGTAAAAAGAATTGTAGTAGATAGAGAAGACGAGAAATTATTGGAAGAGCGTTTAGAAGGTAAGAGTTATGATATTGTATACGATAACTTATGTTATAGCCCGAACGCCGCGGAAATTATATGTAAAGTATTATGTGGTAAAGTGAAAAAATATGTTATGACATCTTCAATGGCTGTCTATGAGCCTGCGCTAGGCCTATTAGAAGAGAACTTTAATCCGTACGAGTATGCAATCACGTATGGAAATAGGAATGATTTTAATTATAGTGAAGGTAAGCGATTAGCCGAAGCAGTGTTGTTTCAACATGCAACATTCCCGGTCGTTGCAGTACGTTTTCCGGTTGTTATCGGAGAAAATGATTATACGAAAAGATTACAATTTTACGTTGAACATGTTGTGAAACAAGAGCCTATCGTTGTGGATCATGTAGATGGAGAGTTGTCATTTATACATGAAAAAGAAGCAGGAGAGTTTTTAGCTTGGTGTGGGATGGAAAACATGGAAGGACCAATGAACGCTTGTAGTAACGGGGTAGTTTCTACTGAAGAAATTATTCGTTTCATAGAAGAGATAACGGAGAGAAAAGCGCTCATTCAAGAAGCAGGAGACAATATAGCTCCTTATAATGAGGTAACTAATTGTACGCTACATAATGGGAAGGCTCGTGAATTGGGATTTCCGTTCCGAGAGCTGAAACTAGAAATGAAAAATGTTTTACACCATTACATAAATACAACGAAGTAATCATAAATCCCCCGGTGGCAAGCCGGGGGATTCTGGAGGATTTCGACAATACTAGTTTTACATTACCAAAGTTACCTTACATGCATGATGAATGCTAATGTGTTACACCAATGTATGGATCTAGTTCATCATAGTCATATGAAAGATTGGGCAATTGAAATGAAGACGTGAAATTACCTCCTTTCCACCTAAAAAGTTGGTGCAGGTCAAAATAGTTTACTTAAGTCAAAAATACACTTGTTTTTTCGGAAGTCAACAAAAATTCTAAAAATTTTCTGAAAAATATCACGATAAAAGTAACACTTTTGATTTCGTTTGTGACTCGTATCCTTTTTGCTTATACTGTAAAGTAGTAGTGTCTTGTTGAGATAGAAGGAGATTGTTTATGAGCAAAACGAAACAATTAATAGAGGAAGCAAGTAATTTTATTACCGTTTGCTATAAGGAACTTAATAAAGAGCAATTAATAAAAGAGCGTATGAAGGAAATTTTAATAGAGATAGAAAAGACTGGCACGTATGAGCATACATTTGAAGAGCTTGTTCATGGATCACGAATGGCATGGCGTAATAGTAATAGATGCATTGGGAGATTGTTTTGGAGTAAGATGCACATATTAGATGCGCGTGAAGTAAATGATGAAGAAGGTGTATATAATGCATTAATTCATCATATTAAATATGCGACGAATGATGGAAAAGTTAAACCGACAATTACGATTTTTAAGCAATATCAAAGTGAAGAGAATAATATACGACTTTATAATCATCAATTAATTCGATATGCAGGATACAAAACGGAAATGGGAGTGATTGGTGACTCACACTCCACCGCACTTACCGATTTATGTCAAGGTCTTGGGTGGCAAGGAGAAGGTACACATTTTGACGTATTACCGCTTGTATTTTCTGTTGATGGAAAAGATCCTGTATATAAAGAAATTCCTAAAAAAGAAGTGAAAGAGGTACCAATTGAACATCCAGAGTACCCAATTTCATCACTAGAAGTAAAATGGTATGGGGTACCGATGATTTCAGATATGCGTTTAGAGATTGGCGGTATTTCTTATACAGCAGCCCCGTTTAATGGATGGTATATGGGGACTGAAATTGGTGCTCGTAATTTAGCGGATCATGACCGTTATAATTTGCTTCCAGCAGTTGCAGAGATGATAAATTTAGATACTTCCAGAAATAGTACGTTATGGAAAGACAAAGCGTTAATTGAGTTAAATATAGCTGTTTTACATTCTTTCAAAAAACAAGGGGTTAGCATTGTAGATCACCATACTGCCGCCCAGCAATTTCAGCAGTTTGAGAAGCAAGAAGTTGCTTGTGGACGGGTTGTAACTGGCAACTGGGTATGGTTAATTCCTCCGTTATCACCTGCTGCAACTCATATTTATCATAAACCGTATCCAAACGACATTCTAACGCCTAATTTCTTCCATAAGTAGTTTGTAATATAAAGGTATCAATCATGAAATTTTAATTTTTTTTAATTCCTATTAGATAGCAGTTGGAAGCCTTTACTTCTAGCTCTTTTGGCACGCCCTTTTTTGAAACGGCCAGTTCCTTGTGTTATAATCAAATTTCTGTTTCGAAGACCTTATAGAAATATAAGGTCTTTTGTTTTGCATTTTTATGTAAGAGGAATAAAATATTCTTTTAAAATAAGAAGGATTTAGCATATTTTTAGGGACAACATAAGTGTGTGTGAAATCATTAAAGCATTATACTTATATAATTATTGTGTGTGGAATATAAACAATAAAACATAATGAAGTTGTTTTTTTAGATTGCTGAGGAAGGAGGAAGGTAAATGAGGATGAAGAGTCAAAAAACGGATTGGCCTGTATTTCTTATTAGTGGTGGCTCACTTTTATTATTTGTAATTGCAGTTATTTTAAATAAAAGTTATGTAGAGGGAGTCATTAATAGCAGTTTTGCAGCTTCAATTAAATATTTTGGTGCCTTTTGGCAGGTTTTATTAATTGGTACATTTATTGTTGCGATGTGTATGGCGTTCTCGAAATATGGGAGAGTTAAACTTGGGGGATTAGAAAAACCTGAGATTAGTACGGCAAAATGGCTCGCTATTATTATGTCTACATTACTTGCCGGAGGTGGCGTTTTTTGGGCAGCAGCAGAGCCAATGTATCATTTGATGACGGTGCCACCAATACATGAAGGTATATCTGCTGGAACGAAAGAAGCAGTCATGCCTGCTTTAGCACAAAGTTATATGCACTGGGGTTTCTTAGCATGGACGATTTTAGGGACAATTAGTGCAGTAGTTATGATGTATGGGCATTATCATAAAGGTATGCCGTTAAAACCTCGAACGCTTTTATATCCTATTTTTGGGGAGAAATTGCGAAAGAGTTTTCTTGGAACGATGATTGATGTATTTGCAATTATTGCGGTAGCTGCAGGAACAATTGGCCCAATCGGATTTTTAGGATTACAAGCAAGTTATGGCTTACAAGCATTATTTGGAATTCCTGATGTGTTTACTACTCAATTAGCAATTATTATTTGTGTAGTGGCCGTTTCTACTATATCTGCGGTAACGGGAATTAATAAAGGGATTCAAATAATAAGTGATTTAAATGTTAAACTAGCGATTTTATTGATGGTGTTTGTGTTATTCTTTGGACCAGGTGGATTTATTATTGATTCATTTGTTTCTTCGTTTGGATTTTATATAAATGAGTTTATACCAATGAGCACATATCGCGGGGATACAGGTTGGTTAGGATCTTGGACAATCTTCTTCTGGGGATGGTTTATTGGATATGGACCGATGATGGCAATTTTAGTGAGTCGAATTTCAAGAGGAAGAACGATTCGAGAAATCATCGTTGCAATTGGAATTATTGCACCTATTATTACAACGTTTTGGTTTACGATTTTGGGAGGATCAGGTGTGTTTTATGAGTTAATGAAGCCTGGCTCTATCTCGGCTGCATTAAGTGAATCTGGAATGCCAGCAGCGATGATGGCAATTACAGGGCAATTGCCACTATCTAATATTATTGGACCAGCATTTCTTTTATTAACAATTTTATTTGTAGTAACAACAGGAGATTCAATGGCTTATTCCATTTCAATGGCAGTGACTGGAGATGGAGATCCTAGAATTAGCTTGCGAATTTTTTGGTCGCTTATTATGGGAGCAGTTGCAGCAATTCTTTTATATATGGGAGAAGGAAGCATTAATGCATTACAATCTTTCATTGTAGTGACAGCTGTTCCGGTATCAATTCTGTTATTCCCGATGCTATGGTTAGCTCCTAAAGTTGCAGGGGAATTAGCATTGAAGCAAGGCATTATACAAGAAAAAGATAAAACTGCTTTCTTATTCCAGAAAGCTAGTAAATCAAAATAAATGATAAACAAACATTAAAAAGAGGAAGCATCTTAAATGAGATGCTTCCTCTTTTACGTTTAGTCTAACACTTTTCCCTTTGTTTCTGGTACACATAATAGCATTGTAATCAACCCGATTGGATAGATGATAAAGATCAGAGACAATGCTCCAAGTAGATTGCCACCCGTAGCGAGTAATCCAATAATAACCGGCCCAAATCCAGCTAATCCACGCCCTGTGCCGAAAATAAAGTTTTCCGCTGTGGAGCGAGCTTCGGCAGGATAGTTTTCAGCTAAAATTGCTCCGAATCCTCCCATCATTCCATTTGCAAAGAATCCAAGTAGGGCACTTCCCCATAACAATGATGTCGCATCTGTGAATAGGAAGAAGTAAATGAAGCAGTATATAGTACCGCCAATATAATATAATGAAAATGTTTTGCGGCGGCCAATTTTATCAGCTAGAATACCAAAGGTTGCAATTCCAATTAGCATACCAATAGTAGAAATGAACATCCAACCGCTTGCTTTTGCTAATGTATAGTTATATTTATTCGCTAAAATAGTTGGCATCCATGTGAAAATGCCATAATATCCGAAGTTCTGGATAAATGACATAATAATAAGACCAATTGTTGTTATTGTTACTTTTTTACTTGCAAATAACTTTCGAAGTGGGAACTTTTTCATATTTTTTAGTTGTTCCGCTTCAATAGTTGTCAAATTACCTTCAGCTTCCTTCTGGAGCAATTCCTTTTTGTAACGTTGCTTTTGCTCCCATATTTTCGGTTCGCTTAAACTTTTACGGACATAAACAGCTAATAAAGCGGGAATTAATCCAAATAAGAAAACAGCTCTCCACCCAAAGTGCGGGACGATAAATGCTGGAAGGATTGAAGCAACCAGGACGCCAAATTGCCAGCCAAGTGCAACAACTGATGTCGCTTTAGCACGCATTTCTTTAGACCACGTTTCTGTTACGATGGCCATTCCAATCCCGAATTCACCACCAACGCCCATTCCAACTAAAAAGCGAAGAATTAATAATTGCCAATAATCTGTTGCGAAATAAATAAGTGCAGTTGCTAGTGAAAATAGTAAGATTGTAAAGGCCATTGTACGGATACGACCGAATAAATCAGCAATAAATCCAAATAAATAGGAACCAATTAACATCCCAATTGTTGTGGCTAATGTTAAGTTCCCTCCCTCGACAGGGCTAAGATGAAATTCTTTTAGAATGTAGACAAGTACGAAAGATAAGAGCAACATATCTAATCCTTCTGCTGCATATCCTAGCGCAGAACCAAATAATGTTTTATATCTTTTCTCTTTCGTCTCCTCTGTTGTTGGTTGTACATCAGTAGTAATGTTCATTATTACTCCTCCTTATTTTCTTCTACAGTCGCTATGGAAGAATAACAAAAGGCCTTCTCACCTGATATGATGAGAAGGCCAAAAAAAGCATACGTATCCCTAAAAAAAGAACATACGTATATTATATTCCGACTTCCTTCTCAACCTCACGGGGTTGGGTTAAAGGACTGTATTATATTACTTTATTTTTAGCACTCTTCTATTAGATTGTCAAATAAAGAGGAGATTGTTATGTGTAAAATATTTCAAAAAACATTTCATTCTCCTTGACGCACGCTTCATTATTTTCCCATAATAAAACTAACTAATATAAAAAGGAATGAATCACAGATGCTAAATTTAGTACTTATGATGATTGAACGCGTCGGACTTATTGTTATTTTAGGATTTTTACTTTCTCATATTAAAACGTTCCGGCGTCTTCTTCATAAGCAAGATGGATATGTAGATAAGTTTAAGCTCATTTGTATTTTTTCAGTGTTTACAATTGTGAGCAATTACACAGGGATTGAAATAGCAGGAAATACTATTATGAATGAAAATTGGTTACAAGGTGTTTCATCATCCAGCACAATTGCGAATACACGAATTATGGGTGTGGGAATTAGTGGGTTGCTTGGCGGTCCTATCGTCGGAATTGGAGTAGGTTCTATTGCGGGTATTCATCGTTATATGCTTGGCGGGACGACGGCAGTAAGTTGTGCAATCTCATCAATTTTGGCTGGGATTATAACAGGTTATATTGGATACATCTTCAAAAAATATAACCGTACTATTACACCTAAATTTTCTGCGGTTTTAAGTGTTTTTATCGTTACTTTAGAAATGCTTATGATTCTATTAATGATAGAAAATGGACTTAGTGTTGTGAGAACAATTGCGCTACCGATGATTCTTGTAAATAGTTTTGGCAGTTTTATTTTACTTTCGATGATACTAGCTATTTTACGACAAGAAGAAAACGCAAAAGCTTTACAAACGCATAAAGTATTACGAATTGCTGATAAGACGTTACCATATTTCCGCCAAGGGTTGACGGAAGAGTCCTGTAAACATGTGGCACAAATTATTCACCGCTTTACGGGAACAGATGCGGTATCCTTAACAGATACAGAGAAAATCTTAGCTCACGTTGGATTAGCATCAGATCATCATATTCCTTCACACAGTTTAATAACAGGTTTATCAAAAGAAGTATTAAAAACAGGGGAAATAATGAAGGCGAAATCACGTGAGATTATTAATTGTCAACATGAAGGGTGTCCATTACAAGCGGCAGTTGTTATTCCATTAACTTCACATGGAAATACGATTGGAACATTAAAACTTTATTTTAAAAACTCTAATCAATTAAGTCGTGTTGAAGAAGAGTTAGCGGAAGGGCTAGCGAAAATATTCTCCACACAGCTTGAGTTAGGTGAAGCTGAGTTACAAAGTAAGTTATTGCAAGATGCCGAAATAAAAGCGCTGCAAGCACAAATCAATCCGCATTTTTTATTTAATGCAATTAATACAGTGTCAGCTTTATGCCGAACAGATGTAGAGAAGGCGAGAAAATTATTATTGCAGCTTAGCGTTTATTTTCGTTGTAATTTGCAAGGGGCACGACAATTACTTATTCCATTAGAACAAGAGTTGAATCATGTACATGCATATTTATCGTTAGAGCAAGCGAGATTTCCGAATAAGTATGAAGTGAAGATGTACATTGAAGAGGCACTAAAGGTGACTTTAGTTCCACCATTTGTCCTTCAGTTATTAGTTGAAAATGCATTGCGCCATGCTTTTCCGAAAAAGCAGCCAGTGTGCCAAGTCGAGGTACATGTGTTTGAAAAAGAAGGAATGGTTCACTTTGAAGTGAAGGATAATGGACAAGGGATTGAGATTGAACGTCTAGAGCAATTAGGAAAAATGGTAGTTCCATCAAAGAAAGGGACTGGAACAGCTTTATATAATATTAATGAACGACTTATCGGGTTATTTGGGAAAGAGACAATGCTTCAAATTGAAAGTGAATTAGAGCAAGGGACAAAGATCCTCTTTGTAATTCCGAAAAAAGTAGAGGAGGAAAAACGGAGTGTTAAAAGTATTAGTAGTTGATGATGAAATGTTAGCACGGGATGAATTGAAATATTTATTAGAGCAAACAAAAGAAGTAGAGATAATCGGTGAGGCGGATTGTGTAGAGGATGCATTAGAAGAATTAATGAAAAACAAACCAGATATTGTTTTTCTAGATATTCAGTTATCTGATGATAACGGATTTGAAATCGCAAATATATTAAAGAAAATGAAAAATCCACCTTCAATTGTTTTTGCTACTGCATATGATCAATATGCGCTGCAAGCATTTGAAGTAGATGCATTAGATTACATTTTAAAGCCATTTGATGAAGAACGTATCGTACAGACATTAAAGAAATATAAAAAACAAAAGCAAATAAAATTAGAAACAAAGCAAGACATAAAGAGTGTAGATGTAACGACCGAGATGCATAAATTAGCATTACCAATTGAGGAATCAATTGTACTTGTTAACATTGAAGATATTATTTATGTAGGGCTTGTAGATGGGAAAGTAACTGTAAAGACAATGAAAGAAACATATGTAACACATGATACGCTTGTCATTTTGGAAAAGAAATTACCACAAACAATTTTTATGCGTGTTCATCGTAGTTTCGTTGCTAATATTAATCATATTTCTGAGATACAGCCGTGGTTTAATTCGACTTATAACTTAATTATGAAAGAGGGATCCAAAGTCCCGGTTAGCCGTACATATGCAAAAGAACTTAAAAAGCTGCTCCGTATTTAAGGAGCAGCTTTTGTATTTCACCGTAGGATTATTGTAATTGGCTGTTTATATTTTACATCCCGCTATGTAAACGCTTACTTCGGTGTTTATATCCTATAAAATAAAGGTACCAAATCAAAAGAGGTGGCCAAAATGAGCACAAAAAAAGTATATGGATTTCTATCACAAATATTCGTTTTTTCAGCTATTATGTTAGTTTCTAATATTATCTCAACCCATTTACCAATTCCGATGCCTTCATCAGTAATCGGGTTAGTCGTTTTATTTAGTCTACTATGTTTAAAGGTTATTAAATTGGAGCAAGTTGAATCACTCGGAACAGCTTTAACAGGTATTATCGGATTCCTTTTCGTCCCATCAGGTATTTCAGTTATTAACTCTCTTGGTGTAATGAGCCAATATTTCGTACAAATCCTAACCGTAATCGTTGTCGCAACAATTATTTTACTTGCTGTAACAGGTTTATTTGCACAATTGATTTTAGGTAAAGATGACAAAGAAACAAAAGATACAAAAGAGTTGAAAGTTGTAAACAAAGGAAGCAAACACGGAAAAGTCGCGTAACTATTTTAGACCATACATGGTTAGGAGGTAATGAACATGACAAGCACAATGACTCCATATTTCGGAATCGTCGTTTCATTAATTGCATACGGAATCGGAACATTTTTATTCAAACACTCAAAAGGATTCTTCTTATTTACACCACTATTCGTAGCAATGGTATTAGGGATTGTATTTTTAAAGGTAGGTAACTTTACCTTTGAGGAATATAATACGGGCGGAAAGATGATTAGTTTTTTCTTAGAGCCAGCAACAATCGCATTTGCAATTCCATTATATAAACAAGTTGATAAGTTAAAAAAATATTGGTGGCAAATTTTATCGGCTATCGTGGTTGGGTCTATTTGTTCAGTGGTTGTTGTGTTCATTGTCGCAAAAGCAATTGGTTTAGATACAGCTGTAATGAACTCAATGTTACCGCAGGCAGCAACAACAGCAATTGCATTACCAATATCTGAAAGTATCGGTGGTATTCCAGCAATTACATCATTTGCAGTTATCTTTAATGCAGTTATCGTATACGCATTAGGAGCTTTATTCTTAAAAACATTTAGAGTTAAACATCCGATTGCTAAAGGTTTAGCTCTTGGGACAGCAGGACATGCGTTAGGGGTTGCAGTAGGTATCGAAATGGGTGAAGTAGAAGCAGCTATGGCAAGTATCGCTGTGACAGTAGTTGGTGTTGTAACAGTAGTTATCATTCCGATGTTTATGCCATTCATTGGGTAATATAACTTACTAAAAAAATTATAAAAGCAAGCTATTTGTAGGGCGGATTTCTACTGATAGCTTGCTTTTTATGTTACAGTATTGGTAAGACCTATTTTTATAAGGATAAAAGTTTCCTTAAATCTTCATTAATACTATGCATAATGCGTTTTGAAATAGGTCATTGTATTGTAAAATAAGAAGTAACATAATATATTAGCAAAATTAACGGGCGGTTAGGATTAAAGATAAATTGCTCGCAATGGCTTTAATATTAAAGGATAATTATAAGTAGAGAACAGAGAGAGATCTACTTGTTAACGTTTTACTTTATAGGACAGGAGAGAGTACTCGTCGATTATGCAAATAAAAAACCTGTTTCAAAGCAAAGGATTTCAGAGGTTAATCGTATTAGTATTACTTGCTCTCATATTGTATGGGATGCAAAGTATGTTAAATTTAATTTTAATTACGTTTATGTTGACGTATTTAATGGATCGATTCCAAAAGTTTATTTCTCGTAAATTAGATCATTTCATGCCAATTAATCGGAAAATTATTATAGCGCTTTTATATGTAATGTTAGTGGCGGGAATTGCAATTACGCTATTTAAATATTTACCGGTATTAACAATACAAATTTCACAATTGATTTATCAATTCAATGTATTTTTAAGAAATCCACCTGATAGTGAATTAATTAAGTATGCAGTTAATGCTGTTAATCATATGGAGCTTTCTAAATATGTAGGGCAAGGCGTAGACATTTTGTATAAATCTATTACGAATGTTGGGAAATTTGGCCTTCAAGTTTTACTTTCTGTAATTTTAAGCTTATTTTTCCTACTTGAAAAAGCACGTATCGTTGCTTTTACTTCGAAATTTAAAGAAAGTCGACTTGCAATTTTCTATAACGAAATAGAGTATTTCGGAAAGAAATTTGCACGTTCATTCGGAAAAGTAATCGAAGCACAATTTTTAATCGCAATTGTTAACTGTGTTTTATCTGTTATCGCATTATGGATATTAGGATTCCCGCAATTACTAGGTTTAGCGTTAATGATTTTCTTGCTTGGTTTAATTCCAGTAGCAGGTGTTATCATTTCGTTATTCCCACTTTGTATGATTGCTTACAATATCGGCGGTATTATGTATGTCGTTTATATTTTAGTTATCGTAACAGTAATTCATGCGCTTGAAAGTTACGTATTAAATCCGAAGTTTATGTCGCAAAAAACAAATTTACCGATTTTCTATACGTTTATGGTATTAATCTTCTCAGAACACTTCTTAGGTGTATGGGGACTAATTATCGGTATTCCTATCTTCATTTTTTTATTAGATGTCTTAGATGTGACAAGTGATGAAATGGAGAAAGACGTTGAAAAAAATAAAGTGAAGTAAAGAAAAAGCATCGATGTTCGATGCTTTTTCTTTTATAACATTATGTTTCTTATGCCATACTGTAAGGAGAATATAGAATAGGGGTGAAATAATGGCTGTAAATGAAAAGGTAGAGTTAGCTACATTTGCTGGTGGGTGCTTCTGGTGCATGGTTTCGCCATTTGAAGAGATGGAAGGGATTATACAGGTTGTTTCAGGCTATACAGGTGGCCATAAAGAGGATCCAACGTATAAAGAAGTATGCTCGGAAACAACTGGGCATTATGAAGCAGTACAAATTACATTTGATGCAAATAAAATGCCGTATGAGGAGTTGTTAAATATATATTGGAGACAAATTGACCCGACTGATATAGGGGGACAATTCCACGATCGTGGACAGTCTTATGAAACGGTGATTTTTTATCATAATGAGGAACAACATAAAAAGGCAGAGGCTTCAAAAGAAGAGCTCGAGAAAAGTGGGCATTTTTCGAAGCCAATTGCGACAAAAATATTGCCGGCTGCTACGTTTTATCCAGCTGAAGAATATCATCAAGGATATCATAAGAAAAATACATTCCGTTATGAGCTATACCGTAAAGGTTCAGGTCGTGATGCCTTCATTAAAAATCATTGGCCAAAGGACAACGCTCATTTAAAAGACAGGTTAAATGAGATGCAATTTTATGTAACACAGGAAAATGGGACAGAACCGCCATTTCGAAATGAGTATTGGAATCATAAAGAAGAGGGTTTATATGTAGATATCGTTTCGGGTGAACCGTTATTTACTTCTTTCGATAAATTCGATAGTGGATGTGGATGGCCGAGTTTTACGAAACCAGTTATGTCAGCTAGTGTGGAAGAAAAAATGGATGTTAGCCATAATATGACGCGTACTGAAGTGAGAAGTAAGGCAGGGGATTCACATCTTGGGCATGTATTTCCAGATGGCCCAGGACCAAATGGCCTGCGTTATTGTATTAATTCAGCAGCTCTTCGTTTTATTCCAAAAGAAAATTTAGAAAAAGAAGGATATGGTGATTGTCTAATCCTGTTCGGAAATAAAAAATAACCTCGCTAATTGCGAGGTTATTTTTTTATTTTACTTTTTTCTTTTTAAATTTGCTTAGTGCTTCATAAACGATTGGAACAATAAGAAGTGTTAATAACGTTGAACTTGTTAATCCACCGATTACTGTTACACCAAGTCCTTTAGAAATTAAGCCGCTACCTTCAAATCCTAATGCAAGCGGGATAAGAGCCCCAATTGTTGCAATTGCAGTCATTAAGATAGGACGTAAGCGTGTTGCACCAGCTTCTAATAATGCGTCACGTGTTGATAGGCCGTCATTTTCTTTATGAATAACACGGTCAATGAGCACGATTGCGTTCGTTACAACGATACCAATTAGCATAAGAGCCCCAATCATCGCAGATACACTTAACGTTTCGCCAGAGATTAATAAGGCAACGAGTGCACCAATGATTGTGAATGGTAGCGAGAATAAAATTGCGAATGGTGCAAGGGCACCACCAAATGTAACAACAAGAACGAAGTATACAATGGCAATCGCAGCTAACATCGCTAAGCCAAGTTGTTTGAATGATTCTTGAATATCTTGTGTAACACCGCCCGTAGAAACATCTACACCAGAAGGAAGATCCATTTTATCTACTTCTTTTTGAACAGCGGCAGATGCTTTTGAAACGTCATCAGATGTTAATTTTGCACTAACTTCCGCATAAACACGGCCATCACGATGTGTTACTGTGTTAGAAGTTTCACCTTCTTTTACAGTCATAACATCTTTAACAGCAACTTCATTACCAAGTGGTGTTGTAATTTTACGATTTGTTAAATCATCGATTGTTTCATAATTTTGTTTTTCAGCTTCGACATATACATTGATATCTTTACCGTCTTTTTTAATTGTTGTTAGAACAGGGCGATCATGTTGATTAGAAAGTCCCATTCCAATTTGAGCAGCAGTTAGCCCCATTTTACTTAACTTTTCTTGATCTGCGACCAAAGTATATTCTGCATATGTTTTTGCAACACTAGAGTCTATATCTTTTAAATCTTTATTTTTCTTCATGATATTTTGAATGTCTTTCACGACAGGCTTAATTTCTTCAGAGCTATCTCCATAAACGTATAGTTTAATTTCGTTACTACCGCCACTTGCTCCGAAATCTTGGTTTTTCCATTCGCCTTTTCCAGACATATTTTGTAAATCTTTAACGACTTGTTCTTTCTCTTTTTCAAAGTTTTTCGTATCGTTATCATATTGAACGAAGAACATTGCTTGATTTGTTTGACCAGGGCTCATTGGGTTTTCGCCGCCTAATGAGAATTGAATCGTTTTGACGTCTTTTTTATCTTGGAAATGCTTTTCAGCTTTCGTTGCAATTTTTTCAACGTCGTCTAACGTTTGACCTGGCTCAGGTTTGTACGTTGCGATAATCATTTTTTCTTCTTCAGATGGTAAGAAGCTGACACCGATAATTGGTACAAGTGCAAGACTACCAATTAATAGAAGGACAGCGATACTTGATGTGATGATTTTATGATTTAAAGCCCATTCAAGTATACGTTTATAGCCGTTTGCTAATTTGCTTGGTTTTTCCTCATGATGTACTTCTTTTTCTCGCATGCTTTCCTTCTTAAATAAGGAATGTGCTAGCATCGGCACAATTGTAACTGCCACAAGTAAGGAAGCAAGTAGGGCAAAAACAATTGTTAAAGCAAATGGTAAGAACATTTCACCAATCATACCCTTTACAAGCCCAAGAGGTAAGAATACAGCGATTGTTACAATTGTAGAAGACATAATTGGGATAAACATTTCTTTCGTAGCTTCACGAATTAAATCTTTTCCACGTAATTTTTCTTCTGATAACGACATACGTCGATAAATATTTTCAATAACAACAATGGAGTCATCGACGACACGTCCGATAGCGACTGTCATTGCTCCAAGTGTCATAATGTTAAGCGTAATATCCATTTGTTTTATGACTAAAACTGCAATTAATAGAGAAAGTGGTATAGAAACGACAGAGATTAGCGTTGTTCGAATGTTTCGCAGGAACAACATAATAATAACAATCGCAAAGATAGCACCAAAGATTGCTTTGCTAAGCATTGTTTCGACTGATTTTTCAATAGGCGCACCTTGATCAAATGTTGAAATAATCTCTAAGTCTTTATATTTTTTCTCAAGGTCTTTTACTTTATCTTTAACTGCATTTACAACATCAACTGTATTCGCATCAGCAGCCTTCACAATTTGAATTCCAATTGCTTCTTTTCCATTTGTTCGAGAAATAGACTCTGCTTTTCCGACTTCTTTAATATCAGCAATGTCTTCTAATGTAACCGTTGGTATGCCGTTCATAGTGGCTGGATTCATTTGTGGTGCTTGTGTTCCAGCACCAGCATTTTGATTACCTTGACCATTCGGTGATGAAGGGATAGCTGGAATTTTTAATTCTTTTAATGCTTTAATTGTTGTAATGTTACCATCTACAACAACTGATTTTTCCGTATCTTTAAATGTATATAAGCCAAGTGGTAACGATACGTCCGAACCTTTAATCATATTTTTTACCGTATCTTCACTTAAACCTAATTCTTTCATCTTATCTTTTTTGAAGACAAGCTGTACTTCGTCTACTTGTTGACCTGCGATTTGAACAGATGCGACACCATCAAGTCCTTTTAATCCAGGAACAACATTTTTTTCTACATTTTCTGTTAAGGCAGCTAAAGATTCATTTTTACTCGCTACGCTTAATGAAATAACAGGAAAGGCATTAAAGTTTACTCGTGAGACTTTCGGGTCTTTCACACCTTCTGGCAGTTTCACGTTTGCGAGCGATTCTTTAATTTCCGTTTCGGCTTTTTCCATATTTTTATCAAAATCATATTCTACCTGAATAGAAGATGCATTTTGATAAGATGATGAACTAACAACGTTTACACCGCTTAAATTTTGGAGTTGCCCTTCCATTGGTTTTGAAATTTTATCAGCTACTTCTTCTGGTGTAGCACCAGGATAAACCGTAGTTACTGTTACAATAGGCGTTGTAATATCAGGGATTGTTTCTAACTTCATATTCATCCCAGAATAAATGCCTGCAATGGTAACAATAATGGTTAGTAGCCAAACCGCGAACTTATTTTTTAACGAGAAATTAATGAGTTTGTTCATGTTTGCGCTCCCTTTTTATTGTATTGACCAACTGGTCAGTCTAATACATAATATAACTGACTGGTCGGTCAGTCGTCAATGAAAAGAGATGGTATAATAAAGTGAAACTGTAAGGAGAGAGATTTTTTTGTTATTTCTTACTGAATCATTAGCTTTTATTAATTGAGCTTCTATATAGATAGTAGGCCTCAAAATAATTTTTTTGTCCCATTAAATTTTTGGATAGGGGTCTTGCTACTTGCTAATATAAGACTGAATTGAATTTAAATTTACATAAGATGCGAAATTAAGTTTAGGAGAGAAGATATGAAAGAAAAAGAGCGCTTAATTATAGAGATGGCTATGAAGTTATTTGCGACTAAGGGTGTAAATGCAACGCCAGTACAAGAAATTGTCACAGCTTGTGGTATATCAAAAGGGGCTTTTTATTTGTATTTTAAATCGAAAGATGAGCTTTTATTAGCGACACTTCGATATTATTATGACAAAATCCAAAAGAAAATGCTGGATATTGAAAAAGAATCGTTATTACCACGTGAAAAATTTGAAAAACAATTATATTTTCAGTTTACTGATGTGCAAAAACATAAAGAATTTATTATTATGCATGCAAGAGAAAATGCCATTCCATTTAATAAAGAAGTAGAAGAGTTTATGGTGCGGATGAAGTTAGAATCTCATGCATTTTATCGGAATAGCCTACTGTCTATTTATGGTGAAAAGATCAGTCCATACTTATTAGATTTGGTAATTATGGTGGAAGGGATATGCCACGGTTATTTACAATTAATTATTTTAAATGAACCGGAAATAGATTTCTCTCATGTTTCTTCATTTATTTTAAAAAGAGTAGACGATTTAGTAGAAGGGCTTCTAGACTCTTCGGAGGAACCTGTTTTAAATGAAGAAAAGATTGGGGAGTTATTTTGTAGCTCAGAGCTTATTAAAGAACAAGTGAAAGAGCATTTTTTAAATGAAATTATTATATTAAAACGAACATTAGCTGATCAACTGGAAAATGATGAGGTTTTAGTTACTTTAGACGTTTTAGAATCCGAAATGAGAGTTCAAAATCCGAGAATTCCAGTTATTCGAGGGATGTTAGCGAATTTGGAAGCGTATAATGATTTGAATGATTTTAGATTGAGGTTAGCCCGATATTACTATATAAATTGAGACTGTAATCAGTGGGATTGAAGTCCCACTGATTACAGTTGAAAATAAGTTTTTATTTTACATTTTGAAATTTATACATATCACCATAAACGTTGGTGTCATTGTATATAAACAATACAATATCTGCATTTTGTTCTTCTATTTGCTGTTTCACACTTTTTCCTTGAGTGTAACGAGGATCAATAAAAGTTGTTTTAGCAAAATTACGTGCAAATAAAGGATATGTAGCATCAGCATACGAATCTTTTAAGATAACAATGTGTAAATCGTTGTCTGCCTTTTCATTGATGATGTTTATTTCAGGGAAATCCGTTTGATAAACACTAGCATATCCAGGGGCAGGAATATCTTTTTCTTTTCCGTAAAACTGAGCCATAGATTCCTTAGCAGTATCCTCTTTAATAGCACCATAGTAAACTGTGTAGTCGTCCCAAGATTCACCCGAATTATAATGGACATATGGAATTTGTACAGATGAAGTATCAATTAAGCGGTACAATTGATTATTCCAGCTACCAACAAACTTTCCTTTCGGTTTTTCCCAGTTAATGGTGTAGTCATCTTTCTTTATTGGTTGTCCTTTATATTTGTTTGAATGAGAATTAATAAAATTCATCGTATCCTCATATGCATAAAAGGCACCTTCCATATTCCAATGATGGTCTGTAGTTAAATACATTCGTTCTAGTTCTTTGTTGGTAAATCTTTCTTTAAACATTGGTAATACATCAATAATAGGGAATTTAGTTTCTGCCAATCTCTCAGCAAGGTGATCCCTAAGTATTTGTTCGTACCCAAGATTTAGGTAAGAGGGAAGCTTATATTGTAACGCTGTTTGCTTACTAGGAACTAAAGAAAAATAAAATTCTGTTTGTGGAAAATCTTTTTTCAAAGTATTTAATTCATGAACCCCAGCATCAACATCATTTAAATGATTTTCCATATTAGGCCTATTAAAAATAAATTGATCGTTTGTAACATGAATGTTGTTTACGAATGTTCGATTCATAGACAGTTGGAACTTTATATAACTTTCAAGAAAGAAATCTCTAGGTCCAATATGATCTGTAAAATGTGTTTCGATACCTTTAAATAATTCTCCAGTTTTTATAGTGGAAGCACTTACAGCAGGTCTAATTGCTAAGTTTCTGTTCTCAAATTCAGAAAATGTCTTTTTATCTATAAGGATAACTTTTGCTGTCCAAATGCCCACTCCAAAAATAACTGTAAGAAACCCCATTATTAAAGTGAGGTTTTGAAATTTCTTCATAGTGAACCTCCTTTAAAAACGGAAATAAATAAATGGATTATAAGTTGCATTTGTTAGGAATACTAAAACAATGACTAAAATACTTAAATAATAAATTGGCGATAAAACAGCAAATCTTTTTGTTGATAACACTTTTTGTAACCATGGAAATACGGGCGCTGCAGTAATAATAGCTAATAGGAAAATGCCCCAATAATTCATTATATAGAAATAACTATTAATGTCTGTTAACGGACCGTTAAATCCGAACATGGATTTTAAAAATTCAAGGCAATAACTGAAATTATCTGCGCGGAAAAATACCCATCCAATAATAACTAAAAACATAACGTAAATATGTTGGAGAGGACTCCATAATTTTTGAAGTAGGCTTTCAAGTCCTGCTTTTTCAAGTGCAATTAGAATTCCATAATAAATACCCCAAATCATAAAGGTCCAACTGGCACCATGCCAAAAACCGGTTAATCCCCATACGATGAAGAGATTACGATAAACTTTCCAAGTTGTAACACGATTTCCTCCAAGAGGAATATAGACATAATCGCGGAACCAAGAACCGAGCGAAATATGCCAACGACGCCAAAATTCGGAAATGGATTTTGAGATATATGGATAATTAAAGTTTTCTAGAAAATCAAATCCAAACATCTTTCCTAATCCGATGGCCATGTCACTATATCCAGAAAAATCAAAATAAATTTGTAGCGTATAGGCAATGGCTCCCATCCAAGCTAATGATACACTCATATCAGAAGGATTCATTGCGAAAATCTCATCGGCTATAGCACCTAATTGGTTAGCAATTAAAACTTTTTTCCCCAAACCAATAATAAAACGGCGAACTCCTTCAGAGAATTTTTCGGCATCAACAGTTCGCTGGTGTAATTGGTGAGAAATTGTATTATAACGAACAATTGGTCCTGCTACTAATTGTGGAAATACAGTAAAGTATAAAGCCAAATCAAAGATATTTCGTTGAGCATCGACTTTTTTCTTATAAATGTCGATAATATAACTCATCGCATGGAACGTGAAAAATGAAATACCAATTGGTAAAGGTATTTTTTCAAGAATGATATTGGTATGGAAGATAGAATTAATATTATCCACTAAAAAGTTTGCGTATTTAAAATATCCTAAAATAGCTGTGTTCATTACAATTGCAAACGTTAATAATAGTTTTCTTTGCCCATTTGTGAAGCGACTATTCCCTAATAAGATACCAAACCAATAGTTAACAAAGATAGAAAACAGCATTAGGAAAACATAAATGGGTTCGCCCCAAGCATAAAATACTAAACTAAAAAATAATAAAACTATATTTTGTAGTTCTTTGCGTACAGCATAATAAATTAAGAGTACAGCGGGTAAAAATAAACATAAAAAGACAAGGTTACTAAATACCATTTCAATTAATTCCTTTCCTATTTTATCTAAATGATACCAAAATTCTCTTCGGAATGTAAGATTATAAAATTAAGGGTATAATTTACATTTTTAATTTCTTTATATTGTGAGAGGTTCTCGTAAGTGGTGAGAGAGAGAAAAAATCTTTGTTTATAAAAAAAGACCGTCCCTAAATATCTATTAGGAACGGCTCTTTTTTACTGACATGAAATAATTTAGTTGTTTTTTTCTGCCCACTCTTCAACATTCCAAGTTTTTGTGATCCAGCCTTCATAAAATTCTGGTTCGTGACATACAAGAAGGATTGTCCCTTTATATGCTTTCAGAGCTTTTTGAAGTTCTTCCTTTGCTGTAACATCAAGATGGTTTGTTGGCTCATCGAATAGGATCCAGTTACTTTCTTCACCCATTAGCTTACATAAACGAACTTTTGCTTGTTCGCCACCACTTAATTGATTTAGCGGGCGAGAGATATGCTCATTTTTTAATCCGCATTTTGCTAACATTGCACGAATTTGATGTTGGTCCATGCTAGGGAATGTGTTCCAAACATCATCAATTGGTGTTATATTATCCGCTTTTACTTCTTGCTCAAAGTATGCAGGCTCTAAGAAGTCACCAAGACTCGTTTTACCGCTTAAAGGTTTAATTTTTCCTAAAATTGTTTTTAGTAATGTTGATTTACCGACACCATTACATCCAACAATGGCAATTTTTTCACCGCGTTCAATTGTCATTGTTAGTTTTGGTAGTAATGGGTGTGTATATCCGATTTCTACATTTTCACCTTCAAAGACGAAACGGCTACTTGCACGACATTCTTTAAATGAGAATTCTGGCTTAATTGCTGTTTCAGGACGATCAATACGCTCCATGCGATCAAGTTGTTTTTGACGACTCTTTGCACGACCTGTCGTTGAATAACGAGCCTTGTTCTTCGCAATAAAGTCTTCTTGCTTTTTAATAAACTCTTTCTGTTTTTCATAAGCATTTATATGTTGATTTTTATTAATTTCTGCTAGTTCTAGGAATTTTTCGTATGTCGCAGTATAGCGCGTCATTTTTGTAAATTCTAGATGGAAAATAACATCAACGCATTTATTCATAAATTCCGTATCATGAGAAATTAATAAGAATGCATGTGGATATTCTTTTAAATAATTCGTTAACCAATGAATATGTTCAACGTCTAAATAGTTAGTAGGCTCATCGAGTAATAACACTTCTGGTTGCTCAAGTAATAGTTTGGCAAGTAATACTTTTGTACGTTGCCCACCACTTAGTGCTGAAACATCACGATCTAAACCGATTGCATTAATTCCAAGACCTCTTGCTGCTTCTTCAATTTTCATATCTAGTAAATAGAAACCACCTGCTTCGAGAGCATCTTGTATTTCCGCCATCTCCTCAAGAAGTGCCTCTAATTCTTCTGGTGTTGCAGTTCCCATTTTTTCTGCAACTTCATTTAAAGCTTTTTCTTTTTTAAATAAAGGTAAAAATGCGTCAGCTAATACATCACGAATTGTGCGACCAGGTGTTAAAATTGTATGCTGGTCTAAGTAACTGTAATTTGTACCAGGTGTCCATTCTACACGGCCCTCATCATGGATAAGTTGACCAGTAATGATATTCATAAATGTTGATTTACCAACACCGTTTGCACCGACCAATCCAACGTGCTCACCTGCTAGTAATCGCATAGATACATCTTTAAATAATGTACGATCGCCAAATGTATGTCCTAGTTTTTCTACTGTTAATAAGCTCATAGTATCCTCCGTCCAACTTGAAATAGTACCTTGAATCATGATACTAAATTCTTTTGTATAATGCTATCATTTCAAAATGTATATTTTTTCAAGGATTATTTTGCGTTAATTTTTTTGGGAAATATAATAGTAAAAAAGTTACTTCTATTTACAGAAGTAACTTTTTTACTAAGCTTCTTGTTTTACTTTACTAACTTTTTTTTCTGCTACAATGAAATGTGGTCTACGCTTTGTTTCATAATAAATACGACCGATGTATTCACCGATAACCCCTAGGAAAATGAGTTGAATACCACCGATAAATAATATTGCAGAGATTAATGTAAAGTAACCTGGTACATCGACGCCGCTAACGGTAATTTGAATAAATGTAGTGATTACATATAAAACGGCTAAAAGCGTTGTTAATAATCCAAGGTATATAGATAATCGCAATGGTTTATTGTTAAATGAAATTACACCATCTATCCCGTAATTTAATAACTTAGAGAAAGTCCATTTACTTTCTCCATCAGAACGTAAAACATTTTCGTATTCAATAATTTGTTCTTTGAAACCGATCCAAGAAAATAAACCTTTTGAAAAACGATTGTATTCAGTTAGAGAGAGTAATGAATCGACTGCACTTCTACTTAAAAGTCTAAAATCACCGATGCCATCTACTAGTTCAATATCAACGAATTTATTCATGACTTTATAATATAAGCGAGAAACGAAAGAGCGTACTGGTGAATCACCCGTTCTAGTCCGCTTTGCAATTACTTGATCATAGCCGTTATTATAGCCGTCTAACATATCTTTTATTAGTTCGGGTGGATGTTGTAAATCAGCATCCATAATAACCACAGCGTCGCCTGTAGCGTACTTTAGACCTGCAAGCATAGCAGCTTCTTTTCCAAAATTCCTACTAAATGATATATAATGCACAGTTGAGTCTGAATCGGCTAGGTCACGTAGAATTTCTAGTGTATTATCTTTACTTCCATCATTGACGAAAACAAATTCATAATCAGTAGTTAGTTTATGAATTTCAAGAGAAGTCTCTGAATAGAAAGCTCTGAGTACCTTCTCCTCATTATAACAAGGTACTACTATTGAAAGGGTCATGTTAGGACCTCCTTAGGTGTAATTTTAAACTGGGCATGAAGTAAAAGCTGAAGCAATTATCTTCAACTTTTACTGCACTTTATTTTACTAACTTTTTTTAAAACGACTTTTAAATTTTGTATATCGATCCTTATCTCCAAGAACTAGAAGCGAGATACAAATGATAAATGAAATGATAGAAATAACGAGACCCATTTTGAAATAAGGTGTGACGTATTTCATTTCAACTACATGCTGCCCTTTTGAAATAGGAACACCAATAAAGGAAGAATTAGCCTTCGTAAACTCAGTTTCTTTACCGTCAACCTGTATTGACCATCCTTTACTATACGGTACAGATAAATATAGTAATCCATCTTTAGTAGAATTAATATTACCTTTTAAGTAGTTACCTTTATAGTAAATATTTTGTAGGCTATTTTCTTTTAAAGTATTCACTTTTTTCGGGACAGTTTTATAGTTGGTACTGTTGACTTGTAAGTCTTTCAACTCGTATTGACCAGGAGTAGGGATAGAAATGATTAGCTCAGTTGGCTTCGCATCTTTTCCTAAATTGTAAACAAATCTTTCTAACGGGTAAGCATAAGCTCCATCTTCATTACCTTTTATCATAGATTTGTCATTCACAGTAACCCCAAATGATTCCTTATTTATATTTCTAATTTTAATTTCAACAAGGAGATCACCTAACATATCGGTATTATCAACAGGTACTATTATACGCCCATTTTCATGAACATTGAGTATATCTTTCTCTTTATCTATATTTTCCCACTTAATTTTATTTGGATTAATCTTAATTTGTTTTGAATCTAGCTGTTTTGTATTAAATTGTTTTAACGGAAGACTTCCAACATTATCTACAACTACAGCATCTAATAAAAGTTGATCTCTCTCGGCGAAATTAAGTTTTGAAAATTCTTCATCACTTATTCCAGCTTCGTATACATAGCCTAATGGTAGTGCAAATTCGTTTTTATAAATGTTGTAAGGACCTACTTGTTGTAAATATTTATAACCATACGGAATATCAGCTTTATTAGCACCTTCACTTAATACATAATATTTTACCCCTAGCATGTTCTCAAGGAATAGTCGTTTATCTAACTGGAAGAACATAGATGGACTATCATATCCTTGGAAAACATTGTACTTATTTTTCATAAAGTCATGAACATCACGATTGACTAAGCTTTGATAAGTACTTGTACCATGATAACCTTGCAGCACCGGTGTATTCTTATAATTATTGTTTGGATTGATAATTCGATAAAAATCTTTATCTTGATTTTGTATATAACGAATTGCGTCAATTTCATCCTTATTATCGAGACCCGGACCATGTAATGATTCTTTTGTTGCGCCTGCTTGATTAAAGTGTTTACTAAGAGCAATATCTGAATAGACGTAATTAATACATATTACATTGACCAGTACATTTAATATAATGAAAGATTGTAAGGCTATTTTTGACAAATAGCGCCATAGTAATATTGTAATAATAGATAAAACAGTAGTACCAATTAAAATTTTATCAATCGTTTCTAGTGGTTGTTCGTTTATATTTACTTTTCTATAGAATGCGTAAATAAATAACGTTGTCGCTAGCAAAGGACCTATTAAATAGTTGACCTTCTTTCTGTGAAGTAGCATCCAATCTAAAATGTAAGCTGAAGTTTGCGCAACCACAAATGCAAATAGGTAAAACCATCTGTATTGCATAGCAGAAAAGCCATTAAATACGGAATACGTATATGGAAGCATATATAGAACTAACATAAACCCAGTAAAGAGTAACTTATTTGTGACAAGTTTATTGCGTATTAGAAGCGCGCTAGTAACAAGGAAGAGGATGAAAACTGGGAATGCGAGCTGATAATCCTCTGTATTATTAATGAAAAAGATACTTTCCATTAAGTTTTTATAAAACGTATCTTCAAAAAATAATGGAATAGTAAATTTTGTAGCTAGTCGATCGGAACTAAATACCCCATTTACAGATGGTATAAAGCAAACAGCGGCTAAACCTAGTGATAAAGAATATAGGGAAGCAATTCTAATATAATAAGTTATAAATGTTTTAATTGTTTTGTTCTGCTGTGTAGCGAAATATTGGAAAAAGGCATAAATATAGATGAAAATACTAGTAATGAAGGCGAAATAGAAATTTGATGCAAGCATAAGTGCTGTTGCAAACAGGAATAATCCCTTTTTTCGCTCTAAAATATATTTATCCAGTCCCCATATTACTAAAGGTAAAAACACTATAGCATCTGCCATGAAATCCCATAATAAAGAATGGCGAATAAAAGTCACACATCCTCCATATATAATGGCAGAAATGAAAGAAGAAAAAATAGTTTTATTATGATAACGTAAAGAACCATACATGAATAACATCGCTAATGTACTTTTTAAAATACTCATATATAGCTTCATCTCAAAGATTTGGTCAAAATTTAGTTTAGGAAGTAGAAGCGTAAGCCAGAAAAATGGTGCTGTACTATAGTAATAACTAAATTCTCCGAATAAATCTCCACCTAAGCCATAATCCCAAGACCAAAATAAATTCCCATCTTTAAATGCATGTTGTAAAAGGAATGTAAAGAAGCTGAATTGTGATAATGCATCTCCCGTACTAGAAAATACACTGTCTGATTTTAAGAAAAAGTAATGAAAAGCAAATGCACATATTATTAATAATGGAATGATAATAAGTGTGCTTTTAGTAAAAAATGTTCTTTTATTTACCTCTGAAGTCATTAAATGAATAAGCCTCCTCAATACAATTATTAAGATCTAATCCGTATTCTCCATATTTAGATATTGTTTTATAATGAAGAAAAACTATGGATGAATCGACGATTTTTAACGGTAGTAATAAAGTTTTCTGTTGTGTAATTTATGGTGTAACGAGTTAATGTTTGTATAGAAGATTAACTGCGAATTGCTTTAATACTAGGTGTTGTACATCTAGGGCTGTTCGTTTCCAAGTATAATCATTCCAGAAAGGCAAGTCAATTTAAGATATAGATTAAAAACAGGGCTCATTCTAAGTGAAGAAGATAAAATAAAAACTTCAAATTAAATTTGAAGTTTTTATTTTTATTTATTTTCGAGCCAGCTTTTTATTTATAAATCCTAAAATCAATCCACGTATTTGTGGGTCAATGGCAAGACCGATAATACCGTACAATATACCAGTAAGTGTTAAAGCTATTAGTGGCGGTAAGTTAATTAATGCTGTACGGTATATTGCGTAACTGATTATAAACGCTAGTGCATTGAATATTATTCCTTTGAATAGTAATGAAAAACCTTTACGAACGAATAAAGTAAATCCGATTAATAATGTAATCTCGGTAATGATCGCAGCTGCCGCAGCTCCCATCATTCCAAATTGGCTGCCTAATGCGATGTAACTTATGATAGCGACAGCTAATCCAATTCCCATCGTTGTCGCACGCTTCCACTGTTGACCAATAGTTGTTAAATTATCAGCAAGTGGATAGTTGATAGATTGTAAAATAACCATAAAGGCTAAGATTGCAAGAGCATCACCAGCTGGTGCATATTCTTCGCCTAATAAAGTAACAATCCAAAAACTTGGATCGGCGATAAATGGAATCGAGATTCCCATCCCTAAGAAAGACATAAGTTTTAATTCGAACTGAGATAGCTTTCTATGTTCATCAATATTCTTTTCATTTCCAAAAGCAAATAACTTTGGGTAAAAGGCAGCTGCAATCACACCAGGTATTTGATAAAGTACAGCAGGTATTTTCGATGCAGCGCCAAAGAATCCAACTTGCTTATATGTCGAAACTTTTTCTAATATAATGGGTCCTAACTGTGGTAAAAGCATAATGATGATCCCATTAATTGTGAAAATAAGCAGTTGATCTAAAATACCTTTGTCCCAGCCTTTATGAACTGTTGTATGGCGGAGCACCATTATGAAGGCGATGACTCCTGTTATAAGACTAGAGACCCCGTACATGGCAGCGACCATCATAAGTGACCATTTAAATGACATTCCTAGTAGAAGCGCAGCTGCGGCTGTTACACCTTGTAGTACAGAAATAATCGCTGTAAATTGCATACGTTCTGTCACTTGGAAATAAGCCATTCCAACACCTTGTAAAGTTGCTCCAAACATTGTCGGTAGTACAACCCAATATACCATCGCACGTAAATAGGCATCAGCATAGAAGAACTGGGCAAAAATAGCAAAGAGTACGGAAATTACGATAGCTAATACTAAACGAATGCGTAAATAACTGCTGATCAGTACACTAATGTTAGCATCACTTCTCGTTCCTTCACGCATAAACGTATGTGTCAAACCTGCATCTGTGAAATAACAAATAACAGCGGAAACTGCTAATGCAGTTGTAAACATCCCATACTCATCTGGTGAAACGTACCTTGCAAAGAGAATTGTTGCGATAGCAAGTACAAATCGAACAGTAATATTTCCTACAAATAGGTAGGAGGCATTTTTAAGGATTTTATTTGTTTTCATGGAAAAAAGACCTTTCTATTCTTTAGGACACGATTCGTCCCATTTATAAGTTTGATTTGTTTATGGAAAGAGAGAATAGTACTATATTTTCGGTTTAAGAAAACAGAAATTTAATTCGTACAAACCAAAGCATTGCATATAGTTTTTTACTACGCTTTCCGTTTTTTGAATAGATTTTACGGCAATATTTCTTTATATCTTTTTTGATTAATTGAACTTGGGAATTATCTAATTGAGAGTTTTCTTTAATGTATATACAAGCATTATTGATAACCGTATAAGGGAATAAATAAGTCTCAAGAATCTCAATAAGTGACTGAGGGTCTTTCGTAATGAAGTCTTGAGATTTATTATGTACCCAGTCTTTCATACGATTGAATACTTCCAGTTCTTTAGTTGTTTTTAATTCGTAATCTTTATATTTAGAAGAAAGATTTCCTTCTGATAAGATTCTATAATATGTTAAGTATTCATCGACATAGCATACATTTGTCACACTCATTAGTTTAAATAAAAACTCCAAGTCTTCTCCCCAGCTACATCCTGGTGTAAAACGGATATTATGATTCATTGCGATAGAGCGTTTGAAAATCCAAGTACTTGTTTGAGCAACAACTTGGTGTGTTAAGAATGCTTTTGCCATATCACCTTTAATAAAGTTTGTTGTATGCTCAACCTTTTCGCCTGTTTCTTCGTAGAAATTCATATAACCACAATAGCACGCGTCCATGTTGTTTTTATGCATACTCTCGATTTGTTTCTCAATTTTAGTTGGATGCCATAAGTCGTCACTATCAAGGAAAGCGACGTATTCTCCGCTAGCATTTTCAATCCCTGTATTACGAGCTACTGAAACACCTTGGTTTTTTTGGTGAACGTATTTTACTTGACCCGGATATTTTTCTGCAAGATTTTTTACGATAGAAGGTGATTGATCTTTACTTCCATCATCTACAATTACAATTTCAATGTTTTTATATGTTTGATCTAGTATTGACTGCATCGTTTCTTCAATATATTTTTCTGTGTTATACAGGGGTATGACAACAGAAACAAGTTGTTTTTGTTCCATCATAGAATTTTTATCTCCTCAAATTTTTTATGTCTTGCACCATATATACAAGCCTTTTGAAAGGAAGAAGATTACAAGAACATCTGTATCAGTTTAACGCATATAAACTTTGTAAATCAACTTTCTATTATTGTACTTTGTATAAAAAGTATTTATTATAGAATATATTGTCTTGTAAAAATATAGAAATGTAATTTGAAAATTATGTATTTGAAGGGAGAAGATGAGATGTTAAGGCGATTTACTCGCAAATCTAATGTAATCCTTTTAGGGATTATTATGATAGTCGGTTTTGCGCTTCGTTTTGCAACTTTACAAACACATGGTGCAGATTTGACTATAGCTAGCGATGATATAGGTTATCAAAAAACGGCAACTATTTTATTGGAAACAGGAATGTTAACATATCATGAGCCGGATAAACCAACTATTCATATTATGCCAGGTTTTCCAGCGTTTTTAGCTACTGTATTTTACTTTTTTGGAAATGGTAATGAAGGCCTTTTTGTAGCTAAATTAATTATTATCCTATTAGGGGTACTTAGTATTTTACTAACTTATAAGATTGGTACTTATTTATTGAATCCCGCTGCAGGATTAATAGGTGCTTTCTTATTAGCTGTGTATCCTCCAGAGATTGTTATGGAAAATTTAACTTTAACAGAAGGACCGTTTTTATTCTTTTCATTGGGATTATTATATTGGAGCTTAAAATTAGCTGATACTCATAAAACGAAACATTTTCTAATTGTATTAATTTTCTACTTTTTAGCATTGTACTTACGCGTACAAGTTGCTTTATATCCAATACCATTATTTATATATCTCTTAATGAAGCGCTATCCATTCCGCGTTATGATGAAGCAAGCGATTATAAGTATAGGAATAGGACTTATCGTACTTGGACCATGGTGGGCCCGCAATTACATTCAATTTGATAAATTTATTCCACTAACTGCTGGGGCAGGGAATCCGTTATTACTTGGAACGTATCAAGGGAAAGGTTACCCAGAAGGTAAGAATATGGCAGAACTTGAAATAGAATTACACGCAAAGTACCCTAACCTGGAAGCACATGAATTTATGGAATTAGAAGAAAAAATAGCGAAAGATAAAATGAAAGAATGGTGGAAAACAGATAAGAATTCCATGATAGAGAGTTATTTAATCTTGAAGCCAGAAATTATGTGGAAAAAACCGTATTATTCTATAGAGCATAATATTGAAGTATTCAATGTTTCTGCAAAGGATATGAATGAAATACATAATTTTATTAAGACGATGTTCTTAATATGTACAATACTTTCATTTATCTTCCTTTTAAAAAGGTGGAGAGAGACTACATTTTTATGGTCAATCCTTTTACTGCAAACAGCTTTAACATGCTTTTATGCTGCATATGAAAGATATGCCTTACCATTAATCCCATTCTTATTTATTATAATTGGAGTAGGGACCGTGGCAACGGTTATGAAAATTAGTAAACTATTAATTAGAAACAAATAGTTTGAAATGAAAAGCCCCTTGATTCTTAGAAGAATTAAGGGGCTTTTTGCATATATTAGTATTTAAATAGAAAAAATTATTCGTTATCTGTTTCAGTTTGCGTTACGTTTAATTTTTGCTTTAATAATGCATAATCTTGCGTTAATGTTACAAGTTGATGGTGTAGCTTAGAAATTTTTCTTGTTAGGTCAAAAATTAAGATGAAACAGAATAATAATCCAAATAAGAATAAAATGGATGGTGGATATTCTACTTTTAATAGTTTTCCAATCCAATTTATAATTTTATCAGTAGAACTTAAAATAGCCATTGCAACACAAACAAAAATCCACAAAATAGCATATTTTGTTTCTAAAGTCCCGCGACGAATAGAATTAATAATTAAGAAGAATAATAACAAAATAAAGATGAATGAAAAGGTAATTATATGCATTCACTATCAACCTTTCACGATTTTTTGCATCAATATAGCAAGGCTTACTTTAACCATGTAATATGCAGATTTAAGAGGTGTGATGGAAGATTGTCCACCTTGTCGCTCTTGCATATTTACAGATATCTCATTAATGCGAAGTTTTTTCTTTTTTAAATGAATAAGGACTTCTGGCTCTGGATAATCTTTTGGATAATTGTGTGCAAAAATCTTAATTACTTCTCGATTGATAGCACGATATCCAGAAGTTGGATCCATAAATGTTTGTTTCGTTAACACTTTCAATAGGGCAGTAAAATAAAAAATACCGATTCTTCTTGAAATACTACCTTTATAAGCTGTTTTTTCTGTAAAGCGTGAACCTAGCACCATATCGCATTGGTCTTCAGCAATAGGCTGTATAATTTTGTATAAATCATCCGGATTATGTTGTCCATCAGCATCGAACTGAATCGCAATATCATATCCATTCTCATATGCGTATTTATAGCCAGTTTGTACAGCCGAACCGATGCCCAGATTATATGGTAAATTAATAAGATGAACAGGGAAATTTTTTACGATTTGAGCTGTTTTATCTTGTGAACCATCATTAATAACGCAAATGCTTAATCTTGTAAAATGTTGTTTTAGTTCTAATAATCTTGTTAATGTATCTGCAATTGCTTCTTCCTCATTATATGCTGGAATAATAATTAACGTTTTTGGTATTGAAATTGGTACCTCGATAGACATTATCGCACCACCCCTTACATATTTAACTACATTATGGTTATTTTTAAACAACTTTACTTAATATACCATTAGTAGTATAAGGAAATAAAGGAAAAACTGATGGGTGATTTTAGGAGGGGGCCACTGAATATGAAGGCAAGAGATAATATTTTTTATAATAAAAAATACATGCAAGGAAGAGCCCGTGCATGTATGATGAGAAGATTATGTTAAATATTCCAAGGCTTACTTAAAGTTAAAACTTCAGCCATCTCTTTACTTTTTAAACGTCCCTTTTTTCGATTTTTCGCGCGTTCTAAACCGGTTGTGTGTAACCAATGTTCTTCCTTAGTTTCAGGGAGTACTTGTGGTACGGACGAAGGCTTTCCATCTTTTATTGCCACAAATGTAATGAAGCAAGTAGCAGCAATTCTACGTTCGCCTGCTAATAAATTCTCTGCAATTACTTTTACGAAAACTTCCATTGAAGATTTTCCTGTATAACATACAAATGCTTCATAACAAACAGAATCTGCTTGGTGAATTGGAGTTAAAAAATCAACGGAATCGATAGATGCTGTTACGCAATGTTTGCGGCTATGTCTCGCAGCTGCAATTGAAGCAATACTATCAATTTCTGCTAATAATTTTCCCCCGAAAAGTGTTTGGTGATTATTTAAATCGTTCGGAAAAACACGTGTTGTTTTAATTGCTTTTGATTCTCGCATGAATTTCTTTTCCATATATTCAGCCCCTATAGTCTGTTTTCAATCAGAATGAAATGTATAAGTGGAGTACTCATATTAGATACTTAATGAAGTAAAGTGTATTCTAAAAGATGATTAGTTAAACTTCTGTATTTGTATTCATGTAACTGAAAGAAAATTTATTTTATCTAAAATGTAGTGTAAAAGAGGATTCGCTTACATTGCAAGTGAAAAAGTAATGACTATGTATTTGTCATAGAAATTCCCTATTAACCTTGTGCCTATTCATGATAGAATCGTTTTGTTATGAATGGAAGTAGAGGTGCAATGGACATATGAATCATATAAGAACAAATTTTTCGTCTTTCTTCAGTAAAATAATGATTGGTGCGACGCTCGCACTTTTTGTCTATAGTTGTTGGTCGGCTTTTGAAACAAGTAAGCAATTTTTTGGAGGAAGTACAACAAGTATTACAATCGTATTAGTGATTTTTATTATTCTTATTTTGTTAATAGCATCGATTTTGCAATATCGTTTTACAGATAAGCAATTTCTTATTTTTCTTATAAGCATATCTATAGTTGCAAGACTGATTACAGTTCTATTTGTAGACAGTCCGATGATAGGTGATATGAAAGCTATGTATGAGTCTGCAAAGCAGATTGCAGTTGGCAATAATATAGAGAATATAGCACAGTTACCTTTTATTATTTATGAATCGATCATCATTCGTATATTTGGTGATACGGTATTCGCTTTACAACTATTTAATATTTTATTTTGTACAGGAACTGCATTTTTCATTTATCGCATTGCGTCAAGGGTCTTTGGAGAAGAGTGTGGTCGTATTGCATCAATGTTTTACGCTTTATATATTCCAAATATATTTATGAGTTCTGTATTAACGGCGGAATCACTCGCAATATTTTTATTTTATTGTGCTTGTTACATATTTTTATATAAGGGATTAGATCATCCTTATATGTGGGTAATTTCAGCCATTTTATTTGCGCTTAGCAATATGATTTTCCCAATGGGGTTATTTTTACCTATTTTTATAGCTGTATATGTGCTGTTAATTGAATTATTTCAATCAGGGGCGAAACAAAAATTACTATTAAAAATGATAGGATTCCTTATTGTATTTTATAGTACTCATTTTGGTGTGAGTTATGGTATCAAGATGATGGGAATGTCACAGTATACGATTTCTAATCAGACTTATGTTCAATCTGTTTTAATTGGAAAAAGTCAAAATGAAGAAAAAACATCCAAAAATCAAAGTGTAAAAGAGCACATTGATCAAGAGTTAAAAGAAATGGAAGTAGAAAGATTTAAACTGTTAAAACCAGTTATTAACCAGCTTTCAGACGAGGGAATAAATTCTATTATTTTTAAATGTGAAAAGCTTATATATATAGTGGTGACATTGTTTATGGCCATAGCTTTATTACATTTTCTAATCAAGAAACAACAAAATGAAGGATATATGTTGTTTGTATTATTAATTACCGGATATGTATCGTTAAGGCTCTTTCAAGTAGATATGGCATATTATAATATTATTATGCCAGCTTTGTTTATCTTACAAAGCTTTGGTGTTTATATGAGTTATTTTTATTGCCAAAAGATATTTTTCAGAAAATAAAAGAATCCATTTTGGATTCTTTTTTTTGTAGATGGATGATGAGGATGAATACAAAGTGGAGATGAAGAATATCCACTTTGTATCGATTCGCCTTATCGGTTTAGTTCTAGTTGTAAATTATCCGCCGTTAAGGCCATTTTCGAGGAATCGTCTTGAATACTCTTCATTACTTGTGAGATAGTTTCTAATTCATTTTCAATTTTTTTATTTTGTTCTTTAGAGTTAGACATATCTTTTACGATTTCTTGGAAATATTGATCTGTCGCATGCATACTATCTGTCCCTTCAGATACGAGAGAGCTTATTTGTTCCACGGAAGAAGAGACGTGTATAATTTGTTCATTAGTTTTTTCAACGAGTTTTGTAACGTTGGAAATTGATTCTTTCGTTTGCTCTGATAACTTTCGGATTTCTCCCGCTACGACTGAAAAACCTTTACCAAATTCGCCAGCATGTGCAGATTCAATAGCAGCATTTAATGCTAGTAAATTTGTTTGCTCGGCGATTGATTTTACAATATCAATGATTTCGTTAATTTTGTTAGAAATATCAAGAAGTTCACGAGTATCAGTAATGATAGTTTCCATATTCGTTTGGATGCTTTCCATTCGTTTGTTTTGCAGATTTAATTGTTCTTTTCCTTTATTGGCCTTTTCTTCTGATGTCGTAGCTAATGATGTACCTGTTTTTGCAATTCCTACGATACTCTCCGATTTAGATGTTAACTGTTGAATAGAAGAGCTTGTTTTTTCAGATACTGCCGCTAGTTCTGTTGCGATATGTGTAATCGTCATAGCTGTCAGTTCTTTTTCTTTTTCATGTTCTTTTTGGATTCTTTCATATTCGGATTCATAAGCTGCAATAACAAGTTCTTGTTCTAATGCGAATAATTTATTTATTACGTTTATAGAATGAGAAAAATCGTCTATCGTTGAAATTTTCGTTTGCAAAATCTTCATGACGGAGCGGAATAATTCTTGATACGCAGCAGTATACCATTTTCTATGTAAACCAATTTGTACGTGCCTTTTTGCAATTCTAACACGTTGTTCAATAAAATCTTCATTCATATTCCCGCTGAACAATTCTTTAATATGTGTCTTTAAAGTTTGTTTTAATTTGGGGATAGAGCTGTAGCGTTCAATAACAGCAATTAAATTAGGTTGTTTTGTGATGTTGGTGTAGAATTTCTCTGTTATCCAATCTATTTCCTCATAAATAAATGGCTGTAATACTTTAACAATTTGTAAATCTTCCTTTGAAATATGTAGCATATCCATTTGAGTTTTTAGTTCAGAATTAGCAGGCACGTTAAAGATGATTTGTTGGCCTTTGCTTAATTCAATTATACTGGTGTTTGTTTTATTTTTTTTTAAAAACCCCAAGCATCATTCTTCCCCCTGTTTATAAAACGTTTTCATTTTTTGTTCTAATGTAATTATATATTTTTATATACAATTACTCTATAGTATGTGGAATTGTATATAAATTAAGAGAATTCTATGTAGAATTCTCTTAATGGCCTTTATTAATTTTTGCATGTGTTTTAAAGAAAACTGGGAAATGTACATTATATATTACGGTGACTACACGAATAACGAATGTTATTAATAAACAAACATAGAAAGCTAATACGTGTGCCCCTATTGCATGTGTAATTAAGAAACTAACTGCTCCTAAAATAGAAGCAATTGCATATATCTCTTTTCGGAATACATACGGGATATCTTGAGCACAAATGTCACGTAAAATACCGCCCCCAATACCTGTAATAACTCCCATTGAAACGACTAAAAACGAGGCGTCAACGTGATGTGACATCGCTGCATTTGCACCAATAGCTGTAAATACACCTAAACCAACCGCATCAGAAAGCATAATAACAACTTGAAGTTTATTAATACGCTCAAAAAACATACATGTGAATAATGCTGATAGTACACTTACGAAAAAGTAAATGGGTTTTACAAATGCGACAGGAGGCAGGTTACCAATCATAATATCACGAATAATACCGCCGCCGAGCGCAGTAGCTACAGCTAAACAAAGGACACCAAATAAATCTAGATCTTTTTTCAAACCAACTAATGTACCAGAAATGGCAGCGGCGATAATGCCAAGAAACGTAAATATATCGATTAATAACATGGCTTTAATTCCTTCCTCTTAAAGATGTTCCAGAGAAAAAATATACACTAAAGTTTTGGAAATAACAATTACTTTTCGTTACATGTAGAAAAATGGATGAAATAGCTAAAGAAAGCGTTTGAAAATGCTTGATAAGTAGCAATGAAGTAAAGCAAAAAAGTACGGGAAGATTCATTGCATAGTTTTTTTGATGTAGCTTAGTTGGAGGGATGGTACAATAGGAGAAGTCCGTTTTGTACATCTGTATAAAATGATAAAAAAATATTTTTGTGCTGTCGAAAATAAGTGCATATGTGTTAGATAGTTTTTATAGGGATAGGGAAGGATAGCTAAAGGACAATGTTTTCGGTTACTAATAATGCTGGATTTGACTAGTTTCGGCATGAAAAATAGTTCTCAATTTAAATATGAGTTATGTTATAATTGCTAGGTGTGTTTAAACAGTATAAAACTATGATTAAAAGATAATGTAAAGATTTTGTATGGAGGTCTTGGAATGTTAGCAAATCAAGCTAGGGTTAGATTTGAGCATTTTTTGCTCTTTTTTATTATTTTACAGCCTGTTTTAGATTTATTAACGTCTCTTAGCATCATTTTATTAAAGTCAAATGCCACTGTTGGAATTTTGGTCAGATTTCTTATTATGGCTGTTGGTGGTATTTACATTTTAATTCAGGCAAAAGAGAAGGAAAATAGGAAGTTTTTAATTTACTTAATATTATTAGCAGTAGTTTTAGGTCTAGGATTTATTAATAATAAACTAGTTAAGAATCCTATTGTACTTAGTGAAGAAGTTAAGTTTGTTGCGAAGGCATTATATATATATATTATGCTAGCGTCATACATTTTAGCTTTAAAATCATTGAAAAAGACAGTAAATATTAGTGATAAAGTCAGAAATAGCATTGTATATTCTACATTAATCATTAACGCTATTATGGTTATTTCTATTTCGACATCTACAGACTTTGGTAGTTATCAATGGATGAAAGTTGGTTCCCGAGGGTGGTTCTATGCAGGTAATGAACTAGGGTCAATCTTAGCTATTATTTTCCCTATTGTAGTACTATATTCTATTCAAAAAACAAAGAGCGTGAAACACGTTTTATATTGGATTCCATCGCTGTTAATGATTTACTCTTTAATTCAAGTTGGTACGAAAGTAGGAATGGGCTCAATTGGTGCTACGTTAGCGGCAGCAATCGGGATTATTGTACTACAATTATTATTTGATAGAAAAAATCCGAACAAAAAGTCTCTTGTACTTAATGGATTAATTGCTATTGTCCTATTAGCTGGTGTTGTCGGAACGTTTAAAATGACGCCATTAGCACAAAATATGGGTATTCATAATAACTATTTATCAGAACAAAATGTAGCACAGCAAGATCAAAAAGAAAAAGAAATTGAAGAGAAAATAAAAAAAGAAAAAGAAATTAAAGAAAAAGAAGAAAAGCATCATAAAGTTGAGAAGCCAGAAGAAAAGGCGAAGGTAGAAGCGGAAGTTAAGAAAGAGCTTGAGAAAGAGCAAAAGAAAGAAAATCAAGAGAATCTTATTTTCAGTGGACGTCAAGTATATGAAGAAAGACATAAGCAGTTCTTTAAAGAAGCGCCAATGTCACAAAAGTTATTAGGAATGGGTTATGCAGGTAACTTTAAGTATAATGAACAAAAAGAGCCAGATCCGAAGCTAATCGAAATGGACTTCCATGATTGGTTTTATGATTTCGGAATTATTGGTTTTGCGTTAATGATGATTCCATTTATTTATTACGGCTTAAGAATCCTACTAGCATTTGTTACAAGATTTAAGGAAATATTTAATGTGAAATATGGAATGATTACAGCAAGCTTATTATTAGCATTAGGTATTGCATATATTGCAGGACATATTTTGACAGCACCAGGAGTCGGGATTTACTTTGTAGTGGTGTTAGCTTATCTAATCGTAGATCTAGAAATTGAATGATAAAAATAAAAGCTAACTTTTGTTAGCTTTTATTTTTTAGTACAGTAAAATATAGATAGATGGAAATGTAGCGAGGATTTAAAGGAGGAAAAAATATGAGGATATTGCATATGAATGCAGGAGCAGAAGATGGTGGAGGAAAAACACATATTATTTCACTGCTCGATCAGTTTCCGGATGGTGAAGTAGAATTAGCAGTATTTGAAGATGGAATTGTTGCGAAAGAAGCAAGAGAGCTAGGGATAAAAGTTCATGTGTTTTCACAAAAATCTCGCTATGATTTATCCATTTTAAAAAACATAAGTGAATTCATTAATAAAGAAAAATTTGATGTAGTTCATACACACGGTCCTAGGGCGAATTTCTTTGTTTCTCTAATGAAGAAGAAATTCGCGGCAAAATGGGTAACGACAATTCATAGTGATCCATTTCAAGACTTTACTAAACAAGGCTTAAAAGGCTGGATTTTCACTAAGTTAAATTTGAAAGCTTTAAAAAATATAGATTTATTTTTTGTTGTAACGAATAGGTTGAAAAAAAGCTTAGCGGCATTAGGTATTTCAAATGAAAAGATGCATGTTATTTATAACGGGATTGAATATGATCAGGAAAAAGCAGATGGCTATAATAAAAAGGAAATGTTTAATATTGACGAAGATGTGTTTACGGCAATCCAAGTAGCGCGTCTGCATCCTGTTAAAGGACATGAAGTTTTATTCGATGCGTTACAACAAACGAAATTGGAAAAAATTAAAGTGTTATTAGTTGGTGATGGGCCGTTAGAAGGAGAATTAAAGGCATTAGCTACTGAAAAAGGGATTAATGATAAAGTTGAATTTTTAGGGCATCGTCAAGATGTGAAACAATTATTTGCTTCATCACATATCAATTTGTTAACTTCCCATAGCGAAGGATTTCCATTAGTTTTATTAGAAGCGGCAAATCAACGTGTACCATCAATTGTGACTAGAGCAGGAGAAATCGAACCGTTAATTGCAGATGAAACTTATGGATGGATTGTACCAACTGGTGATGGCAAGGCATTGGCATCGGCATTAGAAGAGGCGTATGACAAGTGGAAAACTGGAGAGTTATCAGTAATGGGCAAGCATATTTATGAGCATGCTACTATGAACTTCTCACTTCAAAAATTATATGAAGATACGAAAGAAACATATAAGCAATTAATAGCGAAAAACCTTTAATGATAGAGAGGATAGTTAAATATGTCAGTACAAACGGTTGATATTCTAGGTGTTCCTTTCTCTACAATGACAATGGATGAAACGATCCAGCATTTAAAGAAGCAACTAGAATTAGAGCAAACTCATACTTTTCAGGTAGTAACAGCGAATCCTGAAATTGTTATGTGCGCAAAAAAGGATGAAAAATTCCATAAAACATTATTAAATACAGATTTAATTACACCCGATGGTATCGGGGTTGTTAAAGCAAGCGGTATGCTTGGTACACCGTTAAAAGAGCGTGTGGCAGGTTTTGACTTAATGTGTAATTTATTTGCAAAGTTATCAGAAGAGAATAAATCAGTATCTGTTTTCTTATTAGGTGCAAAACCACATGTTGTACAAGCCGCGGCTGATCATTTAACGAAGACATATTCAGCTGCATCTATCGTGGGTATACAAGATGGATATTTTAAACAAGAAGAAGAAGAGAATATTGTTTCTCGTATTCAAGAAGCAAAACCAGATCTATTACTTGTTGCGCTTGGCTTCCCAAGACAAGAAAACTTTATCCAAAACAATAAGCATCGTTTAGAAACGAAAATGGCTGTTGGAGTAGGCGGTAGTTTGGATGTGTGGGCCGGAGAGGTAAAACGTGCGCCAAAATGGATTCAAGCTATTAACTTAGAGTGGTTTTACAGATTATGTAGTAATCCAACACGCTGGCGTCGTCAGTTAGTACTAGCTGAGTTTTTAAAAGAAGTAATGCGTTCAAAAAAGTAGCGGGATATCGCTACTTTTTTTATTTGTTCATTTTTGATAAACATTTTATTTTTTGGGAATGATGAAGGAGAATTTTTTATACGAAAGTATTTTACTTATACAATACACACATGTAAAATGATGTGTAAAGACACCTGTGTAAGGAGGACTTCTTGTGAGCAAGGTAAAAGAAATTTCAAAGCGAAAGCTACTTGGTATAGCAGGGCTTGGCTGGCTATTTGACGCAATGGATGTTGGAATGCTTTCATTTGTAATAGTGGCGTTGCAAAAAGAGTGGGGATTAAGTACTCAAGAGATGGGTTGGATAGGTAGTATTAACTCAATTGGTATGGCTGTAGGGGCGCTCGTTTTTGGGATACTATCAGATAAAATAGGACGGAAATCGGTCTTTATTATTACATTATTACTATTTTCTATTGGTAGTGGCTTAACGGCTTTAACGACGACACTCGCGATGTTCCTCGTTTTACGTTTTTTAATTGGTATGGGACTTGGCGGGGAACTTCCAGTTGCATCTACCCTTGTATCGGAGAGTGTTGAAGCGCACGAACGTGGGAAAATAGTTGTACTATTAGAAAGCTTTTGGGCTGGTGGTTGGTTAATCGCAGCTCTTATCTCATATTTTGTTATTCCTAAATACGGTTGGGAAGTTGCTATGGTATTAAGTGCAGTTCCAGCGTTATATGCTTTATATTTAAGATGGAATTTACCCGATTCTCCAAGGTTCCAAAAGGTTGAAAAAAGGCCATCTGTTATTGAAAATATAAAATCGGTTTGGTCTGGAGAATATCGTAAAGCAACAATTATGTTATGGATTCTATGGTTTTGTGTTGTCTTTTCCTATTATGGAATGTTCCTTTGGTTACCTAGTGTAATGGTACTGAAAGGCTTTAGTTTAATAAAAAGTTTTCAGTACGTACTCATTATGACTTTAGCTCAACTTCCAGGATATTTCACAGCTGCATGGTTTATTGAACGTCTTGGTCGTAAATTTGTATTGGTTACGTATTTAATTGGTACAGCATGTAGTGCTTATGTGTTCGGAATTGCGGATTCATTAACAGCATTAATAGTGGCGGGGATGTTACTATCCTTCTTTAATTTAGGTGCCTGGGGTGCATTATACGCTTATACACCGGAACAGTATCCAACAACTATTCGCGGTACAGGTGCAGGAATGGCGGCGGCATTTGGACGTATTGGTGGTATTCTTGGACCATTATTAGTAGGGTATTTAGTTGCTTCACAAGCTCCACTATCGCTAATATTTACGATTTTTTGTGGATCAATTTTAATTGGGGCACTTGCTGTAGTTATACTTGGTCAAGAAACGAAACAGAGGGAATTAGTATAAAGTGAAATTTTAGTCAGTGGGTGTTTTGTCCATCAATCACTAATTATTAGCTCGCACCAATCGGGATAAAAGAAAAGGGGAACCAAAGTGGTTTCCTTTTTTCTGTTTTTTTAGATAAATAATGGTATAGTAAGAAAAAGGGATTGTTTCTTACTAAAGCGAATGTATACAACAAGACATATGGGCAAAGGAATTAGGTGGCTGGATAAATGAAAATCTTACTTATCATGAAAGAAGCAGAAGAGCGAAGAAAATTAGTTGAGAACTTTACTGAAAATATTCGAAATGTAGAATGTTTTGAAGCGGAAACTGGAACAGAATCTTTGCTAATAATGAAAAAACATACACCTGATTTTGTTTTTTTAAATTCGCAATTAATGGATGGTACTGGTTTTGAATATTCGAGTTTGTTAAGAGAAGTGAATTGTTATACGAAATTTATTTTTATTGGTGAGGATATAGAAGAGGCAATTACAGCTTTTCGTTTCCAAGCGTTTTATTATTTATTACGACCATTTCGTGAAGAAGATTTACAATTCATTTTATATAAAATGGGAAAAGAACAAGGTGAGAAAGCAAAGAGTCATTTGCGTAAACTACCGATAGAAGGCCATGAGGGGATTAGATATGTTTTCCCAGAAGATATTGTATATGTAAGTAAAAATAAGGAAAACAAAACCGTTTCAATTTATACAACAAATAATCATTATATTTCAACATATACACTCCAGGAATTAGAAAATAAACTAAATACATATGATTTTTTACGTGTACATAAAAGCTATTTAATTAATATGTCATATGTACAAGAACTTAAACCTTATTATAATGGCACGTATAATTTGTATTTAGACAGGTACGATGAGCAACCGATTCCAGTAAGTCGCAATTATGTAAAACGACTTCGAAATAAAATTGAACTGTGACAAGTAATGAGAGAATTTTAACATGATAATCTAGAAATCCTTCATGATAAGGAGGATTTAAGTAAAGTATTCAGAAAATTTAGTACAATCTCCACTAAGAAGTAGTAATGGGGGGATTGTATGTGAAAACGTTGAAGTCAATTTTACTTTGGGGGGTTATCGCAGCACTAGGAGCATCTGCTTTTGGTGTAATAGCGTTATCTCAAGGTGAAACAATTAATGCTGTATGGCTATTAGTTGCTGCTGTATCAGTGTATGCGATTGCTTATCGCTTTTATAGTAGATTTATAGCGAGGAAAGTTTTCGGTCTAGATAATAATAGGCAAACACCTGCTCATACGTTAAATGATGGGAAGGATTACGTTCCGACAAATAAATGGGTTTTATTTGGCCATCACTTTGCAGCGATTGCAGGGGCAGGTCCTTTAGTAGGACCAATTTTGGCGGCACAGATGGGATATTTACCTGGGACAATTTGGATTATTGTTGGAGTAGTTATTGCTGGAGCTGTACAGGATTTTGTAATTTTATTTGCTTCAATGAGACGTAATGGTAAATCATTAGGAGAAATGATTAAAGATGAGATTGGTCCTGTTACAGGATTAATTGCAATGATTGGTATTTTAGGTATTATGATCATTTTATTAGCGGTATTAGCTTTAGTAGTTGTGAAGGCGCTTGTTGGAAGCCCATGGGGAATGTTTACAATCGCAGCAACGATTCCAATTGCTATTTTAATGGGAGTTTATATGCGTTACATTAGGCCAGGACGTGTAGGAGAAGGATCAGTAATTGGTATTATTCTACTAGTCTTATCTCTTATTGGAGGACAATATGTAGCAGAAAATCCGACGCTTGCAAGTATGTTTACTTTTAGTGGTGAGACAATTGCTATTATGCTTATCGTATATGGATTCATTGCATCAGCATTACCAGTTTGGATGCTTCTTGCACCACGCGATTATTTAAGTACATTTTTAAAAATAGGAACGATACTTGGATTAGCAATCGGTATTTTAATTGTAGCACCAGATTTACAAATGCCAGCAGTTTCACAATTTATCGATGGAACAGGTCCTGTTTTCTCAGGTAACTTATTCCCGTTCTTATTTATTACGATTGCCTGCGGTGCTGTGTCTGGATTCCATGCTCTCGTTTCATCAGGTACGACGCCGAAAATGATTGAACAAGAAGGTCATGCACAGCCAATTGGTTATGGAGCAATGTTAATGGAGTCGTTTGTAGCAGCAATGGCTATGATTGCAGCTTGTGTATTAACACCGGGAACTTATTTTGCAATTAATAGCCCAGCGGCACTAATTGGAACTGATGTATCACAAGCAGCTCAAGTTATTTCTTCGTGGGGATTTGCTATTACACCAAATGAATTAAAAGAACTTGCTGTTAATGTCGGAGAGCAGACCATTCTATCACGTACAGGTGGTGCACCAACATTAGCAATTGGTATGGCATATATATTTTCACAAGTAATGGGCGGAACGGCGATGATGGCATTTTGGTATCATTTTGCTATTCTTTTTGAAGCACTATTTATTTTAACAACGATTGATGCAGGAACGCGTGTAGGACGATTTATGATTCAAGATATTTTAGGGCATGTATATAAGCCATTCGCGAAAACGGATTCTACATTAGCGAATGTAATAGCAACAACGTTATGTGTATTAGGATGGGGGTATTTCTTATACCAAGGGGTAATAGATCCGCTTGGTGGAATTAATACATTATGGCCACTTTTCGGTATTGCAAACCAAATGTTAGCAGGTATTGCATTATTACTTGGAACGACAATCTTGTTCAAAATGGGAAAAAAGGCATATGTTTGGGTGACACTTATTCCAACTGTCGGATTGCTTATTGTAACGATGACAGCAGGTTATCAAAAGCTATTTCATGAAAATCCTAAAATAGGATTTCTATCACACGCAAAGGTGTTTCAGGGAGCATTAGATGAGGGGAAAGTGTTAGCACCAGCTAAAAATATTGCTCAGATGAAGCAAATTATTTTCAATGATTATATTGATGCGGCGCTTTGTGGAATTTTTATGATAGTTGTAATTGCTGTATTAATTTCTGCGCTTCGAATTTGGATTCAAGTATTAAGAAATAAGCCGATGCCGTTACAAGAGGCGCCATATATTCCAAGAGACGAAAGTGAGTCGAGGAACTATGCTTAAAAGATTACGGAAGGTATGGGGAAAGAGAAAGCAATTTATTAGTTTACTTGTCGGAGTTCCAAGTTATGAAACATATGTAAATCATATGAAAGTACATCATCCAGAAGAGGAAATCCTATGTCGAAAACAATTTTTTGCTGAGGCACAAGAAGCTAGGTTTAATGCAAAAGGCGGAAAAATATCACGATGTTGTTAATGGAAGGGGCGAAATTTCGTCCCTTTTTTATTTTGTTGTTCCACGTGGAACAACAAAATAAAAAAGTTTGGGAATTATAGGGATTTCGTAATACAATAACATATGGAAAGGGATAGATGGAAAAGAAAAAGTAGGGAGATTATTTTATGTTCAGAGATCTATTTGTAAATATGACAATTATTCTTTCCTTTATCTTTGTAGGTGGTCAGCTTTTAAGAGATAAGCCATTAAAAGAGGGATTCTCTTTTGGACAGAAATGTGTAGTAGGTATTTTTACTGGGATATTAAGTGTATTATTAATGCATTTTGGTGCACATATTGAAGATAGCATGTTGGATTTACGTTACTTGGCTGTTATTTTGGCAGTTATAATTGGGGGGCCGATAGCCAGTAGTATAACAGTTGCTATCATTTTAATAACTCGGCTACTTTTTACTGATTACTCTTTAGCCTCTGAATTGGCTTGCTATACTATCGTGGCAATAGGGCTTGGAATTACCTTCATTTGGCGGATGAAATTTTCTATATTCACAAAATGGATATGGTTTAATGTGTACAGTCTGTCTATTTTAATAATACCACTTTCTATTTTATTTAAGGATATATCCGTAGTGGTATTATATATAGTTTGTAGCATTGTTGCGGCATACATCACATTTGTAAGTGCAAGTTACGTATTGCAATCGAATGAATTATTTCAAACGATGGACGCATTAACGAATCTAGGGAATGTAAGGCAGTTTGATTTAGAGATGAATCGTCATATTGGTAACAAACATATGAAAAATGATTCACTTTGTTTATTACTTATCGATATTGATCACTTTAAGTATATAAATGATACATACGGTCATCCTGCTGGGGATGACGTATTAAAACAAGTAGGGCGTATTTTATTAGAGAATGGGCCATTCCCTAATTTGGTTTTTCGAAAGGGTGGCGAAGAGTTTGCCCTGTTGTTACCAAAAAAGGGATTAGCATTTGGAACTCGTATAGGGGAACAAATTCGACTAGCTGTTGAAAAGCATTCATTCCAACTGCAAAATGGGGAAAAAATTAAAATTACAGTTTCTGTTGGGCTTTCAGAGTATAAAAAATCACCTGAGCAATTTATTCAATCAGCGGATGATGCGTTATATTATTCAAAAAGAAATGGTAGAAACAAGGTTAGTTCAGCATCATAGGAATTAGGGGATTACTTTAAAACATTTCTACAAAGTAATTAAAACCGACAGAACAATAAATGTTCTGTCGGTTTTAATATGTTTTTAAAGTTATGAATAAAAAGCTTTATGTTAGACAAGTTCTTTCGGTGCAACGAATTTGCGGTATGCACCGTGATGTGTTGGTCCTACATATTCGTTAATCTTAAATGAATGACGAATTGCAGCTGTGATGAATTCTTTCGCAGTTTTTACCGCTTCTTTCACAGTCTTTCCTTTTGCAAGTTCTGCTGTAATTGCAGCAGAATATGTACAACCTGCACCGTGTGTATTTGTCGTATCGATCTTTTCTGATTCTAGAAGATCGAATGTTTCGCCGTCATATAACACATCAATAGCAGTTTCTGTGCCTAGTTTGCTACCACCTTTAATCAGTACGTATTTAGCACCTAAAGCATGGATTTTTTTTGCAGCTTCTTTCATGTCCTCAAGAGAATTAATTTTCACACCACTTAATTGATATGCTTCAAATAAGTTTGGCGTTACAACTAATGCTTTTGGAACAAGAACGTCACGTAAGCAATCGTTTGTTTCAGGATGTAATGCTTCGTCTGCTCCTTTACATACCATAACAGGATCAACTACTACATTTTCGAAATTGTGCTTTTCAATTGTTTCCGCAACCATTTCGATAATTTCTACAGATCCAAGCATACCTGTTTTTAAAGCATCTACGCCAACACCTTCAATTGTTGTCTCTAATTGTGGTTTTAATGTAGAAGCCGCAATTGGGAATACGTTATGTGCCCAACCATTATGTGGATCCATTGTCACGATTGTCGTAAGAGATGTCATTCCGTATACACCAAGTTCTTGGAATGTTTTTAAATCTGCTTGTATACCAGCACCGCCACTTGTATCAGAACCAGCGATTGTAAGTGCTTTGTTTAATGTCATTAGGAAAGCCCCCTTAGGTGATATAATGAAAACTACGTTTTCACTATTATATCAATGTTACGAATAAGTACAAAGTGAAAAGTAGATGATTTATGTTAAGTGCTATTTAAAATCTTGTATGTAGGAGACGAATTATGTTTCAAGAGAATCGTACAAATGAATTAGTTATATTAAAAGAGATTGCAGAAACGTTGAATACCTCAAATGATACATATCACGTACTTCAAGCTGTGCTGGAAAAGCTATTGAATGTAACTGGTTTAACGACAGGATGGATTTTCCTTGCGGATGAAAATGGTAGGTATACGAAATTAATTGATTACCAATTACCAGAGGGATTGAGATTCGAAAATAAACGACCGATGTGTGAAGGGAATTGCTGGTGCTTGCATCGCTTTGTGGAAGGGAAATTAGAGCGAGCAGTTAATATTATTGAATGTAAGAGAATTAATAATGCGGTTGAATACAACTGGGGAGATACAGAAGGGATTGTGCATCATGCGACAGTACCGCTCAAAGCAGGTGGAGACGAATTTGGCGTATTAAATGTAGCCAGCCCAGGTAAAACGCATTTTTCTGAAGAGGAATTAGTACTATTACAATCAGTTGCTTTTCAAATTGGAACAGCATTAAAGCGTACGAAATTGTATGAAAATGAAAAGAGAAGAGCTCATTATTATGTAAAGTTAGAACGTTTTATTCAAGCTTTAAGGACAATTCATAAATTTAATGCATTGCCTGAGGAGATTGTAAAGCAAATAGGGGGCTTATTTCTATGGGAGCAAGTTGCATTCTTTATTAGAGAAGAAAATGAACTAGCAGTGAGAGCTTCTTATAAGAAGGATGAACTACAAGATGATTTGAAGGCGGCAGCACAGGAAGCGTTGGAAAAAGAAGAGTCTGTCTTGTTGAAGCGTCAGGTTGGTAATATAGAGTATCCCAATAGGGCAGTTATCGCTATTCCGATACATATTCAAAATCATATATTTGGAGTATTAAGTGTAAGTTCTAATAATGGAGAATTTGATATAAATACGATAGATGTAGTACAAGCGTTAGCAAATCATATTTCATTAATGATAGAGAACTTAAGATTAAATGAAAAACGCCGCGAACTTGTACGAATGGAAGAGCGTAATCGTTTAGCTAGAGATTTACATGATTCTGTTTCACAAAAGTTGTTTTCATTAACGTTTATGACGAAAGGCGCTGAAGCTGTCTTAAAGGGTCAAAATGAAAAGGTAGATCAGTCTTTGTATGAGATGCGTGAATTAGCACAAGGTGCCTTAAAGGAAATGAGGACATTAATTTGGCAGCTCCGTCCGGCTGGATTAGAGAAAGGGTTATTACCAGCTTTAAAGCAGTATGGTGAAAGTTTAGGATTGAAAATTCGGGAACAAGTTACAGGTGTGCGTGATTTGCCGCGTGTAGTAGAAGAAGCGCTATGGCGAATTGGACAAGAAGCTTTAAATAACGTAAGTAAGCATGCGAATGTAAGAGAAGCGACGATTTATTTCAAAGTGACGGAGAAAAATGTATCATTAGAAATAGTCGATCAAGGAAATGGGTTTGTAGAAAAGGATATAAAAGAGAAAAAATCACTCGGTATGACTACGATGCGTGAAAGAGTAGAATTAGTTGGTGGAACAATTAAAATTGTAAGTAGTAAGCAGCGGACGAGTGTAAAAGTAAATGTACCATTATGATGTGAAAATGAGGGAAGTTTGTGAAAATAAAAGTATTGTTAGTTGATGATCATACAGTTGTTTTAAAAGGATTGGCATTTTTTCTAAGCACACAGGAAGATTTTGAATTAGTTGGGGAAGCAAACAATGGGAAAGACGCGTTGGTGAAAGTAGGCGAAACGAGTCCAGATGTCGTATTAATGGATTTATATATGCCTGAGATGGATGGAATTGAGGCAACAGCTTGTATTAAAAAAGAATATCCAAATGTGAAAGTAATTGTATTAACTAGTTTTTCTGATCAAGCTCATGTATTGCCGGCACTAAAAGCTGGGGCGAGTGGTTATATTTTAAAAGATATAGAACCAGATCAGCTTGTTGAAGCTATTCGAAGCGCGTATAAAGGTAATATTCAATTACATCCAGATATAGCAAATGCCCTTCTTTCTCAAACATTACCACAGGAAGAGAAAGAAGAAGAACCTTCCGTTCAAGTGGATGTGTTAACAGCGAGAGAAAATGAAGTATTGCAGCTATTGGCGAAAGGGATGAGTAATAAAGAAATCGCTTCTGTTTTAGTTATTACAGAAAAAACGGTAAAAGCTCATATGAGTAGTATTTTGAGTAAGTTACATTTATCCGATCGCACACAAGCAGCATTATATGCAGTGAAAAATGGAATTGTATAAGACGAAAGTCGTAAGACCTAGTTCGCCTTTAGAAGGTGGACTTTTTTTATGGAAAAATACGTCTATGTGAGGACGAAATTGTCTTGATATAAAGATAAAATGTATTTGTAAGCAACAACAATTACAAGGGAGTACCCTTTTTTCGTAAGTAATATATAACAACATAAGAGTGAGTAGTAGGAGGAAAAGAATCATGGCAACAGTTTTATTTGTAAAAGCAAACAACCGTCCAGCGGAACAAGCAGTAAGTGTGAGATTATACGAGGCATTTTTAGCAAACTATAAAGAAGCACATCCAAATGATACAGTAGTAGAACTTGATTTATATAAAGAAGAATTACCATATGTAGGCGTAGATATGATTAATGGTACATTCAAAGCAGGTAGAGGATTTGACTTAACAGAAGAAGAAGCAAAAGTGGTAGCAGTTGCCGATAAGTATTTAAATCAATTTCTAGAAGCTGATAAAGTAGTTTTCGGTTTCCCATTATGGAACTTAACGATTCCAGCCGTATTACACACGTATATTGATTATTTAAACCGTGCTGGTAAAACGTTTAAATATACACCAGAAGGTCCAGTTGGACTTATTGGAGATAAGAAGATTGCTTTATTAAATGCACGCGGCGGCGTATATTCTGAAGGACCAGCAGCTGAAGTAGAAATGGCTGTTAAATACGTAGCAAGCATGATGGGCTTCTTCGGCGCAACAAACATGGAAACAGTAGTTATTGAAGGACATAACCAATTCCCAGATAAAGCAGAAGAAATCATTACAGCAGGTCTTGAAGAAGCGGCTAAAGTAGCAAGTAAATTTTAATTAAAAACATAATCGTCACTCAAAAAAAGTAGCATTAACATGTAAACGTTAATGCTACTTTTTTTATATTTTAAGTTCATCAGCCAGTTTTTCTAATTGAATTCGACTTTGTATGTAATAGGTTCTTCCTTCTTTTTTTAAGTAGTTTTGCTGGCAAAACTGGTTTAATACATATAAAAGATGGCGGTAACTGACGTTTAAGTATTCTGAGGCCTCAGTATGTTTTTCGGTATAGCAATTATTTTGTTCCGTTAATAGAATAAACGCAGCTAATCGATTTTCGAACGGATAACTATAGTTTTTGGCGTAATTTTCCGTTCGGGTAATTGTTTTTTCTCCAATAAATTTGCATAGTTTCTGTAGAAAAGTAGCATCTTGCAATAAAAGATGCTGACAATTTTTAAGAGGAAGCGCTAAGCAAATACAATCTTCAATTACCTCAACCGCTTTCGTAACGGATTCTACGCCAATTAACCCTAATTCCCCAATGAACGAAGGTGCTTGAATAAAGTTAATTAATGAAACCTTTCCGTTTTTGTGACTCATATATATTTTGGCTTTCCCAGAAATTAAGTAATAGAGATAAGGGAGGTCGATTCCCTCATTACAGATCATCTCTTTCTTTTGAAAAGAATGCAGTTCTACATATGGTAAGACATTAAAGGAAAAAAGAGTATGAAATTGGTGAATTTGCATGTGTTGATAAATTTCTTTCTCATTTTTGCTGATTTTCATATTTTCACCCCTGTTTGTAGTATGAGATATCTCCTATTATTTTTACAAGGAGGAATGATACGATTTATGTAAATTTGTTTTTGTAGAAAAGAGAGTGTTAGGGTTTATGAAAAAATATAAAACATTGCTATTTGATGTAGATGATACATTACTAGATTTTCAAAAGGCTGAGAAAATCGCCTTACGGATGCTTTTTGAAGAGAAGGGGCTTATTTTAACCGATGAAATAGAGGATCGTTATAAAAAAATAAATAAAAGCCTTTGGGGTTCTTTTGAAAAAGGTGAAATAACGCGAAATGAAATTATAAATACACGATTTTCCATTTTGTTTAAAGAGTACGGGGAAGAAGTAGATGGGATATTATTCGAAAATAATTATCGCAGCTATTTAGAAGAAGGAAACCAACTCATGCAAGGTGCGTTTGAATTTATAAATCAAATTCAAAGTGAGTATGATTTATATATAGTGACAAACGGTATTTCTAAGACGCAAGATAAACGTTTACGTAATGCAGGATTACATTCATTGTTTAAAGATATTTTTGTTTCTGAAGATACGGGATTCCAAAAGCCGATGAAAGAGTATTTTGATTATGTTTTTGAACGGATTCCTAATTTTTCTCCTGAAGAAGGGCTTATTATTGGAGATTCATTAAGTGCTGATATTAAAGGTGGATATGTAGCAGGAATTGATACTTGTTGGTTTAATCCAGAAAAGAAATCAAATGATAGCGAGATTGTGCCAACATATGAAGTGCATAATTTTGAAGAGTTATACGCGCTATTAAAGCAGCATGTGTAATAAAAATAGGCAGTGGAACTTTTGTCCCTACTGCCTATTTTTATTCGTTTGTAGCTTCGTTGTTTTTAGGAAGTGGAAATGCATTACCAATCGCTGCCGCTCCAAGCATTGGTAATAGTAAATTGAGCGGGAAAAACATGAGCAATAATAATGTTATAGCTATTGGTTTTCTTAATGCATAGCTTGAAATAGCTGTCGTGACGATGGCTACAGAAGATATTGGATCTATAGGCAGAATAGAAGCTATAGCGTATCCGATACTTGATCCAGCAAATATAATTGGGAAAATATGTCCGCCGCGCCAACCCGTATTTAAACAAACGGCAGTAATACATAATTTTAAAACTCCTGAAAGAAGTAGTACCCAGAAGGATAAATGGCTCCATTCAACGACTAAATCTTTTAATTGATGTTCCCCTGAAAATAACGTGTACGGGAGAAAAGTTCCTGTAACCCCTAATAAAATACCGCCTATAATTCCAAGTGATACCTTGTATTCCCTGAAGGGATGGATTAATTTCTCTAATGCGAATTCTAATTTGAAATAAAAGAAACCAACTATAGCACCAATGCTAGCAAGTGGTAGAAAGGCGATCCATTCATTAAGAGCAAGAGACCCTTCCCCAAAATCAACAATAAAGGATCCACGATTATCGAGTTTACTAAGCAATAAGTAAACGGAAAAACCGGCAAAAGTGGTAGCTAAATATACAATTGCTTTTTTTCCTTTCGAAAATTCATTAATTTGCTCACCCTCATTTTCATTCGGAGCTAAATAACCGAATAATGGTGCATTAAAAATTACACTTAAAGTAGCACCAATTCCAACCTCTGTTAGTTCATTCATTCCCTTTAAAGCAAAATTAAAGCGATCTCCTACCCATGTACAAAGTCCACCGATAATTCCAACAAGTGCTGCTTCTGGGCCTAAACTAGCTCCAAATATTAAAACGATAATCGCAGTTAAAGTAGCTTTATGTACAAAACTGTATTCGATTCTACCTGTTTTTTTATATTCAGCCATCACTTCGGGCATAAGACGTGGATATGTACCGAAATATTTTTGTGTTAAACCAACGAGGATACCACCGATGATTGTTACACAAATGGTGTAATAAGGCGGAGAAGAGAAAATAGTAGGTAAGTATCCCCAAATAAAGTGAATTCCGATATTTATTGTAACTAAAAATAACCAGACTGTAGCTCCTACTATAGAGCCTAAAAGAATGCCATATAGGACGAGTATATAGTGCATGTCCTTTTTATTTGTCATGTTGTACCTCCGTTATGTAAGTTTTCATGCAGAAAGGATTAAATGTGCTAGTGTGAAATGAATTGAATATATATAGTATCTTTTTGAGGGTTTGGCTTATTCAATATATTGAAATCTCATGAAAATTTGAAACCAACGCGGTTAAACCACTTATTTAATTCTATATATTGATCGGAGTTTTTAAAAGGTCTTTTTCAAATGAATATGGAATATATTTCTTTTGTTGTTTATATTAAATTCCTCACATTTAATTTAGAACATTCAGAAAAACCATTTGACATCAGGAAATTATTGCTATAAAATCAACGGTAATTGCATAGTCTTATCAAGAAAAGGTGGAGGGACAGGCCCGATGAAACCTTGGCAACAGCCGTATAACGGAATTGTGCCAAATCCTGCAGGTAATAATCCTGAGAGATAAGAAAGAACCTTAGAGCGTGTTTTCAAACTGCTCCTTTCTTGTTTTCAGGGAAGGGGCAGTTTTTTATTTTGCATAAAGGAAAGGAGAATGAGAGATGGGAGAATCATGGGGGAAAGGAACGATTTGTGTGCAAGGTGGCTATACGCCAAAAAATGGTGAGCCGCGTGTTTTGCCACTTTATCAAAGTACAACGTATAAATACGATACGTCAGATGATTTAGCAGCACTATTTAATTTAGAGGCAGAAGGATATATATATACGCGTATTGGAAATCCTACTCTAGCTGCATTTGAGCAGAAGTTATCAGATTTAGAAGGTGGTGTAGGGGCTGTTGCAACAGCTTCTGGGCAGGCAGCTATTATGCTTGCGGTTTTAAATATTTGCAGTAGTGGAGACCATTTACTTTGTTCTTCAACTGTTTACGGAGGAACGTTTAATTTATTTGGAGTGAGTTTGCGTAAACTTGGCATCGATGTTACGTTCTTTAATCCTAATTTAACGGCAGATGAAATTGCGGCACTTGCTAATGATAAGACAAAACTCGTTTATGCAGAATCATTAGGAAACCCAGCAATGAACGTTTTGAATTTCAAAGAACTTTCAGGGGCAGCAAAAGAATTAGAAGTACCTTTTATCGTTGATAATACATTAGCGACGCCTTATTTATGCCAGGCATTTGAACATGGGGCAAATATCATTGTCCATTCTACAACGAAATATATTGATGGCCATGCAAGTTCTCTAGGCGGCATTGTAATAGATGGAGGGAACTTCGATTGGACAAATGGAAAATACCCTGAGCTTGTCGAACCTGATCCGAGTTATCACGGCGTAAGCTATGTTCAAAATTTTGGAGCAGCAGCGTATATTGTGAAAGCACGCGTTCAGTTATTAAGAGACTACGGAAACTGTATGAGCCCATTCAATGCATATATTAGCAACATTGGCCTGGAAACATTGCATTTACGAATGGAGCGTCATAGTGAAAATGCTCTCGAAGTTGCTAAGTGGCTTGCTAATCATGATCGCATTGAATGGGTGAATTATCCAGGGTTAGATAGTAATGAAAATTACTCGTTAGCACAAAAGTATTTGAAAAAAGGTGCTAGTGGAGTTTTAACATTTGGTATTAAGGGCGGATTAGAAGCAGCAAAAGAATTTATCGCAAATGTAAAACTTGCAACTCTTGTAACGCATGTAGCTGATGCAAGAACTTGTGTAATACATCCTGCTAGTACGACGCACAGACAATTAAGCGCAGAAAATCAGCGTTTAGCTGGTGTTACATCTGATTTAATTCGTTTATCGGTCGGTATAGAAGATGTTTCTGATATTATTGCAGATTTAGAAGCGGCGCTAGTCGGAGGCAAACAACATGCCGATCATAATTGATAAAGATTTACCAGCTCGCAAAGTATTGCAGAAGGAAAATATTTTTGTAATGACGAAGGAGCGAGCAGTAACACAAGATATACGTGCTTTGAAAATTGCTATATTAAATTTAATGCCTACAAAGCAAGAAACAGAGGCGCAATTACTTCGTTTAATTGGAAATACACCGTTGCAATTAGATGTTCATTTACTTCATATGGAATCGCATCTGTCTCGCAATGTAGCGCAGGACCATTTAACGAGCTTCTATAAAACATTTCGTGATATTGAGAATGAAAAATTTGATGGACTCATTATTACAGGAGCACCAGTTGAAACTCTTTCTTTTGAAGAGGTAGATTATTGGGAAGAGCTTGGACGTATTATGGAGTATTCAAAAACGAATGTAACATCGACGCTTCATATTTGCTGGGGGGCACAAGCAGGTTTGTATTATCACTATGGTGTGCCGAAGTATCCTCTTGCGGAAAAAATGTTTGGTGTATTTGAACATGAGGTTCGCGAGCAACATGTGAAATTGTTACAAGGGTTTGATGAAGTGTTTTTTGCTCCGCATTCTCGTCATACAGAAGTACGAGAGAGCGACATTGAAAAAGTGAAAGAATTAACGTTATTAGCCAATTCTGAAGAAGCAGGTGTTCATCTTGCTATTGGGCAAGAGGGAAGGCAAGTTTTCGCACTCGGACATAGTGAATATAGTTGTGATACGTTAAAGCAAGAATACGAACGGGACTGCCAAAAAGGGTTAAATATTGATGTGCCAAAAAATTATTTTAAACATAATAATCCAGATGAGAAGCCGCTTGTTAGGTGGAGGAGTCATGGGAATTTATTATTCTCTAATTGGCTGAATTATTATGTGTATCAAGAAACCCCTTATATATTGTAAATAAAGATTGTGTAACACGTGGTAGCGTTTTCTTTGTAAAGATTAACCTTTATTTTTCCGAATGTTCTAAATTAATTGTTTTTATAATTTTTCGTCTATATAATTCATCTAAACACAATTTTTGAGGGGTGGACAGTATTATGAAAGAAATTCAAGTGGGGTTATTAGGTCTTGGGACAGTTGGTAGTGGTGTAGTTCGTATTATTACAGATCATCAAGAACGACTTATACACCAAGTAGGTTGTCCAGTGAAAGTAACGAAAGTATTGGTGCAAAACATTGAGAAAGAGAGAGAGGTCGACGTGCCTTCTACTCTATTAACACAAAATGTGAATGAAATTTTAGATAATCCAAATATTGATGTTGTCATCGAAGTAATGGGTGGCATTGATGATGCAAAAGCATATATTTTGCAAGCTTTAAAGAGCGGGAAGCACGTTGTGACTGCAAATAAGGACTTAATGGCATTACACGGAGCGGAACTCTTAGCGGTAGCAAAAGATAACAAGGCTGATTTATTTTACGAAGCAAGTGTAGCTGGAGGGATTCCAATTTTACGAAGCATCGTAGAAGGACTTTCTTCAGATCTTATTACGAAAGTAATGGGAATTGTAAATGGAACAACAAATTTTATTTTGACGAAAATGTCAGACGAAGGGAGAGCATATAACGACGTGTTAAAAGAAGCTCAGCAGCTTGGATTTGCAGAAGCAGATCCAACATCAGATGTAGAAGGTTTAGATGCAGCAAGAAAAATGACGATTTTGGCTACTCTCGGTTTCTCTACAAATGTAGAGCTTGGAGACGTGAAGGTAAAAGGGATTACTTCTATTACAGCAGAAGATATTGAATATAGTAAGAGCTTAGGTTATACAATTAAATTAATTGGCCTTGCAAAGCGAGATGGCGAGAAATTAGAGGTTACAGTTGAGCCAACTTTACTTCCAAATGCACACCCTCTTGCGGCAGTGCAAAATGAATATAATGCTGTCTATGTGTATGGTGAAGCGGTAGGAGAAACGATGTTTTATGGTCCGGGAGCAGGAAGCTTACCGACAGCGACAGCTGTTGTTTCTGACCTAGTTGCTGTAATGCAAAATATTAGGTTAGGTGTAACAGGAAATAGTGCTGTAGTCCCGCAATATCAAAAGGTACTAAAAGAGCCAGATGAAATTATCGTGAAAAAGTTTTTAAGACTTCATGTGAAAGACGAAATTGGTGTATTTGCAAAAATTACATCATTGTTCTCTGAACGCGGTGTTAGTTTTGAAAAGATTATTCAAATGCCACTTGAAGAGAAAGGGAAAGCAGAAATCGTGATTGTAACACATCGTGCTTCTCTTGCGGATTATGAGTACATTCTACATACATTGCAATCGTATGAAGAAATAGATTGTGTGAAAGCAAATTATCGAATTGAAGGAGATGCTAAGTAGTATCTCTTCTAATAAAATAAAAAAACCTATTAAGCGGCTTGCTTAATAGGTTTTTTTCTATTTAAAATCTGCGTACCGACTTGAATAAATGCTTGAATAATCCAACCTGTTGTAAAGGATAAGATAATTGTTCCAAAATAGATTGGCCCATCTAATAAGAAGCTTAATGTTAAAAATAAAAAAGCTAATGAAATTTCTGTTCTTCTAAATGTCCATTTCTTTTTCTCAGCGACAGTTAAAACGAAAGCCTCTTGAGGTGCTGCGCAAAGGTTTGTAGAGACGTAAAGACCAATTCCGGCTCCGATGAATAGATTTCCACAAATAAGTGTTATATATTTTGGAAGAGAGCGGATAGCGTCCATAATAGTCATAATAGAACCAACCCAATCAACAAAAAGAGAAATAAGAATCATTGTGACAATTGTGCCGATTGTAATTTGTTTTTTGTCCCAAAAGAGTACGATCAGGGTAAAAACAAAGTTAATCATGAAAATCCAAAAACCAATACTTATCCCAAAATTTTGATATAGTGCAATAAAGAAGGAATCATAAGGGCTAAGTCCAAAGGAAGTAATTGTCGTCATCATATTAATACCGATGGCGAGAATGAGTAAACCGCCAATGAAAAATATATATTCTAATTTGAATCGAAGCATAGTTGTATATCCTTTCAAAATGTATTTGCTAGGAAAGGATATATTGTGGAAAGCTTACCAGGTCAAGGGAGAATTTTTGTGAGAAAGGGAAAATGAGATGACTAATATAAGAAAGATTGCTGAACTTGCTGGGGTATCTGTTTCAACTGTTTCACGTGTACTCAATAATCATCCGTACGTGAATGAACAGAAACGAAAAGAGATTTTAGCGATTATAGAAGAATTAAATTATACGCAAAATGTGAATGCTATTCATTTAGTGAAAGGAAAAACGAATGTAATTGGCGTTTTATTGCCGCACGTAAATGATCAATATTACAGTGCCATTATTGGGGGGATATCAAAGGAAACCGCAAAGAAAAATTATAATATGATGCTTTGCCAGACAAATTATAGCGAAGAAAAAGAGCTTGAAATTTTACATATGTTAAAAATGAAAAAGCTTGATGGAGTAATTATATGTTCACGGACAAATAATAAGGAAAAACTTGAAGAGTATACGAAGTTTGGTCCAATTGTGATGTGTGAAGAAATAGATTCGAATTTCATTTCGAGTGTACATATTGATTACTACAAAGTATTTTTGCGCGGGATGAAAAGCTTAATAGATGCTGGTCATACACGTATCGGATATTGCATTGGAAGAAGTAATAGTATTAATAGCCAGAGGCGAAAAAAGGCGTATGAGGATTCACTTCAACGGATTGTTGTAACACCGTTAGATGCCTGGAAGTTTAAGGGCTGTTTTACGGTGGAAGATGGGCGCAATGTAGTCAGGGAATGGGCTAGTATGTCTGTAAAACCGACGGCGTTTCTTGTATCTTGCAATCATATTGCTGCAGGAATGGTAACGGAGGCGAAAAAACAAGGAATTCGTATCCCAGAGGATATTACGATTATCGGATGTGATGATCAAGAGGTGGCAGATATATTAGGTATTACGACGATTTCGCATTCTAGTAAAAATGTTGGTGTAAAGGCATTTGAATTATTATATGAAAAAATTAATGATGAAGAAATAGAAGTGAAACATGTAGAGTTATTACCAAATTTGGTAGATAGGGAAACGACATAATAAGGAAGGTGTGAAAATCGCTTTTCGAAAATCCGTTTGGTATAATTATGGACAATCTATAGGGGCTAAAGGGGTTTTGATATGAGATCAAAATTAGTAAAAGTAATTCTACTCATTACAATTGCGTCTTTCTGTTTATTTGCATATGGTTTTGTTTCGGGTGTGAATGATGTATTAAATCCGAAAGCTTCCAAATTAATTACGAAGACTGACGTAGTGGCAAAAGAGAAAAAGAAAACGGGAACGTTACAAATAGTTAGTTTAGGTGATTCGTTAACGCGAGGCGTTGGTGATAAAGAAGGAATTGGCTATATTGGACGAATGAAAGAGGATTTACAAAAAGATTATAAACAAAAAGTTGCACTAACCAATTTGGCAGTTAGTGGCGCAAAAATGCCGGATTTATTAAAACAATTAGAGGGTAGCGGTGCTCAGTATTCAATTAAGCAAGCAGATGTAATTGTTTTAACAATTGGAGGAAATGATTTGTTCCCAGGATGGGAATCGCTCGGAAAGATAGATTTAGAGACGTATCGTCCTGATACGGAAACGTTTCAAAATGAAGCGAAGAAAATTATAGAAGAAATTCGTAAATTAAATACAGATAGCCCTATTTTTTGGCTAGGTTTATACAATCCTTTTGAGGATGTGGAAGATTTAAGGGGTTCATCAAATATTGTTGTTGATTGGAATGCTTCTTTAGAGAAGTTAGCATTAAATGATAAAAATGTATATATTACACCGACATTTGATTTATTCCAAAATCGCGGAAAAGATTTATTATACTCCGATCATTTTCATCCGAATGAAGTCGGCTACACATATATGGCAGAGCGATTAGTCCAAAACGTCGTAAGTAAACTAAAACTAGAACAAGGAGGGATAAAATGACGATGATACTTTCCGTACGAGACGTGAAGAAGGTAATTGGAAAGAAGACACTTGTAGAAGACATTTCATTTGATGTAAAACAAGGAGAAGTGTTTGGCTTTTTAGGGCCGAACGGAGCTGGGAAAACGACAACAATTCGAATGTTAGTCGGACTGATTAAAGCGACAGAAGGTACTATTTCTATTGGTAGTTATTCTATTAAGGAAAATTTTAGAGAAGCGATGCGTCAAATTGGAAGTATCGTTGAAAACCCAGAGCTTTATACATATTTAACGGGATGGGAAAACTTAAAGCAATTTGCGCGCATGCTTGGTGATATATCAGATGAACGTATTATTGAAATTGCAAAAATGGTTCATTTAGATGAGCGTATTCACGATAAGGTAAAAACATATTCCCTTGGTATGAAGCAGCGCCTTGGAATTGCGCAGGCGCTACTTGGAAACCCGAAATTGCTCATATTAGATGAGCCGACGAATGGTTTAGATCCGGCTGGGATTAGAGAACTTAGGGAATTTATACATAAGCTTGTAAAAGAAGAAAATATGAGTGTATTTATTTCGAGTCACTTGCTAAGTGAAGTGCAAATGATATGCGACCGTGTTGCTATTATTCATAAAGGGAAAATAATAACAGTTGCACCTATTGAAGAGTTGATCAAAACAGCGAGTGATCGTGTGGAATGGGTCGTTACACCGATTTCCAAAGCGAAAGACATGTTAGACGCTGCTGAAGAGGTAGAGGAAGTTAGTATAGAAGATGAGCGTTTACTATGTCGTATGGATGTTGCGTCTATTAGTGTTTGGAATAAGCACTTTGTAGAAAACGAGATAGATGTACATAGCGTCAAAGAGCTTGTATTTACGCTAGAAGATTTATTTATTGAACTCACAAGGGGTGAGCAACATGCGTGAATTTGCGAATCTTATTTTAAATGAATCAGAAAAGATTTATCGTAAGAAACGGATTGTTGTTGTCATGCTTATTTTAGCAATCTTGATTCCACTTTTTGTGTATGCTCAGTATCGTGAAATAGAAACGACGCAAAAAAGGCTTGGTACGACCGATTGGAAAGTATCATTACAGCAACAAATTGTTGATTCACAAAACCGCTTGAACAATTCTAGATTGCCAGAAGAATGGCGAGATTGGTTAAAAGTAAGAGTGGAACAGCAACAATATTATTTAGATCATAATATTAATCCGACTGCGCCAGGGGCACCAACATTTGTGAGGGCGTTTATTGAACAAGGAATAACGTTATTTATTCCATTGCTCGTTATGATTGTCGCCATTGATATTGTTTCAGGAGAACGAAGCGATGGTACGATGAAAATGCTTCTGACGAGGCCGATTCGGCGCTGGAAAATACTCCTTAGTAAATATGTGACGATGCTATTTTTCATTTCGCTCATATTGCTTCTTGTCGGTTTGTTTGCTTACGCATTATCAGGGCTTGTATTTGGATACTCTGGATGGAATTTACCTGTTTTAACTGGATTTGTTATTGATAAGGAAACATTGAATACGAACTTTGTACATCTCATTCCGCAGTGGCAATACATTTTAATGGCTTACGGACTAGCTTGGTTTGTTGCTATCGTTGTTGGAACTATATCATTTATGGTTTCCGTTTTAATTCGTAATACACCAGCTGGCATGGGCGTTATGTTAGCTGCGTTAATTGCAGGCGGCATTTTAAGTTCATTCGCAACGTCTTGGGAAGGTGCGAAATACATTTTTAGTGTCAACTTATCGCTAACGGATTATTTATCAGGAAAACTGCCTGCATTACAAGGATTATCAATGGGGTTTTCGTTAATGAATTTAACGGTTTGGGCAGTAGTATCTCTTATCATTTCATTTGTAGTATTTACAAGGCAGGATATGGTGAATTAATTGGATAGGAAGTGAAGGCATGGAAAACATTTTGCAGAATGATTGGGGACCATTACTGGGGTCAGAATTTGAGAAAGAATACTATCAAGCTTTAGCTAACTTTTTAAAAGAAGAGTATGAGGAGCTTGTGATTTATCCAAAGAAAGAAGATATCTTTAACGCTCTTCAGTATACAAGTTATGAAAATACAAAGGTCGTTATTTTAGGACAAGACCCATATCATGGACCGAATCAAGCGCATGGTTTAAGCTTTTCTGTACAACCTGGCATTAAAACGCCACCGTCATTGCTAAATATGTATAAAGAACTTCGAGATGAATACGGTTATGAAATTCCGAATAACGGTTATTTAGTAAAATGGGCGGAGCAAGGAGTATTATTATTAAATACTGTATTAACGGTTCGTCAAGGTGAAGCAAATTCTCATAAAGGAAAAGGATGGGAGCATTTCACAGATCGCGTAATTGAGCTATTAAATGAACGTGAAAAGCCAGTTATTTTCATATTATGGGGACGCCATGCTCAGGCGAAGAAAAAGTTAATTACGAATACGAATCATCATATTATCGAGTCCGTACATCCAAGTCCATTATCAGCAAGACGAGGTTTCTTTGGAAGTAAGCCGTACTCTAAAGTAAATGAGATTTTATCTAACATGGATGAAAAAGAAATCGATTGGCAAATTCCGAATATATAAACGCAAAAAAGGTAGCTAACAATTGTTAACTACCTTTTTACTATTACTGTTCATTTTTTAGTTTTGCATCTAGTACAAAAGTACCAAATGGGATAACTGATGCAACAAGTGCACCAAGTGCCCATAAAATTGTTTTACGGTGTACGATTGTTACTTGAATTACCGCAAAGATGAATAATATGAATAAAACGCCATGAGCCATACCTGTAATTTTAACAGCTGTTGCAAACCCTGCAAAATATTTTAATGGCATTGCTACAAATAATAGTAATAGGAAAGAAATCCCCTCAATTAAGCCGATTGCTCTTAATCGTCCGATTGGTGTAGATAACATGAAATAGCCTCCTTTAACGTATGCTTGTATATAGTAAATTTGTATTCTTTTTCAAAATAAAATAGTCTATTTTGTTTCATTATATACAAAAAGAAATTTTACACTACGAGAATAGTGCAAAGTTCAAAATATAGTCACAAAAGCAATGTAATTTAAATAAAAACCTATTTGAAGTATTTGACTTCAAATAGGTTTTATGAATGAAAATATTAAACAAGCACTTCGCTTTTTAGTACAAATTTCTCTACAACTTTAGCAACACCATCGTTCATATTTGTATCTGTTACATAGTTTGCAATTTCTTTAATATCATCTGGTGCATTGCCCATTGCAACGCCAAGACCGGCAAATTCAATCATCGCTTGATCGTTATAGCTATCACCCATTGCGATAACTTCTCCGCGTTTAATACCAAGTTTTTGGATTAATTGGTTTAAGCTCGTTCCTTTTGTAACACCATATTCAGTGAATTCTAAGAAGAATGGTTTAGAGCGCATAACGCTTAATTGACCTTCTAGTTGTTTTTGTAGTTTCTTTTCTACTTCAACAAGGCGTTCAGCTTCTTTATTCATTAATACTTTTACTACAGGCTCTTTAACAGCAGCTTTAAAATCATCTACTTTAATAATCGGCATACCAGTAATTTCTCCCTCAATTTCAGTATACGGATTATTTTCTTCTGTTACGATATCATCGCCAATATAAGTATGAATCCATACATCTTCAGTTTTACTAATTTCAAATAGGTTGTGAACGATTTCAGGAGATAGCGTGCTACTAAAGATTTCTTCATTTGTTTTACAGTTAATAATTTTTGCGCCGTTAAAAGATAGAATGAAGCTACCGTATTCTTCTAAACGAAGTTCTTTTGCAACATTGCGCATACCAAACGTTGGACGCCCAGAAGCAAGTACAACTTTAACTCCTTGCTCTTGTGCTGTCATTAAAGCCTCTTTCGTACGAGGCGAAATTGTATGGTCATCGCGTAATAAAGTATCATCTAAATCTAAAACAATCATTTTATAAGTCATATAGAAAATTCCTTTCTTTGTTGGAATAGAAATAAATTTTTATGAAGATAGTGGGGAATATATAGTAAGACATCGAACCTCTTTACATGAAATTAGGAGAAGTTCTGCATTGTTAGTATAAATTATCATGAGCGTGTTGCCCATGATAATTTATCCCGCATCAACGGGCAGTAAGACTCCCACCTCAAAACTCAGCTGGAGCAAAGAAGTTAGGTGGGAGATCAACTGTCCGTAAACGCCCGATTGGTTCAACTAATAATCAGTGGGGGGATGAACAAAGCCCCCACTGATTAAAGTTTCACTTTATCATTATCGTAACAACTCTACAGGTAGAGTGCAATAATGGAAGTTTTCCAATTTACGATAGTTGTTTTTCGTGCGAACGAGAAAATAGTATTTCCAGCAAGATAGCCATTACAGATCCAAGAACGAGACCGTTACTTAGAAATGATGCTAAAAATGGCGGCAACGTAGAAAATGCTCCGGCTGGAACGAACATAACTCCGATTCCTGTAAAGATTGAAAGACCTGCTACTTTAAATAATTGTTCTTTATTTTGTACAGTGTCATATTCGCGAAAAGCGAGACCAATCATGCTTGCAAATACAGGGTAAATCGCAGCATACCCAACTGCGACGGGGATTGCTGCAAAGAATGAAGTAATCTTTGGGAATATACTAACAAGAATGATAAAGCTTGACCCTAACATAAATGGGAGGCGTTTATAAATATTGGTTGTTGCGATAAATCCTGCTGATCCAGAAATGGCAACAGGACCAATGGCTGAAAACAGACCACCTAGTAATTGATTTATTCCTGTTATAATGCCAGCTTGTTTGAAGCGATTCTCCGCGGCATCTTCTTCATATTTAGAAACAACCTTTTGTACAACGCGAATACTTGCTAACATATTTGTTAGAAGTAATAGTGTGACGAAAACTACCGTAATTGCCATGTTCCATTCAATGCGAGGCATTCCGAAAACAAATAGAGATGGAAGACGAATTATATCTGTCACAAGTGTTACTGGATTAGATAATCCGAAGCACGCAAATAATATCCAGCCGCAGACGATACTGAAAAGAACGGAATATTGTCCAATAATAGGTAGCTTCATAATGAAAAAAGATAGTAAAATAACAATGAGTGAAAGAATAAATACCTTTGGCTGTACTTCTGTATGTTGTCCATCAAGGCCAAACATGCCTTTTAAGAAGGAGCCACTAAGTTGTGCGACAAGAAGGAATAAATACGTTCCAATTACTGTCGGTGTAAAGTAACGAACTAGTTTATCGATAAGTCCAAAAACACTAAGAATAATACAAATGATGCCACTTAATAGGAAAGCGTACTGAAGGACCTTAAGTGTTTCATTACTTGATCCAAATAATACGACACCTAAGCTTGCATAAAGGGAGAAAATTCCCCACCAAAGGCCTGCAGGACCTTCTTGAATAGGAAGTTTGTGACCAAATATAGCTTGCAGTAGGCCGGCAAAACCGAGAACAAATAATGTCCTTTGTACAAATGCGATAGCTTCAGCACCATCGAGACCGTAACTAGTTGCGACACTAATTGGTACAATAAGACTTCCAGCTAAAATAAATAGTGCCCATTGTAAGGCAGAAAGAAATAGCTTCATTATATCAACCTCTTTCATAGATTCCGTTTCTAGTATATACGTATTTCATTTCCTCTGGCAAAGATTGTAGATAGAGAAAAGAGTTGAAACATAATATGAATGCACGTAAGCAATTATGGATAGCAGTTATATGTATGACCTTTGTTGTAATTCTAGGAACGCTAGGATTTATGACAATTGAAGAGATTAGCTTGTTTCAAGCATTTTGGATGACGATGATTACGGTATTAACTGTTGGATATGGTGATGTAGTGCCTGTAACACAGGCAGGGAAATTTTTTGCGCTCCTTATTATACCTGTTGGCGTCGGTATCGTTACGTATGCAATGGGGGTAATAGCAGCTATGATCATTGAGGGGAATTTATTTCATGCGGTGCGGAGGAAAAAGATGGATAAACAAATAGCGCAGTTACAAAATCATATTATAGTATGTGGTTGCGGTAGAGTAGGGCTTCAAGTTGTACATGAATTACAGGAAAAGAAAATTCCGTTTGTAGTTGTGGATAAAGATGAAAGTATATTTGAACAGGAAAAGCTTCTATATGTACATGGAGATGCAACTGAAGATCAAGTGTTACATAATGCGGGAATTTCGAAGGCAGCGGGTCTAGTGGCTATCGTAGCAAACGATGCTGAAAATGTATTTATTACATTAACGGCAAGAGGGCTTAATGATGCAATTAAAATTGTAGCAAGAGCTGAAAAGCCAGAAACAGAAGAGAAATTACGGCGCGCTGGTGCAAATAAAGTTATTAATCCATCTAGTATGGCAGGAATTCATATAGCAAAAGGTATTGCTAATCCGTTAACAGTTCATTATATTGATACAGTATTGTATGGAATAGAGCAATCATTTGTAATTGAAGAAATTCAAGTTGGTAAAGATTCTATCTTAGTCAGTAAATCGTTACTAGAGAGTAATGTGAGAAATCAATTTGATGTAACAATTTTAGCGATTTTAAGAGATGGGGATATTATCCATAATCCAACGGGGCAGGAAAAACTACAAGAACATGATATGATAATAGTATTTGGTTCAGTGGAGAAACTGGGGCAATTTGAGAAAGAACTACAAAGTAAGAGGTGACAAGGAATGCAAGTATCTAGCGATAAGGTTTTAAATAAAATGGCGAATGAAATTGCAAAGGCAAAAAGTAGTGAAGGACAAAAATCAAAAGAGCATTTATTAGTTGTGCGTGCATTATGTGATTTATTATTAGATGAACAAGTTGAGCCTTCTACGTATAGGGAACCACAAGTTCAATCACGAATAATCGGATCTCAGCCTATAACAACAGTTCAACCGGTTATGCCAGTTTCTGGAGAACCTGTGTATATAAAAGAAGAAGGTGCAAATGGTAATTCTTTATTTGATTTTTAAGGATTAAATCGTTTGGATTATATGTGAAAATTGCTTATGATAAAAATAAAAAGGGGAATTAAGATGAAAATTTTCTTTTTACTAGGTTGTATTGCAGCAGGATTATCTGTTGCATTAGGGGCTTTTGGAGCACATGGTTTAGAAAATAAAATTTCTGCAAAAATGTTAGAAGTGTGGAAGACGGGCGTTACATATCAAATGTTTCATGCAGGTGGCTTATTTGTAGTTGCTCTATTAATGGACAAAATGCAATCATCACTTTTAAGCACTGCAGGTTGGCTTATGGTAGCTGGGATTATTATGTTCTCAGGCAGTCTTTATGCATTAAGTACAACAGGTATTAAATTCTTTGGCCCAATTACACCTCTTGGTGGTGTAGCGTTTATTGTGGCGTGGATTTTAGTCGGAACTGCAGTTGTAAAAGGGTTATAAAAAACAAAAGCTGGCATTTGCCAGCTTTTTTTTATGGTCTTGGAGCATAAGTTGCTTGTTGACCAGGTAAATACGTAATTTCTCCTGGGAATTCTACATAATCTAAATAAATCATTAGTAGTAAAAAGCGTTTTCCAGATTTCGGCTCACTAATAACGATATGATCACGGCCAGCTGCCTCGATAATCCCTGTATAAGATTGTGTACCAAGCGAACTACCACGTTCATAAGTCATTACAACTGTAGCTGGCTTACCTTTGTTTAAACGAAGGATATTTTCAATATAAGATTGCTCTAGTGGTAACATACCTTGAGAAACTGCCAATTGAGCCTGAGCAGCTTGTTGTTGCATCGCTTGCTGTTGCTGCTGCCCAGGGGGCATTTGTTGCGGTTGTACATAAGTTCCAGATGGTTGATAAAAACCTGTTCCATAGTATGGATTTTGTTGCTGTGCCATTCAAAAATCCCTCCTCATTTTCATTCCTTAATATACGCCTGGACAATCCTCACCGGATGGTTGGAAGAAGCAGTGCTTTTTAAAACGTCCAGAATTTTGTTGGTCATACCAAGTTGGTGGGCAAGGACCTTCAGGTCTGAAAAACCATAAAGCGAAATTTGCAGGCCAAAAACGTTGTCCTTGAATGGTACGCCTTGCTAAGGCAATGTCTTGTTCTCGTGCTCGTTGATAAAAATACCCTTTTTGAGTAGCTTCAAAACCACCAGGATTTTGATAAACCATCTGACGTAAGTTCCGTACTTTTTTAAAATCTAAACAATTTCCGCGGACGCGATTTACACCGACATTTCCAACCATTAGCATGCCTTGTTGCCCTTCTCCTTCAGCTTCAGCACGCATGAGTCTAGCTAATAACTTTACATCTTCTTCTGTATAAGCAATAACACCCATTATGTGTCACCTCTCTTTTTGGAATACCCTTTGGAAAGAGGCTTTTTCTAGATGAAGTGTGGAACAATTACTAGTTCATACGTATGAGAAAAAGGACGCAGATATGACAACCAAACGAAGTTTTACATCTAGAGGGGAAAATAAAAAAAGCTAGCTTTTCATCATTAAAATACTTTAGACCATAAGTTTGAGAAGAAATCGCCAATTGAACGCATTGTTAATACGAACCAATTTGCTTTTTCTACTTCTTCAGTCGTTTTTGCAGTAACTTTCATACTTTTATTTCCGTCTAAGAAACCGTATTTATCAGTTGATTCTAAAACGATTGAACCTACTTTTGCATCTTTCTTAATAGGAGCAACTAAATGCCCATCTTCAGCAAGTGATTTATCTGCTTCAGTAGAAATTTTGTAAGGTGATTTGCTACCTTTTGCAGTAACTACTGTCACTTCTTTTTCTGGTGCAACTGTTATGTAGTCTTCTTTTCCTTTTACTACAGAAATTTTGTTATTTTTATCTACTTTTAATTTCTGTTTTTCGAAGTTATTAAACCCGTATTCAATTAATGCACGAGATTCTGTGAAACGCTCGTCCATTGATTTTGTTTTAATAATAACTGAAATAAGGCGTAAATCACCACGTTTTGCTGTAATGGTGAATCCATATCCAGCTGTATCAGAGCTTCCTGTTTTTAAACCATCTGCTCCTTCATAAGAGAAAGCAGCACCTGGTAACATCCAGTTCCAATTTTCCATACGAATGGGTTTCGGATGATTATCTGGGAAGTTTCTAAATCTTTGTTTTGTATCCTCTAGCATTTCTGGATACTTTGTAATAATTGTTTTTGAAAGAATACCCATATCGCGAGCTGACATGGAGTTTTCTCCATTCGGATCAGTTCCTTCAGGATGTTTGCCTTTTAAATCAGCGTTGTTTAACCCAGTAGCGTTTACAAATTTATATTTCTTTAACCCTAGTTTTTTCGCATGTTCATTTGCAAGATTTAAGAAGTTCTTTTCACTTCCTGCAAGTAATTCTGCTAAAGCAATACTAGATCCATTCGCAGAGAAGATAACGATAGAATGATATAATTCTCTTACAGTATATTGGCGTCCCTTTTCGAACGGTACGTTAGAGAATTCATTATTACGTGAAACTTCATAAGCGTAATCGGAAATGTTTACTTTCGTATCCCAAGTGATTTTTCCTTCTTTAATTGCTTCTAATACGGCATAAACAACAATTAATTTTGACATACTAGCGATAGCTAGTAATTCATCTGGATTTTGTTCATGCAGTATTTTTCCTGTATCTGCATCAAATAGAAGTGCAGCAGCTGCCTCTATATGTATTTTTTCTTCCGCATGGGATCTTGTTACTCCTAAGGAAGAAAATGACAATAGAAACAATAGTAAAATAGACAAGATTTTCTTCATATACATTATCACCTTCGCATCGTTATTAGCATATAGCTCGTATCATTTTAGCATAAATTTGGATGTGAAAAGGTTACAATCTTACAAGAAATTTGAAAAGAATTTGTCGATTTTTGTTCAAATTTGCAGAGAAAAGAAGTTTTTTGCAGGTAAATGTAGAGGTAATAAAAAAAGGAACGAAATTCGTTCCTTTTTTTTATATTATATGTGTAAAAATGTTGTTACTTTTTCGCTTGGTAAAATGTTTCCGACAAAGAATGTTCCGAATTCACCGTAGCGAGCACTTACTTCATCGAAGCGCATTTCATATATAAGTTTCTTAAATTGCAGAACATCGTCAGCGAATAATGTTACGCCCCACTCAAAATCGTCGAATCCGACTGACCCTGAAATTACTTGGCGTACTTTACCTGCGTATTGGCGACCGATTTTGCTATGACTGTACATAAGTTTCTTACGTTCATCCATAGGAAGCATATACCAGTTATCATTACCTTGGCGACGCTTATCCATTGGATAGAAGCAAATGTGATTTGCTTTCGGTAACTCAGGATATAAGCGAGCTAAGACTTGTGGGTTTTGGTATGGGTCTTCATCAGCTGGAAGATAGTTGCTTAGTTCAACAACAGATACGTAAGAATATGCAGGAACTAAATATTCAGCTAATGTTGTTTTATTTAATTCTGTTTCGATTTCATTTAACTCTTCCATTGTTGGACGTAAGATCATAAGCATAATATCTGCTTTTTGACCAACAACTGTATACATTGCATGACTGCCTTTTTTTGCAGTAGCTACTTCGTTCCATTTTTCAACGACATTTAAAAATTCAGACACTGCTTGTCCGCGTTCGTCACTAGATAATGTTTTCCATGCTGCCCAATCAATAGAACGTAAATCATGTAAACAATACCAGCCATCTAACGTTGTTGTTGCTTCACTCATTCTATTCACCTCAGTTAATGATATTTTACACGTTAACTATAGCATATATAGGATTAAAAACATCTAAATAAAGTTTCGGTGCATAAAACTGTCACATTTATATTTACTGGAAAACGGGAGAAGATAAGGCTTAAGTAGGCTTTATTTTCCGGCTGAATTTTATGAAAATATAATCATTTTCGTTTTATCTATTTTTTGGGAGCTATAAGTTTAAAATATAGCTGAAAAGAAGTATTCTTAAAGGTAGAGTTTTTAACATTTGTAGGAGGGTTTATTCGTGAGCAATTTATTTACAGCAGTAAAAGAAAAAGTGCAAGGAAAAGGCATTTCTATCGTACTTCCTGAAGGAACTGATGAAAGAATTTTAGGCGCTGCAGAGCGTTTAGCAAAAGAAGAGTTAGTAAAACCAATTTTAGTTGGTAATAAAGAAGAAATTAGCGCAAAAGCTGCTAGCATGAACTTAACATTAGCAGGCGTTGATATTTACGATCCAGCTACATACGAAGAGATGGATGCAATGGTAGCATCTTTCGTTGAACGCCGTAAAGGTAAAGCAACAGAAGAAGATGCTCGTAAAATTCTTAAAGACGAAAACTACTTCGGTACAATGCTTGTATACATGGGCAAAGCACAAGGTTTAGTAAGTGGTGCAGCTCACTCTACAGCTGATACAGTTCGTCCAGCACTTCAAATTATTAAAACAAAACCAGGCGTTACAAAAACTTCAGGCGTATTCATCATGGTACGTGAAGAAGAGAAGTATGTATTCGCTGATTGTGCAATTAACATTGCACCAAACAGCCAAGATTTAGCTGAAATTGGTATTGAAAGTGCGAAAACTGCTGAACTATTCGGTATTGACCCACGTGTTGCTATGTTAAGCTTCTCTACAAAAGGTTCTGCGAAATCTCCAGAAACAGAAAAAGTTGTAGAAGCAACTCGCATTGCAAAAGAAATGGCTCCTGAATTAGCTTTAGATGGAGAATTCCAATTCGATGCTGCATTCGTACCATCTGTAGCTGAGAAGAAAGCTCCAGGTTCTACAATTAAAGGTGATGCTAACGTATTCGTATTCCCAAGCCTAGAAGCTGGTAATATCGGCTACAAAATCGCTCAACGCTTAGGTAACTTCGAAGCAGTGGGACCAATCTTACAAGGTTTAAACATGCCTGTAAATGATCTATCTCGTGGATGTAACGAAGAAGAAGTGTACAAGTTAGCTTTAATTACAGCAGCTCAAGCACTTTAATTCTATAATGAATTAATATGAAAAAAGACCACCCTATTTCTTTTGAAATGAGGGTGGTCTTTTTTGTTTATCCTTTAAAAATTAAGTAGTTTTAAATCTTTAAGGAATATATATAATTTTAATAATAGGGGGAGGGATGAAAGTGACAGTACACCACTTTATTGCGGCAAATAAAGAACTACCAGTAGGGGATTATGGAATGATTGAAGGGGATTTTATAACGATTGTGAAACTAGAAATGTACTATGAGCCAATCAAAAAACACTTTCATAAAATGTTCGTATATGAAATGGGTGGATATTTAGGGAGACTGGGGGAAGGTGTGAAAGTATTATTTCATTATATAAACAGCAATTTAAACGATGGTGAAGAAATAGAAATCTACAGTTGTTTAGATGGGGAAGAGGAACATGAGAAAGATGATAAGCTAGACATTACAATTGATTTGAAAAACCTTCAATTCGGCAAGCACATTAAGTTAAATAAGAAAAAATATATTGAACAATTAGGAGAAACATTTTTCTTAGAAGATAAGCAATTTGTTGTGGTGAAAAAATAAAAGCATGTATATAAAAAAACCGTCGCTATAGCGACGGTTTTTATTTCTCTAAGCCAAGTGCTTTATTGTTACGATCAATAATACGTTGTAAATTTGTCTCGTATAAAGGAACTTCATCTACTGTTAGCTGAGATGGTGTTAACTTTAGAGCAAATTGCTGCAGTGTTTTTAAAAGGCGCATCATTAAATCTTGCACTGTAATTGTTTCGCCAAGTAATTCAGATAGTGAAGCCATCGTACTCGGCACAATTTCAGGATAAGTAAATCGTGTTTCTTCGCCTTGAATTGCTACGTTGTAAAAATCACGAACGAGTGCGGCACGCTCAGATCCGCTTCCTGTCGCACATAAGTAAATTTGTACAGCAACGCCTCCGCGAATACGACGCTGAGAAATACCAGCAAATTTTTGATCGCGAATGCTCAAATCATAGCTACCAGGACAATAAGAACCAACAATTTCTTTTGCCTCGATAGTAACATCGTAATCTTTTAACATTTCCTTAATTAAATGCCACATCGTATCGTATCCAAGATCGATGTCGATACCTTTTTCTGTTTCTTGGAATAAAAGTGATACGTTTAAAACACCTTCATCAAGTACGACAGCCAGTCCACCGGAATTACGAACGATAACATTGAAGTCGTTTTCTTTTAAAAAGGAAATACCTTCTTCTAAATGTGGTAGGCGTGAATCTTGAATGCCAAGAACAATTGTATTGTGATGAACCCAAGAGCGCATTGTTGCAGCGGATAGACCATTTCCAATACTTGTGCATAACGTGTCGTCCATTGCGAATGACTGAAGTGCATGGAATGTTGGTCCTAAACTAGACTGATCTACAATACGCCACTCTGGCTGAGATAAAATCGAACGGGAATTGCTCATATAACTAACCCCTTATTTATAAAATGACAACCTCTATTATAGCAAAAAATGAAGAAAGGGGTTTTCTCGGATATAAAGTGAAACTTTAATCAGTGGGGGGGTTTTTCATCCCCCACTGATTATTAGCCTTCACCAATCGGGCGTTTACGGGCAGCAGGGCTCCCACATAACTTCTTTGCTCCAGCTGAATTTTGAGGCGGGAGTTTTACTGCCCGCAAATAGCGGGATAAAGGGGGATTTTGAAGTGAAAGAATAAAAAGGATGCATTGCATGCATCCTTTTTATTCTGCAATTTTTTCTAAGTTACCGTTTCGATCCATGCGGAAAGATGTTTGTGAGCGTTCCTCATCATCCATTACTGCTAATTTACGAGCACGGTTCATAATATTCATAAGTGTTTCGTAATCCTCTTGTACAGTATGAGATTGTTGTTCTAATTTTTCTAGTTTCTTTTCTAGTTCTTCATTTCGCAAGATTTGCGCTTTAATTTCTTGTTTCAATCTCGTATTCTCGTTTTCAAGAGCTGTTATTTTTATATTTGAAGATCCAACTGTTTGTAAAAAGTAAATAACATCTTGCATTGTTATTGAGCTTTTTGGAGCAGGGACAGTCGGCTCTTGATATGGAATAGCTTCTGTATATTGAACAGCTGTTTCATACGGTACGTGTTCTTCATAATCAGTTATCGCCCCTGAAGCTGGTGGTGTATAAAGTAAACGTTTTTTTGCTTGTTCACCGCCCACAGCACGCATTTTATCTTTACGATGTTTTTTTGCTAGTTGAAGAGCTTGTTCATAGCTATAGCGAACAACAGCATTCCAGCGGAAACCACAAGCAGCAGATGTGCGATTTAGCTGATCTCCTACTTCTTCAAAAGCATTTAATTGAGTACTTCCTTCTCGAACATGGCGAAGCACCGTTTCAGCAAGTAATAAATCGTCCTCGTCTGTCCAAGCATCTTGTCTTACTTTCATAGATTCAACTCCCTTTCTTTTTATGAACTTCCTATTTTTATAATGGGCAAAAAAATGAGCTTTTATACAAAGCTTTTAAAAATATGGTAGATTTCAATGAAGAGAAGAAATGTGGCTATGAATGATGAAAGCTTTTGAAGGAGAAAATATAAAAAATAGGTAGCCTTATATAGGAATAGAGCTACGCCCGGAGACTTGCAACAAGCTTCAAAGAGCGGTAAAATACCATTTAGTGTTTATTTTTAAATGTACTTGTGAAAAGTTTAAAATAGAGGAAGTGTTATATATAATGGGAAACGAATTTCGTGTGTGCGATGATTGTCAGGCGACGAATGTTAAAACGCTGATTCCGAAGTTAAAAAAAGTAGATTCATGTGCAACGATTGAAGTTGGATGTCAGTCTTACTGTGGTCCTGGTCGTAAAAAATCATTCGCATTTGTAAATAATCGTCCAGTTGCAGCTCCAACAGAAGATGAATTAATTACAAAAATTGAAGTAAAGTTAAATAAGTAAGAAAAAGAAGAGTGAACAGATTACTCTTCTTTTTTTATGTCCATAAGATAGCGCTTTGTATGAATTCGTATTTCAAAATAATGGTTGACAGTCTTTTGACGTGGTAGGTAGAATAGAAAGTATCTGATTCTGAGAATCATTATCATGAGAGTGTCAATTCACCTAATTTTTTTATTATTATTTGAGAATAAATTTCATTTTATTAAATATATGTTGTTGGTTAGGATGGTTGAGGGATGGAAGCGAGCGCAAGGAGTATAGAACAGCAAGATGTGAATGTTAAAGAGATTAAGAGCAGACCGCTCGTTGCTTCTATTATTTTAATAGCAGGCACAATTTTGTTAGCTTTAAGCATGGCAGTTTCTATTTCGTTTGGTGCAGCAGATATTAGTTTAAAGACCGTTTGGCAAGCTGTATTTCAGTTTGATGGGTCTATCACGCATCATAACGTAATTCAAGAACTTCGCATGCCTAGAGCAATAGGGGGCGTAGTTGCAGGTGCCTTTTTAGCGGTATCAGGAGCAATTATGCAAGGTATGACACGAAATCCACTTGCATCCCCATCGTTAATGGGGATTACAGATGGTGCTGTATTCGGGATTGCAATTATGTATGCATTTTTCCCTAATTCACCTTATTTAATGTTTGTTATTGCATCTTTTATTGGAGCTGCGTTTGGAGCGAGCATTGTATATGGTATTGGGTCTTCTTCACCAGGTGGATTAACGCCTGTGAAATTAGCTTTAGCTGGTGCGGCGATTAGTGCTTTATTAGGGGCAATTTCATCTGGAATTGCATTGTATTTCAACCTTGCCCAAGAGGTAAGTATGTGGAATGCAGGCGGTGTTGCTGGAGTGAAATGGCAAAGTATTAATATGTTAGTACCGATTGGTCTTGTTTGTCTCGTTATAGCAATTATGATGTCGAGGTATATTACCATTTTAAGCTTTGGTGAAGAAATTGCGATTGGACTTGGTCAAAATACGACATTAATTAAATTTATCGGAACAGTACTTGTTCTTGTATTAACAGGTTCTGCGGTTTCTATGGCAGGATCGGTTGGATTCGTTGGACTTGTAATTCCGCATATGACTCGTTTCCTTGTAGGCTCAGACTATAGATGGGTTATTCCATGTTCTGCAGTCTTAGGTGGATTGTTAATTGAATGTGCAGATATGTTATCTCGCGTTATTAATCCACCATTTGAAACGCCAATTGGAGCAATTACAGCGCTAATTGGAGTTCCATTCTTCCTCTACTTAGCACGTAATGAAGGGAGAGGAAAAATGTGAGGACGAGCGTCTTAACAAAAAAGAATATTTCTATTTTAACGATTTTAGTAGGATTAATCGTTGCTGTATTTTTAGTAAGTTTAAATACAGGAACATTTAAAATTCCTCCAATAGATGTATTAAAGTCACTGGTTGGATTGGGTGCAGAAGATCAATCTGTTATTTTATTTGAATTTCGTATGCCGCGTATGGTTATTGCTATATTAGTTGGTTCTGCATTAGCTATGTCAGGTGCAATTTTGCAAGGGTTATCACGAAATCCACTTGCTGATCCAGGTATTATAGGTATTAACGCTGGAGCGGGATTAACAGTTGTTGTATTCGTCTACTTTTTCTTTGGAAAAGTTGGAACAGGTACATTTTTATCTGTATTTATCCTTCCATTCTTCGCGCTAGTTGGTGCGATATTAGCAGCGGTTATTATTTATTTACTAGCATGGAAAGACGGCGTTTCATCCACTCGATTAATTCTTGTTGGTATCGCTGTTGCAGCCGGATTTGGTGCTGTTAGTTTAATTTTTTCTATGAAGATGACATCGAATGACTTCCGTTTTGCAACGATTTGGTTGGCAGGAAGTTTATGGGGAACAGATTGGAAGTTCGTACTAAGTGTACTCCCATGGATGGTTATTTTCTTACCACTTGCCATTAGTAAAGCGCACATATTAAATGTAATGAATTTAGGCGACTCTACAGCAGTTGGCCTTGGTGTAAACGTAGAAAAGGAAAGACGTAAATTATTATTTATTGCAGTTTGTTTAGCGGGTGCATCTGTCGCTGTTGCGGGCGGCATTGGTTTTATCGGTTTAATGGCTCCGCATTTAGCGAGAAGCCTCGTTGGTGGTAAACATCAAATTATGTTACCAACGGCTGCATTAATAGGAACGTTCTTACTTTTATTTGCAGATGTAATTTCAAGAAGTGTGTTACCAACTTCAGAAATACCGGTCGGTCTTGTTATTTCTGTAATTGGCGCACCATATTTCATATATTTACTTATGAGGACAAAATAAAGGGAGGCTTTTTGTATGGCAACTTTAGCAGTTGATGCGGTATCTGTTGGCTATAATGAAGGGTTAATTATAGATGGATTAACAGTTGAAATTCCGGAAGGGCAAATTACAACGATTATTGGACCAAATGGTTGTGGGAAATCTACATTATTAAAAACGGCTTCTCGTATTTTGAAAGCAAAACGAGGTACTGTTTATCTTGATGGAAAAGCAATTGAGAAACAGCCAACGAAAGAAATCGCAAAGAAAATGGCGATTTTACCACAAACTGCAGAAGTGCCAACAGGCCTTACTGTGTTTGAACTTGTTTCATATGGACGTTTTCCTCATCAAAAAGGATTCGGAACATTGAAAGAAGAGGATTATCGCTACATTCATTGGGCACTTGAAGTGACGGGGATGACAGAATTCGCAAATCGTCCAGCAGAAGCTTTATCAGGTGGTCAGCGTCAACGTGTATGGATTGCGATGGCTCTTGCACAAGGAACAGATTTACTCGTGTTAGATGAACCAACAACATACTTAGATATGGCTCATCAACTTGAAGTATTAAACTTACTGAAGAAGTTAAACAAAGAAGAAGGCAGAACGATTGTTATGGTTATTCACGATTTAAATCATGCTTCTCGTTTCTCAGATCATATGATTGCATTAAAAGCTGGGAAGTTAATGAAACAAGGAACGCCAGATGAAGTTATGACAAGTGAAACGCTTCGTAACGTATTTGAGATTGAAGCTCAAATCGTTCCATGTCCAGTAAACTGTAAACCAATTTGTTTAACATACGATTTAGCGATGATTAATAATCAATTGCGTAAAAAAGCATAATTAATAGAATTTCCCCCTCTTAAAGAGGTAAGAGGGGGAGTTCTAATGGACGTTGAGCTTCTTACTTATGAATGGGAAGTTGAACGCCCGTTAGAACGGGCTATAAACAACAATTAATAAAAATATATTAATTAAATGTTGTTTTCGTTTCTTATAGTTACATGCAAATTATAAGAGAAATACAGCTAGAAGGAGTGGGAATATGAAGAATTTTAAAATGGCACTGTTAGCAATGGTACTAGTTGTTACTTCTGTACTATTTGCAGCTTGTTCTAACAAAGAAGAAGAAAAGAAAGCAGATGCGAAGACTGAAGAGCGCACTGTACAACACGCAAAAGGGGAAATTAAAATCCCTGCAAATCCAAAGAAAATTGCTGACCTTAGTGGTTCAACAGAAGAATTATTAATTTTCGGTATGAAACCGATTATTACTGCAAATACAACACAAGAAAAAATTGATGGACATATTGCGAAGAAATTAGAAGGTGTAAAACCAGTTGGTTCTGCTTGGGGAGATAAAATTAACATCGAAGCAGTAGCTGCTGCAAAACCAGACTTAATTATTGTAAACAATCGTCAAGAAAAAATTTATGATCAATTATCTAAAATTGCACCAACAGTTATGTTAAAAACTCCATTAGACCAATGGCGTCCAAAATTCGAAGAAGTAGGTCAAATCTTAGGTAAAGAAAAAGAAACAAAAGAATGGTTCAAAAAGTATGATGAAAAAGCAAGCAAATTACATGACAAAATCATCGCTAAAACTGGTGATGCAACATTCATGAAAATGGCTGCATATCCAAACGCATTCCGCGTATACGGTGACTACGGTTACGGTAGCGTAATCTTTAATGACTTAAAATTACCAGCAGTTAAAGGTACACCAACTGATAAACCGCTAGTACAAGTACAAAAAGAAGCTTTAATCGATTACAACCCAGATTACTTATTCGTATTTACAACGGGTGATGGTTCTCAGCGTCTAAAAGAATTCCAAGAAGAATCAATTTGGAAAAACATGAACGCTGTTAAAAACAACCACGTATTTACAATTAGCAATGAAGACCTAAACAAAGGATACTTCCCACTAGGTAAAGAAATGATCTTAGACGAAGTTGCTGAGTTTGTTTTAGGAAAATAATATATAAAAAGAAATCACTTTTACTTCGGTAAAAGTGATTTCTTTTTATATAAAGGCAATTAATACAGTCTTTCATTTCTTTCTGTTTCCTATATCGTTTATAATATATAGTAAGAATGCAGTAAAGAAAGGGGGATGTCGGAAGGTGGTATATTTAAACGACAAACTCAGCGAAACAAAAGTGTTTAAAGACCCAGTACATAAATATGTGCACGTGCGTGATCGTGTTATTTGGGATTTAATCGGAACGAAAGAATTTCAACGCTTGCGCCGTATTAAGCAGCTTGGAACGACATTTTTTACATTTCACGGTGCAGAGCATAGTCGCTTTACTCATTCGTTAGGTGTATATGAAATTATTCGTCGTATGATTGATGATGTGTTTGATGGCAGACCAAATTGGAATGCTGAAGATAGATTGTTATGTTTATGTGCGGCATTACTTCATGATGTCGGTCACGGCCCATTTTCTCACTCGTTTGAAAAAGTATTTTCGTTAGATCATGAGAAATTTACGCAAAAGATTATCGTTGGTGATACGGAAATTAATCGTGTGTTAAGCCGTGTGGATAAGGATTTTCCGCAAAAGGTAGCAGATGTAATTGCGAAAACATCTACTAATAAATTAGCGATTAGTATGATTTCGAGCCAAATTGATGCCGATCGTATGGATTATTTATTAAGAGATGCATATTTTACTGGTGTAAAGTATGGGAACTTTGATATGGAACGTATACTGCGTGTCATGCGCCCGTACGGTAATCAAGTTGTCATTAAAAATAGTGGTATGCATGCTGTAGAGCATTATATTATGAGCCGTTATCAAATGTATTGGCAAGTATATTTTCATCCGGTAACACGTAGTGCAGAAGTAATTTTAACGAAGATTTTACACCGAGCTAAAGCACTGCATGAGAAGTATTATGCGTTTAAAAATCATCCTGTTCATTTCTATTCTTTATTTGAAGAAGAAGTGACAGTAGAGGATTATTTAAAGTTAGACGAGAACGTAATGTATTATTACTTCCAAGTATGGCAAGACGAAGAAGATCCGATTTTAAGTGACTTATGCCGTCGTTTTATGAATCGAAATCTATTTAAATATGTAGAGTTTACAGATAAGCACGGTCTAGATAATTGGATGGAGCTAAGTAGCTTATTTAAGAAGATTGGACTAGACCCAGAGTATTATTTAGTTGTTGATTCAACATCAGATTTACCGTATGACTTTTACCGTGCAGGAGAAGAAGAAGAGCGTCTGCCAATCTTACTTCTTATGCCGAACGGGGAACTTAGAGAGCTTTCGCGTGAATCGGATATTGTTGAGGCGATTACAGGTAAGAAGCGAACGGATCAAAAGCTATTCTATCCGCATGATTTAATCTATGAAGATGGAAGAAAAGGAAAATATAAAGAGAGAATTATCGAGTTGTTAGAAGGAAAGAAATAAGAAGCAGCTAAGAGCTGCTTCTTATGAAAAAACTTGAAATTATTTGTCGCTTAAGCGTTTTCCGCCAACTGCATAATGGTTTTTAGACATTTCTTCGATGAAAACAACGATGTTTTCTTCAGGAGCACCAGTTGTTTCGCTTACTGCTGCTGTTACTTTCTCAGCAAGAGCTTTCTTTTGTTCTTCTGTGCGTCCTTCTAGCATTTTCACTGTTACGTATGGCATGTACAATCGCTCCTTTTATGTAAGTTACACTCTTATTATAGCGGATTATGAGGAAGAACAATCAGAAAAACAAATAATTTCTTTTTTTGACATATGGAAGAGGAGATGAATTATGGATCAGTTATTTAGATACCCGTTGCAACAAATTCCATTGGTAGCAATGGCGATTATTATTGCGCTATCTGTGCATGAATTTGCACATGCGTATGTTGCATATAAATTTGGAGACGATACAGCGAAAAAGCAAGGACGTTTAACGTTATCACCGATGGCTCATTTAGATCCTATCGGTATGATTGCTGTACTAATTCTTGGATTCGGTTGGGCAAGACCAGTACCTGTTAATCCGTATAACTTTAAAAGACCGCGTCTGGCGGGAATATTAGTTTCTATTGCGGGACCGATAAGTAATTTAATTTTAAGTGCAATTGGTTTAATAATTTGGTATAGCTTAATAACGTTTGGTGTGTTAGATGCGATTCCACCTGCAGTAGCAGATACGCTGGGTCAATTCTTCCAGATTTTTATTATGCTTAATATTGTTTTACTTGTATTTAACTTATTACCAATCCCGCCACTTGATGGTTATCGCGTTGTGGAAGATTTAGCACCAGCAAATATTCGTGCGAAAATGACACAGTATGAAAAGTATGGAGCAATTGCGTTATTAATTCTTGTTATTACACCGCTTAGCAATTACACAATTCAACCTATTTTCAATGTTGTTATTCCATATGTATTAGTGTTTTTACAAAGTATCATTGCGCCTATTTTCGGGCTCCTATAATTATTAAGCGAGGAGGAATTTACATATGACAGAGAAAAAGAAAAAAATCGGTTTTAATATCGTGAAGAATGACTCAACAGATGGACATGGTGGTTTTGGTGTTGGGGCATTAAGCCTAGAAAATATTTCTCCTGTATTTGTTGATGTATTAGAGAAAACTGCGTTCGTTGATATCGGTGCGATGCATGCGCGTAGTACAGTAGAAAAAGGTATTAAATTTTTAACAAATAAAGATGAAGTTCCAAACGGAAAACCATTTTGGCTTGTTTGGGTAACGATTGAAAGAACACCAAACGGTGCATATTACGCAGGTGTAACTGCTTGTGAAATGACAGTTGATCGTGAAATTCGCCGCGGATATAAATCACTTCCAGAGCATGTAAACAAAATGGATAAATCACTAAAGCGTCACATCATGATCGATCATATGGATGAATCATCTAAAAAAGTACTTGGTACATTCTTAAAAGAGCATAATGAAGCAATTTGGAACGAATCTAGTGAAGAATTGCGCCGTGCATTATTAGGTGAATAAAAGAAAAGGATGTCTCATTAGTCGATTTTTGACTAGTGAGACATCCTTTTTATTTTGTGAATAGGAATATGGGATATGAAAATATATCAACGATTCAACAAGGAATATCGATTTACCGAAAAAGAATGACAATAACCTTCTTTCTTACCACGGGAGATATTTCTTCCACCAACCCGTCTTTTTCTTCTCTTCACTAACCTTTTCAAACTCTTCTTTATCATCAACGTGATCCATACAATATTCAGTTGGCTCTGTACCTTTTGCGAAATACATTTTCACAGAAATGGGACAATTTTTTGTAGCAATCTTACCGTTTTCAGGGTTAACGTCGACAGCAACAACGTCTGTTGGTTGTTTGAAATCTTTTTTAGGCTGTCCATCTAATCCTTTTTCCATTGTATCGGTCCATATTTTTTTCGCGTATCCTTGTTCTGCTACGTTTGAAATGGATTTAGGTTGATCGTATCCAATCCAAACCCCTGTTACAAGTTGCGGGGTAAATCCAATCATCCAACTATCAGTTTCTGTAGAACCAGATTTCCCGGCATATGTTCTTGATAGTTTTGATAACATCGATTGACCGGTCACAGCGGCATAACTGCTTAGTTTTTTATTAAACATACCTGTCATCATTTCTTCCATCACAAAGGCTTTGCTTTTATCTAGAACTTGTTTACTTTCTAAATGAGCGTCGTATAGCATATTTCCTTCATGATCAACGATGCGCCTTATAAAGATTGGTTTTACTTCTTTCCCGCCGTTTGCAAACATGCTATAAGCATTGACCATTTCAATTGGTTTTACAGGAGATGTGCCAAGAGCAAGAGACGGAACATCTTTTAATGCGCTATTAATACCGAATTGTTTCGCTGTTTTTGTAAGAATGTCTTCGCCTAAAAATAGGTTCGTCTTCACAGCATATACGTTATCAGAAACGGCGAGTGCTTGTGCCATGGTCACAAAATCGTCTGCATAATAGTTTTTATAGTTTTTCGGTTTATATTTGGAAACACCGTCACCTAAAGTGAATACAGTGTATTCGCTTTTTAAGCGCGTAGCAGGGGTAAATCCTCTTTCTAAGGCTGCATAATATAGGAACGGCTTAAAGGTAGAGCCGGGCTGACGAGCGGCTTGCGTAGCTCTGTTAAATTGACTCGTATTATAATCAGTTCCACCAACAAGGGCAGCCACTTCACCCGTTTTTGGATTCATAGAGACGAGGGCAGTTTGGATGTTTGTTGTTTCAGGTATATGATTTTTTACAGCTTGCTCTGCTACAGATTGTAATTTAGGGTCTAGCGTTGTATAAATACGTAAGCCACCTCGCTGTAAGGCTTGCTCATCTAATCCGATGTCACGAAGAAGAGAAGCTTGTACGGCATCTTGGAAATAAGGTGCAATTTCTGTGACTTTTTTCGTATCCAATGAGGCAAAAGTAAGTGTTTCCTTTTTTGCCGAGGTAGCTTGTTGTTTTGTAATATAACCTTGTTCTACCATTTCATCTAGTATGAGAGATTGACGCCCTTTAGCGCGCTCTTCTTTTAAAAAGGGAGAGTAGAAGCTAGGTCCTTTCGGAATGCCTGCGAGCATACTAGCTTCTGCTAATGTTAATTCTTTTGCAGTTTTATCGAAATACAGGCGGGAAGCAGCTTCGATTCCGTAAGCACCATGCCCGTAATAAATTGTATTTAAATACCCTTCTAAAATATGATTTTTATTATAGTTCACTTCAAGACGAACGGTATACATTGCTTCTAATAGTTTACGCTTCCACGTTTTATCATGGTCTAAGTATAGGTTACGAGCATACTGTTGTGTAATAGTACTAGCACCTTGTACTTTTGCCATTGCTTTTAAATCGGCAACAATGGCACCAGCAATGCGCTTCATATCAAAGCCGTGATGTTTGTAAAATCGTTGATCTTCAATAGATAGTGTCGCCCCTTTTACATAAGGAGAAATTTCATCAAGAGATACATTATAGCGTTTTTGCATTTCATTATTTTGTCCTATAACAGTGTCATCATTAGCGTAAAAGACACTCGTTTGCGGAACCGCAATAGGGGGAGGTCCCATAATTTTTGCAGCTATAATGATAATAAAAAAGGAAAAAACGAAAAAAAGAACACAAGAAAACATTACGGTGAAGAAAAGACGTTTATATTTTTTAAGTTTTGGATTCATAGTTTGATCCATCTTTTTCAGCCCCTCATTAATACAAGCATTATTGTATTAGTATTGAGGGTTTTCGTTTATTTTAAACAATGAAATTTCCAAAATAAAAAGAGCCCCTTCATTTAAGAAAGGAGCTCAAAAGCACGCGCTGGCCAATCAGTAATAATAACATCTACGCCATAATCAATCATAGTTTGTAAATCTTTATATTCATTAATGGTGTAAGGGCGAAAAACGTATCCCTGCCCCTGTGCTAATTGGACAAACTCTTTCGTTAATAATTGAAAGTTTGGATGTAATCCAGTTGCCCCACGTTTTTTTGCTTCAGCAATAGGATCTGCAAGTGGTGTATCGTACAAAATCGCTCTTGGAATTTCTGGAGCAATTTCTGCTAATAATGAAACGGAATCGTGGTTAAATGATGAAAATGCAATTTGATTGGATAGATGATATTCACGAACAAGAGCAACAACTTTTTCTTCAATATTTGGATAATGAAGAACATCTGTTTTTAATTCAATGTTCAGTTGTAAACTTGTTGTAGAGAGCCAAATAAATACTTCTCGTAACGTTGGAATTTTCGCCTCCTGGAAAGAAGGATCTTTATGGCTACCAGCATCTAAAACTTGTAATTCCTCTACAGTCTTCTCAGAAACGAGTCCCACGCCATTTGTTGTACGGTCCACTGTTTCGTCATGAATAACAACTAGTTCACCATCTTTTGATAGATGAACATCGAGTTCAATTCCGTGAGCACCAATGCGTTCAGCCTCTTGGAAGGCAATCATCGTATTTTCTGGGTGTGTTCCTTTTACCCCGCGATGAGCGAAAATAAGTGGTTTATTCATGTGAAAATCTCCTTATCATCTCTTTTTCTTCATTATGAAACTGCCTTGGGAAAAATACAATTGAATAGGACAAACATTTACAAAAGTCTAACAGTTGCATAAAAGTTAACGTTAACGTAAAATGTAATAATCAAGTGAAGGGAGGAATAAACATGTATAAAATTGATGAAGTAACAAAGCAAGTTGGTTTAACAAAGCGTACACTTCGTTATTATGAGGAAATTGGTTTAATTCATCCCCCAGAACGCAGTGAGGGGAATATTCGTCTGTATACAGATGAGGATATTGCAAGAATTAAAAAGATTGTGGAAGCGAAAGAAGTGCTAGGAATTACGCTTCAAGAAATGCAACATTTCTTATCGTTAAAAGAAAGAATGGAACAAAGAAGAAATAGTGAAAATCCTCGTGACCGTGAAGTTATTCATGAGATTAAAGAGATGCTTGAAAAACAAGTGCAAACGTTAGACGAGAAGATGGAGCAAATGCAGCGCGTGAAGGCGGAGTTAGAAGATAGTTTAAGCCGAGCAGTTACATTTTTAGAGAATACAAAAGGAGAGTAATCAAAATGGAGAGCAAACAAAAATTAGGGAGATTGATTACAGTGGTGGCTACCTTCCTTGCCTTTTCAGGTATAGGGGTAGTCGACCCAATTTTACCAAGTATTGCTGAACAAATTGGTGCATCGCATTGGCAAGTCGAGATGTTATTTACAGCATATATTTTAACGATGGCAATTATGATGTTACCAGCTGGAATATTTGCATCAAGATTTGGTGACAAACGAATGATGACGATTGGTCTTGCGATTGTGACTGTATTTGCATTTATATGTGGTATATCGCAAACGATTGCTCAATTATCTCTTTTCCGTGCAGGCTGGGGATTAGGAAATGCGATGTTCTTCGCAACGGCGATGACATTATTAATTGCATTAAGTAAAGAAGTTCATGAAGCAGTAGGATTATATGAAGCAGCTATCGGTTTAGGGATGGCAGGTGGCCCATTATTAGGTGGTATATTAGGTGGACATTCTTGGCGTTATCCATTTTTCGCAACGAGTATTTTAATTTTCTTAGCATTTATTTTAGTATTCTTTTTTGTAAAAGAACCAGAGCGAAGAGTGAAGCGTAAAGCAGCAGGCGTAGGTGAATTACTTAACCTGGTGAAGTATAAACCGTTTATGCAAGGTGCCATTTCAGGGATGTTATACTACTACGGATTTTTCGTTGTGTTAGCATATTCACCACTGATTATGCATTTATCTGCTATTCAATTAGGATTTGTATTTTGTGGATGGGGATTAGCATTAGCTTACGGATCAGCAATTTTAGCGCATAAGCTAGAAGGTAAATATGAACCAAAAACATTGTTGAAAGGTAGTTTACTCGTATTTGCGATTTTCTTAATTGCACTATTCTTCGTTAAAATCATGTGGTTACAAATCGTGTTAATCGTTCTATCAGGATTAGCATCAGGATTAAATAACGCGTTATTTACAAGTTATGTAATGGATATTTCACCTTATGAAAGATCTGTTACATCAGGTGTTTATAACTTCGTTCGTTGGTTAGGAGGCGCGATTGCTCCAATTTTATCAGGAGTCATCGGTCATACAGTTTCACCACAAAGTCCGTTTTTAGTCGGTGGAATTGTTGTGTTAGTTGGTTGCGTAATAATCTTAATTCCGATTCGTAAACCGGTAGAAATAGAGACAAAAACCCTTTCTTAAGAAAGGGTTTTCTTTCCTATTACAGAGCAAACCCTTTTCGCATATATGTTAGAACCCTCTGACTAAAATATATTTTCGGTATTTTTGTACTTTTAACTATACTTTTTGTATGTTTTGTTTTATTTTTGTTAGGGGACATTAATGATGTCCCTATTATAAATTTGCATTGAAAGGCGTGATTGTACGATGGAACTATGGTTCACTGAAAAACAAACAAAGCATTTTGGAATTACGGCGCGTATTAACCGCACATTACATACGGAGCAAACAGAATTCCAAAAACTTGATATGGTTGAAACGGAAGAGTTCGGAAACATGCTTATTTTAGACGGCATGGTTATGACGACAGAAAAGGACGAGTTCGTTTATCATGAAATGGTAGCGCACGTACCTTTATTTACACATCCAAACCCTGAAAACGTATTAGTTGTTGGCGGTGGTGATGGTGGCGTTATTCGTGAAGTGTTAAAACACCCAAGCGTGAAGAAAGCAACTCTTGTTGAAATTGATGGAAAAGTAATTGAGTACTCTAAGCAGTACTTACCATCAATTGCAGGTGCATTAGATAATGAGCGTGTAGAAGTGAAAGTAGGAGACGGTTTCCTACACATCGCAGAAAGCGAAAACGAATATGACGTAATTATGGTAGATTCTACTGAGCCAGTAGGCCCAGCAGTAAACTTATTTACAAAAGGCTTCTACGCTGGAATTTCAAAAGCGTTAAAAGAAGATGGTATTTTCGTTGCCCAAACGGACAACCCTTGGTTTACACCAGAACTAATTACAACTGTGTTTAAAGACGTAAAAGAGATTTTCCCAATTACTCGTCTATACACAGCAAATATTCCGACGTATCCAAGTGGACTTTGGACGTTCACAATCGGATCGAAAAAACATGATCCATTAGAAGTAAGCGAAGAGCGTTTCCATGAAATCGAAACAAAATATTACACAAAAGAATTACACAATGCAGCATTTGCATTACCGAAATTTGTTGGCGATTTAATTAAGTAAGAAAATCGAGTTTGAACAAATAAAGTGTAAGTAGTTCATTTAAGGTGTTTGTCCAGAAGACTTGAACATGCTAGCTACTTACACTTCTGTAAAGAAGACCCCGGTAAATCGAGAAAGAGGAGCTGTATGCTCCAAATTTGAGAAATAGTGAAAGGTTGGGATACCTTAAGTTCCACATGAGGAGGAAAAGAATATGCGTTTTGATGAAGCTTATTCAGGTAAAGTATTTATTAAAAGTCATCCAAGTTTTGAAGAGTCAGAGGCAGTTATTTACGGGATGCCAATGGATTGGACAGTAAGTTACCGTCCAGGATCTCGTTTTGGCCCTGCACGTATTCGTGAAGTATCGATTGGACTAGAAGAATACAGTCCATATCTAGATCGTGAACTAGAAGAAGTAAAGTATTTTGATGCGGGTGATATTCCATTACCATTTGGGAATCCACAGCGCAGCATAGACATGATTGAAGAATATGTAGCAAAACTATTAGATGCCGGTAAGTTTCCACTAGGTCTCGGCGGAGAGCACTTAGTGTCTTGGCCAATTTTTAAGGCAATGGCAAAAAAATATCCGGATTTAGCAATCATCCATATGGATGCTCATACTGACTTACGTGAGTCATATGAGGGAGAGCCTTTATCCCACTCTACACCAATTCGTAAAGTGTGCGATTTAATTGGTCCGGAAAACGTATATTCTTTCGGTATTCGTTCTGGAATGAAGGAAGAATTCGAATGGGCAAAAGAAGTAGGCATGAACTTATATAAATTTGACGTATTAGAACCGTTAAAAGAAGTATTACCGAAACTTGCAGGACGCCCAGTCTATGTCACAATTGACATTGACGTATTAGACCCAGCTCACGCTCCTGGAACAGGAACATTAGAAGCTGGAGGTATCACATCTAAAGAACTATTAGAGTCCATCGTAGCAATTGCAAATTCAAATATAAAAGTAGTCGGAGCAGACTTAGTAGAAGTAGCTCCAGTCTACGATCATAGTGATCAAACACCAATCGCAGCAAGCAAATTCGTGCGGGAAATGCTGCTCGGTTGGGTTAAATAAAAGCGTAGGCAGCTCGCTCAGAATCGCAGGTCATTGGAACGCTCGACCGAGAAGCGCTTTTGGCTTCGAACGAGAGTGTGAAATGGCCTGCGATTCTAGCCGTTGTAGCTAGATAAAGTAAAAGCCTCCTAGACGACTAGGAGGCTTTTACTTTTGTCGTTATGTGTCGGTAAGTCGATATCCTTTGTCGAAACGTCGATATAATGAAAGTTATGTTTGATATATTTTAATTTGCATCGATATATGCGGAGTTGCGTTCGATATAAGTTCACTTGCCGTCAAGCGACATCAAAAAAGAGCTATTCTCAAACGATGAGAATAACTCTTTTTCTTATGCAACTTTCTCTTCCGAAGTAATGCCGCGAATTTCATCAGCAGAACGGATTGGATATTTGCGGAACACAATGGAACCGACGTATCCAACAATAGTGGTAACGATTCCACATAATACGGCAGCAATCGTTACTTTTATTACATCATTAAATCCGAACAATACGAGAAGTCCTGGAATTGGTGATGCTGTCCCTGGTGCATTATTAACGAGCTGGAATAGCGACGTAATAATACCGGCAAGCGCACCGCCAACAAAGTTCGTCATATAGATAGGAATTGGGTTTGCTGAGACAACATCGGCTTGTGTTAACGGCTCGATTGCCACAGCGATTGTATCTTTCTTTGAACAAATTTTTAGTCGTTTAAAGAAAATAAAGTTCATTGGGGCAGAAGCTGCTACGGCAAGACTACCAATTGCCATTGGTAAACCTGTTAATCCAAGCATTGCAGTTAGTGCCATAGAACTTAATGGAGATGTAGAAATAACTGTGATTAATCCACCAAGCATAATACCCATAATGATAGGACTTTCTGTAGTTGCAACTGAAATCATAGAACCGATTTTACCGAGAGTGGCGTTAACGAGCGGATCCATAAGCATGGCCATTCCACGTGAAATTGGTGCGGCAATAAATAAAATTGCTAAAAATTCTACACCAGCTGGTAATTTCTTTTCGAGAAATTTCACGACGAAGGCACAAACGTATCCAGCGAAAAATCCTGGTAAAATACCAAACCCACTAGTAGCTATACCGATTAAAACAGCGTATACGGGTGAAACACCGATTGCTAATGCTACTAAAATCGCCGCTGCGACACCGCTCATACTACCAGAAGCTTCTCCTACTGATTGTAAAAAGTCATTATGAAACATTTCTCCACCGATATAACGGTGAAATGCCTCAATAAGAAAACTCGCGATTGCTGCATTAGCTAAAGCACCCATTGCTTTCATTCCGTAAGGAGCACGGTAACTAAAAAGTGTAAATAGACAGAGTACAACAAGTAATAGTGCTAAACCTTGCAAGATAGCCATTTGAAAACTGTCTCCTTTGATTTTTGTAATAAAAATTCGTATCATTCAATAATAATATAAAAGTTTGTTAAACGGAAAAACTTTTTGCCCGGAAATTGCTGTAAGGTGAAAAAGTCTTACAATAATGTAAGGGAAGTGTAAGACATTTCGATAGAGTATAGTATGCATTTTTTCGTATAATACAGGTATGGACATACGGTTAGTGAGAAAGAAGTAGAAACAGGAGGCGCATTTATGAAATTGGTAATAAAAGTTTTAGCTGTGTTCGCCATTATTTTAGGGGGAACGGCATATTATTTAAACACAAAAACAGAAGGTGTACACGCTTTTGTAGACAACTTCTTTTCAAATAAAGAAATACAAGATTATTATGCAGTTATAGATAAAGGTGAGAAAAAAGACGATGAATATTTGTATACATTTAAAGGGTATACAGAAGACGGAAAGCTACAAGTTATTAAAAGAATGGTGAATCGTGAACTGCACACGGGTGATTTTATAAAAATTTATGCAAAAGGTATGCAAGGAAAAGGGTGGGCTGAAGTCCCGAAAGAGTCAATTCCACAAAAGGCATTGCAAAAAATAGAAAAAGTATAAAAGGAGCGAATCGTTCGCTCCTTTTTTTAGTGCGTTAAAATGGTGATAGATTTATTTTCTTTGCTAGAAGTGATTTTTGCTCTTCCGCCAATTGGAAAAGTGAAAATAGGAGTTGTATGTCCAAAACTAGCATTTGCAATGATAGGTATATGTTTAAGTTCTACCTTTGAAGCAATCATTTCTTGAATGTCTGCTATCGTACATTCTGCTCCTTTTTGCATTCTTCCTATGACAATGCCTTTTACATGTTCAAAGTCAGGTTGCTGCATAAGAGAATGTAAATATCGATCAAAAGTTTTAAGGGTAGCTTTTTCTGTTAAACTATCCTCTTCAAGAAATAAAATTTTGTCCTGTAAGATAGGCATATATGGTGTACCTTGTAGTAAATTAAATGTGCTCATATTACCACCAATAATATCTCCTGTAGCTTCTCCTTCTTGAATTGAAACATATCCTTCATTTTTAATAAATTCTCGATTTCCCTGATCAATATACCAAGAATCATCGCTCCATGTTTCAGCCGGCAATATTTCAATAGGCTCATTAGAAGTTAAGCTTTTTAAAAAGTAATCGGTCGTATAATCGAGGCCTTTCTCCATCCCAAATGAAGAGAAGTGAGGACCTGAATATGTAACTAAGCCTGTTTTAGCATAAATCGCGTTAGTTAAAGCGGTAATATCAGAATAACCGCAGAAAATTTTCGGATTTTCATGAATTAAATTATAATCGAGGTATTTTAATAAACCGTTAGAGTTGTATCCTCCAAGCGTCGTCAAAATTGCTTTTACATTAGGGTCTCTAAATGCTTCATGAAGATCTTGAACTCGTGAAGAAATAGAGGATGAAGAAAAGCGATCTATTTCTTCAGCATTTTTTGAGAATGTAACTTGAAAACCCATATCGTTCAATCTTTCTGTAGCAAGCTCTCGGTTCGCATTTGAGACAATACTTAAACTACAAGATGGTGAAATAACTCTTATTTCATCACCTTTTTTTAATTTTGTTGGTAGCACCAAATTCACCCCTTTAAATGAAAGAATATTTAGATTTAAAAAAATTTTAACATATGAAATAAAGTGAAGGTGAATTATTTTTTGAAAAGGAGTTTTCCTGATTTTTCAGCAGACAGACAGAGTCTTTTTTTGATATGATAGGAAAAGTGATTTATTATAAGTAGTATTTAATATCTATAACATTTGAAAGGTGTGCAAGACGTGAAGAAACAACTTGCAGGCTTGCCGGTACACGTTCATTTCGTAACAGAAATCCGTGAAGGGGCGAGGAAGGAAACCGTTGCTTTTGAAGCAAATGGTCAATACTATGTAAAAGGTCAAGGTACATATATAACATTCCAAGAGCCGAACGAACAAGGCGAAGTGAAAACAATTATTAAAATTCAAGATGAACAAGTTCTCATTATGCGTTCAGGTGCTATTTCTATGCGTCAGACGCATGTGAAAGGTGAATGGACAACTGGTACGTATACGAGTGAACTTGGTACGTTTGCATTGCAAACGAAAACTGATAACGTTCTTTTTAAATGGTCGGATGAAAAGAAAAAAGGACAACTCTTCTTAACGTACGCATTGCTTCTAAGTGAACAAGAAGCTGGCAGATATACAATTACAATTAATTTGAAGGAGGCAAAATAATGAATTCTTTAGAACAAGTAAAAGGATTGATTAAAGAAGAAATTCAAGCCGCTGTATTAAAGGCTGAATTAGCAACAGAAGAACAGATTCCAAACGTTGTATTAGAATCTCCAAAAGACAAAACAAATGGTGACTTCTCTACAAATATGGCAATGCAACTTGCACGCGTTGCGAAAAAAGCACCTCGTATGATTGCAGAAGAATTAGTTGCAAACTTCGATAAAGCAAAAGCTTCTATTGAAAAAATTGAAATCGCTGGTCCTGGTTTCATTAACTTCTACATGGATAATAGCTACTTAACAGACTTAATCCCAACAATCGTCAACGCTGGTGAAGCATACGGTGAAACGAAAACTGGTAAAGGTGAAAAAGTACAAATTGAGTTCGTATCTGCGAATCCAACAGGCGACCTTCACTTAGGACATGCACGTGGTGCGGCAGTAGGTGACACTTTATGTAACGTATTAGCAAAAGCAGGATATGATGTATCTCGTGAGTACTACATTAATGATGCTGGTAACCAAATTCATAACTTAGCTCTTTCTGTTGAAGCTCGTTACATGCAAGCTTTAGGTTTAGAGAAAGAAATGCCAGAAGACGGTTACCATGGTGCGGATATCATTGGAATCGGTAAACGTTTAGCTGAAGAATTTGGTGATCGTTATGCAAAAGCTGATGCAGAAGAAAGCTATGAATTCTATCGTTCATACGGTTTGAAATATGAGTTAGCAAAACTTCAAAAAGACTTAGGAAGCTTCCGTGTTAACTTCGATGTGTGGTTCTCAGAAACATCATTATACAAAAACGGAAAAATTGATCAAGCTCTTGCTGTATTAAAAGAGCGTGACGAAATCTTTGAAGAAGGCGGAGCAACTTGGTTCCGTTCAATGACTTACGGTGACGACAAAAACCGTGTATTAATTAAAAATGACGGTTCTTATACATACTTAACGCCAGATATCGCTTACCACCGTGATAAATTAGAGCGTGGTTTCGATAAGCTAATCAACATTTGGGGTGCTGACCACCACGGTTACATTCCTCGTATGAAAGCTGCTATTCAAGCGCTAGGTTACGATAAAGAAACACTTGAAGTAGAAATTATCCAAATGGTACAGCTGTACCAAAATGGTGAAAAAATGAAAATGAGTAAGCGTACAGGTAAAGCAGTTACACTTCGTGAGCTTATGGAAGAAGTAGGCGTGGACGCAATGCGATACTTCTTCGCAATGCGTAGCGGTGATTCTCATTTAGACTTCGATATGGACTTAGCTGTATCAAAATCTAATGAAAACCCAGTATACTATGCACAATATGCACATGCTCGTGTATGCAGTATTCTTCGTCAAGGTGAAGAGTTAGGATTAGCTACAGGCGGAGATGTAAATTACAAACTTGTTACTTCTGAAAAAGAAGTAGAGTTACTGAAAAAACTTGGTGAATTCCCAGCTGTAGTTGCGGATGCAGCGCAAAAACGTCTGCCACACCGCATTACAAGCTATGCATTTGAATTAGCAGCAGCGTTACACAGTTTCTACAATGCAGAAAAAGTATTAAACCAAGATAACTTAGAATTAAGTAAAGCTCGTTACGAATTAATGAAAGCAGTACGCACTACACTTCAAAATGCATTAGCAATCGTAGGAGTATCTGCACCAGAAAAAATGTAATAGACAAAAGAAAAGATGCTTATTTTTGTTTAGAAGTGATATACAAGTTGATATAAAAACATCTAATCAGTCTATAGACTGATTAGATGTCAAAGAAAGAAGACTGACGAAAAGCCGTATGGCTTGATAATAGGAAGTTGAAACAGAAAAAGAGATGGCAAAGCTATCTCTTTTTCTGCGCCAATTTTCTAATCTAAATATATGTGACAAATATATGTTATGGTGATGAAGTGAAAATAGTAAAATACCAATTAACTATTGATTTTTAGGAGCGATTCTAGAATAATAGACTGCTGGGGGTAACTTTATCAAAAATCCATATATGTATTATTAGTTGTTGGAATGTTACTAGGAAATGGTGTGATTGTTGTAAAAAACATTGTTACAGCTATGCCAAATACTAAAATAACAATTCATCTAACCAATTAGTAATTAATCTTGAAAACTTCCAACTTAGTCAAGAAACTAGGGATGGTATGTTTAAAATAGTACATATAGTACAATTAAAGTTTTCATGATTTGATAAAAAAAATGAAAGGATATAAATCTCTCGGTTTTGATATTATCATCATATATAAGCTCATTTTAATTCTTCGACATAGCCATGGAACCCATTAGGCAAAGTGTTTTTTCTCGACACTCATTTATATACTCCAAAAATAAAAAGGCTGAATTTCGTATTTCTATACGATTTACATGAAATCAGTTGACAATCATACTCTTTTTTAGTTACCCCAAAATTCGGCCCATTGTATTTAAATTTGGAGAATATGACTTTCATCTTGCATAGGCAAACAATACTTCATCCAGAGCGTTTTTAATTATATAATGCTGGCGGTAGAACGCTTTTTGTTCTACTTGTTTCGGTGTGTAGGTTGGCTGTGTAATTAAACACCAAACGTTTTAACATATGGCCAATTTCACCTCAACTCATAATGGCAGAAAATGCATCTTCAATAACATTTTTTAGAATACGAGTATCCTAGCATGTTTCACAATCGTAATCTTCCTCGGCTGATATGCTAATTTCGATTATAGATGGTACTTCTTGTTATTCTTTAGGAGGATAAGTAAGGAAGTTGACCAAATGCATATTTACTGTGAAGTAGCTAGGCCATACTTGCCGGTAACGAATTTTTCGGTATTTATAGAGCGAACGTTTGCATTGGGTTTGGAGAAATTCCGGAAATTTTACAGCATAATAAGACGACAATGGCTGTCATGAGCTTTATCGTGAGTGCTTTTCAAATTGTCTCCTTCTAACTTTGAAGTTATTCTGTGGTCCGTTCATGTGTACTTGTAATTTGAATTTCTTTATCAAAATTTGTCCTGTATCTGTTTTTGTTAAACAGTATATACGAGAAATGAAACGTCAGAGAAATTAGATGAATCTATATAAGAATCAAACTGCAAGTTTCTAAGTAATAGAAGGGTTGAAAAAAGAGAAAAAGATGATAATAGCTATCGAAAATATTTAAGTAAAGTGGCTTAATGACATTGAATAATAGAATCTTTGTCATAGTATGCTTGTACCAGGATCTATCTATTTTTAATTTTATAGGAGGATAACATAAAATATGTATTTAAAAAGAGTTACTTCGATTTTTTCGATTATAATGATTTTCATGTTTACTATAGGTCAGAGTTTGCTACCTATAGTAGCAAATGCACAAGAGCTAAACACAGCAGGACTTGTGGATAGTTTTCAAATTGGTAAAACAAATCTAAGTACCACAGAACGGACTAAAGTAACTGTAAACTTCAGTGAAAAAGATGGACTTAGGCTGAAGCCTGGAGACACACTAACATTAACACTGCCTCCAGAATTAAAAGGATTAGATAGGGAGTTTCCATTAGATGACTATGGTACTTGTAAAGTCACTGCAGGTACTGTGGTATGTACATTTAATGATAGAGTGAGTACATATGAAAATATTCAAGGGTATTTAAACTTTTTCGTGGAAGCTACTAATGTAGGAACGGATCAAAAGAAAGAGATTGAAACCAATTTTGGTACAAATGTAGATAAGCAATCTGTAACAATTACCGGCTCAAGCGGTGGTGGTGGTACAGATCCTGGAAAGCCACCGTTTTTTTATAAAACTGGTGATATGAACTCAGGTAAGGACGATGAAGTACGTTGGTTCTTGAATATAAACTTAGCTAAAGAAGAGTTAAGTCGTGATATTGTTGTGACTGATAATTTACAGGAAGGTCAAACACTTAATAAGGATAGTTTCTATATAATTGTAGATGATGATTTAGGTCGTCGATCTTTAACGCTACAAGAGCTTGAAGGGCAAGGTTACGGAATAATTACCTTTACCGGGGACAAATCATTTAAAGTTGTGCTTAATAAGGATAAAGCACGTCTTGCCTCCTTTTCGATTGGTTATACATCTACTATAACGGAAGCTGGGAAGACGCAAGATTTTTTTAAGAATGATTATACGATTGATTACCAAGTTTTAAACGAAGAACCAGTTACTGAATCGGGTACTCATCCAGTCGAAAATATGACAGCTGGCGGTGGTGCTACCGGTAACAAGGTCCCAAAAGGAAAGCTGAAAATTATTAAACATATTGAAGGAAATAAAGAAAAAGTAATCCCGAATGTTTCGTTTAAGTTGTATAAAGAGTCTGGTGAACAAGTTGGGGGCGAGTATACAACAAATGAAAAAGGGATAGTTGAAACTCCTCAATTATCACCAGGTAAATATTATGTACAAGAGGTTTCAGCTCCAGACTATATTGATTTCGATCCTCAGAAAAAAGTAGAGTTTGAAATAAAATCAGATGATGAAAATGGAGTCGAACTGGATATTCCAAATAAAGTGAAAACTACATCTGTTTCAGGAACGAAGATGTGGAAAGGCGATAACGAGAAAGATCGTCCAAGTTCAATCAAAGTAGAATTACTACAAAATGAGAAAATAGTAGACACGAAAGAAGTAACAGCGGCGGATGGTTGGAAATACAAATTTGACAACCTAGCAGCTTATGATGCAAATGGAGTAGCGTACAAGTATGAAGTAAAAGAACAACCGATAGATGGATACACAACAGAAGTAAATGGTTATGACATTACAAATACAAAAATGGTACAAACAACCAAAGTAGAAGGAACGAAAACATGGAAGGACGGAAATGCGGAAGGTCGTCCGACGATGATTAAAGTAGACTTACTACAAAACGGTACAGTGATTGCGACGCAAGAAGTAAGCGAAGCAACAGGCTGGAAATATGAATTTAAAGATTTGGCGATAAACGATGCAGACGCAAAAGCATATAAGTATGAAGTGAAAGAACAAGCAGTAGACGGATACGAATCAAAAGTCAATGGTTATGACATCACGAATACAAAAGTAGGCAAGACATCAGTTGCAGGAACGAAGACGTGGAAAGGTGGCACAGAGGAAGAGCATAAAGCCATCAAAGTAGACTTACTACAAAACGGTACAGTGATTGCGACACAAGAAGTAAGCAAAGAAACAGGTTGGAAGTATGAATTTAAAGATTTAGTAGCGTTCGATGAAAATGGAAAAGCATACAAGTATGAAGTGAAAGAACAACCGGTAGATGGATACGAATCAAAAGTAAATGGTTATGATATCACGAATACAAAAGTAGGTAAGACATCAGTTTCAGGAACGAAGACGTGGAACGATAACAATGCGTCAGATCGTCCGAAAACCATCAAAGTAGATTTAGTACAAAAAGAAACAGTGATTGCGACGCAAGAAGTAAGTGAAGCAACAGGCTGGAAGTATGAGTTTAAAGATTTAGCAGCGTATGATGAAAATGGAGTAGCATACAAGTATGAAGTGAAAGAACAAGCAATATCAGGATATGAATCAAAAGTCAATGGTTATGACATCACAAATACAAAAGTAGGCGAAACAAAAGTAGAAGGAACGAAGACATGGAAAGACGATAATGCGAAAGATCGTCCGACAATGATCAAAGTAGACCTTTTACAAGATGGTAAAGTAGTAGACACAAAAGAAATAACAGCAGCAACAGAATGGAAGTACACATTTGAAAACCTCCAAGCATATGATGCAAACGGAGTAGCATACAAGTATGAAGTGAAAGAACAAGCAGTAGATGGATACAAACCGGAAGTCAACGGTTATGACATCACAAATACAAAAGTAGGCGAAACAAAAGTAGAAGGAATGAAAACATGGAAAGACGATAACGCGAAAGATCGTCCGGAAATGATTAAAGTAGACTTACTACAAAATGGCCAAGTAATCGCAACACAAGAAGTAACAGAAGCAAGCGGTTGGAAGTATGAATTCAAAGATTTAGCGGCATACGATGCCGAAGGCAAGGCATATAAGTATGAAGTAAAAGAACAAGCAGTAGATGGATATCAATCCAAAGTAAAAGATTATGACATTACAAATACAAAAGTAGGCCAAACAAAAGTAGAAGGAACGAAGGTATGGAAGGACGGAAATGGTGAAGGACGTCCAGAAACAATCAAAGTAGACCTACTACAAAATGGCAAGGTAATCGATACAAAAGAAGTAAGCGCAGCAAGCGAATGGAAATATGCGTTTACAGATTTAGTGGCATACGATACCGAAGGTAAGGCATATAAGTATGAAGTAAAAGAACAACCAGTAGACGGATATCAATCCGAAGTAAAAGGTAATGACATTACGAATACAAAAGTAAGTAAGACGAAAGTAGAAGGAACGAAAACATGGAAAGACGATAATGCGAAAGATCGTCCAACAATGATTAAAGTAGATTTACTACAAAATGGTAAAGTAGTAGACACAAAAGAAGTAAGCAAAGCAACAAATTGGAAGTACACATTTGAAAACCTCCAAGCATACGATGCAAACGGAGTAGCATACAAGTATGAAGTAAAAGAACAAGCAGTAGACGGATATCAAACAGGAGTATATGGTTATGACATCACGAATACTAAAGTTGGCCAAACAAAAGTAGAAGGAACGAAAACGTGGAAAGACGATAATGCGAAAGAACGTCCGACGATGATTAAAGTAGACTTACTACAAAATGGCCAAGTAATCGCAACACAAGAAGTAACAGAAGTGACAGGCTGGAAATATGAATTCAAAGATTTAGCGGCATACGATGCCGAAGGTAAGGCATATAAGTATGAAGTGAAAGAACAACCAGTAGATGGATATCAATCCGCAGTCAAAGGATATGACATCACAAATACAAAAGTAGGCGAAACGAAAGTAGAAGGAACAAAGACGTGGAACGATAACAACGCAACAGATCGTCCGAAAGCAATTAAAGTAGACTTACTACAAAATGGTAAAGTAGTAGACACAAAAGAAGTAAGCAAAGCAACAAATTGGAAGTACACATTTGAAAACCTCCAAGCATACGATGCAAACGGTGTAGCTTACGAGTATAAAGTGAAAGAACAACCGGTAGACGGATACAAATCTGAGGTAAACGGTAATGACATCACAAATACAAAAGTAGGCCAAACAGAAGTAGAAGGAACGAAGACATGGAAAGACGATAATGCGAAAGATCGTCCGAATATGATCAAAGTAGACTTACTACAAAATGGCCAAGTAATCGCAACACAAGAAGTGAGCGCAGCAAGCGAATGGAAATATGCGTTTAAAGATTTAGCAGCATATGATGAGAATGGTGTAGCTTACAAGTATGAAGTGAAAGAACAAGCAGTAGACGGATATCAATCCGAAGTAAAAGGATATGACATCACGAATACAAAGGTTGGTCAAACAAAAGTAGAAGGAACGAAGACATGGAAAGACGATAATTCATCAGAACGTCCTTCAATGATTAAAGTAGACTTACTACAAAATGGCCAAGTAATCGCAACACAAGAAGTGAGCGCAGCAAGCGAATGGAAATATGCGTTTAAAGATTTAGCGGCATATGATGCCGAAGGAAAAGCATATAAGTATGAAGTGAAAGAGCAACCAGTAGATGGATATCAATCCGAAGTCAAAGGATATGACATCATGAATACAAAAGTAAGCCAAACAAAAGTAGAAGGAACAAAAATGTGGAAAGACGATAATGCGAAAGAACGTCCGAAAGCAATTAAAGTAGACTTACTACAAAACGGTAAAGTGATTGCGACGCAAGAAGTAAGCAAAGCAACAGGCTGGAAATATGAATTTAAAGATTTAGCAGCATATGATGCAGACGGAAAAGCATACAAGTATGAAGTGAAAGAACAAGCAGTAGACGGATATCAAACAGAAGTACATGGTTATGACATCACGAATACAAAGGTTGGTCAAACAAAAGTAGAAGGAACGAAAACGTGGAAAGACGATAATGCGAAAGAACGTCCTTCAATGATTAAAGTAGACTTACTACAAAATGGCCAAGTAATCGCAACACAAGAAGTGAGTACAGCAAGTGATTGGAAATATGCGTTTAAAGATTTAGCAGCATATGATGCTGAAGGTAAGGCGTACAAGTATGAAGTGAAAGAACAACCAGTAGCGGGATACAAATCCGAAGTAAATGGTTATGACATCACGAATACAAAAATCAAGGACGAACCAGGTGTAGATCCAAAAGATCCAAGTACAGATCCAAAAGATCCAAGTACAGATCCGAAAGATCCAAGCACAGATCCGAAAGATCCAAGCACAAATCCAAAAGATCCAGGTACAGATCCAAACACAAATACAGACAAAAATAGCGATTCAAAAGTTCCACCTACTACAGAAAATGATAAGCCAACATTACTTCCTAACACAGGAGGAACATCAACAGAAATGATTTCAATTCTTGGAGGTATGGTATTGTTCCTTTTAGGTGGAATTCTATTCGCTCGTCAGCGAATAAAATAATAAAAAAGCTTTAGATTATTGATTACACCGTAATCTGAGTAGCAGACAAATTAAAGAATTACTATTGATATTACGCCCTTTAGGAAAGTATTCAAAAAAACTTCACGATAAAGTGAAGGGAAGAATGCAACCTGAAGGGTTTTTTTATAGAAAAAAGAGAACAGTTTCAAATTGGACTCAATCAGTGGCCCAATAATATGGTCAGCTTTCATAGAGATAAGCGGCTCTAAAGCGATAACAAAACCGCTGTTAAGAAGTCTATTATCCATTGGACCATAAGATTAGAATGTGGTGTGGTATCTCATGTAATTTAAGATCAATGACCGTGTTCCGTTAAGTTTTGGATGAATGCATAGCCATTTTTATGGCTAATTTAGAAATAGTATTTTGTAAAGCTTTGTTCGTGAGTAGCTGCAGCAGCGTTTGTTTCAGGAATAAAAGCATTAGTTCCTGAAATTCAAGTTAAAGTTAACACACCTGTAAGAATAATTTTTTCATAATGGAAAAGCCTCTTTATTAGATGTAATCACTATTATTACAATTTATTATACATGATAAGCTGTGCAACAAATATACCTTTATGTATATATTGCGATTTTTTGTTCTCTATGATAATGCCATGTAATAAATATGCTTTTATACATATTTATTTTTCCTTAATAAAAAGCCACCGATTAATCGGTAGCTTGAAATAGTATTAAGCAGCTTTTTGTCCTGTTTTCACAGTAGGTTGAAGACTATTATAAACACTAGTTCCAATGACTTCTAATGCCATTTTCATACGTTCTGGTGAAATGTTCTCAAATACGTTATCTTGAGGGGTGTGATATACCTTTTCGATATGATAGATTAATGGATTCCAACTATCGACGCCCATCCAAATAAATAGTGCAGAAGGGATACCAACTTCAGCAAATGGTACGTGATCACTAGAGCCAAATTTTCCTTGAAGAACGAGATCATTATTTAATTGTTTACCTGCTTGTAAGGCAGCATCTGTTACAAGGTTTGTTGAGCCATCAGGAGTCATTGCATATAAATTCTTTGCTTTATCATAATTTGTTGCAACCATGTCTGCGTTAAAGACACCTAAAATTCGATCGCGTTCTTTTTGGGACAGACTATTAACATAATAATCAGAGCCAAGTAAGCCAGTTTCCTCAGAACCAAAAGCAATAAAACGAATTTCTTTATCAGTTTCTACATTTTGAAAAGCACGAGCTAATTCTAATACTAATCCTGTACCAGAAGCATTATCATTTGCCCCAGGTGCCCCAACGACACTATCATAGTGTGAACTTACAACGACAGCTTTTTCATTACCTGTACTATTTTTTGGTTTCTTTTTTGCGATGACATTTAGGGATGTTAAATTAGATTCATGTCTCGCTTTTAGGGAAAGCATTGTTGTCTCTTTTTTAGCGATTTCTTCTTTAAATGCATTTCCTTGAGCATAAGCAAGACCAAAGACAGGGATAGACTGATTTTTAGTTAAGCGAGGATTGAAGGTTTGTCCGTAGTTTCCACGACCTCCAATTAAGCTGTATAAAAGAACACCTTTTGCCCCTTTACTAACAGCATTTTCAACTTGTTTATTATAGTCTGCTACTGTTGTTCCTTTTTCAAATAAAACAATTTTTCCATTTACCTCATTTGGAATATCTTCTAATTTTGTTCCACCTTGAACAAAGATAAGGGGAGCTGTAACAGCTTCTGTAGAAATTAGTGCATTCGGAGCAGCGCCAGCTTGCCAATTACGCTTTGTCCCTAATGGTGATTCGATAAATCCAACGTATTGATCCGGCACTTGAAAGGGCTGATACTCTACTTCATATCCCAATGATTTAAGTTTCATACCAACATAGCGAGAAGCCCATTCTTCTGATTTTGTACCACCTGGACGGGGACCGATTGTTTCGGATAAGAAACGGATATGCTCGATGGCGCGGTTTGCATCAACTTGTTTTGTAATAGGTGGAGTCTGTGTAATTTCTGACGTGGAATCAGCTTTTGCTTGTCCGATTGGAGCTAAGCTAACGGCGAGTGATACAGCAAGCAAGGAGCTTACTATTTTTTGTTTCAGTGATTTTCTCATTTTTTCCTCTCCCATTCTTCTATTCTCTCTGACTGACAAAAGAAGACGGTTAACGACTTTATTTTACCTTTATATGTATGAATTTTCAATAAATGTATGTTGAGAAATAAAAAACGCTATATGCATATTTGCATATTTTTAGCGGAGATATGTATGCTATCATTTTAAATGAAGGATCGCTTTCTGTTCTGAAGGCTCCTACATTGCATGAATCTAGTGTACCCAAACTTTAGATTATGTAGGGAAAAGGGATCCGTTATAGGATTTCTTTTCTTTTGTTTGAATCATGTGATGATAACTATGTTTCCGCATTTCATAATTATCATCAGTGATATATGTAAGGCATCCATATGAAAATACGAGGCTGTTCAAGGGTTTTCCGTACTTTTGGACAGCCTCACCCCGTTAAAAAGGTGATACTTTGATGTATCACCTTTTTATTTTTATAAGCTTTCTGTTTATGGGGATGTTACATACTTAAAAATAATAAAAAACAGCCGCTTTAGTAGAAGGAATCTACAAAACGGCTACTTTTTTATTATAGTTGAGTTAAAATAATTGGCTCGCCACGAGTGACGACAACTGTATGTTCACATTGTGCAACAAGGCTTTTATCTGGTGTAACGAATGTCCAACCATCATCACCGCGCTCAATAATATGATCAGCTTTCATAGAGATGAATGGTTCTACAGCGATAACAAGGCCGTCTTTTAGAAGTGCATTATCCATTGGATCATAGTAGCTTAAGATGTGATTTGGGGCTTCGTGTAAGCTAAGACCAATGCCGTGACCAGTTAAGTTTTGAATAACGTTATAGCCACTTTTATGTGCAAAGTTAGAAACAGCACGACCAATTTGATTTTGTTTTGAGCCAGCTTTTACTTTTTTCATCGCTTCCCAAAAAGAGTCTACTGCTGCTTGGCAAAGTTTTTCTTTTTCTTCATCTTCTCCAAGAACAAATGAGATACCTGTATCTGCATAATAGCCGTCAAGTGCTGCCGATACGTCTACGTTTACTAAATCGCCTTCTTTTAATACACGATCGCCTGGAATGCCGTGAGCAACTTCTTCGTTTACACTAATGCAAGTTACACCTGGGAATTTATATTCTTTTTCAGGCGCTGAAATAGCACCGTTTTCGTCTAATACTTTTTTACCAATTAAATCAAGCTCTTTCGTTGTCATACCTGGCTTCGCTTGTTTTTTCATTTCTTCGCGTGCAAGTGCAACGATGCGGCCGATTTTTCGTAAACCTTCTAAATCTTGTTCATTACGAATAATCATGAAAACCACTGTCCTTCCTCGAATATATGTCTTATCCGATTGTATCATGTTTGTTTTTGTACTGCTACTCGCGTGCGGTATGCAGGCTGATTCCTCTCATAAAGAATACATGACAATTGTCATATTGATGTCATGACGCATCATACTGTTTCCTAACTTTTCCAGAGCATACAATGTAAATATAAGAAACGGCGGAGGTGGAGAGATGGAAAAGATTATTGAAGTAAATGGTGTTTCTAAAACATTTAAACATAAAAAAGCAGTAAATAACGTTTCATTTCATGTAAATAAAGGGCAAATAGTAGCATTACTCGGCCCGAATGGTGCGGGGAAAACAACGACAATTTCAATGATGCTCGGGTTGAAAGATCCGACAGAAGGGACTGTCTCTATATTTGGAAAGGGTCCAAAGCATAGGGATGTTCGTAATAGCCTCGGTGCAATGTTGCAAGAAGTAAGCGTTATTGACAGCATCACAGTAGAAGAGGCAATTGAGTTATTCCGTAGTTATTATACGAATCCAGTAGCGAAAGAAACATTACTTCAGCTATCGAATTTAGAATCAGAGCGAAAGCAAAGATGTGAAAAGTTATCAGGTGGTCAAAAGAGAAGGTTGAATTTTGCACTCGCACTTGCGGGAAATCCAGATTTATTATTTTTAGATGAACCAACTGTAGGGATGGATATTACGTCTCGAAAAATGTTTTGGGAAACGATTCGAAAGTTAGTAAGTGAAGGGAAAACGATTATTTTAACGACGCACTATTTAGAAGAAGCAGATGCGTTAGCGGACCGCATTTTATTATTCGCAAACGGAAAAATTATCGCAGATGGTACGCCGGATGAAATGAAAGCAACGATTTCTCGAAAAACGATTTCATTTTATTCGAAAGAAAATATTCCTATGGACTTGTTAGAGGAATTACCACACGTAACAGGAGTACAGTCAAATGACGGGCGATTTATATTAACGACAGAGGATACAGACGCCACATTACAAGCAATTTATCAAAAGAACTTACCTGTAACAGATATTTCAGTTGAGCGCGGGAGTCTTGATGAAGCATTTGAACAGTTTGTCGCAAATCAGAAGGGGGAAATCGCATGAGAGCATTATGGATGCAATGTAAAATAGAGGTTTTACGTACGTTCCGTAATAAATTATTTATCTTTTTCTCATTATTAATGCCAGTTATGTTTTACTACATTTTCACAAACGTTATTCAAGTACCACAAAACGGAGATGCTTGGAAAGCTCATTATTTAATTTCAATGGCGACTTTCAGTATTGTAGGGACTGCACTTTTTAGTTTCGGTGTGAGACTTTCTCAGGAAAAAGGGCAAGGATGGACACATCTTTTAAAAATTACACCACTTCCAGAGGGAGCATATTTAGCAGCAAAGATTATTGCTCAAACAGTAGTGAATGCTTTTTCAATCTTAGTTATTTTTATGGCAGGAATATTAATTAATAATGTCGAGTTAACAGTAGGTCAATGGATTGGTGCCGGATTATGGTTATTATTAGGCGTGACACCATTTTTAGCACTCGGAACAGTAATAGGTTCAATCAAAAAGGCGGATGCAGCTGCTGGCCTGGCTAATATTTTAAATATGAGCTTAGCTGTAGTTGGCGGATTATGGATGCCAATTGAAGTATTCCCAAAAGTATTAAGAACTATTGGAGAATGGACACCAACATATCACTTCGGAAGCGGGGCATGGGATATTGTAGCTGGAAAATCAATTGGATGGGAAAATATCGCGGTACTAGGAGGTTATTTCCTTATATTTGTTGTAATATCAATATATATAAGGAAAAGACAGGAAGCGGTATAAATGATAGAGAAGAAGAGGTTTGAAGTTTTTCCGAAACAGATGGGTTTCTTCCCGTATATGTGGCTCGTGTATTTATTATTTCCAATCTATAATTTAACGCAAGTATCAGGATGGAAGCTTGTAATAGGGATCGGTATGTTGATAGTTTTCACCGTCACATACCGTCAACTTTATTTTGTTGAGAAAACGTTCATTTTGTGGGCGTGTATTCAAATGATGCTCACCTTCTCATTTGCTCTATTTTATAATCCTTTCATGATATTGTTTGGATATTTCACGGCGAGTGCGATGGGATTTGCGCCAAGTAAGAAAGCGTTTCGCGTGTTGTTATGTTTATTAGTTGCAATGCTTGGAATTTTTATATTTGTAAATATTAATCAACTAACAATTCCAAGTTTAGTGAACATTGTTCCTATGTTTATTTTAATGCTTCTTACGCCATTTGGGATGCGTAATTTTAATCAAAAAAAGATGTTAAAGAACCAATTAAACGAAGCGAACGAGCAAATTAAAGATTTAGTAAAACGTGAAGAGCGCCAGCGAATTGCAAGAGATCTTCATGATACGTTAGGACATACGTTATCCCTCATTACCCTAAAAAGTCAGCTCGTGGAGAAGCTAATTGTGAAGAATCCAGAGCGTGCAAGTGTGGAAGCGAAGGAAATTACACAAACATCCCGTACAGCTTTAAAGCAGTTGAGGGAATTAATTTCTGATATGCGCATGATTACAGTAGAAGAAGAGCTTGAACAAATAAAAGCGATCTTACAAGCAGCTAATATTGAACTAGAAGTGAAGCAGGAAGCGAGTGCGAGTTCGTTATCACCAATTGAAAAAAATATTTTAGGAATGTGTTTACGTGAGGCCGTGACGAATGTTGTAAAACATAGTAAGGCGACGCGGTGCGCAGTTGCTGTATTGGAATCACAAGGTGAATTAATTTTGACAGTAGAAGACAATGGTATTGGTTTAGCGGATCAAAACCAAGATGGAAATGGTATTCGCGGTATGAAAGAGCGAATTGCTCTTATTGATGGGTTTGTTGAACTAAATACGATAAATCCAGGAACGCTGTTAACAGTAAAGGTTCCAGTTGTCATTAGAACAGGAAAAGATGAGGTGAGGGTATGATTCGAATTATTATTGCGGAAGATCAACGGATGCTTCGTGGCGCATTAGGGGCCCTGCTTGATCTAGAAGATGATATGGAAGTCATCGGGCAAGCTGCGAACGGGGAAGAGGCATTAAAGTTAATTGAATTGCTAAAACCGGATGTAAGCATTATGGATATTGAAATGCCGATTCAAAGTGGGTTAGATGTTGCGGAAACTTTAAAGAAAGAAAAATCATCATGCAAAGTAATGATTTTAACAACATTTGCACGACCGGGCTATTTTGAAAGGGCAATGAAAGCTGGTGTGCACGGATATTTATTAAAAGATAGTCCAAGTGAGGATTTAGCTTCGGCGATTCGTAACGTAATGAAAGGGAAACGAGAGATTTCTCAAGAGTTAATGTTTGGCTTATGGCAAGAACAAAATCCGTTATCAGATCGTGAAAGAGAAGTGCTGTTACTTGCGAAAGAAGGAAAGACTGCAAATGAAATTGCGAAGACACTTTATCTTTCACCTGGCACAGTTCGTAATTACATTTCTGAAGTATTAACGAAACTTGATGCGAAAAATAGAATTGAGGCAATTACAATTGCGGAAGAAAAGGGATGGATATAAAAAGAAGTTTACCTATAGTCGGTAAACTTCTTTTTTACTTATTGTCCTTTTTGTACTTCTACTACTTTATTAATTTTCGTTAGAGTTTTATATCCGTGTGCTTGAAATGCTTTTTCAAATTCTGCTGCTGTCGTATTTCCATATAAATCTTTTGCAGCTTGTACAATGTGAGATTGAAGTGATTCAAAATCTTCTGCTGAAGTTGCGTAGTTTTGTAATGCGCGCATAACGACTTTACTTACTTTTTCATTGCCTTGTTTTTGAACAGAAATGCCGTTAAATGCTTTACCTTCAGCTAATTGATATAATACATGGCTAATGATTCCTGAATTCACGTGAGATTCTTGATCATTTCCATCATTATAGAAATCTTGTAAGTTTGTATATAGTTTGTTGCCGCCGTCACCAATTTCCCTTGGGATGTCACGAATTGTTAGACCACCTAACGTATCACCCATAATCCAATTTCCTTTATCTTTCTTTACGTAATATTCTATTTGTGTACCCCAGAAGTCTGCTAGACCTTCATTTAGCGCAGATGTTTCAGCACTTGGATATCGCACAATTTTATTTTTCGTCGTACCACTAAATACAGCATGTCCAAATTCATGGGCTGTTACGTCAAGAGCAGAGGTTAATTTTCCATTTAGCCCGTCACCAAAGACCATTTGATTCCAACCTGGATGCCAAAATGCATTTACATAGTTTTCTTTTACACTATCACTAGCTTCAGTAGAATCAAATCCGTGGACGCTAGCAACAACTTTTGAGTCTTTATTATCGTAACTTTTCAGATTATGTTCTTTCTTAAAATAGTCGTAAATATCGCTCATATTTTTCATAACACCAGCTGCTTCTTTATCTAAGAAGTTAGAGTTATCGCTTGAAATAAGTGTCCCTGGATAACCAGCTTGGCTATCGCCACCAAGGGAATCAGCATAGTTTGCGTTGTAAATATAAATACCATTTCCGCGGGATAAATCAGCTAAATAAAATTTTCCATCAGAGCCCTTCGCAATATTAAATAATACATTTTCTTGTAGCGCATTTTTCCCAGTTCCTTGTTCTTTCGCTGGTGATAGTTTAGGTGCTGTTACTTGATTAATAGTTTTATTCTCTTTATTTTTAATAAACTTTTCTTGGAAAAGTACTTCACCAGTTTGTAAGTCCATGATTGTATTTCCGTTTATAACTTGTTCATTGTTTTCATAAGTAAATGTAAGGACCGTTGCGTATGTATAGTAGCCATCATTTTTCTTATAAACTACCGTTTCGCTAGAAAATTCTGTTTCTGTCACATCACTTGGAATTTGAAGCATATTGCGTAATTTAGATTTTACTTCATTTTTCGACAAAAAATTTGTTATAGTAAGATTAAGTTGTTGGTCTAAATTTTGGGCAACTTTACCACTAACAGTTGTAATTACTCCATTTTTATCTACTTTTACAATGAGATCTTGACCATATACTTTATAGTTTTTGTATGTTTGTGCAAGGCGTAATTCGGTTTGATTTTCTTTTGTTTCTTTATTTGTAGGTTGAAAATCGACATTCTTTTCAGTAGTAACTTGCTCTTGTTGAGCTTTAGCCCCATTTACCTCACCTTTCAAATACTTTTTAGCAATATTCTCTTTTGTATCGTTTTGAGGTTGTGTTAATTTTCCGATTGTTAAACCAGGCTGAGCAATTTCAACTTTTACTTCATTTTTATCTAATTCTTGAGCGTGAATAGCTTCTGTTGATAAAGGACAAAGAAGACCGAATGTAACGAAAGCACTAGCAAGTTTTCTATAATTCATCTATAACACTCCTAATCTTGTATTGTGTATGTGAGATGAATTGTATGAGGAATTTGCCGAATTTTATATATATTATGCATTATTTCATATCAAAAATTGTCGAATGCACATTATTGTAGTGGTATGACAACTTAAAAAATTAGATTGTTATAATGGGATGGTGAGCAAGTATGCACGCAGAAAAACTGGGAAGCGAAATAAAGAAAATTAGGGTAATGAGAGGATTAACACAGAAACAACTCTCCGATAATGTATGTCATCAATCGGAAGTGAGCAGAATTGAATCGGGCGCGGTATACCCAAGTATGGATATACTGCAAGGTATCGCAGCGAAGTTACAGGTTCCCATTATTCATTTTTATGAGGTACTCATTTATTCCGATATCGAGAGGAAAAAGCAGTTAAAAGATCAAATCATTATGCTTTGTAAGCAAAAGAAATATAAAGAAATTTATAATAAAGGATGGAATGAACTGAAAAAGGAAGAATATCATCCCGAGCTTCAGCAATTTCTTCAATGGCAATATCATGTAGCTGCTTACATATTGAAAAAAATTGATTACGAATATTGTATTTTAGAATTAAAGAAATTGCTCAATCAACAATTGGCAGGAATAGATGTATATCAGAATCTTTATATTGAAAACGCAATTGCAAACATTTATGCTGAAAATGGCTATTTTAAGAAGAGTATTGAGTTATTTGAAGATATATTAAAACAATTAGAGGCATTACATGATAATAAAGAGTTTGATGTGAAGGTGAGACATAATCATGCAAAAGCATTATACTTAGATAATCAATACGAAGAAGCGCTATGTCACGCAAATAAAGCCATTGAACTATCGTGTCGAATTAATAGTATGGCATTGATTGGACAGTTATACTATCAAAAAGGTGAATGCCTAGAGAAGCTAGAGTATGATAGGACAGAGATTGAAGATGCTTATGAAAAAGCTTGCTTCTTTTTCGATATATTAGGAATCCATGCGTATAAAGAATCACTTATAAAAAAAATGAAGAAATAAAAAAGACCTAAAAAACAAATATGCATAATTGCATAAGATGTGGATAAATTTTTATGATATATTTAAAGAAAAAATGCGGGTGATGGAATATGAAAAAACTACTTATTGGTAGTCTATTAACGTTAGCAATGGCATGGGGTATTTCATTAGGAGATACAGCTTTAGAGAAAAGTCAAGTAATTTCTCATAATGATCAAGAGGTACAATTAGCTTCAGATATACCTTTTGAGTATTAAAAAACAACCGTCTTACTTAGACGGTTGTTTTTTCGTGGAGTAACATCCAAACATCTTTACTAGAAACAGGTTTGCTAAAGAGGAATCCTTGAATGTGGTCACAGTTTTGTTCGTGTAAAAACTTCCATTGTGCTTCTGTTTCTACACCTTCCGCAATAACTTCTAACTTTAATTCTTTTGATAGCTTAATAATGGAAGCGATAATCGCTTCTTCTAAAGGGCTATTTGTAATTCCACAAATAAATTCTCGAGCAATTTTTAATGTATTGATTGGATATTTCGTTAAATAAGCTAAAGAACTATAACCAGTTCCAAAGTCATCAATTGAAATTTGAATACCGAGATTTTGAAGTTCTTCTAGTTTGGCAATTACAGAATGATTTTGATTAACCGCGATACTTTCTGTAATCTCAATATCTAGCGCTTCCGGCTTTAATTCTGTTTCTTCCAAGATTTTTGAAATAGTTGATATTAAATCTGCATGATTAAATTGAACAGCAGATAAATTTACACCAACCTTTAAGTGAGAAAATCCTTGGTTATGCCACTTTTTTGCTTCTAAGCAGGCGGTACGCAAGATCCAATTACCAAGTTCAATAATAAATCCTGTTTCCTCTGCTAGAGGAATGAACTGGGCAGGTGATACAATTCCGAGTTTTGGATGTTTCCAGCGAATTAATGCCTCAAAACCGATAATTTGTTTTGTTTTTGTGTTTACTTGTGGCTGGTATTCAAGGGAAAATTCATTTTGTTGTAGTGCTTTTGAAAGCTCACCTTCTAGGAAGTGTAGTTCATTTTGCGCAACACTCATTTCTTTTGAGAAGAAAATGAATCTATTTTTTCCATTAGCTTTTGCTCGATACATAGCCATATCTGCATTTTTCATTAATTCGGTTACATCGGTTCCGTATTCCGGAAACATTGCAATTCCGATACTCGGTGTGACAGAAAGTTCTTCATCTTTAATGAAGTAAGGCTTATTTAAGATAGTTAAAATTTGTTCGGCTATAAAAGTAGCACTTTTTTCAGAGTACATATCTGGTAATAGGATCGTAAATTCATCTCCGCCTTGGCGGGAAACGATGTCTTTTGAACGCAAACATCCACGTAATCTTTTTGCTACTTCAATTAATAATAAATCCCCGACATCATGGCCGAGTCGATCGTTAATTTTTTTAAAGCGATCTAAGTCAAGGAACATGACCGCAACGTCATTTGCGCTATTTTGAGCTGTATTTAAAATGGTTTTTAAATCTTTTTCGAATTTCCGGCGATTCGGTAGTCCTGTAAGTGCATCATGGAAAGCTAAATGTTCTACTTGTTTTTGTTTTTCATATAAGGTAGTAATATCACGCGCGATACCAAACATCCCAACAACTTCTTTCTTTACAAAAGTAGGGATGAGCGTAATGTGAAGGTAATAATAATAGCCTTCTTTTTCTTTTGTACGAACTTCCAGAGCTTGTGGTCTACCTTCTTTTGTAATTTGTAAAGATTTCTTCACTAATTCATGATCTTGTGAATCAATGAAGTGTAGAAGAGAATAACTGGTTACCTCACAATAATAGGCTGTAAATAAACTTTCACAAGCCTTATTAGATTGTTGGAAAATCCCGTTCATATTTAAAGAAAAAACAGCATCAGGATGATCTTCAAATAAAGATTTATAACGTTGTTCACTTTTTGATAGTGCAGATGCACCTTCTTCAACTTTGCCTTCTAGTCGTGTAGTCAACTTTTCGTACGTATCGATTAACACTTGATTATCTTTCCACATGTAAAGTTGTCTTAGGAATAATAAGATGAGCGATAATATTAGACCGATTAACATGAACTTATCATCCCAAGGCTGAATGACAATAAAGGAAAAAGTAATGATTATACTAAAATAAGGTAATATAAAGCGTACATAATCGAATCGATAATATTTCGTTTTCGTTTCATGTTTCATTGGTCTATCCCAAATGTATAGTATGGAAGATAAACCAATTAATAAGATTGAAGCGGTATGTATTAAATAAGAGATTTCAGCAGAAGTTTTCATTCCTGAGTTTAATTGAAACAGGTGTATATATCCGTAAACAAGTATGATAGTGAAGCCAATAATTAATGAAATTCTACTAGAAGAATACTTTTCTCTTCTATATAGGCTAATAACGGCGTAAATTACTAATGATTGCGCAATGAAATATCCAATTAAAACCCACGTATCCGTTGTTAACATACGAAAGCTTGAAATGTCTAAAATAAAGGTTAAGGTAAAGTAAATATTCATAATAACAATAAAGATGCTATCGAATGAAAATTGAGCAAGACCCCTAATGGAGTAATGTTTTATAAACTTTATAGCAAATCCAGAAAAAAGCAAAATATATTGTATGATGAAAAAAGGTAGTGCTTTATATGAGAATATAACTTGATCATAAATAGAAAGTGAATGAAGAAATAAAGTTATTTCCATAATTAGTCCACATAGGCAAGTACATAGTAGTAAAATCCAAAATAGTTTGTCACCGCTTTTCATCTTCTTAATTGCTTTATATAAGCAATAGCAAGAAAAGAGTGCAGCAAAACAAAATAAGAAAAGGATTCCAATTTCTTTTATATTCAAGTTCTTAGGGATAAGGAATATCCAAAGAGAAAATATAATTTTATACATCATGACAAATTTTACATATTTTTTTGATCAACCATATAATGGCTCCGTTTCAATAAAGTTGAATCAAAGGGGGAAAATGCTAATTTAAATAATAGCATATAAAACAGGAGCTTTTTTACTATAAGAAATACTTTTTGAAAAAAATAGCGCAACGTTACAATTTACCATTGTAGTGTTGCGCCTTTTATTCTTTTCACTCCCCTTATAGAAGAGAGTTCTTCTATTAATTGAAGAAGTGCTAAATCCTTTTGTTTGCTTTCAATCATAATATCGAAATTACGATCAACTTTTTTTGCAATGTGCAAAAAGGGTTTAATAAATTCTAAATCAATATAATCTGAGTGGGCCCTAAATTCTTTTTCTGATTTAGGAGAAGAAATATGAACTTTAGGTGGGGTATTTGTATGTGACCAAGTTTTAAATATCATAGGAAGTAACTCTTCTAGCGGTTCATTACAAAGGTTCGCTACGTGATGATGATAATCGAACACGAAAGGGATTTTTTCTTTTTGACAAATAGCCAAAGTTTCAGAAGTTGTATATGTTTTATCGTCATTTTCAAGAGTCATTTGTCTTTTTATATAGTAAGGAAGTTTTTGTATGTTTTCATGAAAACGCTCGATTGCCTTCTCCTTATTTCCATACGCGCCACCTACATGGATATTAATGTAGGAAGAATCTGCAATTCCCATAGCATTTAACACGTTATAATGATAGGTCATATCTGTAATTGCATTAGTTGTAATATGTGATTTGTCGCTTGTAAATAGTGTGAATTGATTGGGATGAAAACTTACGCGTAAATTGTGTTCTTGAATTAGTGCTCCTATTTTACGCCATAGTGGAGCAAATAGTTGAATGTAATCAAATTCAACTTCAGGATGTGTTGCAAGCGGGACGATAGAAGATGATAAACGATATAATGGAATTTCGTGTGCAATATTGTAATGAAGGATACGTATTGTGTGTTCTAGATTTTGCAGTGTAACATTATATAATTTATCTTCACGCTCTTGTTTTTTTAGTTTTTTCCAGCTTGTAAATGTCATTGTTTTGGCAGGCGAACAGTCCCATAATGCCGTAGCGTGCGAGACATATCCAAATCGCATTATCATATGTGATGCACCTCTTTAGCTCTTGAAATTTTCCTATAAGAAGAAAGCGAGTATCGTTCCTATCCACTCTTTTCCACGATCAATAATAGAAAGCGGGCTGACATCTTTAAAGGAAAGTAATGAGGAGCTTCTCAAATCTTCCTCGAATTTGTTTTTTACTTCTTGTATGAAATGTTTGTCATATAAAAGGCAGTTAATTTCATGGTTACTATATAAACTTCGCATATCAAAATTAGCAGTTCCGATATCACAAATATGATCGTCTACTATAATAATTTTTGCGTGGAAAAATCCTTGCTGAAAAGCGTAAATATTACAACCAGCTTGTATTAACTTTCGGCAATATGGGAATTTTGCTTCTCGAACGAGGGCGTGATCAGCCTTTTGTGGAACGAGAATAGTTATTTGAACCCCACGTTTTCGCGCTTTTAATAATGCATTCATAATTTTTTTTCCAGGAATAAAATATGGTGTACCGATAAAGAGTTCTTTTTTCGCGCTTTCGATTAAATGTAAAAATGTATTTTGTAAATAGGCACCATCAGTAGGGATGAAACGATGTAGAACGGTCCCTGGTTGTTGCGTAGGAAAATAAAGAGATGAATCTAATAAATTTTGGTCTGTATCGTCGAGCCAATCATGTAAAAATTGTTTTTGTAAATCTTGTATCCCTTCTCCTGTAAGACGTAAATGATAATCTCTCCATAACCCTAACTTTTGATTATGCCCTAAGTATTCCTCGCCAATATTAAATCCACCAATATAACCAATTTTCCCGTCAATAACTGTAATTTTTCTATGGTTTCTTTGATTTGCAGAAAAGAAAGGAAAAGGAAATTTCACTTTGTGACAAAATGAAAAAGAAACACCATGCTTTTGTAGGGAGTAAATTGCTTCTTTTGATAAATAATGACTTCCAAACCGGTCGAGTAAAAGTCGTACTTCAATTCCTTCTTGTGCTTTATCGATAAGTAACTTTAAAAACGTACGACTTATGTCATCGTTTTTTACAATAAAAAATAAAACGTGCACATGGTGTTTAGCTTGTTTTATATCAGTAAAGAGAGCATCGTACAGATCATTTCCGTATGTATAAAGGCGAAAATCACTTTGACGTAAAGGGAAAGAACGAGAACGTACACGCTTTAAATGAACAATTCTCCCGTATGAAAGGTCGATTGTAATCCAGAGAGCGCTGCCTAATAACAAGAGAGATAAGAAAAACATAAGTAAATTCCCTCCTTCACGGTCTTTTCACCATCAGTTTTTTACAAATCAAAAATTCACTTTATCCCACTATTTGTGGGCAGTAAGACTCCCACCTCAAAATTAGGGTGAAACCAAGAAGTTGGGTGGGATTCGGGCTACCCGTAAAAGTCCGATTAGTGTGGGCTAATAATCATTGGGTATGAACAGCCCTGCCGATTAAAGTTTCACTTTATAGTTTCACCGAAATAAACAGCTTTATTAAAAAATGTGTTGTTGTATAACAAAAAACTGTTGACTGAATGCTCACTCATTATATAATGGGAATAGGAAATACAATTCAGAAAATTATATATTTTCGAAGATTCTAAAAAGGAAGAGGGCTTACAAAGAGAGGGGTAGCATAAAATGAATAGCTTACTAATCATTAATTGGCTGGCTGCCATTGCTGTTATTGCTTATGCGGGATATTTGTTTGTATATCTTATACGAACGAGGATGGCCTACATACAATTAGGAAAAAAGATTGAATTTGACCGTCGTTTTAAAGAGCGTTGGGATCTCCTTAAGGTCAATGTTTTCGGTCAGAAAAAGCTGCTGAAAGATAAAAAGAGCGGCATCATTCACGTTATGTTCTTTTACGGATTTATTCTTGTCCAATTTGGAGCAATTGACTTCGTTTGGAAAGGGCTCGCACCAGGATCGCATCTTCCACTTGGACCACTATACCCTGCATTTACATTCTTCCAGGAAATTGTCACACTCGTTATTTTAATTGCAGTCTTTTGGGCTTTTCATAGACGCTATGTTGAAAAGCTTGTTCGTTTAAAACGTAATTTCAAATCAGGTCTTGTCCTTATCTTTATCGGTGGCTTAATGATTTCTGTGCTACTTGGTAATGGGATGGGAATTATATGGCACGGTGAGGAGCTTTCATGGAGTGAACCAATCGCTTCTGCAATCGCTTACGTTTTCTCGGGGATAAATGAAATCGTAGCCATTTCAGTGTTCTATTTCTCTTGGTGGGTGCATTTACTTATTTTGTTAACGTTTTTAGTTTATGTACCACAATCAAAACATGCGCATTTAATTGCTGGACCAGTTAACGTATTTTTTGGTCGTCTTTCAAATCCAGGAAAACTTGAAAAAATCGATTTTGAAGATGAAACGCAAGAAACATTCGGTGTTGGTAAAATTGAAGACTTTAGACAAAATCAACTTATCGACTTATATTCTTGCGTCGAATGTGGTCGTTGTACAAATATGTGTCCGGCAACAGGAACAGGGAAAATGTTATCACCGATGGATTTAATTTTAAAACTTCGTGATCATTTAACTGATAAAGGAGCAGCGGTAACATCAAAAGCACCGTGGGTCCCAGTTGTTGCTTTTAATAATACACAAGGAAATCAGTTAGCGATGATGGCAGCTGGAAAAGGACAACAAGAATCAGCGGCTACAGCGCTAGCGTACGATCCAAGTTTAATCGGAGATGTTATTACAGAAGAAGAGATTTGGGCATGCACAACGTGCCGTAACTGTGAGGACCAGTGCCCAGTTATGAATGAGCATGTTGACAAAATTATTGATTTACGCCGCTATCTCGTTTTAACAGAAGGAAAAATGGATGCGGAAGCGCAGCGTGCAATGACAAACATTGAGCGTCAAGGGAATCCGTGGGGACTGAACCGTAAAGAGCGTGAAACATGGCGCCAAGGTGATGATGAAGTAACAGTTCCAACTGTAAAGGAGAAATCAAAAGCTGGCGAAGAGTTTGAATACTTATTCTGGGTTGGATCAATGGGTTCGTATGACAACCGCAGTCAGAAGATTGCGATATCATTTGCGAAGCTAATGAACGAAGCAGGCATTTCATTCGCAATTCTTGGTAATAAGGAAAAGAACTCTGGTGATACACCGCGCCGCCTTGGAAATGAATTTGTATTCCAAGAAATGGCGACTAAAAATATTGAAGAATTTGAAAAAGCAGGAGTGAAGAAAATCGTTACGATTGACCCTCATGCTTATAACACTTTTAAAAATGAGTACCCGGATTTTGGCTTACAAGCAGAAGTCTATCATCATACAGAATTACTAGCCCAGTGGGTGAAGGAAGGACGTTTAAAACCTGTCCATTCTATTGAAGAGACAGTTACGTACCATGATTCCTGTTACTTAGGAAGATACAACGAAGTATACGAAGCACCGCGCGATATTCTAAAAGCAATTCCAGGTGTAAACCTTGTAGAAATGGCGCGTAACCGTGAAACGGGAATGTGCTGTGGTGCGGGTGGCGGATTAATGTGGATGGAAGAAACGACAGGCTCTCGTATTAACGTGGCTCGTACAGAACAAGCACTAGCTACAAAACCATCAATCATCGGTACAGGATGTCCATATTGCCTAACGATGATTAGCGATGGTACGAAAGCAAAAGAAGTAGAAGAAACAGTTCAAACTCTGGACGTAACAGAGATTTTAGAACGCTCAGTTATCGGACGGAAGAAAGAAGCAATCTAGTTTTTGGGAATGCATCCAACTTTAGAAAGAGGTGCAATAATTGCACCTCTTCTCAACGCAAGGATACCGAGCGAGCGCTCGGTGCTAAAAAAAGAAATGGGGGAAAGAAATATGAATAAAACAGTTATTTTAAGTGCTGCAAGAACACCGGTTGGAAAATTTGGGGGAACTTTAAAAGACGTGAAAGCAACAGAACTTGGAGGAATCGCAATTAAGGCAGCGCTTGAAAGGGCGAATGTTTCTGCTAGTGATGTTGAAGAAGTTATATTTGGAACGGTTATCCAAGGAGGGCAAGGACAAATTCCATCACGCCAAGCAGCAAGAGCGGCTGGAATTCCTTGGGAAGTGCAGACAGAAACAGTAAATAAAGTTTGTGCATCAGGACTTCGCGCGGTTACGTTAGCGGATCAAATTATTCGTACTGGTGACCAATCACTGATTGTAGCTGGTGGAATGGAATCGATGAGTAACAGCCCTTATATTTTACGAGGGGCAAGATGGGGATACAGAATGGGTAACAACGAAGTTATTGATTTAAACGTTGCAGACGGTTTAACATGCGCATTTTCAGGTATACACATGGGTGTTTATGGCGGAGAAGTTGCGAAGGAAGATGGAATCTCTCGCGAAGCACAAGATGAATGGGCATATCGTAGCCATCAACGTGCGGTTTCAGCACATAAAGAGGGGCGTTTTGAAGAGGAGATTGTACCAGTAACAATTCAGCAAAGAAAAGGCGATCCTATCGTCGTGGCTAAGGATGAGGCGCCGCGTGAAGATACAACGATTGAAAAATTAGCGAAATTAAAGCCTGTATTTGATAAGACGTCAGCAGTGACAGCAGGTAATGCTCCGGGACTAAATGATGGCGGTGCTGCACTTGTATTAATGAGCGAGGACAGAGCGAAGCAAGAAGGAAGAAAGCCATTAGCGACAATTTTGGCGCATACGGCGATTGCAGTAGAATCGAAGGATTTCCCAAGAACACCAGGTTATGCAATTAATGAATTGCTGAAAAAGACAGGTAAGACAATTGAAGAAATAGATCTATTTGAAATTAATGAGGCATTTGCGGCGGTAGCAATTGCAAGTACAGAAATCGCAGGGATTGATCCGGAAAAATTGAATGTAAATGGCGGTGCTGTAGCAATGGGGCATCCAATTGGAGCGAGCGGAGCACGTATTATCGTTACACTTATCCATGCACTGAAGCAGCGCGGTGGCGGAATTGGAATTGCTTCTATTTGTAGCGGTGGCGGTCAAGGTGATGCAGTGATGATTGAGGTTCATTAATTTATGTTCAGGAAATTTTTGGTTTATTAACAACTTATATTAAGGGGGAAGAAAGAATGGGTGTACAAAAAATAGTTGTAATTGGTGCAGGGCAAATGGGTTCAGGTATCGCACAAGTGTGTGCAATGGCAGGCTATGATGTGAAAGTGCAAGATTTAAAGCAAGAGCAGTTAGACCGAGGGCTAGCTGTTATTTCGAAAAATTTAGCCCGTCAAGTAGAAAAAGGCCGTATGAAGGAAGAAGAGAAAGAAGCGACTTTAAATCGTCTTACATGGACGCTCGATTTAAATAGTGTCAAAGAAGCGGATCTTGTTATTGAAGCAGCTGTTGAGAAAATGGATATTAAAAAGAAAATTTTTGCGAATCTAGATGAAATCGCTCCAGAACACGCAATTTTAGCGACGAATACGTCATCTCTACCAATTACGGAAATTGCAGCGGTAACGAAACGTCCTGAGAAAGTAATCGGCATGCACTTTATGAATCCAGTTCCAGTTATGAAACTCGTTGAAATTATTCGTGGTTTAGCTACAGATGATGCAGTTTATGAAACGATTGAAGATATTACGAAAAAAATCGGAAAAGTGCCAGTTGAAGTAAATGATTTCCCAGGATTTGTATCGAATCGTATTTTATTACCGATGATTAACGAAGCAATCTATACGTTATATGAAGGTGTAGCGACGAAAGAAGCAATTGATGACGTAATGAAACTCGGTATGAATCATCCAATGGGTCCTCTTACATTAGCTGATTTTATCGGTTTAGATACATGTTTATACATTATGGAAGTGTTGCATGAAGGATTAGGAGATAGTAAATATCGCCCATGTCCATTATTACGTAAGTATGTGAATGCAGGATGGTTAGGACGTAAAACGGGTCGTGGTTTCTACGTTTACGAATAAATTCCTCCCTTTATTAAAGTAGTGGTCTGACCAAATTATTAAAAAGATATATAGCAAACGGAGGCGAAGTACATGAATTTTCATTTTACTGAAGAGCAACAAATGATGAGGAAAATGGTTCGAGATTTTGCGCAGAAGGAAATAGCTCCCTTTGTTCCTAGTATGGAACAAGGGGTGTTCCCAAAAGAGATTTTGCAAAAGATGGGTGAGCTTGGACTAATGGGTATTCCAGCGCCTGCAAAATATGGCGGGGCAGAAATGGATTTTATTTCTTACATTCTAGCGATTGAAGAAATTTCAAAGGTAAGTGCAACGGTTGGTGTAATTTTAGCTGTACATACGTCAGTTGGAATGAATCCGATTTTGTATTTCGGAACAGAAGAACAGAAGCAGAAATATGTTTCTAAACTGGCGACTGGTGAATATTTAGGCGCATTTGCTCTAACAGAACCGAATGCAGGATCAGATGCAGGTAGTTTGAAATCAAGAGCTGTAAAGAAAGACGATCACTACATCATTAATGGATCGAAAGTCTTTATTACAAATGGTGGTGAAGCAAGTACATATATTGTCTTCGCGTCTACAAATCCAGATGAGGGGAAAAGCGGGATTTCAGCATTTATAGTAGAGAAAGATACACCAGGCTTAATCATCGGAAAAGATGAGCATAAGATGGGTCTTCTTGGTTCTCGTACAGTGCAACTTACGTTTGAAGATATGAAAGTGCCGGCCGAGAATTTACTTGGTGAAGAAGGACAAGGATTTAAGGTGGCAATGGCGAATTTAGATGTTGGGCGAATTGGAATCGGAGCGCAGGCATTAGGAATCGCGGAAGCGGCGCTTGCATGTGCGATTGATTATGCGAAAGAGCGTGAGCAATTCGGAAAGCCAATTGCGGCGCAGCAAGGACTCGGATTCAAACTTGCAGATATGGCGACTAGCGTAGAAGCAGCGCGATTACTTGTATACAGAGCAGCATCGCTAAGAGCACAAGGATTACCATGCGGTAAAGAAGCTTCTATTGCGAAATTATTTGCTTCTAAGACAGCTGTTGAAGTTGCGATTGAAGCGGTGCAAGTATTTGGTGGTTATGGTTATACGAAAGATTATCCAGTAGAAAGATTTTTCCGTGATGCGAAGATCACACAAATATATGAAGGAACGAGCGAAATACAAAAGCTTGTAATTAGTCGAGCTTTATAAAAAGGCAGAGGGGGAGACGGGAATGCATTTTAAATTATCAGAAGAACATGAAATGATAAGAAAAATGGTTCGGGATTTTGCAAGGAATGAAGTAGCACCGACAGCAGCAGAGCGTGATGAGGAAGAGCGATTTGATCGTGCTTTATTCGATCAAATGGCAGAGCTTGGTTTAACCGGTATTCCGTGGCCTGAAGAATACGGCGGAATTGGAAGCGATTACTTGGCGTATGTAATTGCCATTGAAGAGTTATCTCGTGTCTGTGCTTCTACAGGTGTAACGTTGTCGGCACATACTTCACTTGCTGGATGGCCAATTTTTAAATTTGGAACGGAAGAGCAAAAACAAAAGTTTTTGCGCCCAATGGCTGAAGGGAAGAAAATTGGTGCATATGGCTTAACAGAACCAAGCTCTGGATCAGATGCTGGTGGAATGAGGACGACTGCAAAGCGAGATGGAGACCATTACATTTTAAATGGTTCGAAAATCTTTATTACAAATGGCGGCATTGCTGATATTTATGTTGTTTTTGCATTAACAGATCCTGAGTCGAAGCAGCGCGGCACGAGTGCATTTATTGTGGAGAGTGATACGCTAGGATTTTCAGTTGGGAAGAAGGAAAGTAAATTAGGAATCCGCTCTTCGCCAACGACTGAAATTATGTTTGAAGACTGCCGTATTCCTGTAGAGAATCTGCTAGGGGAAGAGGGCCAAGGATTTAAAGTTGCGATGCAAACGTTAGATGGCGGCCGTAATGGTATTGCGGCGCAAGCGGTCGGGATTGCACAATCCGCTTTAGATGCTTCTGTAGAATATGCAAGAGAACGTCATCAGTTTGGGAAGCCGATTGCGGCGCAACAAGGAATTGGCTTTAAACTTGCAGATATGGCAACGGATGTAGAGGCAGCGCGTCTTTTAACATATCAAGCGGCTTGGCTTGAATCTGAAGGGCTTCCGTACGGGAAAGAATCAGCGATGTCAAAAGTATTTGCAGGTGATACAGCGATGAAGGTAACGACTGAAGCAGTACAAGTATTTGGTGGTTATGGTTATACGAAAGATTATCCAGTAGAGCGTTATATGCGCGATGCAAAGATTACACAAATATATGAGGGAACACAAGAGATTCAAAGGCTTGTAATTTCTCGTATGTTAACGAAGTAGGAACGAAAGCGTAGGTATTTTCCTACGCTTTTTACTTCCAAAAATAATAGAGAGAGGTGAAGGGATGGTTAAACATAATGTACATGCGTCAGTGAAAGATGAAAAATTAGTTGCGTTAAGGCGTGAACAAATGATTAAAGGTGCGGTGCAGCTGTTTAAGCAAAAAGGATTCCCGCGTACAACAACGAGAGAAATTGCGAAAGCGGCTGGATTTAGTATCGGAACACTTTATGAATATATTCGCACAAAAGATGATGTATTATATTTAGTTTGTGATAGTATTTATGAACATGTAAAAGAGCGATTAGAGGAAGTAGTGTGTACAGAGAAGGGAAGTATAGAAAGCTTAAAGATAGCGATAACGAATTACTTTAAAGTGATGGATGAACTGCAAGAAGAAGTATTAATTATGTATCAAGAGGTACGTTTCTTACCGAAAGAATCACTCCCATATGTATTAGAAAAAGAGTTTCAAATGGTCGGGATGTTTGAGGATATTTTAGAGCAGTGTACGGAAAATGGGACATTTACACTAAATAAAAAGGAAATACAGCTTCTTGCACATAATATTTTCATACAAGGACAAATGTGGGGATTTAGACGCTGGGCCCTGCAAAAACTGTATACTCTCGAAGAATATACAGAAATGCAAATTAGGTATGTACTGCAAGGAGCACATATGTCTCCGAAATAAAGAATGGACAAATTATAATTTTATTGCCCGCAAATAGCGGGATAAAAGTTTCCCGTTTTTTTTGTAGCATATTTGTGCGACTTTTGTTTATAATGAATAGTATGGATTTTTTTAAGCAGACCGTTGTATATAAGGTTATATTTGAAGAAAGGAAGTGCCGCATAAGTGAATTTTAAGCAATATTCACCAGAAGAGCTAAAAGAATGTTCAATGATTGAAGTTGTACATAGCGTTTTAGGGGATAAAAGACAAGCAACGACATTCAACGAGTTGGTTCAAGAAATCGCTCAAGTGCTGGGACTATCTCAAGAACAAGTTAATACGAAACTCGCACAATTTTATACAGATTTAAACATCGATGGACGTTTCATTAATTTAGGTGAAAATCGTTGGGGGCTACGTAGCTGGTACCCATATGAGCAAATTGATGAAGAAATTCTGCCTCAGCCAAAACCGAAGAAGAAACGCAAAGTTGAAGAGGACGGTTTTGACGACTACATTGAAGAAGATGATGTAGAAGATGATGTAGAAGAAGTAGAAGAAGATGTAGAAGATTTGGACAAGGTTCTTGAAGACGAAGACGCAGATGATGAAGATGATGATCTTGATGATTTAGAAGAAGATGATGAAGACTTCGCAGAAGAAGAACTTGAGTACGATGAAACTGAAGAAGAAGAAGAGGAAGAGCGGTAGTTCTTGACTTTTCATTATCGTCCATGTAGAATCATTTTTGGGCTCTTTAAAAAAAGACGATAATACTTTTAAAGTGTAAATATAAAAGAAAATTGCTCCCTACTTATTACTTTATGTGATGAGGGGAGCAATTTTCTTTTTTGTTTTTTGTTTAGAAAATAAAAAGAGCCTAACAATAAGATAGATACAGTGTTATCTACATACGTTGCGCTTTGCAACGGTGATTATATAACAACGAAGTAGAAGGGAGTATTTTCATGACTAAGTATATTTTTGTAACAGGCGGTGTAGTATCGTCTTTAGGAAAAGGTATTACAGCAGCATCTCTTGGAAGACTTTTAAAGAATCGTGGTTTAAACGTAACTATTCAAAAGTTTGATCCATACATTAACGTAGACCCAGGGACTATGAGCCCATACCAACACGGTGAGGTATTCGTAACAGATGATGGTGCAGAAACGGACTTAGACCTTGGTCACTATGAGCGTTTCATTGACATCAACCTAAACAAATACAGCAACGTAACAACAGGTAAAATTTACTCTTCAGTTCTTCAAAAAGAGCGTCGTGGTGAATATTTAGGAGGAACAGTTCAAGTTATTCCTCACATTACTAACGAAATTAAAGAGCGCGTATACCGTTCTGGTCGCGAAACAAATGCAGACGTTGTTATTACAGAAATCGGTGGAACTGTTGGTGATATTGAGTCTCTGCCATTCTTAGAAGCAATTCGTCAAATTAAGAGCGACATCGGTCGTGACAATGTAATGTACATTCACTGTACGTTAATCCCGTACTTAAAAGCAGCGGGTGAAATGAAAACAAAACCAACGCAACATAGCGTTAAAGAGCTTCGCAGCTTAGGTATTCAACCAAATATTATCGTTGTTCGTACAGAACTACCTGTTTCTCAGGACATGAAAGACAAGCTTGCATTATTCTGTGACATCGATACAAAAGCAGTTATCGAAGCACGCGATGCAGATACTTTATATGCGGTTCCATTATCTCTTCAAGAACAAAACATGGACCAAATCGTTTGCGATCACTTAAAATTAGACAATCCAGCTGCAGATATGACAGAGTGGACTGCGCTAGTTAATAAAGTGCGTAACCTTTCTAAGAAAACAAAAATCGCTCTTGTTGGTAAATACGTAGAGCTTCAAGATGCATACATTTCTGTTGTAGAAGCACTTCGTCATGCAGGTTATTCATTCGACACAGATGTAGAAGTTAAATGGGTAAACGCTGAGCACGTAACAGCAGAGAACGTAAAAGAATTAGTTGGCGATACAGATGGTATCCTTGTACCAGGTGGCTTCGGCGATCGTGGTGTAGAAGGTAAAATCGTTGCAATTCAATATGCTCGTGAAAACAAAGTTCCATTCTTAGGGATTTGTCTAGGTATGCAACTTGCATCAATCGAATTTGCACGTAACGTATTAGGATTAGAAGGAGCTAACTCTTCTGAAATTAATCCTGACACACCTTATGCAATTATCGATTTATTACCAGAACAAAAAGATGTAGAAGATTTAGGTGGTACACTTCGTCTTGGTCTATATCCATGTAAGCTTTCTGAAGAAACAAATGCTTACAATGCTTACAATGAGCCGGTTGTATATGAGCGTCATCGCCATCGTTATGAGTTCAACAATCAATTCCGTCCAGATATGGAAAAAGCAGGATTTGTATTCTCTGGTACAAGCCCAGACGGTCGTCTAGTTGAAATCATCGAATTAAAGGACCACCCTTGGTTCGTGGCAGCACAGTTCCACCCAGAACTTGTATCTCGTCCAAACCGTCCACAACCATTGTTCCATGACTTCGTAAGTGCTTCTATTACGAATAAAGAGAGCAAGTAATGAAAAAAGCGCCTGAAATAGGGCGCTTTTTTTAATATTCATTTAACATTTCATCAATTGTAAATTTCAATCCGTGATAAGCAAATAAAGCTATAATTAAACTTGGGAACCCGTAGCGGTTACCTTCATCATCTGGAATAAGACCCTTTAACAGTTTTGTATCAATATGTACATCTGTATATTGTTCTAACGATTCGGGACCTTCGTGAACAGCTGAGATACCGACGATAGATTGACCTTCTTCTTGAAGTTTTTTGGCAATCGTCACAACCTCTTCATCTGTCGAAAAACGACTAATAAGAAGTACGCGGTCGGCAGAAGTCACTGCCGCCAGTTCACCGTTTTCTATTAAACGTTTTGCTTGTTTCATTGGTTCGGCGCCAAATAATGCTTCTGAAACAATACCCTCCATTTCGTTTGTACCATGCAAGTAAATGAAGCCGTCGCCAACTAACGCCTGGGCAAGTAGACGAGCGCTATCTTCTATATTCATTTCCTCTTTTTGAGAAATTCTGGAGAAATATCCACTTAATTGAGTCGAGAAAATTTTTAACATGTTGTTGCTCCTTTCTTTCGTGTTAGCTGGTTCTCATTATAGCTTATTTTTTTTGGAAAGGGGAAATAGTAGGGTGGCATAACAAAATAGGAAACGGTAAAATAAGAAAGAATAGGAAGGGATTTGGCAAAGAGTAGCGAAAATAAACCGATAAGATATAAGAAGCTTTAAATCTTGTACTTACACAGAAAGGTTGGGAGTTATGGAAGGGAAAATTTTAATCGTTGATGATCAATATGGTATTCGTGTTTTATTGCATGAAGTGTTCCAAAAAGAAGGTTATCAGACGTTCCAAGCAGCGAATGGATTTCAAGCTTTAGATATCGTTAAAAAAGATAATCCAGATTTAGTAGTGTTAGATATGAAAATCCCAGGTATGGATGGTATAGAGATTTTAAAACATGTAAAAGAAATTGATGAGAGTATTAAAGTGATTTTAATGACTGCTTATGGAGAATTAGATATGATTCAAGAAGCGAAAGATTTAGGAGCTTTAATGCACTTTGCTAAACCTTTTGATATTGATGAGATTCGTCAAGCGGTGAGAGATCAGCTTGCTGTAGAGGCGTAAAAAATGAATTTTTTATAAAAAATATGGAAAAAAGCGTTTACATGGACTATTGAGCAGGTGAATACGGTTGAGTTTTTGAGTACAAGTTGTTATCCTATTGAGTGTAGAAAGAAGTCCGGTATGTAAATATACATATTTTACCTTATTCTGGTCATACTACCAGCGATAAGAACTTATCGGATACAAAAAACGTTTTTTAGGAGGATTCACCATGCCTTTAGTTTCTATGAAAGAAATGCTAAACACAGCACTAGAAGGAAAATACGCAGTTGGTCAATTCAACATGAACAACTTAGAGTGGACTCAAGCTATCTTAGCTGCTGCGGAAGAAGAAAAATCTCCTGTAATCCTAGGTGTATCTGAGGGTGCAGCTCGTCATATGACTGGTTTCAAAACAGTTGTAGCTATGGTTAAAGCTTTAATCGAAGAAATGAACATCACTGTTCCTGTAGCGATTCACCTTGACCATGGTTCAAGCTTCGAAAAATGTAAAGAAGCAATCGATGCAGGTTTCACATCTGTAATGATCGACGCTTCTCACCACCCATTCGAAGAAAACGTTGAAACTACTAAAAAAGTGGTAGAATACGCACACGCTCGTAACGTATCTGTTGAAGCTGAGCTTGGAACAGTTGGCGGACAAGAAGACGACATCATCGCTGAAGGCGTAATTTACGCTGATCCAGCAGAGTGTAAGCACCTTGTTGAAGCAACAGGTATCGATTGCCTAGCTCCAGCTTTAGGTTCTGTACACGGTCCTTACAAAGGTGAGCCTAACTTAGGATTCGCTGAAATGGAACAAGTTCGTGACTTCACTGGCGTACCTTTAGTATTACACGGTGGTACTGGTATCCCAACTGCTGATATCGTAAAAGCTATTTCTCTAGGTACTTCAAAAATTAACGTAAACACTGAGAACCAAATTGAGTTTACAAAAGCTGTTCGTGAAGCATTAAACAAAGACCAAGAAGTTTACGATCCTCGTAAATATATTGGACCTGGCCGCGACGCTATCAAAGCAACTGTTGCTGGTAAAATGCGTGAGTTCGGTTCTAACGGTAAAGCGTAAGAATAAAATTCCGTTTTGGAAACCGTCTAGTCTTTTAGACGGTTTCCTTTCGTTGTATAATGAAAGCGTGAACAAGTCTAAAGATTTTATAAAATGAATTTTTGGTTTGTGAATATAGAAAATAATGTGCATAGTCCTATTAATAAATGTGGTAAGTATCTGAATTGAGAAATTTGATTCGATGAATAGTTAATCTTCATCTATTTGTACAGCAGGGGAGCTACAGGTGATGGTTTTCTACTTATTGAGTTTGGATGGAAAGAGGGATTGAGATTCTTAAGGGGGAATCTTCTACTTCTCCTTATTAAAGAAGTAGAAGATAAATACATTCACAAGAAGGGAGCTCAATATGGAAAAGTTGCTAATTGAAGGCGGAAGAGCTTTAAATGGAACAATTCGCGTGAGTGGTGCAAAGAACAGTGCTGTTGCACTAATTCCAGCGACAATTTTAGCAGATACTCCAGTAACTATCGGTGGCGTTCCTAATATTTCGGACGTGAAAATGTTAGGAGACTTACTAGAGGAAATTGGAGGGAAAGTAACTTATGGGCAGGAAGAAGAGATGGTAGTCGATCCTTCTAACATGGTTGCGATGCCTTTACCAAATGGAAAAGTGAAAAAATTGCGCGCCTCTTATTATTTAATGGGTGCAATGCTTGGCCGTTTTAAAAAAGCTGTTATTGGGCTTCCAGGTGGATGTCATTTAGGGCCACGACCGATTGATCAGCATATTAAAGGGTTTGAAGCGTTAGGGGCACATGTTACAAATGAACAAGGTGCCATTTATTTAAGAGCAGATGAACTACGCGGGGCACGTATTTATTTAGATGTTGTTAGTGTAGGAGCTACGATTAATATTATGCTAGCGGCTGTACGAGCGACAGGTAGAACTGTTATTGAAAATGCAGCGAAAGAACCAGAGATTATTGATGTAGCTACATTGTTAACGAGTATGGGAGCGCGTATTAAAGGTGCTGGTACAGACGTAATCCGAATTGATGGTGTGGATTCTTTACACGGTTGTCACCACACTATCATTCCAGACCGTATTGAAGCTGGTACGTATATGATTTTAGGAGCAGCGTCAGGAGGAGAAGTAACAGTTGATAATGTTATTCCTCAGCATTTAGAATCCGTTACTGCGAAGCTAAGAGAAGCTGGTGTTCAAGTTGAAACGAACGATGACCAAATTACAGTGAATGGCAATAGAAGGTTAAAAGTAGTTGATGTAAAAACGCTTGTATATCCCGGGTTTCCAACAGATTTACAACAGCCGTTTACAACGCTTTTAACAAAAGCGCATGGAACAGGAGTTGTAACTGATACAATTTACAGCGCGCGTTTCAAGCATATTGATGAATTGCGCCGTATGAACGCGCAAATTAAAGTAGAAGGCCGTTCAGCAATTGTGACTGGACCTGTTTTATTGCAAGGTGCGAAGGTGAAAGCGAGTGACTTACGAGCTGGTGCGTCCCTTGTTATTGCGGGTTTAATGGCAGATGGCATTACAGAAGTAACAGGACTTGATCATATTGATCGAGGTTACGAAAATATAGTAGACAAGCTTAAAGGGCTTGGTGCAAACATTTGGAGAGAACAAATGACAAAGCAAGAAATTGAAGAAATGAAGAATGCATAAAGTGAAACTTTAATCAGTATGGGGTATCCCACGCCGATTATTAACCCTCACCAATCGGGATAAGGTGGTGATACTTCCGTTAATGGGGAGCGAAGGATCACTACTAACGGAAGTACACTTTATAGAGAAACAAGGTTCACAAAATACGGCAGAAATATAAAGACTTAAAGGAGAGGGATTATCGTGGAAAGAAGTTTATCTATGGAGTTAGTACGTGTAACAGAGGCTGCAGCATTATCATCAGCGCGTTGGATGGGGCTCGGAAAAAAAGACGAGGCAGATGGTGCAGCAACATCAGCTATGCGTGATGTATTTGATACAATTCCGATGAAAGGTACAGTTGTAATTGGCGAAGGTGAAATGGATGAAGCGCCAATGCTATATATCGGAGAGAAATTGGGTACAGGATATGGACCACGCGTAGACGTTGCAGTTGATCCTTTAGAAGGGACAAATATCGTAGCGGCTGGCGGCTGGAATGCGCTTGCTGTTATTGCAATTGCAGATCACGGCAATTTGTTACATGCTCCTGACATGTACATGGATAAAATAGCGGTTGGTCCAGAAGCGGTTGGTGCAGTTGATATTGACGCACCTATTATCGACAACTTACGTGCAGTTGCGAAAGCGAAAAATAAAGATATCGAAGATGTTGTAGCGACAGTTTTAAACCGTCCACGTCATCAAGCAATTATCGAAGAAATTCGTAAAGCTGGTGCTCGTATTAAATTAATTAACGATGGAGATGTAGCTGGAGCAATTAATACAGCATTTGACCGTACTGGTGTAGATATTCTATTCGGTTCTGGTGGGGCGCCCGAAGGAGTATTAGCTGCGGTTGCATTAAAATGCTTAGGTGGAGAAATTCACGGGAAGCTCTTACCTCAAAACGAAGCTGAATTAGCTCGTTGTAAAAAAATGGGTATTGAAGATATCAATCGTATCCTTCGTATGGAAGACTTAGTAAAAGGTGACGATGCAATCTTTGCAGCAACAGGTGTAACAGACGGAGAACTATTACGAGGCGTTCAATTTAAAGGTAGCGTCGGAACGACACAATCCCTTGTTATGCGTGCAAAATCAGGCACAGTACGCTTCGTAGACGGACGTCATAGCTTAAATAAAAAACCGAATTTGGTTATTAAATAAAAAGCGTAAGCAGCTCGTTCAGAATGGGAGGGGGATGGAGCTTCTGACGTAGAGGCTCTTTTTGCCTCGCAGGAAGAAGTGAAGCCACCGACCATTCTAGCTGCTGAAGCTGGATTAAATAAAAAGTGCAAGCGGCTCGTTCAGAATCGCAGGGCATTGGAGCTCCTGACGAAGAGGCGTTTTTTGCCTCGCAGGAAGAAGTGAAATGACCGGAGATTCTAGCCGCTGGAGCTGGATTAAATAAAAGCAGAAATGCCTTATCTATTCTTCTTTATAATAAGGTGAGTAGAAAAAAGTAAGAAATATAAAAGGCGAAGACAAATTTTCTTGTCTTCGCTTCTTGTATTTGTGTTTCAACGTATTGATTAAAACTAGATAAAAGGGTTACAATAGTGAATATTATCCTACTTGAACTTATTGCCTTTCATTATTATTTATTTGCCTTCCGTATTTTTTCCCTTTACCCATGTGAAAAGAGAATAACGTTAAAGTGTGGTGTCTGAATGAATTTGTCAATTGCAGCATTAGAAAACATGAAATTAAAAGAGTTATACGAGCTTGCGAAAGAATTTAAGATTTCGTATTACAGCAAGTTAACGAAAAAAGAGCTGATTTTCGCCATCTTAAAAGCTCGAGCAGAAAAAGAAGGTTTCTTTTTCATGGAAGGCGTATTAGAAATTATTCAATCAGAAGGATTTGGATTCCTACGTCCTATCAACTACTCTCCAAGCTCAGAAGATATTTATATCTCGGCTTCGCAAATTCGTCGTTTCGATTTACGTAATGGAGATAAGGTTTCTGGTAAAGTACGACCTCCGAAAGAAAATGAACGCTATTTTGGATTATTACAAGTTGAAGCTGTAAACGGAGATGATCCAGACTCAGCAAAAGAGCGTGTGCATTTCCCTGCATTAACACCGTTATACCCAGATCGCCAAATGAAATTGGAAACGGAAACGAAAAAGTTACCGACACGCATCATGGATTTAATCGCACCAGTTGGATTTGGACAACGTGGTTTAATTGTCGCGCCTCCAAAGGCTGGTAAAACAAGTCTGTTAAAAGAAATTGCACACAGTGTCACAACAAATCATCCGGAAGCAGAATTAATTGTACTTTTAATTGATGAGCGTCCAGAAGAAGTAACAGATATTGAACGTTCTGTTAAAGGTGATGTTGTAAGTTCTACTTTTGATGAAGTGCCAGAGAATCATATTAAAGTAGCTGAGCTTGTATTAGAGCGTGCAATGCGTCTTGTAGAGCATAAAAAAGACGTTGTCATTCTAATGGATAGTATTACCCGTTTAGCGCGTGCTTACAACCTTGTTATTCCGCCAAGTGGTAGAACTCTATCAGGTGGTATTGATCCAGCTGCTTTCCATAGGCCAAAGCGTTTCTTCGGTGCTGCACGTAATATCGAAGAGGGCGGTAGCTTAACAATTTTAGCAACAGCGCTTGTTGATACAGGTTCTCGTATGGATGATGTAATTTACGAGGAGTTTAAAGGAACTGGAAATATGGAACTTCACTTAGATCGCTCATTAGCTGAGCGCCGTATCTTCCCAGCGATTGATATTCGTCGCTCTGGTACGCGTAAAGAAGACCTATTAATTCCAAAAGAACATTTAGACAAGCTGTGGGGTATTCGTAAAACAATGCGTGATACACCAGACTTTGTTGAAGGTTTCTTACGTAAACTTCGTCAAACAAAGACAAATGAAGAATTTTTACAAAACATTGTTGCAGACTCAAAAAGGTATGTAACAACTAAGTAAAGGGAAAAGATTGGGACTCGCTTATTTCGTAGTAAGCGAGTTTTTTATGTTTTTAAGGGAATATTAGAGAGAGTAATATATGGGAAAAATTTTGTTTTTTGAGATGAAAATCATATTTTGTGCGAGAGAACCTTAGCCAATCAGAGCTAAGCGAGCCGCCTCCACTTTTAGGTAATATCCAGCTTCAGCGGCTAGAATCTCCGGTCATTTCGCTCTCTCGCTCGAAGCAAAAAGCGCTTCAAGGTCGAGAGCTTGAAGTGTCCTGGATTCTGAGCGAGCCGCTTGCGCTTTTAATTTTTAAAAAGACAAAAACAGGTAGTTGCAAAATGGAGTTAGCCTTGTTATAATTTCATCATATGTGTTTCATCAATATAGTTGTGTAAGCAGCTGAAGATGAAAAACTCTGTTTCGAAAATGATTCAGGGCGGAAGGAGATGAAAAGAATGAAAGCAGGAATCCATCCAAATTACAATAAAGTTGTATTTATGGACACGAACACTGGCTTCAAATTCTTAAGCGGGTCTACAAAAGGCTCTAGCGAAACTGTTGAGTGGGAAGATGGTAACACTTATCCATTACTAAAAATTGAGATCAGTTCTGATTCTCACCCATTCTACACTGGACGTCAGAAGTTTGCTACTGCAGACGGACGTGTTGACCGCTTCAATAAGAAATACGGTATTAAGTAATAAAGAACATAAAACAGGCAAGTGTATGTATTCGCTTGTCTGTTTTTTTTGCGAAAATATTAAACCTTTACCCTACTTTGGATTAGGAAAGTAGATGAAAGGAGAGCTCAATGTACTTAATGAATCAAAATGGTTGGATTGAAGTGATTTGCGGGAGTATGTTTTCTGGGAAATCAGAAGAGCTCATCCGCCGTATACGCCGTACGCAATTTGCGAAACAACATGCGATTGTATTTAAACCATGTATTGATAATCGTTATAGTGAAGAAGATGTTGTATCACATAATGGATTAAAGGTTAAAGCAGTTCCTGTTTCAGCTTCAAAAGATATATTTAACCATGTAACAGAAGAAATGGATGTTATTGCAATCGATGAGGTACAATTTTTTGATGGGGACATTGTGGAAGTGGTGCAAGTATTGGCAAATCGTGGCTATCGTGTCATTGTAGCTGGATTAGACCAAGATTTCCGTGGTCTACCATTTGGACAAGTTCCTCAGCTGATGGCGATTGCTGAACATGTAACTAAATTGCAGGCAGTTTGTTCTGCATGTGGATCTCCTGCAAGTCGTACGCAACGTTTAATCGATGGAGAACCAGCGGCATTTGATGATCCAATTATTTTAGTTGGGGCTTCAGAGTCGTATGAACCACGTTGTCGTCATTGTCATGCAGTACCTACAAAACAAAGATAAATGAAACTCGCTATGTAGAGCGGGTTTTTTTCGAAAATAGATGAAGATTGGTGGCCAGCTCTTCGTGTCTAAGAACCTCCGCTATTCAAGGTGAAGCGAGAGCACCTTAGCCAATCAGAGCTGAGCGAGCCGCTTGCGCTTTTAATATTATCTAGCTCCAGCGGCTAGAATGGTCGGTGGTTTCGCTTCTTCCTGCGAGGCAAAGAGCGCCGCTCTGTCAGAAGCTCCAACCTCCTCCCATTCTGAGCGAGCCGCTTGTGCTTTTAAATATAATTTGCGTTTTTTTGATTAAGTACCATATACTATTTGTATTAGATACTAGGATGTAGAGGTGAATGGTGTGTTAGATCGTTTGCAAGCTGTAGAAGATCGTTATGAGAAGTTGAATGAGTTGTTAAGCGACCCGGAGGTTATTAGCGATACAAATAAGCTTCGTGAGTATTCAAAAGAGCAATCTGATATTCAGGACACGGTAGAGGTGTACCGTGAGTATAAAGAGGTTCGTGAGCAATTACGAGATGCAAAAGCAATGTTAGAAGATAAGTTAGACGCTGATATGCGTGACATGGTAAAAGAAGAGGTTTCTGAATTAGAAGGACAAGAGAAAACATTATCAGAACGTCTGAAAATTTTACTTGTTCCAAAAGACCCTAATGATGATAAAAACGTTATCGTTGAGGTTCGCGGTGCTGCTGGTGGCGACGAGGCGGCTTTATTTGCTGGTGATTTATATCGTATGTATAGCCGTTATGCTGAGGTGCAAGGTTGGAAAACTGAAATTATCGAAGCGAGCTATACAGAGTTAGGTGGATATAAAGAGATTATCTTTATGATTAACGGTAAAGGTGCTTTCGCGAAGCTGAAATTCGAGAATGGTGCTCACCGTGTACAACGTGTTCCTGAAACGGAATCTGGTGGACGTATTCATACATCTACAGCAACTGTAGCTGTATTACCAGAGGCAGAAGAAGTAGAAATTAATATTCATGAAAAAGATGTTCGTGTTGATACGTTTGCTTCTAGTGGTCCTGGTGGACAAAGCGTTAATACAACGATGTCAGCGGTACGTTTAACACATTTACCGACTGGTGTAGTTGTATCTTGTCAGGATGAGAAATCACAAATTAAGAATAAAGAAAAAGCGATGAAAGTATTACGCGCACGTGTTTATGATAAGTTTAGACAAGAAGCGCAAGCTGAGTATGATCAAAACCGTAAACAAGCTGTTGGTACGGGAGATCGTTCAGAGCGTATTCGTACGTATAACTTCCCGCAAAACCGTGTTACAGACCATCGAATCGGTTTAACGATTCAAAAGCTAGATCAAATCCTACAAGGTAAGTTAGATGATTTCATCAATGCCTTAGTGATGGAAGATCAGGCGCAAAAGATGGAGGCAGCTGAGTAATGCGTGTCTATGAAGCCCTGAAATGGGCTTCTTCTTTTTTACAGGAAAATGGACGAGATGAAAATGCGGGAGAAATTGTCCTTTGTCATGTATTAAAGACGAACAGAACAGGAATGCTCATGAATATGCGTGAAGAAATAACTGCGGAACAAGAGAAAAGTTTTGCAGAATTTATCCACAAGCACGTAGAAGGTATTCCGATCCAATATATGCTCGGTTATGAAATGTTTTATGGCCGATCATTCTTTGTAAATGAAGAGGTATTGATACCAAGACCGGAAACAGAGGAGCTTATAGTTGGAGTGCTAGAGAGAATTGAGCGCCATTTCGGTAATGAGGAGCTTCACATAGCGGATATTGGAACAGGTAGTGGAGCAATTTCTATTACGCTCGCTTTAGAAAATAAAAATCTTCATGTGTATACAGTAGATATCGCACAGGAGTCGATTGAAGTTGCAAAAGAAAATGCAAAAACTTTAGGGGCGGATGTAACCTTCTATCACGGCGATTTACTGTCTCCGTTTTATGAAACAGGTCAGAAGTTAGATGTTGTGGTTTCCAATCCTCCGTACATACCAGAGGAAGATTGGCGTGGTCTTTCTACTGTTGTGAAGGAGCATGAACCGAAGCGTGCGCTTGTTGGTGGGGAAGATGGACTAGATTTCTATCGTCGTTTTATGGAGGAATTGCCGAATGTATTACAGAAAAAGGCGATTGTGGCGTTTGAAATTGGTGTAGGGCAAGGTGAAGATGTGAAAGCATTATTACAGCAAACTTTCCCGCACGCTCAAGTTGAAGTTGTATTTGATATTAATGGAAAAGATCGCATGGTATTTGCAGAGATGGAGTAAGGCATAAGCCTTACTCTATTTTTTGTATAAAAAATTCGTAACTACTCAGCCATACATTTCATTTAGAATTTTGGTAAGGAGTATTATTCCAGCGAAAATACGCACCTTATTACCCATAGAAAGTTATTTTTATTTTTTAGCATATAGATTGCTGTCATAAAGATAAAAAGGGACATACACCTTGCTGCCAGTCCCTCTCGCCCATTAAAAAAATGCTTTTCTATCGGTTTTTTATATAGATTTTGAATTTAATAGTTTAGAAAGAAGTAACTCTGTCCACACTGTTTCTAGAGGGGACGGTGGAGGAAATGAAAAAACAAGTTATTGCTTACTTTCTTTTATTATTAATTGGTGCACAGTTACTTGTGCAGTTTGGATATATGAAAGCTGATGCAAAAGGGCCTACTGTTATTCCGAAAGAGGCCGTTCGATTACGTATTTTAGCTAATAGTGATTCTGATAAAGATCAGGCATTAAAACGTAAAGTACGTGATGAAGTGAAAGCGCAAATTGATGGATGGGTAGCAGATTTAACGTCATTTGAAGAAGCTCAAAAAGTAATTCAAAATCATATTCCTGAAATTGAAAAGACAGTGGAGAATACGCTGAAAAGAGAAGGAAGTAAAGAGGCGTTTCAAGTGAAATTCGGTAAGAATGTGAAGTTTCCTACAAAGGTATATGGGAATTTTATTTATCCGGCAGGAGAATATGAAGCGGTACTTATTACAATTGGAAAAGGTGAAGGTGCAAACTGGTGGTGTGTGTTATTTCCGCCGATGTGTTTCTTAGATTTTTCAAGTGGTACAGCTGTAAGGAAAGAAGAACATGTTGTGAAAGCTGAATCTCCTGAAGAGGAGCAGGTGAAACAATCAGATGAGGAAGTAGAGGATGTACCGGAGAAGAAAGAGGATAAGGTGAAAGAAACAAAAGTAGTGAAGCCGGAAAAAGCTGAAAAAGTAACAGCCCAGGAAAAGAAAGTAGTAAAACATGAAACGCAAGTAGAAGAACAGCCTGTAAAAAAAGTAGAAACAAAAACTGTGGAAAAAGTGGAGAAACCTGTGGAGCAAAAACAAGAAAAGCAAAATGAGTATGTAACAGTAGAAGAGGAAGAGAAACCAGAGGTTAAATTATTTATCGTCGAAGCTTTTACAGCTTTATTCTCTAAATAGTACTATTAATAAATCCTTCCTCATATATATCAATGAGGAGGGATTTACTATGAAGAACGTGTATTTTGCTACGAAAGCAGATGTAGAAAGATTGCATTCTTTTTTCGGACAAGCTAATAAAAAAGATGATAAAATAAATGAGTTGTACGCACAATTTATGATCTTGGAAGAGGCGGGAGAAATACGAGCGGTAATTGGATATGAACAAAGTGGAGAAAATGCACTTATCCGTTCTTGTTTATTCACACCTAATGTGGATAAACAGACTTTCTTATATTTTTTTGAAATGTTTTTGCAGTATATGAAAGAAAAAGATATTCGACAATTGTACTTACTCACAAATCATCCACAATCTGTGACAATCTTTCAGTTTTTTAACTTTGTCATTATAGAGAAAGAGAAAGTGCCAGAGGGAATTCGACAGTTAGAACACTTTTGTAAAAATATAAAAGAGCTAAATGCAATAATACTAAATTGTCAGCTATTCACAAAGTTATCCACGGATTAACAAGGTTTATCCACATTTTGTGGATAAACCTTGTTTGTCTTTTGGATAAATCTCATAGTAAACTAAAAATAGACAAGTATTTCATGGTAGAAAAGGACGTGGGAAAAAATGCATACAAATATGTGGATTGTGGATAATGTTGTGGAAAGAAAAAAATATTATCCACAATTAAAAGAAGCAGCGAGATTATTAAGAGAAAATGAAGCGGTGGCCTTCCCGACGGAAACGGTATATGGGTTAGGAGCAAACGCAATGGATGATGAAGCGATAGCGAAAATTTTTGAAGCAAAAGGGAGACCGAGCGATAATCCACTGATTGTCCACATAGGAACAAAATCTCAGTTAGATGGTATTGTAAGAGAAATTCCGCCGGTTGCAGAAAAGTTAATGGAACATTTTTGGCCAGGACCATTAACAATCATTTTACCGAGAAAAAAAGGGATTTCAGAGAGGGTCACGGCAGGACTTAATACAGTCGGAGTGAGGATGCCGGATCATCCAGTAGCGCTCGCTCTTCTTGAAGAGGCAAACGTGCCTGTTGCGGCACCGAGTGCGAATCGTTCAGGACGCCCAAGTCCAACGTTAGCTTCTCATGTATATGAAGATTTAAATGGAAAAATTGCTGGTATTGTTGATGGCGGGGCAACAGGAGTAGGAGTTGAATCAACTGTAATTGATTGTACGAGCGAGGTTCCGACGATTTTACGTCCAGGTGGGATTACGAAGGAGCAATTAGAAGCAGTGATAGGAAATGTTTCTTTAGATCCAGCTTTAAAGGATGAGAAAGAAAAACCGAAATCACCTGGAATGAAATATACACATTATGCACCGAAAGCGCCACTTAGTATTGTTGAAGGGTCCCGTGAGTTTATTCAACGTATTGTGGATGAGAAAAAGAAAGAAGGATTTAAAGTAGGTGTCTTAACGACAGAAGAGTATCAGCGTGTGTATAGTGCAGATATTGTATTGTCTTGCGGTGTGCGAAGCGATTTAGCCAGCGTTGCGACTAAGTTATATGATGTGCTTAGAACGTTTGATGCAAGTGAAGTAGATGTCATTTTTAGTGAATCATTCCCAAATGAAGGAATAGGAAATGCAATTATGAATCGTTTAACAAAAGCTGCGGGACATCATATTATCACTGAATGATAATGTACCTTTAGCAAACAGAATATTTCTCCTCGGATAAGCATATTGTGAAGTAGCACGTCCGAGGGGGGATATGAATGACACTTGAACAATTAATACCTTTAATAATTATGGCATTTGCCCTGGGGATGGATGCATTTTCAGTGAGCCTCGGTATGGGGATGGTAACATTAAAGTTAAGACAAATCCTTTATATCGGTATGACGATTGGGATATTTCATATTATTATGCCATTTATCGGAATGGTATTAGGACGTTTTCTATCAGAGAGGTATGGGGATGTCGCGAATTTTGCAGGAGCTATTTTATTAATTGGGCTAGGGTTTTATATCGTATATTCGTCTATTTTAGAAGGGGAAGAGACTAGAACTGCTCCAATTGGAATTAGTTTATTTGTATTTGCATTTGGTGTCAGTATAGATAGTTTTTCAGTAGGTCTTAGTCTTGGAATTTACGGAGCAGAGACAATTATTACGATATTACTATTCGGACTAATAAGTATGTTACTAGCTTGGATGGGTTTATTGCTTGGTAGCCATGCCAAAAATATGCTTGGCACATACGGTGAAATAGTAGGTGGTATTATTCTTGTTGGATTTGGATTATATCTCCTTTTTCCTATATAATTTTATACGAAGGTGGAAAATATGAATAGGTTGCTGAAATGGTATGTCGTATGTATAACTTTTTTTCCAAGGTGGTTACGTAGGCTTATCTTTTGGGGCATTATTTTGCAAATTGCGGTTTTAGGTTGGGTTAAATTGATTCGTGAATGGTGAGTTAATTCCTTTCTGTGCATTTGAAGACAATACGCCGCAAATATAGAAAGGGTGGTATAAATGACGAGATTAAAACAAGTTTTTGGTATTATTATTAGTTTTTTTGTTTTTTGGTTTAGTATGCTCGGTGTACAAATGTTTGCTGAGTTTTTAGATATCGAATCATTAAAATTTGTTGCAGGAAAAACGGAGGCGGCGCGTGCCTTTTATTCTCCGTATCCATTCGTAATTGTTTTCCTTATTACATTACTTTCTTTATATTTCTTTGTTATAAAGCTTGGTAAATCTAAAAAAGGGAAATTACCTGCAATAGAGGAGAAGAACGAAGAATTACAATAAAAAAATCCCCCGCTTTAAGCGGGGGATATTATGTTTGAGTGATGAAAGACTCCAATGCCCTATGATTCTGGACGAGCCGCCTCCACTTTTAGGGTGATATCTAGCTCCAGCGGCTAGAATGGTCGGTGGCTTCGCGTCTTCCTGCGAGGCAAAAAGCGCCTCTACGTCAGAAGCTCCATCCTCCTCCCATTCTGAGCGAGCCGCTTCTGCTTTTAAATTGGCCTTACTAATTCAAATTGTTCTCCTAGTTTTGCGTAGTTGTGTCCTGCTAGGCGGCTTATTGGTTTTAGTTCTTCGGCGTGAATTCGGCCGTTTTCGTATAAGTGTTCTGCGACGTGGAAGCGAACGACACGGCCAATTAGTAGGTCACAAGCTGGAGAGTCTTCGGTTCCACCGAGCGGGATAGCGCGTTCTAATACGCATTCCATTCGAATGTTTGCTTCTTTCACCCCTGGTACTGAAATGACATCACTGTCGATCGGTGTTAGTTTTGCCAATTCGATTTCACTTTCATTAGGAGGTAGGTTGGCCGCTGTTTCGTTAATTGCTTCTACGTAAGATTCATCAGAAATATGTACGACAAATTCGCCTTTTTCGATTGTGTTTCGGGAAGTGTCTTTCGGTTTTCCTTCTTTTCGTTGTACTGAAACCGAGATAAGTGGTGGATTGGCAGCGACGATATTGAAATAACTATATGGCGCACCGTTCAATACACCATCTTTAGTTACAGAAGTAACGAATGCAACAGGACGTGGAATAATACTTCCTGTTAGTAATTTGTAATTATCTTTTTCGGTTTGTTCGTTTGGATTAATGGATAACATGTTGTAATCCCCTTTCTAAATATGAATACTTATTGTTTGTTTACAAGATACCAATGGGAATCTCCTGCTGAAAATAATATTTTTTTGATGATGTAAAAAGAGATTACCTCAATTTGAAGTAATCTCTTTTTTTGTGAATATCTCGAAATAGAGATAAATATTAAAGTAAAACGTAAGCGCCAGGGCCGATTAAAGCTACACCAACTGCAACAGCGATTAACATTAAATTATACTCAAATCCGTTTTGTGTTACCCAGTAACCATTTTTTCCGTGAACTGTGAAGATTGCTATTAACATTGTTCCTACGATAAATAATGAACCAACTACAGTGAAAATACCTGCTGCGAATAAGAAACCACCTAATAGTTCAGTTGCACCAGCCATAAATGCCATAAATACACCAGGGCGTAAACCGATTGATTCCATCCAGCCACCTGTTCCTTTCAGGCCGTAACCACCAAACCAACCAAATAATTTTTGAGCACCGTGACCCATGAATGTAATTCCTATAATAAGACGAATAATAAGAAGACCGATATCCATCATTTTAAAAACCTCCTAAAAGTTATTTACTTACCTTATGTAAGTAACGATAAAATAGTTACTTACTTTAGTCAAGTGGATTTCAACAAAAATTTGAAAGAAATTTTACAAATTAACAACAAAAAATAAAATGTAGTAAAGACCTCTAGACAAGTAAGTGAAAAAAAGAGAAAATATAAGTAGAATTTAACTTCTCATTGTTATTCAGACAATCAGAATTGACTGGAATTTTGTGAGGCGCTACAATAAGAGTCTAGTAGTAATGACATGATTTATTTCGAAAGCGTTTTTACAGTATAACATTCGAAGTATGAAGTCTTACGTGTATTTCGATCTTGAATAGAGATTGCCCTATAAACTTTTAGGTAAATTATAAGGAGGACTATCCTATGTTTAAAAAATTATTCGGTTTTGGTTCAAAAACAAATGAAGAAACAATCGTAGCTCCATTAACTGGAGCAGTGAAAAATATTGAAGAAGTACCAGATCCAGTATTCGCTGGTCGTATGATGGGTGACGGTGTTGCAATCGATCCTACTGAAGGTGTAGTTGTATCTCCAGTCGATGGTGAAATCGTACAATTATTCCACACGAAACATGCTATTGGAATTAAAGCGAAAAACGGTACAGAAATTTTAATCCACGTTGGATTAGAAACTGTAAAAATGGAAGGTGAAGGTTTCGAAGCTCACGTTTCTGAAGGACAAGCTGTAAAAGCTGGAGATAAATTAATCTCATTCGACTTAGAATTAATTCGTGAAAAAGCGAAAAGCACAATTACTCCAATCGTTATTACAAACACAGATGCAGCTGAGTCTATTAAGACAACTGTAGGTGTAACAGCTACAAAAGGTTCAACAGAAGTAATGAAAGTTACAATGAAATAATTATTGTATGAAAGGAATCTGTTTCGTATGAAATGGATTCCTTATTTCGTTTTGTAGTGTGTTCATTATGTATGGTAAAATACTTTGGGCACTTGGAAATAGGGTTTCACATATATGTGGATAAGGCGCATTTTTCTTAGAAAAAATATAAGAGAAATGCGCCTTTCGTATATTCACATTTCTTTTGTTCTATTCTAATGTACGCTATGATAAATGGTAGGAAACAGAAAAAAGGGGTGGGTTTAGATGAAACGGGTGTTATTTGTTTGCACTGGAAATACATGCCGTAGTCCGATGGCTGAGGCTTTGCTTCGTCATTATGGAGAAGGTAAATTTGAAGTGCAATCTGCTGGTGTTTTCGCCTATCCTGGAAGCGATGCATCGGTACATGCAAAGGAAGCTTTAGCTGAAAAAGGAATTGTAATCGATCATGCTTCACAGCAGGTAAACGATGCTTTGGTTGATTGGGCGGATATTGTAGTAACAATGACGGAAAACCATAAGCAAATTGTACTTGGGCATTATCCGAGTGTTGAAAAGAAATTGGATACATTATATGGATTAACTGAGGGTGTAAGTAAGGATATTTCAGATCCGTTTGGCGGATCGCTTTCTATTTATAAAGAAACGTTAGAAGAGATGGAAAAACTTGTACAAACTTTACTGAAAAAACATTCAGAAGGTTGATGTTTCGTGTATAATACGATATTGGAGATCACTTCGTTCCTTTAAGGTAGCGAGTGTGAAATGAAGATAATTGATTGAAACTTTGGAGGGGTAAAAATGAAAGTAGTAGTAGCATCTGATCACGGCGGTATGAATATCCGTAAAGAACTTGTAAGTTTATTAGAAGAGTTAAATATTGAATATATTGATTTAGGTTGTGAATGTGAAGCTGGTTCTGTTGATTACCCTGATTTTGCGTTTCCAGCAGCAGAAATGGTCGCGAATGGTGAAGTGGATCGCGGCATTTTAGTTTGCGGGACAGGCATTGGTATGTCAATCGCAGCAAACAAAGTAAATGGTATTCGTTGTGCATTAGTTCATGATACTTTCAGTGCGAAAGCGACGAGAGAGCATAATGATACTAACATGTTAGCAATGGGCGAGCGTGTAATTGGAGCTGGTCTAGCACGTGATATCGCAAAAATTTGGCTAACAACTGACTATGAAGGTGGCCGTCACGAAAACCGCGTAGGAAAAATTAAAACGTACGAAACAAAGTAATAGATTCTAACTATAAGTAGTATGAAATATAATTTGGTGAACCAACCTGTGAAAGGAAGAGGCGTAATGACAGAGATCGTAAAGGTAAGAGAACAGCTGCAAATGTCGCTTTCTGATTTCCAAGAACAAGCCACGCTGCAAAGTGGCCAAATTTTTGTAGTGGGGTGTAGCACGAGCGAAGTGCTGGGTGAAAGAATTGGAACATCAGGAACGATGGAAGTGGCAGAGGCGATTTTTTCTGAATTAAAACAATTTCAAGAACGAACAGGTATTGAATTGGCGTTTCAATGTTGTGAGCATTTAAATCGTGCTTTAGTAGTCGAGAGAGATGTAGCGATGAAATATCAATTTGAAATTGTAACAGTTACGCCTGTTAGATCAGCAGGTGGTGCATTAGCGACGTATGCGTATCACAATTTTAAAGATCCGGTAGTAATTGAGTTTATTAAAGCAGATGCAGGAATGGATATCGGCGATACATTTATCGGTATGCATTTAAAGCATGTAGCTGTACCGGTTCGTACAAGTGTGAAGGAAATAGGAAGTGCGCATGTAACGATGGCGAAAACACGTGGGAAACTAATAGGTGGAGCACGTGCTGTTTATGCGGCAAATGAGGAAGCTATTCCTTGCCGTTAAACATGAAAAATTATAAAGTCTTATAACAGCTTTATATCGAAAGGTAAAAGGTATGTAGTCTGACTTTATAATAGAAGAAAGAAAAGACCAATTTTGGTCTTTTTTTTTCTTTTATGATATAGAAAGTCATGTTAGAATGTAGTTGAAAACATGAAGGTTCGAAAGAATTACAACCTGAATTTTCGTTTTTTCTGAATAAATGAGAAAAAACTATTGGGAATTGATGTAATTCGTTCAGAAAAGGGGGATTTTGGTGGATCATTTAAAACGTCAAGATGAAAAGGTATTTGCTGCAATTGAGGCAGAACTAGGAAGACAGCGTTCAAAGATTGAGTTAATTGCTTCGGAAAACTTCGTAAGTGAAGCAGTAATGGAGGCGCAAGGTTCTGTTTTAACGAATAAGTATGCTGAAGGATATCCTGGAAAACGTTACTATGGTGGTTGTGAACACGTAGACGTAGTAGAAGATATCGCACGTGATCGCGCGAAAGAAATTTTCGGCGCAGAGCATGTAAATGTTCAACCACATTCTGGTGCACAAGCGAACATGGCAGTATACTTCACGATTTTAGAGCAAGGCGATACAGTACTTGGTATGAATTTATCTCATGGTGGTCACTTAACACACGGAAGCCCTGTTAACTTCAGTGGAGTACAATATAATTTCGTAGAATATGGCGTGGATGCTGAATCTCACCGTATTAATTACGATGATGTATTAGCAAAAGCGAAAGAACATAAACCAAAATTAATCGTTGCAGGTGCAAGTGCATATCCTCGTGTTATCGATTTCAAACGATTCCGTGAGATTGCAGATGAAGTGGGCGCATACTTTATGGTTGATATGGCACATATCGCTGGTTTAGTAGCTGCTGGTTTACATCCAAACCCAGTACCACATGCACATTTCGTTACAACGACAACACATAAAACATTACGTGGTCCACGTGGTGGTATGATTTTATGTGAAGAGCAATTTGCAAAACAAATTGATAAATCAATCTTCCCTGGTATTCAAGGTGGTCCACTTATGCACGTAATTGCTGCAAAAGCTGTTGCATTTGGTGAGACACTACAAGATGAGTTTAAAACATATGCACAAAATATCATTAATAATGCGAACCGCTTAGCTGAAGGTCTTCAAAAAGAAGGACTTACACTTGTTTCTGGCGGAACAGACAATCATTTAATCTTGATTGATGTTCGTAACTTAGAAATTACAGGTAAAGTAGCAGAGCACGTATTAGATGAAGTTGGTATTACAGTGAACAAAAATACAATTCCATTTGAAACAGCAAGCCCATTTGTAACAAGCGGCGTACGTATCGGTACAGCAGCTGTAACATCTCGTGGTTTCGGTTTAGAAGAAATGGATGAAATTGCGGCACTTATTGCTTATACATTAAAAAATCATGAGAATGAAGTTGCATTAGAAGAAGCAAGTAAGCGTGTAGAAGCGTTAACGAGCAAATTCCCAATGTATACAGATCTATAATAGATTGAAAAAGACTGCTGAAACGTAATTGTTTTGGCAGTCTTTTTTGTGGACATATATTATTTTTAAAGTATGTATACAAATGATGAATAAATTTTGGCGATATAATGAAGGATACAGCTCCCATAATTGGTAAAGATACTAGATAGATTCATTCTAATTCACGATTTTACCAAATTTGCCCTTGAATATTAGTAGCGTTTTCTTTACAATCGTAAATAGTGTAAAAAAGCGTGAAAACGCATGAATATCATCTAAAGGAGAGATTCACATGGGAAAACTGTATGTATTTGATCACCCGTTAATTCAACATAAGATTACATATATTCGCGATAAGAATACAGGTACGAAAGATTTTCGTGAATTAGTGGACGAAGTAGCAAGCTTAATGGCTTTCGAAATTACTCGCGACCTTCCACTTCAAGACATTGAAATTGAAACACCTGTAAGCAAAGCGACAACAAAAGTGATCGCTGGTAAAAAACTTGGTTTAATTCCGATTTTACGTGCAGGTTTAGGAATGGTTGATGGAATTCTGAAATTAATTCCAGCAGCAAAAGTAGGACACGTTGGTCTATACCGTGACCCTAAAACATTGCAACCGGTAGAATACTATGTGAAACTTCCAACGGATGTAGAAGAGCGTGACTTTATCGTACTAGATCCGATGCTAGCAACAGGTGGTTCTGCGGCTGAAGCAATTAATTCTCTGAAAAAGCGCGGTGCAAAGCAAATTAAATTAATGTGTATCGTAGCTGCTCCAGAAGGAGTAAAAGTAGTACAGGAAGAGCATCCTGATGTTGATATTTATGTAGCAGCATTAGATGAGAAGCTAAATGACCATGGTTATGTAGTTCCAGGTCTTGGTGATGCTGGTGACCGTTTATTCGGAACGAAGTAAGACAACAGACGAGAGGGGAGTCCCCGCTCGTCTTTTTTTTCGCCCTGAGCGTGCGGGGGAGGGGGAGGTAAATATACAGGGTCTATACAACATAAGTTGCATACACATCACATATAATATAGAAGTCTTACGTCTTGGGAACACTATATTATGGAAGGAAAGCGCTATATCTTAAAAATATAATAGTGACAAACTTGTGAACATTTTCTTCTATTATAAAGAGAAAACTGTTAGAAATTGCATATCTCTAACCAGTATTTAGAAGGGGAACGTTTTCATTTTTGGGAGGAAATGACTAATACTCAAATTTTTTGATTTTTTACGATTTCTCGTTGACACTGTTAATACCCTATTGTATGCTAACAACGGGGATAGATGGTAGGGCTTTCAGTGACAAAAATGCATCTATTCCGTGACGAAAATGTAAACTTTTTATTTTGTATAGAATTTATGCAGAAAAATGAGTTATTATTAACACATCGTGAATGAGGGTTACATATTGGAGGGATGAATCCTTGCAAAAAAACGATCGCAGCCATATAAAAGCGTATGCTTTAATGTCAGGAATTCTTGCTCAGTTAGTTGGTTCTATTCTTATTGGAATCTTTGGTGGGCAATGGATTGATAATAAGGTTGGAACGTTTCCATTGTTTCTTATTATAGGGTTATTACTCGGGTTAGGAACAGGGGTATACGCAATGATTCGACTCATTCGACATTACTATTCGGGAGAGCAATGATGATAGACGTACATGGACTTGTCCAAAGACAAAAGAAATATATGTACTACTTGCTTGCGCTTCTAGTGCTAGGATGGGGATTTACCTCTTACAAGGATGTATTTCTTGGACTGATTATCGGAACGATTTTCAGTTTTCTTAGTTTGCGCATCATTGCACGTAGAACAGACAAGCTATTAGATCGCGTAACAAATGGAGAAAACGTGAAATTTAAAGCAACGGCGGTAAGTACATATTCAAGATTCGCCACGATTGGGTTATTAATTTTATTTGCAGCCAAATATCAAGAATTAATTGCGATGTGGGGCTTAGGTGTAGGATTGCTGACAGGATACCTTGTCATGATCATAGATTTTCTTTATTTAGAGTATACGAGCAGGGAAGAGAGGTGAATTACTAGTGGAACACGGTAAATTAGTTGAATTTCTAGGTTTAACGTTCGATTTGTCATCAGTTATGATGGTTACTGTAGCAGCAGTTATTGTTTTCTTAATCGCTGTTATCGGAACTCGCAGCTTAGCGCTTCGCCCAACCGGGATGCAAAATTTCATGGAATGGGTGTTTGACTTCGTGAAAGGGATTATCAATAGTACGATGGACTGGAAAACAGGTGGACGTTTCTTAACGCTTGGCGTTACGCTTATCATGTTTATCATCGTATCGAACTTCCTTGGTTTACCATTCATGTATTCAACAGTTGAGGCTGGCGAACATATTGCATGGTGGAGATCACCAACGTCTGATCCAGCAGTTGCATTAACATTAGCCGTGATGGTAGTTACCCTCACCCATTATTATGGAATTAAGATGAAGGGTACGAAAGAATATGTTAAAGGTTATTTCCAACCTATGAAATTCTTATTCCCATTAAAGGTTATTGAGGAGTTTGCTAACACATTAACGTTAGGTCTTCGTTTATTTGGTAACATTTATGCAGGTGAAATCTTATTAGGATTACTTGCTAAGTTAGGCGGGGCATCATTCCTTGGAGCATTAGGTGCACTTGTACCGATGTTAGCATGGATGGGATTCAGTGTGTTCGTTGGATCAATCCAGTCATTTATTTTCGTAATGTTAACGATGGTTTATATGGCTCATAAAGTAAGCCATGACCATTAATATAATTTAAGTAAGAAAAAATTTATTTTTTTATAATACAAAGGAGGACAAATTAAATGAGTTTAGGTGTAATCGCAGCTGCAATTGCAATTGGTTTATCAGCATTAGGTGCAGGTATTGGTAACGGTCTTATCGTATCACGTACAATCGAAGGTGTTGCTCGTCAACCAGAATTAAAAGGCGCACTTCAAACAATTATGTTCATCGGGGTTGCATTAGTTGAGGCACTTCCAATTATCGGTGTAGTTATTGCTTTCATCGTAATGAACAAATAAGGGAGACTCCCCTTACATAGATGGCGAAGAGTGTTTTTTTGAACTTTCTTCGCCATTGCTTTATGAACGAAACGTATGTCTTTTTTTTTCATATGATCAATTTAGATATTTTGAAGGGAGTGAATCCTTGTGCCAACTTTATTATTAGGGGCTTCCATTCCATTTGGAACGATTGCTTATACATTGTTCATTTTCTTACTTCTATTAGTAATGCTACGCAAATTTGCGTGGGGTCCTTTAATGGGAATTATGAAAGAACGTGAAGAGCATGTTACTAATGAAATCGACGCTGCAGAAAGAAGTAACGCTGAAGCGAAGAAGTTAGTAGAAGAACAACGTGAAATGTTAAAACAATCGCGTGTTGAAGCACAAGAGTTAATCGAAAGAGCGAAGAAACAAGCTGTAGATCAAAAGGATGTTATTGTTGCTGCTGCGAAAGAAGAAGCAGAATCAATTAAAGCATCTGCTGTACAAGAAATTCAACGCGAAAAAGAGCAAGCGATTGCTGCTTTACAAGAACAAGTTGCTTCTTTATCTGTTCATATTGCTTCTAAAGTAATTGAAAAAGAATTAAAAGAAGAAGATCAAGTGAAGTTAATTCGCGATTATATTAAAGAAGTAGGAGAAGCGCGATGAGCAATGGGATTGTAGCAAAACGTTATGCTGTCGCTCTTTTTAAAATTGCAAAAGAAAAACACGTATTAGAAATGTTTGAAGAGGAATTACGCCTTGTACAAAACGTTTTTACAAAGAACGGAGAACTACATAGCTTTTTAACGCAACCGAACATTTCAAAAGAGCAGAAGAAAGCGTTTCTTGCGAACGTATTCGCATCTGTTTCTGAATCTATTTTAAATACGTTATATATTTTAATTGATAACAAGCGTATTGATATCCTACCTGAAATTGCAAATGAATATGTTGTTCTTGCTAATGAAGAACGTAACGTAGCGGATGCAACTGTATATTCTATTCGTCTTCTATCAGAAGAAGAAAAACTTAACGTTGCAGAAGCATTTGCAAAAAAAACAGGAAAAGATGCAATTCGCGTGAAAAATGTTGTGGATGAAGATTTACTAGGCGGCATTAAAGTACGCATTGGAAATCGCATTTACGACGGAAGCTTACAAGGAAAATTAGCACGTATTCAGCGTGAATTAATGAAGAATAGATAGGGGTGAAGCACATGAGCATCAGAGCTGAGGAAATTAGCGCACTGATAAAGCAACAAATCGAGAACTATCAGTCTGAAATCGAAGTTAGTGATGTTGGTACAGTTATCCAAGTTGGTGACGGTATCGCGCGTGCTCATGGTCTTGATAACGTTATGGCTGGTGAACTTGTAGAGTTCTCTAACGGCGTTATGGGACTAGCACAAAACTTAGAGGAAAACAACGTAGGTATCATTATTTTAGGACCTTACACAGAAATCCGTGAAGGTGACGAAGTTCGTCGTACTGGTCGCATTATGCAAGTACCAGTAGGAAAAGAACTAATCGGTCGTGTTGTAAACCCATTAGGTCAACCAGTTGATGGTTTAGGCCCAATCAATACAACAAACACTCGTCCAATCGAAAGTCCAGCACCAGGTGTAATGGATCGTAAATCTGTTCATGAGCCACTTCAAACAGGTATTAAAGCGATCGATGCTCTTGTACCAATTGGCCGTGGTCAACGTGAGTTAATCATCGGTGACCGCCAAACAGGTAAAACAGCAGTTGCACTTGATACAATCATTAACCAAAAAGATGAAGATATGATTTGTATCTATGTAGCTATCGGACAAAAGGAATCAACTGTACGTAACGTAGTAGAAACACTACGTAAGCACGGTGCATTAGATTACACAATCGTTGTAACTGCATCAGCTTCTCAACCAGCTCCATTATTATACTTAGCTGCTTATGCTGGTGTAACAATGGGTGAAGAGTTCATGTACAATGGTAAACACGTATTAGTAGTATATGATGACTTGTCAAAACAAGCAGCGGCTTACCGTGAGCTTTCATTACTATTACGTCGTCCTCCAGGTCGTGAAGCATATCCAGGGGATGTATTCTACTTACATTCTCGCTTATTAGAGCGTGCAGCAAAATTAAGTGATGCAAGAGGCGGCGGTTCTTTAACTGCACTACCTTTCATCGAAACACAAGCAGGGGACGTATCAGCTTACATCCCAACAAACGTAATTTCTATTACGGATGGACAAATCTTCTTACAATCTGACCTATTCTTCTCTGGCGTACGTCCAGCGATCGATGCGGGTACTTCTGTATCTCGTGTAGGTGGATCTGCTCAGATTAAAGCGATGAGTAAAGTATCAGGTACACTTCGTCTTGACCTTGCATCTTACCGTGAGTTAGAAGCGTTCGCTCAGTTCGGTTCTGACCTTGATAAAGCAACACAAGCGAAATTAAACCGTGGTGCTCGTACAGTTGAGGTATTAAAACAAGGATTACACAAACCGTTACGTGTAGAGAAACAAGTTATCATTCTTTACGCTTTAACACGTGGATTCCTAGATGATATCCCAGTAGTAGATATCACTCGTTTCGAAGAAGAATTCCATGCTTGGTTAGATTCAAATGCAGATGACTTATTAAGCGAAATCCGCACAACTAAGAAACTTGCGGATGACGACAAATTTGCAGCAGCAATCAATGGATTTAAAAAAGTATTCGTAGCTTCTGAATAATAAATAAAAGTGAAGCCGATTGTGGCTTAGCTAGATCATATAAAAGGCATCTCAAAATTTGAGATTGCTAACGGTTATGTAAAGGAAAAGAGTAGGTGCACCTATTCTTTTCCTTCAATCATGAGCAAGAATATCTTGCAACGTAGATTAGAAAGAGGATTCTTACTAATCGTGCCAACTTCTGGAAAAAAGGTGGTGAAAACCTGTGGCATCTTTACGCGATATAAAAGCGAAGATTACCTCGACAAAGAAAACGAGCCAAATTACGAAAGCGATGGAGATGGTATCTGCATCTAAGTTAAACCGTGCAGAGCAAAATGCTAAATCTTTCGTTCCGTATATGGAAAAGATTCAAGAAGTAGTAGCGAGCATTGCGCAAGGAAGTAAAGGGATTAATCATCCAATGCTAAATGCGCGTCCTGTAAAGCGTACAGGATACATCGTTATTACATCTGATCGCGGACTAGCAGGTGGTTATAACAGTAACGTATTACGTACAGTAAGTAACGTAGTTCGTGAACGTCATAATATGGATTCAAACCAATATTCAATTATTGTGCTTGGACGACTAGGACGTGATTATTTAAAACGTCGCGGCTTTAACATCATTGATGAAGTAGTTGGATTATCTGACCACCCATCATTTACTGATATTAAAGATCTTGCTTCTCGAGCAATTGCGATGTTCGCGGATGGTGCTTATGATGAGCTGTACATTTACTACAATCATTATGTAAGTAAAATTTCACAAGAAGTAACGGAAAATAAAATTTTACCGCTTACTGATGTGGCGTCTGACAAACCGACGACAGCTTATGAATTCGAACCTTCTGAAGAAGAAATTTTAAAAGTATTATTGCCACAATACGCAGAAAGCTTAGTGTACGGTGCATTACTAGACGGTAAAGCAAGTGAGCACGCAGCGCGTATGACAGCAATGAAGAGTGCTACAGACAACGCAATGGAAGTTATCGATTCACTTACACTTTCATTCAACCGTGCGCGTCAAGCAGCGATTACGCAAGAAATTACGGAAATCGTTGGTGGAGCAGCAGCGCTAGAATAGTAATAAAAAGCGTAGGTGGCTTGCTCAGAAGGGGTGAAATGACCGACCCTTCTAGCCACCGGAGCTAGATTCAATAAAAAGTGGAAGCGGCTCTGTCAAAAGAGTCGCGTAAGCTAAACTAATAAAAATTAAAAGCCGACTTCTCTTAGAAAGCTGGCTAATTAAAAGAAAGCTAGGAGGGAACCCGATGAATAAAGGGCGCGTTACGCAAATCATGGGTCCGGTTGTAGACGTTAAGTTTGATGGCGGAAAGCTACCAGAAATCTACAACGCCCTTACGGTAAAACAAAGCAACGAAAACGGAGCAAGCATTAACTTAACATTTGAAGTTGCACTTCATTTAGGTGATGACACAGTTCGTACAGTTGCAATGTCTTCCACAGATGGACTTGTTCGTGGCACAGAAGTAGAAGATACTGGTAAAGCAATCTCTGTACCAGTTGGTGATGCAACACTTGGTCGTGTATTCAACGTATTAGGTGATGCAATTGACTTAGATGGTGATGTTCCTGCCGATGTACGTCGTGATCCAATTCACCGTCAAGCACCTGCATTCGAAGAACTTTCTACAAAAGTAGAAATTCTTGAAACTGGTATTAAAGTAGTAGATTTACTTGCTCCTTACATTAAGGGTGGTAAGATCGGTCTATTCGGTGGTGCCGGTGTAGGTAAAACAGTATTAATTCAGGAATTAATTAACAACATCGCACAAGAACACGGTGGTATCTCTGTATTCGCTGGTGTAGGTGAGCGTACTCGTGAAGGTAACGACTTATACCACGAAATGAGCGATTCTGGCGTAATTAAGAAAACTGCGATGGTATTCGGACAAATGAACGAGCCACCTGGAGCACGTCAACGTGTTGCATTAACAGGCTTAACAATGGCTGAACATTTCCGTGATGAGCAAGGACAAGACGTACTATTGTTCATCGATAATATCTTCCGTTTCACGCAAGCAGGTTCTGAAGTATCTGCCCTTCTTGGTCGTATGCCATCTGCGGTAGGTTACCAACCAACACTTGCAACAGAAATGGGTCAATTACAAGAGCGTATTACATCTACAAATAAAGGATCTATCACGTCTATCCAAGCGGTATACGTACCAGCCGATGACTATACGGATCCAGCACCAGCTACAACGTTCGCTCACTTAGATGCAACAACAAACTTAGAGCGTCGTTTAACACAAATGGGTATTTACCCAGCCGTAGATCCATTAGCATCTACATCTCGTGCACTTTCTCCAGAAATCGTAGGAGAAGAGCATTATGAAGTAGCTCGTAAAGTACAACAAACTTTACAGCGTTATAAAGAGCTTCAAGATATCATCGCTATCCTAGGTATGGATGAGTTATCTGAAGAAGATAAGTTAGTTGTACATCGTGCTCGTCGTATTCAATTCTTCTTATCTCAAAACTTCCACGTAGCTGAACAGTTTACAGGTCAAAAAGGTTCTTACGTACCTGTAAAAAATACAGTTAGTGGCTTCAAAGAAATTCTAGAAGGAAAATATGATGACCTTCCAGAAGATGCATTCCGTCTTGTTGGTAGCATTGAAGAAGTTATTGAAAACGCGAAGAAAATGATGGCGTAAGGCCTTAGGAGGGACGAATTATGAAGACATTTCCAGTCAGTATTGTAACTCCTGATGGACCGGTTTACGAAAAAGAAGTAGAAATGGTAAGCGTAAAAGCAGAGAGTGGGGAAATGGGGATCTTACCAGGTCACATTCCAACTGTTGCACCATTAAAAATTAGTGCGGTTCGTCTGAAACATGGTGGACACACTGATTATGTAGCAGTAAGCGGTGGCTTTATCGAAGTTCGTCCAGATAAAGTAACTGTATTATCATCATCTGCTGAAGAAGCAAACCATATCGATATCCATCGTGCAAATGAGTCGAAGCGTCGCGCTGAGCAACGTATGCAAGATAAACAAGCACATGTTGACTTTAGACGTGCAGAAATGGCCTTGCAGCGTGCTGTGAACCGTTTAAACGTTTCCGATATGAAATAAAAATCCGTGAGGGCTTCGCCTTCACGGATTTTTTTGTTGTTTATGAATAAATTAACAAAAATGGTATAATTATATTGTGGTTTGTATAAGTAGAGAGTATATGACAACTTATATTTTTATAAAGGAGATGAACAAATGATCGGTGAAATGAAACAAGAAGCATTACATTCCTTGAAGGGGAAATGGGGCTTAGGTGTTGGATCGACGATTTTATATCATATTATAAGTTACGTCGTTTCAATGGCTGTAATGCTTATACTATTAATTCCAGGAGTTATAATATTTCTTTTAGTGACTATTTCAACTGGTTCAATTGAAGAAGAAGCGATGCCAATTGGAGCTAGTATTACGTTTGGGATTTTTTATTGCCTTATGATAATTTTAAGTTGTGCAGCTTATGGTATTACTTCATACGGTTATACGAATGTGTTTCTACAAATAAGTAAACGAGAAGATGCTAGAGTAGATTATTTATTTGAAGGATTTCGTGGTTTTAAAAGAATGATGAAAACAATGTGGGCTATGCTTGCACTTTTGTTATATACAGGTACGTGGGTTCCGATGCTTGGAATGATTGTATTTGGGATATTAGGCTTTTTTGATGAGAATGCCAACCCATCTTTCATAATCGCTTTCTTTGTTTTACTAGCTATTTCGATCATTGTAATGGCTGTTCTGTATTTTTCATATTCGATGACGTATTATGTGATGGTTGAAAAACCAGAATATAGTGTTTCGCAGGCGATGAAAGAAAGTAAGAACCTTATGAAGGGACATAAACTAGATTTATTTCTTTTATGGCTTAGCTTCATAGGATGGGCTATCTTAGCGATTTTTACTCTTGGAATAGGATTTCTTTGGCTTAGTCCATATGTAGGTACAACGACAGCGCATTTTTATCGCTATATTGCAAAAGGTGAATTGCAGTAGGTACGTGCTATACTAATAGAATTGTTATGTATAGGAGGCTAATTATGATTAGTGATTTAAAAGGAGAAGCGCTAGACTCGCTAGAAGGAAAATGGGGCTTAGCTGTTGGGGCAACATTACTTATTTCGATTCTTACTTCAGCTTTTAGTTTTAGTATTCAGTTCATTCTCTCTCAGGTTTGGGAGTGGAAAGAAGTGAATAGCTCACTTTCAATAGATGTTATTACAATACTGTTGGTGGGGCCTTTAACGCTAGGGGGTTATTGTTTAGCACTACATATAATTCGTGAAAAAGAAGCGCGTATTGGGCATATATTCAGATGGTTTACAGAAGGAAGTAAGTTTATAAAGTCATTTTTATTATATATAGTAGTAAACATTTATATTTTCTTATGGTGCTTACTATTTATTATTCCAGGCATTATTAAATCATTTTCTTATGCAATGACATATTTTATAATAAATGATCATCCTGAGTATTCAATAAATCAAGCTATTACAGAAAGCCGTCGTATGATGGATGGACATAAAATGGAGTATTTCATTTTATGTTTAAGTTTTATTGGTTGGTTTATATTAAGTTGTATTACGTTAGGGATTGGATTCCTATGGTTGATTCCATATTTTTATACAACAACAGCAGCTTTTTACGAAGAGATTGCAGAAGAATATTACGAGAAAAGAATTCCAACACTTTAAAAAACACCCAGTGTGAACTATTGGTTCATACTGGGTGTTTTTTGTAGGAATTTTATAAACTGTTTACTTGTTAGAGGTTTACTGAAATAGTAACCTTGCATGTATTTACAGTTGTTTTTTTGCAGAAACTTAAGCTGTTTTTCTGTTTCAATTCCTTCAGCAACGACAGAGAGATTTAAAGTGTTTGCAAGAGAAAGGATAGTGGAAACGATGGCTCTTTCTTCAGGCCGATGATCGGCAAGTTGTGTAAATTCTTTTGGTACTTTTAATGTATCGATAGGGAAAATTGATAAATAAGCAAGAGAAGAGTAGCCGGTACCGAAGTCATCAATGGACGTTTGAATACCGTATTCTTTTAATTGCTTTAGTCTCGATAATGTTTCTTTTTCATCAATCATCGCAATTCGCTCTGTTAGTTCAAGTGTTACATCTTTCGGGTCAATTTTAACGTCCTTTAGTATTCGTGAAATATTTTCGATTAATTGATTTTGTTGAAATTCTTTCGCTGATAAATTGACACTCATTTTTAAGGTTGTGTATCCAAAACTTTGCCATATTTTTAGTTGAAGACAAGATTCTCTTAACACCCAATGCCCAAGTGGGATGACCTGCGGAGTCTCTTCCACAATTGGAATGAACTCACATGGTGAAATGTCACCTAGGAGCGGGTGTTTCCAACGTATTAACGCTTCAGCACCGATAATTTTATTTGTTGTCGTATCAATTTGTGGTTGATAGACGAGATAAAATTCGTTGTTTACTAAAGCAAGTGGTAAATCTTTTTCGATTCGAGCTTTTCGTTCCATTTTTTTATATAGCTCTTTTGTATAAAGAGAGCTACCGTTTTTTCCTTTATTTTTTGTTTCGTACATGGCCATATCAGCATGTTGCAAAATGGATAATGGATCTTCACCTGCTTCTGGGTATATGGCAATCCCGATACTTGGTGAGATTTGTAAATGTTGATTTTCGATTTCGAACGGTTCATTCATAGCTGATACAATCATATCAGCTATTTCTTGTATATCTTTATCTTCTTTGTAATCTTCTATAAGAATTGTGAACTCATCCCCAGCTAACCGAGCGAGTTTCATATTTGCTGTTGATATTCGTTCTAGTCTTTTTGCTACAGCAATTAAAAGGAGATCTCCTATTCGGTGACCGAGAGTGTCGTTAATGACTTTAAAGCGATCTAAATCGAGAAACATGACAGCGAAAGGTATTTGTGATGTTTTTGCTCGCATAATGGCCTTCTCCAATTGTTGATGGAATGAACGGCGATTTGCAAGTTCAGTTAATGTATCATGATACGCTAGGAAATTAATTTGTTCTTGTTGTTGTTTACTCTCTGTAATATCTTTAATCATTAAATATACTCCAGAAATATGCTCCTTTAAAAAGATAGGAACAGCCGTAACATTCAAATAGTAAATGTCTCTGTTTGTATGATACGCCCGTACTTCTAAAGAAATAGATTTCCCTTTTTTTACGTGATGAAAGGCAGTAATGATTTCTTCCAAATCTTCTTCATACATAAGTGAATAGTACGGTTGGTTTAATAATTCATTCGTTTGATAACCGAGTAAAGTAGTTCCAGCGTTGTTCACATTGAGGAAATTACCGTACAAATCTAATGTGAAAATTGGATCTGGATGATGCTCGTATAAAGATTTAAACATTTGTTGGTTATGATATAACTCATTTTTTTGTTCTACTAAATCTTCTGTACGTAGTTCGATTTGTTTCTCGAGTTCTAAGCTGAATTGCATTTGTGCTAGCAATAATATTTTATTTTGTCTTCGAACTAACGTATGGCGTATGAGAACGAAGGAGAAAGTTACCATAAGCCCAATTACTACGATAGGTGCAAAAACATTTTCGACTAATATAAAAACAATAAGCATCACGACAGAAATATACGGTAATGATAATCGGATTGATTCACCAAATTGAGGCGTTAGTAATACTTGTTCTTGTTTTTCAGGCTCTTTTGTATGAAGTATACAAGCGATTGCTACCAATAATAAGGTTACTTGATAGAATGGAGCAACTGTGAACATAGAGTGCTCAGGCTGGAAGTATTTTATATAAGCATAAATAGCATCCGTAGTAGCATACAAAATTAAAGCACTGCCAAGAAGAGCGCCAACTTGTTTTGGTAGTAAGAATAATGGCCTGAATAAAAGGTTGATTCCTATTAAAAGAAAGAGTAAATCAGCCATTGGATACGTGAGTTGAACAAACATGTCGATATAGGATGTTGTAAAAATATGAATGGTTCTTTCAATAAGCAAATAGTAGCTTAAAGTAAATTGAGCTGTAACAATAATACAAATATCACATATCGTAAAAAGCTGTTCCAATAAGTCTCGACCATAAATAATTTCATATAGAAAGGCAAATGCAAAGCTAATTAAAAATAATAAGTAAAAAAAGTCTGATGGATCAACGAATGTATAGTAGTCATGCAGAATTAAGCGTTGATAAGCAACTACTATATCACCGATGAAATAAGAGAAGGATCCGATAGTTAATGTTATCCAAAAAAAACGAGATAACCCTTGTTTTATATTTGAAAAATAAAATATATAACTGCAAATTGTAATATCCATTAATATGGTACTTATCCCAGTTAATATTTGAAATGGGAGTGCGTACTCATATAAAAAGGACATTGATACGTAATGAATAGCTATATACAACAATGAAATGCTTATAAGAATACTTACATGTGTTTGTTTTTTCATTTATATCACCCACTGTATATACATAAGAACCACCTTTTTTTAGTTTATGTTTTTTAGGATTGCTTGAAAAATATATAGAATTTCTATATTTATTTTACACATTTATAAGGAGTTGTAAAAATAGATTTGCTCAGCAAGTATTAATTGTTGTTTCTGTTCCCAATATATCGACATAGGAATTTGAAGTTTGCTATAATGAATTAAATAGTTGCATTATTTAGAAAAATTTAAAAATAATAAATAATGCAAGTAAGACATATTGTTTACTATGTGAACTTGTTCTTAATTCAGGGGGGAGGGTTTCACAATGGCAAGTGTATATGAAAATAGTTATATGATCGTTTTGATTTTCTTGCTATTAGGTATATTGCTGCCGGTAGTGGCTCTTACATTAGGGAAAATGCTGCGTCCAAATAAACCGAGTGCAGCGAAAGCGACGACGTATGAGAGTGGGATTGAGCCTTTCCATGATGCCAATATTCGGTTTCATGCTCGTTATTATATTTTCGCTTTATTGTTCGTCATCTTTGATGTAGAAACTTTATTTTTATACCCATGGGCTGTTGCATATGACAAGCTTGGTTTATTTGCACTGATTGAAATGCTCATTTTTGTTGTGATGTTGCTAGTTGGATTAGCGTATGCTTGGAAAAAGAAGGTGTTACAATGGTTATAAATTTTGAGGAATTACACCCACAGGAGCGAGCGGAATTAGAAAGAAATATCTTTTTTTCTACATTGGAACAGTTGAAGGGATGGGCGCGGAGCAATTCTTTATGGCCGATGACATTTGGACTGGCATGCTGTGCGATTGAAATGATGGGAGTAGGTTCATCACATTACGATTTAGATCGATTTGGGTCATTTTTTCGGACTTCACCAAGACAATCGGATGTCATGATTGTGTCAGGAACGGTAACGAAGAAAATGGCGCCTATTGTTCGGCGCTTATATGATCAAATGCCTGAACCAAAGTGGGTAATTGCGATGGGATCTTGTGCAACAGCCGGTGGTCCGTATGTGAATTCGTATGCTGTTGTGAAAGGTGTAGATCAAATTGTACCAGTTGATGTGTATATTCCTGGATGCCCTCCAAATCCTGCTGCTTTAATTTATGGAATTAATAAATTAAAAGAAAAAATTCGTTACGAGGCGAGGACCGGGAAGCAGGTGACGAATAAATGAGTGATCCAAATAAAGACTTAGAAAGTATGAAAAGAGAGGCAGCCCGTCATGCGAAAGAGGAAGCGCGAAAACGTCTTGCTGCGAAACATGAGGCAGAAATGTCTAAACTTGAAGGAGAACATCGAGAAAAAGAGAAAGCGCTACCAAAAGATAAGGGGATTAATGTAGAAGAAGCGAAGGCGGAAGCCGCAGCAGCTGCAAAAGCAAAAGCAGCGGCACTAGCGAAGCAAAAGCGAGAAGGAACAGAAGAAGTAACGGACGAAGAAAAAGTCAAAGCGAAGGCGGAAGCCGCAGCAGCTGCAAAAGCAAAAGCAGCGGCACTAGCGAAGCAAAAGCGAGAAGGAACAGAAGAGGTAACGGACGAAGAAAAAGTCAAAGCGAAGGCGGAAGCCGCAGCAGCTGCAAAAGCAAAAGCAGCGGCACTAGCGAAGCAAAAGCGAGAAGGAATAGAAGAAGTAACGGACGAAGAAAAAGCAAAGGCAAAGGCTGTAGCAGCTGCAAAAGCAAAAGTAGCTGCATTAGCGAAGCAGAAAGCCTCGCAAGGTGATGGGGATTCTGGAGATGAGAAAGCAAAGGCAATTGCAGCCGCAAAAGCGAAAGCCGCTGCAGCGGCAAGGGCAAAGGGAGCTGTAAATGAGATAGAAGATGAACCGCAGCAGGAAGAGCCATCAGTTAACCAACCATATTTAAATCAATATGTGGAGGTTGTTAAGGAGAAGATAGGGGAATATGCATTAGTAGATTCCTATATTAATAAGCTGTCAAAAGATGTTCCAACTCTTGTGGCGGATCCTTCAAAATATTATGAAGTGATGGAATTGCTACGATTCCATGAGGGACTTGCTTTTGATTATATGTCAGAGCTACATGCGACAGATTTTGTGACACATATGGAAGTGTATGTTCATTTATTTTCATATGGAAAGAAACAGTCAGTAGCAGTGAAGGTAAAGCTAGATAGGGAAGCACCGCAAGTAGAATCGGTGACGCCGCTTTGGAAAGGGGCAGATTGGCCGGAGCGTGAAGCGTATGATTTGCTTGGTATTGTGTTTAAAGGTCATCCTAATTTATCTCGCATTTTAATGCCGGATGATTGGGTAGGGTATCCGCTTAGGAAAGATTATGAACCGTATGATGTGGAGGTGTAGCTTGTGATCCGTACGGAAGAGATGCTCTTAAATGTAGGACCGCAGCACCCGAGTACACATGGTGTGTTTCGGCTTGTAATTAAGATTGACGGGGAAATTATTAAAGAGGCTACACCGGTTATCGGGTATTTGCATCGCGGAACAGAAAAGATCGCTGAGAGCTTGCAATATACGCAAATTATCCCGTATACAGATCGAATGGACTATTTATCAGCGATGACGAATAATTACGTCATTTGCCACGCTGTAGAGACGATGATGGATCTTGAGATTCCGGAGCGTGCTGAATATTTACGGGTGCTTGCGATGGAGCTTGGGAGAGTTGCGAGTCATCTCGTCTGGTGGGGAACGAACTTGCTTGATATAGGAGCGGTTAGTCCATTTTTATACGCATTTCGTGAACGAGAGATGATTATAAATTTATTAAATGAATTGTGCGGTGCAAGGCTTACTTTCAACTATATGAGAGTCGGTGGCGTGAAGTGGGATGCACCAGACGGCTGGATTGAAAAGGTGAAAGAGTTTGTTCCGTATATGAGAGAGCAGTTGGAAGGTTATCACGACCTTGTTAGCGGAAATGAAATTTTCTTAAATCGTGTGAAAGGCGTTGGTGTATATAGCGCGGAAGAGGCGATCTCGTATTCTTTAAGCGGCGCAAATTTGCGGTGCACGGGAGTAAACTTTGATCTTCGCAAAGATGAACCGTATTCTATTTATGATCGTTTTGACTTTGATGTTCCTGTTGGGAGCACGGGAGATGCTTGGGACCGCTACGTTTGCCGGATGAAGGAAATTGAGGAGTCATTAAAAATTATTGAGCAAGCAGCCCAGCAGTTCCCGAAAGACGGCGCTGTGCTGGCGAAAGTGCCGAAAATTATTAAAGCACCTAAAGGAGAAGCGTTCGTCCGTATAGAGTCACCGCGGGGAGAGATTGGCTGTTATATTGCTAGTGATGGAAAGAAAGAGCCGTACCGCTTGAAATTTCGCAGACCGTCTTTTTATAATTTGCAAATCTTACCGAAGTTATTGAAAGGTGAAAACATCGCCAATTTAATTACGATTTTAGGTGGGGTTGATATTGTACTTGGGGAGGTTGACGGCTAATGATTGAGACGCTCTTACAATCACCTTCAAGCTGGACGAATTTCTTCATTTTTTTCGGATTAGCGGTGCTTCTATTATTTGCAGTCCTTGGCTTCGTTACATACGGTATTTTGGCAGAACGGAAAGTGATGGGATTTATGCAAGGGCGGATTGGACCAAACCAAGTTGGGGGCCGGTTCGGTTTATTACAAACGGTAGCTGATGTTTTGAAATTATTATTAAAAGAAGATAGCATTCCGAAGGCTGCAGATAAACCGTTGTTTATATTAGCGCCTGTTATTGCATTCGCACCAGCATTTATGGTACTTGCGGTTATACCGTTTACTGATAAATTTCAGTTCGCGGATATTGGCGTAGGATTACTGTATTACATTGCTGTTTCTGGGATTACGACGATCGGCGTTGTAACCGGGGGATGGGCATCAAATAATAAATACTCCCTTCTAGGAGGGATGCGTGCGGCGGCGCAAATGATTTCTTATGAGATTCCACTTGTGATGAGTGTAATTGGCGTCGTTTTGTTAGCTGGTAGTCTTAACTTGAATGAAATTGTAGCGGCGCAGGAGAAGGTATGGTACATTTTCGCCCAGCCAATCGGTTTCGTCATTTTCTTAATCGCGGCAGTTGCAGAGCTAAATAGGACGCCGTTTGATTTACCAGAAGCGGAGTCAGAACTTGTTTCAGGATACCATACGGAATACTCAGGGTTTCGCTGGGCATTTTTCATGCTTTCAGAGTATGTATATTTCTTCGGGATGGCATCTTTAATTACAGTACTCTTTTTAGGTGGATGGAACCCAGTTATGTTCCTTGGATTTATCCCAGGAGCCGTATGGTTTGCTTTGAAATTTAGCAGTGTAGTCTTTCTACTAATTTGGTTCCGCGTTACGTTCCCGCGTATAAGAGGTGACCAATTAATGGAATTTGGCTGGAAAGTATTATTGCCGATTGCACTTGCAAATATTTTCTTAACGGCATTGATTAAGGAGTTGTTCTTCTAATCTATAAAGGGGGTGCCAGTAAGAGATGAAAGGACTATTTAAAGGTTTAAAATATACGCTTAGTAATTTGAGTAAGAAAAAGGTGACGTATGATTATCCGAATCAGCCGTTGCCATTACCAGATCGCTTTCGGGGTATTCAAAAGTTTTATCCGGAGAAATGTATTGTTTGTAATCAGTGTTCCAATATTTGTCCGACAGATTGCATTCAATTAACGGGAAAAAAACATCCTGATCCTACGAAAAAAGGAAAAATTATCGACACGTACGATATTAATTTTGAAATTTGTATTCTTTGCGATTTATGTACAGAAGTTTGCCCGACAGAGGCGATTGTAATGACAAATAACTTTGAACTCGCAGAGTATTCACGTGATGATTTATTTAAAAATTTGCAGTGGCTTGACGAGAACGACGAGAACGTCAGGAAGGAGAATAAAGCATGAATGGCGAGTTTGTAGCTTTCTTTATATTATCCTTGTCTGCGATTATCGGCGGCGTTCTTATGCTGAATTTAACGAAAGTAATGCATATGATGCTGGCTCTTGTACTTACGTTCCTTAGCATTGCAGGTTTGTATTTTCTCTTATCGGCTGAATTTATCGGTGTTGCACAAATTTTACTTTACTCTGGTGCGATCACTATTATTATGATTTTTGGCATTATGTTAACGAAACATAACGCGGAAAACGAATCGCGCCTTACTCTTCGAAAATGGATTATCTTCTTTGCGGTTGTAGCATTTGGAGCAGTTATGTATTTCGCTGTTAATAGTATCGATTTTTCAAATCAAAGCACACAAGGAAGTTTACCTCTCCATGAAAACAACACACTTCAAATCGGTACACTTCTCTATTCAAAATATATTATTCCATTTGAGTTAACTTCAGTTATTTTACTTGTAGCACTTGTAGGAGCGATTATCCTTGCGAAGAAGGATGAGGGAGAGGAGGATTCCCATGAGTAGCGTTCCGGCTTCTGCGTATTTAACACTTGCGATTATTTTGTTTTGCATCGGCTTATTTGGGGCTTTAACAAAGCGAAATACAGTAATTGTATTAGTTTGTATCGAATTAATGCTTAACGCGGCCAATTTAAATTTAGTAGCGTTTAGTAAATTAGGCTTGTTTCCGAATTTAACAGGACAAATTTTTTCGCTGTTTACGATGTCTGTAGCAGCAGCGGAGGCAGCGGTAGGGCTTGCAATTTTGATTGCTTTGTACCGTAATCGCCCGACAGTTCATGTAGATGAGATGGATACGCTCAAAGGATAGCATTGTGACCGAAAAGGGGGAAGGAAACAATGATCGATTATGCATGGCTCATACCGCTTTTCCCGCTTGTTTCGTTTGTGTTACTTATTGTGTTCGGGAAGAAAATTAGAGAGGGAAGTAGTGTACTAGGTATTTTCTTTACCTTTCTCTCTTTTATATCCGCGGTAGTGGTACTAATAGAACGGTTTTCATCCGATACGGTGAAGCATAAGTGGGTATGGCTTAGGACAGGAGATATAGATATATCATTTGGTTTTGAAGTTACCGCATTGGGAGCTTTAATGTTATTTATCGTTACACTTGTAAGTTTTCTTGTACATGTGTACTCAAAAGGTTATATGAAAGGTGACGAAAGGTTACCAACCTTTTATGCATATTTAGGGCTCTTTACATTTGCGATGCTTGGGCTTGTTATATCGACGAATTTATTACAGCTTTATATATTTTGGGAGTTAGTCGGCCTTGGTTCGTTTTTACTTATCGGTTTTTATTTCTTTAAAGAAGAAGCGAAGGCTGCTGCGAAAAAGGCTTTTATTATGACACGCATTGGGGATGTTGGGCTATTTATTGGGATGATTTTAATTTTTTGGCACGCAGGTAGTTTTGAATATGACGCGATCTTTAAAGCGATTCATACGGGTGACCTCTCTCCTTCTATGATTACAATAACGGCGATATTAATTTTTATCGGTGCGATGGGGAAATCGGGTCAGTTTCCGCTTCATACATGGTTGCCAGATGCAATGGAAGGACCGACGCCTGTTTCGGCGCTTATTCACGCGGCAACGATGGTTGCAGCCGGTGTATATTTAGTAGCAACGATGTTCCCGCTATTTTCAGCAAGTGCGGTAGCGATGCAAACTGTGGCAATCGTTGGGGCTTTCACCGCAATCTTTGCGGCCTCTATTGGTCTAGTGCAAACTGATATAAAGAGGGTTCTTGCTTATTCTACAGTTAGTCAGCTCGGTTATATGATGCTTGCGCTAGGCTCTGCTGGTTATGTAGCTGGCGTCTTTCATTTAACGACACACGCCTTTTTTAAAGCACTATTGTTCTTGGCTGCAGGGAGTGTAATTCATGCAGTGCACACGCAAAACATTAATAAAATGGGCGGTTTACAGAAGAAGATGAAAGTAACCGCTGCGCTGTTTTTAATCGGTACACTTGCAATTAGTGGTGTTCCTCTTCTTTCCGGATTTTTTAGTAAAGATGAAATTTTAGCGGCGGCTTGGATGAATGGCAATTACTTTCTATTCGTTTTAGCAGTAATTGCAGCATTTCTAACAGCATTTTATATGTTCCGTCTATACTTTCTTGTCTTTACAGGGGAAACGAAGACGAAGGAAGAGGTGCATGAATCACCTCGCATCATGACGTATCCGATGATTGTCCTTGGTGTTCTTGCGGTAGTGGCAGGTTATATAAATACACCGTGGTTCGGAACGTTTCTTGGGGATTGGCTTACGAAAGATATAGGATTTCAGGTGAAGGAATTGCATGGGCCTGTCTGGATTATGGTTGTTGCGACGCTCGTTTCATTTGCGGGAATTGCCCTTGCATATTTCATATATGGTAAGAACTCTATCTCTAGAGATTGGGCCGGCGGTGAAGGGACGTCTCTTTATAACCTTTTGAAAGAAAAATATTATGTGGATGAACTATACAATGTGACGGTGCTTCCTATTACGAAAGGAATCGCTCATGTGCTTCGCTTATTTGAAGTATACGTTGTAGAAGGAATCGCAGTTTTAATTACTGGATTGGTTAAAGGTATGAGCGGCATCGGATCACGGCTTCAAAACGGGAATGTACAAGTGTATGGAACTGTAACAGCAGTTTCGCTTGCAGTGCTCCTAATTATTTTGTTATATACGGGAGGGGATTTACGGTGAATGGATTGCTATTAACGTTCTTCATTTTTTCCCCGCTTTTAGGAATTCTCTTGCTTTTATTAACGCCGAAACGAGAATCGCGTACAGTGCAGGCGCTTGGTTTATTTGGAACGGCGCTTCCATTTGGAATTGCTATCGTCCTTGCTTGTACATACGCTTCAGGAAAGAGTTTATCGATATTTGATGAAAAAGTGAAATGGATTAAATTTGGGGATTTCACAGCAGTGGACAAAAGGTGGTTTTCAATTTATTACGAGCTTGGTATTGATGGTTTATCGCTTGTAATGATGGTGCTCACAGCCCTTCTAGCGATGCTTGCAGCTATTGCAGCATTTTCTATTAAAAGAAATTTGAAAGCATTCTACATGCTGTTACTCATGCTAGAAATAGGGATGCTCGGTGTCTTCACTGCTCAAAATTTAATGCTGTTCTTCATCTTCTTTGAAATTACGTTGCCACCAATGTTTTTATTAATTGGCAAGTGGGGGAAATTGTCGAGTGAAAAGGCTGCATATAGTTATTTAATATATAACGGTATTGGATCAGCTATTTTACTTATCGTTTTCTCGGTTTTATTTGCGAAAACAGGTACAACAAATATTGCGGAGCTTAAAGAAATATTAACGAGTGTAGGTGCTGGGGGAGGAATGGCTGTCTCAAGTAGCTTACAGTTCGGCTTGTTTCTTGCCATAATGATTGCTTTTGCGATTAAACTCCCTGTTTTCCCTTTGCATCGCTGGATGGTCAATGTGCACATTGAAGCGCATCCTGCTGTAGTTATGCTTCATGCGGGGGTTTTGCTGAAGATTGGTGCGTACGGTATGATTCGCTTCGGGAAGGGGCTATTCCCAGAATACTTTCGTGAGTTTGCAACGCTAATCGCGATTTTAGGGGTAATTAATTTATTGTATGGGGCCTTTCTAGCACTCATCCAAACGGACTTTAGAAAGGTGCTTGCTTACTCTAGTATTTCGCATATGGGCATTGTATTAATGGGTCTTGCGGCGTTAAATGCACCAGGTACACAAGGATCGCTGTTCCAAGTTGTGTCTCACGGTTTAATTGCGGCGTTACTCTTCTTCTTACTTGGCATCATTGAAGAGCGTTTCGGGACTTCGGATATTACAGCACTTGGTGGACTTGCAAAAAGTGTTCCAGTGCTTAGCGGTTTCTTCCTAGCGGGCGGTATGGCATCGCTTGGAATGCCAGGGATGTCTGGATTTGTTAGCGAATTCCTTGCCTTTCTCGGTCTATTCCAAGGGAAACCGGTTATCGCCGCTGCGGGTGTACTTGGAATTATTTTAACCGCTGTATACGTATTAAGAGCGATACTTCAAGTGACATTTGGTAAGAAAGAATGGGAAGCGAAATCTGATATACACGGATGGGAGTACATTCCTGTTATAGTGCTTATCGTTTGTATTATTGCAATTGGAGTAATGCCAGAACTAATAGGGGATCCGCTTCAAACTACATTGAAAACATTGGGGGTGAAGTAGGATGGATATGAACACGTTACTTAGCTTATCATGGCATCTCATGGTACCAGAATTCATTATTCTCGGGGCTGCCATCCTTCTTTCCATATGTGATTTGTTTTTTAAGCTGAACCATAGGTACGTAGCGATTAGTGCAATTGTCGCTGTCTTGTTAGCGATAGTGTCATTAATTTTGCTATACAGCGAACGGGCAGGAGATATTTTAAATGGATCGTTTGTGCTAGATGGATTTTCAAAAGGGTTTAAAACGTTGTTGTTAGGTGGAGCAGCTCTCGTTTTATGTATGGCAATGAGCGATGACAAGAAGGAGCCTATTCAAGACAAAGGAGAATATTATTACTTGTTTTTAATGGCGCTCCTAGGAGCGATGTTCATGGCTTCTAGCGTTGATTTCATCACATTGTTCGTTGGTTTAGAACTGCTCTCGCTTTCTTCGTATATTCTAGTAGGAATCCGAAAGAGAAACCGCGCATCAAATGAGGCAGCGATGAAATACGTCATTAACGGAGGAATTGGAACAGCAATTACACTCTTTGGAATGAGCTACTTATACGGTATTACAGGGTCGACCAACATAGTGGAAATGCAAAAGGCATTTACGCAAGGATTGGCCGGGGGCATTCAGTTATTGTTAGCTCTTGCATTTCTACTTTTGCTCGTTGGACTCTCATTCAAAATTGCAACAGTTCCATTTCATATGTGGGCACCAGATGTGTATGAGGGAGCGGCTACACCTGTCACTGCTTTTCTCGGAACGATTTCTAAAATTGCTGGTTTTCTACTCATTACGCGTTTGTTTCTTATGGTGTTTGCAGGTGTGGCAATCCAAGGAGACGCACAATCTTTGTACGGGCGCATGAGTATATACATTGCGGTACTAGCTAGTATTACGATGATTGTTGGGAACGTAGTAGCATTAAAGCAATACAACGTAAAACGTCTATTTGCCTATTCAGGTATCGCGCATGCTGGGTATTTGCTAGTCCCTCTTGTAGCGCTATCACAGTTTACGATGGATAGCATGTGGTTTTATATGCTTGCATATATGCTTATGAATATAGGAGCATTTGCAATCATCCACGGATTAATCTTACAAAATGATAAGGAAAATATGACGATTTTCACAGGGTTATATAAGCGATCCCCATTTACAGCTATAGCGATGACGGTCTTTATTTTATCATTAGCTGGAATACCGGGGACAGCAGGTTTCATTGGGAAAATTAACATTTTTTTAGGGGCACTTCATGTTGAACCTGCTCATTACGTATTAGCTTCTATTATGATGGGGACAACAGTTGTTTCATTCGTATATTACTTCCGGATATTACAGCAAATGTTTTTCCGCACGGGAGAGACAGAAGAAAAGCTCCGGTTACCGTTAAATATAAAGATTGTCATGAGTCTTTGCGCAATTTCAATTGTAATACTAGGGATTATGCCGATGATTGGTTACAATTTCTTCTATGAATATTTTCCATTAATGAAAGATTTCTTCTTCTTAGGGAACGTGGTACAATAGTAAAAATAAAAGGTGTAGAGTCCATACTCTACGCTTTTTATTTTGGAGTAACAGCAAACGAAAACACCTATAGGTATATGTTTTTTAACAGAAAATTACGATGTAAAATGTAAGATGCTTATTTGTGTGTGAAAAAGTGTGGCTCCTACTTATTTATGGTATCGTTTTTTACATTTTGAGTAAGTAGTAGCCAAGCAAAAAAAGGGGTCGATTTTTTGGCACATCTTTTAGGGCAACAAGCACTGATTGCCATTGTTTCGCATTTATTGTTTATTACCATTACGTGGTGGGCCTTACAAGGTATTCACATTGAGCGCTTAATGAAGTCTGGGAAAGTGATGCAGACGAGAGTATTACTTATCCTAATTACAATTGCAATTGGGACATCTGTAAGTAACTTTTTCCTTGATTATTTAGGCTATTCAAAGAGTTTAACGTATTTAGTAAAGTAAGTTGTATAGAACCTCATATCTCCGTTAACAATGGGGATAGGGGGGATGAAATTGAAGTTTAAAGCCATTCTTATTATTGCCTTAAGTGTTGTTTTATTTTTGGTTGGATATAGAGAGATGAAACCTATAAGCGATGAACAGAAAATGGAGAGCATGATTGCAGCTTTAGAGAAAAATGATGCAAAAGTAGAGCGGTGGTCATGGTTAGCGCGAGAAACGAAAACAATTTCTAATATACATACGTTTCAAAAACTGTTAAACGATGTGAAGGAAGAGGCAAACATCGAAAGTTGGGAATTAGAACAATCTCCAGATGGATATAAAGCTACATCCTATAAAAAATCTTCTTCACATGAAGAACGAATAGTAGTAACTTGGAGTAAGGAAAATAATAAAGAAAACACTTTTATTATTTTTGAAGTAAGCGGGGCGAAATGGGACCCAAAGTACGTTCAGAGAATGAATAAAATTTTTAGCGAAAAACCTATAATTTACACTTGTGTTCAAGGTGTACTGAATGATAAGATTGAAGGTGTTTTGCAAAATAAAACCAATCAGGTTTTGAAAGATCTTTCAGCAAGAGCGATCGAGCAGATAGAAGAAAGAGCATTTGTATCAGTCTCCGCATATAATAAAAAGTGGAATGACGCTCTTTCAACAAATAGAGAGAAAATAAATGTGCAAATAGCAATACGTTCTACAAACAACAAAGATACAATTGTGGTTGGCACACCGATCATAACTTCTGAGTATTGAGTGAATAGATACTGAAAAAAGGACACGGAGGGGAATAATTTGGAAAAGATCATCGTCCGTGGCGGAAAGCGGTTAAGCGGCACAGTGCGTGTTGAGGGCGCAAAAAATGCTGTATTACCTATAATCGCTGCAGCCCTATTAGCGAGTGACGGAAAGAATGTACTATCTGAAGTACCAGTATTATCTGATGTATACACAATTAACGAGGTATTACGTCATTTAAATGCTGAAGTCGTATTTGAAAATAACCAAGTAACAATCGATTCTTCTAAAGAATTAAACATTGAAGCACCATTTGAGTATGTACGTAAGATGCGTGCATCTGTTCAAGTAATGGGACCATTATTAGCACGTAACGGTCGTGCTCGTATTGCACTTCCTGGTGGATGTGCAATTGGTTCACGTCCAATTGACCAACATTTAAAAGGCTTCGAAGCAATGGGAGCGAAAGTAAAAGTTGGTAACGGATTTGTTGAGGCACACGTAGAGGGAGAACTAAAAGGAGCTAAAATTTATTTAGACTTCCCAAGCGTAGGCGCGACAGAAAACATTATGTCTGCAGCTACATTAGCAAAAGGGACAACAATCCTTGAAAACGCAGCGAAAGAGCCAGAAATCGTTGACTTAGCTAACTTCTTAAATGCAATGGGAGCGAAAGTACGCGGAGCTGGAACTGGAACGATTCGTATTGAAGGCGTTGAAAAATTATTTGGTGCAAACCACCCTATTATTCCTGACCGTATTGAAGCAGGAACATTCATGGTTGCAGCGGCAATTACAGGTGGAGACATCTTAATTGAAAATGCTGTGCCTGAACATTTACGCTCAATTACAGCGAAAATGGAAGAAATGGGTGTTAAAATTATTGAGGAAAATGAAGGTGTACGTGTTATCGGCCCAGATAAGTTAAAAGCGGTTGATATTAAAACTATGCCTCATCCAGGTTTCCCAACAGACATGCAATCACAAATGATGGCATTATTACTACATGCTGATGGAACAAGTATGATTACAGAAACGGTATTCGAAAACCGCTTTATGCACGTTGAAGAATTCCGTCGTATGAATGCTGATATTAAAATCGAAGGTCGTTCTGTAATTATGAACGGTCCAAGTAGCTTGCAAGGAGCTGAAGTAGGCGCAACTGATTTACGTGCTGCAGCAGCATTAATCTTAGCTGGTTTAGTATCAGAAGGTTATACTCGTGTAACAGAGTTAAAACATCTTGACCGCGGTTATGTAGATTTCCATAAGAAATTAGCTGCATTAGGTGCAACTATTGAACGTGTAAACGAAAAAGTAGAAGAAGTGAAAGAACAAGAAGTTTCTGATCTTCACGCTTAATTGAAGTAGTCTCTATGTCTTTTGACATAGGGGCTATTTTTTTTTGGGTTATTACTGTTATAGTCAATAAATTCTATACTTATGCACGTCTCAGTAAAAATATTTAGAAAATTTTCGTTTTACTTCGTTATTTGCGGTCAGTAAAACTCCCGCCTCAAAATTCGGCTGGAGCAAAGAAGTTAGGCGGGAGCCCTGCAGCCCGTAAACGCCCGATTGGTGAAGGCTAATAATCAGTGGGGGATGAACAACCCCCCCACTGATTATAGTTTCACTTTATACCGATACCCCCAAGTATGTTCTAAAAGATCCCGTATTTCCATAAGAATGAAAGGAATCCAACTTTATCCCGCTATTTGCGGTCAATAAAACTCCCACCTCAAAATTCGGCTGAAGCAAAGTAGTTAGGTGTGAGTCGGGCTGCCCTTAAATGCCCGATTGGTTCAACTAATAATCAGTGGGGGATGAACAAAATCCCCCACTGATTAAAGTTTCACTTTATATTGGGGGAATAGGATGAAATTTTCAAAGCCACTTTTCATTACAGTAGCGCTCTTAATAGCGCTCGTTATCATTGTACCTGCTGCTCTTGTTATTCCGTTTGCGAAAGCAAAAGTAGGGGAAGAAGCAGCTTCTAAAACTCCTCCAGCGATAGAAAGTATACCAGCTCCAGGGAAAGTGGATACAGCGGTTCAAGTTGCTGTATACCGTGATCAGCAGAAGAAGGTAGAAACATTACCTATGGAGGAGTATGTGGCCGGTGTAGTAGCTTCTGAGATGAATGCCAGCTTTGAAATAGAGGCGCTAAAGGCGCAGGCATTAGCAGCAAGAACATTTGTAGTGCAGCGTATGCTAAGCGGTGGTAAGAAAAACAATGCGGACGTGACAGATACAGTGAAAGATCAAGTGTACAAAAGCAAAGAGGAATTGAAGAAACAATGGGGTAATAACTACGAAAATAATTTAAAGAAAATTGAGGAAGCCGTTTCGAAAACCGCAGGACAAGTTTTAACGTATGATGGAAAACCAATTTCAGCATCCTTCTTCTCAACGAGTAACGGACGAACAGAAAATGCAGCTGATTATTGGGGAAATGATTATCCATACTTAAAGAGTGTAGATAGTCCGTGGGATCAAGCCTCTCCAAAATTTACGAGTGAGCAAAAATTCACAGTATCTGATTTTCAAAAACGTCTCGGTGTGAAAGTACTAGCAAACGGAAAGGTTGGTAATATTAAAGACCTTACGGAAGGAAAGCGAGTAAAGGATGTAGAGTTCCAAGGGAAAACATTAACAGGAAAACAAGTTCGTGAAAAGTTAGATTTACGCTCCTCAGACTTTACGTGGAAACAAGAAGGGGATAACATCACCGTTACGACGAAAGGATTCGGTCACGGCGTCGGTATGAGCCAGTACGGTGCGAATGGCATGGCAGTGGAAGGTAAGAAATATACAGATATCGTCGCTCATTATTATAAAGGCGTTGAAATAAAGACGATGAATGATTATGAAGGAAAGTTAATGGTGAAAAAATAGAACGCAAAAGAGACCGTCTCAAAATGGACTTATCCCCGTCAAGTAGACAACTGTAAAAAAGACTATGCAGCCATCGAAATTCGATATTCGATCGGAGCTCGATGATTGAGTCGTTTTTGGAATCGTTTGTAGTTATAATGATAGATGTATGTTTCAATTGCTTGAATTAGT
>NZ_LXLV01000072.1 GCF_001757995.1 Bacillus mycoides | reverse complement strand
GGACTTTAACAGAACTTCAAAAGTCACAAATTCAAAAGGATCAAACGTTTACTGTAACTGCGAAAGCAAATAATAAGAAGAAGTGGACAGGTAAAATTACAGAAGTAAGTGAATTCCCAACGAGTGCGGAGATGGCTCAAGCTGCTGGTGAGGGAACTCAAAATATGTCTCAATATACATATAAGGCAAGTCTTGATAGCCAAGATGGTTTATCTCCAGGTTATCACGTTTCTTTACAAGTAAATTTAGAGAATAAGACGATGATTGCTGTTCCAAGTAAGAGCATTGTAGAAAAAGGCGAAGATGCATTTGTTTATATCGAAGAAAAAGGAAAGCTTAGTAAGAAAAATGTGAAAAAAGGTGCGAATGATGGAGATTGGACAGAGGTTATTGAAGGCGTAACAGTGGGGCAAAAGGTGGTTAAAAATCCTTCCGACAACGTTTATGACGGAATGGAAGTGAAAGAGAAATGATTACGCTAAATAATATTTCTAAAACATATTATCAAGGGAAATTGGCAGTGCCGATTTTACATGGTATTAGTTTAACAATTCAGAGCGGTGAGTTCGTTTCTATTATGGGACCGTCTGGTTCTGGTAAATCAACACTTATGAATATTATTGGTTGTTTAGATCGTCCAACAGAAGGCGAATATATGCTGAATGATGTGAATATCTTAACAGCAGACGAGTCAAAGCTTGCTTTAATTCGTAATGAATATATCGGTTTTGTGTTCCAGCATTTTAATTTGCTGCCGCGTCTTTCAGCGGTAGAAAATGTTGAACTTCCGCTCGTATATGGTGGCGTGAAGAAAGCAGAGCGTCGTCAAAGGGCTTTGGAAGCACTTGGTAAAGTTGGTTTATCCGACAGAGTTCATCATTTGCCGAATGAGTTATCAGGTGGACAGAAGCAGCGTGTCGCTATTGCGAGGTCGATTGCGAATAATCCAACGTTCATTATGGCCGATGAGCCGACAGGTGCGCTTGATACGAAGTCTGGTAAGCAAGTTATGGACATTTTCACGAAGCTCAATGCAGAAGGTACGACGATTGTTATGGTTACGCATGAAGAAGAGGTTGCGGCTTATTCTTCCCGCCGTATTGTACTGCGAGACGGGAAAGTTACAGAAGATAGAAGGTGTGCAGTATGAGTTTACTAGATAGTATGAAAATTGCCCTATCTTCTATTTTAGCTCATAAACTGCGTTCAGCCCTTACGATGCTAGGTATTATTATCGGCGTAGGTTCTATTATTACTGTCGTTGCGATTGGGCAGGGCGGGGAAGCGATGCTGAAGTCGAAAATCGCTGGTTCTGGTAATAACCTTATGCCAATTCAGTTTAAACCGGATATTAATGATGAGTTTGCTATGGGTGGGCATGAGGTACCAAAATTAACGGAAGAAGATATTCTTGAGGTGAAACAGGTAAAAGATGTTGCCCATGTTATTACGACGAATAGTACGATGGAAACACTTGATATAAACGATAAAAAAGCAATGATTAATGTTATTGGACTAGATAGTGAATATTTTCAAGTAAATAAAGTGAAAATGGTCAAAGGCCGTTCATTAAATGAATCAGATATTTCGCAAGGGAATAACGTTGTGATGATTAGTATGAAGGCAGAAGAGACGTTATTTAAAGATGAAAATCCAGTAGGGAAAATTATTGAAATGAAAGGACAGCCGGTGCAAATTATCGGTGTCTATAAATCAGATAATGAATTTATGGGATTTGAAACTGAGGAAATACTGATTCCTCTCACTTTATGGCCTGTTTTATACGGAACAGATGAAATTCAAAGTATCGCAATTCAAGCTAAAAATGTAGACAATTTAGAATCAGCAGGAAAAAAAGCTATTGAAGTATTAAATAGTCGTAAGCCGAGTGAAATTCCAGGTAAATATGAATTAGTGAACTTAAAAGAGTTCCAAGAAGGAGTTTCTAAAGTCACTAATATCATGACAATGATCATCGGTGGTATCGCAGGTATTTCATTAGTCGTTGGTGGTATTGGCGTTATGAACATTATGCTCGTATCTGTAACGGAGCGTACGCGTGAAATTGGGATACGTAAAGCACTTGGAGCAACACGTAGTAAAATTTTATTACAGTTTTTAATTGAAGCCGTTATGTTAACGCTTCTAGGTGGTTTAATTGGAATTGGTCTTGGATATGGCGGGGCATATATTGTCTCCACATTCGCAAAATGGCCACCGCTCGTTTCGTGGGAAGTTGTTGTTGGAGGCGTATTATTCTCGATGACACTTGGTATTATTTTCGGATTAATTCCAGCAAATAAAGCTGCAAAATTAGATCCAATTGAAGCACTTCGCTACGAATAGTTTACTAGTGTAGTAAAGATAAATATCTTTACTACACATACATATTGTTTGAGTCAATTGTTTGTACCATTCTTTAAGAGGATTATATATAGAAGGAGGCGCAATAATGGAAGCGAATATTAATACACAAGATGTAGGTGCAAAAAAGCCATCATTATTTGGAATGATTACATCTCCTGGAGTACAATTTGAAAGAATGAAAACAAACAAGAAACTTTGGGGTATGTTCCTATTAGTAGCATTGTTACAAGGGCTTCTAGGTGGTTTAAATGCATATGTTATGTATACCTCACCTGAGATGCTTAAAATGAAAAAAGAATTAGGTGAAATGGCTGGACAAAGTTCACTTACATCAGAAGTTATTTCTGGAATTGGAACAAGCTTTGCTAGTGCGATGGTTGGAACACTATTCATAGCAGCTATTTATAAAATGTTTATGATGTTCTTTGGTAATGATACGCCTTATAAAACCTTATTGAATATTGTAGCTTATACAAACATTGTCCTTATTATTGGTGGACTTATTAATTCTATTTTAAGTATAATCTTTGGTAGTGGAATGAGCCAATATACGAGTTTAGGGTTATTATTTACGAAAGGTACATTTGCATATGGAATTGGTAATACAATTGAACTATTCTATGTATGGAATTTACTCTTAATTTGGCTCGGATTACACATTACAGCTGGATTAAGCAAAGTGAAAGCATCGATTCCAATTATTATTCTATTCATTATTAAAGCGGTATTCTTTGCGGCAATTATTGTATTAATAGCGAAGTTTTTACCAGGTATGTTAATGTAAATAAATTAAGTTCATTATTACTAAGTTTAGTAGAAGATTTGTAACATTAATAACCGGTTCCTTAACGTACAAGGTACCGGTTATTTTGTGTCCAAAATGTGTTCAAACGTACAATTTTTGTTGATTTGAAATAAAGTTTAATCAAAAAATCTCCACAAACACATATTATATGATAAATAAGAAGACTCCATTTTGAAAAAAAGATTAATCAAAATGGAGTCTTTTGTTAGAAATCTGCATTTAGTTTTTATAAAAAAGATTGATCAAAACTCATGAACATATCTATTATAACCGTTTATATATAGCATATAGTCCATTCTTTTCTTTAAACACTATAGAAACTTTATTGTCACTTTAAAATATGGGCTCATTATTTTTAGATTCTCGGACAAGAGAAGTCAGGTGCTTACTATTCTAAACGGCTATAGCACATAGAATGCAAATTTCTCTTTTATCATGACAATTCCATCTTTATCTTTCCCCTAAATTCTTCATTTTTTAATGTTTTTAAATTAAATTCATTTAGATTCTTACGTAACTTTAAAGCATCAATTCTATTTAACTCGTTTGCCATAAATACAATTTCAAATGAATCGCCCTTTTTATTTGTTGCATATAAGCCATTAGTTAAAACAAATGCAGTAGAACCACCCTTTTGTCCTGCATGTAAAAACAATTTTTTATTATGTTCATTTTCTATTACAGTCTCTAGAATTTTGTCCAATTTTTGATGCACTAATTCATCATAATAATTTTTGGAATTAATTTTTTCTAGCAAAGAGATATAGTCAGAAGCTGCTGCTGATGTCAAACGATTTGACCAATTCTTTTGCAAGTCTAGTGAAAACATATTCAAATTCGGCAGCTGTTGTTCATTTTTAATTAATTCATTTATTTTGAACGCATACTTCTTATATTCTTCTTGAGAGAGATTATTTAGATGCTTTACTAATTCCTTCTTACTTAAATTAAATTTCTCCTGTAAGAATCCTGGAATATATAAAGCTGACACAAATGGATATACTTCTTCATGTTGTTGAAGGCCTAATTCTTTTATATTTTGATTAATATTTTCAATTCCGAGTATATTCATTAAATATTCTGTATTCGCATTCGAACTATATTGTAACATTCCCTTTGCTATATTCTGTAAAGTTACACAATCATTTTTAATCTGATTATTTTGTATCATATCCTGTTCCCATTTTGGATGTGCGCCACCATCTGTGTTTTTGATATAATATTTCTTTAATTCGCTTAAAGAAATATATTCGTTTTCATTAATGATCCCGTTAGCACTTTGTTTAGCAAATTCAATAGCAATTATTAATTTAACCATACTTGCTAACGGTAACCTCTTATCTTCATTAATAGAACATAGAATTTCACCATTTTTTTTTATAATTAATGCACATGTATTCTTCTGTGCGTTGTCTTTAATATACGACAAAATATATTGTGGATCCGTTTTGTTCATATCCTTCCTCGCTAGCATAAACACAATAACAAAAACCACTATACAAATAACTACAATACCTAACAAAACATTAATAAACATTATAAATTTCTCCTTATTTAATTTTGACTTATATTTTTTGAGTTGATATAAATACCGGATTTATGTAGTTTTAAAATAAAGTTTGATTAAAAATATCTACTCCCGCCCTTACCCTAAGGAATATAAAAAGAATCTAATTTGAAAAAAGATTAATCAAAATAGATTCTTTTTCAGTAGATTTAAGATTGGTTTTTATAAAAATGTTTGATTAAAATTACACATATTAACCTTACTATATGATTCTCTGATTAATAAAACGTATAAAAAATTTTGGAATAGTAACACCTATACGTTATTATTCTCCTTTTTTTTATAGAAATGGTTCGAATTACAGGCAATAACCCATCCTATAATTATTAATGTTACAGAAAACAACTTAAGACACGCCCTATATATATAATCTAAATCTTTAAGATAAACCCAGGATATTACCCCTATAACAGCACCAACTATTCCTAGAATCAAACCCTTATATTTTTGTAAAAACATCAAGTTACCCCTTTCGTACAAACAAAATATTCCATATATAAATAATACTAAATTATGGGATATTTTTAAAGAATCAAAATGTTTTTATATTCAATTCATATATTTTATTTCTTTTCTTAATAAAAATATCCCCATAGATAAGTAAATCCAAAGGGACAAAACGGTGCATCTTTTTTATAAACAGTTAATCTTTTTTCAAAACGGTTAAACTTTGTTATAAACGATTAAACTTTATTTCAAATCCACAATTTTCTTTTTTTGTATGGTGACCCCATGTCCAACAACTTAATATAACCCAAAGTACCAAAAAACGTTATTCTTTCTATATGTAACAAGAAGCATAGGATGGCCGAAACGGTCAACTTATGCTTTTTTTAGTTTACGGCCAACTTATACTTCTAATATGCATACAACAAAAAAACAACTAGCCCTTCGTAAAAGGTACTAGTTGACGTAAAATTCTACATGTGGACTTTTTTCTTGTTCTTGCGAATAAACCGCCACACAAAAGTTAGAAGTAGTAAGAGAAGTAGTAAGAAGAGCGGTATTGCTTGAATAAAGAAAAATCCTTTCCAAAAATCGAGCATAGTACTATCTGGAGAATCTGTTGCCATCCCACCTATAAAAAAAGATAACGGAATGGTAAGTATATTTATCGACATTAAATTATGTAATTTTGCGTAATGTTACATAATTTCTTCATTTTTCTCTTTATTTCGATAGGAATAGACAGTATAATTTTATGGATTTAATATTTCAGAAAATTATACGAGGTAAATACCATGAAAAATAAAAAAAGAACAGCTAGAGTTGCATTAACAACAGGATTAGCTTTAACAGCTGTAATACCATATGGAGTAGGTCATGCAGAGGAAACAGATCAACTACAAGTTCAAATTCAGGAGGATTCATTCCGTACAGGTGAACTTACACAACCATCACAAAAGGCACCAGAGAATGTAGTAAAAGATGCTCTTAAGGAGAAGACAGAGCAAGCTTTGTCTCCAAAACAAGTGAATGGAGAAACGGGAGTAGATTATAAGGTTCTTCAAAAACGTGGTTCTTATGATGGGACTACACTTGTGCGTATACAACAAACGTACGAAGAAAAAGAAGTATATGGGTATCAATTGACTGCACACGTAGATAAAAGGGGTGTTATTAAAAGTATTTCAGGGGATAGTGCGCAAAATTTAAAACAAGAAGATTTAAAGAAGCCTATTAATCTATCACAAGAAGAAGCGAAACGATATATTTATACGAAGTACGGGAACGATATCAATTTTATTTCTGAGCCAGAAGTAAAGGCAGTTATTTTTGTTGATGAAAATAATGGACAAGCTAGCAATGCATACCAAGTGACTTTTGCTGCTGCAACACCAAACTATGTATCTGGAACTTATTTAGTGAATGCTCATAATGGTGATATGTTAAAAAATACATTGCAAGAATCAGGTTTAAAAGCAAGTGAAAAACTTGTTGGAGCCCTAAAGGAAAGTAGAAAAAGTAATCTTACATCATTAACTGGAACAGGAAAAGATGATTTAGGTATATCTCGTACATTTGGTATTTCTAGACAAAGTGATGGGAAATATACGCTTGCTGATTACACAAGAGGGCAAGGAATTGAAACGTATGATGTAAATTACAGAGATATTAATAAAGAGGAAAGCTATTACCCTGGTACACTAGCAATTAGCACTTCAACAACATTTAATGACCCAAAGGCGGTAAGTGCTCATTACATAGCAACAAAGGTATATGATTTTTATAAAAATAAATACGGACGTAATAGTTTTGATAATAAGGGACAAAAAGTAGTTTCAGTTGTACATGCGTGGGATTCTGAAGATACAAATGATCCGAAAAATTGGGAGAATGCATTCAGTACTAATATTAATAATAGTAGTATGCTTGTATATGGTGATCCTGTGGTAAAGGCATTTGACGTAGCGGGACATGAATTTACACATGCGGTTACATCTAGCGAATCCAATCTTGAATATTCCGGAGAATCTGGTGCGATTAACGAGGCGTTATCGGATATTATGGGAACAGCTATTGAGAAATATATAAACAATGGGAAATTTAACTGGACAATAGGAGAACAAACTGGATCAGTTTTACGTGATATGGAAAATCCAGCGTCCGTTCCATCTTCACTTGGAGTGCCTTATCCAGATGATTATAGTGCATATAATGATTTAAATGGAGAGGATGATGGAGGCGTTCATTTCAACTCAAATATTATTAATAAAGTTGCGTATTTAATGGCGAAAGGTGGCACTCATAACGGTGTAACTGTAAAAGGTATTGGCGAGGATAAAATGTTTGATATTTTCTATTATGCAAACACTGATGAATTAAACATGACTTCCGATTTCTCTGAATTGAGATCAGCATGCCTTCGAGTTGCAACAAATAAATATGGCGCGAACTCAACTGAAGCTCAAGCAGTCCAAGAAGCTTTTGATGCAGCAAAAATCAAGGTAACAGTGAAAGAAAAAGAAAAGCCTGCGGAAAACCAAGCGCCGGAGTTAACTGTACCGTTTATAACTACACTACATGTAGGTGATACGTTCGACCCGATAAGAGGTGTAAAAGCTGTTGATAAAGAAGATGGTGATTTAACAAATAGAGTAAAACATAAAGGCAATGTAGATACTTCTAAAACAGGTAAATACAGTGTGGAGTACTCGGTTGTCGATTCCCAAGGGGTTAATGCAACGGCTACACAGACTGTAATTGTAGAGGAAAATGGCGAAACTCCAGATATGGAACCTAAATTAACAGTGCCTGTTGAAGCAACAATGAATGTAGGAGATTCATTCGACCCAATGGCAGGAGTATCAGCTACTGATAAAGAAGATGGCGACCTTACTTCTAAAGTAACAGTTGATGGTAAAGTAGATACATCTAAAGCCGGTACTTATGTATTAACTTACACAATTACAGACTCTAAAGGTCATGAAGTAACTGCGAAACAAACAGTAACGGTTAGAGCTAGAGAAGAAGTTAAAGATGAAAAAACAGTACTAAAAGTACCTGCTGAAACTACAATTACTGAGAGTAATCAATTCGATCCAATGGCAGGAGTATCAGCTACTGATAAAGAAGGCGGTGTCCTTACTTCTAAAGTAACGCATGAAGGAACTGTTGATATATCTAAAGCCGGTACTTATGAAGTAATATATAGTGTCAAAGATCTCGCAGGCAATGAGGTAACTACAATACAAAAAGTGGTTGTGAAAGATAAGGACAATGGTAACGGTTCTGATAACGGAAATAATGGCTCAGACAACAATAACGGTAATAATCCTGATAAAGGCAGTACTGGTACTAACAACAGCAATGCCTCTGATACTGGTAAAAGTAAAATCTCAAACAATAGTACTTCTGATAAAAAAGAAGATACATATAAAGAGCTTCCAAAAACGGGTGCAAGTACAAATAACAGTGCAGCAATGGGTTTATTGATGGTTCTTGCGGGTATGGCTCTTTCTTTTGGTCGTAAATTTAGAAAGGTATTAAAATAATAGTAACTTATTGCAGTAAATTAAAAAGCACCTTCAAATATTGAAGGTGCTTTTTATCAACTTTTATAAACTGTACTTCATGATTCTAGGATGTATCTAAGAAGTTGAATAAGAGTTTTCTTTTTCAAGAGTAGATATAGGAAGATTAATATTAACTGTTGTTCCTTTTCCTACTTCACTTTCAATAAATATCTTTCCTTGGTGCTTTTCAATAATTTTATAACAGATCATTAGTCCTAAACCGATACCATTTTCCTTAATACTATAAAATGGTTCTCCTAGATAAGGTAAACGTTCTTTTTCAATTCCACACCCGTGATCGATAAATCGAATGTTTACCAGGTTTTTATCAGGTACATATTCGATTTGAATTAAGATTTCCGCTCCCATTGGAGTTGTTTCAATTGCATTTTTTAAGATATTTATGAAAGCTTGCTTTAATTGATTACCTTCGCAGAGTATGAATGAAGTATCAGATGTAAACTCAGTTGTAATTTGTATGCAATTCATTATCGCTTGAGGTTCAAGTAACATTACAATTTGCTTCATTAATACATTCAGGTCAGTAGTTTTAATTTCTAATGCCTCAGGTTTTGCTAATGTCATAAATTCATTAGTAATACTATCTATACGTTCAATCTCTGATAACACTATATCTATATAATGCTCAGTGTTCTTATTTTCCATTAATTTTAATAACTGCATGAATCCTTTCATTGCTGTTAAAGGATTTTTAATTTCATGAGCAATTGCGGTGGATAATTGACCTACTACAGCAAGTTTCTCCGATTTTCGTAATAATTCCTCTGTTTTTAGCCGTTCGGTGATATCTCGAGAGATACTCAAGAAAACTTTTTTGCCATTCAAGTTAAACACACGAACAGAAAATTCAATTGTCATGGTTTTTCCTTTAGGAAAAGCAAATTCATCTTGTAATGTGAAGGTAGTTTGCCCTTCTCTAATTTTTTCAATTACTCTTCCTACCATTGGAGAACCTGGCGGAACGTTACTAGGAAATGGCATCGAAAGAAGCTCTTCTCTACTATATCCAAATCTTTTACACGCAACAGGATTTACTTCGATAAAGCGAGTTGGAAATTGATCCTCATTCAGCTCCAATACATATACTGCATCAGTTGCTTGTTCAATGAGTGCACGGTATTTCATTTCACTGTCACTTAATTGCTGGTGTAATTGTTGCAGTTCTCTTTCTGCTTGTTTCCTTTCAGAAATGTCTCTACAAATTCCTGATAAAGCAATTACATTACCCCTAAAATCTAGAATAGGTGAAATCGTCAGGCTTACATCAATAAGAGTTTTATCTTTTTTTTGTCTAACAGTTTCTAAACAGGTTATAATTGGGTCTTTCATATTGGTATTTTTAATGTGGTTTATATATTCCAAAGTTTGATCTATTAAAAATTCAGGTACGCAAGGTAATTTTTTTCCTATGGATTCTTTTTCTGACCAACCAAATATCCTCTCATAAGCTTTATTCGCTTGCAACATATGTCCATCTAAATCAAATATAGTGATAGCATCTACGTTATGATTAATAAATGATTCTAATCGTTCTTTAGTTACCTTTAACTCATTTTCCGCATGTATTCTCTGCGTTATATCAACAGTAGAACCAACTACTTCAATCACTTTTCCCTCTCTTTTAACAGGCCTAAGTGAGAAAAGGACAACACTCTTATCATCTGGCCATGGTAGTTCGAAAGTAACATCTTCACCATCCCATGCCCGGTGATAATATTTTAGTAGTTGAGGAACTAAATGGAATGGAACAATGGAGGAATTTATAGCAGGTAAACTTTTCCCCACCACTTGTTCAGAGTGAAACCCTTGTTGATAAAATAATTGTCCATCACACAAAGTATGAACTATATTCCCATTCACTTTTTTAAATTTAAAGATACCTCCTTGCAATTCATGTACGGTTTCCTTTAACTCTTGCTTTGATTCTAGTAATGTTTCATTCGCTTTAGCTAAATCTTGCGTTAAAGAATATAATTTTTGATAGGATTCCATAAGAAAAATACCGATCATGAGTCCACAAGATATAAATAACGTACCTTGAATGTCAAGAAGTATGAGTGGTATAGATGGAAAAAAGAATCCAAATACCAAATGGATTATAGCTATATAAACAGCTAGATAAAGAAAGATACTTTTAAAAGCATGGATATTTTTGAGATATGTTTGAAATATGGTATATATAGTAGCTATTCCTAAGGCAGCTATCAAGGCGGGTACCCAATCACCATCAAGGTAAAAGATACGCATAAATAAAATAAACATTAATGTAATCCAGCCGGCTGTACGACCAAAATAAATAAACGAAATTATAAGAGGAACCGCTCGAAGGTCATAAAACAATCCCATGTGCTTAAAATTAAAAATCATCAAAATAGCAGCTATGATACCTGCATATATGCCACAAAATAACTTGATTGATTTGGAATCCATTTTCCTTATAAATACTTGGATAAAAATAGCTAAACTAACTAAGAAAGCAAAAATAGATAGATTAATGAAGAATCCTGTGAAAAGCATGCCATATTCCCCCTTATTAAATGTATTAGAAAAAAGTACGAGAATGCTACAAATTATACAGTGATCAGACTTGTTATTCGGAAAAGGGAAATGGGTAGTGATGAAAATTTAACTCCTTTTTATCTTTTTTCAACTCAAGATCCCTTCCTCAAAGGTTTGAAGATGTGAAACATCAATTTTAGGTGGGAAATGAATGTTGGTAGGCGTATTTAATGAATGTATCATGCAAGAAAGCGAGGTACAACCCATGTTAGTAAATAAAGTATATAAATTTCGTATCTATCTAAATAAGCGATAAGAAATATTAATTGCTAAAACCATTGGGTGCAGTCGTCTCTTAACCGTAGAAACTACGGGAATAGCCTATTGGATTAGAAACCGTTAGGTTTCTGTACTTAGGGATCTCCCACTTCAAACAGTCCATTGGGCTATTAAGTGGTGAGTAGTTCAAAATATTTTCTTCATTAATATAAAAATAATAAATTAGCTATTAAAAAAAGAAAACAACTTGGATAGGAACAAATTGTTTTCTTCTAAAGGGTACAACAAAGAAAGAGTAGGGAAGCAAAACACAAACATGTCAATCAAACGAAGTGGAGAAAAAACAATAAATACTGAAAAATCAGAAAATTAATTCGGTGAAGGTTCCTCTTTAATCTCTTTCTTTGTAAGTATAAGTTTAACATTAATAACAAGATAAAACAACAAAAAAATACAAAATTCTGATAAATTCGACATTTATCTAACTACTAATTAAAGCTGTCTATTTTCATATAGATTATTGGGTTCTGGTGCAAAAATTATTTAATCGCCTCACGTTGATATTTCATAATTGCTTTATTAAAAATCACTGAAAGACTTTTGTAACATTTATGAAAGGGATTTGAAAGGTATTTAAATTAAAATGAACTTCCGAACATGAAATTTGGATTAAGTATGTAGATAAAAAACAAATAAAAAGCGAGGAATGACATTATGAATGGAAAAGAAACAAAAAGGGTAAAAAGGATCCTCCCTGTAGGAATTGGAAAGAAGGTAATCCCTGCAACAGCAGCATTAGGTATTCTTTTTTCTATGGCACCTATTGGAGAAAATAAGGCTAGCGCAGGGATAGGTGCGGTAGTAGATATAACTATTACTGTATTAGGTGCTGTAGCAAACACTTATGAAGCACTTGGAATAACCCCAGAGAGTCCAGACCCAGGCACTCACATTGATGTATATGCAGAAAACGAAACTTACCAGGCTCCTAGTTTTACATCTGGGGAATTTAATATTTCCATGTATCATACAAAAGGTGATTTGAATTTTCTTAAACCAGTTAAAGTACGCTATCCAAATGGAAGAATTGAAATTCATCAACTAAGATCTGGGCAGCAGCTTAAAATTACTGAAGCAGGTGCAATTATAGATTTAAACCCTAATGGAGCAAATGTCTCAGAACACGATCTTCTTTACATTACACAAGCACAATTAGACGAAGGAAAGACCGGAGTTGTGATAAATCAAGGCCAACATGCATTTGTAGAAAAAGCATCTGGTAAAAACCCAAGATTTCTTGGTCCACTTTACAAAAAATATTCCGGTGACTCCTTTGGCGATTGGACGGTGATTGCTAGAAATTCAGATTACCTATTTGATCAGATAGCAAATAAATTATCAGATGAGCAAAAACGATTGATAACATTGACTTCAAAGCCAGTATCTAAAGATGTCCTTGACAACTATGTTAATAATGAGCCTAAAGCTCGTGCAGATTTTTATGATCGATTATCTGATGTATTGGCGGAGCGTACTAACGCCCTAGAAACATCTATTGATATAGAATTCACTAACCTAAATCATGGTAACCCTTATCAAATTATCCCTTATAAAAAAGGAACGAATAAAGTAATCGTAAAAACAGGTTCAAAATACCTTTCAGGAAAAGAAGAAAAAGATCTTCGATATTCCGATTCACTTGGTGACGATGAAGTATTTGAACTCGTTCAGACAGGAAATAATCACGACGGTCAATTCCAGTTCCATTTAATAAATAAAAATGGCGTACGTTTGTCTGGGAATTCTTACATCCAACAATTCGGTTCTGATTGGAGTTTCAGTTCTGAACTTCGCTTTGCAAAAAGTAACAATGAAATTAACAATTGGTTAATAGAGTGGTATCCGGGTAAAGAAAATGAGAGACAGAAATATGACAAAATAGAGATTGTAACTGATGAAAAGGACCCTACTAAATATCGTGCAAAAGATTCCTCTGGAAACGTGATAAAGAACAGTTGGGTAAATCGAGATAATGCGTATTCCTTTGCAGATGCTGATGGAGTTCTCATGACAGGTTGGCAAGAAATTAAGGGGAAGACTTATTATTTCTCATCGCCTTATGGCTACATGGTTACTGGAAGTGGAAGTGATTCACAGATTGAGGATAAGTACTACCACTTTAATGATGACGGTGTTTTACAACGATCAACCTGGAGAGGAGAGAACTATTCCGATGCTTCTGGAGCATTCGTTAAAGAAGGCTTGAAAGATATAGATGGTAAAATTTATTATTTCCAAAATTACAATATAAATAAAAAGGAAATACGTATAGAAGATCGAGATGTCATCCTTCACTTTTCCGATAAAGGTGTGCTTGAGAGAGTTTCTAATCTAAAGGGAGAAGTTATAAACAGCGTTGTTAATGTTCCGTTTGACAACAAAACATTAACATTTAATAACGACGGTTCAATTTTTAAAACAGGTATCAACAAAAGAGAGAAAATAGTGGAATATTATAGTTTAGAAGATGGACCTTTCTATACCGGTTGGAAAATGATAGATGGTAAAAGATACCATTTCACAAATGGTCGCAATTATACGTTCAATGCTCATGAAAACATTGACGGAAAAAGATATTATTTCCATGAAGACGGATCAGTTAACAGAGCAGGGTTTGAAAAAATCGATGGTAAGCTATACCACTTTGACAATAACGGCGTAGCACAAACGGGCTGGCAAACTATCGATAATAAATATTATTACTTCGATGAGAATGGGGCAGCTAAAACAGGATGGTTCCAAGTTGGTGGGGGATATAGACCTTGGCCTCTTGCATACGGATACCTTTGGTATTGTGCTAGAGAAGATGGTTCCCTTTATGCAGACGGTTGGTTTAAAATCGACGGTAAAGATTATCACTTTGACCAATGGGGACATAAAATGTAATAACATAATGATAGTTTGAAATAAATTATACAGAGGTAACCATACGATGATTTTAAAACTAGCATTTATACTTTTTGGAATATTCTTAGTATTATGGGGTATATATAGTAGGAAAAAATATGAATCATTTTTAGAAAAACTTACTGGAATAGGACGGTTTTTAGGCGGAATTACATGTATGATTGCAGGGATTTTATCTTTTATAATTAAATAATTTATAAAATGTTTGCGGTACTCCTACTTATGAAGTCTTACAGAACTGTCACCTTTATGTAAGGTTATTAGATAGTTTGTTAAACAATTAAATGTGATAATAAGTTTATAAGAAATGATGATAAATTTTTAAGGATTATAGGAGCGTGTTAATAATGATTGTAACAACAACGAATACTATTCAAGGCAAAGAAATTATCGAGTATGTAGACATCGTAAACGGTGAAGCAATTATGGGTGCAAATATCGTACGTGACATCTTCGCTTCTGTTCGTGACGTTGTCGGTGGCCGTTCTGGTGCATATGAAAGTAAATTAAAAGAAGCTCGTGACATTGCGGTGGAAGAAATGAAACAACTTGCAACGCAAAAAGGAGCAAATGCCATTGTTGGTATCGATGTAGACTACGAAGTAGTTCGCGATGGAATGTTAATGGTTGCGGTAAGCGGTACAGCTGTACGTGTGTAAATAGATAGGAATGTGGAACCTTATTGGTAAACTACCCCTTCAATTGTTAGACATAATTAACAATTGGAGGGGTAGTCTTTTATGGTCAAATTTTCTTTGAAAGCAAGATACATAGCAATCGATACGAATAATATTCCTAATAACCATTTCGCTTTAATGTGCGATAAATAGTGGTTCTATCCACATTTAAAAAGTCAGCAATTTCCTGTTTTGTTTTTCCTTGATCAATTAACTCAAGTATTAAGTCAGTTTTAGACTTATTAATTTTAGGAGTTCTTCCCAGTATCCCGCCGTTTTCTACATACTTCATACGCCCAGCCTGCGTTCGCCCTAGTATATAGTTCCGTTGGTTCTGGTGCAAACACTCCAAAACGCTTGTAAGTAACCTCCTAAACTTGGACATACTGATACTAGTACTCTGAAAAAGGATGTGATTGGTATGGAAAAGCAAAATCTATTCAAGTGGAAACATTAC
>NZ_LXLV01000071.1 GCF_001757995.1 Bacillus mycoides | reverse complement strand
TTTATCTGAATAAGTTTGAAATTTATCCCCTTTTTTAACCATAATAAAATCCCCTCCAAGTAAAAGTGTAACATCCATGTGTATTCATGGTCTTTTTACACTGTCTACCTTAAGGGGATAATATCAAAAGGTGTTTTGGGACGGTCTTTTCATATTTATAAGTTGCTACTATTGTCGAATCGCTGATAAAACTCGAGTTGTGGTCGATATATTCGAAAAATCACCGATAAAATTTTATCCCGCTATTTGTGGGAGTCGGGCTGCCCGTAAAAGCTCGATTGGTGAAGGCTAATAATCAGTGGGGGATGAACAAAACCCCCACTGATTAAAGTTTCACTTTATTTGCCATCATGCGACATGAAAAAAGAGCTACTCTCATCGATTTTGGGACAGGTCCTTATTTGTTATGGTACTTCATGAAATATCATAATTTTCCATTAAATGTTTGATATAATTAGGGAAAAACATTTGGAGGAGACAGAATGGCGTTATTGGAGTTGAAACAATTAGGGAAGACGAACCAGTTGCCGGCAATTGAACTGGAGGTTGAAAAAGGGCAATGTGTTGTTTTGCAGTGCAATAATCATACAGCTAAAGTGTTGCATCGCATTATTATCGGAGAAGAAGAGGCTTCTTTGGGCAGTGTGCTATTTGAAGGTGAATCGATTGGAAAGAAGATGTATTCACGCATCGGCTTTTGTTTTTTGAAAGATGAAGCATATGACCGTTTAAAGGTGAAGGAGTACTTCAAGTTTTTATTAGGGCTTTATGAATCACATATGAGTATAGAAGAAGTTGTACAATATGTCGGTCTCCTAGATAAGTTAAACGCTAAAATAGAAAAATTGTCATTTTCAGAGAAACGCCGTCTTCATATCGGGCGGATTATGATTCACAATCCGGATTTAGTTATTTTAGAAGAGCCAGAGCAAAATGTAGATACAGAGAGTACGATTATTATTCGAAAAGCGATTATGAAAATGAAAGAGCAAGGAAAGGCAATCTTTATTACGTCCTCCTTTTTATCGGATGCCCTTTCGTTGACAGAAGATGTATACATATTAAACAATGATGGTGTGAAAAAGATAGAAATAGAGCAAGAAGAAGTTGAAGAAGTAGATGAAGAAAAAGTAGTTCAAATGATTCCGCAAATGAAACTGGAAAGAATACCAGCGAAAGTGAACGATAAAATCATTTTACTGGATCCGATGGAGATCCATTTCATTGAAACACAAAATGGAGTGACACATATTCATGTGCGCGAAGGTGAATTCGTATGCGCATTAACATTAAGTGAACTAGAAACGAGATTAACAGGATTCGGATTCTTTAGATGTCATCGCTCGTACCTCGTTAATTTACAAAGAGTACGAGAAGTCATTACGTGGACACGTAATAGTTTTAGTTTAATTTTGGATGACGAAAGAAAAAGTTCAATCCCGCTTTCGAAAGGACGAATGGATGAATTAAAAGGTGTAATTGGACTATAAAAATGCTCCAATAAGCTCAAAATAGGATTCATTCACCGGTAAAAATACTCCTTTTACCGGTATTTTACTGCGTAACCCCTTTGTTTTTCATATGATTGAGTCAAGAAAAGCGAAACAAACAAACGAAAAGCGCTAAAGCGACTTTCATCTATAAAAAGAAAAACAAAGGGGATGACGAAATGACATTGGCAATTGAAATGAAAGATGTAATGAAAAGTTTCGATGGAAAAACGGCCCTTCGAAATGTAAATATTGAGGTGAAGCAAGGAGAAATCTTCGGATTTCTTGGACCGAGCGGATCTGGGAAAACGACAACAGTGAAAATTTTAACTTCTCAATTGCTTCATAGCGTTGGAACAGTACGAGTATTAGGTAAAGACATTACAGGGCCAAGCAGCATCGATTACAAACGAATCGGTATTTTAACAGACAATAGCGGCTTATATGACAGACTTAGCATTTATGATAACTTACTATTATTTTGTGACTTATACGATTGTAAAAAAGAACGAATTGATGAAGTGTTAGCACAAGTGAACTTATTGGATGATAAAAAAACACAAGTGAAAAAGTTATCAAAAGGAATGAAGCAGCGCGTCATACTAGCGAGAGCAATTCTTCATAAACCAGATATCCTCTTCTTAGATGAACCAACATCTGCACTTGATCCAGTAAACGTACAAAACATTCATAAAATCTTAAAAGACTTAAATAAAGAAGGAACAACGATTTTCTTAACAACGCACAACATGGACGAAGCAGAAACGCTTTGTAACCGCATTGCCTTTCTGTGCGGAGGAGAAATAGTAGCTCTTGATACACCGGAAAACCTTCGCTTGCAATACGCGAAAGATCAAATACAAGTTGTGTTAACAGATAAGAAGAAAGAAATTGTGAAAAAAGATGAATTAGGGGCAAAACGCATTTCAGAATGGATGAAAAAAGGCGAATTACTATCTATTCATTCACACGAGCCAACATTAGGCGATATCTTTATTGAAGTTACTGGGAGGGGACTATAATGACATTTTCAATGAGACGATTTTCAGCAATTTTTCGGAAAGAGGTACAGGATTTTAAAACGAATTCACAAACTTTAATTATGTTGGTAATGCCACTTGTCTTTTCGGTATTATTTAGTCGCTCAGATAATATGAGAGAAGTTGGAGCAAGTACGTTAACTGTGATGGCGTTAGTTATGGTCGGAGGCTTTGTACAGGCGATGCTCATCGCTGAAGAAAAGGAAAAAAATACGCTTCGTGTTCTTATGCTATCACCAGCATCATCTATTGAAGTATTAATTGGTAAAAGTTCATTAACGGGTATGATTACAGTAGCGATCTGTTTTATTAATCTACTTATTTTAGGTAAATTAGAAGGTAATATTGCATTATTATTACTCATCTTTGTTCTTGGAATGCTAATATTTAACCTCATTGGTACTTGTATTGGATTATTAGCTCAAAATGTACCGCAAACATCAACAATTGGATTACCAATATTAATGACATTCCTTTTCGGTGATTTAATTGGAATGTTTGTGAAGAATGAAGTCGTTACAAAAATAGTCGATTATTTGCCAACTCGTCATATCGGTCTTGCAGTTAGCAGTGTTATAAAAGGTGGAGGTTTTAGTGCAATTACTAGTAATTTATTGAACATAACAATTTGGTTAGTTGCAGTATTTGTTATTACACTCTTCATTTATAGAAAGAAACAAATGGACTAAAAAATGAGCTCAAACGCTCAGTTTTTTCTTTTTTCATCATTTCCTCGGAAATTCTGCAATTCTTATACATATTTTTACAGATTTTGTCGAAAAGTAATTAGTTATAGGTTGTATAGGATGAGTGAATATTGTTCAAAATGATTGCTGAGGTGATGATGGAATGCGAGGAAGAAATAGTAAAAAGTCGCGAAAAGTAGTACATTTATTTCAAAAAAGATGGGTGTTTCCGGCACTATACATTGCTTGTGCAGCGGTAATCTTAATGGTTGCGCTATGGTTCCAGGGAGCTAATCCAAAGAAAGCTCCGAACCAAGATCAAGCAACACCGTATACACAAACGGAAGATCCAGCAGTACCGGTAACAAAATCTTCAGAAGTAATGAAAATGCCAGCTGCAGCAAATGCAGAAGTAGTAGTACAGAAGAAATTCTATGAAGATGCAGCATCAGAGGCGGAACAAGAAAAAGCACTTGTCTTTTATAACAACACATATTCCCCGAATAAAGGAATCGACATTGCTGCGAAAAACGGAAAAGAATTTGATGTTACAGCTGCTTTAAGTGGTACAGTAACGAAAGCTGAAAAAGATTCACTTCTTGGTTATGTTGTAACAGTAGATAGTGGAAATGGTGTAGCGGCATATTATCAAAGTTTAGGCAGTGTGAAAGTAGAAAAAGGTGCAAGAGTCGCGCAAGGTGAAGTGTTAGGAAAATCAGGTCTAAATGCAATGAATAAAGAGGTAGGTTCTTACGTTCACTTTGAAGTACGTAAAGACAATGTGGCTGTGAACCCTGAGCGTTACTTAAATAAATCAGTAGCAGAAATTAAAGCTGATGCGGGTGCTGCAAAGGCGACAAATGCTTCTGGTAAAAAAACTGATGACAAATCTCAAAAAGAAGAAAAGTCAACAAGCACGAAACCAGAAAGTAAAACAGAAGATAAGTCTCAAAAAGAAGAGAAATCAACAAGCGGCTCGACGAGTGATAAAGAGACGAATGGCAAACAAGATGAGAAATCTCAAAAAGAAGAAAAATCAACAAGCGGCTCGACTAGTGATAAAGAGACGAACGGCAAACAAGATGACAAATCTCAAAAAGAAGAAAAATCAACGAATGGTTCTACAGAATCATCTAACGGTTCTTCTTCACAAGAATAATAAAGTAAAAAAATCAGTTCTCATTAGGAGAGCTGATTTTTTTATTTTTATATAAAAATAATCAATTTCGAGAAAAAAGTTGCAATAACAAGGAAAAATGACGAGATTCTCGAATATATATTACAAAAGGGAGGGGATACTGTGTCATTTTTATCTGTTCTGTCGATTGCTATCATTTTATTGTTTGTTTTATTCGCTTTATATTATTATATTGCCGGTAAGAAAGAAGTTCCCCACCATCAGTTGTTAGAAGAAGAGTATGAAAGAGAAGAGTGACACCTTTTATAAAGAGGTGTCACTTTTTTTCGCCATAATTGTCATTGTTAACGTATTTCTCACAAAAAAACGTAATTTTTCTTAACTTAGTCCGCAAAAATAGTGAACATGTAGCATATATCAGTAGTGCGGGCAATACAATGGTATAAACCAATGCAAAGAGAGTGTTTGAGGTGAGAAATCGTGAATCATTTCATTATAAATCCAAGAATGTTTAACGCTTACAAACAGCACTCACATTTACTTCATAGTCGTATGCAGCGAGTCTCATTTCACACTTCTCACATCCAATTTAGGGAGGCGAGTGGTGTGCACGATTACATCAAAGAGAGAACTATCAAGATTGGCAAGTATATCGTGGAGACAAGAAAGACAGTGCGTGTAATCGCAAAGGAGTTTGGGGTATCAAAGAGTACAGTCCATAAAGATTTAACAGAACGTTTGCCAGAAATTAATCCAGAGCTCGCAAATGAAGTGAAAGAAATTCTTGATTATCATAAGTCTATTCGTCATTTAAGAGGGGGAGAAGCAACAAAGCAGAAGTATAGAAAAGAAGATACTGAAAACCCTGTGCGCCAATAAATCTAAAATAGCAAACATTCCTTGCAAATTCGGTAATATTTTTCAGAAGAATTCTTTTTGCGAATATTACGTTTCTGTTAAATTTATGATAAAATCAGGAATTAGGTGTAAAAGAATTCGGGTGTAACCTGATTTTGAATATCGAGGAGGAAATGACGGGAATGTTTGCGCGAGATATCGGAATTGACCTAGGTACGGCTAACGTATTAATTCATGTTAAAGGTAAGGGTATTGTATTAAATGAGCCATCTGTTGTGGCAATTGATCGTAATAGTGGAAAAGTATTAGCAGTAGGTGAAGAAGCAAGAAGTATGGTGGGACGTACACCTGGTAATATTGTAGCAATTCGTCCGCTTAAAGATGGTGTAATCGCAGATTTCGAAATTACAGAAGCAATGTTAAAGTATTTCATTAACAAATTGGACGTGAAGAGCTTCTTTTCAAAACCTCGCATTTTAATTTGCTGTCCAACAAATATCACATCTGTAGAACAAAAAGCAATTCGTGAGGCTGCTGAACGTTCAGGTGGTAAAACAGTATTTTTAGAAGAAGAACCAAAAGTATCCGCAGTTGGTGCTGGTATGGAAATCTTCCAGCCAAGCGGAAACATGGTTGTTGATATTGGTGGAGGTACAACAGATATTGCCGTACTTTCTATGGGTGATATTGTTACCTCTTCCTCTATCAAAATGGCTGGCGATAAGTTTGATATGGAGATCTTAAACTACGTTAAACGTAAGTATAAGCTATTGATTGGAGAACGTACTTCAGAAAATATTAAAATTAAAGTTGGTACAGTATTCCCAGGTGCACGTAGTGAAGAGCTTGAAATTCGCGGACGTGACATGGTAACTGGTTTACCACGTACAATTACAGTATGCTCTGAAGAAATTACAGAAGCACTAAAAGAAAACGCGGCTATCATTGTACAAGCTGCAAAAGGCGTACTAGAGCGTACACCACCAGAACTATCTGCGGACATTATTGACCGTGGTGTTATTCTAACAGGCGGTGGAGCTTTATTACACGGTATCGACATGCTTCTAGCAGAAGAGTTAAAATTACCAGTATTAATTGCTGAAAACCCAATGCAATGTGTTGCGGTTGGTACAGGTATTATGTTAGAGAACATTGATAAATTACCACGTCGTGCGTTGCGATAAGGTTTGAATGATTTAAAAAGTGCGAAGGAAATATTTCCTTCGCACTTTTTTTTGTAAATAAAAGAAAGTAAGAGGAGGTTTGTAATACCAGATAAGAAGGCGCCTTCTTAAACAAGATATGACAATAGTTGTTAGGTTATTGTCATAGTTTGTAAATGAAAATTATGTTATAATCATTCGTGTGAATTTCGTGTGAACTTAATGTAAAATCTATGTAAATTTGAGTCCTTCTTATCGTACATAGGTGCAAGGGACACTCTAATTTGAATATATTTCTAAAGTGAATAATTATAAAATAAGAACATTTCACAGGGGGCGCGATTATGAAAAAGGTTATTACATATGGGACTTTCGATTTATTGCACTGGGGACATATTAACTTATTGAAGAGAGCGAAAGATTTGGGCGATTATTTAATTGTTGCTGTTTCTTCAGATGAATTTAACAAATTAAAAAATAAAAAGTCTTATCACAGCTATGAGAATCGTAAAATGATTCTAGAAGCAGTTCGTTATGTGGATGAGGTGATTCCTGAGCATAATTGGGAGCAGAAAGTAAAAGACGTTGTTAATCATGACGTAGATACATTTGTTATGGGTGATGATTGGGAAGGGGAATTTGACGAATTAAGTGAATACTGTGAAGTCGTCTATTTACCACGTACAGCTGGAATTTCAACAACAAAAATTAAAAAGGAACTAGTGCAAGTTGCTAGATAAAATAAATGATTAGAGAAATAATGGTAGAAATCTATCTCATCTTAGTTGCAATTTTACATAGTATGATGAAAGTGTTTCCAATTAAAAAGAAAGTAACTTTTATTATGTCTTATGGTGAGAATTTATTTTTTATTTATGAGGAAATGCAACGCCAAGGTATAAATTGTGAGGTGGTTTTTTTATATAAATCTACATGTAAATATGAAGTGGACAACTACTCGAATGTGAAATCTTATAAATTTGAAACAAGGAATATATTCCACACTATTAAATCTGTCTATCATTTATCTACTTCTCAATATGTCATTGTTGATAATTATTTTGGATCGCTAGCAAAAATTAAATTTAAAAAAGGCGTAGAGTGTATTCAAATATGGCATGCAGCAGGTGCTTTTAAAAAATTCGGATTATTAGCTCCGTCTTTAAAAAAAAGAAGTCTACGAGCTCAAAACAGATTTATGGATGTTTATAAAAACTTCCATAAAATTGTTGTAGGGTCAGAAGCGCTTGCTGACATTTATAAGAAAGCTTTTGCTCTATCGGATAATAATATATTAAAAACAGGTATTCCGAGGACAGATTTGTTTTTTGATGAACAGAGACAAAAGAAAGTTAAAGATAATATTTTTATAGTAAATCCAAAGCTAAAAGATAAAAAGGTTATTTTATATGCGCCAACTTTTAGGGATAAAGAACTAGTAGATTTTGATTTACATCTAGATATCGATGAGATGTATAGGCAATTGAAAGGTGAGTATATTCTCATCATTAAATTACATCCAGCAATACGAAACATATGTAATTATGAGGAAAAGTATGCGGGATTTTTATATGACTATTCCCTTTATCCAAATATAAATGATCTATTTCTAGTGACGGATATATTAGTCACTGATTATTCCTCCATACCATTTGAATTCTGCTTATTAAATAAACCAATGATCTTTTTTGCATACGATTTAAAGAAATATATGAAAAAAAGAGGGACTATTGGTGATTATATATCTGATGTGCCAGGACCAGTTGTTTATACAACTGAGGAGGTGGTACAGGTGATAACAGATGGTAAGTTCAAAATAGATAGTATAAATAATTTTACTTTGAAATGGAATGAGTATTCGATAGGTGATTCAAGTAAGCACTTTGTAAATATGCTTTTTAAAGGGAAATAGTAAGGTAGTCATGCATTTCTATAATAAGGATGTGTTCGAGGAAAAGATAAAAGACTTTTTATAGGAAGTATACTTTATAAATGAATTAAAGAGGGGTTTTAATATTGCAACTCAAGAAAAAGATTAACAGAATGAAAAATCGTATTAATTTTTTATCAGGCCCGCTGAAAAAATATTCGAATGACCAAGGGTTTAAGAGAACTGTTAAGTACACTGATTTTTATGTGAAATTAGACTTGGATGAGAAAGTTATATTATATGAATCTTTCCATGGTAAAGGTATGACAGATAGTCCATACGCAATCTTTAAAAAAATTATTGATAATCCAGAGTATAAGGATTATACACATGTTTGGGCATTAAATGATGGAAATAATTTTTATGCTAAACGTTATGAAAATAAAAAAAATGTTAAGTTCGTTAAAGTTCATAGTGAAGAGTATTTAAAATATTTAACAACAGCGAAATATCTAATTAACAATACTACATTCCCACCTTATTTCCAGAAAAAAGAGGGACAAATCTATGTTAATACATGGCATGGAACACCTATTAAAACATTAGGAAAGGATATGAAGGGCGAAATAGGGCAACATAAAAATATTCAAAGAAATTTTATGCATTGTGACTATATATTAAATCCTAATAAATTTACTGCAGATACCATTGTAAATTCACATGATTTAGAAGGGTTATACAATGGTTATGTTGTCGATGAAGGTTATCCTCGAATTGACCTCACTCTACAAGTAAACCCGGAAGAAGTACGAGAATATTTAAAGGAATTTGTAGAAATTGATGAAACGAAAAAGATAATTTTATATGCACCGACTTGGAGAGGAGGAGTAAATCAGGTAAGTAATATTAAGGATGAGATTAACAATATTGTGAAAAAAATGTATTCTGAAATACCTAGTGATTATCAACTCCTGTTAAAAGTCCATACATTGACATATAAATTTATTAAAGATGATGAAAGCTTACGAGAGATTTGTATACCAGATTGGGTAGATTCCAATGAATTGATGTCAATAGTAGATGTTTTAGTAACAGATTACTCTAGTATATTCTTTGATTATATGGTAACAGAAAAACCAATCATTTTCTTAACGTATGATAAGGAAGCGTATGAAGAGCAACGAGGTTTATACGTTCAATTAGAAGATATGCCAGGTCCAATATGCTATACGGTAGACGAAGTTGTTCGTAGTATTGAAAAAATTGAGAGTGTAAAAAATGATTACAGTTTTAAATACCAAGAAATATTAAAAGAATATTGCTATCATGATGATGGAAATGCTACAGCAAGAGCGATTGAGATTATTTTCCGAGGAAAACATACGGAGAATGTATATAAAGTCACAAATGAGAATAAGAAAAATATTCTAATGTACTGTGGTGGGTTTTTGAATAATGGAATTACCACATCAGTTATTAACCTTTTGAATAATATTGATTACTCAAAATACAATGTGGCAGTTATTGATAAAGGGAAGTATGATCAAATTTCAAGAGATAATTTCAATCAAATTAATTCGAATGTGAAAAGATTTTATCGAGTAGGTAGTTTAAACACCACTTTAAAAGAATCTTATCAAAATAATTATGTTATGAAAATGGGGCTAAAGAATGAAAGAGCTCAGAAGGCGCTACCAAAGCAACTATACAAGCGTGAAATTTCAAGGTTATTTGGTAATGCGGAATTTGATATAGCTATTGACTTTAGTGGATATGTCCCATTTTGGACATTGTTATTTGCGTTTGGAGATTTTAAAAAGAGAAATATCTATCAACATAATGATATGTGGGCAGAATACTCTAAAAAAATTAAAGGTAAATTTAAGCATAGAGCTAATTTAAATATTATTTTCCCGTTGTATAAGGAGTTTGATAAAATAGTAGCTGTTGCAGAACACACAAGAAACTTAAATAGGAAGAATTTGAAGGATTATATTACACTAAAACAAGGTGTGTATGTCCATAATGCCATTGACCCTAATAAAGTACTTAAACAGATTGAAGAAGGCGACATATATAAATATGACGGGAAAGAATATTTATTAAAAGAAAATATTCACGGAAATGGTAAGCTTGAAATTAGAGGAATTGAAATGCCCCAAAAAGAGAACATTAATTTTGTTAATATGGGAAGATTGTCACCTGAAAAAGATCAGAAAAAGCTTATACATGCTTTTGCAAAAGTTACGGAACTCTATGATAATATTAGGCTTTATATTATTGGAGATGGAGTTTTAAAAGAAGAATTAGAGAATTTAGTGAGAGAAAAAAATCTAGAGGACAAAGTGATTTTTACTGGTCAAATGAGTAATCCTTTCTTACTTATTAATCAATGTGACTGTTTTGTTCTCTCGTCTAATCACGAGGGACAACCAATGGTATTGTTAGAGGCTTTAATATTAGGAAAGCCTATTATAGCTACTGATATTGCAGGATCAAGGAGCATTTTGGAAAAAGGCTATGGGGATTTAGTTGAAAATAACATTACTGGTTTAGTAATTGGGATGCAAAAGTTTATATTAAGTAAAACATCTTTTAAAGAATTTGATTTTCAAAAATATAATGGGCATGCTCTTGAAATGTTTTACGATGAAATATGCACTCTTAAAGAGAAGTAGAGCGTAATCAAATTAAAAAATATAATGAAATATGGAAGCTAAGTGAATTATGTTTATATCACTTAGCTTCTTGCATAAATAGTGATATTTTTAACGTTGTTAAGGTGATAAAAGGGGGCTTATTTTGAAAAAAATCACAGTGGTTGGTGCAGGAAGCTGGGGAACAGCACTATCTATGGTTCTAGCGGATAATGGGCATGAAGTGCGAATTTGGGGAAATAAAGCAGAACAAATCCATGAAATTAATGAGAAGCATACAAATGAAACATATTTACCTGGGATTCAGCTTTCTAAAACAATAAAAGGGTATGAATCCTTAGCGGAAGCAATGGATGGGATAGATACGATATTATTAGTTGTCCCAACGAAATCAATTCGTAGTGTAATGCAGCAACTGAAGGACATCGTAAAACAACCGATAACAATTATTCATGCAAGTAAAGGAATTGAACCAGGGTCATTTAAACGTATATCAGAAATGATTGAAGAAGAGATGCCGAAAGAGTTAATAGAAAGTGTTGTTGTTCTTTCAGGACCAAGCCATGCAGAAGAGGTGAGTCTTCGTCATCCTACTACTGTAACCGCTGCGTCATATCATTTACAGGCTGCGGAAAAAACACAAAAGCTATTTATGAATACAAATTTCCGTGTTTATACAAATCGAGATGTGATTGGTGTTGAATTGGGCGGGGCACTAAAAAATATTATTGCCCTTGGTGCAGGAATTTCAGATGGTCTTGGTTACGGAGATAACGCGAAGGCAGCTTTAATTTCCAGGGGACTAACTGAAGTTACACGATTAGGGTGTGAGATGGGAGCAAATCCGCTTACCTTTGCAGGATTAACAGGTGTAGGTGATTTAATTGTGACTTGTACAAGTGTTCATAGTCGCAATTGGCGAGCTGGAAATTTACTTGGAAAAGGTCAAAATTTAGAAGAAGTATTAGAAAATATGGGTATGGTAGTAGAAGGGGTTCGTACAGCTGAGGCAGCGTATCATTTAGCTGAAAAAATGAATATTGAAATGCCAATTACGAATGCAATATATAATGTTTTGTTTAATGGGAAAAATGCAAAAGAAGAGGTAGACACATTAATGGGAAGAACGGGAAAAGGCGAGGTTTCGCGTTAATGTATCGTAAGTATGAAGCGACTGAATTAGAAGGTGTGTAAACGACATGAGTTTTATAAGAAGAATAAAAAATCACCGTATTGTAAAGGAATTATGTAAGGCAGTATTTCTATTCTGTAGTTGTTTGCCTCCCAAAAAGAAATTAATTTTATTTGAAAGTTATTCTGGAAAACAATATAGCTGTAATCCACGGGCTATATATGAATATATGTTACAAAATAATATGGATTTTGAAATGATATGGAGTGTAAATAAAAACCATACAGTGCAATTTGATAAAGAAAATATCCCATATGTAAAAAGGTTCTCGATTCGTTGGTTTATTTTGTTGGCGCGTTCAAAATATTGGGTTACAAATAGTAGAATGCCCTTATGGTTACCTAAACCAAAACATACGGTATATATCCAAACTTGGCATGGTACGCCATTAAAGAAATTAGCTGGTGATATGAAAGAAGTACATATGCCAGGTACGACAACGGAAAAATATAAGCATAATTTTCATCTTGAAGCACAAAATTGGGATTATCTGCTTTCACCTAATACCTATTCTACAGATATCTTTAGAAGGGCATTTCAATTTCAAAAGGAAGTCGTAGAAGTTGGTTACCCACGTAATGATTTTTTATATCAGAGTAACAATTCTTCAGTAATAGAATCTTTAAAGAAGAAGAATAACTTACCGATAGATAAAAAAATTATTTTATATGCACCAACATGGAGAGATGATCAATTTTATAGTAAGGGACGATATAAATTAGATTTACAACTAGATTTGGATCTCTTACAAAGTAAGTTAGGATCGGACTATGTTATTTTATTACGTATGCATTATTTAGTAGCAGAAAAATTTGATTTAGTTAAATATAAAGGGTTTGTTTACGATTTTTCCAAGCATGTTGATATTAACGAACTATATGTAATATCTGATTTGTTAATCACAGATTATTCTTCAGTCTTTTTTGATTATGCAAATTTAAAGCGTCCAATCATTTTCTATACGTATGATATTGATTCTTATCGTGATAAATTAAGGGGATTTTATTTTGATTTGGAAGAAGAAGCCCCTGGACCGATTGTAAAGAATACAAGAGCGGTATTAGAAGAAATAGTAAAGTATGAAGTAAATGGATTGGGAGAATTTGCAGAGAAATACGATAGTTTCTATAATAAGTATTGTTATTTAGAAGATGGTGGTGCTTCTAAACGAGCTGTAAGGAAAATATTTTTCGGAGAGGCATAGTAAAGATGAACTCAATGATCATGGTATTGAAAGAACAGATAAGCAGTTTATATTTAATTAAACGTTTATCTATTTATCAAGTAAAAAGTACAAATAATAATAATTACTTAGGACTTTTTTGGGAACTTTTGAATCCACTAATACAGATGAGTATTTATTGGTTTGTTTTTGGGTTAGGTATTAGAGGGGGACAAGGTGTTAATGGAGTTCCTTTCGTCTATTGGTTATCTGCAGGATTAGTTGTATGGTTTTTTATAAATCCGGCAATGATGCAAGCTTCTAAGTCAATTTATACAAGGTTAAATATGGTTTCAAAAATGAGCTTCCCGATGAGCGTTATTCCAAGCTTTGTAATCATGTCTAATTTTTATTCACATGTAATACTTGTAGGAGTTATAACAATTTTATTTTTAGTAACAGGACAAGGAATTTCTATTCATTATATTCAGCTTGTTTATTATATGTTTGCCACTCTTATGCTAGTATGCTCACTGTCTCTAATTACATCCACTTTAGCGACAATTGTTAGAGATACTCAAATGATTGTTCAATCGATTATGAGAATGTTATTTTATTTAACTCCTATAGTATGGACTTCTGAAAGGCTACCATCTATTTTCCAAAAGATTATGCAATTAAATCCTTTTTGCTATATTGTTGATGGATACCGGGCATCTTTATTAGGAACAAATTGGTTCTTCCAAGATATAAATTATGCGCTATATTTTTGGGGATTTGTTTTTATTACTTTTTTAATTGGCTCAGCATTACATGTGAAATTTAGAAAGCACTTTGCAGATTATCTATAATGAGGGTTGTAAAAAATGAATGAATCAGTCAGGTTTCATAATGTAACAAAAAAATACAAAATGCACAGTAAAAATTCAGATAAATTAAAGGATATCATATATCCTGGAGGATTTGGCGAAGACTTTTATGCATTAAGAAATTTAGAGTTTGTAGCTCAAAAAGGTGATGTAATTGGTATTGTTGGGGTAAATGGCTCAGGAAAGTCGACGATGTCTAATTTAATTGCTGGAATTACACCACCTACAAAAGGAAAAATTGATATTAAAGGAAAAGTTACACTTATTGCTATTGCAGCTGGGTTGAACAATCAACTTTCTGGTAAAGAAAATATTGAACTAAAGTGCTTGATGATGGGATTAAGTAAAGAAAAAATTGAGAAGTTGACACCGGAAATTATTGAATTCGCCGATATTGGAAAATTTATTGATATGCCAGTCAAGAAATACTCAAGTGGAATGAAATCCCGTTTAGGGTTTGCTATTTCTGTAAGTATTAATCCAGACGTCCTTGTAATTGATGAAGCACTTTCAGTAGGTGATCAAACATTTACAGATAAATGTTTGAAACGTATGAATGAGTTTAAAGAACAAGGGAAAACTATCTTCTTCGTCAGTCACTCTTTGGGTCAAGTGAAAAAGTTTTGTACAAAGGCTTTATGGTTAGAATATGGAGAAATTAAAGACTATGGTCCAATTCAAGAAATTATGCCGAAATATGAAAACTTCTTAAAAGAGTACAGGGCTATGAGTAGAGAAGAGCAGCAGAAGTTTAAAAAAGAATCAATGGAGAAGCAGGCGGGTAAAAATTTAATAAACAATGAAGATACGAAAAAAGAGGGCACTGCTCAAGTTGTAGATCACCTATCATTATTAGGAAAACAAAGCCCACATCATACAAAAAAGAAAAAGGGACGAAAGTTCTTAAGTGCTATTATTGGTGTTATGTTATTGATGATACTTGTTGGGGTAACTTACTGGCAAAAGGATAGTATTCTATATTCTTTACAGGCGAAAGAGCAGAAGAAAGAACCAGTAAGTAAGGTGGAACGTACTAAAAAAGAGGAGAATCCACTTGCATCTTTAGATGTCCGGTATGTAAACTCTGCAAAAGGTCGTGTTAGGGGTACACCAACTTTAGATGGACAAGTAGTTGGAACGATATCGTTTGGAACTCCATTTGTTGTAAAAGAGCAGCAAAAAGAGATGAGATCAGATATTAATTGGTTAAAATTTACATTAGGGAATGGAGAAGAGGGTTGGATTAGTGAATCCATAGTTAAATCGATTCCGTATAACCAAACAATACCTTATGAAGAATTTTTAGATAAATTAAAACAATTAGATGGAATTACTCCAAATTTAGAAGAGTATCTTACTTTTTTAGGAAAGTCTAAAGAAGAGATAATTAACATAGTAGGTAATTCAAAAAATGAAAAACAATTAGCAGTTGGAACATTAGTTCAATATGAAGATATTGATATAGTATATAATAATCAATTAATTGTTCAGAAGATAAATATTAAAAATATGAAAATATTAAAAGAAAATTTATTTGGAAAATTGGGTGAAGCACAATTGAAGGCTGAAGATAATTCGCTGTTTATTTATCGATCAAATAAATTTGACTTTGACTTTTCTTTAATAGGTTCGATAATTAATGAAATATCAATTTCAGATATTTCAAAGTAATAAAGTTTGTTATTATATTAAATGAGCATGTAGTATTTGGATATTTATAGGGGGTTAACCGTTGAAAACAGTAAAAAAAGCCATTATTCCAGCAGCTGGATTAGGGACTCGCTTCCTACCAGCAACAAAAGCAATGCCAAAAGAAATGTTACCAATTGTTGATAAACCAACAATTCAATATATCGTGGAAGAGGCAATTGCGTCTGGAATTGAAGATATTATTATCGTAACAGGAAAAGGAAAACGTGCAATTGAAGATCATTTCGATCATTCCTTTGAATTAGAACAAAACTTACTATCAAAAGGAAAGTATGAAACTCTTGAAAAAGTACAAGAATCTTCAAAGATCAATATTCATTATATTCGCCAAAAAGAGCCTAAAGGTTTAGGACATGCTGTTTGGTGTGCTCGTAAATTTATTGGAAATGAGCCATTTGCGGTACTACTTGGTGATGATATTGTTCAAGCGGATACGCCGTGCTTACGCCAATTAATGAATCAATATGAGAATACACAATCATCAGTAATTGGTGTTCAAACTGTTCCAGAGAATGAAACGCATCGCTATGGTATTATTGATCCGATAGAGCAAAAGGATCGCAGTTATCAAGTGAGTAAATTTGTTGAAAAACCTGCTAAAGGAACAGCACCATCTAACTTAGCGATTATGGGGCGTTACGTGTTAACTCCAGAAATCTTTATGTTCTTAGAAGATCAACAAACAGGGGCAGGCGGAGAAATTCAGTTAACAGATGCGATTCAGCGTTTAAATGAAATTCAACGTGTATTTGCATATGATTTCGAAGGAAAACGCTATGATGTCGGAGAAAAACTAGGGTTTATTCAAACAACAATTGAAATGGCACTGCAACACGAAGAGTTAAAAAAAGAGCTATTAGATTATATGAAAAAGTTAGTGGAAAGCGCAATGGTTTGTAACTAAGCTTTAACGATACAAAAAAAGACTTCATTAGAAATGAAGTCTTTTTTTGTAGAAAAGGATGCTAAAATTTTTATGGATCAGAATCAATATGTTGGGTAAACAGTTAAGGTGAATCTGTTTTTGGAATTAGCTTTTTAATAATACTTCTTTTTTTCAGTCGTCAAAATTGTAGGATATTGTTTAATTCAGTTTTAAATAGTTTTTATAATATATCAATATATGAATGAATTAATTCATTTGAAATAATTATTTATGAAGTTATTTTTGAATTTATATAAGGATAATTGAATTAAATATACTAAGGTAATTGTTGGATTTGATGTATAAATTTATATTGACGGGTTCATTATCAAGAACTAAAATGAATATTAAATGAGTATATTAAGATTAAAGAAACAAGGAATGAATTTTCCGAATGGAATGTATACTCAGAAAATTCATTCTACTTATGATTTAGTAAATTATGTTCGATATAATCAAAATTAACTTAGGTTATACGATTTGATTTACCAGCGATTAGCTTTTTTATTAGTTAAATAGACAGTAATGGAGGGGAAACATGGAAAAGGAAATAAACTTAAAAAATTTATTTAATGTTATAAAAAGAAAATTTTGGATTATTGCAGTAATTACGATATTAGCGGCATGTATTGGTGGTATATATAGCATTTTCATGAAAACGCCTTTATATGCGTCTTCTGCAAGAATCCTCATTCCAGCTAATGCTGATGCTATAGCTACACTTAAAGTGATGATAAAGGAACCTATTGTTTTAGAGAAAGTGGCCCAGCAATTAAATTCGCAAAAATCAGCAGATGCATTGAATGGACAGGTTAGTGTTGGAAAGATTGAAGAGTCACAGGTTTTTGTTATTACGGCTGTGGATACTAATCCAGCCCAGGCAGTCAAAATTGCCAATGCTACAGCAAATGTTTATAAAGAAGAAGCCAATGCTATCCTAAATTTTTCGAATGTCCGCATCTTAACAGAAGCAAAAGTACAAGAGCATCCTTTACCGATAAACTTGAATCATGCAAAAGCGATTGAGATGGCCTTGGCTGCCGGTCTTATACTGAGTATCGGAGTAGTCTTTGTATTGGATTCTCTTGATGAAACAATTAAATCGGAACGTAACATTGAAAAATTATTACCGGTTCCCGTTTTAGGAAGTGTTTCTCAAATGAAGAAAAATAATATAGTAGATAAAACAAGTAAGAGAGAAAGTGTAATAGTGGAGGGGAAAACATTTGATTCATAATAAAAAGCAAAGCCGTATCCTTGATAATAGTCATTTAATTGCTCATATCGCTCCGAAATCGAAGATGGCTGAGGAATATCGAACAATTCGTACTAACCTTCAATTTGCAATTGGCACGGACAAAACAAGAACTATAATTATTACTTCTCCTGGATATGGAGAAGGTAAAACCACCACTGTGGCAAATTTGGCGGTTTCTATGGCTCAGCGAGATGAAAAAGTCTTAGTTGTTGATGCGGATTTGCGAACTCCGGAACTACATGCGATTTTTGGAATGGAAAATAAATCTGGATTAACAAATGTTTTGGAGGGAAAAGCAGCATTAGAAAAAGTGGTAATACAGACAGAAATCAAAAATGTACATATATTGACAAGTGGTCCCGAAATTAATAATCCAGCTGAGATGCTTAGTTTACCATCTATGCAAAATTTAATTAGCAAAGCAATAGAGCAGTATGACATTATTTTATTTGATTCTCCGCCCCTTCTTGAGGTTATAGATACAAATATACTAGCTAGTCAATGTGATGGGGTATTATTGGTGTTAAGTTGCTATCAAACTGCTAGTGAAGCAGTTGTTGAAGCGAATAGGGCCTTAGATTTAACAAAAGGAAAGCTTGTAGGGGCTATTCTAAATAAAAAAGTATAAGAGATTTATTAGAATTGATTATACATAAAATAATAATACAGCGCTTTCCTAATGGGTGACGTAAGGATGAGAAGCTTTTCATATATTTTATAGTAGAGAATGAAAGACCACCTATAAAAAATTATAGGGTACGGTGATGTCTCCTTACCACTATCAATGGAGACACTCGATCATACTGTGGGTTGAAGAACCTTAGACGTTAGTCGTCAAGAGTGTGGTGTGAGGGAGGGTTGGATGCCCAAACTTATTTGAAGTTCTTGTCTAGAAAGTCTTTCTAAAGGATTTTGTAGATAGGAACTTTGTATTAGTTGGTTATTGATTATTTTCCTTGTCTAAATGTTTAGCTAGACATATTCAATATATAAATCTTTTAATTCTAAGATAACAATTATGAGGATTTCCTTTTGTTATATATAAAAAATTTAGAGAGGGGGGCCTATTATGACGTATCGCCAGAGATTATCCTTATTAATTTTAATTGATTCCTTAATCGTATTAACTACGGTTTTCTTTAGTCGCTTCTTAGTAAGTGCTGATTTCAATGTCATAACATTTCCCATCGTAGTGAGTGCAATGACGCTGCTATTTAGCCATCATATTTTTTCTTTTATTTATAAGCTTTATAAAAAAGCATGGGAGTATGCAAGTGTAGGAGAATTGCTAATTATTTTAAAAGCAATCACACTTTCTGTTATCACAACAGCAGTAGTACAACAAATATTAGTTCAAGATATTTATTTCCGTCTTCTTGTTGTAACGTGGATGATTCATATTTTACTGATTGGAGGATCACGTTTTCTATGGCGGATGTTCAGAGATGCTTATATTCAAAAAGGGGGGGACAAAAAAAGAACACTAATTATTGGTGCGGGTTCTGCAGGTACAATGGTTGTAAGGCAACTTTTGAATAGTAATGATACTGAATTACTGCCTGTGGCATTTATAGATGATAATATAAAGAAACAAGGGTTGGATATTCTTGGAATACCGGTAATTGGAGGAATTGACCGTATTGAATTTGCTGTTCAGCAATTAGATATCGATAGCATCATAATAGCAATTCCTTCACTTAGCAAGAAAGCATTAAATATGATTTTTCAAGAATGTTCCAAGACAAAAATAAAAACACAAATTCTTCCAATGCTAGAGGATTTAGTGACTGGAAAAGTTTCAGTGAATGAATTTCGTGATGTCCAAGTAGACGATTTATTAGGACGTGATCCTGTTGAATTGGATATTGAAAGTATTTCAGAATTTATTACTAATAAAATTATTTTAGTAACTGGTGCTGGTGGTTCAATTGGATCTGAAATTTGTCGTCAAATTGCAAAATTCAACCCAAAACAATTGATTTTATTAGGTCATGGTGAAAATAGTATTTATTCTATCGAAATGGAATTGAAAGAGCTATACGGTGACACAGATATTGTCGTTACCACAGAAATTGCTGATGTACAGGATGATCTGAAAATGATGTCAGTAATGAGTCAATATCAGCCTCAAGTTGTTTATCATGCCGCTGCACATAAGCATGTACCATTGATGGAACGTAACCCCGAAGAAGCTATCAAAAACAATTTAATTGGGACAACAAACGTGGCAAAAGCGGCAAGCTGGAATGGGGTCGAGACGTTTGTAATGATTTCTACAGATAAAGCTGTGAATCCGACAAGTGTAATGGGAGCAACAAAAAGGCTTGCTGAAATGGTAATTCAAAACTTGGACAAAACAAGTAATACAAAGTTTGTGGCTGTAAGATTTGGTAATGTATTAGGAAGCCGCGGTAGTGTTATACCGTTGTTTAAAAAACAAATTAAGCAAGGTGGTCCAGTTACGGTTACACATCCAGATATGATTCGTTACTTTATGACAATTCCAGAGGCGTCCAAGCTTGTAATACAGGCTGGTGCATTAGCTAAAGGTGGAGAAATATTTGTATTAGATATGGGAGATCCTGTGAAAATATTAGATCTTGCGAAAAATTTAATTACATTATCAGGAAATTCGCTAGGAGAAATACAAATAGAGTTTACTGGAATAAGACCTGGAGAGAAGCTCTTTGAAGAACTATTGAAAAAAGAAGAAATACATGAACAACAAATTCATCCTAAAATTTATATAGGTAAAACATCGAACCTTTGTATAAACGAAATTGAATCAGTTCTCCAAACTTATAAGAATCTGGAGAAGACGGAATTAAGAAAACGTGTATTGACATTGGCAAATAGTCATATAACTCCACAAAATATGATGTAAATATGGATTTTGATCTGCATATATATGCTTAGACTTATGTTTTACTATGTAGAGAAATGAGAATGAAGTATGAACAGGTGGTTAGTTACAATATAACAATTGTAGGGTGATATATATGGAAAATAAAGTATTATTTTGTGCGACGGTAGACTTTCACTTTAAAGCATTTCATTTGCCTTATATGAAATGGTTTAAAGAACAAGGCTGGGAAGTCCATGTTGCTGCTGCTGGCAACATGGAACTTCCATATGTGGATAAGAAGTATGACATTTCTATTCAAAGGTCACCTTTGCAATTTAAGAATATTAAGGCTTATAAAGAGCTGAAAGATATTATTGATGAAAATCAATATAAAATTATTCATTGCCATACCCCGATGGGGGGAGCCGTTGCACGTTTGGCAGCAAGAAAGTCTAGAAAGCATGGAACAAAAGTTTTATATACTGCGCATGGATTTCATTTTTGTAAAGGTGCCCCGCTTGCAAATTGGCTGTTATATTATCCAATTGAAAAAATGCTAGCAAATTATACAGATTGCCTCATTACAATTAACCAAGAAGATTATAACTTGGCTGTTCAGCGAAAGTTTAAAGTACCTAAAATTGAACAAATTCATGGGGTGGGAGTGGACACAGAATATTTTAAACCAGTTAGTGAGGCTCAAAAGAATTGTCTAAGGATTGAGATGGGTTATAAACCGGATGATTTTTTAATGTTTTATGCGGCTGAGTTTAATAAAAATAAAAATCAGCAGTTTTTGATTCGTTCATTGGCCTTAATAAAAGATCATGTTCCCAATGCGAGGCTTCTATTGGCTGGGAATGGTCCTTTGATAAATGATTGCAAAAATTTAGCTAAACAAATGGGTGTATTTGAAATGATAGATTTCCTTGGTTATAGGAATGATATTGCAAAAATTTTACCTATTTGTGATATTTCTGTTGCATCCAGTCTACGTGAGGGGTTACCAGTTAATATTATGGAAGCGATGGCTTGCGGATTGCCTGTTATAGCCAGTGAGAACAGGGGCCATAAAGAGTTAATTCAAAATGGTGTAAATGGTTGGATAGTAGGTCGTGAAGACATACAGACAATGGCAGAAAAGATAAAATATCTTGCTGAAAATAGTAGCTTACAAGGCATATTCGGAGAGTCTGGTCGTGAGATTATTAAAAATAATTATGCCGTCAATAAAGTATTAGAAGAAAAGAGCTATATTTACACCATGTTTATGAGTAGAACGGAGGCGTTAGATTGGATTGTCCATTAAGAATCTTACATGTTGTAGTCAATATGAACCGTGGTGGTGCAGAAACCCTTATTATGAACTTGTACCGGAATATAGATCGAAATAAAGTGCAGTTTGATTTTCTTACTTGTAAGGAAGGTGTTTTCGATACAGAAATATCAGAATTAGGTGGGAAAATGCACAGGATTCCATATATTACTGATGGTGGTCATAATGAATACATAAAGTCTTTAGATAATTTTTTTGAATCTCATCAAGAATATATGATTGTACACTCACACATGGATAAGATGAGTGGATTTGTGTTACGTGCAGCTAAGAAAGCCGGTATACCAGTTCGTATCGCACATAGTCACAATACTAGCAGTGAAGGTGGAGTTGCTGCGAAAGTATATAAGTGGTATGCAGGGAAGTATATATTACGAAGTGCGACACATCTTTTAGCATGTTCGGATGCAGCATCTCGCTGGTTATTTCCAGGTAAAACAGATACTGCCACGATTTTAAAAAATGGAATTGAGCCTGAAAAGTTTTCATTTTCCCCCGAAATTAGAAAACAGATAAGAGAGGAACTAAATCTTACAGTTGATAACTTTGTAGTAGGGCATGTAGGAAGGTTTGCGCATCAAAAAAATCATGGATTCCTTATAGAAGTGTTTGCTCAGTTAGTTAAACTTAGAAGAGATTCCGTTCTTGTTTTGGTGGGGGATGGTCCGTTACGGTTAAAGATTGAACAAAAAGTGGAAGAATTAAATTTAGGGGCTAATGTAAAGTTTCTTGGCATAAGGAGCGATATCGACCATTTACTTCAAGCTTTTGATGTATTTGCATTCCCATCCATTCATGAAGGATTGCCGGTTACTCTTATAGAAGCGCAAGGAGCGGGGTTATCTTGTGTAATCTCGGATGCGATAACTAAAGAAGTAGACATGGGAGCAGGTCTAGTGAGTTTTGAAAGCATAAATACCTCTCCCGAAATATGGGCGCAGGATATATTGGATGTCAATAAACGTATGCAAGATGTAGAAGGATATATCAAGAAAGAAGGATATGATATAAGTGAATCGGCTACTTGGCTTGAGAATTTTTATCTTCAAGCGCTTTAATTAATAGTAACTTCTATATTTTAAATAATGTCTAAAGGATTAAAAAGGAGCACAATGATGTCAAGAGTTTCATGTTGTCTTAGGCTAGGAGAAGTTCCGCTGCATCTCTATAATATAACTGCAGGTTTTGTTCTACTTGCTCAACAAGGAGTAATAGACTTGAGGATAGAGAAACTTAGTAAGAATCATCAAGATCAATTACCTTATAATATGATGGAAGTTATAATCAACGGGAAAACTCGAGTGTTATATGATGTTAATGATGGTTATGATAATTTGCTTAAGCAAAATCAGGATTATGTTGAGTTTATGAATGTGTTGTTAGAAAAATACGACTTTTACTTTAAGCGAAGTTTTAATAGTTTTTATAATTCAAAGTTAAGGCATAAGGAAAAAATTTATCCCCTTGGATTAAATTATATGGTTACAATACCTGGAAATATTGCGCATTCACCGATGCCTCAAGATCCACTTAGGGAGAAAATTAAGAAAATAATACGGAAGGTTCCGTTGTCTCAATATTACAATGGTTTATATCGTATTAATTCTTTTGAAGATATACCTCATAAAGAAATAGATTCAAAAATTCTTTTTATGGCTAGGCTATGGGATGTAAATGGAGATTATGAAGGGCAAATTTCTTCGAATAAAAAGGAAGAACGTGCATATATTAATGATTTTCGAGCAACATGCATTAGACTTTGTCGAAAAGAGTTCGGAGATAAATTTTATGGAGGAGTAGCACCATCAGAATTTGCATATAAAAATTATGCAGATATTGTTATAGAAGACGGAAAAGCTACTGAACGGAATAATTACCTAAGAAAGGTAAAAGAATCTGCAATTTGTATTGCAACTATGGGATTACATCAATCTATTGGTTGGAAATTTGCAGAGTATGTTGCAGCAAGCAAGGCTATAGTAACAGAAGAATTACATTATGAAGTCCCAGGTGATTTTCGTGATGGTCAAAATTATCTTGTTTTTAAAACACCAGAAGAATGTATAAATCAAATATATACTTTATCAAATGATGAAAATTATAGATATCAAATGATGATTAACAATTATAGATATTACCATGAATATGTAAGACCTGATAGATTAGTATTAAATAGTATATTAACAATATTAGGGGATGAATTTTAATAGATTAGATGATTGATGGAGAGATGTAAATTGAAACCTACTCTTACAATTTTTACACCTACATTTAACCGTGCTTACACGCTGCATTTATGTTATGAAAGTTTAAAGCGACAGACAAGTAAGGATTTTGTTTGGTTAATTATTGATGATGGATCTACAGATGACACAAGAGAGTTAATAGAAAATTGGATTTCCCAAGGCAGTATCTCAATTCAGTATCATTATCAAGAGAATCAGGGAATGCACGGGGCACATAATACTGCTTACGAATTAATTGATACGGAACTTAATGTTTGTATTGATTCTGACGATTATATGGCGGATGATGCCGTTGAAAATATCACTCGTTTTTGGAAGGAGTATGGAAGTAATGATTACGCTGGCATAATAGGATTAGACGCTAATCCAAATGGAAAAGTTATTGGAACGATGATGCCGGAACATGTGAAGGAATCTAAACTGACAGATTTGCATGCGAAATATAAAGTCACAGGTGATAAAAAGTTAGTTTATCGATCAGAGTTAACACGAAAAACCCCACCATATCCAATATTTCCGGGCGAAAAGTACTGTCCTTTAAGTTATAAATATATTCTTATTGATCAAGAGCAACCTTTACTCATCATGAATAAAGTTCTTTGTCATGTTGAGTATTTAGCAGATGGATCTAGCATGAACATTATTAAGCAATATAGAAAAAACCCCCAAGGGTTCTCATTCTTTAGAAAAGTTGCTATGAAATATGCTCCTACATTAAAAGAAAAATTTCGAGAATCTATACATTATGTATCTAGCAACTTGATGATCAAAAACTATAAATTTCTTATTGAGTCCCCATGTAAGCTTATTACTTTGGTGGCTACACCTTTTGGGATTATGCTTCATTTTTATATTCAAAAGACGAGTAAAGCTACTGTTTTGAAAAATAAATAGTAGGTCTTTAATTAACTATGTATTTTATTGTCACATGTATTTAGATTGTAAGAGAAATATAGGACTGATAGGCTATATTATTGAATTATTTGGTTAAAGAATAGCAAAGAGTTCTATATTTACAATCTATAATATGAAAGGAATTTAAAAATGTTTATATTTTGGGTTACGCTGGTCTTAGTTTATATTCTTTCTTTTTTAGCAAGATATTTTTCTACTCCTGTAATAATGGGACCACACATTGTTCAATCAAAGCCAAATAAGCTGTTAGTATTTTTAACAATAGTTATTCTTGTAATGGTGTCTGGTCTCCGTAATAATATCGGGGATACTTTTTTTTATATGTATTCTTATAAAAAAGATACGTTTGATTGGGAACATATAAAAGAAGGAAAAGATATGGGTTTTAATGTGCTTCAGATGATTTTAAAACAGTTCTCTAATGACCCTCAAATATTGATTTTTGTAACGGCACTAATAACAAATGTACTTATTGTGTTGGTTTTATATAAATATACAAGAATGTTCGAATTAAGTTTATATGTATATATAACAGGTGGAATGTATTTAATATCAATGAATGGGATAAGGCAATTTCTTGCAGCAGCAATTATTTTTGCTGCAACAAAATATATATTTGAAGGTAACTGGAAAAAGTATATTCTAATTATTCTATTTGCATCAACAATACATCAAACTGCACTTATCCTTATTCCAATATATTTTATGATTAGGAGAAAAGCATGGTCATGGGAAACGTATGTAACCCTTTTTTGCTCTGTATTCATAGTTATAGGGTTTAATCAATTTTTAGATACGTTATTCTCAGTCATAGGAGATAGTCAGTATGGAGATTACAAGAACTTTTCTGAGGGCGGAGCAAATATACTTAGAGTTGGAGTTAATATTCCTCCAATTATTATTGCTTACATTGGAAGAGAGAAACTTAGGGAAATATTTCCTAAAAGTGACTATGTAGTAAATATGTCTATATTAGGACTTGTATTCATGATAATTTCAACACAAAATTGGATTTTTGCAAGATTTTCTATATATTTTGGATTATACCAATTAATTTTAATTTCATGGATTATAAAATTATTTACTGATAAAGACCAAAAACTAGTTTATTATGCAATATTAGTATTTTATTTTATCTTCTATGCATACGAGAATGTAATAACATTAAACATTATTTATAAAAGTAATTTTTTAAATTTCTAAGTTTTTTAAGGTGAAATATGTTAATGACTAGTTGATCAATGAAATATGGAAATTTAGGTGTATAGATATATTATTCTATATAGTTTAGAAAGGGGATACTGAGTTGGCATTTACAGAAAAGATTCCACGCATCATTCACTATTGTTGGTTTGGTAAAGGAGAAAAACCTATAATAGTAAAAAAATGTATAGATAGCTGGAAAGAGAATTTAGCTGGTTATGAAATAATTGAGTGGAATGAAGATAATTTTGATATAAATTGTAATTTATATGTCAAGGAAGCCTATGAATACAAAAAATTTGCATTTGTAAGTGATTATGTAAGAGTATACGCTCTTTATAAATTTGGAGGAATTTACTTAGATACGGATGTAGAGGTATTCAAATCTTTTGATGATATGCTACATCATGATTCATTTTGGGGATTTGAACAAGAGAACTATATAGCTACAAGTACAATAGGAGCCACTAAAGGAAATGTATTAATAAAAATGTTTCTAGATTCATACGAAGAAAAAAGTTTTATTAAAGAGGATGGAAAGTATGACAGTTTAACTAATGTGGCCATTATAAGCGAGATACTAAAAAATAAAGGATTACAGTTGAATGGAGAATATCAAGAAATAAGTGGGATAGGAGCCTTCTATCCTCAAACATATTTTTCTCCATATGATTATATTAACTGTAGAAAATTTATTACTCCAAATACATATGCAATGCATCATTTTTATAAAAGTTGGTTACCACCTAAAGCAAGATTGAAGAGTGGTTTAAAACTGTTAGCATCTAAGGTTATAGGTGGAGAAAATATAGCGCGGATAAGAAAATTTGTTACAAAAAATTAGGAGGCATATATGAAGGATATACTGGTGGCCTCATTTGATATGGAAGTTGGAGGAGTAGAAAGAAGCCTTATAAGTATGCTTGAGGGTTTTGATTACAAAAAATACGCTGTTGATTTAATGCTGTATAGACATCAAGGGGATTTTATGGAATTAGTTTGTAACAAGGTAAATTTATTAGAAGAAGTTCCACAATACACCACCTTTAGGAAGTCAATCGGAGAAACTTTAAAGGATAAAGAGTATGGCATTGGATTTTCTAGAATTTTATCTAAGATAAATACTCGTTTTGCAGGAAAAGCTAAAGGAATAGTAGAGACAGGATATTATCAAATGCAATTAATGTGGAAATATGCTATTCCATTTTTACCTAAACTAGATAAAGAGTATGATGTTGCAATTAGTTATTTGTGGCCGCATTATTTTGTAGCAGATAAGGTCAAGGCTAAGAAAAAAATAGCATGGATTCATACAGATTATTCTACAATTGAGACAGATATAGAGATGGATTTAAAAGTATGGAATAAATTTGATTGTATTGTAGCTGTATCAGAGGCATGCAAAAATTCATTTTTAAAAAAATATAGTGCATTAAAAAATAAGGTTATAGTAATGGAAAATATAACCTCCCCGCAGTTTATTAGAGACATGGCGAATGAAGAAATAGATACCCCTATGCTTCTTGATAACCGTTTTAAAGTTATAACTGTGGCTAGACTATCTCATGCAAAAGGAATCGATAATGCTGTTAGGGCTTTAAGGATATTGAAAGATAAAGGCTATGAGAATATAGCCTGGTATGTAGTTGGATATGGTGGAGATGAAACAATGATTAAAAATCTAATAAGGGATTTGAAATTAGAAAATAGCTTTGTGTTGCTAGGAAAGCAAATTAATCCATATCCATATATAAAAGAAGCTGATTTATATGTCCAACCATCTAGATATGAGGGAAAAGCTGTTACAGTAGGAGAGGCTCAGATACTTGCAAAACCAGTCCTAATTACAAATTATACAACCGCAAACAGTCAAGTGAAAAATGGGGTTGACGGATATATTACGGAATTATCCGTTGAAGGAATAGCAGATGGAATAGAAAAATTGTATAAGGATGCTACCGTAAGAAAGCAGTTAGCTAACAATTGTAGTAATACTGATTATAGTAATAAGTATGAATTAAATAAGTTGTATGAAATTATAGAGGCTTAAAAGTTTATTAAGTGTATTGGTACAACTACAAAAATTTTTAAAAATGAAAGTATAAGGGATTCAAAGCAAAGGGGTGATTTGCCCATGAATAGAAATGTCAGTGTAATTATACCGGTTTATAATGCTGGTAAATATATTACTCGGTGTATAGAATCACTGTTAAATCAGGTGCTTCATAACTGCGAATTTATCTTTATTAATGATGGTTCAACGGACAATAGCGTAGAGATTATTGAAAAGTATAGGGCACTAGATGACAGGATTATACTTATAAATCAAAAAAATCAAGGTGTGAGTATTGCAAGGAATCAAGGACTTCTTATAGCTAATGGTGAATATATTGGATTTGTTGATGCTGATGATTATGTAGAAGCGGATATGTATGAAACTCTGTATAATTCAGCAAAACAAAGCAATTGTGATGTAATTATATCAAATTTAAGAAGTGAGATTGAGGGGCATAAGGTAACAATTGAATATCCATTTCCAACTAATATCGTTCTAAAAAAAGAATATATAAATAAAGAGATATTACCCTATTTTCTTAAAAGCGATAATTTAAATACTGCTGTAAACAAAATTTATAAAAATAGCATAATAACGAAAAATAATGTGAAGTTTCCAGAGAAGGTCGCATTAGGAGAAGATGGAATGTTTAATATTCAATTTTTTAGTAATGCAACTAATATGGAATATATAAATTATACGGGATATTATTATAGGGATGTAGCGGGTAGCGCAACTCGGGATATCTCAAAAAAAGATTATTTCAAGCGAGCTGTGGAAGTATATAATATGGAACTACCGAAAATTTACATCGAAAAGGTTGATAAGGCAAAGATACGTGAATTGAAATCAAGAAAGTTTATAAATAGTGTAATTTCCTACGTATATATTTATTTTGAACCGTCTAAGGAAATACGGTTTAGTGAGAGATATGAATACATAAAAAATATGATATGCAATAAATATGTTAGAGAGGCATTGCCGCTATATTGTGAAGTAACTTATAGCAAGCTTGGTAGATATGAGAAATTTTTAATAAATATGATTAAAAGAAAATCTACTGTGGGGTTATACTTCGCAGTCTCTTACAGCAGGCTTAGAAATAAATAAAACTGGAGGAATTTAGTGTGAAGTTTATGATGTTTGCCCATGGGGGCAGTTTGAATAGAGGGTGCGAAGCGATAGTTCGAGCTTCTACAAATATTATAAAAGAAAAAATAGATGGAGCAAAAGTATGTTTGGCATCAGATAGACCTGAAACAGATAAGGTAATCAATAAGTTAGATTATATATATGATGGTTCTAGCCGCAGTCTGAAAAAATATTCATATGATTGGTTATTGTCCTCAGTTAAAGTAAAACTCTTTAACGATGAGTCTTATGCATTAGGGAAAATTCATCATAACATAATAAAGCATATAAAAAGTTCCGATGTATGTTTATCTATCGGAGGGGATAATTATTGCTATGGAGAGCAACCTGGGTGGTATGAGATTGATAGAAGAGTAAAAATGCAGGGGAAAAAGCTAGTACTATGGGGATGTTCTATAGGAGAAGAGGATATGTCTGAAAGAAAGTTGGAAGATCTAAAGCTCTTTGATTTAATATTAGCACGCGAAAGTCTTACCTATAATATGTTAAAAAAACAAGGATTAAATAACGTTCAATTGTGTGCTGATGCTGCATTTACAATGGAAAAAGAAGAATTGGAGTTGCCTAATGGATGGCAGGAAGGAAATACAATGGGTCTTAATTTTAGCCCGCTTGTATGGAATAGAAATGAGAATTCTCAAGTTGCGGTAAGAGAGTTAATTAATCATATATTAAATACGACAGATATGACGATTGCTCTTACACCTCACGTTATTGAAGATGGGAACAATGATTACGAAGTTCTCTACAAATATTACAAAGAATTTAAGGACACAGGCAGAGTGATTCTGTTACCAGATAACTTAAATGCAATACAGTATAAGGGGTATATAGCTAGAATGCGTTTCTTTATAGGAGCTCGAACGCATGCAACTATAGCTGCTTACTCTAGTTTTATTCCGACTATGGTATTGGGATATAGTGTAAAGTCCAAAGGGATATCTAAAGATATATTTGGGGAAGAAAAATTAGTTTTAGATATAGAGGAGATATCTGATAGTAATAAATTAAAAGCAAGATTTGATGAGATGGTACGAGAGGAAGAGGAGATAAGGCAAAAGCTACGACAATCTATACCTAATATAAAGAAAATGTCTTACAAAGCAGTAGAATATTTGAAAGAATTGTCTAAGTAATTTGGGGTACATTATGAAAAAAAAACTACTATTTGTTATGCCTAGTTTATCTGCTGGTGGTGGAGAAAAAAGCTTGATAAATTTACTATCTCAGATAGATTACAGTTTATATGATGTAGATTTATTTTTGTTTAATAAAACAGGAATATTCATAAATTCGATACCAAGAGAGGTAAATATATTAGATCTGCCAAGTGATTATAAAATATTTACATCTAGCCTTAAAAATTCAATAATGGGCTTTTTAAAGAATGGACAAATTGATTTAGCATATTCAAGATTGATGTTCACTATTAAAAATAGATTGATAAAGGAAGCTGCAATTTCAGAACAGTATACATGGGAATATCAAAGTAAGTCATTTGAAGTGTTAGAAAAAGAGTATGATGCAGCGATAGGCTATCTTGAAAAGTCTTCAATATACTTCGTAGTTGATAAGGTCAATGCCAAAAAAAAGGCTGGATGGATACATACAAACTACTCGAATTCAGGTATGGATTGCCAGTTCGATAACTCATATTTTGAACAACTAGATAATCTAATAACGGTTTCAGAAGAGTGTGCAAAATCGTTACAAGAAAATTTTCCACAACTAAAAAATAAAGTTACGATTATATATAATATAGTAGCTCCTGGCGTTATATATGATTTATCTAAAGAAGATATAGAAGATGACAGTTTGTTTGATAGACATTATACCAATATTATTACTGTCGCCAGATTAAGTCATGAAAAGGGTTTAGATTTAGCAGTGAAATCTTGCAAGTTACTTCTTGAAAAAGGATACAAGATAAATTGGTACGTATTAGGGGATGGAAATGAAAAAGATACATTAGAACGTTTAATAGAAGATCATCATCTTTCAAACCATTTTACAATTTTGGGGGTTCGAGAAAATCCCTATCCTTATATACGAAAAGCAGATATATATGTGCAACCATCTAGGTATGAAGGTAAGTCTATAGCAATTGATGAAGCAAAAATATTGCATAAACCGATAGTGGTGACCAACTTTGAAACTGCAAAAGATCAAATAAATCATGGAATAAACGGAATTATTGCTGAGATGTCTGAAGAAGGAATAGCAACTGAAATTGAAAGGCTTATCAAAGATATAGAATTAAGGGAAAGAATCGTAAATAATTTATCTACAGAAAAGTTAGGAACCGAAAAAGAAATAAATAAGCTCTACGGAATTCTTTAAAAGGTGATTATTATGAAAAAAGACGTATTATTTGTTATCAATAATTTGAACTGCGGTGGGGCTGAGAAGTCATTAATCTCTCTGTTGAATACGATGGATTACTCTCGCTATAATGTGGATTTATTTTTATTTAAGCATGAAGGTTTATTCCTTAATAAAATCCCTAAACAAGTGAATGTATTGGAAGAACCTTCTGAGTATCAGTTGTTTGATATGCCGATAAAAGCAGCTGTCATGAAATGCTTGCGACAAGGAAGACTAGATATAGCCTTATCGAGGGTTTGTGCAGGTTACATATTTAAAAGTGAAAAAAACAAAGCCCGTTGTGAACAGAGAGTATGGCGATATCTATCAAAATCTTTACAGAATATAAGTAAAAAGTATGATGTAGCGATTGGGTACTTAGAAAAGAACCCAGTTTACTTTTGTATAGACAAAGTAAATGCGAATAAGAAAATTGGTTTTATACACACTGATTATGACAAATTAGGAATGGATCCTAACATTGATATGGGTTATTTTCGTTCATTGGATCATATAGTGACGGTGTCTGAGGAATGTGCCAATGTTTTAAAACAAAGATTTTCTATATATAAAGACAAAATAGGTGTTATTCATAACATCGTATCTCCAAGTACGATAAATAAAATGTCACAGGAAAAGGTAGATCTAGAGCGTAAAGGGGTAAAGCTTGTTTCTGTAGGAAGGCTAAGTCATGAAAAGGGATTTGATTTGGCTATAGAAGCATGTAAGAATCTGGTTGGAGATGGATATGAAATAAAGTGGTATATCATTGGAGAAGGGGAAGGGCGAGGTAAGTTAGAAAAAATGATAGAAGAAAATCACCTTCAAGATCATTTTTTACTGTTAGGACTGAAAGAAAATCCCTATCCGTATATAAGAGAAGCAGATATATATGTACAACCATCCAGGTTCGAAGGAAAATCTATCGCAATAGACGAAGCAAAAATACTGCATAAACCAATAATGGTAACAAATTTCAGTACAGCTAAAGATCAAATTAAAAATGAAGAAAATGGGCTGATTATAGACATGGATGCTCACTCACTTTCGGAGGGAATTAAGAAATTAATACATAATGAAGAATTAAGAAATAAGTTAATAAAGAACTTATCAGATGAAGAGCTAGGAACCGAGTCGGAGATAAAAAAATTATATACATTATTTAAGTAGTATAGAAAGGACATAATTATATGGTTATACAGGCAGCGTGCTTTGTGTTACTTGCTGTAATCGCAATTATTGTAGTGATTGATTTCATTCCTATAGGAAAGAATTGGTTGGGAAGAATAAAAATAGGGAGATATACGGATAAAAGCTTATGGAATCAGTCAATCACTCATATAGGTGTTAAGTGGCTAAATAAAACACCAAAGATTAAGGTAACTGATAACACAAGATTAATAGCAATTGATATGTTGAAAGGAAATTATACGAAAAGTGCTATACAGCATTGGCAAGAAGCATCTTTACTATTAGGGTTATCTGAATACCTGAAATATAACGATGACAAAGCAGTGAAACATGAAATTACGAAGTTTTTGAACTCTAAATTTGATCATAATGGTCAGTGGGTGCACAAACCTCAGTATGTAGATGGAGCAATACTTGCTTATGCGATCATGAAGCTGGATTTTGAGGATATAGATAAATATAAAAAAGCCTTGGATGCTACTTGGGAAATGATACAAGAGCATATAGGTGAGGATGGTACGATAGAATATAGAAAGTTTATGAAGGGGTATCGATACGTAGATACCATTGGTTTCATATGTCCATTCTTAGTGACTTACGGCATTAGGTATAACAAAAGTGAGTGTATAGATTTGGCTGTAAAGCAGATTAAAGAATATGAAACATATGGAATGTTAAACTTAAGTCATATACCATGCCATGCTTATAGATTAGAAGATAAAGTTCCTCTAGGTTTATATGGCTGGGGAAGAGGTCTTGGATGGTTTGCTATAGGTCTTATAGATACGTGGAATGAATTACCGGAAAACAACAGCTATAAACCTGTATTAGAAGAAAGTGTACGTAAATTTGCAAAAGCTACGATGAAATTTCAACAACAAGGCAATTGGAATTGGACTGTAACCAGGAACGAATGCGGACCAGATTCCTCCGCTACATCCACACTGGGGTGGTTTATGTTGAATGCAGCAAAGATAGAGGATATTTCAAAGGAATGTTTGGAAAGTGCAGATAAAGCTATCGGTTATTTGATGGGAGTGACAAGAAGAAACGGAGCGGTTGACTTCTCTCAAGGTGATACGAAGGATATAGGTGTATATTCTACGTTATTCGATATATTGCCATTCACACAAGGGTTTTGTATTAGATTAATTAATTCACGTAATAATTATAAAATTTAGTCATCCTTATAAGGATGACTAAATTTTAATAGTTAGATTAATAAATTTCATTTTAGAACAGAGGGAAGAATTATGACGAGACGTTATAAAGAATTGGATTCCCTTCGGGGTATTGCTGCAATCATTGTTCTATTAGGACACTTCTTAGCATTATTTCCGATATTAGGTAAAAAGGTAATGTATTCAACATTTGGGGCCTATTTTTCTATATTATGGCAAGGTCATTCGGCTGTTATTATATTTTTTGTGTTAAGTGGATTTGTTCTATCCTTGCCTTTTTATAAAGGGACGAAATTTAATTATTTAAAGTATCTTATTAAAAGAGTTTGTAGGATTTATATTCCTTATATTGTGATTCTTTTTATTGCAATAGGAATTAAATTGGGGATTCATTCTAAAATTGGTACCATTCCCGGTTTGGTACAATGGGGTTCATGGAACATAGAAGTTTCTTTTGATAGAGTAATGGATCATATTTTATTCTTGAGAGAATTTAATTCTGATGCGTTTATTATGGTGATTTGGTCATTAGTTCACGAGATGCGAATTTCCATAGTGTTTCCTTTAATTATTTTTCTTTTACTTAGAGTAAACTGGAAAGTAAGTATTGGGATAGCGATGTTTTTATCAGTTATTGGTTATTTATTAATGAAGAACATTCCAAGCGAATTTAATATTCCAGTATCCACCAATTACTTTATCACATTACATTATAGCTCAATGTTTATTATTGGTGCACTACTAGCTAAAAACAGAGAATATTTAGTGAGTAAAATTATTAATTTAAAAGTAAAATATCTATTATTGCCTTTAGGTCTTTTATTTTTTAGCTATCCACGTATCCCATTTATGTTACTTTCCAAACTAATTGGTGAAATTGATTATGAGTTGTATCTTATCATCATCGATTGGTATATATGTTTTGGCGCAGTTTTAATTATTCTATCCGCCCTAAGTTCAAAACTATTTTCTAAATTATTACTGATTAAACCAGTACAATTTATAGGGGAAATATCATATAGTCTTTATTTAGTACATCCAATTGTTCTATTAACAACAGTTCATATTTTCTATGGAAAGATATCAGTGCCTTTAATTTTATTAATTTCTTTCATATTTACTATGGTTGTGTCGGTCTTATGTTATAAATTTATTGAAATTCCATCAATAAAAATAGGCCGGAAACTTGCCGCTGAAAATTCTAGAGGCGATATTTCATTGAGAAAAAAGGCTAGTTGAAAAATAGGGAAATAATAAGAATAAATATTATGTAAGATGTGAATAGAGGGATAAGAGTAATTTTCTTAAGAAAAAGAGGAAAGATAATCTAATGCTCTATCGAGAAAAGTATTAGAAAGGAGCTTGGTATGGTACAAATAAAAATAAAAAGTATGTTAGTTTTTATTTGGAATAAATTGGTTGATGTGAAAATTCAGAGTTTGAATCGATTAACTATCATAAAAGATCGATTCACGAAGTGCTTTTTCAAGCCTCCTAGAATTCAATCTATAGATGAAACTTTAAAAAAAATTATTCATGATAAAGCTTCCGTAGCCAGGTATGGTGATGGTGAATTTAAATTAATTCATAATCTAGATATAACATTTCAACGGGCGGATCATTTGTTATCAAAAAGATTAAAAGAAATATTGCTAAGTGAAGATGAGAAGTTCTTAGTTTGTTTACCGGATGTTTTTCAAGATTTATCAAAATATGCAGATGAACCAAAGGGTTATTGGAGTCTTCATACTGCAAAATATAGATTAAAGTGGTATAAAGACTTGAAGAAGGGAAAAGTATATTATAATTCCTTTATATCGAGATTCTATTATCCCTTTCGAGATAAGTCAAAATGTAAAGAATGGTTTATATTATTAAAATTAATATGGAAAGATAGGGATATAGTTTTAATAGAGGGCAGTAAGAGTAGATTAGGTATTGGAAATGATCTGTTTGACAATGCTAAATCAATTGAAAGGATTTTAGTACCAGAGGAGCACGCATTCTTACATTACAATAAAATCTTAACAGCAGCAAAAAAAAATAATAAATCTAAATTGATTCTATTAGCAATAGGGCCTACTGCTACTATATTAGCATATGATTTGTATAAAGAGGGATATCAAGCAATTGATATAGGGCATGTGGATATTGAATACGAATGGTTTTTAAGACAAGCAAAAACTAAAATCAAAATTGAAAATAAGTACGTATGTGAAGCAGGTGCTGGACAAAATGTGGGCGATATTCAAGATGAAAAATATTTAAGCGAAATTAAAGCTGTAATAAGATAGGCATGAGGGTTTAACTTATGTAAGTAATGTAGAGGTGAAAGGATTGCATGAATTAATAAGTGTTATTGTTCCCATATATAATGTGGAAAAATGGTTAGCTAGATGTATTGAAAGTGTTTTAAAACAGCCTTTCGTCAATATTGAATTAGTTCTAGTCAATGATGGTTCAACAGATAAATGTGGTGAAATATGTGAAGGATATTTAGAAAAGGATAATAGAATTAAAGTAATCTATAAAGAAAATGGAGGGGTGAGTAGCGCAAGGAATGCAGGGATCGAGGCTGCTACAGGGAAGTATATAGTGTTTATAGATCCCGATGATGAGGTAAGCGAAAACTATTTTACTAGGTTATATGGTATTGCGGAAGATAAAAAGTGTGATGCTGTAATATGCGGATACAAAACTGTTCCAAATAATAATAGTATTATTCCTAACTTCAAATTAGATACTGTTATGAACGGGAGAGATTTTGTACTGAGCTCTCCGAATGTTCATTCCAAGAATGATCTATGCTTTGCATGGAGGTATATATACAATTTAAGCATTATAAAAGAAAAAAACATCAGATTTAATGAACAAGTGTTTATTGGAGAAGATGTTATTTTTAATTTAGAGTTTTTATTGCACTCAAAAAGGGTATGTGCAATCTCAGAAGTTCTTTATTTTTATACTATTAATAATCCAAATAGCTTAATGAGGGTTCCGTATAAACCAAATTTAGAGAACAGTTTAGTTTTACAATATCAAATGAGAAGACAACTTTCACAAGAATTTGGTTTACTGCACGATAAGCAATTTAAAAAAGATATGGATAATTATTATATAAATCACATATATAGACTGTTGGTTAATAATTTAAAAAGCGATCCTAATGTGGATGTTAATAATGCTTTTCGTAGAATAGTGAATTATGAAATGTTCTCAGATAGTGTAAAAGGAATTGGTTTTTCATATCGATGCAATAACTTTAAGGAGTATATATATTATTTAGCAATAAAGTTTAAAGTGTACCATTTAATAGTTGCAGCATATAAAAGAGAAATCAGGTAATACTCTTGGGTTGAAAGTGTTTTCATGCTTTCTGAAGTGGGAGGAAAAATGAGAGTTAAAAATTCAATAATTAATATATCAGCCGGTATAGGTAGTCAAGTTATTATTACGTTACTAAGTTTTGCTTCCAGAACCATATTTATTACTTATTTAGGTGTTGAGTATCTGGGGGTAAATGGATTATTTACTAATATATTAGGAATGTTATCTTTAGCTGAAGCAGGAATAGGATCTGCTATCATATATAATCTATATAAACCAGTGGCAGAAAATAATCAGGATAGAATCAATATGCTTATGAATTTTTATAGAAAGGCATATATGGCAATAGCTTTAATAGTATTGTTACTAGGATTACTTTTGTTACCTTTTCTTGGATATATCGCTAAAGATGCAAAGGTAGACAATATTCATTTTATTTATATTATATTTTTAATTAATACAGCTTCATCTTATCTATTTTCTTATAAAACCTCATTTTTAAATGTTTGTCAAAAGGGATATATTGTTACAGGGATTTATTCTATCTCATCTATTATATCTACTTGCATTAAAATAGGAATTTTATACTTTACGCATAGTTATATTTTATATCTAATAATCGATATTATTATAACAATCAGTACCTCTGCGTTCTTGGCTATATTGGTAGATAAGATGTACCCATTTTTAAAAAATAAAGCAGCAAGCAAATTAGATAGTGAAACCAAAAGTAATATTGTTAAAAATGTAAAGGCTTTAGTGCTACATAATATAGGCGGATATATTGTCTTTGGTACTGATAACATGTTAATTGCGTCTTTTGTCAGTGTTACAGCTGTTGGATTGTATTCAAATTATTATATGTTAATTAACATTTGTAGAACCTTTATAAATCAAATCTTTGATAATATAAATCATAGTGTAGGGAATTTGGTTGCAAAAGAAAGCGATGAAAAAATTTATAGCATATTTAAGATTACTATGCTTTGTAATTTTTGGATATACTCATTTTTTTCCATATTTTTATATATTATAATGCAACCCTTTATTACTTTATGGATTGGTTCGAAATTTATTATGGATATAAGTGTATTAATTATATTAATGATAAATTTTTATGTATCAGGAATGAGACGTTCTATATCTATGGTCAAAACAACATCAGGGATTTTTCATGAAGATAGGTATGCGCCCTTTTTAGAGGCTGCCGTGAATCTGGTGGCTTCTATTGTCTTGGTGCAATATATGGGCATAACAGGTGTTTTTATTGGAACACTTATAAGTACACTAGTGGTTCCATTTTGGATTGCTCCTTATTTAGTATATAAGAAAGTATTCCGTAAACCGGTTAGAGATTATTTTTTAAAATATACTTACTATGTGATGATAGGGCTAGGAGCTTGTGTTATCACAAGTTTAATATGTGGTCTTATTCCGTATAATGGATTACTAGAATTAATATTAAGAGGGATGATTTGTTTAATAATTCCAAATGCTATTTATGTATTTGTTTTTTATAAGACAGATGAATTTAAGTATTTATTTGGAGTTGTTAAAAGTATAATTGGAAACCTGAGGGTGAAAATTCAGTCACACAAAAAGGGCACTTTTTAATTTGAAATCTACATTTCTATAATCCCGTTACTGACCCAATCCATCGAGCACCAGCGCCTAATGAATTGACACAAAATTATAATGCTTAAAGTAAGAGCAAGTAAATAAAAGGAAAGTATTAAGAATCTTTTAGAAATGAAACACCACTATGTTCTGTTGAATATGGTGGTGTTCTTATTACTGAGTATTTTAATTAAGTATTTTGCATGACATGTCCTTAAATAAAAAAGTAAATCAATTCGTTATTTTTCAACTATGAATGGGGCTGCTTTTTATGAAGATAGAAGTTTTAGGCAGTTATGGAGTAGAGGTTAATACATAAACCAAATTAGGAGTATGATTATATATGAAAAGACTTTTCGATTTGTTCGTTTCTTTGTCATTATTGGTGTTTCTTTTACCTCTTATTATAATAGTGGCTGTTTTAGTTAGAATTAAGTTGGGTTCCCCTATCATATTTAAGCAGCAACGCCCGGGATTGCATGGTGTCCCTTTTTTTCTTTATAAGTTTAGAACTATGACTGACGAGAAGGATAGTGAGGGGAATGCGTTGCCCGATGATGTAAGGTTTACCCGTTTCGGAGGGTTTCTGAGAAAATATAGTTTAGATGAATTGCCACAGTTGTTTAATGTTATAAAAGGGGACTTAAGTTTGGTAGGTCCAAGACCATTATTGATGGAGTATTTGGAACTATATACAGAAGAGCAGGCCAAGCGGCATAATGTCAGACCAGGGATTACGGGATGGGCCCAAGTAAATGGCAGAAACGCGATTTCTTGGGAGGAAAAATTTGATTTTGATGTATGGTATGCAAAAAAACGGACTTTTTGGCTTGATATGAAAATTTTGTTGTTAACGGTAAAGAAAGTATTTAAGTCAGAAGGAATCAATCAGGTTGGGCATGTAACTGTGGAAAAATTTAATGGTACAAAGAATTCTTGAGGAGGTGAGATGGATGCGAATAATTATGATTGGGGCAGGTGGTCATAGTAAAGTAATCCGAGATATTATCCTATCGTATGGAAATTATGAAATCATTGCGCAATTAGATGATGTGTATAAAGAGTTAAAAATTGAGGATGGTGTCTATTTTGGACCTATTTCTGCAGCTGTAAAGTTAATGGATGAGCATGTAGATACAAAGTTCGTGATAGCTATAGGGAATAACAGAACAAGAAAGATAATTATGGAGCAGTTAGAGATTCCCAGTCATCGCTATGCGACGCTTATACATAAACAATCTATTGTTAGTTTAAGTGCAAAGATTGGAACTGGTACGGTTATTATGCCAGGTGCAATTGTTAATGCAGATGTTGAAATTGGGAATCACGTTATTGTCAATTCAGGCGCCATTATTGAACATGATAATAAGATAAATGATTTTGCACATATTTCCCCAAATGCAGCGCTTACAGGATCCGTTACTGTAGGAATAGGAGTACATATAGGAGCAGGAGTTAATGTGATTCCAAATATTACAATTGGCGATTGGTCCGTTATCGGTGCCGGAGCAACAGTGATCCGTGACATTGTAGCGAATTGTAAGGCAGTTGGTATTCCAGCTAGAGTAATAAAAAAAGAATTATAGGAGAGTGTTTAAAGTGGTATACTCACAGGAAAAAACAAGAATCTATCTCTCCGCTCCACATATGAGCGGTAATGAACAAAAATATATAGGGGAAGCATTTGATATGAATTGGATTGCTCCACTTGGTCCAAATGTAGATGCGTTTGAAAGTGAACTTTCATCCCATGTTGGAGTTCTTGATGCGGCTGCAGTTAGTTCAGGAACCTCTGCTATCCATTTGGCACTTCGCTTACTGGATGTAAAAGATGGAGATACGGTGTTTTGTTCAAGCCTTACTTTTATAGCGAGCGCAAATCCAATTTTATATTTAGGGGCTAAACCAGTATTTATTGATTCTGAGCTTGAAACGTGGAATATGTCGCCACAAGCTTTAGAACGTGCATTACGTGATGCAAATGAGAAAGGAATACTTCCGAAAGCTGTCATTGTTGTGAATCTATATGGACAAAGCGCTAAAATGGATGAGATTCTTTCGTTATGTAATACATATAATGTTCCAGTAGTAGAAGATGCAGCGGAATCACTTGGTTCTTCCTACAAAGGTAAAGCGAGTGGGACATTCGGGAAATTCGGTGTTTATTCATTCAATGGCAATAAAATCATTACAACCTCAGGTGGAGGTATGCTTGTTTCGGATGATGTCGAAGCATTGAGAAAAGCAAGATTTTTAGCTACTCAAGCAAGAGATCCGGCTCCACACTACCAACATAGTGAGGTTGGATATAATTATCGTATGAGTAATATTTTAGCAGGTGTAGGTAGAGCACAGCTGCAGGTCTTACAAGAGAGAGTACATGCAAGAAGACGAATATTCGATAGATATTATCAAGAATTATCTCATATTCCAGGGATACAGTTTATGCCTGAGTTAGAGGATACTTATTCAAACCGGTGGCTTACAGTTCTTACTGTAGATGAAGAAAAAACAGGAGTACCGATTCAGGCATTACTGAAACAACTGGAAAATGAAAACATTGAGGCGCGTCCTGTTTGGAAGCCTCTTCATATGCAACCTTTATTTGAAGATGTAATGTATTATCCGCATAGTGAGAGTGAGGATGTTTCTAGAAAATTATTTGAAACAGGCGTATGCCTTCCGTCTGGATCAGGTATGACAGAAAAAGATCAGACAAGAGTTATTACATGTATTAAGAATATATTGATGGTAAGTGCTGGCATGTAAAGATAAAAAATAGAAACAGCTTTAATTAAGAAAGGTGTTAATGAACTAGGAGGATTTAATATCTCATTCAGTGCTGTTTTTGTGAAATCTCATTTTACTGAAAAAAATTTTCTTTGAATGAAAGTCACGGCAATCCCTATAAAGAGTGAAATAGTAAGCGTACATAATCTTATGGTAAATGCGGATGGTATTTTTTATTAGTGGTAAACGCATATTATATCATCCCCTTTGTGAAAATGGTATAAATATAAAAAGGTTATTCTCCTGTTTCGATTAAAGAAGCAGGAGAATAAAGTAATAGAGAACATAACACGTGAAAAATCAACTTTAATTAGTGGGTTAATAATAAATTATATAAAATATCATAGCACAGAAATTTTTAAAATATAAAAAGATGAAAATTCTCCTGTTTATTTGTAAGATATAACGTTTATCCTGCTATTTATGAGTATTAAGAGCACTACCTTAAGATTTTAGGGAAACTAAGAAAATAGATGGAATGTTCGTAAAAGCTCGATTGGTGAGATTAATAGTCGGTAGGGATGTAAAGCCTCCTACCGATTTTACTGTATTATTTGTTTTTACAGTTACTAAAAAAGATATATAAATATTCATTTTTTTAAGTATATAGATGCTTGACAATGCAATAGTGAAATGGTAATCTGAGTTTATATTCTTTATAAAGAATATAAACGTTTTATTGATATATTAAATTCAAGGATTTTTATTCATATAAAATTCAGATGGTAATATCTTGGTTCGAATTAAGAGAATCACACCTTTGTTCATTTTTTGAGAAAATCAAAATGCAAGGGTTTACAATAGGATAGGTAGCCTGAAGGTTTGAATACTTCAACTGAAAAAAGATTTAAGGCTATAAAATCAGGTTTTAAAATCTGTTATGCGTAAACGAGGTAGTTTGAGGAAAGAGTTTTCTGGTATATTAATAATATTTTTTTGATATATCTGGTAATTTGCTTATCCATCGGGTTTTCCCTTAATTGTCTCGTAGTGGGAGGAAAAAAATGAGTGCAATAACCGGAATTTATCATTTAAATGGAGAACCGATACCGCCTGAACATAGGATTGGAATCATGAAGGATTTATCTCGTTATCCAGGTGACAATACCGATATATGGCACAAGGAAAATATTTTTTTGGGCTCCCATGCAAAATGGATAACATCTGAATCTATTAATGAACAATTACCTTACTATGATTATGAAACACAGTTGGTTATAACTGCTGATGCTATTATTGATAATCGCAATGAATTATTCGATAGATTGCAAGTAGAAAAGGTACATAGAAGAGAGATGCCTGATAGTAAGTTGATTTTACTCGCTTATCAAAAGTGGGGAGAGCATGTACCAAAGTATCTAATTGGTGATTTTGCTTTCATGATTTGGGATGAGAGAAAGCAATTGCTCTTTGGGGCACGTGATTTTTCAGGAAGTCGGACTTTTTACTTTTACCGCAATCAAAATCAATTTGCTTTTTGTACTAGCATACAACCGCTGTTTTCTTTACCGTACGTAGGGAAGGAATTGAATGAGCAATGGTTAGCTGAATATTTAGCGATACCTAATATGCTTGATACAATAGATGCATTTTCAACAGTGCATAAAAATATAGAGCAAGTCCCGCCTTCTCATACTATCTCCGTAGTTAAGGGAAGAGTTAGTATTGCGAAATACGACACGTTATTTGTAGAGGAGCAGTTGCAACTCAAATCAAATGAAGATTATGAAGAGGCGTTCAGGGACGTATTTGAAAGCGCAGTAACATCAAGGTTACGTACTCATCGTAATGTTGGTTCTCATTTAAGTGGGGGATTAGATTCAGGAGCTGTTGCTAGCTTTGCTGCGAGAGCGCTGCAAAAAGAGAACAAAAAATTATATACATTCAGCTCAGTACCTGCGGAAGGGTTTACTGATTGGACTCGTGGTCATACGATTGCTGATGAAAAGCCATTTATTCAAACTACAGTACAACATGTAGGGAATATTAAAGGGAATTATTTGAATTTTCCGGGAGAAAATTCTTTCTCAGAAATTGATGATTGGCTTGAGATTATGGAGATGCCATATAAATTTTTCGAAAATTCCGTCTGGGTGAAAGGAATTTATGAAAAAGCCCAACAACAAGGGATTGGGGTGCTCTTAAATGGAGCGAGAGGAAATTTCACAATCTCTTGGGGGCCAGCTTTAGATTATTATGCGATTTTACTTAAAAAGTTCAGCTGGTTGCAGCTTTATCGTGAAATTGATTTGTATGGTAAGAACGTTGGGGTCAAAAAATCGAGAATACTGAAAGTTGTAGGGGAGAAAGCATTTCCATCGATAAAAAACATGTTTTCCTCAGAACAGCAATACGAACTGCCAACGTTAGTTAGTCCAGAACTTGCAAAACGTACTGATGTATTTAGAAAGCTTGAAGAACATGGTGTGAAAGTAACAGGGGCCTCTATCCCAAATATATATGAAATAAGGCAGAAACATTTTGAACAGCTAAACTTGTGGAATACAACGGGTACAAGTGGAACAAAGCTCTCCTTGCGTTATGGTTTACAAGGGCATGATCCAACGAATGACTTACGGGTAATTCGATTCTGTTTATCGTTACCACTCGAACAATTTGTTCAAAATGGCTTAAATCGTGCACTTGTCCGGAGGTCCACAAAAGGATTTCTTCCTGACAAAGTAAGATTAAATCAGCGTGTGCGGGGAATACAGGCAGCCGATGTGGTTCATCGCATGATTCCTTCATGGAAAATGTTTATCGAGGAACTTCAGCAGCTTAGTAAAGACCCAGTGGCCTCTAACTTTTTTAATATGGAGATTATTAAGAGCGCGATTTTGAAAGTTCAAGGAGAACCACGAGTAGAATACGTGTTTGATCCAGATTTTAGAATTTTAATGCGTAGTCTTATTGTCTATCGATTTATCAAAAAATATATTTGAAAGGGGGTGAAATTATGAAACAAGAATGGCAATCACCAGTATTAGAAGTACTTGATATCAACATGACAATGGCTGGACCTGGAAAAAGACTTGTTGACCAAGTTTTTGAAGATGAGGATGAGCAAGGCGCTCTTCACCACAGCTAATGCACTAATATTTAAATGAGATTTATATGCTTTACAGCCCTTATATAGTTTAATTACGGTATAAGGGTTTTTTTTAATCAATTTTTCAACTATTTGGAGTGAGAAAGATGATACATACTGTAAAGAAAGAGATTTACAAAGCCTTCGGATTAGCCCTATTAAGTGAGATTCCCCTGCCGGAATTGCCTCAAGTAAGTAATTACGAAAATGAAGTAGACGTAAAAATAGAAACTGCAGATTTGTCCCAATTATGGGGAGAGTTATCTTCTCCGAAGTCAGTGTTTGTAGTTGAAGAAGAATTAATTATGTTTCAAATCCCCGAAACTGCTACGTTTTGTATTAAAAATGGAGAAAAAATCATTGTTTCACCTATGAAAGGGTCTGATCAAGATAAGATTCGGCTTTATATTCTTGGGACTTGTATGGGGGCATTGTTGATGCAGAGAAAAATACTCCCTCTGCATGGAAGTGTAATAGCCATCAATGGAAAGGCGTATGCTTTTGTAGGAAGATCAGGAGCTGGAAAATCAACTCTTGCATCAGCCCTTTTAAGCAAAGGCTATAAGCTTTTAAGTGATGATGTAATTGCTGTGTCTCTTTCTGAGGATAATACTCCTTTTGTTACACCATCTTACCCACAACAAAAGTTATGGAAAGAGAGTCTTGATCAGTTTGGAATGGAGACAGCGCATTATCAGCCATTATTTGAAAGGGAAACTAAATATGCTGTCCCCGTTACAGCTAACTTTTTCGAGGAACCATTACCATTGGCAGGTGTATTCGAATTAGTGAAAGTAGAAAATGGGGATGTTGAACTTCAGCAGATTGAAGGACTGGAGAGACTACGCACATTGCTGCGTCATACATATAGGAATTCATTAATCCCACGATTGGGGATGATGGAATGGCATTTTATGCATTCTACAAATATCGTAAACAAAATAGATATGTTTCAATTGAGACGTCCTATTTCAAAGTTTACGGCACATGATTTAGTATCCAAAATTCTAGAGTCTTTAAAAGAGGAGGAAAAATAATGAGTAGTAAACAAACAATTTCATTACACAGTTTTGTTGTACAAGGTCAGGAAAATGTAGTGAGCGATATGGATGGGGAGAAAGTGATGATGAGCATCCATAATGGGAAATACTATAACTTAGGAGGTATAGGTGGTGAAATTTGGAGTTTAATTAATGAATTAATATCTGTCAATCAAGTGATTGATATATTATTGTCTCGATATATGATTGAAGAGGCAGAATGTAAGGAACAAGTACTCTCTTTCTTAAATCATTTGTATGCAGAAGGGTTAATCTCGGTTGATGAAAAACTTTGATTTTTAATTGAACGTTCCAGATTTAATAGATTAGGAGTAGGATCGATGAATATCATAAATAAAGCCAAAGCTTTCTTGTCGTTCGATATGGGAACAAAATTATTACTTATAGAAGCTTTCTTTTATTTAGGCTGGGCTCGTATTCTTAAAAGTATACCGTTTTCTAAAGCTGCTCCTATATTAGGAATTCATATGGCAGAAACGTCTTTAAGCTATGATGAATCGGAAAAGATTACGTTAAGGGAAATTTCTCAAGCAGTGCATATGATGAGCCGTTATACATTTTGGGAAAGCCAGTGTCTCGTTAAAGCTATCGCTGCAATGAAAATGTTGGAGAAGCGTCAAATTGAAAGTACCCTTTACTTAGGGACCGCGAAAGATGAGACAGGAAATATGATTGCCCATGCGTGGTTACGTAGCGGGCCCTTTTATATTACTGGCGTAGAAGAAATGAAGAGATTTACCGTTGTTGGTAAATTTGCAAAAAGGATAGGGTAAAAAAATCTTGAAGGAGAATGAGATGTATACCGGTTGTAATCTTGATTTGAGTCATTTACCTAAAGAACTAAAATTGTTACTTGAAATTATAAAGAAGGAAGATAAAGAGATACAAGAAATCCCGGGAGACTGGTTCATAAATATTGATTGGAACAAATTTTTGAAACTGGCGCTGCATCATCGTATGTACGCGTTCATTTATCCAAAAATGAAATCTATTGATAAACAGTTAGTTCCATCAAATGTTGTGCAAGTATTAAGTACATATTTTAAAAGGAATACATTCCATATGCTTCATTTAAGTGGAGAAATGGGAAAAGTAAGTAAATTATTTGCTGAAAACCAACTTCAACTTTTATTTTTGAAGGGCCCTATTCTTGGCGCAGACCTATATGGAGATGTTTCTCTTCGAACATCAGGGGATCTGGATGCCCTTGTTCCTATAGATGATCTTGGAAAAGTGAACGAATTACTTGTAAAGAATGGTTATGTCAAAGAGGATGATTTTCCGACGGTTATGAATGAATGGAAGTGGAGACGCCACCATACAACTTACATGCATCCGATAAGTAAGGTGAAATTGGAGATTCATTGGCGACTACACCCAGGACCGGGAAAGGAACCACGCTTCGATGAGTTATGGGGGCGAAAGAGGACTAGTCCTGTCACAAATTATCCTGTCTATTTTTTAGGTAGAGAGGATTTGTTTATGTTTCTTGTGACCCATGGGACTAGACATGGTTGGTCCAGGCTTCGATGGTTAACGGACATTGACCGTATGGTAAGGCAAGAAATAGATTGGGAAGAACTCGCTGTTATGTTGGAAAGATATGGATGTGAACAACTGGTAGGTCAGGCGCTTATTTTATCTTCTGAGCTTTTAGATACTCTTATAATAGCGGAAGAGGCAAAAGTATTAATGTCAGGGAGAAGGGTAACGCAATTAGCGCAGCTTGCTATATATTACTTGGAAAATATGATTAACTTGCATACAGATCCTGTCCCAGAAGAAGTTTCAAAATATCATGAGCGATATTTATATTTGTTAAAGACAAGCTCTCAAAAGCTACTGTTTCATCTTAGTTGGTTGTATCCTTATCCTCAGGATGTGGAAACTTTACCACTGCCAAAACAACTGCATGTTTTATATTTCCCTTTGCGACCGGTTTTATGGATTTGGAGGGAAATGAGGTACCGTAAGGAGAAGTGAAAATGAGAAATATTTTATATTTTACAAAGCGGTTATACTCTTTTACTGGAAACATTCTCATTGTTAATCTCATGGGAATGGTATTGGTCAGTCTTGTAGAAGGAATCGGCATTTTATTATTAATTCCTATGATAAGTATTAGCGGTATTGCGAAGATGAATGAACAGACAAGCCCTCTTTCAGGGGTTCTTGGATTCCTAGGTGAGATTCCAACTACTTTAGGATTACCACTTGTATTAGGAATATATATTATATTGGTCGTGGGACAAGCGCTTTTGCAAAGGAATATAACAGTTCGTAATGCGAAAATCCAGATACGTTTTATTAATCATTTGAGATTGGAAACTTATCGTGGATTGTTGCAGGCCAACTGGAGTTTTTTTGTGAAAAAGAGAAAATCAGATCTTATCAATTCTTTGACAACGGAATTAGGGCGTGTTAGCGCAGGCACTAATTTATTTTTACAGTTGCTCACTTCTTTAATGTTTACATTTATACAGATTGGTTTCGCTTTTTGGTTAGCGGCAGATATAACAATTTTTGTACTATGTTGCGCTGTGGTACTTGCCTTTCTTTCACGAAGATTTATTAAAAAATCAAAAAGATTAGGTGGTCGAACCTCAGAGAATTCAAAAGCGTATCTTGCAGGTATAACTGATCATTTTAATGGAATTAAGGATATTAAGAGTAATACACTAGAACGATCTCGTTATATGTGGTTACGTAATTGGGTAGAAGATGTGGAACGTGAACAGTTTGCATATATTAAGGTGAGAAATAATTCTCAACTCTTTTATAAAATTGCATCAGCTGTTTTCATTGCTATTCTTATCTTTCTATCTGTTCAGCTGTTTCAGACGAAAACGGAGCAATTATTATTAATTATTCTTATATTTTCTCGTTTGTGGCCACGATTTGCAGGTATACAATCAAACATGGAACAAATTGCAGCGAATCTTCCCGCTTTTAAAGATTTGCTGCAATTACAGGAAGAGTGTAAGAAAAGTATAGAATTGCAAGATATAGAGCAGGATAATGATTGTATAAATCCTATGCAGATAGAACAATCTATTGAGTGTCAAAATATCTCTTTCCGCTACAATAAAGAAAATGCCGTGTACTCACTTAAAGATATTAATTTGCGTATTCCTGCAAATTGTATGACAGCTATCTCAGGACGTTCCGGTGCTGGAAAGAGTACATTAATTGATATCATAATGGGACTTATGCAGCCGGAGAGCGGTCAGTTATTAATAGATAACAAACCGTTGACAAGTAAGGACCTATTATCATTGAGGAAATCTATTAGCTATGTTCCTCAAGATCCATTTCTATTCAATGCCAGTATAAGAGACAATTTGAGAATGGTTGAACCAAATGCAAGTGAGGAGCAGCTTTGGGAAGCTTTGGAATTTTCTGCTTCCGCTGAGTTTGTTAGTAGGCTCTCGCACGGATTGGATACACTGATTGGCGATAGGGGAGTCAAACTTTCAGGGGGAGAACGACAACGTCTTGTTCTGGCTAGAGCAATACTTCGAAAGCCTTCTATTTTAGTATTAGATGAGGCAACAAGTGCATTAGATGCTGAAAATGAAGCGAAAATACAAGAAGCATTGGAAAGATTGAAAGGAAGCATGACAATTATTGTCATTGCACATAGACTATCTACTATACGTAAAGCTGACCAAGTAATTGTAATGGATCAAGGACAAATTATTCAACACGGTAGTTTCACACAACTGGCAAAAGATGAAAGTGGTTTATTTAGTAGTCTACTTGGACAACAGGCTAAGGTAAACATTTAAATATGACTAGTCACAATTATTTTTTATAAATTTAAGGAATACACTGCCTTTATTTCTTTCGGGCCGGTAACACAATTTGATTATTTATGGTTTGGGGGATAATTGGTATTTGTGTACTGGTCTTTTTATGGAAATATGAGCTTAATTTAATTGTGTGACCAGTAAAAAAATTAGAAATACTTTGTGTGTCTTATTAATATACCATCTATATACATGTGTAAATATTCGTGTTATAATTTAACATGGAACCTGATTTTATTTATACCATATAACAAAAAGCAGCGAGGCCCCTTGTCTTTAGGACTAGAGGTCTCGCTGCTTTTTGTATATAAAGGTTTATTAGTGTAGTTGTGATAATATATTTTGAAGAACCCTGTAGACATTTTTATGGTCAGTGATTAATGAGAGGTAGTGCCTAATGAATTGTTGGTATTTTGAATTGCTACTAATTTTATATAAGTAATTAAGAAGGGAAACGATTTGAGGAGATGAAAGAGAGATAGTGAAGAATATTATATAAGTATTTCTTTTTATTTCATTTGAATTTTTCTCTCAAATACTCCGGAATGCCTTATTTAACAGATAAACAAGGGAAAGCAACAATTTCTTATTAGTTATACTCTATTTTTATGTATCGTTAAATAGATTTAGAAGAGTTTATATGTAATATTGGATATTTATATAAAATATAAATGTATCTTTTGTGATGATATTTTATAGGGTTTTTATTAAAGGCTAATCCACGAAGATTTATTTTTTTATAAAGCATGGTGTTCTGGATTGCGAATCTTAATTTCTAGATATGTTATTTAAGATAATATAAGAAAAATGAAGAAATTTGTAGAAATTTGTAGAAAATTAAGGGGATAATGGTAAAAAGGAGTAAATATTAAATTTTTCTTTCTTATTTTTGTCCTTTATAATGAGCTATGAATACGACATACGAGGGAAATAATGTATATTTCCTCTCCCTAACTTTGATATACACCTTTTTCCAACCTCCGTGTTAATTGCTATTATTTTGTTATGCCGATTAGCGAAGGGAAAAGGGTGTATCTTTTTTGTATGAATAGTCCTAATAGATATTTTGGGTAGAAAGCATTTCTTGTTTTTCGTGACAAAAACAATGGAGAATGGGATAATAAGGACAGTGCGTTGGTGGTATGACCAATTTGGTATATAAGGAGAGAATGATATGCTAGATATTCAACAGATTAAAGAAATTATTCCACATCGTTATCCATTTCTACTAGTCGATCAAATTTTAGAAGTAGAAGAAGGAAAGCGTGCGGTTGGGATTAAAAATGTAACGGCAAATGAGGAATACTTTAATGGACACTTTCCAGATTATCCTGTGATGCCAGGTGTTCTAATTGTAGAAGCATTAGCGCAGGTGGGTGCTGTTGCGGTACTGAAGAAGGAAGAAAATCGCGGTCGCCTTGCATTCTTTGCTGGCATTGATAACTGCCGCTTCAAACGTCAAGTTCGCCCAGGTGATCAACTTCGCCTAGAAGTCGAAATGACACGTGTCCGTGGACCGATTGGAAAAGGAAAAGCAGTAGCAACTGTAAATGGTGAAATCGCTTGTGAAGCTGAAATCACATTTGCAATTGGTGATAAGAAAGAATAAAGATTTGTTAACATAACTTTACGTTGGAAGATGAATGAAGAGAGTATGGTCATTCATCTTTTTTATTGTTATTGAAGCGAATTATGAAGAAATGGACGAAAGGTAAGAGGATTTGTCGATAGGTAAGTTCTCTTACTTTTAAACAAACGTTTGATTAAAAAAATAGGGGACTTTCGAAAAAAAGTTTATCAACTAAAGTCTGAAAAAAGATATCGAAAGATTAAGAAAAAACAAAATAAAAATCAACAATGGTAAGATTTTTATAAATAAGATAGTATAAATACACAGATCAATCAATGGTATATTCACTAGTAATACTAATAATCCCCATATATCGACAGTACATAGCAAATGAAAATCTATACATTAAAAACTGTGTCGAAATTCGTCAGATTCGGTAGTATAGTATTTGTCAATTTCTCCAACAATTTTCTCAACCATTCTTGCTATACTAATGTAAGTTCTGTAATATGTTAAATAGTTATTTATTACTAAACAACTTTAGGGCTAGATACCAGATTTTTGTGGTCATCCTAAAACCTGACAATTTATTTATTTTCAGAAGTTTTTATAACAAATTATTGAAAGTTGGAGGAAGGCATGGAAGAAACAATAAGTTTGAAAGAGTTATTTGCTATTTTAAGGAAACGATTAGTTATGATCCTTGTAATTACGATTGGTGCAGCACTTGTAAGTGCGATCGTAAGTTTCTACTTTATAACGCCGATTTATCAGAATTCGACGCAAATTCTTGTTAATCAAAAGAAGCAAGAAGGTGTTTTTCAACCTGGTGAAGTACAAACAAGTCTTCAATTAACAAATACATATAAAGTTATTGTGAAAAGCCCAGTTATTTTAGATCAAGTGAAAGAAAAGTTAAGGCTTAACATGTCAACTGGGGCTTTAAATAGCAAAATTAACGTTGCAAACGAGAAAGATTCACAAGTGATCGCTGTTACTGTACAAGATAAAGATGCAAAGCTAGCTCGTGATATCGCAAACACAACAGCGGAAGTATTCAAGAGTGAAATTGCAAAAATCATGAGTGTTGATAACGTAACAATCTTATCAAAAGCAGAAGTAACAGAAGGACAGTCACCAATTAAACCAAATAAGATGCTGAACGTAGCAATTGCATTTGTTGTTGGATTAATGGCTTCTGTTGGAATTGCATTCTTACTAGAGTACTTAGATAACACGATGAAAAAAGAAGAAGATATTGAAAAACAACTTGGTGTACCAGTTCTTGGCGTCGTTTCTCATATGGAGGAAGATGGCACAAAGAGCGGTAGTTTATCAGCAACGAAGAGAGTAGGGGGTCATACAATTGGTTCTTAAGAAAAAAATATTACGTGCTCGCCGTCAGCTGATTGCATATGAACAACCAAAATCATCTGTGTCAGAGCAATACCGAAATATACGAACAAATATTGAATTTGCATCTGTTGATAAGAAGATTCGTTCTCTTATCGTAACATCTGCGAATCAAAGTGAAGGAAAGACAACAACGGCTGCTAATATTGCAATTGTTTTCGCACAACAAGGTAAGAAAGTATTACTTATCGATGCAGACTTACGTAAACCAGCATTACATCAAATGATGCAAGTGGAGAATATATTTGGCTTAACAAGTGTATTAACACGTAGTAAAACACTAGAAACATGTGTGACACAAACGAAAATCGGTAATTTAACATTTTTACCATGTGGTCCAATCCCACCAAATCCAGCGGAATTACTGGGTGCAAGCTCGATGAAAGATTTACTTTCAGAAGCTTATGGCACGTATGACCTTGTCATTTTTGATTCATCACCAATCTTACCAGTTACAGATGCACAAATTATGGCAAATCAATGTGATGCTTCTGTACTTGTTATTCGAAGTGGTGCAACAGAAAAAGAGGCGGCACTTAAAGCAAAACAATCATTAGATAGCGCAAAAGGTAAATTACTTGGCGTTGTCTTAAATGATAAAGAACAAAATGGATCCGAATATTACTATTACGGTTCTAACTAAATGTAAAAGAAGGAAAGGTGAACATTCATCTTTTCTTCTTGTATTCAGTATGTGAAGAATATGTGGAGAGGGGATGAAATAGAATGATTGATTTACATTGTCATATCTTGCCTAATGTCGATGACGGAGCACAATCAATCGAAGACAGCATTGCAATGGCAAAGGCAGCATGCGAAGAAGGAATTCATACAATCGTTGCTACTCCTCATCACCAAAATGGGGTTTATATGAATCTAGCAGAAAGCATTCTTCATCAGGTAAAGCAGTTAAATGAAAGATTAAAAGAAGAGGATATCAATTTAACCATTTTACCTGGTCAAGAAATCAGGTTGTACGGAGAGTTATTAGACGACTATGATTTGGGGTGTATTGTAACATTGAATTGTATGGATAAATATATATTAATTGAATTTCCAACAAACCATGTCCCGCGCTATGCAGAAAAAATGTTATATGAATTACGTGTGAAAGGGATCACGCCGGTTATTGTTCATCCAGAACGGAATATGGAAATTATTGAACGCCCCGATGTGTTGTATAAGCTCGTCAATCAAGGGGCACTAACACAAATTACCGCAGGAAGCGTCACAGGGAAGTTCGGAAAGAAAATCAAGAAGTTTTCATTGCAACTTATTGAGCATCATTTAACACATGTCATATCATCAGATGCTCATAACACAACGACGCGCTCCTTTCACTTGCAAGCTGCGTATGAAACAGTAGAGAAAACATTTGGGAGTTCTACATTGTACTACTTCAAGGAAAATACATATGAACTAATAAATGGGAAAACGATTTATCGAGAAGAGCCCGAGAAAATAAGACAAAGAAAAATATTCGGTCTCTTTTAAAGAGAAAACCACTTGGTGATGCCTCCTAACCGTTATCAATGGGGGCACTCGGTCGTGCTGTGGGTAGAGTAAATTTCTACCTTAGACGCGTTTGTTGTCAAAAGCATGGTGTGAGGCTGGGTTAGATGCCCATAATTTATTTATGATAGAAACTCTACCTATGGAGTTATAAATATGACTCTATAGGTAGGTTTTTTTCATTATTGCTATATACATATATATATAAATGTTTGGGGGTACTGATTTGAAAAAAGTAAGGAAGGCAATTATTCCAGCTGCTGGACTGGGAACAAGATTTTTACCAGCGACGAAAGCGATGCCGAAAGAAATGTTACCTATCGTTGATAAACCGACGATTCAGTACATTGTAGAAGAAGCAATTGAATCTGGCATTGAAGATATTATTATTGTAACTGGAAAAGGAAAACGTGCAATTGAAGATCATTTTGATCATTCTTTTGAACTGGAACAAAACCTTTTAGAAAAAGGTAAATATGAAATGCTTGAAAAAGTACAAGCATCTTCAAAGATTAATATTCATTACATAAGACAAAAACAACCAAAAGGATTAGGTCACGCAGTATGGTGTGCTCGTAAATTTATTGGGAATGAGCCATTTGCAGTATTACTTGGTGATGATATCGTACAAGCTGATACGCCATGTTTACGTCAGTTGATGAATGAGTACGAGGCAACACATTCGTCTGTAATTGGTGTGCAAACAGTACCGGAAAATGAAACGCATCGTTATGGAATTATTGATCCAATCACGCAAAATGGTCGTCAATATCAGGTGCGCCGATTTGTTGAAAAACCAGCACAGGGAACAGCACCATCTAATTTAGCAATTATGGGGCGTTACGTATTAACACCGGAAATCTTCATGTTCCTTGAAGACCAACAAACAGGTGCAGGTGGAGAAATTCAATTAACAGATGCGATTCAACGTTTAAATGAAATTCAACATGTGTTTGCATATGATTTTGAAGGTACTCGATATGATGTTGGGGAAAAATTTGGATTTATTAAAACAACGATTGAGATGGCACTTCAAAACGAAGAATTGAAATTAGACTTGATGAAGTATATAAAAGAACTTGTAAAAAAAGAAGAGGTACATTCATAAGAGAATGTCCTTTTTTATTATCAATAAGATGCGAATTATATAAAGAAGGGAACAGGTATATTGAGTTATCGAAAACGGCTCTCATTATTAATTTTATTAGATTCATTTATTGTATTAACCACCGTATATTTAAGTTATTGGTTCATACATCCGAATGTATTAAACAAAATCCCTGCGACAGTAATTATTAGCTCTATTACATTATTGTGTAGTCATCATATTTTTGCGGCTATTTATAAGCTTTATAACAAGGCGTGGGAATATGCAAGTGTTGGAGAATTAATACAAATATTTAAAGCAATTACACTTTCTATTATTGTAACAGCAATTGTTCAACAAATTATAAATCATGATATTTATGTTCGAATTTTAGCAATCGCATGGATGTTACACTTACTATTAATTGGTGGTTCTCGCTTTGTATGGCGTATGTTCCGTGATACGTATATTACTAAATCTACTGATAAAAAACGAACATTGATTATTGGTGCCGGTTCAGCGGGAACAATGGTAGTTCGTCAATTACAACATAATAAAGAAGCAGATTTATATCCAATTGCGTTTGTTGATGATGATAGAAATAAACAAAAATTGGAGATTTATAACGTACCAGTTATCGGGACAACAAGTCATGTTCAAGAAATTGTAGAAGACAAAGATATAGAACATATTATTATCGCAATTCCTTCATTAAATAGAAATCAAATAAACGAGATTTTTGAGAAGTGTAGAAAAACGAAGGCGAAAACGCAAATTGTACCAATGCTTGAAGATCTTTTAGATGGAAAAGTTTCTGTTAACGAATTCCGAGATGTACAAGTGGAAGATTTATTAGGAAGAGAGCCAATCCAATTAGATGATGCAGGAATTGGAGAAAAAATTGCTGGTAACACAATTTTAGTAACTGGTGCTGGTGGATCAATCGGATCAGAAATTTGCCGTCAAGTAATGAAGTATAAACCAGCAAAAATTGTACTTTTAGGACATGGTGAAAACAGCATTTATAATATTGAAATGGAAATGAGAGCTACCTATAAAGATACAGTTGAAATTACGACAGAAATTGCTGATGTACAAGATCGTCATAAAATCTTTGAAATAATGAAAAAGCATCAACCATATATCGTGTATCATGCAGCGGCACATAAGCACGTACCTTTAATGGAACGTAATCCTGAAGAGGCTGTGAAAAATAACATCTTTGGTACGAAAAATGTAGCTGAAGCTGCAGATACGTTTAAAGTAAATACGTTTGTTATGGTCTCTACAGATAAAGCTGTAAATCCTACGAATGTAATGGGGGCTACAAAACGATTTGCAGAAATGCTTGTACAACATTTAGCAGCAGTGAGTACAAATACAAGATTTGTTGCAGTTAGATTCGGTAATGTTCTTGGAAGTAGAGGAAGTGTAATCCCATTATTTAAGAAACAAATTCAAAAAGGTGGACCTGTAACAGTTACTCACCCTGATATGATTCGTTACTTTATGACAATACCGGAAGCTTCAAGATTAGTTATTCAGGCTGGAACACTAGCTAGAGGTGGAGAATTGTTCGTACTAGATATGGGAGACCCAGTAAAGATTGTTGATTTAGCTAAAAATTTAATTACTCTTTCAGGGTATTCAATTGAGGAAATTGGAATTGAATTTACTGGATTAAGACCAGGTGAAAAAATGTATGAAGAGTTATTAAATGAAGGCGAAATTCATCCGGAGCAAATATTCCCTAAGATTCATATAGGAAAAGCTGTTTTAATGGATCAAGAGGTTTTAAGACAGTTTATGAATGATTTTGAAGAAATCAGTAAAGAGGAAATAAGAGAACGATTATTAGAAATTGCCAATAATAAAGTTAATTTTAAACATTAATTTAAGGGAAGGAAGTTTTTTAAATGGGAAACAGAATATTTCTTTCATCACCACATATGAGTGATGAAGGTTATGAAATGCATTATGTTAAGGAAGCTTTCGATACAAATTGGATTGCACCACTTGGGGAAAATGTGAATGGATTCGAAAAAGAATTAGCTATGAAAGTGGGATCTAAGGCAGCGGCAGCACTATCTTCTGGAACAGCTGCAATTCATATGGCATTAAAAGCAGCGGGAGTAGGGGAGGGGGATGTTGTTTTTTGTCAAACACTTACATTCTCAGCTACTGCAAATCCTATTATTTATCAAAATGCTACTCCTGTTTTCATAGATAGTGATTATGAAACTTGGAATATGTGTCCTAAAGCATTGGAAGAGACTTTTAAAAAGTATCCAAATGTAAAGGCGGTTATAGTAGTTCATCTTTATGGTCTTTCAGCAGATATAGATAAGATTGTTGAACTTTGTAAGAAACATAATGTTGCTTTAATTGAAGATGCTGCTGAATCTTTAGGAACTTACTATAAAGGTAAGCATACGGGAAGCTTTGGCGATTATGGTATTTTCTCTTTTAATGGAAATAAGATTATCACTACTTCTGGTGGTGGAATGCTCGTTTCTAATAATGAAGAACAAATTTCAAAAGTAAGATTTTGGGCTACTCAAAGTAGAGATCAAGCAAGACATTATCAACATAGTGAATTAGGCTTTAACTATCGTATGAGTAATGTAGTTGCCGGAATCGGTAGAGGGCAACTTAAAGTATTAGATCAAAGAGTTCAGAAGAAAAGATACATATTCGATTTTTATAAGAGAGAATTAGGAAATCTTGAAGGTATTGAATTTATGCCTAGTAATGAATGGAATGAGCCAAACTATTGGTTAAGTTCTATGACTTTGAACGGTAACATTCGACCGATTGATGTGATGGAAGCCCTTGAAAAGGAAAATATTGAATCTAGACCAGTTTGGAAGCCGATGCACATGCAGCCATTCTTTGAGAAATATGATTTTATTGGTACAGATGTATCAGAGAAACTTTTTGAGAATGGTATATGTTTACCAAGCGATACGAAGATGACAGAAGCAGATTTAGAAAGAGTTGTGAAAATTATTAAAGGGTTGTGGATAGCGTAATGAGGAGTCCAAAAATTGGCATCTATGGACGGTTTATAAAAAGGCCAATGGATTTTATACTGTCTTTAATTGCTATTATAATGCTTAGTCCAGTGTTCTTTATAGTTGCTTTTCTTGTGAAAACAAAATTAGGTAGTCCGGTATTATTTAAACAAGAGCGACCAGGATTACATGGGGACATTTTTAAAATGTATAAATTTAGAACAATGACTGATGAAAAAAACGAAGATGGTGAATTGTTACCTGATAGTGTAAGACTTACTAAGTTCGGTAAATTTTTACGCTCAACATCACTTGATGAGTTGCCAGGCTTGTTTAATATTTTTAAAGGTAATATGTCAATTATAGGACCTAGGCCTTTATTAGTTCAATATTTACCGTTATATAACGAACATCAAAAAAGGCGTCATGAAGTTCGACCAGGATTATCGGGATTAGCGCAAGTTAATGGTAGGAATGCTATTAGTTGGGAAGAGAAATTTAATTATGATGTAGAGTATGTGGATAATGTAAGTTTCACTACAGATTGGAAGATTATCCTTTTAACAATTAAGAAGGTTTTTATTAGAGAAGGGATTAATTCAGAAACTGCTGCTACAATGGAAGCATTTAAAGGGAATGGAAAAGGAAGTATAAAGTTATGAAAGAAAAACTTCTTATAATAGGAGCTAGTGGCCACGGAAAAGTCATAGCTGATATCGCACTGAAAATGAATAAATGGCAGAGTATTTCCTTTTTAGATGATAACGAAACTCTAAAATCTTCAATGGGAATAGAAATTATTGATAAATCAGCAAGTATCTCAAAGTATATAGATGATTACGATTTTTTTGTTGGAATTGGTAATAATGTCATACGAGAGAAGATTCAGAGGCAACTTGAGACCGAAGGGGCGAGCATTCCGGTATTGATCCATCCGAGTGCAATTATCGGAGAACAAGTCTATTTGGAAGCAGGAACTGTAGTTATGGCAGGAGCTGTGATTAATTGCTGTACTAAGATCGGGAAAGGATGCATTATTAATACTACTTCTACGGTAGATCATGACAATATAATTGAGGATTATGTTCATATATCACCGGGGGCACATTTGGCGGGTACGGTCAATATTGGGCGAGGTACTTGGTTGGGAATTGGTAGTATTATAAGTAATAATATTAATGTTACTGGTGGTTGTAGAATTGGTGCAGGAACTGTTGTTGTTAAGGATATAACTGAATTAGGAACTTATGTTGGGGTTCCATCTAGGAGATTATAGAATGAAAAAAGTTTTAATATTAGCAAATAACGATGTCGGTTTATATAAATTTAGAAAAGAGCTTATGCAAGAATTAGTGAAAGAATATAAAGTTTATATTTCACTCCCAGATGGTGAATTTATACATCAATTAAAGGAAATAGGATGTGAGTTCATTAATACACCAATCAGTAGAAGGGGTACTAATCCAATAACCGACGTAAAATTATTTATGAACTATAAAAAGATTATTAAAGAGGTAAAACCTGATGTGGTGTTAACCTACACAATAAAGCCTAACGTATATGGCGGTCTAGCTTGTAGGATGGCAGGTATTCCTTATGTATGTAATATTACTGGTCTTGGAACAGCGGTAGAAAATGATGGGATATTACAGAAAGTCACTTTATTTCTATATAAAAATGCCCTAAAAGACGCGACATGTGTATTCTTTCAAAATGAATCAAATAAAACCTTTTTTAGTACAAAAAAGATTGTTAAGGGGAAATCAAGATTAATACCAGGATCTGGTGTTAATCTTAATTATTATCCCATACTGGAATATCCATTGGATAAAGAGGTTAATTTTTTATTTATTGCTCGTGTAATGAGGGAAAAAGGTATTGATCAATATTTAGATGCTGCTAAATACATAAGAGAGAAATACCCAAATACTATATTTCATATTTTAGGATTTTGTGAAGGTGAATATGAAGAGAAATTAAAGATAATGCAGGAAAAAGGGATAATTCAGTATCATGGAATGCAAAGTGATATAAGAGAGTTCCATAAAATTTCTCATTGTACTATTCATCCTACATATTATCCAGAAGGTATGTCTAATGTATTACTCGAAAGTGCTGCTTGTGGAAGGCCTATTATTACCACTGATAGAAGTGGCTGTCGGGAAATTGTGGAACATGGAGAAAATGGTTTAATTGTCAAACAACAGAATAGTCAGGACTTAATAGAAAAAATAGAGCGCTTTTTAAATATGGATTGGCAGGATAAAAAGAACATGGGCTTAGCGGGTAGAAAGAAAGTTGAAAAGGAATTTGATAGAAATATTGTTCTGAATGCTTATCTAGACGTAATAAACAGTGTACAGAAATAATTATAAGTAAGAGGGTTATATGATATTATGATTAATTCTAAGTCTATGTTACTTAAGGTTATATCGGTTTTTATGGGATCAGCATTTTTTATGGCATCACAATTTTTAATAATAATAATATTGGCGAGACTAGGTAATGCTGAAGTTGTAGGAGAGTTTGGGTTAATGCTAGCGATTACAGGTCCTGTATACATGTTTTTTACGATGCAAATTAGAAATAAAGTTACTAGTGAAGAAAGTAACTCATCTGCGTATATTGAAATTGTAATTTTAAATGTAATATTAGCAACTATAATATCCTTAGGTATTTGTTTTATTACAAAAGCTAGTTCTGACGTAACACAATTAGTATTTATCTACTTGTTAGCAAAAAATGTTCAATTAGTTTCCGAATTAGTTTATGGTATTTTGCAACAACAAGAAAAGCTTCATGAAGTAGGATTTTCAAATTTTATAAAAGGTATTTCATCAACTTTTTTGTTTTTTATTTTTTACTATTTCACAAGAGATATTTTATTGGCCACTCTTAGTATAGGATTATCATGGTTAGTAACGCTTTTAATATATGATATTTCTAAAATTAATATGAATAAGAAGAGAAATATTAAAGATTACTTGAAATTACCTGATGATATGAAAAAGGTTAGTTATTTATATAGGGCTCTGTTACCTTTGGGGATTATCTCACTTCTATATTCATTAAATACAAATATAACTAGATATTTTATTACTTATTATACTGATACAGAACAATTAGGTTATTTTACAGCCCTCTCGTATCTAATGATAGCGGGAAATACCCTCGTTGGGGCGATAGGGCAGTCGTTTTGCAATAAATTATCTCGTTATAGTGATCGGGAGTCAAAAAGTGATTTTAATAAATTATTTAATAAACTAGTTGTCTTTGGCTTGATGTTAGGCCTGGTAAGTACATTATTGACCTTTTATCTTGGAGAGTTCTTATTGTATATTCTTTTTGGATCAGATTATCTCGAATATTCTTCGCTTTTAACTCTTTTAATGGCAGCGACTATTTTTAGATATCCTGCTGAGTTTATGGGATACGCAACTATTGCTACTAAAACTTATAAGAATGAGTTACCTCAACTTATTTTCATGTTAATTGCAACATGTATTTGTGCATTTTTGTTAATCCCGATATGGGGATTATACGGTGCTGCTGTTACATTACTTGTAGGCTCTTGTATTACTGCGATTGGAAGATTTGTAATAATTTTAAGAGTGAATAAAGAAAGTGAAAGGAAAGTAAGTTATGAAACACAGTAAAATGAGAAATAGTGGGAATGTAATTTCATTTCCACTATTAATTAATGTATTACTCGTAGCTCTACTTGTAATACTTAGTTCAGTATCACTTTTGTTTTTTAGCACCAATGAAGTAGTTGCTTTAATCCCGATTGCAATTACAGCTTTATTTATCATTCGAAGAATAATATTAATAATTTTTCATAAGGTACCCACTTTGGATATTTGGGCTATTTTTACGTATGCTTCGATACTAATTTTTATCTATTCTCCATTGTACCATCTAATAACGCATCAGCCGATTGCGAATAATTTACCATCTGATTTTACAAACCTAATAGCTATTATTGCTTGGACTTCATTACCGGTGATACCATTGTTTTATTTTGGGAGCTATATTAGAAAAAATATTAAATGGAGAATAAAAAAAGAAGCTTTTAAGAATGAAGAAATAAAAGTACCTAATATTTCTTTCATCGCTTTTGTTTATATACTGGTTGGTTTTAGTGCAAATATGATTATAGAGTCAGGGATAGGCTTAGGTGTATTAACGGGTACCCTTTATGTTTTAAATGATTTTTTTAGTGTAGGGTTAATATTTTTATATTTTAACTGGGCTAGTAAAGTTGCTAAGAAAGATAAAAACGTAAAGTTTCTGGGGCTAATATATTTACTAGTTATTGTGGTCTTAATTTCTTTATTTAACTTAGATAGAGGTAGCAGGTTCTTTATTCTAGTTTATGCATTTTGGGGATTACATATCTATGTAAATTATTTAAATAAAAAATTTAATATTACAAAGTTAATAGTAATTACAATTATATTAATACCATTACTTACACAATATAAGTTATTCAAGTATGCGGAATATAATACCGATTATTTGGTAGATAGTAATTACCGAAAGTCTATTCAAAACCAATATGAACAATTGACACCTGGTTACACAATTGCTACAGATTTAGGGCGCTATTACATTTGGATGTTATATTATAAGGAATTGCAACCCAATGGTAATATTGATTACCAGCATGGAAAGACTTATGTTGATGCTGCTTTAACTATGTTACCTAGTTGGATTGTATCTAATAAGCCCCCGGGTATGATTGCTTTGTCTCATGATGCAGAATCTGGTAGAGGATTTTATGAACAATATAGGCCTACTACAGCAAAAATAGGAGGATTCTGGGCAGAAAGTTATGTGAACTTTGGATTTTTAGGGATATGGACTTTAGCAATTATATTTGGCTATTTCCTAGAAGTTATAAATGAAGTAATAAATAGAAATAAATTTGGGGGTATTACACCGGTTGTAGCAGGTTTGTTAGTTACATTTGGTGCGGAATTTTTACTGCACGATTCAAGGTTAATATTATGGCATGTTGCAAAGGATTTGTTTTTAATCTTTCCATTAATAATATATATGAAATTTAAGAAAAAGAGGTTTAATACATGAAAATAATTTTTGCTATAAGTTCACAATACTATGAAAGTGAAGATGGGGTTTGGACAACGACATCATATAATAATACGATGTGGGATGAATATCTTAAAAGTTTTGATGAAATTTTTGTCTTAGCTCCATTAAAAAAAGTAAATGAGCTTCCAACTGGATGTAAAAGAGCTGATAATAAGAATGTCAAGTTTATTGACTCATCTGCTATTAAGAAAAAGGATGCAATTGGTATAATAAAGGTGAGAAATAAGATTAATTTATTAGTTAAATCATTAGATGGTGGGATATTGCATAGCCCATCATTTGAAGCGGAGTTAGCGTTCAGTGCTTTAAAAAAATATAAAAAGCCTTATGTTGTTGAAAGTAGAGGCGAGCAATCAATGCACGAAGGCTTTTTAAAAGCTAGAGGTATTCCTTTTGCCAAGTTTGTAAAGCAAATTTTTCTAAAAATGCATATGAGGCATCTTGAAGGGGCATACGGATGTATTTATGTTTCTGATACTTTAAAAGAAAGATATGCGCCAAAAAATATAATTAAAGCAGCAGTAATAAGTGATTTAAGATTACCAGATTCCTTTATTAAAACACCAAGGGTTTGGGAGCAAACTTCAGAACCTTTTAAAATAATTAATGTAGGTAATTTAAGTCCTTATAAGGATCAAAGAACTTTAATAAAGGCGCTTCATTTTATTATAAAAAACTTTAATTATAATATTCAATTAAATGTGGTGGGGAAGGGTCCCCTTGAATCAGAATTAAAACAGTTTGTAAAAGAGTTGGAACTAGAAAAATATGTAAAATTCCATGGTTTTGTACCATGGGGGGAGGAACTTTTTAGTTTATATGATCAAAATGATTTATTTGTTCTATCTTCTCTTACAGAAGGTATGCCAAGGGTAGTACTTGAATCGTTAGCTAGGGGATTACCGGTAGTATCAACAGAGGTTTCTGGATCAATTGAAATTTTGCCTAAAGAGTGTATAGCTCCTGTTGGTGACTATAAGACATTAGCTCAAGCAATTAGAAGATTAATGGAATCTCCTTCTTTACTAAGTGAACTTTCTAATTTAGGAATTAATGAGATTAAGAATTATAGAGAGGACATTTTAAAAGAGAAAAAAATAAACTACTTTAATGAATTTAAAGAAGCTTTTAAGGTGGATGGAGATTGATGAAAGAGCCATTGGTTAGTATTATAATACCAAGTTATAATCCAGGACGATTAATAGAATTTGCGGTGAAAAGTGTAGAAAACCAAACATATACAAACAAAGAAATTATCATTATAGATGATGGGTCAACGGATGGGACGCTAGAGTGGTTAGAAAATAATAAGGAAAGATTTAAATATGTTACTCAAAAAAATAGTGGAGCTTCTAGTGCAAGAAATAAAGGTGTAAATATTGCTACCGGAGATTTTATTGCTTTTCTTGATGCTGATGATATTTGGTTTCCTAATAAACTTGAAAAACAAATGGGAATTTTTAAAGAGGAACAGGATATTTCTTTTGTATTTTCAAACGGCTTAATAATACATGATGATATTGAAGTAGATAGTATAATTTTGGAGAATCATGAAAAATTATTCGATTTATACACTTTACCGCCAAAAATAGTAGATTTTGATTGGAATTTTCGTATTCATTCAGTGCCTACTAGTAGCCTTATTGTAAGGAAAGATGATTTTATTAAGGTGGGTGGATTTCCTACCTTAATTCAGGGAGAAGATTTTGCCTTAATACAATTATTATTGGCTTATAATAAAGGTTATGCTTTTAAGGAACCTTTAATGTGTTATAGGAGACATCAGAATAATACAAGTTCGTCTATACAAAAGGTATCTATGAAAAAAAGGATGGGGAAAATTTTAAATAAGGATTTGGCAAGAATTATATTGTTCAATATTTTAAAAGAAAATAATCATCCAATACCAAAAATTATTAATAAATATAGGGTTTATCCAGTCCCTTGTAGAATGCTTGCTTTGTTTATTTGGAGATTTAGGTATGGTGCAAACAAAAATAAAGTAAAACGGGATATTATTAATTATTTAACGGGAAGGGCTTGAAAAAGTTGAGAGGAAGAGAAAAAGCAAAGAAATTCCAATTTTTTTTTAGAATAGTGATAGGAATTTGGAGTTTGTTTCCAAGGAAAGTATTGTATTCTTTATTAGTGTTAAATCGAAACTTGCCAGGATATTTAGGATTAGGCATAAGATATACTATATTTAAGGTTTTATGTAAATCTTGTGGGGAGAATGTTTTAATTGGACCTGGAGTATATTTCTTTAAGCTAGAAAATTTAGTAGTAGGAGATAATGTTAGTTTTCACCCTTTATGTTATATTGACGCTACTGGTGGAGTAGAAATACAAAAAGATGTTTCGATTGCACATAATTGTACGATTGTTTCCTTTGAACATGATTATACATCTGGAACTATATACAGAGATAATCCAGTAATCTCTAATCCCATTAGTATAGGCTCTAATGTTTGGTTAGGGGCAGGGGTAAGGGTTTTATCAGGAACGATTATTGAAAATAATGTTGTTATTGGTGCTGGTTCGATTGTTAAGGGAAAGATCAATAAAGATTCATTATATGTTGGGGTACCAGCTAAAAAGATAAAAGAGATTTAGTTTTATTTTAGTGGGATACTAAATTATGAGATTTTATTTATGAAGTACCCCTATTTATTTTTTATGAAATGAATATTGGGGCAATAATATAAAATAGTATAATGCTTGTCGCTTCTATATTATTGAGGAATATAGAATTGTTAATTAACATATGAAGAGGAAGGTAAATATGTACAAGATAGCGGTAGCAGGAACAGGTTATGTTGGTCTAGTAGCAGGTGTATGTTTTGCTGAAGTTGGGCATCAAGTAACTTGTGTTGATATTGATGAAAAGAAAGTAGATTTAATGAAATCAGGTGTTTCACCAATCTATGAAGCTGGTTTAGAGGAATTAATGCAAAAAAATTATGCTGCTGGCAGAATTAATTATACAACTGATTATAAATCAGTATATAAAGATGCAGATGCGATTTTTATTGGTGTAGGAACTCCAGAACAAGCTGACGGTTCTGCAAATCTTTCATATATTGCAACTGTTGCAAAACAAATTGCTGAAAGTGTAGAAAAGGATTGCCTTATTGTTGTAAAATCAACCGTCCCAATTGGAACAAATGACAAAGTAGAGCAGTTTATTCAGGACTTTTTAGTTAATGATGTGAAAGTAGAAGTGGCATCAAATCCAGAATTTTTAGCTCAAGGATCTGCGGTTCATGATACGCTATATGCAGAAAGAATTGTTATTGGTACAGAAAGTAAATGGGCTGAAAAAGTGTTAATGGATCTGTATAAACCATTCCATTTACCTATCGTTTCAGTAAATAGAAGATCAGCAGAGATGATTAAATATGCTTCTAATGATTTCCTAGCTCTTAAGATTTCTTATATGAATGATATTGCTAATCTTTGTGAGTTAGTTGGTGCGGATATTCAAGATGTTGCAAAAGGTATGAGCTTTGATGAGCGTATTGGAAGCAAATTTTTAAATGCAGGTATTGGGTTTGGAGGATCATGCTTCCCTAAAGATACTAAAGCATTAGAGTACTTAGCGAGACAAAACGGTTATGAATTAAGAACGATAAAAGCTGCCAGTGATGTAAATAAAGATCAAAAGACTCTATTATACAAAAAAGCGAGTCAAAGATTAATTACTTTTAACGGTCTTAAAGTGGTGGTATTAGGATTGACATTTAAACCTGGTACAGATGATTTAAGAGAAGCTGCATCTCTTGAAAATATTCCTCTACTGTTAGAGCAAGGCGCAGATATTTATGCATTTGATCCAGTAGGTGCGAATAACTTTGCTAAAGTGTATCCAGAGGGAAAAAATAAGAACGGTAATATCACATATGCTACGGATATTGAACAAGCTTTAGAAGGTGCAAACGTCTGCTTTATTTTCACAGAATGGGGAGAAGTGAAGGCATTAACTCCAGAAATTTATAAAACATTAATGCGAACACCTCTAATTTATGATGGTAGAAACATTTATGATGTGCAAGCAATGCAAGAAGCAGGCATAGAATATCATTCTATTGGTAGAAAATCAACAAATAGAGATCGCATGAAGGAGTTGAATAACAGTGATTTACAAGCCTCTAGATAAAAATAAAATATACCTTATTACTGGAGCCGCTGGTTTTGTAGGATACTTCTTATCTAAAAAATTACTAGAGCAAGGTTGCAAAGTAATAGGTGTTGATAATATAAATGATTATTATGATGTGAATCTTAAATATGCTCGTTTGGAGCAACTTAAGCCATATGAGAAATTTACCTTCATTAAAGGGGATATTTCTGATAAGGATATGATTACTAAGATCTTTGAAGAGTACAAGCCAAATATTGTAGTGAATTTAGCTGCACAAGCTGGTGTGAGATATTCAATTGAAAATCCAGATGTATATATTCAAAGTAATATTATTGGTTTTTATAATGTTCTCGAAGCATGTAGACATTACCTAGTTGATCATCTTGTATATGCATCATCTAGTTCTGTGTATGGAGCAAATAAAAAGGTTCCTTTTGAGGAAACAGATTTTGTAGATAACCCAGTATCACTTTACGCATCTACTAAGAAATCAAATGAACTAATGGCTCATACGTATAGTCATTTGTATAAGATTCCTGCTACTGGGCTTCGCTTCTTTACGGTGTATGGTCCAATGGGACGTCCAGATATGGCTTACTTTGGTTTTACTGATAAGTATTTTGCTGGTGATTCAATCAAAATATTTAATAACGGTGATTTTGAAAATGACCTATATCGTGATTTTACTTATATAGATGATATCGTTGAAGGAATCCAACGTCTTTTGAGTAATCCACCTAAAGGTGATGTTGAACATAAAGTATTCAATATTGGAAATAATAATCCTGAAAAACTAATGGTGTTTATCGAAACATTAGAGAAAGCGCTAGGTAAAGCTTTAGGAAGAGAAGTTGCATTTGAAAAGGTATTTGAGCCTATCAAACCAGGAGATGTACCAGCTACTTATGCATCAACTGATTTATTACAGAAGGCTGTAGATTTTAAACCTGAAACTTCTATAGAAAAAGGCTTACAGGAGTTTGCTAATTGGTATGTAGAGTATTATAAAGTGAAATAATATTGATTATGCTTTTGGGAAAGGAAAATCCATCAAAGGTTTAGGTTACTTAAGATAGAATATACTTTGATATACTGGTTATAGAATGTCATTCTTAGTATAAGAGACTAAATTGATACTTTTATTATCCGGATATTTATTCAGAATGATGGAAAGAAGAGGTCTATAATAATGAAAAAGAAAATCCTATTTTGGATATTAGGAATCATAGGAGTATTAATTATAGGTGGAGGAGTCTACGCTTATAATATATATTCTTCTGTTTCAAAAACATTAGATGAAGTTCATAAACCTTTAAAGCGTGATCAAAATAATAAACAAGAAGAAAAAATCAATAAATCTGAACCTGTTTCAATCCTATTACTAGGTGCAGATGAACGCGGTGAAGATAAAGGACGTTCTGACTCTTTAATGGTTATTACTTTAAATCCGAAAAACAATTCTATGAAGACGTTAAGTATCCCTCGTGATACGTATACGGAAATTGTCGGTAAAGGAAAAAGTGATAAAATTAACCACGCTTATGCGTTTGGCGGAGTAGATATGTCTGTCGCAACAGTTGAAAAATTCTTAGGTGTGCCTATTAATTACTACATAGAAGTTAATATGGAAGGATTTAAGGATATTGTTGATGCTGTGGGCGGTGTTGATGTAAATAATGATTTAGAATTCTCTCTTGAAGGAAAGCACTTCCAAAAAGGGAATATTCATTTAACAGGTGATCAAGCTTTAGTGTATACTCGTATGCGTAAAGAAGATCCACGTGGTGACTTCGGTCGTCAAATGCGTCAACGCCAAGTGATGCAAGCAGTTATTAAAAAAGGTGCAAACTTATCTTCTTTAGCAAATTATGGAGATGTACTTACAGCAATCCAAAAGAACGTGAAAACAAACTTAACACAAGATCAAATGTTTGATATGCAAAAGAATTATAAGAATTGCTTGCAAAATAGTGAAGATATTCAAATCCCAGGTGACGGACATAAAGCAGCTGACGGTATTTGGTATTACTATGTTCCGGACGCAGCGAAGCAAGATTTAACAAATAAATTAAAAGCAAATCTTGAGCTAAAATAAGTAATAATACGGATAAACCCAACTCTTTTGGAAAGAGTTGGGTTTATTTTTTGTTTTTATATTAGTATTATATAATGTAAGACTATTAGACGAGATGAAGGGAAGTAACTATAAGATTCTAACATATGAGCAGGAGGAAGAACATGAGTTCAATTTTAGTATGCGGTGGAGCTGGTTACATCGGTTCTCACGCTGTAAAAAAATTAATAGATGAAGGCCTATCTGTAGTAGTAGTTGATAATTTACAAACTGGGCATGAAGATGCGATTACAGAGGGGGCAAAGTTTTATAAAGGAGATCTTCGTGATAAAGGTTTTCTAAGAGATGTTTTTAAACAAGAAAATATTGAGGCGGTTATGCATTTTGCAGCTGATTCTTTAGTTGGCGTTAGTATGGAGAAACCTCTTCAATATTATAATAATAATGTGTATGGTGCACTTTGCTTGCTAGAAGTAATGGATGAGTTCAAAGTAGATAAGTTTATCTTCTCTTCTACTGCAGCAACTTACGGTGAGGTAGATGTTGATCTTATTAATGAAGAGACGGTAACAAATCCAACGAATACGTATGGAGAGACGAAGTTAGCGATTGAAAAGATGCTTCATTGGTATAGCCAAGCTTCTAATTTAAAGTATAAGATTTTCAGATACTTTAATGTAGCTGGTGCAACGCCAAACGGTATTATTGGTGAAGATCACCGTCCCGAGACGCATCTTATTCCTTTAGTTTTACAAGTAGCTTTAGGACAACGTGAGAAGATTATGATGTTTGGCGAAGACTATAATACACCAGATGGTACTTGTATTCGCGATTATATTCATGTCGAAGATTTAGTAGCAGCTCATTTCCTTGGTCTTAAAGATTTACAAAAAGGCGGGGAAAGTGATTTCTATAACTTAGGAAATGGTAATGGTTTCAGTGTTAAAGAAATCGTTGAAGCTGTTCGTGAAGTTACGAATCATGAAATCCCAGCAGAAGTAGCACCAAGAAGAGCGGGAGATCCAGCACGTCTAGTTGCTTCTTCACAAAAGGCGAAAGAGAAATTAGGATGGAATCCACAGTATGTAGAGGTTAAAACAATTATTGAACACGCGTGGAATTGGCATCAGGAGAAACCTCATGGCTATGAGAAGTAAGTAGAAATGAAAAAGAGAGGGTATCGTCGTTCAATATATGTTCGACAATACCCTCTCTTTTTTTGTATGATTTTTGCTATACTAAACTGTACTATAATACAGGATGGAAGGAGGAAGAGGATGAAAATACTTGTAGTTGATGATGAATCGAGTATCCGCAATTTAATTCGGATGCAGTTAGAGATGGAAGGATATGAAGTATTGACGGCAGCTGATGGGAGAGAAGCTTTAGAGAGATGGAACGAGCAGCCGGATGTACTCATTTTAGATGTGATGCTTCCTGATACGGATGGGTATGAGTTATTACGTTTATTCCGAGAGAAGGATCGTGATATCCCAGTGCTTATGCTGACAGCAAAGAGTCAGATGAATGATAAATTGCTTGGCTTGCAGCTTGGTGCGGACGATTATGTGACGAAGCCTTTTAATTATGCGGAGCTTATTCTTCGTGTGAAAAATATGAGTCGGCGTGTGAGGAAGGAGGAAGTGTCTTCTACTCATGAGGTGATCCGAGCAGGGGAATTGGTAATTTGTCCAAAGGAAAGAAAGGTACATGTGAGTGGGCAAGAAATTCAGTTAACGTATCGAGAGTTTAATTTATGTCAGTTGTTTGTTTCGAATCCTCAGCGTGTGTTCATGAGAGATGAGTTGCTTGAGAAAGTATGGGGATTTGAGTATATCGGAAATACGAGAGCGGTTGATATTATGGTGCAAAGACTTCGAAAGAAACTCGGGAATAGTGGGGAGCATATTAAGACGATTTATGGTGTTGGATATAAGCTTGATTGCTAAAAGGTGATGATATGTCTTTAAAACGAAATATGGTGTTTGGAATAGTTGGATTGTTGATTCCAATTCTTGTTCTTTTGTATGCGGTTGTTTATATTGCACTGGAGAAGAATGTGTATCATAATGCGGCAGATTCCTTAGAAAAGTTAAGTGTGGAAGCGCAAATTTATACGATGAATTATTTAGAGAAGGAAGCAGAAGTAGAGACGCTAGGTCCTAATTCACTTTTAATCGCTTCTTATTTAGCGAAGCGAATGGATGTCCGGGTACAGATGATTGGGAAGAATGGAGATGTTGTTGCAGATACACAAAAGGGAGCATTACTTCATCGAAATATCGACATTGAGAGTTCTTTGAAGGGAAAGAAGTCTTATGTTTTTGAGGAGGGAGACCCCGCTCCAATTCTTTTGTTTTCAAGTCCGGTTTATTATGGAAACGATGTCATTGGAAGCATTCGTTTCATAAATGAGCTAACGGATGAGAAGGAAGTTTTAACGAATGTGAGTTGGACGTTTTTAATGACATCTCTTTGCTTAGTGGCCGCCGGTATTTTCTTTGCGATTCGTTTGGCGAAGTCTCTTCATAAACCAATTGATCAGTTAAGGCAAATGGCGCATCGGCTTGCGAATGGAGATTATGAAAGTAAGATTGAGTTAAATGAGTATGTGGAAATTGCGCAGCTTTCAGCGTCCTTTAATGCGATGGCTGATGGAATTGAACTACATATTAAACAGTTGAAGGAAGAGAAAGAGAAACAGAAAGATTTCTTAGATCGAATTACGCATGAGTTGAAAACACCGTTAACAGCGATTATCGGTTATGTAGATTTAATTCCGAAGTTACAATCTAAGGAGGATGTGCAGGAGAGTCTCCGTTATGTGGCTGTAGAAAGTGAGCGTCTATTATCACTTGTAGAGGAATTACTTAAGTCTTCAAAGTACGGGAAGAGTACGTTTGAAGTGTCACCTACAGTCGTGAATATAAAGGAATTGGCGGAAGAAGCAGTTTCGATTGTGAAACTCAGGTTGCGGCAGTTTGAAATTGAAGTTATGAATGAGTTAATGGAAGTACACGTCGTTGCGGATTTTGATAAGACGAAGCAAATTTTCTTGAATGTGCTTGATAATGCGATTAAATATAGTGATGCTACGCGAGTTCGTATGAATGTAATTATAAATGAGCAGGAAGCAAAGGTTTTTGTTCATGATGATGGTATTGGTATGGATGAAGGTGTGCTTGCAGAGTGGAATGAGTCTCCGGAAGGTAAGGTGCTTCCTTCTAGTTACGGGAATGGCTATGGTTTATACATTTGTCAGGAGATTATGAAGAAGCAAGGCGGGAGTATGCGAATTGAGAGTAGTGAAGAAATGGGAACTACAATATGTATGACATTTTTGCTCCCAAGACGGATGGAAGACATAAAAAACTTGAAAGCGGTTAAATGATACATTTATGAAACAATTATGCGGTATTTTCGAAACAACGTTTTTTTATCTTGGAGGTAGGCAGAAATGAAAAGGCTATCATTTCAAATTCTTGTGTTTGTCTTTTGTATGATCGTTTCTCTTATTTTGTTTTATGTTATTGAGAAGCAAATATATAATCGAATCACGATTGTGGATGACAAACAAGCCGTTTTACAAAGAGTGAATGAATCCCTTCCTACTGAAGTGAAAGTAAGGCATGAGAAGTGGGGAGAAATTGTTGTAACGGATGAAGTTCGTTTGCATACGATTGTTTCATTCTTTGACCGAATTCGAGTAGAACCGAGAGAAGCGAGGAATCAAGAACAAGTATTTACTGGAGAAGTAACGTACTTGAATGGACATAAACGTACTTTTGCAGTAGGTGACTTGTTCCAGTATGAGGCTAATGTATACGGAAAGAATGGTACGGATCCGATGATCTCAGCATTGCAAACGTATTTGTTAAGTCTGTATTATACACCAGAGCGCATTAGTAATTTCTTTGCGGAGGCAAAGGAAGTTGTAGTGAGGCAGGGGGATGTAATACGTACTATAGATCTTACGCAAATATTTGATTCTATTCGATACGCAAAGCAAATTACAGATTACGGAGAAATTCAGAAATTATTACAATCACAGAATGAACCGATTGCTTATATTACTGCCTATAAAACAGGCAAGCGTGTAAAGAATGAGCGAGAGGATATTCTTACGATTTCTGTGTATCCATCGTACTTTGTTGTGCAATACCTCGGTGATAATAACGGGAATGTCATGTATATGAAAGGCTCTCTAGCAGAGTTATTCGTAAAGGAGAATGCGTCATGAGAAAGATAGCCTTTTTCTTCTTTTTGCTAGTAATTGGAGGAGCGATGTCTAGTTGCTCTCGAGATACAACCTCTATTAAATATAATAAAAGTGGTCTCCCTATTTTGGATGATCGTCATCTTGTTGCATATGTAGCGGCCCGCGAGGAAGTTGGTGAGGCATTGCTTTCATCATTTTGTAAACCGCGAGGATGTACGTATGAATTTATTCGTCTTTCGACAGAAGAACTTCTTCGAAGAGTGGAAGAGGAATCTGGAAATCCGAAAGCGGATATTATTATTGGCGGTACAGTAGATGCACATCAAATGATGAAGCAAAAAGATCTGTCTATTCCTGTGACGAGCCAGCATGCGAATCGTATTTCAAAAACTGTTAAAGATAAAGATGGTTATTGGTACGGTTACGAAGTAGAGAAATTGGCAATCGCAATTAATAAAGAGCGGTGGAACGAAGAAATAGCACCGCTCGGTCTACCGTATCCATCCAGGTGGCAAGATTTATTAAACTCTGCGTACACTGGAAAGATTGTTATGCCAGATCCAAATGTTTCGGGTACTGCATATACGTTTTTTCAATCACTTATTGATACTTTAGGTGAAGAGGAAGCGAAGGCGTATGTGAAGCATCTTGCAGGACAGGTTGGAGAAGTAACAGTGAATGGTTACATACCAGCAGAACTTGTGGCAAGTGGTGAATATATGATAGGCATCAATTTTATGGGAGATCAGAGAATGCTTCAAAAACGAGGCTTTCCTATTTTAAGTAACGAACCTGAGCAAACAGGTTTGTCTGTCAATGCGATTTCAAAACTAAAACGTGCGCCGAGTGGTATTATTGCGGATTTATTTATTGATTATTGTTTATCAGAAGAAGCGGGGCATATTCTAGAAAAAGTGTCGTTTGGTGTACCAACGATGTTTGCGAAGAACGAGAAAGAAATAGAAGGCCAGCCAGTTAGAAGGACGAACCAAAATATATCAAATAGTGGAATAATCGAGATATGGAATAGACAGCGTCTCTCTCAAAAGTGAGAAAAGGAGACGAAAAAATATGTTTAAATGGCTTAAGCCAGCACCTGCAATTGAGAGATTACCAGCGGATATGATCGCTAAAGTATATACATTACTGCGTATTCGTGTACTAATTGGAATTTCAGTTGGGTATGCTGCTTATTATTTAGTTCGTAGTAACTTTACGTTATCAAGTACGTATTTAGTACAAGAATATGGTTTTAGTACAGCTCAAATTGGACTACTAGGTTCAGTAATGGCAATTGTTTATGGATTTAGTAAGTTTTTTATGGGGAATTTATCAGATAAAGCTTTTGCCCAGCGCTTTATCGCAGTCGGATTATTCTTATCAGGGCTTGTAAATATCTGCTTCGGATTTGCAAATTCATTTGGAATGATTGTTACATTACTTGTCCTGAACGGTATTGTACAAGGTATGGGAGCACCACCTTGTAGTATCGTTATGACAAAATGGTTCTCGAAGAAAGAGCGTGGTACGAAAACAGGTATTTGGAATATTTCACATAACGTTGGCGGAATGCTTGTACCACCACTTGTCGGAATCGGTGTAGGTATTTTCGGTGAAAACCATTGGCAAGGCGGCGTGTTTATTTTCCCAGCTATTATCGCAATGGTAATTTCAGTTCTTGTTTGGATTAATGCGAAGGATACACCAGAATCGGAAGGTCTTCCTCCGATTGATGAGTATCGTAATGACTATGAAAATCTTGAAAAAGCAGATAATGCTAACAAGATGTCACCAAAAGAAATTTTAATGAAATACGTAGTGAAAAATAAATTTGTATGGTTCTTATGTATTGCGAATGCATTTGTTTATTTAATTCGTTTCGGTGTTATTAACTGGGTTCCACTTTATTTAACGACAGTTAAAGGTTTTTCAAAAAATGAAGCACATGCAGCATACGCAATCTTTGAAGGTATGGCAATTCCAAGTTCATTAATTGTTGGTCTTTTAAGTGATAAATTATTTAAAGGGAAACGTATGCCATTGTGTATTATTAGTATGGTTGGAGTTGTTATTGGTACGTTTGTATATTGGCAAGCAACTAGCGTACTTGTTGTAAGTATTGCAGTTTCTATTATCGGATGTTTAATTTACGTACCACAGTTCTTAATCGGTTTAAGTGCGATGGAATTAGTACCGAAATTTGCAGTAGGTACGACAGTTGGTATGTGTGGTCTGTTCGGTTATGTGGGCGGAAGTCTTGTAGCAAACGCAGCAATTGGTGTTATTGTTGATCGTTCTGGCTGGGATGGTTGCTTTATCTTACTATTAACAGGTGCAATTTTATCAACAGTCTTCTTGTTCATCGTTCAACGTGGACATGAGAGAAAAGATCCTAAAGCGGCGTAATATTTTGTTTGAAAAGCTATCCAATTGTTATTTTGGATGGCTTTTTCTATATAATATAATCTTTCCTTAAAACTATCTTAAAAGATAAGATGTCATATTTCTAATCATTGGAGTTTTTGTTACAATATAAATAAATGTGTAAAACTTTGTAAAAAGATTGTAATAATATACAATTATTTTTCAGAAAGTTTTATATAATTGTGCTGTTTATTAAACTATTAATTTATAAAGGGAGAGAGACTATGTTACCAAATACGGTTCGTACTCCAAACAAGAAGAAGAAATGGATTATTATCGGGGTTATTGCACTAATTGTTATTGTGGCAGCAGTTAATATTTTTATTATGCAAGGTAAGAAGAAAGGCACAGCGAAGACAGATGCTGTAAGTTTTGAGAAAGTGACAGAGCGTAAGCTTAATAATACGAAATTAATTTCTGGTCAGGTGAAGCCAGGGAATATTGAAAGTTTCTATGCAGATCCGACTAAAGGAAAAGTGAAAGATATTGAAGTGAAAGAAGGACAAGAGGTAGAAAAGGGAACGAAATTATTCTCTTATGATAATGAAGAAATTAATCTGCAAATGAAGCAAGCTGAGCTTGATCAGAAGATGGCTGATATGCGTTATGATCAAGGGAAAAAGAAGATTGATTCGTTGAAGAAAGAAATTAAGAAGGTGAAAGATAGCGGGGCTGGGAAAGAAGTAACAGACCCAATGGAAGAGCAAGTAAGTGAATTAGAAATGACACAAAAAACAACTGACCTTGAGAAGGAAAAAGGAAAGTTACAAAAAGAAGAGTTAAATAAAAAACAGAAAGAACTTACGATTTATAGTAATTTTGCTGGTGTTGTACAGAAGTTAGATAAAGATGCAGCGCAAAGTTCATCCC
>NZ_LXLV01000070.1 GCF_001757995.1 Bacillus mycoides | reverse complement strand
GGACTTTAACAGAACTTCAAAAGTCACAAATTCAAAAGGATCAAACGTTTACTGTAACTGCGAAAGCAAATAATAAGAAGAAGTGGACAGGTAAAATTACAGAAGTAAGTGAATTCCCAACGAGTGCAGAGATGGCTCAAGCTGGTGGTGTAGGCGAAGTGACTCAAAATATGTCTCAATATACATATAAGGCAAGCCTTGATAGCCAAGATGGTTTATCTCCAGGGTACCATGTTTCATTGCAAGTAAATTTAGAGAATAAGACGATGATTGCTGTCCCAAGTAAGAGCATTGTAGAAAAAGGCGATGATGCATTTGTTTATGTTGAGGATAAAGGAAAGCTTCGTAAACAAAATGTGAAAAAAGGTTCTACTGATGGAGATTGGACAGAGATTGTTGAAGGCGCAAAAGTGGGGCAAAAGGTGGTTAAAAATCCTTCCAACGACGTGTATGACGGAATGGAAGTGAAAGAGAAATGATTACGTTAAATAATATTGCTAAAACGTATTATCAAGGGAAATTGGCAGTGCCGATTTTGCACGGTATTAGTTTAACGATTCAGAGCGGTGAATTTGTTTCGATTATGGGACCGTCTGGTTCTGGTAAATCAACGCTTATGAATATTATCGGTTGTTTAGATCGTCCAACAGAAGGCGAATATATGCTGAATGATGTGAATATCTTAACAGCAGACGAGTCAAAGCTTGCCTTAATTCGTAATGAGTATATCGGTTTTGTTTTTCAGCATTTTAACTTGCTGCCGCGTCTTTCAGCAGTAGAAAATGTTGAACTTCCGCTCGTATATGGTGGCGTGAAGAAAGCAGAGCGTCGTCAAAGAGCTCTGGAAGCACTTGGTAAAGTTGGTTTGTCAGACAGAGTTCATCATTTACCGAATGAGTTATCAGGTGGACAGAAGCAGCGTGTCGCTATTGCGAGGTCAATTGCGAATAATCCAACGTTCATTATGGCAGATGAGCCGACAGGTGCGCTTGATACGAAGTCTGGTGAGCAAGTTATGGACATTTTCACGAAGCTCAATGCAGAAGGTACGACGATTGTTATGGTTACGCATGAAGAAGAGGTTGCGGCTTATTCTTCTCGCCGTATTGTACTGCGAGATGGGAAAATTACAGAAGATAGAAGGTGTGCGGTATGAGTTTACTAGATAGTATAAAAATCGCCTTATCTTCTATTCTAGCTCATAAACTGCGTTCTGCTCTGACGATGCTCGGTATTATTATCGGTGTTGGTTCTATTATTACTGTCGTTGCAATTGGGCAAGGCGGGGAAGCGATGCTGAAGTCGAAATTCGCAGGTTCTGGCGGTAATAACCTTATGCCAATTCAATTTAAACCAGATATTAATGATGAGTTTGCTATGGGTGGATTTGAAATACCAAAGTTAACTGAAGAGGATATTTTGGAAGTAAAACAAGTGAAAGATGTTTCACACGTTATTACGACAAACCAGAATTCAGAGGTGCTTGATGTAAATGATAAAAAAGCAAATCTGAATGTTATTGGTCTTGATAATGAATATTTTGCAGTTAATAAAGTAAAGGTTGTAAAGGGACGTACTTTAAATGAATCAGATATTTCTCATGCAAATAACGTTGTGATGATTAGTACAAAAACAGAAGAGACTTTATTTAAGGACGTAAACCCAGTTGGACAAATTATTGAGATGAAGGGGCAGCCAATGCAAATTATTGGTGTGTATAGATCCGATAATGAGTTTATGGGATTTGAAATGGAAGAAGCGTTAATCCCCCTTACGTTATGGCCTGTTTTATACGGAACAGATGATATTCAAAATATCGCAATTCAAGCTAAAAATGTAGACGATTTAGAATCCGCTGGGAAACAAGCTGTTGATGTATTAAATAGTCGTAAGCCAAGTGAAATTCCAGGTAAATATGAACTGGTGAATTTAAAAGAATTCCAAGAAAATGTTTCTAAAGTTACTAATATCATGACGATGATCATCGGCGGTATCGCTGGTATTTCATTAGTCGTTGGTGGTATTGGAGTTATGAACATCATGCTCGTATCTGTAACGGAGCGTACGCGTGAAATTGGGATACGTAAAGCACTTGGAGCAACGCGTAGTAAAATTTTATTACAGTTTTTAATTGAAGCCGTTATGTTAACGCTTCTAGGTGGTTTAATCGGAATTGGTCTTGGATATGGTGGGGCATATATCGTTTCTACATTCGCAAAATGGCCACCGCTCGTTTCATGGGAAGTTGTCGTTGGAGGCGTACTGTTCTCTATGACACTAGGTATTATTTTCGGATTAATTCCAGCAAACAAAGCTGCGAAGTTAGATCCGATTGAAGCACTGCGTTATGAATAAGTTGTAGTAGAGAGGGACTCTCTACTACACATTACCGTTCTAGTGGGCGGTTCGTAGCCTCTATGTGAGGAAGTGAACCGCCCGTTAGAACGGGATATAAATAGAAGGAGGCGTTATAATGGAAATGAATATTAATACGCAAGATGAAGGTGCGAAGAAGCCGTCATTATTTGGAATGGTTACTTCTCCAGGCTTACAGTTTGAGAGAATGAAGACGAAAAGCCCAGTCTGGGGAGGATTTTTCTTATTTCTTTTAATGGGGACAATCTTATCAGCAGCGGTAGCTTATTTAGGGTTACTTAATACTCCGGAGCTAGCAAAGCTGGTTAAGGATGATGCGACGGGGATAATGAAGTGGACTACACTTGGATTTGGAGCTATTGGAGGTCTAGTTGGAACAGCTGTTGGTCTTTTTGTGGTAGCAGGATTTTATAAAGTTATTATGATGTTTATGAGCAATGATACTCCATATATGAAGATATTATCTATTTATATATATGCCAATGTTGTCTTTTATGTTGGTAGTCTTCTTAATGTAGCTTTAGGATATATTTTGGGTGGGAATGGCGCTGATAAATATACAAGTTTAGGGCCTTTATTTGAACAAGGAACAATTGCATATGGCATTGGTTCTGCATTTGAAGTCTTTAACATTTGGAGCTTAATTTTAACTGGCTTAGGCTTGCATATCGTTGCTGGTTTAAGTAAAAAACAAGCAATAATTTTAATTACTATATTCTTTATCCTTACAATTGGGTTTAGTATGTTAGGCGGCATGTTCTCTGATTTTGGTGCATAACATATTATTTAAAAAAGGTGACTCTTCCGAGAGTCACCTTTTTTATTTTTACCCCTATTTCAAGTTAATCTCATTCAAATTTCAATATAAAATGATTTGGATTATTAATGATGCATTTAACCTAACGGCTTTTTCTACGACTGTAAACCCTTATACTTACAGGCTCGTCGACATTCTATCCATATTTTTTATGTTAGATGGATACACATATTAGTTTGATTGATCAAAAGAAATCTAAGAATATTTTTAAAATTATTGGTATCAGCTTTGACTAACAAAGCGTAAGTTCTGACTAAGTCGATATCAGCCTTATCTAACAAAGCGTAAGTTCTGACTAAGTTGATATCAGCTTTATCTAACAAAGTGTAAGTTCTGACTAAGTTGATATCAGCTGTATCTAACAAAGCGTAAGTTCTGACTAAGTTGATATCAGCCTTATCTAGCAAAGCGTAAGTTCTGACTAAGTTGATATCGGCTGTATCTAACAAAGCGTAAGTTCTGACTAAGTTGATATCAGCGTTGTCTAACAAAGCGTAAGTTCTGACTAAGTTGATATCAGCCTTATCTAACAAAGCGTAAGTTCTGACTAAGTTGATATCAGCTTTATCTAACAAAGCATTAGTTCTGACTAAGGTAATATCAGTTTTATCTAACAAAGTGTCATTTTTAAAAAGATGGAGGAATTTATTACACCATAAGAGCTGTGTTTTTATTTACTGATTATCATGAAAAAGTTTTTTGTTTGTAAAATAGGTGGACTATTGTCTCGTTATTTTTGAGGTATTTTATGGACATGTATAAGTTCATTTTTTTAAAACGGCTATAAATTAACTCCTTTTATGCAAAAATGATAGAGTCTCGTAAAAAGTGTGTCAAAAAAGTACACACTTTTTACGAGACTTTTGTCTACTTGTCTGTGCTACCTTAAAACAGTTTCGGTAGATATGGTGACCTCTATGAGGTTATTTTGCAGTGTTCTCTTTTATATGGAAAAGCGTAATAAACGTTGATACATCAATATTTTTGTTGCTTTTTTTATATTGATGGCGTGAAAATAAAAGTAACTTAATACGAACGGAAAATAAAAAAGGGTGTTATGTATACCTAGAAGTCTTGTAAACGTATAGGGCATTTGGGTATACCTTTTAAAAACGGGTATTGTGTGAAGCCAGAGGCTTTTGTAGATACGGTTGTTTTGTAAGAAGGTATGATTGCAAATCAAATAAAGAGGTTAAATATTTATCAAGATTATGAAGAGTATTATCACTGTGGTTTAATTGGTCTTTGGTATGCTTATGAAAGGTATGAGGAGGAGAAAGGGGGGGGTTCTTGCTTATGCTGTCGTAACGGTGCGTGGTCATATATTGTAAAGGTTGAAGAAAGAACGTGTAGTACAAGAGAGGTATGTATGTGCCGGAGAGTATGATGAACGATTTGAGCCTGAAGATGCGGGAACGAGAGCGAAGGACTTTATGAGTGTGTTAAATGAGAGGGAGAGGCACATTATTTCAGAACGATTTTTTGCAGGTAAAAAGATGGGAGAGATAGCCATTGAAATGGGGATGACGTACTATCAAACGAGATGGTTATATCGACAAGCGCTTGAGAAAATACGAGATAGTGTAAGGGGATAAGAATAATAAATAGAATGGAAGGCAAGGAAAATATTGCTTTCCATTCTATTAATTTTAAGGCAGTAAATGTAGCATGAGGTTTTTTTAAGTGTAGTGAATCTTGCGTGTTCATCCGTGATAATACATATCCAGCCTTCAATACTTGCTGTCTTAACTTATGGGAACTTATTCGTATTGTTACGGTAGTTCGGTTTAAAAAATGAATTTTAGCTTTTTTAGTTTTTTTGAAAAACTCTATATCATTTATATGGTTATAGAACAACCAAATACAGTTTGGAGACGAAGGAGATTCTGTTGGGAAAGTAAAAATATATTCCCTATGATTAATTGGAATCGGAACATTCTGTTTGAAATTAAATTTTGCTTGGACTGCAGCACGTCTACCTTGATAAGTAGAATGAACACTTGTTAGACAAGATTCCTTTATGAGTTGGAGAGCTGTTTGGCATGAGTACAGGTGGTTTTCTCACTACTGTCGATAATTTTTGTACGTTAATAAGGGCGTTTGTATGGCTCAAGCATCATTGTAGAACTAGAAATAAAAATATTACTTTCATTATCCATAATTCTAAATCCTCCCTTATAAAAAGTTTCGTATTCCGGATATAATTATATATAAATTATGTAAATTCAATATTAATCTTCTGTTGCGTATTGTAAATTTTTGTTGTTCGTTTACAATCAATAGATGATAGTCTTTCTAATTTGCATCGCTTGTACATATATATGAAAATAGAAAAGAGTAGGCGGTGATATAGCATGAAGAAAAAGTATATTATTATGGCTCTAGCTGTTGTTCTCTTAGTTTATTTAGCAAACAGTAATCCGAGTAAGGGAGAATATACGGATTGGGCAGCAAAACAATTTATGAAGCGTAATGATGTGAGTAAGAAGCTAGAAGAGGTTGAGAAAGAAAACAAAGAGGCTCTCCTTGGCGACTTAGCATCGGCGGGAAAAAAATTGGCAAATAAGTATGTTGAACCACAAGTTGGATTATTAATCGACCATTATACAAAGCGAAATGATTATATGTTCTTCTCAACATATACGACAGAGTTTGATTTAGGCGGAGAGAATTATAAGTATGTTTGTGTTGGTTTTTCAAACATCTTTATTCCAATTGAAATGCCGAAGAAAAAAGACGAATCTGCAAAATGATGCAGATTCGTCTTTTTGATTTAAGGAGTAATCTGAACTTCGGATACAGTTTTCTCGGTTCTGGTGCAAACACTCCAAAACGCTTGTAAATAATCCCTTAAACTTGAATATGCTGATACTAGTATTCTAAAAAAGGATGTGATTGGTATGAAAGAGCAAAATCTATTCAAGTGGAAACATTATCAACTGGATATTATTGTATTAACCGTGAGATGGTACCTACGGTACAACCTCAGTTTTCGTGACTTAGTCGAAATGATGGAGGAACGCGGGCTATCCCTTCCTCAAAACAATTTGACCTCCCGTCAAACGAAACTACCCTTTCGCTAGACTAAGCTGATACTTCATGAGACTAAGCTAATGCTTTATGAGAATGAACTGATACTTCGCTAAACTGAGCTGATTTTCGTTAAACTGTGGACGAAAATTAAAACCTTATGATAAAACAAAACTATAACTACATTGAATTGAACAAAAAACTAAACTTATGGTATAATAAGTCCGTCAAAAAAATAAAAAAATCCTCTCGGTGTTGGTCGCACCAAAAGGATTGAATAAATCTAATCTACATATAATTTAGATACTTAAATCAAAAGTTATTATTTAAAGTCAAGTTCTTGGGAGGAACTTGTCTTTTTTATTTTTATCAAATTTATACTCAGACACAACACTCACACCGAAAAACAAGGAGGTGAATTGCATGAACGATAGCAAAGAATTTTGTCCTCATTGCAACGCTAATTTGCAAGGCGATCCAATTCCTAAAGAATCACAAAAATCCTATAACGCAACTCATTTCACAAGGAAAATAGGAATCACACACATTGCACTCGATAGAATCATGCAATGGCAATGCCCTGACTGTCTCAAAAAGTGGGAGGTTTAATTCTCCCCCTCTTTTTCATAATAAGGTTTTACCACTTGCTCTATATAGGCTTCTACAGTTTCAAAACTAGCAATAAGTTGCCTTTCCTCTTTTAGCCTTTCGTATATCTTCTGTGGTGATTGTCCACGGTCATAACGACTCCATATGGCCCTTATAATAACTGGAGGTAAGGCTTCATAATTTCTAATACTTTTCAGTTTTTTAGTCCAATTACTATTTCTCTTATGAACCATTATTCATTGCCTTGTTGTTTGTTTCGTTGGTCTATAACACTTGCTATAGCTTCTGCTGCAAGACTCGCTGAAGCTTTATTTTCTTCTTTCGAAATACGCCAATCACCTGTTTCCTTCCCCACTTTTACATATTTTCTAATGGCTTCATAACTGATATCTATACCCGATAATACAAGCCCTTCATGAATATCTTTTAATTTATAACCTTGTTCCCACGCTTCTTTAATTGTTTCTTTAACTGGTGTAGTTAGAACTCTTTCTTTTATCATTCCTTTTTGTTGGTTTTTACGGAATTTGTAATATTGCTCTAATAATCGTTTGTGTTGAGCCTCTATTTTTTTATATTCTTCTTCCAACTTCTTTTGATTTTTTTCTAACTTCTCAATCCGATCCGTTTTCTCTTTAATAATATTTTTTTGTTGTTCAATGTTTTTTTCAGCTACCATTTTTTCTAACATTGTTTGGTCTAATGTTCTTATCATTCTGTCCATTTTATATCTTGACCAAATGATGTTTTGACTCCCAACCGAACCGAAAATTTTAAATCCGAACCTGGCGTTTTTCTTAACTGAAGTTTCATCAGTTCCAACCAACTTATCGATTAGTTGTTTAGATTTGATTTCTATCTCTTTTTCCATTTCCATTCACCACTTTATATTTTTATAGTTAATTTCACAATACAACTTTAAGTTGTATTGCGTCTATACTTAACTAACAAATCCGGTGGTTCTTGGCTATCAAAATCGGATAAGCTACATTGACGAGGGAATAGGGAAAACCCCAATGATTAAAGTCTCACTTTATAGATTAGAAAGATCTAAAGTGCTTACAAGTTGTACAGCATGAAGTGGTGATCCTTGTAATGAAGCAAGAGCACGTGCAACAGCATGTACTTTCCCTAAATCTGCATTTGTTTTAACATGTTTGAATTGCTTGTTCTTAAAAACTGTTTTTCCGTTCTTGTCTAATCCACCGTTTAATACGAGACGTAAAGTTAAGTCCATAACGATCGTTTCAACTGCCATGTTTATCACCCCCTTTCACTTTATAAATAGGGAGGAAATGTCATGTTTTGGCGTGAAATTTTTTCTTTTTTTTGGTACTCTTAATAGAGCAAGAGAGGGGCTTACGGAAGAATGAATCGTAAATGGTTATTTTGGATTCCTGTATTAGTATGGATGGGGATTATTTTCTATTCCTCAGCACAGCCATATAAAAAACAGGATATGCGCTCGGATATTGAGCAATCCGCAAATGTTGAGTTTGTGAAAGAGCATTTTTCAGGGGTATCTATCGATTATGGCGGAGGTACACCTGTTAGTATCGCAAATAAAGGTGTAGGTGGTTTTATCGAGTTTTTCCTTCGTAAAGGTGCTCATTTTACGGTGTTCTTTATACTCGGCTCATTAACGTATTATGCTTTTTATAAATCTGGTTACTCGAGAAAAAGGTGCTTTATATATGCACTTCTTTTCGTTGCGGGATATGCAATATTTGATGAAATTCATCAAGGGTTAACAGGAGGCCGTACACCGATGTGGCAGGATTCATTGCTTGATACGTGCGGCGGGTTAACAGGAATTATAATAAGTAATTGGTTTTGGCATAGAAAAAGGAGCTAATCTCATTTAGAGATTGCTCCTTTTTTGTTTATCCCGCTATTTGTGGGAGCCTTGCTGCCCGTAAAAACAGATTGGTGAGGGCTAATAATCAGTGGGGATGGAACCCCCACTGATTAAAGCTTCACTTTATACGCCAAGTAATTCTTTTAGTTCGTCTGTTGATAGTTCAGTCATCCAACTATCGCTTGTAATGACGGCGTTGTTTAATGATTGTTTTCGTTCTAACATTTCATCAATCTTCTCTTCAAGCGTTCCTGTTGTAATGAGTTTATGAACGTGAACGAAGCGTTTTTGACCAATGCGATATGCACGGTCTGTGGCCTGGTTTTCTACAGCTGGATTCCACCAACGGTCATAGTGAATGACATGGTTGGCAGCAGTTAAGTTCAATCCTGTTCCGCCGGCCTTTAACGATAAGATGAAGATGTCATATGTTCCGTTTTGGAACTGCTCGATCATCTTGTCACGTTCTTTCTTCGGTACACTCCCGTTTAAGAAGAGGACACGCTGACCGAAATTTTCTTCTAGCACACGTTTTAGCATGTTCCCCATGCCAATGTATTGAGTGAAGATTAGGCAACTTTCATTTTGGTCTTTTATATTTTCGATGAGCTCCATTAACGTTTTTGTTTTCATAGAGCGTTCGATGATATCTTGTGGTTCTTCTTCTTTCAAATAAAGGGCTGGGTGGTTACAAATTTGTTTTAGCTTGTTCAGCATAAGTAATATAAATCCGCGTCTTTCAATTCCGCTTAATCCTTCTACATTGTGTAATGTATCTTGAACAAGTTGTTCATATAAGGAAGCCTGTTCACCAGTTAGTGGACAATAAGCTTTCTGTTCTTGTTTATCTGGCAAGTTTAATGCGACTGTTTGATCTTTCTTCGTACGACGCAGTAAAAATGGCGAGATAAATCGTTGTACTTGCTGGATTTTTCCTTCATCACGGTCCTTTTCAATCGGTGTGACGAAGCGGCGCTGGAATTGTCCTAAGCTTCCGAGATACCCATGATTGATAAAGTCGAAAATAGACCAAAGCTCAGCAAGTCGGTTTTCCATTGGTGTACCGGTTAAAGCAATTTTGTGATTTGCTTGTAGGTTTCTTACTGCTTTCGACTGTTTCGTATGTGGGTTTTTTATATTTTGAGCTTCATCTAAAATAACAGCATCCCAGCATAAGGTACTAAGTTCTTCTTCATCAAGCTGAGCTAATGCATAAGAAGTTAATACAACATCTGCTGATTGAAGGAAGTCTTTAAATGACTCATCCTTAGCTCGGTTACCCCCGTAATGTAACTGAACACGTAAATTTGGTGCGAAACGCTCAAATTCTTTTTGCCAATTTCCAAGGACTGATGTTGGTGCCACAATTAACGCAGGTCCTGTTTGGAGATTGTTTTCTTTAGTGTATAGTAAGTAAGCTATCGTTTGAATACTTTTTCCAAGTCCCATATCATCGGCTAATAATGCTCCAAATCCAAGCTTTCGTAAGTATAGCAACCATTCAATACCGTGTTGTTGATATGGACGGAGTGTTGCTTGTAGCGAAGAGGGTACATCTACTTTTGGAATATCTCCAATGTGCAGAAGTTTTTGGAAAAGCTCTTCATAATATCCATCTAGTTCGATTTCAATATCGGTAAACGGACTATCGTCTTCTACAATTTCTGTTTCCGAGGTGCTAGATAAATGTTGCTGCAACACGTCTTTCATTTCTAGTCCATATTTATCTGCACGGTTCATTAGTTTTTTTACTTCTTCAATAAAGGCAGGATCAAGTCTCATCCATTGACCATTTAAATTGAAAAGGCGTTTGTTCTGCTCAACAAGTTCAAAAAATTCGCTTTCTGATAAATCAATTCCGTCCGTTGAAATGCGCCAGTCGAAATTAACGAGCGTATTCATGCCGAAGAAAGATTGTGTTTGTGCTGTACTTTGCTTCAGCTGTACACGTAACTTCGGTTTTGTTGCTTTTAAATTTTGCCACCATGATGGTAGTAAAATTGTAATACCTGCTGCGAGTAATTCATTACTTGCTTCGGTTAAGAAGTTCCAAGCTTCCGTTTCAAAGAGTTCTTCTCGGAACTTGTCGTCCTCTTTTAGCCACGGTACGAGCTTACTGAATCCTTCTTGTGTTTCAAGAATCCGTTCTTCGTAATCGTGCCATCGTTTTGGCAAGGAATCGATACTTTCATATACATATATGCGATGCGCACCACGTTTTGGTGTAACGATTGTTTCAAGCTTCCACATTTCAAGTTCTTCTTGCGGTTCTTGTAGTCTTAAGCCGACTGTAAATGGAAGATCATCTTCAATGTAACCAATTTTTCGAAGCCAATCTTCTTCATGTAGTGCTGCTTCCAATTGCCTTTTCGTAAAGTCGTAATGTTCATATAGTCTCTTTGCATCTTCCCATCCGTCATTTGAGCGAGCATCTTGCAAAATACTTTCGTTCACAGCGGCAGAGAAAAGAGATGCTAACATGTCATCTTCAATTGAGGTATTCTGAACTTTCCAAGATGGCCGCTGAGACCAATGCTTCATGTCAGGTGCGAAGCTGCCGCTGACGAAAGCGTCCCATAATTCACTTGCGTCCTTTGTAAGTGCCGTAATAGGACCGTTCATTTGCATATTTGCAAATGAATTCATCGGTTTATTTGCGATGTATTCAAATGCCTGTGCATTCGTTAACATAACGCCTTGTTTTCCCTCATACGTTGCTTCTTTTAAAAACGTTCCGTAGAAGGAAGTAGAGTGCCATGCGAATGCATTTTTTTTCCAAGTTGCTACGGATAAGAGCGTACCGCTATCATCTTCTCCCCAAAGGAACCAACCTTGACTAACGTGCTGGAGCCTAATTGTTACTTCAGTTTGTATGATCATCGATTAATTTTCCTCTCCGTAATTCCTCTTGTAGTGCACGCAGACGTGAATGTAAGTTAGCGATATGAATAATGAAAGCATCCCATTCATCAGTTCGCTTCAGTCGTTTATAAAGCATACGTAATTTCTTTAAGTAACGAACGGCACGTTTATATGATTTGCGATTTCGCTCTTCAATTGCTTCCATTGCGGCATGGTGATAAAGAGGAAGTGCTGCTTCGGGCGCTTCTTTTTCAATATCTTTCAATGGTTCTTTCAAAAGTTCGATTACTTCGAATCCATATAAGAGCTGAAGTTCCGTCCATGCATGGTATTGTTTCTTCGCTAGTACGTATTGTTCATAATTTGTGAAACTATACGGTAATAGTTCTTGTAAAATCATTTCTAATCCCGCTTGTTCATTCGTATGCGTTGCATATGTCTCATACATCATCACAAATAATCGAACGATATCTTGTATGAAGACGGTATTCTCTTGTTCCGTTATCGTTTCTTTTACTTGTTTATAAGTAAAGGAAAGCCAGCTTTTAGCACGGTCCCACTGCATCGCACTTAATAACTCTTCTAACCAATAGAAGTAAAGGCTCACAACAGAAGCAGGCTGTTTTTTGAGTAATTCCATTGCCGATAAGTCTTCATTATTTAAAAAGAGCAGATGAGAAGATGCTAATGCTTTGGAAAGTGGATTGATTTTAGTATCGATTCGTTTTTCTTCTTCTTGTAGCTGCTCTTCTGTTCTTAACAGTTCACCCCATACGTGACGATAAATGAAGAATCGCTCTTGTGTATAGGCATCGGTAGAGAAGAATGCTTCATGTATGAGCCGAGCTGTTTCTTGTAAAATCGGTTTGGATTCTTCTGGAATCTCCTCTGTTTTTAGGTCCCTAACGGTAGATTCAACTTTATCAACGAATAGGCGAACGACGTTAACTGGTTGGTGATAAGAATATAGTTTGTTTGCTTCAAATTCTTGAATTTCTTCTAATAATTTTTGAAAGCAATAAAGTGCCGCGTGCAACTTAAATAATTCATGAATAGCAACGATGCGCGGAGCTTTCCGTTCTAATTTTGTATAGAAGTCTGTAAAAAGACTCATAAGAAAATACATTTGTTTATAAGTGAGCCGAGCTTGTTCTTTTTTAAATGATTCATATTCATTTTCAAAGTATGTTTGCCAACTTTTATAATCCATTTCTTCAAAAGCTGATGATTGCAATACTTGTCGTGCAGTTCGAATAGGAGGAAGAGAAGGTTTTGTATTATTTTTGAATAAAGTTAATACATCTCCTACCTGCCCAAAACTAGAAGCTGCAGATAGTAACACAGCAAGCATATGCTCACATTGCGTTGGCGCGAAGCAATCGCAATAGCTTTCAGTGACATTACGAATTGGGATGTGAACGCTATATACACTGCCTTCAGCATTTACAGTTCCGGATAGCGTATAGCCATCAAAGTCAACGTTATAGACAACACCACTACGATATAGGTGCCGAGCTGTAGCGACATGCTCCTGATCAGCAACTTGCTGTGGATCAAGCCCTTGAACGAACTCATTCGCAATCATCATAATTTCATCTTTCGTAATTGAGTCTTGCAGCATAATATTCCTCCGTACACAGATTTCTTTCCTTTACCATTATAAACAAAAAATGCTCAAAACAGAAAAAATGAAATTCTAATTACACAATTAGAAAATCATGGTAATATATATAATGTTAATTTTGTATATTACTATGTAATTAAAAGGAGAGAATTTGTTTGTCAGATTTACATTGGTGGGAATTATTAATTCTTCTACCATGTATTCTACTAGTTAGGGCTGGAATGAAATTGGCTCAATATCGTATGCGAAATAGGTACGTAACTATAGCAGTGTTTAGTGCTGTTTATACTGTGATGATGCTTTGTGTAAATAGAATAGCAAAAATTCATATTACAGCCTCAGGAAGTAAGGAAATTATGAAGGAGTTCGCTGGAATTTCTGGACCGATATTATCTATTCAAAGCAACACGCTATATTTAATAGTAGGTAGTTTTCTTATTTCTTACGTATTAACATTCGTGGGTATGAAAGTAGTAAAAAAATAAGGGGGAGAAATACTTGAAGTTTTGTGGAACATGCAATAAACAAGTTGCAGGGCAATTGAACTTTTGTCCTGATTGCGGAAGTAAAGTAGAAGAAATTGCTGATCAAACAGCTTCTGCTCATTCAGAAATGCGGAGAGAAATAAAGCCAGTGAAAAGTAAGAAAAACATGTTTTTACTTATAGGTTTTGTCATTGTTTTTGCTATTTTGTTTGGCGCATATAAATTCGGTGCAAGCAAGTTTTCGAAGGAAAAGCAAGTAAATGCAATGATCGAGGCATTCCAAAATAAAGATGTGAATGCAATCGATGAGATTTTGAAAGTAGACGATCCAACCTTAAAGGTTAAGACAGAAGATATTAAGGCGTATATCCGTTATTTAAAAGAAAATCCTTCCTATAATAAAGAACTGTTATCATATTTGCAAAGAGAGACAGTAGATCAAAAGTTAGCAAGTGATAAAGCATCTTTTAAAGATGGGCAAATTGTAGAGGACGGGAAAGAGTGGTTCTTATATCCGAAGTATAAGTTCAGCATGAAATCGTATTACATGAGTGTTAGCACAACTGCAAAGAATGCTGAAATATATGTGAATGATAAAAAAGAAACAGCGCTTTCTAGTGATAAAACTTCGAAAGAACTAGGTCCATACTTCCCGGGTACTTATGTTGTAAAGGCAACAGCGAAGACAGAACTTACTGAATTAGAAACAGAGAAAGAAGTAGATTTAGCAGATGAAAAGAATGGGACAGTAGAAGTGGATTTATCACTTGAAGGAAATTATGTAACTATTTCGTCTGATGAAAGCGATGCAACTGTATTTGTTAATGGCAAGAAACGCGGAAAGTTAAATTACGGAAGTTATAAACTTGGTCCTGTACCGACGGATGAAACGGTAGAAGTACATTTAGAGAAAAACGCTGAATTTGGTGTGATGAAATCTGAAAGTATTAAAGTTGGAGATCAAAGTACATATTACTTAAATTTCCCAAAAGAAGCTTCTAGTTCAGCGGTTGGAGATTTTGTACAAAATCATATTTATAATAACGTGCGTGCAATTTCATTAAATGATTTTAGCTTAATTGAAAATGATTATGATAAGAGCGGTAAATCGTATAAAGAAGACCGTGATTACTTGCAATATCTACACAAAAAAGGAATTACAGAAGATTTATTAACGATGGAAATTCGTAATGTAGAACGTCAAAGTGAAACGAAATATAAAGTAACAACGTATGAAGAATATCATATTCGTTACGGTGATGGATCTGTAAAGTTCAAAAGCTTTAATAATGAACATATCGTTACTGTTAATGGAAATGGCAAGATGTTGTACCATTCTCTTGGAGCAAATAATACGCTGAAATCAGAGGAAGTATCTGGTCCGACTCGTTAATATAAGAAAGACTATCTCTTGTAATTGAGATAGTCTTTTTTGCGATTAGGAGCGTGTTTGCTTTAATATCGCTTGTACATATGGATCATTTACTATTTGTTCAACTAGCGTTAGCATTTCTCGCTCGAATGGAATATCGATAGGGAATGGTTTTTGAGAACCCGGTTTTATTCCATATTGTACGATTTTGTAATGCGTATTTTCTTCATAGTTGAGCACAATTAATTTATAGCGGTTGTCATCGTTTGTGAGTGAGAAGTCAATTGCGATGGCATCATATGTCACATCATCTTTATATATGTACGGTTTTGGTGTACCGACCCAGTCTACTTTTGCTTGTAAATTCATGGACGTAACCTCCTTATATATATTATAAAAAAATAAAAGCCAGCTCTCAATAAAGAGAACCGGCTGTAATTTAGCAGTCATTGGTTATTTTAAAATTTTCACTTTAACAGTTTTGCGGCCCCATTTTTGAGAAGCGCTATCTGATCCAAGTAGAATGTCGATACGGTTACCTTTAATTGCACCGCCAGTATCTCCAGCGATTGCTTCTCCATAACCTTCTACCCATACCTTAGATCCTAATGGGATTACTTTCGGGTCAACAGCGATCATTTTCATGTTTGGGTTCGCTGTTAGGTCATGACCCATTGCAGTTAATACACGGCCGCCATATGTGCCACCGTTTTCGCTCGGGTGAGCTGTATATGCTGTAGCTACAACTGTTAACTCACGACCACCAGAAGGTTCGTTCGTTTCAGCAGCTTTCACAGCAGGCTTAGCAGCTGTTTTTACTGGTGCGGGTGCTTGAGCCTTAGCAGGAGCTTCAGCTTTAGCAGGCGTTGCTTGTTTTTCAATAACAGGTGCTGTACCTGTTAAGAAAGGAACATGAACGTAAGCTGTTTTTCCGTTATATTCAAATTGTAACCACTCATTTTGTACTTGGTTCGTTGTTTCGATCATATCGTCTTTCTTCAGCGTTCCAAGAATTTCAGAGTTCGTGTTCGCTTCAGCACGTACATTTAATACGTTAGCTGTTACGTAGTAAGAGCTTTTTGTAAACTCTGTACTTACGAATGTGTCTTTACCATCTAATTTGATTTTTGACCATCCGTTTTCTGTATTTAGAACATCTAATTTATGACCATTTAGTAATTTACCGACAACTTTTGATTCAGTAGTAGGGTTTTCTCGTACGTTTAGTACGTCTGTTGTTACAACAGTTTCTGCGCTTGCAGATGATGTGAAAATCCCAAGACCAAAAACTGCTGCTGTTGCTATACCAATTAATTTTTTCATGATAGCCTCCATTGCGTTTGTTTTCGTGTCCTCATTATAGCAACAGATTTTTTCGGATTTTGGGAAAACACACAATTACAAACCATTCGTAATAAGTCGTTAACACTTTGTAATATAGCGAGAAATATAGGAAAGCGTTTTTCATTCCATATAATTAGTAGGTTTCTAGTTATATTCAAAATATTTAATGCAACATATTTTTTTCGGCGTAAATAAAAACATTACAAGAGTATTACGTAATGATTACTATACCGTTACATTCCTTGAGTATTTTACCGTTTTATGGGTAATATAGTTATATAAACATAAACATTTTGTTTGTGAAGTTATAAACACGCGCTATATACTAGCAAAAAAACCGCATAATTGTTACAAGAAGAAAGGGTTGTGAGGAAAGAAACTACCCTTTTTTACGACTGTAACACATCTTTTTTGGGGGGATTTCTTCCTATCCACATTTTTCTCGCACAATTTGACAGCAGTATTTCAACTTCGGAGCTCTTGCAGAGTGAAAAGGTTATACGGAAGGTAAGGCTGTCCATAAGAATTCTAATTGGTGAAGGCGATAGTGAAAGAATCGAAAGAAAACCGCCGCAAAACTGTAGTTTTCTATCCGATTTAACATATCGGAATTTGTGATTTTTTACAAAGAAATGAAACATACGAAGGGGGATTTGATGAGGAAACTGACGAAAACATTTATTGTCTCATTAACATTATGTATTGCATTTACAATTTGGGGGATTATTCCCGAATCTATTATTGGAAAAGGTAGCTTAGGAAATGTAACGACTGCAATTCAAGCTGCGTTAGTTAGTAAGTTTGGATGGTTCTATATTATTTCCGTTTCTATTTTCTTAGGGATCGCGATCTTTTTAATTGTTTCCAAGTACGGTTCGATTCGTTTAGGTAAAGATGATGATGAACCTGATTATAGTTATATGACATGGTTTTCCATGTTATTTAGTGCGGGTATGGGAATCGGTTTGGTTTTCTGGGGCGTTGCGGAACCGTTGAATCATTTATACACACCTCCGTTTGGAGAGGGTGCAACTGAAGAGAGTGCACGTCTTGCACTGCGTTTCTCATTTTTCCACTGGGGCTTACATCCGTGGGGATTATATGCACTTGTAGCATTATGTATTGCGTACTTTACATTTAGAAAAGGAAGGGCAAGTACAATTAGTGCGACAGTGGGTCCACTATTTAAGGGCGGTGAACATGGCCGTATTGCCCATATGTTTGATGTTTTAGCTGTATTTGCGACAGTATTTGGTGTGGCGACATCATTAGGACTTGGGGCAAAGCAAATTGCGGGTGGTGTTAGTTATTTAACATCCATTCCAAACTCATTAACGACACAGTTAGTAATCATCGGAATTGTAACTGTTCTTTATATGTTATCTGCACAAACAGGACTCGATAAAGGGATTAAATATTTAAGTAATGCGAATATTATTTTAGCGTTTACACTTATGATAATTGTATTATTTGCAGGTCCAACAAACTTTATTATGAATTATTTCACTTCAACAATTGGTTCATACATTCAAGAATTGCCAAGTATGAGTTTCCGTTTAAGCCCGTTAAACGAAGGTGGCAATCAATGGATTCAGTCTTGGACAATTTTCTATTGGGCATGGTGGATTGCATGGTCACCATTTGTGGGTACGTTTATTGCTCGTGTGTCACGCGGACGTACAATTCGTGAGTTTGTTATCGGTGTGTTACTCGTACCGACAGTGATCGGTGCGCTCTGGTTCTCTGTTTTCGGAGGAACAGGTATTCATATGGAGCTATTCGACGGAGCAAATATATATGGACAAATTAAAGAGATGGGTACAGAAGTAGGATTGTTCGCTATGTTAGACCAGATGGGTAGTATGGGACCGGCTTTATGTGTGTTAGGCATTTTACTTATTTCAACATTCTTTATTACATCAGCAGACTCTGCTACGTTTGTTCTAGGGATGTTAACGACACATGGTAGTTTAAACCCACCAAATCGCATTAAAATGGTTTGGGGTATCGTCTTAGCGGCAATAGCTTCGACCTTATTGTATGTTGGTGGATTAGAGGCGCTGCAAACTGCATCGATTATTGCGGCCTTCCCGTTCGTATTTGTTATTTTCTTTATGATTGCAGCGCTGTTTAAAGAGTTGCAAAAAGAAGGACGTATGAAGGAACATAAATAATAGAAGGAAAGGGGCTGATTTTATATCAGCTCCTTTTTTCATGCGCCTTTGTTATAGAGTAAGAGATTAGGAAAAAGTGTGGATATAAGCAGTTTTAAAAAGGAAAATTGATATATTTCGACAAAGTTCGATATTGTATAAAATATATTCATATTTTTGACATAAAATTGTCGGAAATGTGTTGTCACTTTTATGCATATGTGCTATATTATTTCCTGTAAGCGATTTCAAATGGTTTTTAAGCGCATTCAAGGGGGACATCTAGAATAATGAAACGTTACGAAAGAAAGTGGAAGCATATTTGTTTGAAACGTGTGGCACATCGAAATGTCCAGGAAAGCACGGAACTAAAGGCTGAAACTCGTAAAGAGCATCAAGAGAAGCAATTGGTTCTACAAAAATAGCAGTCACTTTTTCGTATATAAATGAAGTTCGATCGTTCGTTGGGGGATGGACGTGAAATAACTTTCAGCTAAGGGGTATTGTCTGATATATAGTATTACGGTAAGAAATAAGCACAGAGCATACGGCGCTCTGTGCTTATTTTTTAATGAAACAAGTTCTATTTTTCTTTTTTGAATCGTACTGTTTTATCCCAACCGATTACTTGTTTCTTGCTCTTTGCACGTAAGTAAAGAATGAGGCTGCGAATAAATAAATACGTAAAGAGCTGTGCGTACGTAAAGTACATAATGACGCTAATGAAAATGTTGGTTGGTGTAAAGGTTCGTTCGACGCTCTGGGCACTAAATAATTGCGAAACATATGTAATATATGCGACGTACCACATAAATAGTAACGGAATGCTATATTGAATTTGGAATATCCCGAGTAGTCCAATTACAAACCAAACGTTTGAAATGATTAGAAATAGCCAAAATACAACATACACTAAAACTTGCTGTAAGGAATGGACGAGAAGTTTCCCTTTAAAGAAGCTTAAAGAAGAAAACATTTTTTCTAAAATGTATAAATTTCCTTGGAGCCAACGTGTACGCTGTTTAATAAGAATCTTTAAATGCTCAGGTTCTTGTTCCCATGTAATCGATTCCGGGACGATTGGTAAGAGATAGCCTTTTTGTGTAATTCGTAATGTTAACTCAGCGTCTTCGGCAATTGCATAAGGATCATAGCCACCAAGTTCTTCTAATGCAGAGCGACGAAGGAGCATGTTTGTTCCTGTCAGTGATCCTGTTTGGAATAGTAACCAGCGTCCAGACTGCATAAGGAGCTGGAAAATCTGAAATTCTAATGAAATCATTCGTGTAAGCCAGTTTCTTTTCTCATTTACGGTACGAACATGTCCAACTGCTCCAACAGCATCCTCAATTGTTTCAGCATGTTCTACGAGCATTCGTAAAGCATGTGGTTCAGGTTGATTATCTGCATCGTATACACAGAAATATTCACCATCGGAAATGCTAAGACCATAGTTTAATACACGTGATTTTCCTTTCGGTTCGCCAGATGGTACACGAATGTGACGAATATGGGCATAAGCTTTGTCGAAATCATCTCCAATTTCTGGTGTTTCATCTTGAGAGTTATCATTTAATAAATAAACGGTTAGTTTGCCTGGGTATTCAATCTTTGCCATCGCTTCTAATGTATCTTTAATAACGACCCCTTCATTATGGGCAGGTATTAAAATATCTACGCTTGGATAATGTTCTAGCGTACGATCTTTTCGTTTACTATTTCGATGAATTAAGCCCGCGAGTGTTAAGAGAGAGTAGTAAACGAGTAGGCCTGAGAATAGAAAGGCAGTAAAAATAAGTACATATTTAATTGAAAATGTGATGCTGATCCAAAAAACGAGTACGCAGAACAGAAGGAATAAAAGGAGTATAACGAGTGTCATCATAATAATGTCTGTCCTTTTTCTCCAATTTGCTCTTGCGAAATTTTTATATCTTGGATTGCCTCAGCTGCAAGCCATTTTTTCATTTTTGGCTGTAGGCGATTCATAACAATATCAGCACCGGCTTCATTTGTGTTTTGTAGTAAAATGACCAATGTATTGCTGTTATATTCAGCGGCAAGGTCAAAGTCATTTCTTACCGTTTCAACTAATAATGAAGCTACACGATCCATGACACTTTCCTTCGTGTATTTACTAAAGGAAATGAAATCGAAGTAAATGATAATGCCTGTTTCATTACGACGATTCATTGCAGTTGTTAATAATGCTTGTCGTCTTTCGAATTCTTGTCTTGTTAATAATTTGGATTCTCCAATGTATTGCTCCAACACTTTCACTCGTTCAATTAAATCTCTATTTTCAAGAATAACCTTTTTTAATAGATGGGTTGAAATATAAACAATGAAGAAGTTAGCTGCTATCAGGAAGTGGGTAATAATATATTCCCATTGATCTGATGGACTCCATAAGTGAAGCCACGCTTCATAAAATAAATAGAATACTGAAATAATGGTTCCCAGTATAAAGAAAACAAATGCTGTTTTATCAGCTAAAAATAGGAATAGTACATTTATGATGACATATATAATTGTAAAAATGAGCGCGTGCTCATATTTCGTCACATGTACAGTAGTAAAATAAAATAGAATTTGTAAAATCCACATAGAGAGGGCTTTATAGGACTTATCTTTCACGAAACATTCCTCCTTAAAGATAATTCGCGTGGGATATTTGTAGTATGCACAATTATTAAGGAATGGAACATGTAGCTAGAATTCTTTTTGGGGCGAGATACATCAAATAGTATCCCTCTTTTACAAGAAAAAATAAACAGACATACTAATTAGTACAGTATATTGTCTGTATATATATATAAAGTGTTTAATATATAAAAAATTATATTTATAGTATATAAAAAAGTCTCCTCTTTTAAAGAGGAGACTTTACATGAATTTATAGGAACATCATACCTGCAACAGCTGCGTTTAAGAAATTCGCTAGTGTACCAGCGATAACTGCTTTAATCCCTAATTGTGCAATTTGTTTACGGCGAGTAGGAGCTAACGTTCCTGTTACACCTAATTGAATTGCGATAGAAGAGAAGTTTGCGAAACCACAGATTGCAAATGTTAAAATCATATTTGTTTTTGCAGAGAATTCTGCCATGTGTGGTCCTAAGTTTGCATATGCAACGAATTCGTTGATTGCAAGTTTTTGGCCGATGAAACTTGCTGCTTGTATAGCTTCACCCGGTGAAACCCCGATTAAGATTGCAAATGGTGATAATAAGTAACCAAAGATTAAATCAAGGCTAAGTTTAATATCGAACCAAGAACCAATCCATCCTAATAAGCCATTTAATAAAGCGATTAATGCGATGAAAGCCATTAACATTGCTGCTACGTTAATAACAAGTTGTATACCTTCAGATGCACCGCGTGCAGCTGCATCGATAACGTTTGCGTCTTCACGCTCTGTTGAAAGTTGAACATTATTATCTACTTTTTCTGTTTCTGGCATAATTAGTTTTGCAATTAATAGACTTGATGGAGCTGCCATAATTGCTGCTGCTAATAAATGTTCTAATGGAATGCCCATCGCTGCATAGCCGACAAGAACTGATCCGGCAACAGCTGTCATACCACTTACCATAATAGTGAAGAACTCACTATTAGTTAAACGTGCTAAGTATGGTTTAATTAAAATTGGTGCTTCTGTTTGTCCTAAAAATACAGTCGTTACTGCATTTAAGCTTTCTGCTTTAGAAGTTCCAAGAAGTTTGCTTAATGCACCACCAATGATACTAACAAATTTCTGCATAATACCTAAGTAATATAAGATTGCAACTAATGAACTAATAAATACAATTGGAAGTAGTGCTTGAATTACGAAAACAAATCCCCAAGGGCCTTTTGCGTTGACTAAATCCCCAGCAACGAACCTAATTCCCTCGTAAGAAAAATTAATTAATCCTTGAACGCCGTCAGCAGCAACTTTTAAGCCTGCTTTTCCAGCATCCCATCGTAATACGATAAATGAAAATGTCATTTGTAATGCTAGCGCGATTAAAATTGTGCGCCAATTAATAGCTTTGCGGTTGGAAGATAATAAGAAAGCAATTGCTAATACTCCAATCACGCCGCCAATTCCCCATAAAAGATTCATGCAGTGTATGCTCCTTCCTCATAGTAAAAAAGTGTATAAAACAGTTGTCTATACTTCTGCAAATATAACATCTTAAGTAACTTATCATAATGGACATCAGAGGTCAAACGTCTATTGAAAAGTTTAAATAGAAAGAAAATTCTTTAAAAAAACACATATTAAATGAATAGACATGAAATAGGTTATGTTTTTTTATGGAAACATATTCATTATGATAACGCTATGGACAATTTTCATAGAATATAGTGTATGAAATAGGAGAACGAACACATAATTTTTTCGTAGAGAGAGAATAAAAGAGGATTAATATATTGAACCCTGAACCCTTTAAAAAAGAGCCTTCTAGTAAACTAGAAGACTCTGAAACTATAACTTAAGGTGCTTTCGTATAACCTAAGAAGTGCTTGCTCCAATAAGAGTTACTTAATGAAACGATTGCTACACCCTTATCTCCAGCTTGGATAAATGATCCGCCCCCAAGGTAGATACCCATGTGAGAAGGACCTGCTTTATAAGTGTCTTTGAAATAAATTAAGTCTCCAGGTTGTGGGCTTGAAGTTTGTGGTAAGCTGCTCCAATATCCAGCAACACTTTGACGGCTAATGTTATGACCAAATTTCTTAAATACGTGGTAGATGTAACCACTGCAGTCAACGCCGTTAGCAGAAGAACCGCCCCAAACGTATGGCACGCCTTGCATAGATTTCGCGTATGCAAGTATAGAAGAACTGTCACCGCTATTATTGCTTGTATTGTTGTTGTTGTTTTGATTTTCATTAGGCTTATTATCTACTGCGCCCCCAACTGGTGTTTTAGATAGGAAACGTGTTCCGATGTAACCAGTTTGACCATTGTAGTTAATTTTGCTCCATCCAGAGTTTTCAGAGATTACTTGAACCTTCTGTCCTTGTGGAAGTGCGCCTATGATTCTATAATTTGTACCTTCGCCGCTACGTACGTTTAGTGCAGAAGCATTAATGTAGTAGTCGCCAATTGCACCTTGGTTAGGTTGCTCAGGTTGTTCAGGAGTAGTAGTGCCACCTTTAACGAATTTTACGAATTCGCTGCTAACGTAGCCTGTTTTTCCCTGATAATTAACTTTAAACCAGCTACCTTCAGATCCAACTACGTTTAATTTCGTACCATTTAATACGCCACCAATTACGCTATGGTAAGTAGCAGGGCCCGTACGAACACGTAATGATGTTGCGTTAACGACGTAAGTGCCACCAGTTTGAACAGTTACATTATTGTTTTGTTCCTGGTTGTTACCTTGCGTGGCGTTTTCGTTAGAACCGCCTTTTGTTACGTAGTCTTTGCTTAAGTAAGCTGTTTGTCCTGCATAATTGATTTTGAACCAATCTTGAACTTCGCCTACAACTTGTACTACTTGTCCTTTTTTCACAGAACCTATAGTTGTATGAGAAGTGCTAGGACCTGTACGAACGCGAAGGGAAGATACGTTTACTGTATAGTTTCCGCTTGCTGGCTGTACATTTGTTTGGTCGTTATTGTTTGTAGGGCCTCCATTTGAAGAAATGCCAGATACAAATTCGCCACTCACATAACCTACTTGTCCGTTATGTTTGATTTTTACCCAGCCATTTTCTTGACCGATAACGTTTAAAGTTTGTCCTTCATACACACGGCCTGAAATAGCACTAGAAGTGTTAGGAGCTGTGCGAACACGTAATACATCAGCAGTAACTTTATTGTTTCCGCCTGTACTTACATTGTTATTTGTTGTTGCTCCATTTTTTGATACAAATTCACCACTCACATAACCTGTTTTCCCATTTAGGTTAATTTTGAACCAACCATTTTCTTCGCCAATCACGTTTAATGATTGACCGTTATAAACACGAGAGATAATGTCATGAGAAGTGCTAGATCCTGCACGAACATGTAATACGTCAGCAGTTACCTTATAAGATGAGTTGTTTGATGCGGAAGCTTGGACAGTTTGTGTAGCAGCTTTTTGTGTGTTTTGTTCTGGGGCAGCTTGAACGCTATCAAGTGTAGGTGCTGCTCCTCCTGCTACAGACACTGCCGCAAGACCGGCAAGGTATTTTTTCATAATTTGTCGATTCCTTTCTGTCTGTAATGTAGTGAAGAAATATTTACCAACTGTTAAAAATTCTAAAGAGCATGTCGATTACTGTCAAGACTTATGCGGGAATCTGAATATGACAAAAAGATTACAAGAAAAAATCAAGGTATAAATCTACACCTTGATTTTTATTTAAATACATATGTTGGATGTAGAGAGAATAGAAATTATTCGTGTTTAAGAAGATGACATGTTGGATTGTAACAAGCTTTGAGAAAAGGATTTTTGTAGCATTTTTGTGATAGGGCCAACTTGACCATCTTGAATTGCAGTTCCATCAAGGTGGGTCATCGGTAAAATTTCAATAGTCGTTCCCGTAAAGAAGCATTCAGCTGCTTGATAAACATCTCGAATGCTGAACAGTTCTTCTTGTACAGGAATACGAAGGGTTTTCGCTAAGGAAAGGATATATTGACGAATAATGCCATTTAAAATAAGGTGATTGGCTGGATGTGTGTAAAGAGTTCCACTTTTTATAAGAAAGAAATTAGAACAGCTCCCCTCAGTCACAGTACCGTTTCGTACGAAAAGGGCTTCTTTACAACCTTTGCGTTCAGCTTTTGTAGCAGCTAATACATTGGGTAATAAATTTAAAGATTTGATATCACAGCGTAGCCAGCGCGTATCTGGTTCTGATATAGCACGTACACCATATTCAATCCATAAAGCTGGTCTTTCCTTCTTTGTAATATAGGCATAGATTGTCGGAGGGACGTCATATGAGAATGCATGGGTACGGGCTTGTACACCACGAGATACTTGCAAATAAATAGTACCATCTTCGTGGAAATTATTACTTTCAATTAGTTTGTAAAGTAGGATAATAAGCTCTGCTTTTGAGAAAGGAAGTGATAATTCTATTTCTTCCATGGAGCGATATAACCTTGTGATATGCGGATCTAATAAGTGAAAGTTCCCTTTATATAGGCGAATAACCTCATAGACACCATCGCCAAATTGTAAGCCCCTTTCTTCAAGTTCTATGTACGCCTGATGTTTTGTTGTATCAATAACTGCATCATTCCATAGTACAAATTTTTCGTATGCCAATTTTTGTCCCATCCTTTCGTTAGTACATGAATAAAAAGCACTCTAGTTATTTTTATGTGAGCAATTCTCTTCATATGACGTATATGTATTTGAAAATTATAGAGAAGTAGTAGTGATTTATAGCATTTTGTATATACAAATTCGAAAATGAGAAATAAGAATCCTGCTTTTTGAAATAAAAAAAGCAACATTCGTATTGAATGCTGCACAAGGAGGGTAGCTATCTTTCGTAGGGACATCGTCTTATTAAAAGTTTTAGTAAGACAATTATAAGAAAGTTGAAAACAAATGGTGCACATATTTCTCTAAGGGATCTTATTACAGATGAGAGATAAGAAATATGTGAAACCTCGTTTACATATTTCATTATAAAGATACTTCATTAATGTAGTGTAAATATTCGGTGAAGGTTATGTAATTTTAAAGTTAATGAATAGGAGAGGAAGGATAGCAGAAAATAAAAAAAGAGGCTGAGATTACTCAGCGCTCTTCTTTTCTTCTTTAATAGCTGTCTTTACTTCACCAGTTTTGATCTTGTTACTTTCAGAGAAGCGAAGTAAGTCACCTTCAATGATTTTGTCAGACATGTTCAATTCATTTTGGGCACGATCAATTAGTGGTTGAGATTCTTCTTTCGGTAATTGTACAACTTCGCCAGTGTTACGGTCGTAGAATGTACTGTTCGTGTACATGTACTTATCTGTAACGAAGCTACCGTCACGAAGAACAACGAATCCTTTATTTTCTGGTGAGAATACATCATGACCGAATTGAATTTGATTCGTAGAATCTACACCAAGTAAGTTTAGAATTGTTGGCTTAATGTCAATTTCACCAGTTGGTTTTGAAATTGTTTTACCTTCTTTTTGACCTGGAACGTGAATAAACATCGGTGTTTTTTGTAAGTTCATATGGTCAAATGTAGTGATTTCTTCTTTTCCTAAGAACTGTGCCATTGCACGGTTATGGTTTTCAGAAATACCATAGTGATCACCGTAGAATACGATAACTGAGTTGTCGTAAATACCTTCTGCTTTTAGACGCTCAATAAAGTGTTTCATTGCTTCGTCTAAATAGCGAGCAGTTACCATGTAACGGTCAAATACGCCATCACCAGAATTGTATTCATCGATTAATTTCGTACTGTCATCATAAGTGAATGGGTAATGGTTTGTTAAAGTAAGGAAGCGAGTATAGAACGGTTGCTTCACTTCTTTTAACATATCGATAGATTGATCGAAGTATTCGATATCTTTTAATCCCCAATTTAATTTTGTTTCTGGCGTAATTTTGTAGTCAAGCTCGTTGTAGTAACGATCATAACCAAGTGCCGGATACATAATGTTACGGTTCCAGAACGTTGCGTTATTCGCGTGGAATACTGATGTGTGATATCCTTGCTGACGCAAAATCTCTGGAGTTGCTGTATATTCGTTGTTACCGTGTGTGAAGAATACAGCACCACGGTCTAGTGGATATAGTGAAGTATCTACTAAGAATTCAGCATCAGATGTTTTACCTTGCCCAGTTTGATGGAAGAAGTTATCGAAGTAATAACTTTCTTTCGCAAATTGGTTTAAGAATGGTGTAACTTCTTGTCCGTTAACTTGCGCACCAATTAAGAATGTTTGTAATGATTCAAGAGAGACAACAATTACGTTTTTCCCTTTTGCAGTACCATACATATTTGGATCTGGTTTACTTTGTGTTGTTTTCACATAGTTTTCTGCTTCTTGCAATTTACTACTATCAGCAAACGCTTTTTGTGAACTTGATTTTGCTTGTAAGCCAAGATCGTATGCTTGGTGTACATATAATCCTAGGTTTTTAACAAGCATAACGCGGTCGAATGAACGTGTTAATAGTTCTGGACGCTCAGCTTCTGCAAATCCTAGGTTTACGAAGAAAATAGCAACTGTTGACACGAAGTATAGGGAACGCATCGGACGTGCTACACGCTCTGTCGGTGCAAAATTTTTCTTCTTCTTCAATAGAACGAAGAATACGATAATATCCGCAAATGCAAGGATGATTTTGAAGTTAAATAATTCTTTCACACTAGAACCTAAACTTCCGAAATTAGATGTTTGTCCTAGTACTGGTAAAGTAACGAAGTCATTGTAGAATCCGTAGAACATTACGTTACCAACAAGGATAAACGTTAAGATAAAGTTAATTCCTAGTGCTATATAGTTACGTTTTTTCCCTTTTGCAAATAATGCAAGACCCACAAACAGTAATGATGCTGCTAATGGACTAATGAATAAAATGAATTCTTGCATAAAAGATTCAAGTTTTAAATCGAAGCTTGTGCGTGTAATGATGTAGGTTTTTAGCCATACGGCCAAAGCTACGAATAAAGTGAAACGCACATTTTGAAATTGTGATTTCATGGTTTCTTTCATTCATTTCCACCCTTTCTCTATCAGGCTTGGTCGATTTTGGAGCGAAAAATGTTAAAATAAAAAATACATAGTTTTCTTGGCCATAATTAGAGTTTCTATATTCACCCATATACGACTTTAACTATGCATACCCTTTTTGGTTTCTTGTGCTGCTCATAAGCATAACGTCATTTCTGTATTATACAACAAAATTCATTTCTGAGAAACACTATAACATTTTACATTTTTTGTATGTGCTTTGTCACTACCAGAGAAAACTTTAACATTCGTTTATATGCTCGTCAACTAGAAAATATAACAAAAATAGAAAAGAATGTTAAGCAGAATTGAAAGTTTTTTGGTTGAGAAATATGGAATAGAAATCTTTAAGTGGTTGTCTAGAAAACTATTATATGAAGGAAAATACAGAAAAATTAACGAACACTTGTTCTTTTTGGTTTTGTTTGTTACAATGAAATTTCATTGATAGATTATGTGTAATTTTGATGAACTTTTACTGATAACATAACATATTGTAGCTTATTTCTTTTGAAAATAGGGAGGCTTTTGAATGAAACAAAAATTTTCAGTTGAAGCGTTTTGGAAGAAAATAAAACATGTTGCGAAGCAGGCAGGGCAGTCGGTAATCTATGCGAGTTTATTGTTGTTTTACGTTTTGCAAAGACCGGATGTTCCAAAACGAGTGAAAATTATTGTCATCGGAGCACTTGCTTATTTCATTGCACCGATTGATGCAATCCCAGATTTCGTTGCTGGAATTGGTTATACGGATGATTTAGGTGCGTTAATGGCCGCACTATTACAAGCATCGATATACGTAAATGAAGAAGTGAAAGATAAGGCACGAGTGAAGTTGGCAGAATGGTTTGATTCGGAGATAGACACATCATTTATCGATCAAAAATTAGATCAATAGGTGAGAACTGTCATAGGATGACAGGGCGAACGTAAGCGAGGAAGTGCATTATGCCATCAGGAAGAACGCATACGAAAATAAACTTAATATCCCTTCCGGTTGTTTTGTTTATGCTCTTTTCGTATGGATTAACAAATTTTGATTTTTTATTAACTTTTGCAATTGGCTTTTTAGTAGGTACTTCATTTTTAACACCGGATTTAGATACGTACAGTAATGCGTATAATAAATGGGGATTCCTCCGCATTTTTTGGTATCCATATAGGAGCGTAATGCCCCATCGTTCCTTCTTCACACATACGATTATAATTGGTGATATTATTCGTATTGCATACATGTTAATCGTGTTTTCTCCGTTTTTATTCCTATTAAATATAATAGCATTCGACGGAAATTTAATAGAAATTGCGAAGGAACACGAGGTTGAAATTGTAACGTTTGTAATGGGGATTGTTGTGGCAAGTACGCTCCACATTATAGCGGATAAAGCGAATACGCGCCGAAAGAAAATGATGAGAAAAAAGAAGAAACGCAGAAGATAAAGAAACCGTCCCAAAAGGTATTTTGGGACGGTTTTTTTCTTATTAATAGGTAGGTTACTCTTGTCGTATTTTGTAGTTAAGTCGATATTCCTTGTCGAATCGCCGATAAAATTTTATTTACCATCATGCGACATCAATTTTTGGACAGTTTCTTTTTAATCAAACGTTTGTTTAAAACTAAGCTTTCAGTACCTTAATCCCTTTTACAATATTCCAAATGAAGTAGTATAAGCTAATGATTCCGCAAATGCATAAGACAATCATTGCTCCAATTCCAAGTGTTACATCTGGTTGATCAGATCCGATACCCATAATTCCTAAAATAACTAATCCAATAAATGTAGCGATACTTGGAATGATATGTGTCCATAGAGCACGTTTTGCATGTGGTTTCGTTTCAGAGTCGCCCACAATCCACACGATAATAGGGAATAAGATAGGCGCGAATAGTACACTAAAGTATGATAAAGCTGCTAATATTTTGTTTCCGTTCATATATATCACCTCATAAGTAATGTCCGTTGTTATACTTTTATTATGCAGAAAATTTGGCGAGCTTCCTATCGATTAACATTACAAGAACGTGACGCTTTTGTAAGATTTTCGTGCTAAATAATATAATTTTCAAAAAAATCTTTTTTAATAGAAAGTGATGTGATAAAGTATAAATGAAAATAGATGAAAACGTTTTCTCGAACGTTTTTTATTTTTAGACTTAAAGGTATGATGACCTGATAGTCTATTGATAAGGTTATATCTATTTAAAGGGGATTCTTTAGGGGGAGAGAACAATGAACACATGGACACAAGTTTACGATCCGTTCGGTAACATTTGGATTTCGGCAGCAGTCGCACTTATTCCAATCATCTTTTTTTTCTTAGCTTTAGCAGTTTTCCGCATGAAGGGGTATGTGGCAGGATTTATTACCGTTGTATTAACGATTTTGGTGGCGTTATTTGCGTATAAAATGCCATTCACAATGGCAATGGCAGCGACCGGATACGGTTTCTTATACGGATTATGGCCAATTGCGTGGATTATCATTATGTCAGTATTTTTATATAAAATTTCTGTGAAAACAGGTCAATTTGATGTCATTCGTGCATCTGTATTATCCATTACGAATGACCATCGTTTACTCGTTATTTTAATCGGATTTTCATTTGGAGCATTTTTGGAAGGGGCAGCAGGATTTGGTGCACCAGTAGCGATTACGGCAGCGCTTCTTGCAGGTCTTGGGCTAAATCCTTTATATGCAGCAGGTCTTTGTTTAATCGCAAATACTGCACCAGTAGCGTTCGGAGCGATGGGGATTCCGATTACAGTTGCTGGACAAGTAACGGGCATTGATCCACATAAAATTGGACAAATGGCTGGGCATCAATTACCGTTCTTATCTTTATTTGTTCCGTTCTTTATCGTATTTTTAATGGATGGTTTTAAAGGAGTAAGACAAACGTGGCCTGCTTTATTTGTAGCAGGTAGTTCATTTGCAATTACACAGTTTATTACAGCGACGTTTTTAGGACCAGAACTTCCTGATATTACGTCAGCACTTGTAAGTTTAGTAAGTTTGTCGCTATTCTTAAAAGTTTGGCAGCCGAAAGAAATTTATCAGTCTAAAGAAGCAAATAGTGAAGTAGCAGCAACGAAGGCGACATCTATGCCGAAACTAACGGTAGGAAAAGTAGTAAAAGCATGGTCTCCATTCATTATTTTAACTGTGATGGTAGTCATTTGGAGTCAAAGTTTCTTTAAAGCATTATTCGCTCCAGGTGGTGCTTTAGAAAGTCTCGTATTTAAATTTGAAGTTCCAGGCTTGCACAATTTAGTAATGAAAGCAGAGCCAATTGTAAATAAACCAACACCTTATGAAGCAATCTTGAAATTAGATGTTTTATCAGCGACTGGAACAGCAATTTTAATTGCTTGTATCATTTCTATCTTTATTTTGAAAATGAGTGCAAAAGATGCAGTAGCAACATTTAAAGAAACGTTAAACGAATTAAAAATGCCAATTCTATCTATTGGATTCGTATTAGGATTTGCATTTATCGCAAACTATTCTGGTTTATCTTCTACATTAGCGTTAGCACTTGCAGGAACTGGCGGACTATTCCCGTTCTTCTCACCATTCTTAGGCTGGATTGGGGTATTCTTAACAGGATCAGATACGTCAGCGAACGCACTGTTCTCGAATTTACAAGCAATTACAGCGCAGCAAGTCGGTGTATCTGAAGTGCTTCTCGTTGCAGCAAATACAACGGGCGGTGTAACAGGTAAAATGATTTCTCCGCAATCAATTGCGATTGCTTGTGCGGCAGTTGGACTTGCTGGGAAAGAGTCAGATTTGTTCCGCTTTACATTGAAGCATAGTTTATTCTTCGTTACTATTATTGGGATTATGACTTATGTACAGGCTTATTATTTAACTTGGATGATTCCGTAAACGAAAAAGAAATAACCTTTGCATTTTTCAGATTATCGTGTATGATGGGAAAGTATTGAAAATTAAATCAGTGATAAACTAGGGGTGCCTAACGTATGCGTAGGCTGAGAGAGAAGCGTGTGAACTTCTTAACCCTTTGGACCTGATCTGGCTCGTACCAGCGTAGGGAAGTTAACGGCTTTACATAATTTTGCCTTTATGAGCCAGGTCCTTATTTTTTTATGGACCTGGCTCTTTTTATTTTGGCATACGCTGGCCATATCTCGTCCTTGTCACGAACAGGGGGCAATAAAGGTTATGAAACATTCTGTTTCTGCTGAGCAAATTGAATTGAAATCGAGTTTACCAGGAAGTAAGAAAGTGTATGTGGATGGGCCACGTGAAGGTATGAAAGTACCAATGCGCGAGATTGAACAAAGCGATACGAATGGTGTTCAAAATCCGCCAATCCGTGTGTATGATACGAGTGGACCTTATACAGATCCAGGGTATAAAGTGGAGCTGGAAAAAGGGATTCCAACGCCGCGCCACTCTTGGATCCTGGGGCGTGGTGATGTAGAGGGATACGAAGGGCGCGAAGTAAAACCAGAGGATGACGGTGTGAAAGTGGCTTCGAAACATACACCTGTTTTCCCGCAAATGGATCGTAAGCCGCTTAGAGCGAAGCAAGGTGCAAATGTTTCGCAAATGCATTATGCGCGTAATGGCATTATTACGTCTGAGATGGAATATGTTGCGGTTCGTGAAGGGGTAGAGGCTGAATTTGTTCGTAAGGAGATTGCAGAAGGTCGTGCGATTTTGCCGGCGAACATTAACCATCCGGAAGCGGAACCGATGATAATTGGACGTAATTTTCACGTAAAGGTAAATGCAAATATCGGAAACTCTGCTGTATCGTCTTCTATTGCAGAAGAAGTAGAGAAGATGACGTGGGCGACTCGCTGGGGTGCAGATACGATTATGGATTTATCTACAGGCAAAAATATTCATACAACACGTGAGTGGATTATTCGTAATGCCCCGGTACCAGTTGGAACTGTGCCAATTTATCAAGCGCTTGAAAAAGTAAACGGAATTGCAGAGGATTTAACGTGGGAAGTGTATCGCGATACGTTAATTGAGCAGGCGGAGCAAGGCGTTGATTACTTCACAATTCATGCTGGTGTATTACTTCGTTACATTCCAATTACTGCAAAGCGTATGACAGGTATTGTTTCGCGCGGTGGTTCGATTATGGCGCAGTGGTGTTTATTCCATCATAAAGAAAACTTCTTATATACTCATTTTGAAGAGATTTGTGAAATTATGAAGCAGTACGATGTTTCGTTCTCTCTTGGAGATGGATTACGTCCAGGTTCTATTGCAGATGCAAATGACGAAGCGCAGTTTTCTGAGCTTGAAACACTTGGTGAATTAACAAAAATCGCTTGGAAACATGATGTGCAAGTTATGATTGAAGGACCTGGGCATGTACCGATGCATTTAATTAAAGAAAATATGGAGAAAGAACTTGATATTTGTCAGGGCGCGCCGTTCTATACACTTGGTCCGTTAACGACAGATATTGCACCAGGTTATGACCATATTACATCAGCGATTGGTGCTGCGATGATCGGCTGGTTTGGAACGGCGATGCTTTGTTATGTAACTCCGAAAGAACATTTAGGTTTACCAAATAAAGATGATGTTCGCGAAGGGGTTATTACGTACAAAATCGCTGCGCATGCAGCCGATCTTGCGAAAGGGCATAAAACGGCTCATCAGCGTGATGATGCACTTTCAAAAGCACGATTTGAATTCCGTTGGCGCGATCAATTTAATTTATCTTTAGATCCTGAACGTGCGATGGAGTATCATGATGAAACGTTGCCAGCAGAAGGGGCGAAAACAGCGCATTTCTGTTCAATGTGTGGACCGAAGTTTTGCAGTATGAGAATTTCACATGATATTCGTGAATACGCGAAAGAAAATGATTTAGAAACGACAGAAGCAATTGAAAAGGGAATGAAAGAGAAAGCGGTAGAATTTAAAGAGACTGGTAGTCACTTATATCAATAATACGTTACACCTCTTTACTTGATTGATCACACTGTACCTAACTTAAATATAGAAGAAGCCCCCTTTGCTAAGACGGTAGCAAAGGGGGCTTCTGTTGTCTATAAGGAGAAGAATAAGTGTACCCAGTAGTATAAGAGGAATAATGTGACGACTGTTGTGAGTGGGATTACGATGAGAGATACGCTTAAATAATCTTTCCATTTCACTTTAATTTTGTTTTGTCTTAGTATATACATCCAAATGAGGGAAGCTAGCGTACCAATTGGTAATAATAGTGAACCGATGTCACTACCAATGATATTTGCGAGATAGATAGTTTTTAATGTGACTGGATCTAGTCCCATTTCTGTTAATGTGATTGTACCAATCATAAGTGCAGGGTGGTTATTGAAGACGTTAGAGAGGAGGGAAACGAGTCCGCCCATTGCAAAGCTGGCATAGAGTAGATGCTGACTTACAACTGGTTCGAGCCAACTTACAAGTGCCGCTGTTAATCCTGCGTTATGAAGCCCGTAAATAATTACATACATAGAGAAAGCGAAAATTAAAATGTGCCACGGTGTCTTTTTCAAAATATCGACTGGGTTTGTTCGTAAGTAGTACCATCTCCAAATGAGAAGAACGAGTGAACCGAGTACAGCAACAATTTCGATTGGAATTGATAAGAAGGATGCAACGAATAGAAGACAGCGCATAAGGAAGACGAAGCCTAATACTTTTAACATGAATTTTGTACGTTTTTTTTTCGTATTAACAGAATTTTTTCCTTTTAATGGATGGAAGTTTTTCGTGAAAAAAATCTCTTCAATATCATATGAAGAAACAGGTAATCTTTCTGGAAGTTTTTTCTTTAAAACTGTATACATGAGCCATGACATAAACAGTAGTCCTAGTGTTGCAGGTACAAACATCATAGCTGTATGCATATAAAGAGTCATATTAACAATATTTAATGCGATTAAGTTTACGATATTACTTACACCGATTGGTGCACTAGATGCAGTAGCGATTAAAGCACCGCTTAATAAATAAGGGATTTGTTGATGAGGTTTTAATTGAAGGTTTCTCAGAAGTAAAATCAAAATCGGTGTTGTAATTAAAATACTACCGTCGTTATTGAATAAAAGAGTCATAAGAAAACATAATAATTGAATATACCAGTATAAACGGCGACCGGAGCCCTTTGCTAAATTTGCAAGTTTTGCTGCGGACCAGTGGAAGAAGCCGAAGCTTTCTAATATAACCGCCATAACGATGGTCGCTAATATCGTTATAGAGGCACCGCCGATTTTACTTATAATGTCCATGACGTCTGGTTTTGATACAAGTCCAGTAATGAGGATAATGCCAGCGCCGACTGCTGCCGGCCATGCCTCATTTAAGCCACGGGGTCGCCAAAAGACAACAATCATTGTTAAGAAGAATACAATAATAGTAATCCATATTTCAATGCTCATATTTAACCTACCTTTCTATTTTCCCTTGAACAAATGTAGCTTGTCTCAAGTTTATATTGCTAGTATATTCAGCAGGAAATAAGAAGAACTAGGCATATAATGGAATAGAGTGAATATGTGTTCTTTGAGTTATAGGACAAGTATCAGTGGTAGTGTAATAACTATTAGGAGAGACGTCTAATAAATGAGGGACATTCTATGTACGAATGCCCCTCATTTATTATTTTTCCTTCAAAAAAGTTCGATCCTTCAAGAATAAATTCCAGAAGAAAATGAATCCGGGTAGTAAAATTGCAATCCCGATTGCGTAAAGAATAAGAAGTGCATAGAATGTTTCGACCGTCGTAAAGCTTGTAAATACAGTTACGTCCGGGTAAATGATATACGGTAAATGGGCGACGCCGTAAGCGTAGCTTGCAAATGCATATTGGGCGACGACAGCTAAAACTGCAATACGAGGAAAGCCTAGTGTGCCATACTTCTTATTTGTCCACCAAAGGGAGGAATATCCGATAACAAATAAAATGATAGAGACTGTAAACCATGGGAATTGCTTTATTAGTCCTTGCATAAGCCAGTGTGTTTCAGGGTCCATTACAACGAGAGCGATAATAGCAGTCACGAGCGTTGCAGGACCAAGTATGATGGCATTTCTTCTATAAATTCGGTACGTATCTTCAGAACCTTGTTCCCTAGCAAAATCAGCAAGAAAGAGAGATGATAGAAATAGTTCCGAAGTTAGTCCGAAGAGCATATAACAATAAATAACGGGACTAGAAAGAAGTTTTCCGTAAAGGAGCACTTCTTTTCCTTCAGACATCGTAATATAGGCACCTTCTGTAACGGGTAGAACGGTAATTAATAGAGCTGGGATTAAGAGCCCAGTAATACCTGAAATAATCCGAAGAAGGTGTTGGTACTTTGGCAGGGAATAAGCAAATACCATAAATGTACTACGAATCGCAACGAGTACTAAAATTAACATAACTGGTACAAACATAACGGTTGCAAGGGTAAAGGCCGCTTTTGGAAAGAAACCGAGAAAAGCAACAACGACAAAGACAAGAAAAGTATTTGTTACTTCCCAAGTTGGTGATAAGTACCGATTAGCAAGCTTGGCAGCAAGCGTCGGGTGTTTAGCGTATACCATGCCCCAAAAACCAGCTCCAAAATCAATAGACCCTAGTATGCTATATACGAAAATAAGAGCCCATAAGATGATGATTGCAATGCTTTCCTCATGCACGAGAATCGCCTCCTTCGTGATGTAAATCATTCTTTAACGGATGTTTCTTAAAGAATGTCCGTAGTACAAAGACTGTTAAAATACCGAGTCCAATATATAAAATGATGAATAAAGCAAATAAAGGACCGACGAAATCAGCGCGTGTAGAAGCATCTACCGTGCGTTGCATGCCATAAATTGTCCATGGCTGACGACCACTACAACTAAAAATCCATCCGAATTCAATACCGAGCAACATAACGGGTCCACAGGCGGCAGCTCCCCAAAGAAGCCACTTCGGTAACTCTACTCCTTTTTTTCGGTAAACAAAGTACCAATATAAGAGGGCAATAGCTGCAACTGCAAAGGTAAAGGCAGCAGTGCCGACCATTAAGTTGAACAGTGTATGTGTGTAAAATGGTGGCCACGTTTCTCGCGGGAATTCCTTTAGACCTTTTACAACGGTGCTAGGGTCTAGTCCCACTAATAAGCTAAGCATGTTCGGAATTTCGAGTGCATAGTTTAGTTCAAGTGTGTTAGGATCCACAACCCCGCCAAGCGATAACGGAGCGTGTGATGTCGTTTCAAACAAAGCTTCAGCAGATGCTAGTTTTTCAGGTGAATGTTTATGTAAGGCAATAGCAGATTCGTGTCCTGAAAGCCACATCGTAGCACCTGTGATAAATGTAACGACAAGCCCTAGCAGTAATCCTTTTTTATGGTAAGCAATTTCACGCGCACTTAAATTTTTCTTTAATAATTTAAATCCAGCGATAGAAGCGATAACAGCTGCTCCAGTTGTATAAGCTGTAATAACGACGTGGAATGCACTTGTGCCAAAGCTCGGATTAAAGAATGCTTTCCACGGATCAACGTTAAAAACTGAGCCATCTGGCCCCATTGAAAAGCCCGCAGGTGTATTCATCCATGTATTTGCTGATGTAATAAGCACGGCGGATGCAGTGGCACCAATCATAACGAAAAATAGCGAGATTAATCTCATAACTGGAGGTAGTTTATCAGCTGCATATACATAAATAGACATGAATAAAGCCTCTAAAAAGAAGGCGAAAATCTCAATTTGAAACGGAACGGAAATAACTTGACCAACAATTTTGGCGAAACCAGGCCAAAGAAGTGAAATTTGTACACCAACAATTGTTCCAGTTGGAATTGCTACACCGAGAAGGATAGCAAAAGCCTTTGTCCATCTTTTTGCCATAATGGCATAGTCGGAATCTTTCTTCCAGTGATAGAGTATTTCACTTATAAAAATCATTAAAGAAAGCCCGACTCCAAGCGTTGCAAAGATAATGTGGAATGCCAATGAAGAACCAAAAAATGCCCTTGCTAATGTTACGGTATCCATATGTATACTCCTCTTCTTTTTTGCCATTATTTTCTGATTGAATTGGAAGATTTATTCAAAAAACTGCCAAAAATATATATGTATTTAAAAAATGAGTATGGTAATATAATATCGATATATTCAAAAAAGAAAGAAATTAATATTTGATAATATTTTATTTGTTTTTTAGGGCTGAATCTTTTATAACCTTTTATGCGAACGTAAGTTCTATTTCCGGGATGAAGAAGTTTATGTGAAATGGAGAGGGTGTTTTATGTATCCTGAAGTCATTAAAAAGATGGCATTTTCAAGAGAGCATAGAGATTTATTATTAAAATTGTATAATAAAGAAATTACGCGTCGTGAATATGATCGACTTGTGGAATCGCTATATAGACCTTCTAAAGAGGCTTGCGAAGGATAAGGTGGGAGAGACAATCTAACGGATTGTCTTTTTTATATTTGCGTATGTTCTGGTAAAATTAAGGTTAGCCTTACTAGGGAGGTGAAGAGTTTGCGAAAACGTTTATATATAGGGATTGGGGTTATTCTCTTAATCGCTTTAGGTGGAGTTGTATTTTGGTCAGCTTTACAAGGAAATCGTACCGAGCATTTTATTTTACGACATATGGTGAATGAAAATGGAACACTTGCAACGTATCGCTTAGAGGATACAAAGGCAGGTAAGGGTGAAGCGAAGGGTCGTGAAGCTTTATCAGAATCTGCAGGGTTATGGCTACAATATACACTTGATAAAGATGATCAAGCTTTATTTGATGAACAAGTGAAGGTTATTCAAAATAACTTTGTACACAAGGATCGCATCGTTATATGGAAAATCTCTGAAAAGGGAGAAATGCAGTCGGCTACTAATGCACTTATCGATGATCTTCGTATTATAGAACAATTATATCGTGCTTATGAAATGTACAAGGAAGATCGCTACAAAAACCTTGCAGATCAATTGAGTGATTCTGTACTTCGTTATAATAAAAAAGGTAATTATTACGTTGATTATTACGATGCAGATGCAGGGAAACAAAATAACTTTGCAACAACATCTTACATAAATCCTCATGCATTCTCTTATATGAAAAAGTACGGGAAAATTTCTGCACAGCAGTATCAGGAAGTTGTTCAGTTTTTAGCTGATTATCCAAGGCAGGGCTGGGCATTCCCGAAAGAGTATAAAGATGATGGGACATTTACGTATGATAAAGAAGTGAATCTTATTGATCAATCATACGTTGCTTATCATCGTAGTTTAGGCGGTCTTTCATCAGATGCTTATTTGGAATTTATAAAGAAGAAATTTCGCGAAGACGGAAAGTTATACGGTCGTTATAACTTAGAAACGGGAAAACAAGCTGTGAACTATGAATCACCAGCATCTTACGGATTAACAATTTTGTACGTACTACAAACAGGTGATACAAAGTTTGCGAAGAAATTGTATGAGCGGATGGCTACATTCCGCAATGATAATGTATTTAGTAGATATTATGGTGGATATGTAGCAGGTGAGAATAATAATACACATATTTTCGATAACGTACTACCGCTTTTGGCTGAAATGGAATTGGAGAAGAGTAAAAAATAGAAGGTGCCATCCTAAGAGGTGGCGCCTTTTTATGTTTTCGTTATTTGTTGATAAATCGATATATTTTAAAAAGCGTTTATATAACTTTACGTCCTAATATTAGAGAAGTAATCAATCACAAACTCACGAAATTGCTGGGCGGTTTTTGATAAGTAACGTTTCTTTGACCAACTTAAGCCAATTGTTCGCTTACAAGCGGGTGCAATAATACGCAGCTTGTTTGATGCTAAAGTAGAGTTTTTTAATAGCGTTAAGCTTGGAACAAAAGCAATGCCAAGTCCTTGCTTTATTAAATCGCTAATAACAGTTGGTTCATCTACTTCAAAAGCGATATGCGGAGTGAAACCAGCCTCTTTACAAAATTCATCTGTTAAGTGTCGGAAGCCGTAACCAGTGTTCATACTAATGAACGCTTCGTCTTTTACTTCATGCAGATGAATACTTTCGCGGTTTGATAAACGATGCCCTGAAGGAACGACTAAGAAAATTTCTTCTGTAATAAGTGGCTCCCAAACAACTTCTTCTCCTTCAATCGGTACGGAGGAAATACAAAAGTCAATTTCCATATTATCTAGTTGTCGTTTCATAGAAGGAGTAGATGCGAGAAACTGCTGGAATCGAACGTTAGGATGTTCTAGTAAAAAAGAACCGAGTAGTTCCGGTAATATTCTCGGAATAGAAACGGCCAATGTAATAGAGCCTTGTTGTAATTCAGCTAAATCTTTAATTTCTCTTTCTCCTTCACTTAATTCATGAAAAATACGTTCTACTCGTTTTAAAAATACTTTTCCGAAAGAGTTTAATGTAATCTGTCGACCTTGGCGATCAAATAATGGAACGCCTAAGTCCTTTTCTAGTCTAGCGATTGTTTTGCTGAGTGAAGGTTGCGCGATATGCAATTCTTCAGCCGCTTTTGTCATATGTTCTAATCGTGCGACTGTCTGAAAGTACTTTAATTGAAGAAGTTCCATTTCGAATCTCCTTTCTATAGACCAAAAGGAATGAATTGATAATTAAAGATGTATTATACAGTATGGAAAGTGACGTGTATAGTAAATCTGTTAAACCATTCGGAAGGGTGTTAAATTAGGAGAAGGAGTATGTTTCATGAAGGGAATTCAACTTATATTTAAAGATTGGAAGGCGATGTGGAACCATAAACATGGACGTATCGCTTTAATTTTTTTGTTAATCGTTCCTTTAATTTATTCAGGATTCTTCTTAGCTGGATATTGGGATCCATACGGACGATTAGATAAATTACCTGTTGCGGTTGTGAATTTAGATAAGGGTGCTGCGATGGATGAAAAAACAATTCATGCAGGAGACGATTTTGTTAAAAATTTAAAAGAGAATAAGGAACTGGCTTTTCATTTCGTATCAGAAAAAAATGCTGATGAGGGGCTCAAAGAAGACAAGTATTATATGGTTGTTACGATTCCAGAGGATTTCTCTAAAAAGGTAAGTACACTTATGGATGAGAAACCAGAGCCGGCACAATTGCAGTATAAAGTAAATCCAGGTAAAAACTTTGTAGCAGCTCAAATTGGGACGACAGCTGTTGAAAATATGAAAACAAAAATCTCAAATAGTATTACGAAATCTTATACAGAAGGTGTCTTTTCAAAGTTTCAAGATTTGGCGCAAGGATTGAGTGATGCAAGTAATGGTGCTGAGAAGTTACATGAAGGAACGACGGATGCAAAAAATGGGGCGAATCAGCTTGCAGATGGTATTCATCGTTTAAGTGACGGGACAGTGAAGTTGAAAGAAGGAAGTGGTAAGCTTGCCTCTAGCCAATCGGCGTTAACAGGGGGAGCAAATGAGCTTAGTCAAGGAGCGACATCACTTCATAGTGGTATGGAGTTACTAGCGCAAGGTGAAAAAACTTTACAATCAGGAGTTAGTGAATTAAGTGCCGGTACAAATGAATGGGTGAACGGAAGTGAGAAACTTGCTGAGGGACAAGTAAAAGCGGATGATGCGGCAAGTAGTATGAAGAAGCAATTAGAGGAGTACATGAAAAGTCATCCAGAAGCACAGCAAGATCCTGCTTTTCAAAAAATCGTCGATACTTCTAATGGATTAGCTAAAGCAACAAATACTTTGAATAATAGCCAACAACAAGTGACGCAATTTGCGAAGAAATTAGCTGATGGTCAACATAAGATCGAAGAAGGTATGAATACATTTGGTGTTAAGTTAAGTGAAGCTACGGCTGGAACGAAAAAAATAGCAGATGGTACTTCGAATTTAGCTGATGGATTTACGAAGTGGGGAAATGGATTTACATCATTACAAGAAGGTGTAAATCAGCTTGCAAGTGGTGGAACGGACCTAAATAATGGTACTGGGAAGTTAACTGATGGACTTATTAAACTTGATGATGGTGCGAAGGAACTTTCTACGAAATTGGGAGAGGGTGCAGAGAAGATAGCTGATGTTCGTAATGATGATGCGCGCAATGCGATGTTCTCAGAGCCAGTTCAATTAGTGAAATCAACAGTTTCTGACGTACCTAACTACGGTTCAGGAATTGCGCCATATTTCTTATCCCTTGCCTTTTATGTTGGTGGAATTATGGCATCAAATATTTTACCTCTTGGACGTAGACAAAATATGAAGGTAAGCGGAACGGTACATTTTGTAAATAAATTAGGCTTAGTATATTTAATTGGATTAATTCAAGCATTCCTTGTAGATGCGGTTGTGCTTGGAATTATGAAATTAGAAGTTGTAAGTGTACCACTGTTCGTTTTATCAAGTATTATTATTTCCTTTACGTTCATGACATTTATTCTTATGTTAGTAACGGTATTCGGCATTGTTGGGAAGTTCGCAGCGGTAACGCTTCTCGTTCTTCAATTAGCGACGAGCGGAGGTACTTTCCCAGGAGAGTTAAATATAGCTGTGCTTAGCAAAATTGGACAGTTTCTCCCAATGTCTCATTCTCTTAGAGGATTACAAGATGTTATTTCTTTAGGAGATTGGTCGCAACTACGAATGCAAATTTTAATATTGTTATGCTACCTCGTTGTTGCTGGTGGAATCACATGGGTTACGAGTCATATACAGCATAAGGAAACGAATGCAGAGCAAGTTTCTTAATAAAAGAAGCTATCCGGATAAAAGGTTTTATTATGACCTTTTCGGATAGCTTTTTCTTATTTCTTTTCCATAACTGCAAAGTAGTTTTGTTCGCTGTCAGCAAAGTTGAATGCTCTACCTGTAGGTAAATCTACAACTTGTCCAACTGTAACATTTTTCTCAGAAAGATCTTTATAAAGTTGATCTAAGTTATTAGAGAAGAACATTAGAGAAGGTGTATTTAAGTTTAATTCAGGCTGCATCTTCGCGATTAACGCTTTATCGTGAAGGACGATGCTTGTTCCTGCTTCGTTTGTTGGAGCAATTTCAATCCATCGGAATCCTTGGCCGTTATTTTCTTCAGCAACGATATGAAACCCTACTTTTTCTGTCCAAAATTGTACTGCTTCATCTTGATTGTTTACATATAACATAATTTGTCCAACTTGATTGATCATAGGTTTCTCTCACTTTCTTTTCTCGTATGAAATACTATTATATCAAAGATATGGTTTGAATAGTTTTTCGTGATTCTTCCGGATTGAAAGAATCGTCCATTTCATCTTAGTTGTAGGGGAAGGTCCTGTAATCCACATATGAAATGGTAGTATGCTGCAAACGACCATTGCTGAAATAGAGAGAGTGGCCGTTAATATAAATAGTAATAGGCTATATAATATTGTGTTTTCTTGTAGTGTGAATAAGGAAAGAAATTTTGTACATAGCTGTAAGAAGAAAAAATGAGCTAAATAAGCACCGTACGTGTAGTTTCCGATGAAACGTAAAGCTTTATATAAGAAACCACGTCGCTGTACAATTGTAATAGATAACACGTATAGTATGATAATTTCGCATACGATATATAGAAACATAGATGGTTTTAAATAGGTAGAAACAGTTAAATGAATAGAGTTCACGCCGTAAAAACTAAATAACTCATAATTGATAAATAAAAATAAAATGAAGAATAAGATTGTTATAAGCGGGATATGTTTCATGACGAATAAACGCCAAGTTTTTAATGCTACAGCAGCAATTCCCCCCATAACGAAATAGAATGAATAGAAGAAGAAAGAACGATCTGTGTAATGTAAAATGGTCGAACTAGTCAATTTCTCTCCATTGAAAATGTAGTGAGAAGAGTACCACATTAAAAGGAAATATAGACAAGCGAAAATGGTCATATATTTATATATGTCTTTTTTATTTTCTGTTCGTTTTTGAAACCAATAAAATAGTGTACATAGTAAAGGGAACAATAAATGAATTTGGAACATCATAATAACGTACCAAAGATGAGGTGCGGCTGTTCCAAGTAATAAACTTTTTATTCCACTTTGTACTGTAACGATTTCGTTTGTTGTTAATAAGTAAAGAATAGACCAGAAGAAATAAGGAATGAGTAGATGTGCGGCTTTTTCATAAAGATATTCTGTATATACTAGTTGTTTCGTATATTGACGAATTAAGTGAAATCCGACGATAAATATGAATGCAGGTGCTGAAAACTTTGCTAGATTAAATAGCATCCCCATGATGAGAGATTGCTCGAGTAAGATATTCCCTTGATTCATTGTATATAATAAGGAACTTTGCAAAACGACAGCAAGAAATGCAATGCTTTGCAAAACTTTAAATTCTGGTGCGCTTTGAGTCATTATGTCCATCTCCTTTTCCATACATGATTATAGTACGGAGAAAGGATAAAAGGTGTGGAATATTTGTGAAGATTATAACAAATTTGTGGCGGGATGAGATTATATTAACGGTTTTGCTAATATATCTATCGCAACTTCAAATATATCAACGATTTTTCCGATATATCTATCACAACTTCAAATATATCAACGATTTTTCCAATATATCGATTCACTGACAAATGACAACAAAAAGAGGATGCTCCAACGAGCATCCTCTTTCTATACATTAAGCAAATTTATTTTTCATCCAGTTCTTACCTTCTACAAGGCGAGCTGTCATTACGGCACAAGCGTTATCTCCTGTTACGTTTAACATCGTTGCAGGAGGATCGATGATTGTACTAATTGCTGCGATAATTGGCAATGCTTCTGGTGGGAATCCATATAGAGAAACGATTAACATTTCACCAATCATACCCCCGCCCGGAATAGCACCCATTACTGTTCCTACTAATAGAGAAACAACAAGTGCAATTGCTAATGTTTTCGGTCCTTCGAATTCCATGTTGAAAATACCGAATAAGAAAGCAATTTTTAATACTCCGCCTAAAACAGATCCGTCTTTATGAAGTGTAGATCCAAGAAGGACAACTGTTTCACGAACGTCAGAAGAAATACCCATTTTCTTCGTTGCGTCTAAGTTTGCTGGAATACTTGCGGCACTACTACAAGTTGCAAGTGATGTAACTGTAGGAGAGACCATGTTCTTCCAAAATATTTGTACACCTTGTTTGCGACCAGCAAGGTACGCATAGAAAGTAAAGAATACAAAGAAGTAAATAAGAGACGCTGGATAGTATACCATTGCTGCTCGGAAGTAAGTTCCAAGAAGTTGTGGTCCGAATTCACCAACTAATGCTGCGAAGTAAGCAGCTAGTCCGATTGGAGCGTAGTACATAATGAAAGATACAACTTTCATTGAAATTTCTGCACCAGCTTGTAGGAATGTAGCGAATGGCTTTCCTTTTTCTCCAACTGCTGAAGTTGCTACTCCCATTAAAATAGAGAAGAAAATAAGAGCTAACATGTTCTCACGAGATAGTAACTTCGAGAAGTCTGATACTGTTATGATACCGACAATTTGATCAGCAACACTAACTGCTTTTTCAGCTTTATCAGGCTGCGTTAGTTCTAATACAACACCTTGTGCTGGCGGGAATACTTTCACGATAATAATCATAAAAATAGCAGCTAAAATACTTGTAAATAAGAAAGTTCCAGCCATACTAGACATAATTTTACCGAAACGTTTTAATCCATCCATATTAGCAATAGATGACGCGATGCTAAAGAACACTAACGGTACAACAATCGTAAACATTAAGTTTAAGAAAATGTCACCAAGCGGCTTTAAAGCAACTGCATCGGCACCCATGAAATAACCAATGAAACCACCAATTAGGATAGAAGATAATAAAATAAGCGGAAAGCGATATGCCTTCATAAATATACCCTCCTATCGATTATAAAAAATCATACTGAATCATTATAGCGAGTTAGAGACTTCTTTACTAGGAAAATACGGATAGATGGAATAGCGTGAAAACCGAGAAATTTTTGTTTTTAAGCTCGGCATACAGTTAGAAATCTAGACATATATATTTGTAACCTAGTGGTGGCAAGGGCTGTACCATAACTTAGGTTTAGAAAAAGAGGGAGGGAAACAGGATGAATATTTTACTTTGCTGTGCAGCGGGAATGTCTTCCAGTTTGATAGTTACAAAAATGGAGAAAGCAGCACAGGCAAGGGGGATAGAGGTAAAGATTTGGGCTGTATCAGGTTCAGAAGTACGAAATCATATCGATGATGCGGATGTACTTTTACTTGGACCACAAGTACGTTATTTATTACCGAAAATGAAAGAATTATGTAAGGAGAAAGGAATACCTGTTGATGTCATTCAATCTGTCCATTATGGGCTTTGTAATGGAGAAGCTATCTTACAAGCAGCTTTGTCAATGAAACCATGAGGAGAGTGGGATAGATGATAAAGTTTTTAGAGAAATATGTGATGCCAGTGGCAGGAAGGATTGCAGAGCAGAGGCATTTGCAAGCGATTCGAGATGGAATTATTTTGACGATGCCTTTCTTGATTATTGGATCTTTCTTTCTAATTATTAGTGCTTTACCCATACCAGGGTATAATGATTTTATGGCAGGATTGTTTGGGGAGAGTTGGCAAAAAGCTTTGGGGTATCCAGTTAGCGCAACATTTAATATAATGTCTTTAATAGCCACTTTTGGAATCGCTTACAGACTTGGGGGATACTATAAGGTCGATGCATTAGCGGCAGGGGCATTATCACTTGTGACATTCTTACTTGCAACGCCGTTTCAAGTTGCATATATCGTGCCAAGTACGAAGGAAAGTGTACTTGTAGAAGGGGCTATACCAGCTGTATTAATGGGAAGCCAAGGGTTATTCGTTGCGATGATTATAGCACTTATATCTACTGAACTTTATAGATTTATTGTACAAAAAAAGCTGATTATAAAAATGCCAGAAACGGTACCACCAGCCGTAACACGTTCATTTGCAGCACTCGTTCCAGGGTTTATTGTTGTAACTGTTATTTGGATCTTGCGCTTAATGATAGAAAATACTTCTTTCGGCAGCATCCATAATATTGTGGGGAAAATTTTACAAGAACCACTTAGTGCACTTGGTGCCAGTCTTTGGGGCGCGGTAATAGCCGTTATTATTGTCCATGTACTTTGGGCGTGTGGAATTCATGGCGCTGCAATTGTTGGTGGTGTAATGAGCCCGATTTGGTTGTCGTTAATGGACCAAAACCGAATTGCTTTTCAGGCTGGGCAAGACGTACCGAATACGATTACTGCACAGTTTTTTGACTTATGGATTTATATGGGCGGTTCTGGTGCAACACTTGCTTTAGTTGTAGGAATGTTATTATTTGCGCGAAGTCAGCAATTGAAAAGTTTAGGAAGATTGTCGATTGCACCTGGTATTTTTAATATTAATGAAATGGTGACTTTCGGAATGCCGATTGTAATGAACCCACTTTTACTTATTCCATTTATATTGGTGCCAGTCGTGTTAACGATTGTTTCTTATTTTGCAATGGAGTGGGGATGGGTTGCACGTCCGAGCGGAGCTGCTGTACCTTGGACTACACCTATTCTTTTTAGTGGATATTTAGGATCAGGTGGGAAAATTTCAGGGGTTGTTTTGCAACTCGTTAACTTTGCGCTTGCATTCTTTATTTACTTGCCATTTTTAAAAATATGGGATAAGCAAAAAGTAGCGGAAGAAAAGGGGGAGTAAAGAGCTAAAATGGATATGATAGAGACGAAAGTTTTTCATTTAATCTTGCATGGGGGAAATGCGAGAAGTTGTGCAATGGAAGCAATTGATTGCGCTAAGCACGGTGAATTTAAGGAAGCGGAAGCTAAACTACAAGAAGCGTTAAATGAATTGCAAGAGGCGCACCGCTTACAAACAGAGCTCATACAGAAAGAAGCTGACGGGGAAAAGACCGAAGTTACCCTGCTGATGGTACATGCGCAAGATCATTTAATGAATGCTATTACAGTGAAGGAGTTGGCGAGTGAGTTTGTAGAATTATATAGGAAATTAGAAGATGATAAATGACCCTTGCTTATGCAAGGTTTTTTTTATGTTTTTAAAAGCGCCAGCGCCAGTGCCAGTTATGACGAAAAGAGGACCACTTACGCAGGATTGTATGTGTTATTTCCAAGTTTATGTGAAAATGAAAGTGTAAAGGGAGCTTCATTATATGGTTTATGCTGACTTTATATTGGAAACGAAAAATAGCAAAATTAAATCATTAATTCAGATGAATAGACTATGTATGTGTGTTTACCATCAGTGGAGTGTTATAAATTCCACTGATGGTATTTTTATATTAACAAGCCTCCTTCTTCATGGGTAAATGGGGATGATAATTAATCGATAGTAACAAATTCTCCTACACCACGAATTAATTTTTTTATATGCATACGTTCTGGTTTTAATACGCTTATTATAGAATCAATGGCCTTTTGAGGATCGACAGATGTGCCGCAAGTATAACAATCAATTGCTGCAAATTTCTTTTCAGGATAAGTGTGAATAGAGAGATGGCTTTCTGATAGTAAAATTAATACCGTAACTCCATAAGGGTAGAATTCCTTGTTACTTACATTTAAAACATGGGCACCAGAGCGATTCGCAGCGGCAACTAAATGATGCTCTAAAAAATGAATATCATTTAATAGAGAAAAATCTACGCCCCATAAATCTACTATTATATGACGCCCAAACGTAGAATATTCCATATATTTGTACCCTCCTTGTCAAAACTTCATTTCTTTTTGATAGCAATGATGTAGGGTAAGGTCAGATTCTGAATTTAAAACGGCATTGTTACGTTGATCTAAATGTTCTTCTTTAAATTGAAATAAAGGAGCAAGAAGAGAAGGTAATGTTCGAGGGGATGGTACTACGTATAATTGTTCAATTTGATCGAGTACAAACGAGGAGTTGGCAGCAATATGAAATCCCCAGTCAGTTCCGAAAGAAGGAACAATTGTATGATAGCTTTTTACAGTTAATCCGGCATGTTCAATTGTGTTACCAATACTCCAATATACAAGAGGTGCATCAGCAGGTGAATTAGATTGGCAAACAAATGCGCCATCTTCTGTTAGGAACGTAGCTATAAGGGCAAAGAGTTCAGTCGTATATAAAGTACTTAATACTTCTGTCGCCGGATCCGGAAAATCAATAATAATTACATCATATAAAGAGGAAGGGGATTTCAGAAATTCTTTTGCATCACATACATGCACATTAGCACGATCATCAAAAAATGCGCGTTGGTTTAAAGAAACTATTTCTGGAACATTGCGGGCCATCTTAATCATTTCTTCGTCTAAGTCGACGAGGTCTACATGAAGAACCGTTTCATATTTTAAAACCTCTCTTAAAGCAAGGCCATCGCCACCACCTAATATGAGAACACGCTTTGGATCTATTACCTTTGACATAATTGGATGGACAAGTGCTTCATGATAAATTTGTTCATCGACGGAACTAAATTGTAGTTGTTTGTCTAAATAGAGACGGATATCGCTTACTTGGAGTAAATTAATGTTTTGATAATTGCTTTTTTCTTCAAATAAACTTGTATGTTCGCCAGCTTGTATTTCTTTTAGCGAAATTTCATCCCATACATCTAAGCTGTGCGAATCTGTGGGTACTATTATTACATTTTCCGATTGTACTTGCTTATCGTCTTCGTCCTGTTTATCTTGCTTGTCCTGTTTATCTTGCTTGTCCTGTTTATCTTGCTTGTCCTGTTTATCTTGCTTGTCCTGTTTATCTTGCTTGTCCTGTTTATCTTGCTTGTCCTGTTTATCTTGCTTGTCTTGTTTATCGTGTTTATCCTGTTTATCTTGCTTGTCGTGTTTATCTGGTTTGTCCTGTTTATCTTGCTTGTCCTGTTTATCTTGCTTGTCTTGTTTATCGTGTTTATCTGGTTTGTCCTGTTTATCTTGCTTGTCCTGTTTATCTTGCTTGTCTTGTTTATCGTGTTTATCTGGTTTGTCCTGTTTATCTTGCTTGTCCTGTTTATCTTGCTTGTCTTGTTTATCGTGTTTATCTGGTTTGTCCTGTTTATCTGGTTTGTCCTGTTTATCTGGTTTGTCCTGTTTATCTGGTTTGTCCTGTTTATCTGGTTTGTCCTGTTTATCTGGTTTGTCCTGTTTATCTGGTTTGTCTTGTTTATCTGGTTTGTCTTGTTTATCTTGCTTGTCTTGTTTATCTTGCGTATCTTCAGTGTCCTGTTTGTCTAGTTTATACGTGTTTGAATCTAATTCAGAACCCTCTTCATGTTTATACCATTTATTTTGAAACTGTATTCTATAAATCTTCATTCTATTCTTTTTTCTATGCTTTGGCATTGGAATCCCCTTTCAAAATACTTTATTTTATTCTATTCTATGTAATTTAATAGAGTTTGACTGGACAATAGGTAGACGAGTGTCTTGAATAGGTATTTGTTTTTGATTTGAGTCGAAATATTATATTTTTCGTTATTATATTGTCACGCTTTAAAAAAATTAGTGTTTTTTGTTTCAAACACAACTAGACAACTAAACACTAATCTATTTTCATACAGTTATGTGTTAAAAGCGTGTTGTTTTATAACACACTGTGTGTTTTTTTGGTGACACACTGATTGAAAGCGGTAACACACAAATGAATTGCTCGAAAAAACGCTGATTTTAGGCGTTTTAAAAAGTTGGCACGCTAATTGCATTAATAAATAGCGTAAAGAAAAATAAAAAACATAAATTTTTATACCACACAAGGGGGATTTATAAATGAATATTTTATTATGTTGTTCAGCAGGGATGTCTACAAGTTTACTAGTTACAAAAATGGAAGCGGCTGCAAAGGCTCGCGGTCTAGAAGGTAAGATTTGGGCTGTATCTGGGGATGCAGTAAAAAACAATATCGATCAAGCAGATGTACTATTATTAGGACCACAAGTTCGTTACATGCTCTCTTCAATGAAAACGCTTGCCGATGAGAAAAACGTTGGAGTCGATGTTATTAATCCAATGCACTACGGCATGATGAATGGAGAAGCAGTTTTAGATCACGCGTTAACACTTAAAAAATAATTAGGGGGGAAGCGAAATGCAAAAATTTATTGCATTTATGGAGAAGTATTTAGTTCCAGTCGCAGGTAGAATTGGATCGCAGCGCCACTTAGTTGCAATCCGTGATGGCTTTATCGCAGTTATGCCTCTTATTTTAGTTGGATCGTTTGCGGTACTTATAAATAATTTACCAGTTGATGCATTCCAAAAGCTTATGAAGGGTGCATTTGGGGATGTTTGGAAAGATGTCGGCGGTGGTATGTGGACAGGATCCTTTGCAATATTGGCTCTCATAGCCGCAGTTGGGATAAGTTATAATTTAGCAAAATCTTACGGTGTAGACGCGTTGTCAGCAGCAATTATTACATTCGGTGCATTAATTATTATATCTCCGACAACGCCAAAAGAAGGCGGTATTGATTTAGCTTGGACAGGATCACAAGGTTTATTCGTTTCCATAATTGTTGCTCTTCTTGTAACGGAGGTATTTCGATTCTTTGTTCAAAAGGATATTACAATTAAAATGCCAGATGGTGTTCCACCAGCAGTAATGAAGTCATTCGCAGCGTTAGTACCAGCATTCGTTATTTTAATCGTAACAGCAGGCATTCAATTAGCAGTGAAATTAGCAGGAACAAGTATTCATAAATTCGTATTTGAAACAATTCAAGTACCATTACAAGGTTTAGCGGGCACATTACCAAGTGCAATTATTATCGCGTTACTTATTCACGTATTATGGTTCTTTGGATTACATGGTCCTAATATTATCGGTGGTATTATCGATCCAATCTATTTACCAGCATTAGAAAAGAATATTAAATTATTTAACGATGGTATGTCTGCATATGATGTACCGCACATTTTCACAAAACCATTCTTTGATGTATATGTGTACATCGGTGGATCAGGTGCGACATTAGCATTTTTAGTAGCAGTAATGCTTGTTGCGAAAAGTGCACAGCTTCGTGGTGTAGGTCGCGTATCTATCGGTCCTGGTTTCTTCAACATTAATGAACCAGTTATTTTCGGTACACCAATTGTATTAAATCCAGCGTTAATTATTCCATTCGTACTTACACCAGTTGTATTAGTTATTACTTCTTATACAGCGATTTCCTTAGGGTGGGTACCAAAAACAGTTGCTTTAGTTCCGTGGACAATGCCACCAATCTTTAGTGGTTATCTTGTAGCGGGCGGAAGCATCGCTGGTGCTGCATTGCAGCTAGTAAACTTTGCAATCGCGGTAGTAATCTACTATCCATTCGTATTAATGTGTGACCGTACGTATGTACAAGCGTCAAAAGATGCTGCAAAAGCAAGCGACAATTCAGTATCACTTTAAAAAGTATTGTTCTGGCGAGTTTTTATAGCTCGTCAGAACAACTAACTTTTATATCATGTTCAAAAAGATGAAAAACATCTACAAGAACACCAAACTATCATTAATAAAATAATAATTTAATAGACATGTTCAAACTGAAGGGGTATTTAAATCGGTTGAACCATAATAGAGAGGGCGGTAATTATGATGACTACAGCAGAACAAATTCCATTCCAATTGATTTTAAATAGTGGTAATGCACGAAGCTTTGCAATGGAGGCACTTCAATTTGCCAAACAGGGGAAAATGGCAGAAGCAGACGAAGCGATGGTAAAGGCGAAAGAAGCGATTAATGAAGCGCATCATTTCCAAACAGAGCTCATACAATCAGAAGCAAGAGGGGAAAAAACAGAGATTAGTGTTCTTTTAATTCATGCACAAGATCATTTAATGAATTCTATTACAGTAAAAGAATTAGCAGCAGAATTTATTGACCTTTATAAAAAGCTAGAAGCGAAAGGGGAATAAAGCATGACTGGAATTAAAATTGCTACAATCGGCGGTGGATCTAGTTATACACCAGAGTTAATTGAAGGATTTATTAAACGTTATGATGAGCTTCCTGTTCGTGAAATTTGGTTAGTAGATATTGAGGCAGGAAAAGAGAAGTTAGAAATCGTTGGTAACTTAGCGAAACGTATGGTGAAAAAATCAGGTTTACCAATTGATATTCATTTAACACTTGATCGCCGTGAGGCATTAAAGGATGCTGACTTCGTAACAACACAGCTTCGCGTCGGTTTATTAGAAGCACGTGCAAAAGATGAAGCGATCCCGTTAAAATATGATGTAATTGGTCAGGAAACGAATGGTCCTGGTGGTTTATTCAAAGCACTGAGAACGATTCCTGTTATTTTAGATATTTGTAAGGACATGGAGGAACTTTGTCCAAATGCATGGTTAATTAACTTCGCGAATCCAGCTGGTATGGTAACAGAAGCTGTCCTTCGTTATACAAATATTCAAAGAGTAGTTGGTCTATGTAACGTTCCAATCGGAATTCGTATGGGTCTTGCAAGATTACTTGAAGTAGATGCAAGCCGTGTCCACGTTGATTTCGCTGGTTTAAATCATATGGTATACGGATTAGATGTATACTTGGATGGCGTAAGTGTAATGGATCGTGTATTAGAACTTGTAACAGATCCAGAAAAGCAAATTACGATGGAAAACATCGCTGCGCTTAACTGGGAGCCAGATTTCATTCGCGGCCTTCGTGCAATTCCGTGTCCATACCATCGTTACTACTACAAAACACGTGAAATGTTAGAAGAAGAGAAAGAAGCTTCGATTGAAAAAGGTACACGTGCAGAAGTAGTAAAACAATTAGAAAATGATTTATTCGAGTTATATAAAGACCCGAATTTAGATATTAAACCACCACAATTAGAAAAACGTGGCGGAGCTTATTATAGTGATGCAGCATGTAGCTTAATTACGTCTATTTACAATAATAAAGGTGATATTCAACCTGTTAATACGAGAAACAACGGAACAATTGCAAGCTTGCCACATGATTCGGCTGTTGAAGTGAACTGTATTATTACGAAAGAAGGTCCAAAACCAATTGCGGTTGGAGACTTACCGGTACCAGTTCGCGGTTTAGTACAGCAAATTAAATCATTTGAGCGCACAACAATTGAAGCTGCTGTTACAGGGGATTATCATAAGGCGCTGCTTGCTATGACAATTAATCCACTTGTACCATCAGATAAAGTTGCAAAACAAATTTTAGATGAAATGTTGGAAGCACATAAAGAACATCTTCCACAGTTCTTTAAAAAGGTAGAAAAATAAGAAGCGGCGCTATTTAGCCCGCTTTTTTTATTTCAGTAGGAGGGATAAAGGTGATTAAGTTAATTGTAAATGCAGATGATTTCGGTCTTACAGAAGGTACAAATTACGGAATTATTGATGGACATAAAAACGGGCTTGTAAATTCAACGACGATGATGATGAATATGCCGGGGACAGAGCATGCGGTACGTTTAGCAAAAGAGTATAAAACGTTAGGGATAGGAGTTCATCTCGTATTAACGGCAGGAGAACCGCTTCTTAAAGACGTTCCATCACTTGTGAGTAGCGATGGATTGTTTCATAAACAAGTAGTTGTATGGGGAGGAAATATAAATCCAGAAGAGGTAGAAAGAGAGTGGACGGCTCAAATTGAGAAGTTTTTATCTTACGGTTTAATACCAACTCATTTAGATAGTCATCATCACGTGCATGGGTTACCGCTTTTACACGACGTTCTTGAGAGATTAGCAAGTAAATATAATGTTCCAATTCGTCGTTGTGAGGAAGAGCGAGCGGTGCGCCCATTTTCAGATGTGTTTTACAGTGATTTTTACGCTGATGGTGTAACGGAAGATTATTTTGTGAAGTTAAAGGAAAGAGTGCAGGACGAGCAAACGGTAGAAATTATGGTTCATCCAGCTTATATTGATCCAGAGCTTGTGAAACGTTCTTCTTACGTAATGGATCGTGTGAAAGAGTTACGTATTTTAACGGAGAGTGAGCTGCCTGAGGGAATGGAGCTTGTGAAGTTTTAATAAGAAAACGACGGTTGAATAGGGCCGTCGTTTTTTGTGCTTACAAAATGGATAGAACATATCCACCGAAGGCCCCGAGTATAACGATAACCCAAGGTGGTGTTTTCCAAAAAGCGAGTAAGCAAAATAGAAGAGAAGCAAAAACGAAATCTACAGAATTCATAATTGTACTCGTCCAAATTGGATCATAAAAAGCTGCAAGTAAAATACCGACAACAGCTGCGTTTACTCCAAGTAGTGCACCTTGTATGTAAGATACTCTCCTTACACTGTCCCAAAATGGTAAAACGCCAACAACGAGCAGGAAGGCAGGAAGAAAGATAGCGATCGTTGCAACAACTGCTCCGGCGGTTCCATTTAGCACTGCTCCTATATAAGAAGCGAATGTAAATAGTGGCCCTGGCACTGCTTGTGTTAATCCGTATCCGGCTAGAAATTGTTCTTTTGTCATCATCCCGTTTTGTACAAATTCGCTTTCAAGAAGAGGAAGTACGACATGCCCTCCTCCGAATACAAGTGCACCAGAGCGATAGAAGCTGTCAAATAAAGAGATGAAATAAGAGTACGGTCGTAACATTGGTAGCAGTATTAATAGCCCGAAGAATAAGACGAGACAAGACATAGCTACCATTTTTGAAATAGGTACGTTTATTTTATTTGCTTGGCTAATTGGCTGACCGCGATATAAAAACCAACCAATAAAGCCAGATACTATAATGAGAATGACTTGTGTCCAGCTACTTGTCCATAATAGGGCGATTGCGGCAGTTGCAATTGCAATCGTTGCGCGGTTTCGATCCGGTGTTAACTTTTGAGCCATTCCCCATATTGCATGAGCGACAATTGCGACCGCTACAAGTTTCAGTCCATGAATCCAGCCTGTACTTCCAAGTTCGAACTGGTTAAGGAAGGAAGCGAAGAAAACTAAAACGAGCACAGATGGTAGAGTGAATCCAATCCAGGAAATAATGGCACCTAATAATCCGCCGCGTAATAGCCCAATCCCCATCCCGACTTGGCTGCTGGCTGGTCCAGGAAGGAATTGACATAGTGCTACTAAGTCTCCGTAACTTCGTTCATCCATCCATTTTCTTTTTTGCATGTATTCGTGGTGGAAATAACCAAGATGGGCGACGGGACCACCAAATGAAGTAAGTCCTAATTTAAATGATACGAGGAAAATCTCTATTAATGATTGGAAAGAGTTGTTATTATTTTTCAAAATTTCCTCCTAGACTGTTTTTCTAAGTGCATTATACAAGAGGGAGTAAAGCAAAAGAAACGATTTTAATGTAAAGATTGTGTGAATCTTTTCTTCGTAATTAAAAGTTGAAAAAGTCATAAATGATTATGTCTAAACCATAAAGTAGTAGAAGTAGTGCTGGGAAATTTATATGAGGAGAATGCCCGTATGACAACACATTTCTTTGCTAGGTTAACAGGGAAGAGGGAAGTACCTCCTGTAAATACAGAAGCTTACGGTGTAACAGAGCTCATTTTTAGTGAAGATTTAAAGAAGTTGCAATATCGGGTCATATTAAAAAACATAAAAAAAATCACGTCATGCCAAATTCATTTAGGGAAAGCGAATCAAATGGGCCCAGTTGTTTTAAGTTTGTTTGGTCCGTTAGAGCAAGGAATTAGTGTGAATGAAGGAGTCGTTACTGGTGTAGCTAAAGTGGAGGATTTTGAAGGGCCTTTACAGGGGAGAGCATTTGACAGCTTGTTTCAAGAGATAATGCAAGCAAATGTATATGTAAATGTTTATACGAAATCTAATAAAAAGGGAGAAATAAGGGGGAGAATAAGGGAAGTAAAGAAGTAAGCGAAAAGGCTGTCCAAAAAACATTTTGGAACAGCCTTTTCTAATTATATAGAGTGCTACTATTGTTGATTATTGTCGGTAAATCAATATATTTTAAAAATCACTAATATAATTTCACTTACTACGTACTTAGGTACTACTCGAAAATATCGCCTAGTTTAATTCTTTACAGGTTGATTTTTGATGAAGAAGTCCATTACATAAAATACTTCGTCATCTGGTATTTGTATTTCAAATGTATTTTCGATAGGTTGCAGTGCTTTTTTCACTTTCATATACATCCAGTACTCATCTTGTCTTCGTTTCTCTTTATCAGGATGAGGGAGGAGACTTTCGCCTTTTTGAAGACGGTCAACCATGCAGCTCATATGCAAAATCACACCCATTAAACTGTCGGGAGTTAGCTGTAAAGAAATCAATTCTTGAATTGTATTTAATGCATAACGAATTGTTTTAATAAGTAATGCCCCATCGTTACGCTGCATTTGTTGTTCAAGAATATCAGCCATTTTCGCATATGTTTCTTCATACGTAATTAATTCTTGAATTGGTTGAATAGCTGTGTAGTTCACAATGTCTTGGAAATGATATGTTAAGCAAGGTACTTGCACATCGAAATTCGTGACGATACAAATGATGTTACGCTCTTTCTTAATGTTCTCAATCATTTTCGTTAAATCTTTTTCGTGAACGATGCTAATCGGAATAATTTCAATTAAGTCTTTATCAAAGCGTAAATAGTTCTCTAACATTTTTTGAATTGCTAAAGCACTTCCTTCGCCAGTTAAACAAGCTGTTAAAATCACGGATTTCATTGGCGACAGTGGCTTTTTCTTTTCTTCCTGTACGTTTAAATAGAACGGCGTTAAGTTCTTCACTGTTTCGTATAGTGCATCTAATGAATAGCCAAGCTGAGCTTTTCGAGCTGCTTCTAATGCGTGTGGTGTGCTCGTCATTGAAAGAACACGGACAGGGATTTTGAATTCAGTTTCTAATATATCACCAATATAAGCGAGAGATCCCATATCAACAAGCAAGAGAAGCCCGTTTACATTTTGAAGTGTTTTCATATACACTTTAACACGCTCTAAGAAGTCTTTTGGTGATTCATGCAAGGGCATATCGATACCAGTTACTTCATCGATACCGAGAAGTTCGTTTGCAACGTTTGCCATTTCTGTTGCGATGCCATTACCGTGTGCTAATATTAATACTTTTACTTCTGTTTGTGAGGCAGGAATTGGATCAACAACGAAGAACATTGTTAAAAAGCCTGCTTCATCAATAGGCATGGTTATTTGTAATTCTTCTTCTAATAGCTGAATACATTGCATAGCTACGGAAAAAGCTTCTTTATATTTCGTACGAATTTGATTTAATTGTGGGTGGTGAATTTGTTTCCCGCCCTGTAAACGTTGTAGAGTTGTCTGTACATGTAAACTTAAGGCGAGAAACACTTTTTCATCGAAAGTTTTAGATAAATATTTTTCAGCTAGTTCCGCAATTTTTTCACATACAGAAACAATATTACGATCCACAATTTTAAAAACATTTTCATGACTTGTTTTTTTAGATATTTGGTTAAAGTATTGGACGAAAAAGCTTTGAACATCATTTTCTATTAGTAATTCTAATTCTTCCTCTTCAATGCCTCGTGCTTGAAGTTCTTCATATTTATAATCAATATAATCGTAAATAGAAGAGCGACTTCCTTCGGGTTCTACTGTATGCTTACTCCAACCTTCATCGCCTGTAAATACAAATGTTTCATTTGGTATTTGATATAGATGACGGCTCTTTCTTTCAATAAATAATCCCTCTTTCATATACCAAGGTAAATCTGTACTTGAAACACAGACAGAATCACGTTTCTTTGTTACGAAATCAGAATAAGCTTTCGCACAGGCAATTTGTACGTCCGTTTTCAATTGACCGATGTTATTTGGACAATTGTAAAAGACGAAAGCACGCATTGTATTTGGACTAACATGAATCTCTTTCCTTAGACGAATTGCTTCATTTGTGAAAAATAGCTGTAGTAAAGCAAACCGTTCTTTATGTGTTCGCTCACGAAGTGGTGGAAGCGTAACGGTCATCGGAATACGTCTTGTAAATGTTTTTAATAAAAATGAATTTGGTTCTTCGGTTGTTGCAGTAATAATCAACACTCGTGCCTTACGTTCATTTTCTGTTTCTCCAAGGCGGCGGTATACCCCGCGGTCAATAAAGGTGAAAAGCATTTCTTGTCCCTCTGGAGGAAGGCGATGTACTTCATCTAAGAAAAGGATTCCTTCATGTGCTTTTTCAATTAACCCTTTTTGATCACTAGCACCTGTGTAAGCTCCTTTTTTTATCCCAAATAACTGTCCAAGTAGTAGTTGTGGATTGTTTGCATAATCAGCACAGTTAAAGACGATAAAAGGTGCATCTTTTGGAAGTTGTTCCACTTCAATTGCGTATTCGTGCATTAAAGAAGCGAACATCGATTTTCCGACACCTGTTTCTCCAAGTAGTAAAGTATGCATACCGTTTGGAGGATAGAGAATAGAAGCTTTTGCTTTTTCAATTGCAATTTTTAGGCTTGTATTTTCAATAGCAAATGTATCTAATGAAGTACCCTTTGCTGAATGCGTTTCCAATGAAGTGTTCGTTTCTATATAAAAACGGACAGGGCGTGTACTCGTTTTTAATAAACGATTATCTTTCACAAGCTTGTTTAAATCGCTACTAACATTTGCACGGTCTAACTGTAGAAGTGTAGCGAGTTCTGATGCTGTTACACCTTCTGTATAATTCCCTTTTTGTATTGCGTTAAAAATGAGATCTATTCGTTTCATTTCTATTCACCTCGAAACTTCATCACTATTTAAAATTTTACACAAAAATGAGAAGTGTGGGAAGAGAAAAATAAAACAGCTTTAGTACATAGGCACTAAAGCTGTTACAATCTTGTGTCTTTCCAAAAATTCACTTCGAGATGGGAAGATGGATTGTAGGGAAGTAGTTTATATCCTTGTGAGTGTAAATAATCAATTACTTTTGGGAGTATTTGCACTGTGACACTAGAATCATGCATTAAAATAACCTCTACTTGTTCATCGCTTTGATTTCGTACTCTTTCTAGTATTGCGGAAGGATTATCATAGCTTTTCCAGTCATATGTATCAATTGTCCAATCCCACATTTTATACTGGGCAGATACGAGTGCATCACGGTAATTCTTTTTTAAGTAAGGCATGCTACCGTATGGGACACGAACGAGATGTGTATTTAAATGTGTAACTTGCTGGACAATGTTTTGGGTTTGCTCCATTTCTGCAATTAAAACAGATGGTTCACCAGTATAAAGACGTTTTACATCATGCGACATACTATGGAGACCGATATAATGTCCATCTTTAATCAATCGCTCCATCGTTTTTTTATAATGTGGCACCTTTCCGCCAATAACGAAGAAGGTTGCTTTTCCGTTCTTCTCTTTTAAAATATTTAAAATTTGTGGTGTGTATTTATTTGGTCCGTCATCAAATGTTAAGTACGCAATTTTTTTTGTAGGAGAGGTAGTTTGAGTGCTTTGGTGATCTTCTGCTTGAATGTCTGTAGTTGCTTTTGTATTCGATGATGCGTACATAGTAATAGTTAAAAATAAAATTATACATTGAAGTAATCGCTTGATCATAACATTCACCCTCAGTTTGACAATCAAGATGTAAAAATAAAAATTTGATACTTTTTTCGTTATACGTATATCTTTCTCCAATAGAGGCACTCTCAAACAATCTATATTTTGGAAATGGGGAATAAGGATTAAAAAATAAAAAATAGCCTCCTCTTATGAAAAGAGGAGGCTATTTGAATATTTCATAATAGTAAAGGCTATACTACAATTAGTCTTCGCGTTTTTTCACTTTTTTATAGAAGGAAATAATTGGTTTGTAACGTTCGTGTACAAGACCGATTACTTCAGCAATGATTTCTGTAAAGAAGATTAAAACGAAAAGAAGAATGATGGATAACCATAATGTCGCACTAGTGAAAATGATTGCATTTACACTAAAGAAAATACCAAATGCGTAAATAATTAGTACCGTTTTACGATGAGAGAATCCCATTGCAAGTAAACGGTGATGTAAATGCGACTTATCTGGTGCTGAGATAGGCTTTTTATTTACGATACGGCGGATAATTGCAAACGTCGTATCAAATATAGGTACACCTAAAATAATAATTGGAACGATAAAGCTGAATAACGTTACGCTTTTGTATAATCCAAGTAACGATATAACAGAAATACAGTATCCTAAAAATAGTGCTCCTGTATCTCCCATGAAGATTTTTGCTGGATGGAAGTTGTAGAATAAAAATCCAATTGTACTTGCTAATGTAATCAGTGCTAGAGGTAATATAATAGCTGCTCCAGTACCCCATGGGCTAGTGAAGGCCATATATGCTAGCGTTGCAAGTACGATAGATGAAATCCCTGCGGACAATCCATCTAATCCATCAATTAAGTTGATGGCATTTGTAATACCGACAATCCAAAATACTGTAATTGGATAAGCAAGCCATCCGAGTTCAGTATCTCCAAGGATTGGAATATATAATACTTGCACTAATAATCCACTTTTGACAATCATGATGGCAACTAATAGTTGTCCACCGAATTTTACCTTCGCAGATAGTTCGTACATATCATCTAAAATCCCGATGATAACAATGATGATAGCACCTAAAGTTATCGATAGCATTCTTTGTTCGTATAATCCACCAACAACAAATCCTACAGCTACACCAATGAAAATTGCTAACCCGCCAAGACGAGGCATAATTTTTTGGTGTACTTTACGCGCGTTTGGCTTATCTGTTGCTCCTATTTTGAAAGCTAATTTAATAACTAAAGGAGTAACGACGAGTACAGTGATGAAAGATGCCAAAATGGCATAAATCACTTGTGAGTCCATTAATACCCCACCCTTTATAGTTTAACGTAATTTTTTCAATTGTATTTATCTGAAAATTATGATGTTTATTTACAGGCTCATAACATATGGTATCACAAAAAGATTAGAATTCAATCTTTTTTTCTTTTGGCTGTAAAGGGTAGTGAATAGAATATATGACAATTGGATATGGAATGTTGTGTCCTTTGAGAAGGTTGCTCTCATATTGTGGCTTGTAATATGACATTGTACTTCCCTCTCATATAGCGATGACTTTTGTTTCAGTATTATAAGTGTTGCACGTAAAAATGAGTAAGTTCCGTGTTAAATTGTGGGAATTTACATTTTGTATATATTGCATCATTTAACTTTACAAAATCTTAAAAAAGAATGAAAAAACAATTCATATAATAAAGAAGTGACAGAGTTTTCTCATTCTTAGTGTGAGGGGGGGAAGCACAGGGAGAATTCTATGTATTCGTATATTTTCTTATGTATATTCCTGTGCGAAAGGAAAATGAAAATTACGATAATAGGTATCGGATATGTTGGATTGATTACGGGAGTAGGATTGGCGAGATTGGGACATTCAGTCACATGTTTCGATATAAATAGTGAAAAAATTGAACGGATTAAACAAGGCGAGTTACCTATTTATGAATGTGGATTAAGTGAATTAATAAATGAAGCATACGAAAATAGTCATTTAACTTTTACAGCAAGTAAATCAACGGCATTTAATGATGTAGAGTTTATATTTATTGCAGTTGGAACGCCATCTTCATTAGATGGAACAGCAGATTTAACGTATATTCGTAGTGCTTGTGATGATATTGGAACATATGTGAATAACGATATTATTGTTGTTACGAAAAGTACGGTTCCTGTAGGGACAAATGATGTAATGAGAGAATGGATTGAGGATAAACTACAAGGTAGACATGAATTATATATTGTATCGAATCCAGAATTTTTAAGGGAAGGTTCTGGTATTTATGATTTTTTTCATGGTGATCGTATCGTAATTGGAGCATGTAGTAAAGAAGCTGCAAGGAAAGTGGAGAGTTTGTACAGTAAATTAAGCTTAAAAACGTATATTACAGATATTCGAAGTGCTGAGATGATTAAATATGCATCTAATGCTTTTTTAGCTACGAAGATTAGTTTTATTAATGAAATTTCTAATATATGTGAGCAAGTGGGCGCAGATATATTAGATGTAGCTACAGGGATGGGGATGGATAAGAGAATTGGTGCATCTTTTTTAAATGCAGGCATCGGATATGGAGGATCTTGTTTTCCAAAAGATACGAAAGCACTTGTGCAAATTGCAGGGAATGTTTCTCATGATTTTCGCTTGTTGAAAGCAGTCATCGAAGTGAATAATAAACAACAGTTGTTGTTAGTTGAAAAAGCGAAGAAAATTATAGATATGAAGAAGAAACGAATTGCGGTTCTTGGTGCAGCATTCAAACCGAATACTGACGATATTAGGGAAGCACCATCTCTTATTATAATAGAAGAATTGATTAATATAGGTGCGGATGTGGTTGTATATGACCCGCAAGCCATTCAAAATGTAAGAGGTTTATTTGGAAATACGATACGATACGCTGAGTGTATAGATGAATCGATTAGAGAGGCGCATGCAGTTTTTATCGTAACAGAATGGGAATCAATTCGAAATTATCCGCTAGAAAAGTATGCACAGCTTATGAGGGAACTTATTCTATTTGATGGGAGAAATTGTTATACTAATGAGGATGCCGAGAAGCAGGGATTAGATTATTACTCAGTTGGGCGAAAAGGTGTCTGTAATAGTAATGTTTCTCAGGCGCGTTAAAAAATGTATTTCTACATGCATATTTTTATATGCGATAATAGAAGTTTTAACTAGTGAAAGAAAAGAGGAAATGAAATGACTGAACGTTTAAAAGTAATGACAATTTTCGGGACACGACCAGAAGCAATTAAAATGGCACCTCTTGTATTAGAGTTGCAAAAGCACCCAGAAAAGATTGAATCAATTGTGACTGTAACAGCACAACACCGTCAAATGTTAGATCAAGTATTAAATATCTTTGGAATTACGCCAGATTTCGATTTGAATATCATGAAAGATCGTCAAACGTTAATTGATATTACAACACGTGGTTTAGAAGGTTTAGATAAAGTAATGAAAGAAGCGAAGCCTGATATCGTACTTGTGCATGGTGATACAACGACGACATTTATTGCAAGCTTAGCTGCTTTCTATAATCAAATTCCAGTAGGACATGTTGAAGCAGGACTTCGTACATGGGATAAGTATTCTCCATATCCAGAAGAGATGAATCGCCAACTAACAGGTGTAATGGCGGATCTCCATTTCTCACCCACAACAAAATCAGCAGCGAACTTACAAAAAGAAAATAAAGATAAGTCACGTATTTTCGTAACAGGAAATACAGCGATCGATGCACTGAAGACGACTGTAAAAGAAACTTATAGCCATCCGGTGTTAGAGAAACTTGGAAATGATCGTCTTGTACTTATGACAGCACATCGTCGTGAAAACTTAGGAGAACCAATGCGCAATATGTTCCGTGCAATTAAGCGTCTTGTTGATAAGCACGAAGATGTACAAGTTGTATATCCTGTTCATATGAACCCTGTTGTTCGCGAAATAGCGAATGATATTTTAGGTGAGCATAGCCGCATTCATTTAATTGAGCCGCTAGATGTAATCGATTTCCATAACGTTGCAGCTCGTTCATACTTAATGTTAACTGATTCTGGTGGTGTACAAGAGGAAGCACCATCACTAGGTGTGCCAGTTCTTGTCCTTCGTGACACGACGGAACGCCCAGAAGGTATCGAAGCAGGTACATTGAAATTAGCAGGAACCGATGAAGAGACAATCTTTGGTCTTGCTGATGAGTTGTTATCTGATAAAGAAGCTCATGATAAGATGACGAAAGCATCTAACCCTTACGGCGATGGTCGTGCATCAGAGCGTATTGTAGAAGCGATTTTACAACACTTCAACAAGTAGAGTGAAACTTTAATAAATGGGGTTTGCATCTTCCGTTTATTATTAGCCCGCAACAATTGCGTGAAATAAAAAGAGCCAAATCGTATACGATTTGGCTCTTTTTTTATTCATGATTCCTCATAATCCACTCTGCATGAGCATTTGTAGAAGGGGGAGGAGGCGGTGGTGTTTTGTTCTCACTCGGCTCCTTCTTTGCTTTTGCGCTGGAGTTAGAATTTGAATCGGAATTTGTATTCTCATTTTTCGTAGTCTCTGTTGGAACTTTTGCTTTTTCTCCTATTTCCTTTTCAATTTCGTTACGTACAGTCTCTACACTGATTGGATCTGGAAGGAAGTAATAAATACCGCCAATTTTTCTGTCTTCTCCTTCAAGTTTTAACGTTTGTATTGTAGAAGGATCGAATCCAGAGATTTTATTGTAAAGAGCAAGTCCGTCTGAAATAGGAATATCGGTTTTTATATATTTTCCAACTACCTTTGTTAAATCTTTAATTTTAAATACGGTAGAAGCAGAGTTTAGCTTTTGGGCAACAGCAGCCAGTACTTGTCTTTGTCTAGCAGCTCTACCATAATCACCGTTAGGATCTTGCTTTCGCATACGGACGTATGCGAGTGCTTCTTCACCATTTAAGTTCTGTTGACCTTGTTTAAATTGGATTTTTTTATAGTAATCCACGTCAGAGCGTTCCCAGAAATCGAAGGGGACATCAACGGTAATACCGTCAACAGCATCAACGATACCTTTAAAGCCTTGGAAATCAATTTTAATATAATGATCAACAGGAACGTTTAAAAACCCTTCGACAGTGTCAATTGTCATCTTTTCTCCACCGTAAGCATGAGCAGCGTTAATTTTGTCTTCTTTATTTTTGCCAACAATCTTAACACGAGAATCGCGTGGGATACTCATAAGTGAAATCTTTTTTGAGTTTGGATTAACTGTTGCGAACATAAGTGAATCTGTTCGACCGTTTTGACCATCTGTTGCGTAATCTTCAATACCCATAATTAGTATTGTGAAAGGTTTTTTTGTGATTTCCACATCTTCTGCTCGTAATTTAGATTTTTCACGAGCAAATCCACTGTACATCCCCATGAGAGAAGTGTAGGAATTTAACATATAAAGTCCTACGCTACCAAATAAAAATGCGAAAATAAGAAAGAAGAAAAGTTTTCTTCTACGTTTCTTTTTTATTCTGCTATTTTGGAGATGATAATAACGTTCTTCCATATATAATCTCCTTATTCATTTGTAGGGAATTAATTCACTACATTAATCTTTAAAGGCGATAAGTTAGCTATTCTTAGATAACGTCTTGTTCTAAGTACAACATATCCCCTTCCTTAATTGTACATTTCCCGTTTGTTAATTCAATCATCCAATTTGTGAATGGTTGTTTTTTGTCCTCTTCTACATACGTATTAAATGTGACATTTTCTAGGTAATGTATATCTTTAATGGCATATTCTGAATTGCGTAATTCATTTTCGACTTTGCCAAGTAAAGTGTAATCAATTTCTGTTTGCATAACGCGCATTAGTTTTCGCTGGACAACGCCTACATGGTTAAGACCTTCACTTGTACATTTTCCATATGCACGAATTAATCCGCCAGCACCAAGTTTAATGCCGCCAAAATAGCGCGTAACGACAACGGCAGTATCCTTTAGACCTCGTTTTTTTAATACCTCTAACATAGGTACACCAGCTGTGCCGCTCGGTTCACCGTCATCGTACGCTTTTTGAATTTGATCTTGTTCACCGATTAAATATGCGGAACAATTATGTGTTGCATTCCAATTTTGTTTTTTTATTTTTTGTATAAATGCTTGAGCTTCCTCTTCAGTTGTGGCTCGACTTACATAGCAAATGAATCTTGATTTTTGAATGACAATTTCGTGCTCACCGTAGCCTTTAATTGTTAAATATTGTAATAACAATGGTATACGCCCCTATCTTTCAAAATGACTAGTACTTTACATTTTAAAAGCGAGCGTTTTTATATTCAAACATTTTTTACAAATATGTTGAAATTTTTGGTGAGTATTTTATCTTTTTGTTGTAATTTGTCGAGCGGGTGATTGTAGTTTCTAACCGGCATTTTTATGTATGGATGCACCTTTTCTAGTTTTCGTGTAAAATTAGGGGATAAAAATTTTTTATAAGGCAGGTACGAAAATGAAAACAGCTATTGTTACTGATAGTACAGCATATATACCAAAGCATATTCGTGACGAACTCAATATATATATGATTCCATTAAACGTTGTGTTTGGAACGGAATCTTATCAAGAAGAGGCTGAAGTTTCAGCGGATGATTTTTATGTAAAAGTACGTGAACAAGAGGAACTTCCGAAAACTTCGCAACCAGCAATTGGAAAGTTTTTAGAGTTATATGAAGAGTTATCTAAAGAATATGATGCAGTTATTAGCATTCATCTTTCTAGTGGGATTAGTGGTACATACCAAACAGCAACGACAGCTGGACAGATGGTAGATGGTATTGATGTATATACGTACGACTCTGAAATTAGTTGTGAAGTGCAAGGATTTTACGTGCGTGAAGGTGCGAAATTAGTAAGTGAAGGGAAAGCCCCAGAAGAGATTATCGCTCGCTTTGATGAAATGAAGCAAACGATGGATGCTTATTTTGTAGTGGATGATTTACATCATTTACAACGCGGTGGAAGATTAAATAGCGCGCAAGCTTTCATCGGTAGTTTGTTACAAGTCAAACCAGTATTATACTTTAGAGATAAAGTAATTATTCCATTCGAAAAAATTCGTACGCGTAAAAAAGCGTTAAAGCGTATCGTTGAAATCTTTGATGAGCAGGCAAATAAAGGTGTGCCTATGGAAGCTGTTATTATTCATGCGAATCGTGAAGAGGAAGCTAATGAATGGAAACAAGAATTAGAAGAGATATACCCTCATGTTACAATTCGCACGAGTTATTTCGGAGCTGTAATTGGGACGCATTTAGGTGAAGGTGCGCTTGGTTTAGGCTGGTATACGAAGTGATAAAGATATAAAAGCTCTCTTACTTGAAGAGGGTTTTTTTACGGATATTTTACGGGGATTTGACAAGTTAATATTTGGAAATGGTAAAATGTACGTAAAATTAAAGAATGAGGAAAGTTTTATTACTTACTTTTTACAAGAAACTATCTTATAATAGAAGAGAGGTGAAACATATGGAGCATAATTCTTGTTTATGTCCAAAGTTTGAGTCAGCTTTTACAATGCTTAGTAAGAAATGGACTGGCTTAATTATTAAATCTTTGTTGGAAGAGCCGAAACGCTTTAGAGAAATCGCAGATATTATACCAAATATGAGCGATCGTATGTTGTCAGAACGTTTAAAGGAATTAGAAGGCGAAGGCATTGTAATTCGTAGTGTTTACCCAGAAGTACCAGTTAGAATCGAGTACGGTTTAACTGATAAAGGGAAAGCGTTGGAAAGTGTTATGGATGAGGTCCAAAATTGGGCTGAGAAATGGATGAAGTAACGTTTCTATCTCATTCATATTGGAGTATTTTCAAAACGTAAGGGAATCCCTTACGTTTTTTTCAATTCTATAAAAAACGGAGTAAGGCTCTTAAAATTCTACATATATATACAAATTTAGATATAATTTGCTATAGAGATAAATGTAATATTACATTTATTTTACAAAACCGTAACATTAGCAAAAAAACTCCCGAATTATGGTATAAATTTTAATAGGTTATATACGGAAAATGAAAAAAGAAAGCGGTGTGAAAAATAAAATGAAAAAGCTAAAAATGGCATCTTGCGCATTAGTTGCAGGGTTAATGTTTTCAGGGCTAACACCAAATGTATTTGCAGAAGATAAAATTTCTGACGTGAAATCACAAATTAACACACAAAATGATACTTTACATAAACAACAACAAGAACGTGATGAACTACAAAAACAAATGAATGATTTAAACAAAACAATCCAAGGTTTGGATAAGTCTGTTCAAGAGAACTCTTCAAAACTTGATGAAACAACAAAAAAAGTTTCTGATACTGAGCAATTAATCGAAAATAAAAATAAAGATATTGCAGAACTACAAACAAAGATTGCAAAACGTGAAGAGTTATTAAGAAAACGTTTAGTTGCACTTCAAGAACAGCCAAATACGAACATTGTGACAGAAGTTCTTGTAAACTCTAAAAACGTTGCAGATTTAGTTGATCGTTTAGCTTCTGTGTCTAAAATTATGGAATCTGACGAAGATATCATGAAAACACAACAAGAAGATCAAGTGAACGTGAAAAAAGATGTTGAAACAGTAAAAACGAAGCAAAAAGAATTAAAAGAAGCACAAGCTCAAATTGAAACTGCTAAGAAAGAACTTGACGTTGAAAAAGAGAAAAAAGCAACAGCAGTAAACGATTTAAGCGGTAAAATGGATACAGTTGTAACTTCAATGACAAGTACGGAAGGTCAATTGAAAGATCTTGAAAAACAAGCACTGCAATTACAACGTATTGCGGAAGAAGAAGCGCAAGCAAAAGCAGCACAAGAAGCTGCTGCTCAAAAACAAGCAGAACAAGCTGCTAAAGAAGCACAAGCTCAGCCAACGCAAGCGCCTGCAGAGCAAGCTGCACCAGCGAACAATGGTGGACAAGCTCAAAAAGAAGAACCTAAAAAAGAAGAGCCTAAAAAAGAGGCACCTAAACAAGAAAAGAAACAACCAGAGCCAGCACCAGGGCCAACTCCGGATCCTGGCGTGATTGGTAAAGCACGACAATACTTAGGTATGCCATATGTTTGGGGGAGTGCATCTCCATCAAACGGTGGTTTTGACTGTAGTGGATTCATTTCATACGTATTTGGTGTAGGTCGTCAAGACGTTGCAGGTTACTGGAACTCAGTTTCTAAAGTAAGTAGCCCACAACCTGGAGATTTAGTATTCTTCCAAGGTACTTATAAAGCAGGTCCATCTCATATCGGTATTTACGTTGGTAACGACCAAATGATTCATGCTGGTGATAAAGGGATTGCTTACTCTAGCTTAAGCAGTAGCTACAACCAAAAACATTTCTTAGGATACGGTAGATTCTAGGATTTATAATTGAATAAAAACGTGTATAAAGTCGATAGCTTACTATTTTATAAGTAGGTTATCGGCTTTTTTGAGTTTTTACGAGATAAAGAGAAGGATTTATAGTAGTGCTGGAGGTGGCTATTGATGATGTTAGCTGGTAGACAGTTACTGTTAGAAGAACTTTCTTCAGATTTGCAGGATAAATTGGATCATTTGAAAAAGAATCGAGACGTCGTTTGTGTACAAGGGGTAATTAAGCAATCTTCAAAATATATGTGCCAGCGCTGCGGAAATATAGAGCAGCGACTATTTGCATCATTTCTATGCAAAAGGTGCAATGAAGTATGTACGTATTGCCGGAAATGTATAACGATGGGCAGGGTAAGTGAATGTACTGTACTTGTTCGCGGGATTGCTGAAATAAGCGGAGAAAATTATTTGAATCCGTTACAGTGGGAAGGCGTTTTGTCTGCTGGTCAAGAGTTAGCTGCGCAAAGTGTCGTTGACGCTGTTAAGCAGAAAGAATCATTTTTTATTTGGGCGGTGTGCGGGGCTGGAAAAACAGAAATGTTGTTTCGCGGAATTGCAGAGGCGCTACAAAAGGGAGAGAGAGTTTGTATTGCAACGCCGAGAACGGACGTTGTACTTGAATTAGCACCAAGATTACAAGAAGTGTTTCCAAATATAAATGTAGCTGCTTTATACGGAGGGAGTTTAGACCGAGAAAAAGATGCAGCGTTAATCGTTGCAACTACACATCAATTGTTACGTTATTATAGGGCGTTCCATGTCATGATTGTAGATGAGATAGATGCTTTTCCGTATCATGTGGATAAGATGTTGCATTATGCAGTAAACAAAGCGATGAAAGAGGAGGCAGCACGTATTTATTTAACTGCAACTCCAGATGAAAAGTGGAAGCGTAAATTGCGGAATGGTAAGCAAAAAGGGATTATTATTTCAGGACGTTATCATCGTCATCCATTGCCAGTTCCACTATTTCGGTGGTGCGGAAATTGGAAAAAGGGTCTTATGCGTAAAAAAATTCCTCGTGCTTTATTACAATGGTTAAATATGTACTTATCTAAACAATATCCCATTTTTCTATTTGTTCCTCATGTGCGATATGTAGAAGAAATTAGCCAGTTATTAAAATCATTAAACAACCAAATTGACGGTGTGCATGCAGAAGATCCGGCGAGAAAAGAGAAGGTAGCAGCTTTCAGAAAGGGAGAGATCCCTTTATTAGTTACAACGACGATTTTGGAACGAGGAGTAACTGTGAAAAATTTACAAGTGGCAGTTTTAGGGGCTGAGGAAGAAATATTTTCAGAATGTGCTCTCGTTCAAATTGCAGGGCGTGCTGGCAGAAGCTCTGATGAACCGCATGGAGATGTCATCTATTTTCATTATGGAAAGACAGAGGCGATGGTGCGCGCGAAAAAACATATTCAAAGTATGAATAAAAATGCTAAAGAACAAGGGTTGATAGATTAATGCATTGTCTACTTTGTGATGAATATATTTCGTGCGCGATTAGTTGGTACACTTTTTTTGTTAAGCTTCAAAAAAAGTATATATGTGATAGATGTGAACAAAATCTTTCCTATATTATAGGAGAGATTTGCAAGGAGTGTGGTCGGCCTTTAGAACTTGTACCAGCTGAATATAAAAACGGGGATATTTGCATGGACTGCATAAGGTGGACGAACGAGCAGAGGTTTCCGTCTCTCATAAATCGTTCGTTGCATGTGTATGATGAAGGGATGAAAGAAATATTAGCACAGTTTAAATTTCGAGGAGATGCTGAATTAGTACATATTTTTCATCAGCCTTTTCGGAGTCTTTTTCAAAAGTATTTTGCGAATGTTTCAGCTGTCATTCCGGTCCCTCTTAGTGAAGAGCGAGAATACGAGCGTGGTTTTAATCAAGCGGAGTTACTAGCTTCTTGTTTGCCTATCAAAATGTTTTGTACATCATTAAGAAGAATCGAAACAGAAAAACAAAGTAAGAAGAAACGTAAAGAAAGGATATCGGGAGTTAATCCTTTTTATTTTCAGAGAGAAGAGATGTTTCATGAGCAACATGTTTTAATCGTGGATGATGTGTATACGACAGGAATTACTGTTAGGCAAATTGGAAGCCTTTTGTATGATCGAGGAGCGAGAGAGGTTTCTTGTTTGACGCTTTGTAGAGGTTAATATGTGAATGTCGAAAGGAATAATAAAAAGACGACAGATCTTCTTTGACTTACAGTCTTGTCATTCGTTATAGTCAGAATATGGGGCGAATGCCCTGATTTTAAGAGTGAAGGGAATGGAATGAACATGCAAGGACGAGTAAAATGGTTCAATGCAGAAAAGGGATTTGGGTTTATTGAGCGTGAAGATGGTGACGATGTGTTTGTTCATTTTTCTGCTATTCAACAAGATGGGTATAAGTCGTTAGAAGAAGGTCAACAAGTGAAGTTTGATATTGTTGATGGAGCACGTGGACCACAAGCGGCTAATGTTGTGAAACTGTAAAAATTAAGTTTTTGGAAAAGATAGAGCTTTATTTTTAGCAGCGTTATATAGATGGCGAAGCTCTTGCTCGTAACAGGGGCTTTTTTGTTGCGGAGAAGTTGTCAAAAAGTTGTTTCTTTTCTGTAACCAATTGTCCACAGTTACATTCGTTATTCATGATGTTAATAGGATAAAATAAAGATAGAAACGATGCATCTTTTCATTTCAACAAAAAACGATAAAAAAATCGCAATTCCACTAATTTTTTTAAAAAAATTAGAAGGAGTTTTTAAGCCAATGTCGAAATTATAGTACATAGGCTTGAAAGGAGGAATTCATCTATGAAATTCAACATTCGTGGTGAAAATATTGAAGTAACTCCAGCATTAAAGGAATATGTAGAGAAAAAGCTAAGTAAATTAGAGCGTTATTTTGATACATTCCCAGAGATTAAAGTTAATTTAAAAGTATACTCTGACAAGCAACGTATCGAGGTAACAATTCCATTTACAGATTTATTACTTCGTGCAGAAGAAACAAATAGCGATATGTACGCTGCGATTGATTTAGTAGTTGATAAACTTGAGCGACAAATTCGTAAACATAAAACAAAAGTAAACCGTAAATTACGTGAGAAAGGTTCTGTGAAAACTAACTTTATCCTTCCAGAAGCAGTAGCTGTTCTGGATGCGGTAGAAGAGGATGAATTAGAACTTGTACGTACAAAACGATTCGATTTAAAACCGATGGACGTTGAAGAAGCGATCTTACAAATGGATATGCTAGGACATAATTTCTTCGTCTTCACAAATGCTGATACAAATGAAACTAATGTTGTATATGGCCGTAAAGACGGGAAATATGGTTTAATCGAAACTAAATAATCATTCAAAAGCGTAGCCAAAATGGCTACGCTTTTTTTATATGTTTTTTACTTCCTTATCTTGTAATATTGATATGAATTTTAATGGCTAATTCGTAATGGAATTTAGAAGTCATGTTTTGTCACGGTTAATTGTATTACTATTCCAAAAGGATCTCGCACAATGGCATAACCCGGGCTGAAGGAGTTTTTTTCAAAAGGCGTTAAAATATAAACCTCATCATGTTCAATTAGCTTATGATAGAGTGATTCAATCGTTTGGAAATCTTTAGATTGAATGCATAATGATGAGCTATTACTTAATTGCCAAGGGCGTGTGGAATCCACTGCCTGTTCTGCAATCATAATTTTATTAGTACCAATTTGTAAAACGGAATGGGTAATATAATGTTCTTGGCTTTCTTTATACGTGAAATTCGGATCTATTTCTTTCATTTCTTTATAATTCTTTTTAAATAAAACTTTAGCACCTAAATACTGTTCGTAAAATGCAATTGCTTTAGCACCTTGCCCATTTAATGATAAAAAAGTGATTACTTCAAAGTTCATTGTATTGCCTCCTTCATATATGTTTACACTTATTACTATACAAGTATAAGGTGCCACACATTGGCACCTATAGGGAGAGTTTATGAAAAAAGTTGAACGTTTAAATAAGATGCTACGCTTTATTAATCAAAAACAAACATTCACATTGAAAGATTTAATGGATGAATTTCAAATTTCAAAAAGGACAGCTTTACGTGATATTGCATCTTTAGAGGAAATGGGTGTACCTCTTTTTGCAGAGTATGGTCGGTATGGAGGGTATCGTTTAATAAAAACGATGACATTACCACTGATTTCATTTACAAATCATGAAGTTTTTGCGCTTTATTTTGCAATGCAAGCACTAAGTAGTTTTGTAAGTATTCCCTTTCAAGTCTCGTTTCGTTCCATTAATAAGAAATTTTTAGATAGTGTTTCGTCAAAGCAGCGTGAGCAAATTGAAAACTTGCAAAAAAGAGTCTCCTTTTTTCATTTGGAACAAGCACATGAATGTGGTTATCTAGAAGAGATTTTGTTAGCTGCTGTTCAAAATAGGGCTTTAACTATAAACTATGTAACGCCGAAACAAACGACAATGCGCCGTATTCAGCCGATTTCGATTTATGCAATGAAAGGTTATTGGTATTGTCAGGCTTACGATTTAGATAAATCTGCTTATCGAGTGTTTCGCTGTGATCGTATTAGGTCGTCAGAAATAGTAGATGCTCAGGATAGTCTGGATTTGGAAAATATAAATATACATAACGCACATAGTCTTTGGAAAGCAACTGAACAAGCTATTCAATTTAAATGCTCAATTACTGCGAGGGGGATAGAGATATTTAAGCAACAACAATATCCTTCGATGAAATTACGGGAGGAACATGAAGGGACATATTTAATAGGAACTTATGAGCCTGCTGAAATTGACTTTATCATCTCGTATCTAGCTAGTTTTGGTAAAACTATAAAAATAATTGAGCCATCTTCTTTAAAAGAGAACTTAAAAGAATACTACTTAGATTTAATACAAAATTTGTAACGAAGAGAGATTAGTTTGTTGGAACAAATGAAATACAAACTTTTTCTGAATATAGGGCCAGACATTTGGACGATTGTTGTCATAGTTATAAGACAAGTGTTACAATTATCATTAGGTTTATACATTTTAGTTTTTTTAATTAGGAGAAAAATTGGCATAACATATATTTGATTTTTATAACGACTGATTGTAAAGAGAAAAAGAAAAAAGCAATCGGAAGTTTTATTTTAATAAAAAGAGGAGCGTATTCCCTATGATCGGTATTTTAAAAAAGGTGTTCGATGTTAACCAACGCCAAATTAAACGTATGCAGAAGACAGTTGAGCAAATTGATGCATTAGAATCATCTATTAAGCCACTAACTGATGAGCAATTAAAAGGAAAGACGCTTGAATTTAAAGAGCGTTTAACAAAAGGTGAGACAGTAGACGATCTACTTCCTGAAGCTTTTGCAGTTGTTCGTGAAGCCGCAACTCGTGTTCTTGGAATGCGTCCATATGGTGTGCAGTTAATGGGTGGTATTGCCTTGCATGAAGGGAATATCTCTGAGATGAAAACGGGTGAAGGTAAAACGTTAACGTCTACTTTACCTGTATATTTAAATGCTTTAACAGGAAAAGGCGTTCACGTTGTTACAGTCAATGAATACTTAGCACAACGTGATGCAAGTGAAATGGGACAACTTCATGAGTTCCTTGGCTTAACAGTAGGAATTAACTTAAATAGTATGTCACGTGAAGAGAAACAAGCTGCTTATGCTGCTGATATTACGTATAGCACAAATAACGAGCTTGGGTTCGATTACTTACGTGACAACATGGTGTTATATAGAGAGCAGTGCGTTCAGCGTCCACTTAATTTTGCTATTATCGATGAAGTCGATTCTATTTTAGTCGATGAAGCACGTACGCCGCTTATTATTTCTGGACAAGCTCAAAAATCAACAGAGCTATACATGTTTGCAAATGCATTCGTTCGTACATTAGAAAATGAAAAAGAGTATTCATTTGATGTGAAAACGAAAAATGTAATGTTAACAGAAGATGGTATTACGAAAGCTGAGAAAGCTTTCCATATTGACAACTTATTCGATTTAAAACATGTCGCACTTCTTCACCATATTAATCAGGGGCTTCGTGCACACGTTGTTATGCACCTTGATACAGATTATGTTGTACAAGAAGGCGAAATCGTAATCGTAGACCAATTCACTGGCCGTCTTATGAAAGGTCGTCGTTATAGTGAAGGTTTACACCAAGCTATTGAAGCAAAAGAAGGCGTAGAAATTCAAAATGAAAGTATGACGCTTGCAACAATTACGTTCCAGAACTACTTCCGTATGTACGAAAAATTATCTGGTATGACTGGTACAGCGAAAACGGAAGAAGAAGAATTCCGTAGTATTTACAATATGAATGTTATCGTAATTCCAACGAATAAAGATATTATTCGTGATGACCGTGCTGATTTAATCTTCAAATCAATGGAAGGCAAATTCAATGCAGTTGTTGAGGATATTGTAAATCGTCATAAACAAGGGCAACCTATTCTTGTTGGTACAGTTGCAATTGAAACGTCAGAGCTTATTTCAAAAATGTTAACACGTAAAGGTGTACGCCATAACATTTTAAACGCGAAAAACCATGCGCGTGAAGCAGATATCATTGCAGAAGCTGGTATGAAAGGTGCTGTAACGATTGCGACGAATATGGCTGGTCGTGGTACGGATATTAAGCTTGGAGACGATATTAAAAACGTTGGTCTAGCAGTTATCGGTACAGAGCGTCATGAAAGCCGTCGTATTGATAATCAGTTACGTGGTCGTGCTGGTCGTCAAGGGGATCCTGGTGTAACACAGTTCTACTTATCAATGGAAGATGAACTAATGCGCCGCTTCGGTTCTGATAATATGAAAGCGATGATGGATCGTCTTGGCATGGATGATTCACAGCCAATCGAAAGTAAAATGGTTTCTCGTGCTGTAGAATCTGCACAAAAACGTGTAGAAGGAAATAACTATGATGCACGTAAACAGCTATTGCAATACGACGATGTACTTCGTCAACAACGTGAAGTAATTTATAAACAGCGTCAAGAAGTAATGGATTCTGAGAACTTACGCAGCATTATTGAAGGTATGATGAAATCTACGATAGAACGTGCTGTTGCACTTCATACGCAAGAAGAAATCGAGGAAGATTGGAACATTAAAGGTCTTGTCGATTACTTAAATACAAACCTTCTTGAAGAAGGAGATGTAAAAGAAGAAGAGTTACGTCGCCTTGCTCCAGAAGAAATGAGCGAATCAATTATCGCGAAATTATTAGAACGTTATAACGAAAGAGAAAAACTTCTACCTGAAGAGCAGACGCGTGAATTCGAAAAGGTGGTTGTATTCCGTGTTGTAGATACGAAATGGACAGATCATATCGATGCAATGGATCACCTTCGTGAAGGTATTCATTTACGTGCTTACGGACAAATCGATCCACTTCGTGAATACCAAATGGAAGGGTTCGCAATGTTCGAGTCGATGATTGCTTCTATTGAAGAGGAAATCTCTCGTTACATCATGAAAGCTGAAATTGAGCAAAATCTAGAGCGCCAAGAAGTTGTTCAAGGTGAAGCTGTTCATCCATCTAGCGATGGCGAAGAGGCGAAGAAACAGCCGGTTGTAAAAGGTGACCAAATGGGCCGTAACGATTTATGTAAATGCGGTAGTGGCAAGAAATATAAAAACTGCTGTGGCATTGGAAAATGATAAAGTGAAACTTTAATCAGTGGGGTTTTTCCTATTCCCCACTGATTATTAGCTCTCACAAAATGGGCATTTACCGGCAGCGCGATTCCCACCTCGCATTCGCCGAATTTTGAGATGGGAGTTTTGCTGCCAGCGAATAGCGGGATAAAAGGATTAAACTCTCTCCGTAATAAGCGGAGAGAGTTTCCCTTGTTTTCATATGAAAGTAACAGCAATTACATAGAGGTGAAGGAAATGGAATTAGTAGAAATTAGGCAAGAATTAGAAAAAATGGCTAAGAGATTAGCGGCTTTTAGGGGGTCTCTTTGACCTTCCTACTAAGGAAAAACAAATTGCAGAATTAGAAGAAAAGATGATGGGCGCAGGATTTTGGGATGACCAACAAGGCGCACAAACTGTAATTAATGAAGCGAATGCGCTGAAAGATATGGTTGGAAGGTTCCGTCATTTAGATGAGACGTTCGAAAACTTAGAAATGACGCATGAACTACTTAAAGAAGAGTATGATGAAGATTTACATGAGGAATTAGAATCTGAAGTGAAAACTTTAATTCAAGAAATGAATGAGTACGAGCTTCAGTTACTATTAAGCGATCCTTATGATAAAAATAACGCTATTTTAGAATTACACCCAGGTGCAGGTGGAACAGAGTCACAAGACTGGGGTTCTATGTTATTACGTATGTACACACGCTGGGCTGAAAAACGTGGATTTAAAGTAGAAACAGTTGACTACTTACCGGGCGATGAAGCTGGTATTAAGAGTGTTACATTATTAATTAAAGGTCATAACGCTTACGGTTACTTGAAAGCGGAGAAAGGTGTACATCGTCTTGTACGTATTTCACCGTTCGATTCTTCAGGTCGTCGTCATACATCGTTCGTATCTTGTGAAGTTGTACCTGAATTCAATGATGAAGTTGAAATTGAAGTGCGTACAGAAGATTTGAAAATAGATACGTATCGTGCAAGTGGTGCAGGCGGACAGCACGTTAATACGACAGATTCAGCAGTTCGTATAACGCATCTACCAACAAACACGGTTGTAACATGTCAGTCAGAGCGTTCTCAAATTAAAAACCGTGAACATGCGATGAAAATGCTGAAAGCGAAATTATATCAAAAGAAATTAGAAGAACAACAAGCACAATTAGATGAGATCCGCGGAGAGCAAAAAGAAATTGGATGGGGCAGCCAAATCCGTTCTTACGTATTCCACCCGTACTCTCTTGTGAAAGACCATCGTACAAATACAGAAGTTGGTAACGTACAAGCAGTTATGGATGGGGAAATTAATCCGTTTATTGATGCGTATTTACGTTCTCGTATTTAATAAGAGAAAAAGCCAACAGAATTGTTGGCACATGTTGAGGTCCAAGAGGATATAAAGAGGCTTATCTTATTTATATTGATGAAATAAAGAGGAAGAGAAGTTGAAGGCGACAACTTCTCTTTTTGATGAGATTATATGTAGAATACAATGCCGTATATTGTTTTGTAAAAAGTAGAGAATAGTAAAACAGAGCGGTAATAGAGTAGGGCTTTATATAGGGATTCTCAGTTTTGGTTTGGAGAAAAAGGCTCTTTATAGAACTTTTTAAGGTGTTCACAGAATTGAAACAATTTATGAAAGCTTATTTTATTAGGCTTCTCACTATAGTTGTAAAAAATATGAAATATACCTTAGTTTTTCTATATAAAGATAATGCTTATAATGAATATTGAATGTGTTATGAAAACTATGGTCTAGTTATGAATGAAAAGAATATCAACAATGGGGAGCGATAGAAGTGAAAAAGAAATTGTTGGCTATTGCGTTAGGGACATCAGTCGTTTTTGCTTTAGGAGCATGTGGGAATAAAGAAGAGAGTAAAACTTCGAAACAATCTGCAAGCACAGATAGTGCAGAACAAATTTTCCAAAAAAGTTGTGCAGGTTGTCACGCGAAGGATTTATCAGGAGCAACTGGACCTGATTTAAGAAAAGTAGGCGGTAAGTATGACGCTGCAGATATCGAAGAAATTATTAAAAAAGGTCGCGGCTCAATGTCACCTGGACTTATTCAAGGTGAGGACGCAAAAAAAGTATCTGAATGGTTAGCTGAACATAAATAAAAAAGGTGAAATAGACGAGTTGATTATATGATCTTACCTAAAAATGATTTAGGTTAAGAAATGTGTCAGCTCGTTTACCTTTTTGGATGTAACATAACTGTAACAAAATTGTATCCGAACTGGAAACCGATTGATGTTACAATGGGGTTTGTAGAATTTTGATGAAATATATTACATAGAGTAGCGTTGCTAATAAAAAGCATGTATGGAAGCTACCTTCAACAAGAATGGTCGAGCGAAAATAAGGGTTTTTCTTTTATTTTCAAATGTACAGAAAAGTATTTCGAAAAAAATCATTAAGCATTGGGTGATAAATAATGATAAAAATGACGAATGTTTATAAGGAGTACCCAAATGGTATGAAAGCCATTGCTGGTCTCACAGTTAACATTAAACAAGGTGAATTCGTATACGTAGTTGGACCGAGTGGAGCCGGAAAATCTACATTTATTAAAATGATGTATCGTGAAGAGAAGCCATCTACAGGATCAATTAATGTAAATGGACTTGTAATTGAAACATTAGCAGAAAGAGATGTTCCATATTTTCGTCGTCAATTAGGCGTAATTTTCCAAGATTTTAAATTACTACCTAAATTAACGGTATATGAGAATGTTGCGTTTGCTTTAGAAGTAATTGAAGAAGAACCAGATGCGATTCGTGAACGTGTTACAGAAGTGTTAGGTCTTGTAGGTCTAGATGATCGTGCAGATGCACTTCCAAGCGAACTTTCAGGCGGAGAGCAACAACGTGTGGCGATTGCAAGAGCGATTGTAAATAGACCAAAGGTTGTAATTGCTGATGAGCCAACAGGTAACTTAGATATTGAAACAGCGCTTGATATTATGAATATTTTTAAACGTATTAATGAGCGTGGTACAACGATTGTTATGGCGACACATAACGCAGATATCGTAAATACAATTCGTCATCGTGTAATTGCAATTGAAGGCGGAAAAATTGTTCGAGACGAGATTGAGGGAGGATACGGATATGAAGGCTAAAACCCTTAGTCGACATTTGCGAGAAGGTGTAAAAAATCTATCCCGTAACGGATGGATGACGTTTGCTTCTGTAAGTGCAGTAACAGTTACATTATTACTTGTAGGTGTCTTTTTGGCAGCGATTATGAATATGAACCATTTTGCGACGAAAGTAGAGCAAGATGTAGAAATTCGTGTGCATATTGATCCAGCAGCAAAAGAAGCTGATCAAAAGAAATTAGAAGAAGATATGAGTAAAATTGCGAAAGTAGATTCTATTAAATATTCTTCTAAAGAAGAAGAGTTGAAACGTTTAATTAAAAGCTTAGGCGATAGTGGAAAAACGTTCGAGTTATTTGAGCAAGATAACCCACTGAAAGATGTATTTGTTGTAAAGGCGAAAGAACCAACAGATACGGCAACAATTGCGAAAAAGATTGAGAAAATGCAGTTTGTAAGTAATGTTCAATACGGTAAAGGTCAAGTTGAAAAATTATTTGATACTGTAAAAACTGGTCGTAACATCGGGATTGCGTTAATTGCTGGTCTTCTATTCACAGCGATGTTCTTAATCTCTAACACAATTAAAATTACAATTTATGCTCGTAGTACTGAGATTGAAATTATGAAACTTGTTGGTGCAACAAACTGGTTTATTCGTTGGCCGTTCTTGTTAGAGGGATTATTCCTAGGAGTATTAGGATCAATTATTCCAATTGGCCTAATTTTAGTTATATATAATTCATTGCAAGGTGTGTTTAATGAAAAACTTGGCGGAACAATTTTCGAGCTTCTACCATACAACCCATTCGTATTCCAATTAGCTGGTTTATTAGTGTTAATCGGTGCATTAATCGGTATGTGGGGAAGTGTAATGTCAATTCGTCGCTTCTTAAAAGTATAAAAAGTTGCAAACATAATTCGTACAAGCTTATCATATAGTAGAAATAGGTAAAGGCATCACACATCGTGTGATGCCTTTTGCTACACCACCTGTGTGTTCTGGAAAGGGGAATTCCGCATTGAAACGTAGAGTTGCAATTATTGGAATGGTTGTTGCATTTTTAATTGGTGCTGGCGGGATGTTTGGTGGTATGTACTGGTTTGGGATAAACCCAGCGTATGTAACGCAAACAGTATCGAATGGTAATGCTGGCACAGCGCAAGGGAATTTGGCAAAAATTAATGAGGCGTATGCACTAATTGATTCACGTTATGTGGAAGACGTGAAAGACGACAAGTTAGTCGAAGGTGCAATACAAGGCATGTTGTCTACGCTGAAGGACCCTTATTCCACGTATATGGATAAAGAAACGGCAAAACAGTTTAGTCAATCACTAGATCCTGAACTTGAAGGGATTGGAGCTGAAGTGAACAAAACGGACGGTAAGCTTATTATCGTATCGCCAATTAAAGGTTCACCAGCAGAAAAGATAGGAATTAAACCAAATGACCAAATTTTATCTGTAGATGGAAATAGTGTGAAAGATTTATCCCGTGAAGAAGCAGTATTGAAAATTCGTGGTAAAAAAGGAACGACTGTTGCAATTGAAATTAAGCGCGCAGGAGTAGCTGATCCGATTGTATTTAAAATTAAGCGTGAAAAGATTCCAATCTTCACTGTATTTAGTTCCGTAAAGCAAGAGAGCGGAAAAGATATCGGTTATATGCAAATTACTTCTTTTGCTGAAAATACTGCGAAAGAATTTAAGGATCAGTTAAAAGAGTTAGAGAAGAAAAACATAAAAGGCTTAGTTATTGACGTACGTGGTAATCCTGGTGGTTATTTAAATAGTGTAGAAGATATACTAGGAGACATCATGACAGATAAAAAGCCAATGCTACAAGTAGAACAGCGAAATGGTGAGAAGAAGAAATTCTCTACGGAACTGAAAGAAAGAAAGTCATATCCAATTTCAGTATTAATTGATAATGGAAGTGCTTCTGCTTCAGAGATTTTAGCGGGCGCGCTGAAAGAGGGAGAAGGATACGATTTAATTGGTGAAAAAACGTTTGGTAAAGGTACTGTCCAACAAGCTGTTCCATTTAAAGATGGCAGCAACATTAAATTAACAATGTTTAAATGGTTAACACCAGATGGCAATTGGATTCATAAAAAAGGAATCGCGCCAACTGTAGAAGTGAAGCAACCAGATTATTATCATGCGACACCAATTCAAATTGAAAAGACACTTTCATACAATTCAAATGATGTACAAGTAAAACACGCGCAAGAAATGCTTAAGAGCTTAGGATATGTACCAGGCCGTGAAGATGGATACTTTAGTAAAGAGACAGAATCAGCACTGAAAGCATTCCAAAATGCGAATGAGATGGAAGCGACAGGACAACTTGATAAAAAGACAGCTGAAGCGATTCAAACTAAAATCATTGAAAAAATCCGTTCTGGAGAAAATGATCTACAATTACAAACCGCATTGAAATTAATAGCGAAATAAGAAAGAATACAGGCACTTTGATGCCTGTATTTTTTTATGTGTTAAACAAACGTTTCTTTAGTTATGATAAGATAAAAAGAAAAAATGATATAAATGGTGGTGAATGAATTCGTGGAGGCATGGCTTTTTGAAATACTACGAGCAGTTGGACGTTTTTTCTTACACCCTGCTGTTTATGTATTTTTAATTAGTAGTATCTTCGTTGGATACTTACGTATATTACGAGAACGAAAAGATTTTTCTTTTAAAGTATATGATATTTGGTTTGAACTGCGAACTTCTCTATTTGCAGGTATTGGGTACGGATTAATCGTATCTATTATTACGATTGGGCTTGGGCTTGTTGTTTCAAAAGCGAGTTTATGGACAATTTTACTTTGGACGTTATTATTTGGATTAACTGCTATGTATCGATATTTATCTGTAGCTTATACTTTCGGAATCGCTATTGCACTCTTGTTGTTATCGTCTAAGATACCAGTTGCCTTCTTACAGGTTGGAGAAGGTGAAGAGGGTACGATTGTATCCCTTGCTATTTTACTAGGCGTTATGCTCGTTGTAGAGGGTTTATTAATCTCTAAAAATGCAGTTCGCTATTCTACGCCGAAAATTAAAAAAGGTAAGCGTGGGTTAAGAATTGGACTACATGAATCAAATCGTTTATGGCTTGTACCGGTATTTATTCTTATACCAGGAGATGCGGTGACAGGGTTTATTTCTTGGTGGCCTGTCGTTTCAATAGGTTCGACTACATACTCTTTATTCCTCGTACCATTTTTAATTGGATTTATGAGAAAGGTTAGAAGTTATGAGCCGACGGAAGCTTTATTATTTACAGGAAGACGTGTCTATGGATTAGCGGGGCTCGTACTCGTTTTAGGTATCGCAAGTTACTGGTGGCACGTACTCGCAATTATCGCGATGGGAGTCGCGATGCTTGGACGCTTTACAATCTCGATGCAAGAGAAAATTGCAGACGAGAAAAGACCAGCATACTTTGCCGCACGTAATGATGGACTTGTTGTGTTAGATACAATTCCGAATACAATCGGGGCGGAGATGAATTTAAAGCCTGGAGAAGTTATTACGAAAGTAAATGGAATCATTCCGAGAAGTACCGAAGAGTTTTATGATGCGCTTCAAACGAAGACGACAGGAGCATTTTGTAAATTAGAAGTAGTAGATACAAATGGTGAGCTTCGTCTTGCTCAAACAGCATTATACGCCGGGGGACATCATGAATTAGGTGTTGTGTTTGTCCAGCAAGAGCATGAGTGGGATTCGGAAGCTATATAAAATAAAATGGAAACCTTCATCAAACACAGATGAAGGTTTTTTAGTTTCATAGACGGATAACTTGAATAATTATTTGATAATGGTTATCATTTAGGGAGTCTTTTAATTTGGAAAAGGGAGGAAAAATATGCTACGTAAATTTTTTTCTTACTATAAACCGTACAAAGGTTTATTTATACTTGATTTTTCCTGTGCAGTTATCGCAGGCTTACTCGAACTTGGTTTTCCGCTTATCGTAAATCAATTTATTGATAAGTTATTACCAGGGCAAAACTGGACGCTTATTTTATGGGCTTGTTTCGGTTTATTCGCAGTTTACGTGTTAAATGCAGGTTTGCAATACGTTGTTACATATTGGGGACATATGCTTGGTATTAACATTGAAACTGATATGAGACAGAAATTATTTGATCATATTCAAAAGCTATCATTCAGATTTTTTGATAATAATAAAACAGGTCATTTAATTTCACGTCTTACAAACGATTTAATGGAAATTGGGGAAATTGCTCACCATGGACCAGAAGATTTATTCATTGCCATTATGACTTTAGTCGGAGCATTTTCATTTATGATGATGATTAACTGGAAGTTAGCACTTCTAACATTCTTCGTAATCCCGTTCTTATTATGGTTGGCACTTTACTTCAATAAAAAAATGACAGGTACGTTTAGACGTTTATTCTCAGACGTTGCGGATTTCAATGCATGTATCGAGAACAATGTTGGTGGTATCCGCGTTGTACAAGCATTCGGAAATGAAAAGTTTGAGAAAGAGCAATTTGCTGTAAACAATGCTCGTTTCCGTACAACAAAATTAATGGCGTATAAAATTATGGCGTTAAATTCATCTATTAGTTATATGCTGATGCGTCTCGTAACACTCTTTGTATTAATATGTGGTACATGGTTCGTACTGCAAGGTGAATTAACGTACGGTGGATTTATTGGATTCGTTTTATTAACGAATATTTTCTTCCGCCCAATTGAAAAAATTAATGCGGTTATTGAAAGTTACCCGAAAGGAATCGCTGGTTTTAAAAGATATGTAGAACTTCTGGAAACAGAGCCGGATATTGTAGATTCTAAAGATGCAATCGAAGTTAAACATGTACACGGCGATATTCAATACAATAACATCACGTTCGGATATGAAAATAAAGAGCCGATTTTAAAAGATATTAATTTGAAAATACATGCAGGTGAAACAGTTGCTTTCGTTGGGCCATCAGGGGCAGGGAAAACAACACTATGTAGTTTATTACCGCGTTTTTATGAACACTCATCTGGATCGATTCAAATTGATGGCATTGATACGAAAGAGATGACGCTATCGTCACTTCGGAAACAAATCGGAATTGTGCAGCAAGATGTTTTCTTATTTTCAGGAACCATTCGTGAAAATATCGCTTACGGAAACTTAAAAGCTTCAGAAGCTGAAATTTGGCAGGCGGTAAAACGTGCTCAGTTGGAGGACTTAATTTACTCGCAACCAGACGGTTTAGATACAGTTATTGGTGAGCGTGGTGTGAAACTTTCAGGAGGACAAAAGCAGCGCTTAGCAATTGCCCGTATGTTCTTGAAAAACCCGCCAATTTTAATTTTAGATGAAGCGACCTCTGCGCTAGATACAGAGACGGAACTTGCTATTCAAAAATCACTTGCTGAACTATCTGTCGGTCGTACAACGTTAGTTATCGCTCACAGGCTTGCAACTATTAAAAATGCAGATCGCATCGTCGTTGTAAATAAAGACGGTATTGCAGAACAAGGTTCACATGCTGAATTAATTGAGCGGGGCGGAGGGTATAGCAGGTTATACGAAGCTCAGTTTAGTTCGTAAATATAATTTCTGCTGAATTAGTGCACCATAAGTAAGTGAAAATCTTATATGGGAGGCTATAAAGCATGATTGTAACAACAACTTCTACAATTCAAGGAAAAGAGATTAGTGACTATATCGATATCGTCAATGGCGAAGCAATTATGGGGGCGAATATCGTGCGTGACCTGTTTGCTTCTGTTCGCGACGTTGTCGGTGGCCGTGCAGGCGCTTATGAAAGCAAATTAAAAGAAGCGCGCGACATTGCAATGGAAGAGATGAAAACTCTCGCAAGACAAAAAAATGCGAACGCAATTGTTGGTATCGACGTGGACTATGAAGTAGTTCGCGAAGGGATGCTAATGGTTGCGGTGAGTGGGACTGCTGTCCGTATATAAAGTGAAACTTTAATCAGTGGGGGGGGCATCCCCCACTGATTATTAGTTGAACCAATCGGGCGTTTACGGGCAGTTGATCTCCCACCTAATTTCTTTGCTCAAGCCGAATTTTGAGGTGGGAGTCTTACTGCCTACAAATAGCGGGATAAAGTAAAAAGCCGTGCTGATGCACGGCTTTTTCACTTTTATTGATGCTATTCTATGTCGAAGTTTCAATATTTCTTGGGAAATGCGGAAGGCCCTGTCGATATATAGGGAAGACATTAGAGCGCTTCTTTACATTCTTGGATTTGAACTAATAATGTTTCGTATTCTTGTTCGAGAGATGTGATGTCATCGTGATGATTTGGTATGGAAATTCGGCCGATGATTTCTGTTAGTTTTGTTTGTAATCGTAATAGTTCTTGTTCAATAACGTTTACAGAATCCCCGGTTGTTCTTTTTGTGTATTGTTCGTAATTACCGTGGAAGAGTCTTGGTTCACTCTCATCTACTTGTAGAATATGGTCTGCAACAGAGCGAATAAAGGCACGGTCATGGCTAATGAAAAGTATTGTGCCAGGATACTCTCGTAACATGTTTTCTAATTCTTCCTGTGTTGTTAAATCTAAATAGTTCGTCGGTTCATCGAGCAGAAGCATATTATAGTTTCCTAAAAATACTTTTGCGAGTGCAACCTTCATTCGTTCACCACCACTTAAGACGTGCACGGGTTTATGAACATCTTCACGGCGGAAAAGGAGCCGTGCAAGTATTGTTCGAACGAACGACTCAGTATAGTTCGTTTCTTCTAGAACATTTTCTAAAATTGTTTTCTCTGTGTTTAAAATAGATAGTGTTTGCTCGAAGTATCCGATTTTACAACTCTTCGAAAGCTGAATGCCACGCTCGTTTGCGAGAAGCATGTTGAACAAAGTTGTTTTGCCGCTTCCGTTTGCCCCTAAAATAGCAAGCTTTGCCCCAGGGACAATTGTTCCATTCATATTTTTAAATAATGTACGATCCCCTATTTTCTTCGTTGTTTTATTAAACTGAACAACTGCTTTACTATGAATTGGTGTGTGGTATTGTACGTCAAACTGAGCTTGAGAAAAGTTCTTCGGTTTTTCTTTCTGTTCCAACTTTTCAAGGCGTGTTTCTAGTGCTTTCGCTACTTTGCTAACATTTTCTTGCCCATGAGCCCCGCTGCACTTATAAAGTTTAGATTCAGATGAACTGAACCGTGTTGGGATTTTTGTCATGCTAGAAGCACGTTGCTTTCTTTGTGAAATTGACTGTTCTAACCGATTTTTTTCTTGTATATATTGATCATATTCTGCTTGCTTTTGTATTCGCTCACGTTCTTTTTGCTTTCGATAATTGGAATAGTTTCCTTTATATTCTTGAATCATCCCGTCTTCAATTTCAATAATTTTGGTACATATATTATCTAAAAAGTCACGATCATGCGATATTAAAACAAGTGCCCCTTTATAAGATAAAAATGCCTTTTCTAATTGCTCTGTACCAAACATATCTAAGTGACTTGTTGGCTCATCAGCAAATAGAATGCCTGCATCTTGTTCGAGGGCATGGGCGATCTTTAGGCGCATTCGTTCACCGCCGCTCATTGCATCTGTAACGTTTGAAATACTCCATTTTCCTTTTGCGAGAGAAGACGCGGTTCCCGGTAGTTCATCGCTAAGCTGAGGAATGATGGCGATAGAACTATGATGAGTTACTGTCCCTTTGTCAGCTTCTATTTCTTTACTTAATATTTGTAATAACGTAGATTTTCCAGCTCCGTTGACGCCGACAATTCCTATGCGTTCGTGTGCGTGAATTTCTAGTGATGGTAACGTAAATATGGTGCGATCACCAAAGCTCTTTTCGATATTACGTGCGATTAAAATAGTCATAAAAAAACCTCCCTAGTTTCACTAGAGAGGATAAAAGTCGCCCTTCAATGTAAAAATCGTACATAAATAAACGATTTTTCACATGATCGTCTCGAAAGAAAGTATCGACAAATGGACAGACTAATCCCCTGCTAGTTTTCATCATTTTTGTTCACTATTTGTGATGGATGAAATAAATAAGAGAATTAGAACTTCATTGGTCAAAGTACCTTCCTTTCATAATATTATTTTTATTGTATGCGCATACAAACGGGTTTGTCAAACTTATTTCTGTTGGCTATTTTTGAATTTATTATTATACAACTGTACGTTTGCTATTGCCTCAGCATCGTTCTGGATTTCATCTAATCCATTCGCATCCCCAATAACATACCCTTCAAATGATGAACCAACAAAATCAAAGATATATTGAAACTGGGCGATAAGCGGTAATGCTTTCAGCTTTGGATTGTCTCCGCCAACGATGACAACGTACATTTTTTTACCTTTCATTTTCTCTTTGAAATGAAGAGATATATCGCGCAAGCTTTGTGACCAGCGATCAACGAAGTTTTTCATATGGCCACTCATTCCGTACCAGTATAGCGGTGTAGCAAAGATAATCGTGTCGTGCTCTAGCATACGCTCAAGTAACTGTTTATAGTCATCATTTACAGGTTGAAATCCTTCTGCATCATGGCGCTGATCTATGATTGGATGGACAATATGATCACGCAAGTAAATTTGTTCTGTTTCAATCCCATCAATCACCATATGTGTTAAAGCTTCCGTATTTCCGTTTTGTCTTGAACTGCCATGTATAACAAACATGTAATCATCCCTTTTCTTTTGCTTGTTTTAGGAGTGAAACGTGTTTTTGTAAATTCGTTTGAATGTTGGAAAGTAATGTGATTTGCTTCGTTACCTCATCAAGTTTGTCTTCGTAAAGTGTAAGGATACTACTACACGGATTTTCGTAAAGATGCGGATCGATTTCGAGGCAACGTAGCATTCGTTCTGTCTCTTCTAAATTTAAGCCAATTTGTAAGTACATTTGAATAAGTTCTACTTTTTCGATGGCACTTTCATCAAATTTGCGGTAGCCATTTTCAAGGCGTTTCGAAGAGAGTATTCCCTTTTCTTCATAATGTCTCAGTGAGCGCTCGCTGACCCCTGTTTTTTTAGATAACTCTCCAATTCGTACTGCATTTCACTCCTTTTACATGTATTGTAAACCTTCACACTAATGTGAAGGTCAACTCTGTTTTTTCGCAAAAGAATCCACATGATTTAAGAACACTTGAATAGCTTTAGATGGAATAAAATATTTGCCGCGCACGATGGAGAATGGGCGGATTAATTGTTCATTTGGAACTTCGACGTGGAATAGCTCTTTTGCAAGTAGCTCTTTCCGCACAGTCCAGTCTGAAAGGATAGCGATGCCGAGCCCGGCAGCGACGGCTTCCTTTACACTTTGAATACTGCTAAATGTAAAGAATCGTTTCATTTTCAAATGATGTTGATGAATAAAACGATCGCTATAGGCACGTGTGCCAGAACCGCTTTCCCTTAATACCCAGACTTGATCTTGCAATGTATTTTCGTTAATTCCCTCGATATGGAGCAATGGATGGTTTGGCGGGACGACGAGTTTCATTTCATCTTGCATAAAAGTTTCAACATCTACGTCAGCGTATACGACTTGGCCTTCCACTAAGCCGATATCAATTTGATTAGAGCGGAGGCTTTGCAAAACTTCTTCCGTATTGGAGATAAAGGTATGAACTTCGACGTGTGTATTTTCATTGGCAAAGCGCGCAAGTATTTTCGGAAGTAAGTATTCGCCAATTGTAAAGCTAGCGCCAATGCGGAGCGTCCCTGTTACAACGTTATGTAGTTCATTAATTTCTTGTTTGGCATCTTCGTAAAGAGAGAGCATTTGCTTTGCGTGTATGTATAATATGTTTCCTGCTTCTGTAACTTGGACGTGCTTTGGGGAGCGCTGAATAAGTGTCGTCCCAAATTCATTTTCCAGGTTGCGAATGTGCATACTAACGCCGGGTTGTGAAAGGTTTAAAAGTTCTGCTGCACGAGAGAAATGTTTTTGTTCAACGACAGTCACAAAGATTTTCAAAATGTCGACGTTCATTTGTTAGGCCCCTTTATTTTTGTTTTCATTTTATCATAAGTATTTCTGATGATAGGGATTCAATATTGATATTAAACTTATTATTAAAAATCTCTTATAATGTAACTAGAAAGAACATGCATGTTCCAATACGATTATTGGGGTGGTACAAAGTGGAACAAACACTTGTTATACAAAAGAAGAAGGGCTTTGGATTTTCGCAAGGTATTGGGATTACGTTATTAATCGCAATCGCCGCGAAATATTTAGCAGAGCTTCCATTTTTAAATATTATGGGACAATTAGTAATCGCTATTCTAATCGGAATGGTTTGGCGCGCGGCAATCGGGATTCCTCAAGAAGCGATAGCGGGAACGAACTTTGCGAGTAAGAAGTTGCTTCGCTTTGGGATTATCTTACTTGGAATGCGGTTAAATCTTGTAGATATTGCAAAGGCGGGACCGAAAGTATTGGTCATCGCTGCAGTTGTTATTACATTTACAATTTTCGTTGTATATGGACTAACGAAAGTATTTAAAGTAGAGAAGAAATTAGGGATTTTAACGGCGTGTGGGACAGCGATTTGCGGTGCTGCTGCGGTCGTGGCAATTGCACCACAAGTGAAAGCAAAGGACGATGAAACGGCGGTTGGCGCCGCAATCATTGCTATTTTAGGTACGATATTTACGCTTATTTATACGTTATTATATCCAGTGCTTGGCTTATCTCCGTACGGTTACGGTGTATTCTCGGGAGCGACGCTGCATGAAATTGCTCACGTTATCGCGGCTGCAGCGCCAGGCGGTAGCACGGCTGTAGACATCGCAGTTATTGTGAAATTAACGCGCGTAGCGATGCTTGTTCCAGTAGCAATTTTAATTGGGTTATGGTTTGGTAAGAGCGAGGGAAGCGAAGAAAAGGGATCGTGGAAGGACCTTCCAATTCCTTGGTTCATATTCGGATTTTTAGCGATGAGTGCGGTGCATTCACTTGGGATTATCCCCGAAGTTGTTGCCGGCTATATTGTAATAATTGCGTACATGCTTATCGCAATGGCGATGGCAGGGCTAGGTTTAAATGTAGAGTTTAAAACGTTCCGCAAATTAGGAAGTAGGGCATTCGTGGCAGGGCTAATTGGCTCGGTTTGCCTTTCGGTACTTGGATACATTCTTGTATATGCATTAGGATTTATGTAGTAGCAAAGAGGCATCTTATAGATGTCTCTTTTTTTACCTTTTTTTGTAAAGATATCTTTACTTGTATTTGGAAAATATTTATAATTAAAGTAAAGATATCTTTACTTTCGAAGGTGGAGCCTATGGGTGTGAAAAATAAAATTAAGAAATTACGAAAACAAAATCATATAACGCAAATTGAAATGGCAAAGGCGATGCAAGTGACGCGGCAGACAATAGTGGCGGTTGAGAACCACCACTATAACCCAAGTCTAGAGTTATCCCTAAAAATCGCCAAATATTTTGGAATGAAGGTAGAAGAAATATTTATGCTGGAGTAAGGGGAGAGAAAATGAACGATACTAAAAAGTTGTATATCGCTACTGTCTTAGGATTATGTGGAGGGGACGTTTTAGTTCGTATTATGGATCCATCCATACCGATGTTATCGCTAATAGTTAGTAACATTTTAGCAATTCTACTTTTAACAGTGTATACGTATTATAAAAAACGTAAGTACAAAAAAGAAGAACTGCCAGAGATAGATGAGCGAGTAAATGAAAATATAAAAAAGTATGTAAATGTCTCATTTATATTCGCATTTATCCTTCTCATTGTTTACATTGGTGCGAGCAAAGTCGTAGGCAGAGATGGCATACCTACGCCAGAAATATTCATTGTATGTAGTTTCTTATTTGCTGGTAGTCTCATCGTAGGAGTTATGGCGGGAAAACGAGCATAGCGATAGGAGGAATGAAAATGCAAGATGAGTTTGAGAGATTTCAATCGGATAAAGCGTTTAAATATTTAGGGTTATTTTTAACAATTAGTTTAGCGATATGGAGTTTATATAATTTAATTGTTTATGGAAATGCTGGTATGCCATTTGTTTTATTTGTACTCGGACAGTTTGTTTATTTCGTTGTGAATTATTGGCCGAAGTGGAAATATAGACATAGTAAAGAGACTGATCGTGTATGAGTAAACATGATGTTATAAAGTTTATCGGTAGCTTATCGTTAGCAGGTTTGATTTTGAATGTGAGTTTAATAATTTTAAGTATTTCGTGGGAAGTAATTTTTATATCGAATGTGACGTTAGTCATTTTATATGGAATTTCGGAATATAGAGAGCAGAAGCGCTTGAAAGAAGAGGGAGTACCATCGATTGATGAGAGAGTTGTAAGTAAGATGAAGTCTTATTTTACTATTTGTATTACAAGCTGCTTTTTCTTGTTCATTATGTATCTTTGCGTAAATAAGTATTTAGATAGACAAGTAGTAAATGTAAATGAGTTATTATATATTGCTATTTTTGGTTTACTAATGAGTATGGCATCGACGAGTGTGTTAGCACCAAGAAATAAATAGATAGAAAAAGGGGAACTGGGATGGGATTACCGGTGTTATGTGTCGCTACAGCTATATTTGCGCTTCTTTGGGGAATGCAAAACTTTTCTCGTAATCCAGTGCCGAGTATTTGTATTATGATTGGTACTGTAGGTTTATCATATTATTTATTACTATCAGCGCATTACCATAAAACAGCAAAGAGTATTGTTGGAGCGCTTATTTTATTTTGTGGGCGTGCTATACAAAAGGGTCTTCTTCCATAAAAGCTGTTTATACAAAAGGTATAAACAGCTTTTTGTATTTTTTTTACAAACTACTTGAAAGTTACGTTGCGTCACCTTTTATAATGAAAGAGAAGAGGTGATGGGATTGATTTCGATTCAAGAACTTACGAAGGAAACAGGGGTTACAGTAAGAACGTTACGCTATTATGATCAAATCGATTTATTAAAGCCGAGCGGAAAAACGGATGGGGGACATCGGTTATATAGCGAGAAAGATGTTATTCGTTTGCAGCAAATTTTATTTTTAAAAGAAATGGGTTTTTCATTAAAAGAAATTATGAATATGTTAATAACGGGTGAGCTCAATTTAAAAGTATCGCTTGAAAAGCAACTTAAGTTTGTACAAGAAGAACAGAAAAAGTTCAATCGAATGGAACGTATTTTACAAGCGGTAGTGCATTCAGTAAATATGGAAGGTGAATTAGATTGGAAAGTTATGTTTGAGCTTATTCAGCTTTCAAGACAGTCTCCGCGTATACGTGAAATATTCCAAAATGAACTGTTTTCAAAGGAAGAGCAAAAGTTACTTCATAATTTGCCGAATATGAGTGAAGAAGATCCGAATGTTTTAGAATGGGTAGATTTATTAAAGCAATTACGTAACTTTATGAAAGACGGTAAGGAAGCGTCATCTGATGAAGTACAAGAGGCAACGAAGAAATTAATGCAGAAGTGTTTAGAGATGGCTAATGGTGATGAATCGTTTTTAGATAAGCTATGGGAAGTTAGAAAATCGAAGGATGATTCACAGAAAATGAGCATGTATCCAATTGAAGAGGAGCTTTTAGTATATATGGATGAGGCTTTTCTTATATATGATGAAAGGGAGAAGGATAAATGAGTATACTCGCAGAATATCGATGGTATTTTTTAATTGGTGCAGAGATTGTATTTTGGTTATCCGCTATCGGCTTCTTTTTACTAAGGTATGGATTTCGCTTGAAAAAAGCGAGCTTTATTATGGGGATTGTGCTACTCGTAAATGAAGTGTTTATTTTAACTTTAGGAGTAGTGGACTACTATCAAACAGGAAAGTTCTCTAATTTTCAAATCATTACTGTAATTATTTTATTGTATGCGGTTTTTTATGGGAAAAAGGATTTAAAGAAATTAGATATACTTGTGCAAAAACTAGTTGCGAAATGGCGCAATGAACCGATTCCTATTATCGAAGATCCACTTGAATTAACGGGTATGGCGCATGCGAAACAGGAAATGAAAAATTGGGCTTTGCATCTTATTTTATTTGCTGTTGTGCATATTTTCTTTTTCTTTATGTATGGATTTATTCCATTTGAACAGTGGGGAAATTGGTTAGAGTCAGGAATCGTTTTAAATAAAGCAGCGAGTCGCGTGAGCCAAGTTTGGGCGATTATATTTTTAGTTGATACGGTGATTTCATTTTCATATGTAATTTTTCCTAAGAAGGAAAAAGGAAAAGAGAGGCTACTTTCATAGAGGAAAGTAGCTTTTTGTAAATTTAGTATAGGTTTCTTTTTATGGTATATAAACAGTTTGTATCGGAGAGGATGACAGTAGGAAAAAGAGCTGCATGAAGTAGAGGTTGTTTATAGGTTAATAGATTGTACAAATGAAAATGGACGCAATGGATATGACTTATTATATATACCTAAAAAATAAAATTGATAGAGGAAGGAAGTTCTTACTCCTTCCTTTTTTATGTATATATTGTCGAAAGTTTTACCGAATATCTGTTCGTTTTTTTAGGTTTTTTATGAGCATTCGTGGTAAAATAATACTACAGATTTTTATGAGGAGGTCGGTTTTTAGTTGGAACATCCATTTGAAATTATCTCAGAGTATTCCCCGCAAGGTGATCAGCCGGGAGCGATAGAGAAGCTTGTAGAGGGAATTAATAGTGGTAAGAAAAAGCAAGTGTTGCTTGGAGCGACAGGGACGGGTAAGACATTTACGATTTCAAATGTCATTAAAGAGGTGCAGAAGCCAACACTTGTAATGGCTCATAATAAAACGTTAGCAGGACAGTTATATAGTGAGCTGAAAGATTTCTTTCCTAACAATTCTGTGGAGTATTTTGTTAGTTATTACGATTATTATCAGCCGGAAGCGTACGTGCCACATACGGATACGTTTATTGAAAAAGATGCGCAAATTAATGATGAAATCGATAAATTACGTCACTCGGCAACGTCTTCTTTATTTGAACGAGATGATGTTATTATCGTTGCGAGTGTGTCGTGCATATACGGTTTAGGTTCTCCGGAAGAATACCGCGAGTTAGTTGTTTCACTTCGAGTTGGTATGGAAAAGGACCGCAATCAATTGCTTCGTGAACTTGTTGATGTACAGTATGGACGTAATGATATTGATTTCAAGCGTGGTACATTCCGTGTTCGCGGAGATGTAGTTGAGATCTTCCCGGCATCGCTTGACGAGCATTGTATTCGAATTGAATTTTTCGGTGATGAAATCGATCGTATTCGAGAAGTAAATGCATTAACGGGTGAAGTATTAGCAGAACGTGATCATGTAGCAATCTTCCCGGCATCTCACTTCGTTACACGTGAAGAAAAACTGAAGGTCGCTATTGAAAATATTGAAAAAGAATTAGAAGAACGTTTAAAAGAATTAAATGATAACGGTAAGTTGTTAGAAGCGCAGCGTATAGAACAGCGAACACGTTATGATTTAGAAATGATGCGCGAGATGGGCTTTTGTTCAGGGATTGAAAACTATTCCCGTCATTTAACACTTCGCCCAGCGGGTTCGACGCCGTATACGTTATTAGATTATTTTCCAGAAGATTTCTTAATTGTTATGGATGAGTCGCATGTATCGGTTCCGCAAGTAAGAGCGATGTATAACGGGGACCAAGCACGTAAGCAAGTGCTTGTGGATCATGGATTCCGTCTGCCATCAGCTTTAGATAATAGACCGCTCACGTTTGATGAGTTTGAAGAGAAAACGAATCAAGTTATTTACGTTTCGGCAACGCCAGGACCATACGAATTAGAGCAGTCACCGGAAGTAGTAGAACAAATTATTCGTCCAACAGGGCTTTTAGATCCACCAATTGATATACGACCAATTGAAGGACAAATAGATGATTTATTAGGAGAAATCCATGACCGGATTGCGAAAAATGAACGTGTATTAATTACGACTTTAACGAAAAAAATGTCAGAGGATTTAACGGATTACTTGAAAGATGTAGGAATTAAGGTGAACTATCTTCACTCTGAAATTAAAACGTTAGAACGTATTGAAATTATCCGGGACCTTCGCCTTGGTAAATTTGATGTACTTGTCGGTATTAACTTATTACGAGAAGGATTAGATATTCCAGAAGTATCACTTGTAGCTATTTTAGATGCTGATAAGGAAGGATTCCTACGTTCAGAGCGTTCATTAATTCAAACAATTGGTCGTGCGGCGCGTAATGCAAATGGCCGCGTTATTATGTACGCAGATCGTATAACGAGATCAATGGGAATTGCAATTGAAGAAACGCAGCGTCGTCGTACTATACAAGAAGCTTACAATGAAGAGCATGGTATCACGCCGAAAACGATTCAAAAAGGCGTTCGTGATGTAATCCGTGCAACGACAGCGGCTGAAGAACCGGAAACATATGAAGCAACTCCTGCTAAGAAGATGACGAAGAAAGAACGTGAGAAAACAATCGCTAAGATCGAAGCAGAGATGAAAGAAGCAGCAAAAGCGTTAGACTTCGAGCGTGCAGCTGAATTAAGAGATTTACTATTAGAATTAAAAGCGGAAGGGTGAAAAGAGTGAGTAAAGATTTTATTGTTGTAAAAGGTGCTAGAGCGCATAATTTAAAAAATATTGACGTAACCATTCCGAGAAATCAGCTTGTTGTTGTGACGGGATTGTCTGGTTCAGGGAAATCATCGTTAGCATTCGATACGATTTATGCAGAAGGGCAGCGTAGATACGTGGAATCTTTATCCGCGTATGCACGCCAGTTTTTAGGGCAAATGGATAAGCCGGATGTTGATACGATTGAAGGTTTATCTCCAGCGATTTCAATTGATCAAAAAACGACGAGTCGTAACCCTCGTTCAACGGTTGGAACGGTAACGGAGATTTATGATTATTTACGTTTATTATTCGCGCGAATTGGTACGCCGATTTGTCCGAATCATGGAATTGAAATTACATCACAAACAGTGGAACAGATGGTAGACCGTGTTCTTGAATATCCTGAGCGTACGAAGTTGCAAGTGCTAGCGCCTATCGTGTCAGGGCGTAAAGGTGCGCATGCGAAAGTGTTAGAAGATATTAAGAAGCAAGGTTATGTTCGTGTGCGCGTTGATGGAGAGATGCTGGATGTATCTGAAGAGATTACGTTAGATAAAAATAAGAAGCATTCAATTGAAGTTGTTATTGACCGTATTGTTGTGAAAGAAGGAATTGCAAGCCGACTTGCAGATTCTCTTGAAAGTGCATTAAAGCTTGGCGGGGGCCGAGTTTTAATCGATGTAATGGGAGAGGAAGAACTTCTCTTTAGTGAACATCATGCTTGTCCGCATTGTGGTTTTTCAATCGGAGAATTAGAGCCGCGTATGTTCTCGTTCAATAGTCCGTTCGGCGCGTGTCCTTCTTGTGATGGACTTGGCTCAAAGTTAGAGGTAGATTTAGAACTTGTTATTCCGAACTGGGATTTATCATTAAATGAACATGCGATCGCTCCGTGGGAACCGACAAGTTCGCAATATTACCCGCAATTATTAAAATCTGTGTGTAATCATTACGGCATCGATATGGATATGCCGGTGAAAGATATACCGAAGGATTTATTTGATAAAGTGTTGTACGGAAGCGGAGAAGAGAAGGTTTATTTCCGCTATGTGAATGAATTTGGTCAAGTGAAAGAAAATGAAATTTTATTTGAGGGTGTTATTCCGAATATCGAGCGTCGTTATCGTGAGACGAGTTCGGATTATGTTCGTGAGCAAATGGAGAAATATATGGCTGAGCAAGCCTGTCCGAAATGTAAAGGTGGACGCTTAAAGCCTGAGAGTTTAGCTGTTTTCGTTGGTGATAAAACGATTGCCGATGTAACGAAATATTCTGTTCAAGAAGTACAGGAATTTTTCTCAAGTGTTGAGTTAACTGAGAAACAACAGAAAATTGCTCATTTAATTTTAAGAGAAATTCAGGAGCGCGTTGGGTTTTTAGTGAACGTTGGTTTAGATTATTTAACGTTAAGTCGTGCCGCAGGAACTTTATCGGGTGGTGAGGCGCAGCGTATTCGTTTAGCGACACAAATTGGTTCTCGTCTTACGGGTGTACTTTACATTCTTGATGAGCCTTCTATCGGTTTGCATCAGCGTGATAATGATCGTCTAATTCGTACATTGCAGGAAATGCGTGATTTAGGAAATACGTTAATTGTTGTTGAGCATGATGAAGATACGATGATGGCTGCTGACTACTTACTTGATATTGGGCCAGGGGCCGGTATTCACGGTGGAGAAGTTGTATCAGCGGGTACGCCAGCTGAAGTTATGCAAGATGAGAATTCGTTAACGGGGAAATATTTAAGCGGTAAAGAGTTTATTCCGGTACCACTTGAGAGACGTAAAGGTGACGGACGTAAAGTGGAGATTGTCGGTGCGAAAGAAAATAACTTAAAGAATGCGAAAATGTCATTCCCCCTAGGTACATTTGTTGCGATAACAGGTGTATCGGGATCTGGAAAAAGTACGATGATTAATGAAGTACTATACAAATCGTTAGCTCAAAAGCTATATAAAGCGAAGGCGAAGCCAGGGGCTCATAAAGAAATCAGAGGTCTTGAGCAGTTAGATAAAGTTATTGATATTGATCAATCACCAATCGGGCGTACACCACGTTCCAACCCAGCAACATATACAGGTGTATTCGATGATATTCGTGATGTATTTGCGCAAACGAATGAAGCGAAAGTGCGTGGATATCAAAAAGGACGTTTCAGCTTTAACGTAAAAGGCGGCCGTTGTGAAGCGTGTCGTGGTGATGGAATTATTAAAATTGAAATGCATTTCTTACCAGACGTGTATGTTCCGTGTGAAGTTTGTCACGGTAAACGTTATAATCGTGAAACGTTAGAAGTGAAATATAAAGATAAGAATATTTCTGAAGTGTTAGGGATGACAATTGAAGATGGGGTAGAGTTCTTCGCTAATATCCCGAAAATTAAGCGTAAACTTCAAACACTTGTAGATGTAGGACTTGGTTATATGAAATTAGGACAACCAGCTACGACGTTATCAGGTGGTGAGGCGCAGCGTGTGAAATTAGCTTCTGAATTACATCGTCGTTCTACAGGGCGTACGTTATACATTTTAGATGAGCCAACGACTGGCTTACATGCACATGATATTGCACGTCTTCTAGAAGTGTTGCAACGTCTTGTTGAAAGCGGCGAGACAGTTCTTGTTATTGAACATAATTTAGATGTTATTAAAACAGCTGACTATATCGTTGACCTTGGACCGGAAGGCGGAGACAAAGGCGGACAAATCGTTGCTTCCGGAACGCCTGAGCAAGTAGTGAAAGAAGAACGCTCGTATACAGGTAAGTATTTAAAAGAGATTTTAGATCGTGATAAAGCAAGAATGAAAGCGAAAATAAAAGAAGTAGAGTTATCGCAATAAGTTGTTAATGAAAACCGAGTGGAAATGACGCTCGGTTTTTATTTCACTAAGGAAAACTGGTAAAATTGTTAGTAGGTATACAAGTATAAAGAATAGAATAAATTGGTATAAGAGTTTGCGTGTTACTTGCGTTTATTATCTATTAGCGTATGATGAAATATATATGTCAAAAGGATGTGTAACGAAATGAGATGGATTGTATCACTTCTTGTAAATAGCGTTGTGTTAATCGCTGTATCCGGTCTTTTAAAAGGGGTTGCACCAGACGCATTTTACATAGCAAATATACAAACTGCAATTATTGCGAGTATTATATTGGCGATTTTAAACGTATTTGTAAAGCCGCTTTTAATTTTAATTACGCTACCGATTACTCTTGTAACTTTCGGTTTCTTCTTAATTGTTATTAATGCGATTACGTTAAAGATGACGGATTCATTATTAGGGGACGCCTTTAATATATCTGGATTTGGTGTAGCGATTGTTGCGGCAATTTGTATTTCGATTTTTAATATGATAATTGAAAAAGTAATTGTTGAACCATTACATGAAAAAAAGAGAAAATGACAAAAAGAAAAACATTTCATGATTCATATGAAATGTTTTTTTCTATTTATTAGAAACCGTGTTTCTTGTTTCCAGAAAAAAATGGTACAATATCCGATAGAATGGAATTTTACATCAAATGAGACTGAACCCGCAGCGGAGTGGAGGTTTATACATATGCCGAAAGTAAGGACAAAAGATTTAATTGAACAATTTCAATTGGAGTTAGTAAGTGGTGAAGAAGGGATTCATCGTCCGATTGATACGAGTGATTTATCACGACCTGGAATTGAAATGGCAGGATTTTTCACATATTATCCAGCTGATCGCGTGCAGCTTCTTGGAAAAACGGAGCTTACGTTCTTTGATACGTTAACGACAGAGCAAAAGCAAGAGAGAATGAAAGCGCTTTGTACTGAAGAGACGCCTTGTATTATTGTAACTCGTAATCAAGATGTACCGGATGAGTTATTACAAGCATCACGTGAATCAGGCGTGCCTTTATTACGTTCTGCTCAAACGACGACGAGATTATCAAGTCGTTTAACAAACTACTTAGAAGGTAAGTTAGCGCCAACAACAGCTGTTCATGGTGTGTTAGTAGATATTTATGGCGTTGGTGTTTTAATTACAGGTCAAAGTGGTGTCGGGAAAAGTGAGACAGCACTTGAACTTGTAAAGCGTGGTCACCGCCTTGTTGCGGATGATAGCGTAGAAATTCGTCAAGAAGATGAAGACACATTAGTAGGAAGCTCACCTGATTTAATTGAGCACTTATTAGAAATTCGTGGTCTAGGTATCATTAACGTAATGACGTTATTTGGTGCAGGGGCAGTACGAAATTATAAACGTATTACGCTTGTTATTAATCTTGAAATTTGGGATCAAAAGAAAAATTATGATCGATTAGGTCTTGATGAAGAGAAGATGAAGATTATTGATACAGAACTTACGAAGATTACACTTCCAGTTCGTCCTGGTCGAAACTTGGCTGTTATTATTGAAGTAGCAGCGATGAACTTCAGATTGAAACGTATGGGAGTCAATGCGGCACAGCAGTTCTCTGAACGATTAATGAGTGCGATTGAGTTAGGAAATCAAGAGTAGACTCTGGAGAGGGAGGTCATACATATGCTGTTAGGTTCTGTACCACAGCTTGACCGTATAGCAGTCCAACTCGGGCCGTTCCCTGTTTATTGGTATGGGGTTATTATCGGTACAGGTGTGCTATTAGGTCTTTGGCTAGCAACTCGCGAGGGAGAAAGGCTTGGTATTCACAAAGATACATTTATCGATCTTGTATTAATTGCAGTACCAATTGCGATTCTTTTTGCGAGAATGTATTATGTCATTTTTGAATGGGAATATTATTCGCAAAATCCGAGTCAAATTATTAATATTCGTCAAGGCGGTTTGGCGATTCATGGTGGTTTAATCGGGGCTGTTATTACAGGAATCCTTTTTGCGAAACGACGCGGGCTTTCATTCTGGAAGTTAGCGGATATTGCTGCGCCGAGTATTTTATTAGGACAAGCAATTGGCCGATGGGGAAACTTTATGAACCAAGAGGCGCATGGTGATGAAGTGACGAGACAGTTTTTAGAAGGTCTTCATTTACCGGATTTCATTATTAATCAAATGTACATTGATGGTGTGTATTATCACCCAACGTTTTTATATGAATCATTATGGAACTTTGCAGGTGTTATTTTACTACTCGCGTTACGAAAAGTGAACTTACGCCGTGGTGAGTTATTCTTCACATATTTAATTTGGTATTCAGTGGGACGCTTCTTCGTAGAAGGTTTGCGTACAGATAGTTTAATGTTAGGACCGCTTCGTATTGCACAAGTAATGTCTATTGGAATTGTTGTTATTTCTATCATTTTCATTATTGTGAGACGAAAAATGGGGCAAGCTGATAAAAGATATTTAGAAAATTAGAGAAAAGTAGCATCTTATATAAGATGCTGCTTCTTTCATATTCAGGTAATGAAAGGATTAAGGACGATGAAAATAAATACAGTGTTATTTGATTTAGATGGAACTTTAATTAATACAAATGAACTTATTATCTCTTCTTTTTTACATACGTTAAATCACTATTATTCTAATCAGTATAAGCGTGAAGATGTATTGCCATTTATCGGCCCATCTTTGCATGACACTTTTAGTAAGATTGATGCAAGCAAGGTTGAAGAGATGATTACATGTTATCGTCAATTTAATCATGAGCATCATGATGAATTAGTGGAAGAATATGAAACTGTATATGAAACGGTTCAAGAATTGAAGAAGCAAGGTTATAAGATTGGCATCGTTACAACGAAAGCGAGACAGACGGTTGAAATGGGATTAAAGCTTTCGAAACTTGATCAGTTTTTTGATGTTGTCGTGACAATTGATGATGTGGAACACGTGAAACCACATCCAGAACCACTTCAAAAAGCGCTCAAATTATTAGATGCAAAGCCAGAAGAAACATTGATGGTTGGTGATAATCATCATGATATCGTCGGTGGACAAAATGCAGGTACGAGAACAGTAGCGGTTTCATGGACATTGAAAGGTAGAGCGTATTTAGAAGCGTATAAACCAGATTATGTGCTAGATAAAATGAGTGATTTACTACCGATTTTGTCCCGTATTAACGGGTAGTAAGATTCCTGCCTGTAAATGCTTGATTGATGAGAGTTAGTAATCAGTGGGGAAAAGGGTTCCTACCGGTTAAAGTGTCACTTTATATAAGTAGAGGAGAGAGTTCAGTGCGACGGACAACGCGCTATCCTGTTTCAGGAGAAAATTCATTGTGGAATGTGTATAAAACAGTTTCCTTTTGGAAGGTAATGAAAAACTTTATTATCATCCAAGTCGCACGTTACACGCCATTTTTATCCGTAAAGAATTGGTTATATCGCACGTTTTTACGGATGGAAGTAGGAAAGAAAACGTCGTTTGCACTTATGGTAATGCCAGATATTATGTTTCCAGAAAAGATTACTGTGGGAGACAATTCAATTATCGGCTATAATACAACGCTTTTAGCGCATGAATATTTAATTCGTGAGTATCGACTCGGAGAAATCGTCATAGGGAACGAAGTTATGATTGGAGCGAATACGACAGTTTTACCAGGTGTGACGATTGGAGATGGTGCTATCGTTTCTGCAGGCACACTTGTCCATAAAGATGTACCAGGCGGCGCTTTCGTAGGCGGAAATCCGATGCGTATTATTTATACGAAAGAGGAAATGGCCACTAGAGAAGGTTGATGTTAAAAATGTAACATTTCCCTTCTCTTTTTATGAATAAAAAGGAAATAATTGATTATAATATACTGTTTTGTTTTTTACGGAATCGTTTATACTTATAGATAGAAGAATGTGTGAACGAAGAAAACAAAAAACTGGAGGATATATGGGGAAAAATCAAAGAATATATAAGGAGAACGGACAAGTTATCTCTTTTAATCAGTTAGCGGACTTCTTTTATAAAAAAGGGATGAGGGCTTATAAAGGGCAAAAATTGCAAGATGCAATTAAATATTTTCGAAGAGCAGCACAAAGCGAGAAGGAGCCGTTTATTTTATGCCAACTAGCAATAGCATTATCTGAATCTGGTGAATATCAAGAGTCGAATCAGATATTTCTAAAGCTTGTTAGATCCAATCCTGAACTTGAGCAATGCTATTATTTTATTGCAAATAATTATGCATATATGGGCTTGTTTCAACAGGCGAAGAAGTATGCAGAGCGATATTTAGAAGTTGCGGAAGAGAAGGAATTCGTAGAAGATACATTAGAATTACTTGAGATTATGGAAGAAGAAGCAATGGGTGCGGAAGAGATTGAGGATGAAGATGAGCTAATTGTTATGCAAGAAGAAGCGAACCGCTACATTCGTAACGGACAATTAGAAGAGGCGATTGCTACACTAGAAGTTGTTACGAAAGAATATCCAGAATTTTGGTCGGGCCATAATAATTTAGCGATTGCACATTTTCAATCAGGTAATGTAGATCAAGCGCTTAAGTTAACAGAAATGATTTTAGAGAAAAATCCTGGTAATATGCATGCGCTTTGTAATACGCTTATTTTTCTATATTCAATTGGAGAGCATAAGCAAGTAGAGTCATTAGCAGGGCAGTTAGTTTCGGTATATCCAATTTCATTTGAGCATCGTTTGAAGCTTGGAACAACGCTTGCAACAATTGGTCATTTTGAACCTGCATATAAATGGTTCAAAGTATTAAAGCGTCAAGGGTACGAAGGAGACGTTAGTTTTTATTACTGGTTTGCATACTCTGCGTATATGGTCAAGGAACAGCAAGTAGCTGAAAAAATGTGGCAACATGTTGTAGAATTGCATCCTGATAAAAAAGGAAAAGAACCGTGGAATGCACTGAATTTAGCAGATGAAGGACAAAACCTTTTATTTGAAGAATTACGAAAATCATTTCAGCAAGGTGCGACGCTAGAAGAGCAAATGCTAGCTTTATATTTAATGAATGAATTGTCAACACCAGAGAAGGTTGGATTCTTCTTTGATGTAACGCAAGCGAAAAATGGTGTTCCAATTGTATCGCAACTTGCAAAATATTTCTTTTTACTTAATAGTCATAAAAGCATCCCAGCTGATTTACAGCAATTTGAACAGTGCGTACGAATCGCGGATGCATTATATAATTATACGAAAAAAGACGATGAATTAATCGAAGAGTGTTTAAACTTTTGGTTTTGTACGTTCATACGTCTATATACATCTGGAGCGACTTTTACAAATGTGTACGGTTGGTCAGCGGCAATTGAATACATTGTGCGCGGCGAACAAAGAAATAAGATGACACAGGCAGAGCTTGGTGATGTATATAATGTATCTGTAGCGACTGTACGAAAGTATGTGCAGGCTGTTAAGCGCACGCACACGTAGGGTAGGCAAATCATTGGGAAAAAAATGATGCTAACAGTATAATGAGGGTAACTTAATGTGTATGAATGGGAGTGAATAGTGTGTCAGAAGAAAAAATTTATGATGTCATTATTATTGGTGCAGGACCAGCTGGTATGACAGCTGCGGTATATACATCTCGTGCGAATTTAAGCACACTGATGCTTGAGCGTGGTATTCCAGGTGGACAAATGGCAAATACAGAAGATGTAGAGAACTATCCAGGTTATGAGTCTATTTTAGGACCAGACTTATCAAATAAAATGTTTGAGCATGCGAAGAAATTTGGTGCTGAATATGCATACGGTGATGTGAAAGAAATCATCGATGGTAAAGAGTACAAAACAATTATTGCTGGTAAAAAAGAATATAAAGCACGTGCAATTATCGTTGCAAGCGGTGCAGAGTATAAAAAAATTGGTGTGCCAGGTGAAACAGAACTTGGCGGTCGCGGTGTATCATATTGTGCAGTATGTGATGGTGCATTCTTTAAAGGGAAAGAGCTTGTTGTTATTGGCGGCGGAGATTCTGCTGTTGAAGAAGGTGTGTTCTTAACACGCTTCGCATCAAAAGTAACAATCGTTCACCGTCGTGACACTCTTCGTGCGCAGAAAATTTTACAAGATCGTGCTTTCCAAAATGAGAAAGTAGATTTCATTTGGAATCACACTATAAAAAAAATTAACGATGCAAATGGTAAAGTAGGAAGCGTAACACTTGTAGATGTAAACAGTGGAGAAGAACAAGAAGTTAAAACTGACGGCGTTTTCGTATACATCGGTATGTTACCACTATCAAAACCGTTTGTTGAGCTAGGTATTACAAATGAAAATGGTTATGTTGAAACGAACGAGCGTATGGAAACGAAAGTTCCTGGTATTTTCGCAGCTGGTGATGTTCGTGAAAAAATGCTTCGTCAAATTGTAACTGCAACAGGCGATGGTAGTATTGCAGCGCAGAGTGCACAGCATTATATAGAAGAGTTAGTAGAGGAACTAAAGACTGTAACGGAAAAATAAGATTATTTTTCCTTATGAGAAGAAAGCTACCGATAGGTGGCTTTCTTTTTTGTTCAAATGTCAAACTTTTGTCAAAAATATTTAAGAATATAATGTTTCTTATTGTTATACTAGAATTTACGGAAAAAATCACTATAAGAAATGAGGAATTTATTCAGTATGGAATGGCGTAATATATATCGTGGATTTTGTATGGGCGTTAGTGATTTAATTCCTGGTGTGAGCGGCGGAACAATCGCTGTGGTGTTAGGGATTTATGAACAATTGCTTGCAGCAATTAGCGGATTCTTTAGTCGTGAATGGAAAAAACATTTAGCGTTTTTAATCCCACTTGCAGCTGGTGTAGCGGCAGCTTTTCTAACGTTAAGTCACGTTATTAAATATTTATTAGCGAATCATTATGAACCGACTCAATTTTTCTTCCTCGGTTTAATTATTAGTATATTACCGATGTTAATGAGAGAAGCTGATGCAAAGGCAACGTTTAAAGGTAGTCATATTGCCTTATTAATAATTGCAGCAATTCTTGTTGCAATAACAGCATTCTTTAAACCAGATAAGGCAGCGGATCCAATTACGACGTTAACAATTTTAAATGCAATTGGTTTATTCTTCGCAGGATGGATGGCTAGTATGGCTATGCTTCTTCCTGGAATTAGTGGATCGTTTATTTTATTAATTATTGGTGTGTATCCGACAGCAATTAACGCTTTAACTACACTCAATTTACCGTTAATCGTGGTTATTGGTGCCGGCGTTATGGTTGGATTTGTTGTAAGTAGTAAAGGAATTAGCTTTTTATTAGATCGTTATAAAAGTATGACATTTGCGGCAATTATTGGGCTCGTTATCGGGTCGATTGTCATTGTGTTCCCTGGCATTCCGACTGGTGGAATTTCAATTGTAAGTTCAATTATTACTTTTATTTTAGGATTTGCGGTTGTTACTTATTTCGGTAAGAAATAAGGATTTTTCGTCCCCTTAACGGTAAAAACGTTAAGGGGATTTTTATGTGCTATTCATGGGAAGTAAGGCATTTTGATTGCTTGTTATAGAAAGGTTTTTTACAATTGCTTAGCAAAAGGGGACTGGCACCTTCGTTGTAGCAAACTGTTTTTGATAGTATAATGAAATGAGTATGCAGTGAAAAATTTTGCTGCAAGTAGCTGAGGTGAAGAAACATGCAAAGAGTGACAAACTGTGTGTTAATTAGAGATAATGAAGTACTCTTACTCCAAAAACCTCGCCGAAATTGGTGGGTTGCACCGGGCGGGAAAATGGAGCGTGGTGAGACAGTAAGAGATTCCGTTGTTCGCGAGTATCGTGAAGAAACAGGTATTTATTTAAAGAATCCAGCATTAAAAGGGGTCTTCACTTTTGTCATCCAAGAAGGTGATAAAGTTGTTTCTGAATGGATGATGTTCTCCTTTTTAGCAACAGATTTTGCAGGAGAAAACAAATTAGAGAGCGAAGAAGGCATCATTGGTTGGCATACATTTGATAAAATTGATGATTTAGCAATGGCACCAGGAGATTATCACATTATTGATTATTTAATTAAAGGGAATGGTATAATCTACGGTACATTTGTATATACCCCAGATTTTGAGTTGCTTTCATATCGATTAGATCCGAGTTAAACCTGCAAGGAGAGGATACGATGACAGAGAATAATGATATAAAAATGGTAATTATTACAGGGATGTCTGGAGCTGGAAAAACGGTAGCGTTACAAAGTTTTGAAGATTTAGGATATTTTTGTGTAGATAATTTACCACCGATGTTATTGCCGAAGTTTATTGAACTTATGGCGGATTCAAAAGGTAAAATGAATAAAGTAGCACTTGGTATTGATTTACGTGGCCGAGAGTTTTTTGAATATTTATGGGGAGCACTTGATGATTTATCAGAACGCACATGGATTATTCCTCATATTTTATTTTTAGATGCGAAAGATAGCACACTTGTAACTCGCTATAAAGAAACGAGACGTTCGCATCCACTTGCGCCAACTGGCTTGCCGTTAAAGGGAATCGAAGCTGAGCGTGGTCTATTAACTGATATGAAGGCGCGAGCGAATATTGTGCTTGATACATCTGATTTGAAACCGAAAGAATTACGAGAGAAAATTGTTCACTTGTTCTCAACAGAAACTGAGCAAGCATTCCGTGTAAATGTTATGTCATTTGGATTTAAGTACGGAATTCCAATTGATGCTGATTTAGTATTTGATGTTCGTTTTTTACCAAATCCATACTACATTCCACATATGAAGCCATTAACAGGACTGGATGAAGAAGTTTCGTCGTATGTGTTGAAATTTAATGAAACACATAAGTTTTTAGAGAAATTGACGGATCTTATCACTTTCATGCTGCCTCATTATAAAAGAGAAGGTAAGAGTCAACTTGTAATTGCTATTGGATGTACAGGTGGGCAACATCGTTCTGTTACGCTTACAGAGTACCTTGGGAAACATTTGAAACCAGAGTATAGCGTTCATGTATCTCATCGTGATGTGGAGAAGAGAAAGGGCCATTAAGGGATGAAAAAAGAGAGAAAACCTAAAATTGTTATCATGGGAGGTGGAACTGGACTTTCTGTTTTATTAAGAGGATTAAAACAATATCCTGTTGATATTACAGCAGTTGTAACAGTAGCCGACGATGGAGGCAGTTCAGGTAGACTGCGTGATGAGCTAGAAATTCCACCTCCAGGTGATATTCGTAACGTACTTGTTGCGTTATCGGATGTAGAACCATTAGTGGAAGCTTTATTTCAGCACCGTTTTACCACTGGAGATGGACTGAAAGGGCATGCGTTAGGAAATTTACTATTGGCAGGTATGACTTCGATTACAGGAGACTTTTACCACGCGATTACGGAAACGAGTAAAGTATTAAATGTCAGAGGACGTGTATTGCCAGCAGCGAATCAAAGTGCGGTACTTCATGCAGAATTAGAAGATGGAGAAATTGTAACAGGTGAATCAAAGATTCCTTATTTCGGGAAGAAGATTAATCGTGTCTTTTTAACTCCAGAAGATGTAGAACCGTTATGTGAAACGTTGACGGAAATTAAACGAGCTGATTTGCTTGTTTTTGGTCCAGGAAGTCTGTACACAAGTATATTACCTAATTTAGTTGTTAACAAAATTGGAGATGCTGTTCTTGCTGCGAAAGCGAAGAAGGTATATGTATGTAATGTTATGACGCAAGCGGGCGAAACGAAGGGTTATACTGCGTTTGATCATGTGCAGGCGTTACATGATCATTTAGGTAAACCATTTATCGACACTGCGATTGTAAATAATCGCGATATTCCTAGTGAATTACGTAATTTATATGAGGAAGAAATGTCGGAACCAGTTGCACTGGATACAGATCGTTTTGCTGAACATAATATCGAAATTATTCAAGAGCAATTAGCGAAATATGATGATCGTGTTGTAAGACATGATACATTAAAGTTAGCTTCTATTTTATATTCATTGTTATAAATGTGCGTTGCCTCGTTTGAGGTAACGCTCCTCATTCATATAGGACAAGATTTTTGTTCCAAAGTAATAGTATAAGGAGGTGTTGACTGTGTCATTTGCATCAGAAACAAAGAAAGAGTTGACCAACCTTGAAATGAAGGAATGCTGTGAGAAATCAGAATTATCGGCGTTGCTTCGAATGAACGGATCGCTTTCTTTTTCAAACCGTCGCCTATCTATCGATATTCAAACGGAAAATGCAGCAATTGCAAGAAGGATTTATACGCTTTTGAAAAAGGGATATGATGTGACGGTAGAATTACTTGTTCGTAAAAAAATGCGATTGAAGAAAAATAATGTATATATCGTGCGGCTTGTTGAGAAGTCTCGCGAAATATTAGCAGATCTTCACATTGTTCGAGATGACTTTTCGTTTATTCGAAATATATCGCAGGAATTAATCGAGAAGAAATGTTGTAAACGATCGTATTTACGCGGTGCATTTTTAGCAGGTGGTTCAGTAAATAACCCAGAAACATCATCTTATCATTTAGAGATATTTTCGTTATATAAGGAACATAATGATTCTATATGTGAACTGATGAACGGATTTGATTTAAATAGTAAGACGTTGGAAAGAAGAAAAGGGTACATTACGTATTTGAAAGAGGCTGAAAAAATTACAGAGTTTTTAAATATTATAGGTGCTCATAATGCACTTTTAAGATTTGAAGATATTCGAATTGTTCGCGATATGCGTAATTCAGTAAATCGTTTAGTTAACTGCGAAACAGCTAATTTAAATAAAACAATTGGTGCAGCGCTAAGGCAAATTGAGAACATCCGCTATATTGATGAGACGGTTGGGCTTGATATTTTGCCAGATAAATTAAGAGAAATTGCACAGTTACGAAGAGATTACCAAGATGTAACATTGAAAGAGTTAGGTGAGATGGTATCCGGGGGGAAAATTAGTAAATCGGGTATTAATCATCGTTTGCGTAAAATCGATGAAATTGCAGAGAAATTACGCGCGGGGGAAACAGTAGCAAAAAAATAAGAGGTTAAAGGGGAAATGGAGCTGTGGTTCAAAAACTGGTTAAAGTTGCATTAAAAAACGGCTTACAAGCACGTCCGGCTGCGTTGTTTGTACAAGAGGCAAATCGCTTTCATTCTGATATTTTCATTGAGAAAGATGGAAAGACAGTTAATGCAAAGAGCATAATGGGGATTATGAGCTTAGCAATCGGAACTGGTAGCATGATTACAATCACAACAGAAGGTTCAGATGCAGAAGAGGCTTTGGAAGCATTAGCTGCATATGTACAATAAAAGGCTATCGCGAATGTGCGATAGCTTTTTTGTTTTTCTGTTTGTGGGTTGCGATGAGTTTGAGTGGTGGGGGTATGTAGGGCACGCGTGCTTGTCGAGAATTGTCGGTAAGTCGATATGTTGTGTCGAACCGTTGATATATTCGAATTGATACTGGGGAGGGTATAAAAGCGGAAGTGCATAATAAAAAAGCGCCCTGTAATAGGGCGCTTCCGCTTTTAGTTGTATCTAGCTCCAGCGGCTAGAATCTCCGGTCGCTTCGCCCCTTCATTCGAGGCAAAAAGCGCCTCGGAATCAGGGGCTCCATCGCCCTGCGATTCTGAACGAGCCGCTTTCGCTTTTAGTTATTAACGATTTGTAAAGATCTTATCGATTAAGCCGTATTCTAGAGCTCTTTCTGCTGTCATGAAGTTGTCGCGGTCTGTGTCGCGTTGTAGAACTTCAAGTGGTTGACCTGTGCGGTCAGCAAGAATTTGGTTTAATTTTTCACGTAAGAATAGGATACGTTTTGCAGCGATTTCGATTTCAGTCGCTTGACCTTGTGCTCCGCCAAGTGGTTGGTGAATCATAACTTCACTGTTTGGAAGTGCGTAACGTTTTCCTTTTTCACCTGCTGCAAGTAAGAATGCACCCATAGATGCAGCCATACCGATACAGATTGTTGATACTTGCGGTTTAATAAACTGCATTGTATCATAGATTGCCATACCTGCTGTAATAGAACCACCAGGGCTGTTGATGTAAATGTGAATATCTTTTTCTGGATCTTGAGATTCCAAGAATAAAAGCTGGGAAACGATTGAGTTTGCTACGTTGTCATCAATTGCACTACCAAGCATAATGATGCGGTCTTTTAATAGTCGAGAGTAAATATCGTAAGCGCGTTCTCCACGATTTGTTTGTTCAATTACTGTAGGAATTAAATTCATCTGTTATTTCCTCCTTTAAAAGCTTTCTTAGTTTATAATACAATTATGGTCAATAAAGGTCAAACGAAACCACTTTAAATCAAAAAATATGTAGTTGTATCATGATTTATTCGCTATGTTTTTGAAATTACCTGCTTAAGTATCTTCAACATCATAACCGAATTACATAAATTTAAACGTGATTAAAGGTGTAGAAAAGGTAAAAGAACGCCTTTTTACTGAAGCGTTCTTTCGGTATTTATTCTTTTAAAAGATAGGTTACTTTATTTAAAATTGTTTCGACTTGTTTCGCGTTTTTACTATACATGTCACTTGCTGATTTCGATTTTGTTTCTAAAGAAAATAGTTCAAGATCAGCATGGCATTTTTTTAAAGATGCCAATAGTAAAGGTTTGTTTTGAGGAGAAGGCATTTGGAGTTTATCATTATAAATGTCGATAGTAAGTTGTCCGTATGAATCAACTTGACCGAGAAACACATTTTCAATGACAACACCGAGTTTTTCTAGTTCAGAATGTAACCAAGCGCGGTTATGTCCGCTAGCGGAAAGAGGTTCGTCTAATACATTTCCATCCATAATAACAGTTTGTGGTTCCTTCTCGTTTGGTACTTTTAAGCCTACGTCTTTTGCTGTAAGTGGTTGGCGATCTTTCTTTAATAATACATTTAATTCACCGCTTGGTTCTAGTACTGCAAATTCAACATCAGCTACGCTGAACGCATCTTTTCCTCGGAGTAGTTCAAGTAATTCGTCACTTGTATATTTTTCTTTCTTTAAGTTATCTTCGAGTATTTTTCCATCTTTTATTAATACGGTAGATTTCCCTTCAAAGAAGTCCCGAGCTGTTTTGTTCTTTAAGGAGAGGATTCCTGTGAAAAAAGGTACCACAGCGAAAATGAGTATCGCAAAGACGCCGTGGAAAAATTTTGAATCGAGCCCTGTAGATACTTGGGCAGCGATGTCACCGATTGTCATTCCGGCTATGTATTCAAAAAAGGAGAGCTGAGAGATTTGTCTTTTCCCTAACCATTTCGTAATAGCGAATAAAATGATTAATATGAATACAGAGCGAAGAATAACGAGTGTCCATTCGGGCAGGTGAGACATAGTCATTTCCTCCAGTCTACTTAAAACCCTTTATATTGAGGTTCTTCACGTTCTAATACTGAAATTCTATCCTTTAAATCAGCGATGACGCTGTCCATTTCTAACATACATTCATGAAATACGCGTTTTGATTCTTCGTCTTGTGAATTTAATGAAAGGGAGCTTAAACTTGCTTGAGCCCCTCTTACACTGGCAAGGCAAGTTTTTACGCTAGCGATAACAGTCATGCAAACACCTCTTATCCTTTCGGTTTAAATAGCAACGCTCCGATGAATCCGAAAATAATAGCTGCTGATACACCAGCACTCGTTACTTTAAACATACCGGTAATTACGCCGACGATTCCATGTTTAGCCGCTTCTTCCATCGCACCGTGAACGAGGGCGTTACCGAAGCTTGTAATGGGTACGGTTGCCCCGGCCCCAGCGAAATCAATTAGTGGTTCATACAAATTGAATCCATCTAATATAGCTCCAGCAACAACGAGTGTTGCCATCGTATGGGCAGGAGTAAGTTTACCGACATCAAACATAAGTTGACCAATTACACATATAAGTCCGCCAATGACGAAAGCCCAGAAAAAAATCATTGCGTTGCACCTCCAAATTCGATCGATACAGCATGAGCGATACATGGAATTGTTTCTTCTTGTTGGAATGTAAGGGGAGATAGTAAAGCACCTGTCGCAACAACTAGTATCTTTTTGAATTCTCCTTTTTTCATTCGATTTAATAAATGCCCGTATACGACTGTTGCCGAACAGCCTGGACCACTTCCGCCGGCTATTACAGGTTGACCTTCTCTATAAATGAGTAACCCGCAATCTTGAAATTGTTTACTTGTTACTTTTGTCCCATGTTTATGCAGTAAGTCATAAGCAATTTCGCGTCCGACATGTCCGAGATCGCCTGTTACGATTAAATCGTAGTGAGATGCATCGAGATTTCTTTCTCTTAAATGAGCTTCAATTGTATCGACAGCAGCAGGGGCCATCGCACCTCCCATATTAAATGGATCAGTTAATCCCATATCAACAATGCGCCCAATTGTGGCGGAAGTTACTCTTGGGCCATGTCCTGTATCACTTAAAATAGCTGCACCTGCACCGGTCACTGTCCACTGGGCAGTAGGGGGTTTTTGACCACCATATTCAGTTGGATAACGGAATTGTTTTTCCACGGCAGCGTTATGGCTTGATGCACCAGTTAATAAGTATTTCGCACCTTTTGCATTTACAATACTTGCGCCAAGTGCTAAGCCCTCCATAGAGGTAGAACAAGCACCGAATAAACCGAGATAAGGTGTACCAAGTGTGCGGCACGCAAAGCTAGTAGGCGTAATTTGGTTAATTAAATCTCCAGCGAGAACGAATTGAATATCATCTTTTCGAAGTCTCGCTTTTTCTGTAGCACGGCTACAAGCTTCTTCAAACAAAATTTTATGTGCTTTTTCATAGGAATCTTGTCCGAGCCATAAATCTTCATGAAGGGTATCGAAGTCTTCAGGGATTTTTCCCTTTGCCTCAAAAGGGCCACCGACTACACCTGTTGAGATAATAACTGGTTTGTTTTCGAATACCCATGTTCGGTGTCCTTGTAACATTTACAGCCCTCCCCATTGAAAGAGAATCGTTTTAATAAGAGCGATGACAAAAGCTGAAAATACGCCAAATAAGATGACTGATCCGGCTAGTTTAAACATGTTACCACCAACGCCGAGAACGAATCCTTCTGTACGGTGTTCAATACATGCGGCAATAACAGAGTTACCAAATCCAGTAACGGGAACTGCGGTACCAGCACCAGCAAATTGTCCAAGGCGATCGTAGACGCCAAATCCCGTCAGTAGCATGGATATAAAAATAAGAGTTGCAACGGTAGGGTTCCCGGCAGATCTTTCAGTGAAATCGAAATAAGTAATATAAAAGGTGGAAATTAGTTGGCCTATTAAACAAATTAATCCCCCGACGAAAAAAGCTTTTATACAATTTTTTAAAACGGGTCGCTTCGGTTCACGCTGTTGTTCGAACTTTTTATATTCTTGTTGTACAGGTGTTAAATTTTTATCTTTACTAGACATTTGAATCCTTCCTTCTCTTTTAGAAAGCTTAAATATTAGATCCCATTTCTGATTGGATGAGTTTCAATTGTTTTTTTATGCCATCCTTGCTTACTTTCTTTTTCTTGATTTTGTTTTCAAGTTCTTCTATGAGCATAAAAATCTTTTTGTCTGTACTTACACGAATATCGAAAGTAGGATTTTCATCACTTAGCTTCTTTTTTAATTTACTTCGTAACGGTTTTAAACCAAATCTTTCGTGATGTTCAGGTTTGACAGCTATGTAAAGATCTAAATTTGTATTAACTGCGGTAGCTTCTATAATTCCATCCATAGCGAGAGCTTTTTTCTTAGCTTCTTGCGATATAGATTGATTAAAGGATTCTGTACTCATTTTTGTTAACTTGGGGCCCTTTTCTTCTTTCGTTCGTTTTGCTTCTTCTTTCTTTACCTTTTTATCTAAGGGGCTATTATCACATCCGGTAAGTGAACCGAATAGGAGCACAAATAACGCGGCTATGATTCCGAGTTTTCGCATTATAATCATTCCATTTCTATTGCGTTATGTAATGTGAGAGAAAAAGGATGATTGCATATCATCCTTTTTCTCTCAAGTTGTGTACCATTAGATGAAATGGTACTTTCGGTTATTGCTGTGTGTATTGTGGTTCTTCTTGCTGGACTTCTTCAACACGTGGGTTTAAAGAATCGATAATTGTTTGTGTTTGTTGCGCAGCTGTTTGGAAAAGTTGCTTAGCTTGTTGGTTATCCGTATCAAGAGCGAATCCCTCTAAGCTAGCTTGTGCACTTTTTAATCCGGAAACAGTTTGCTTTAGTTTAGTAATTACAGTCATTGAATGAAGCCCCCTTTGGAATATCAATTCAAAGATTATAATTTGTGAGTTGGGGTGAATTTATGATTGGAAAATTTAGGTGTGCTACATGTGTAGATTACAATTTTGTAATAAGTACGTAAGGATAATCGATAGTTGAAAGGATTTTTTTCTCTTAGAATAAGAAAAGTAAGGTAAGTCAAAAAGGTATTTAAGGAGAGAAAAATGAAAAAGTTATTATTAGGTTTAATTGGAATTTTTATATTAGTTATTGGTACTACAAGCTTTTTTCATAATGAGGTAACTGATAGATATAACCCGCTTGTAAAAGAGGATTGGGTCTATGTAAAAGCGAAGGAATCTGGCCGACTATCTACAGTTGGAACGGTAGCTGGAGACTATAAACTTACTGGTTATTATGCTTCAGGTGAAGGAAGAGATGTTAAGTTTTATGCACCTAGTGGGCTTAGAGAAGGGGCCTATGTAAAGGTTAAAACAAAGGGTGAATATATTGAAACGTTCCAAGAAGTACAGCCGAATGAAATTCCAAAAGAGATTAAAGAGAAATTAGATAAAGTGAAACTTTAATCAGTGGAGGTTTTGTTCATCCTCACTGATTATTAGCCCTCACCAATCAGGCGTTTACAGGTAGTAAGACTCCCAACTAACTTCTTTGCTCCAGCTGAGTTTTGAGGTGGGAGTCTTACTGCCCACAAATAGCGGGATAAATAAGACAGATAAGAATTGCCTCCTAAATGAAGAAATTAGGGGGCGTTTTTATGCAGAAAAAAGCGTATATATAATGTGCTATCAAAGAGTTTTTGTTGATTTAAATGGTTTTTATTGCTATTATTATGAGAAGAAAATGAAGTGTGTTTTATAATCATGCGCCCATAGCTCAGTCGGATAGAGCGGTGGTTTCCGGTACCACGTCTGCCGGGGGTTCGAATCCCTCTGGGCGCGTAAAAAGGTCCTAACTTACATTTGTAAGTTAGGACCTTTTTTTATTTCTCCCTTGTTATATCTGGTTATAAGATTTACTATTAGTATGTGGTAATAATTTTTGCGCGTTATTATTTTCTTTCAATATTATTCAAATTTCGGTTGTAAGATGTGAATCTCATTAATACATATAAATTAATAATATTTTGGAATGGGTGTCTGCGATAGGATTCTCCTTTTACCAAACTTATTGTACAATAGAAACAAGGGGGAGATTAGTTTGAAGGCAAGTCTTTTACAAGAACAAAGCTTACGTTTGGCAATGACACAAGAGTTAAGGCAAGCGATTACAATGCTCCAGTATAATGTACAAGAATTATCGGAGTTTTTGTATGAGCAATCGTTAGAGAATCCCCTTATTGAGTTAGGTGGTTTTGAGAGGGAGAAGAAAAAGAGCTCTAACACAAGTAAAAGTACCGGCAAACAAGTCGATAATCAAATGGAAATCTACAGTGTGGATTCTACAACGATTCAGCAACATTTATTAAATCAACTACAGTATTATAAAATAGATGAAGAAGAGCGAAAAGCAGCTTCTTTCATTATTATGAATATGGATGGAAATGGCTATTTACAAGAAACGAATGAAGAGTTATCAGAGCTCATTCCCGTATCGCTTCATGTAGTCGACCGCTCTGTAGAGCTTGTCCAATCACTCGAGCCAGCAGGGGTAGGAGCACGTGATATTCAGGAATGTCTAACTTTACAATTGAAGCGCTTACAAAGGCGTAACGGATTAGCGGAAGAGGTTGTAGAGGAGCACTTTGCTTATTTCGTTAAGAAAGATTGGCGAAAGCTCGTTCAAGTGTTGAAATGTAGTAATGAAGAATTACAAGATGCGGTGAACTGTATTACATCATTACAGCCGAAACCAGGTCTTGCATTTTCTTCTGATAAACCACTTTATATCGTGCCTGATATGGCGGTGAAAAAAGATGGTGATCGTCTCGTTTTACAAATGAACGAACGGAATATGCCGAGAATTGAGATTCACTCTGAGTATAGTGCGCTTCTAAATAATAGTGAAAGTGAAGTTGCTTCATATGTATCTGAAAAGTATCAACATGTGCAATGGATTATGCGCAGTTTGAAGCAGAGAAAGCAAACGCTCCTGCAAGTGATGGGTATTATAATGGAAAAGCAAAGTGATTTCTTCTGGAGAGGTCCAGAGTATTTAAAACCACTTGCTTTAAAAGAGGTGGCGGAAGAGTTAGGTGTGCATGAGTCTACAATTAGTCGTGCAACGCGTAATAAATACGTGCAAACGCCGCACGGTTTATTTGAGATGAAATCGTTCTTTAGTAATTCTATTTCTACGACGGAAGATGAGGCGGTTTCTACAAAGCGTGTGAAACAATTCATTCAAACGCTTGTTGGAGCAGAAAATAAGAAAAAGCCACTTTCGGATCAAAAGATTTCAAAATTATTAGAAGAAGAGCATGAAATCGTTATTTCTCGCAGAACGGTTGCGAAATATAGAGAACAAATGCATATTCCTGCTTCGTCTCTAAGAAAAACAATTGGATAGGTGAAGAAGATGAAAGTTGTACTATATACAAAAAAAGATTGTGGCCTTTGCGTGAAGGCGAAACAAGTTTTAAAGGAAGTACAATGTGAATATTCTTTTCAAATTGAGGAAATAGATATATATGAAGATAATGACCTTTTAGAAAAATATCATTTAATGATTCCAGTTGTAGAAATAGGCGGGAAACAGGTAGAATATGGTAACATTCACAAAGGTGTCATAATAAACTATATAAACAATGCAGTTAAGAGTTGAATAAGTTTCTATCTCCTGTTACAATAATACACGTAGCAGGGATTATTTTTTTAACCTAAGTGGGACACAAAATGTCACTATGGGACATAAAGTGACCAAGAGGGAAAATGAACCAATGTAGTGAGGAGAAAAGATATGCGCTCATGGATTCAGAACACAAAAAAATTATTACCTGATCTGCTACCTGTTATGCAAACGAGAATGCAAGTGCTTCAGTACATTAGGCTTATGCAGCCGATTGGAAGAAGAAACTTATCTGCAAGTCTCGGTATGACAGAACGAGTATTGCGAAGTGAAGTTCAAGTTTTGAAAGAACAAAACTTAGTTCACGTCGCTTCTTCTGGAATGACTTTGACAGAAGAAGGAACAGCTTTAGTTCTTGCTTTGGAAGACTTTATGAAAGAAATTTCCGGGTTAAAGGTTTTAGAAAAACAACTTAAGGAAACATTAGACTTGGATGAAGTTTTCGTTGTCCCTGGTGATAGTGATGAATCACCTTGGGTCAAACTGGAGATGGGCCGTGCTTGTGTGACTTGTATAAAAGACCGTCTGACAGTGAATAATATCGTTGCTGTGGCTGGAGGAACTACGCTAGCTGCTGCTGCGGACATGATGCAACTTGATTGCAAAGATTTACATATGCTATTTGTCCCAGCACGTGGTGGAATTGGAGAAGGTGTCGAGTTAGAAGCCAATACCATTTGCGCCAAAATGGCACAAAATACGATGAGTAATTATCGCTTATTGTATGTTCCAGATCACGTTAGTAGCGAAGCATATGCGTCTATTGTAACAGAGCCCTCCGTGAAAGAAGTTCTTGAGTTGATTCGATCTTCCAATATCGTCATTCATGGAATTGGTGATGCGTTAACAATGGCACGTCGCAGAAATACTTCAGAAGCAGATTGGTTAAAGATTCAGGCAAGCGAAGCAGTTGGCGAAGCTTTCGGTTACTACTTTAATGAACAAGGAAATGTTGTTCATAAAGTAAGAACAGTTGGTATGCAACTTGAAGATTTACAACATGTATCTCACGTTGTCGCAGTCGCTGGAGGTTCTTCAAAAGCAAAAGCAATACAGGCTGTAATAAAGCAAGGGCACACTTCAATTCTAATTACAGATGAAGGTGCAGCAAAACAATTAACAAAGGGTATTACCCTTTAATATAATCCCCCAAGGAGGAAATTTAAATGACTAAAATTGGTATTAATGGATTTGGACGTATCGGACGTAACGTATTCCGCGCAGCTCTTAACAACTCTGAGGTAGAAGTAGTAGCAATCAACGACTTAACAGATGCTAAAACATTAGCTCACCTTTTAAAATATGATACAGTTCACGGAACTTTAAATGCAGAAGTATCTGCTAACGAAAACAGCATCGTTGTTAACGGTAAAGAAATTAAAGTTATCGCTGAGCGTGACCCAGCTCAATTACCATGGAGCGACTACGGAGTAGAAGTAGTAGTAGAATCTACTGGCCGTTTCACTAAAAAATCAGACGCTGAGAAACACTTAGGTGGATCAGTTAAGAAAGTTATCATCTCAGCTCCAGCTTCTGACGAAGATATCACTGTAGTTATGGGTGTTAACCACGAAGAATACGATGCAGCTAACCATAACGTAGTATCTAATGCTTCTTGTACTACAAACTGTCTAGCTCCATTCGCTAAAGTATTAAACGAAAAATTCGGCGTAAAACGCGGAATGATGACAACAATTCACTCTTACACTAACGACCAACAAATCTTAGACTTACCACACAAAGATTTACGTCGTGCTCGTGCAGCAGCTGAAAACATGATCCCAACATCTACTGGTGCTGCTAAAGCTGTAGCATTAGTATTACCAGAACTTAAAGGTAAATTAAACGGTGGCGCTGTACGTGTTCCAACTGCTAACGTTTCTCTTGTTGACTTAGTTGTTGAACTTGACAAAGAAGTAACAGTTGAAGATGTAAACGCAGCATTCAAAGCAGCTTCTGAAGGCGAATTAAAAGGTATCCTTGGATACAGTGAAGAGCCATTAGTATCTATCGACTATAACGGATGTACAGCTTCTTCTACAATCGATGCATTATCTACAATGGTAATGGAAGGTAACATGGTTAAAGTACTTTCTTGGTACGATAACGAAACTGGTTACTCTAACCGCGTAGTAGACCTAGCTGCATACATGACTTCTAAAGGTCTTTAATTCTTAAGTATATAAGCAATCAATGACAAAACGAGGGAGAGGGTTTGTTCCCTCTCTCTCTTCTTTCGTTTTAGAAGCAAATGTGTTAAGCTTTTGAATGGGTTTTGTCAATCCTAACTAGTAGTCGGAGGGAAATCCAATGAACAAAAAATCAATTCGTGACGTAGATTTAAAAGGTAAGCGTGTATTTTGCCGCGTTGATTTCAACGTACCTATGAAAGAAGGCAAAATTACAGATGAAACTCGTATCCGTGCAGCTCTTCCTACAATTCAATATTTAGTAGAGCAAGGTGCGAAAGTAATTTTAGCAAGTCATTTAGGCCGTCCAAAAGGTCAAGCAGTAGAAGAATTACGTCTTACTCCAGTAGCAGCACGTTTAGGCGAGCTTCTTGGTAAAGATGTTAAAAAAGCGGACGAAGCATTCGGACCAGTTGCACAAGAAATGGTTGCAGCAATGAACGAAGGCGACGTATTAGTTCTTGAAAACGTACGTTTCTATGCGGGCGAAGAAAAGAACGATGCAGAACTTGCGAAAGAATTTGCAGCTCTTGCTGATATCTTCGTAAACGATGCATTCGGTGCAGCTCACCGTGCTCACGCTTCTACAGCAGGAATCGCAGACTACCTACCAGCAGTATCTGGTTTATTAATGGAAAAAGAGTTAGATGTATTAGGTAAAGCACTTTCTAACCCAGAACGTCCATTCACAGCTATCATCGGTGGTGCGAAAGTAAAAGATAAAATCGGTGTAATTCGTCATCTATTAGACAAAGTAGATAACTTAATCATCGGTGGCGGACTTGCTTACACATTCGTTAAAGCTTTAGGTCATGAAATTGGTCTATCTCTATGTGAAAACGACAAAATTGAACTAGCTAAAGAATTTATGCAACTTGCAAAAGAAAAAGGCGTAAACTTCTACATGCCAGTTGATGTTGTAATCACAGAGGAATTCTCTGAAACTGCAACAACTCAAATCGTAGGTATCGACTCTATCCCTTCTACTTGGGAAGGCGTGGACATCGGTCCTAAAACACGTGAAATTTATGCAGATGTAATTAAAAACTCTAAGCTTGTTGTATGGAATGGACCAATGGGTGTATTCGAAATGACTCCATTCGCAGAAGGTACAAAAGCAGTAGGACAAGCATTAGCAGATGCAGAAGATACATACTCTGTTATCGGCGGTGGTGACTCTGCAGCAGCTGTTGAAAAATTCGGTATGGCTGATAAAATGAGCCACATTTCTACTGGCGGCGGTGCGTCATTAGAATTCATGGAAGGCAAAGAGCTTCCAGGTGTAGTTTGTCTTAACGACAAATAAGTAGCAGCCAAAGAAAAAGGACGGTGCAAAGCATGCGTAAACCAATTATCGCAGGTAACTGGAAAATGAATAAAACTCTAGCTGAAGCAGTTAGCTTCGTAGAGGAAGTTAAAGGTCAAATCCCAGCAGCTTCAGCTGTTGATGCAGTAGTTTGCTCTCCAGCTCTATTCTTAGAGCGCTTAGTAGCGAATACTGAAGGAACTGACTTACAAGTAGGTGCACAAAACATGCACTTCGAAAAAAATGGTGCATTCACTGGCGAAATTAGCCCAGTAGCACTTAGCGACTTAAAAGTAGGCTACGTAGTACTTGGCCACTCTGAGCGTCGTGAAATGTTTGCTGAAACAGACGAGTCAGTAAACAAAAAGACTCTTGCAGCATTTGAACATGGTTTAACACCAATCGTTTGTTGTGGTGAGACTTTAGAAGAGCGCGAAAGCGGAAAAACATTTGATCTAGTAGCAGGTCAAGTGACAAAAGCACTTGCAGGTTTAACAGAAGAGCAAGTTAAAGTAACTGTTATCGCTTATGAGCCAATCTGGGCTATCGGTACAGGTAAATCTTCTTCTTCTGCAGATGCAAATGAAGTATGTGCGCACATCCGTAAAGTTGTTGCAGAAGCTGTTTCTCCAGAAGCTGCAGAAGCTGTTCGTATTCAATACGGCGGTAGCGTAAAACCAGAAAACATTAAAGAGTATATGGCACAATCTGACATCGACGGCGCTTTAGTTGGCGGTGCTAGCTTAGAGCCTGCTTCGTTCTTAGGTCTTCTGGGGGCGGTAAAATGAGAAAGCCAACAGCTTTAATCATTCTTGATGGTTTCGGACTACGTGAAGAAACTTACGGGAATGCTGTAGCACAAGCTAAGAAACCTAATTTTGATGGTTACTGGAACAAATTCCCTCATACAACGCTTACAGCTTGTGGTGAGGAAGTAGGTCTTCCAGCAGGTCAAATGGGTAACTCTGAAGTTGGTCACTTAAATATCGGTGCTGGCCGCATTGTATATCAAAGCTTAACACGCGTAAACGTTGCAATTCGTGAAGGTGAGTTCGATCAGAACGAAACTTTCCAAAATGCAATTAAAAGCGTGAAAGAAAAAGGTACTGCTCTTCATTTATTCGGTTTACTTTCTGATGGTGGTGTGCACAGTCACATGAACCATATGTTTGCTCTTCTTCGCTTAGCAGCAAAAGAAGGTGTGGAGAAAGTTTATATCCATGCATTCTTAGATGGCCGCGATGTTGGACCACAAACAGCAAAAGGTTATATCGATGCAACGAATGAAGTGATTAAAGAAACAGGAGTAGGACAATTCGCGACTATCTCTGGTCGTTATTACTCCATGGACCGTGACAAGCGTTGGGATCGCGTAGAAAAATGTTACCGTGCTATGGTGAATGGTGAAGGCCCTACTTATAAATCAGCAGAAGAGTGTGTAGAAGACTCTTATGCAAATGGTATCTATGATGAATTCGTATTGCCGTCTGTAATTGTTAACGAAGATGACACGCCAGTTGCAACAATCAATAATGATGATGCAGTTATCTTCTATAACTTCCGTCCAGACCGTGCAATTCAAATTGCTCGTGTATTTACAAACGAAGACTTCCGTGAGTTCGATCGTGGTGAAAAAGTACCTCACATTCCTGAATTCGTTTGTATGACACATTTCAGTGAAACTGTAGATGGTTACGTGGCATTCAAGCCAATGAACCTTGATAACACATTAGGTGAAGTTGTTGCGCAAGCGGGATTAAAGCAACTTCGCATCGCGGAAACTGAAAAGTATCCGCACGTTACATTCTTCTTTAGCGGTGGTCGTGAGGCTGAATTCCCAGGAGAAGAGCGTATTTTAATTAACTCACCGAAGGTTGCAACGTATGACTTGAAACCTGAAATGAGCATTTATGAAGTAACGGACGCTTTAGTAAATGAAATCGAAAATGATAAACATGATGTTATCATTCTTAACTTTGCAAACTGTGATATGGTTGGCCATTCTGGGATGATGGAACCAACAATTAAAGCAGTAGAAGCAACTGACGAATGTTTAGGAAAAGTTGTAGAAGCGATTCTTGCAAAAGATGGTGTAGCACTTATTACTGCTGACCATGGTAATGCTGATCAGGAGTTAACTGCTGATGGTGGACCAATGACAGCTCATACAACTAACCCGGTTCCTTTCATCGTTACAAAAAATGATGTAGAGCTTCGTGAAGGTGGTATTTTAGGAGATATCGCTCCAACAATGCTTACACTTTTAAATGTGGAACAACCGAAAGAAATGACAGGTAAAACAATTATTAAATAATTTGCTTATATAAAAAGGAGAGAATTTATTATGTCAACAATTATTGATGTTTATGCTCGCGAAGTCCTTGACTCTCGTGGTAACCCAACTGTAGAAGTAGAAGTTTACACAGAAAGCGGCGCTTTCGGACGCGCTATCGTACCAAGTGGTGCATCTACTGGTGAGCACGAAGCAGTAGAATTACGTGACGGTGACAAATCTCGTTACCTTGGAAAAGGTGTTATGAACGCAGTAAACAACGTTAACGAAGCAATCGCTCCAGAAATCGTTGGTTTCGACGTAACTGACCAAGCTGGTATCGACCGTGCTATGATCGAATTAGATGGCACTCCAAACAAAGGTAAATTAGGCGCTAACGCTATCCTTGGTGTATCTATGGCAGTAGCTCACGCAGCAGCTGACTTCGTAGGTCTTCCATTATACCGTTACCTTGGTGGATTCAATGCAAAACAATTACCAACTCCAATGATGAACATCATCAACGGTGGTTCTCACGCTGATAACAACGTTGACTTCCAAGAGTTCATGATCTTACCAGTTGGTGCTCCAACATTCAAAGAATCAATCCGTATGGGTGCTGAAGTATTCCATGCACTTAAAGCTGTATTACATGACAAAGGTCTTAACACTGCTGTAGGTGACGAAGGTGGATTCGCTCCAAACCTTGGTTCTAACCGTGAAGCATTAGAAGTAATCATCGAAGCTATCGAAAAAGCTGGTTACAAAGCTGGCGAGAACGTATTCTTAGGAATGGACGTTGCTTCTTCTGAGTTCTACAACAAAGAAACTGGTAAATATGACCTTGCAGGCGAAGGCCGTACTGGCTTAACTTCTGCAGAAATGGTTGATTTCTACGAAGAGCTTTGCAAAGACTTCCCAATCATCTCTATTGAAGATGGTTTAGACGAAAACGACTGGGATGGTCACAAATTATTAACTGAGCGTATCGGTGATAAAGTACAATTAGTTGGTGACGATTTATTCGTAACTAACACTCAAAAACTTGCTGAAGGTATCGAAAAAGGTATCTCTAACTCAATCTTAATTAAAGTTAACCAAATCGGTACTTTAACTGAGACTTTCGAAGCAATCGAAATGGCTAAACGTGCTGGTTACACAGCAGTTGTATCTCACCGTTCTGGTGAAACTGAAGATGCTACAATCGCTGACATCGCAGTTGCAACTAACGCTGGCCAAATCAAAACTGGTTCTATGAGCCGTACTGACCGTATTGCTAAGTACAACCAATTATTACGCATCGAAGACGAACTAGGCGAAATCGCTGTTTACGATGGTTTAAAATCTTTCTACAATATCAAACGATAATTGCAGAAAATAACGACAGACCGTGAGAAATCACGGTCTGTTTTTTTATGCTAAAATTGTTCGTTCGTCATAAGTGACATGAAGTATTTAAAGAAGAGATTATAATCAAAATCGATAGCAATTCGTTGTTTTGGCCAATTAATAAATGAGGGTGCTCCAACTAAGGAGCGAAAATCACCAATACTCTCTCCGCGGGCATGGGATTCAGACATGACCATGACGGGGGATTCATGGTAAGTAAACATGGAATTATCAAGAAGGGCTAATATTGGCATTGTGTCATGAAAGGGGCAACCTTGTAAATGTGGTAAGACTTTTTCATAATATCCATAGTAGTAATGATCGAATAGTGGCTTGACGAGAGGTGCTTTTCCTTTTGCATGAATATACTCAGCCATGTCAGGTGTAACGATGGAATACTGAGTTACGTTTAGTGGATACATATGCATGTTGGTAGCAGCAATTGGATCACCATAAAAATTAGCTTCTGATACAGGTGTGACATTACCAGGGTGTGAAAAAGAACCACCCATTACGTAGTAAGATTTAACTTGTTTCATTAAACTTTTATATAAAATAAATAGAATAGCAAGTGAAGTGAGTCGTCCTAAGCTTACAACTATTAAATCCTTTTTATGCTTTTGAATAAGAGGAATAACCTCGAAAAAATTCTCCATTTCTTCATGTTGAAAAGGTCCTTGCGGCAATATGTTTCCTAATCCATGCTCACCGTGTACCGTTGTAAAGAAAGTAGCGGGGTTACTAGTGAGAGGTCGTTCAGCACCACCGAATATTTTAATATCTGTATTTTTTGCTTTTTGCTTGAGAAATTGAGCATTTTCAACCGCCATTTTCTTTGGAACGTTACCATAATCCGCAACTATACCAATAATTTCAATTTCATCGATAAAGAATGCGAGGAGGAGGGCTATCGTATCGTCGATTCCAGGATCACAAAAAATGAGAACTTTTTTAGACATATGTTCACCACCTACCCTTATATATATGTGTGCTAGAGAGAAGGCAGAATAAAAATGGAGTGAAGGATTTTATTTTATTGAAATAATAACCGCTAAAATTCAGAATATATAAACTTTATATAATAGGTCAAGGTTTTTGACGTAAATTATATTCGGAAAAGCAGTCATATCAAGGGTGTAAGCGTATAATATAGTGGATTTTCGTTGTCGATTTGATAAATTGCAGGTTTTTACAATTTATACTATGATAAGGATATTAACAGAAGATCGTATAAACATGAGGGATGATGAACATGAAACTTACAAAGATTCTTGTCCAAATTTCTGCTCTTTATGTATTTTATATGGTTGGAAATTGGGTGCAAGAAATGTTGAATATTCCGATTCCAGGAAGTTTGATTGGGATGTTCCTCCTACTTGTTTTACTTAGCCTAAAAGTACTTCCAGTAAAATGGTTTGATTTAGGAGCAGAAACACTCGTTGCTATTATGCCGTTTTTATTAATTCCGCCAACGCTTGGCTTAATGAATTACGGTGCTTTTTTTATGAGTAAAGGAATTTCTCTTTTCATTACAGTTGTAGCGAGTACGTTTTTAATTATTATTGTCGCAGGACATACAGGACAATATCTTGCGAATAGAAAGGAAAAAGAGACACAATGAGCCAAATATTAATCGGAATCGGTTGGGTTCTTTTTACGGTGCTATTATATCAATTATCTAAAAAAATCTACAAATTATTTCCAACACCATTTACCATTCCAATGCTTGTTGCAACAGGATTAATGGCTTTCTTATTTATAATGCTTGATATACCATATCAAAATTATATGGAAAGTGGTGGTGGCTGGATTGCGAAGTTACTCGGACCAGGTGTTGTAGCATTTGCAATCCCGCTTTATAAACAACGTCATGTTCTGCAAAAATATGTTGTACCAATTGCTGGTGGTGTATTAGTAGGTACAACAGTTGCTATTGCAAGTGATTTGGCTATTGCTACACTTATGGGGACAGATAAAAGCTTAATTTTATCTTCTTTACCAAAATCAGTGACAATGCCAGTTGCGATGAGTGTATCTGAACAAGTTGGTGGTGTCCCGTCCTTAACAGCAGCCTTCGTCGTTATCGCAGGTATTACTGGAACGATTACAGGACCAATTTTATTAAAATGGAGCCGCGTTACAAACTCAGTTGGTAAAGGGATTGGCTTTGGATGTGCTTCTCATATTATGGGTGTTATGAGAGCGATGAAGAATAATGAACATGAAGGTGTTATTGGATCGGTAACAATGACATTAACAGCAATTTTGACATGTTTGCTCGGACCGTTATTCGCAATGGTGTTTATGTAATAGAAGAAAAGCGAGAGCGGCTCTATAGGCTCTCGCTTTTCTATAGAATTTATGCTACATTTAAAATAACTGAATCTTTGTAGGAGGTACGCCAAGTGCATACGTTATTATCAGTTTTACTTATTATTGTATCGATTTTAATGATTGTTATGGTACTTATGCAGTCTAGTAATAGCTCAGGCCTTTCAGGCGCTATTTCAGGTGGTGCAGAGCAATTGTTTGGTAAGCAAAAGGCACGTGGAATTGAAGCGGTATTAAACCGTATTACAGTTGTTTTAGCTGTATTATTCTTCGTACTAACAATTGGTGTTACGTACTTAAATTTATAGAGTTAAAAAGAAGAAGCGTTAGCTGATTTGTGCTAATGGTTCTTCTTTTTTAATTTGTTATTCGAAAAAAGTTTCTAATTAGATTATAGAATTATAAATATGGTACACTAAGAATAGAAAGAATACGACTAGATTACAGAAGAGAAAGAGGAGAAATACATGATGAAATTAGCATCTCCAAAACCATTTACATTTGAAGGTGGAGACCGCGCTGTTTTATTATTACATGGATTTACAGGGAACTCAGCTGATGTACGTATGCTTGGACGTTTTTTAGAGAAGAAAGGCTATACTTGTCATGCACCAATTTATAAAGGACACGGTGTACCACCAGAAGAGCTTGTTCATACAGGTCCTGAAGACTGGTGGAAAGATGTAATGAATGCCTACCAGCATTTAAAAGATCAAGGTTACGAAAAAATAGCTGCGGTTGGATTATCATTAGGCGGAGTATTCTCATTAAAACTTGCTTATACATTACCGATTTTAGGTGTTGTACCAATGTGTGCACCGATGTACATTAAAAGTGAAGAAATTATGTACCAAGGTATATTGGCATATGCCCGCGAATATAAAAAGCGTGAGCAAAAATCACCAGAACGAATTGAGCAGGAAATGTTTGAATTTAAACAGACACCGATGAATACATTAAAAGCATTACAAGAGTTGATTCGTGACGTACGCAATAATGTTGATATGATTTATGCTCCAACATTCGTTGTACAAGCACGCCATGATGAAATGATTAATACAGATAGTGCTAACATTATTTATAACGGTGTAGAATCTACGTTAAAAGACATTAAATGGTATGAAGACTCTACGCATGTCATTACACTTGATAAAGAACGTGATGTGCTACATGAGGATGTATATAACTTCTTGGAGCAACTAGATTGGTAAGGTCTAGTTGCCTCTTTTTTTCATAAGGGAATTATTATCCCGTTATTTGTGGGCTAATAATCAGTGGGGACGGACAAAAAACCACTGGTTAAAGTTTCACTTTATGAAAGCTGTAAAAAATCATTGGGAGATGATTAAAGTTTCACTTTATACATCCCCCATCTTTCGGATACACTAAATAATATAAGGGTTTAAAGGAGGTATTTCTGCTTGGAAGAAATCATACAAGAACATATTGATAAGTTGTTATTATTTATGAGAGAAGAAGCGTATAAACCGTTAACAATACAAGAATTAGAAGCTGCATTTGGAATCGAAGGCTCTGAGGGCTTTAAAGATTTCGTAAAGGCACTTGTAATGATGGAAGAGAAGGGGCTTGTTATTCGCACACGTAGTAACCGCTACGGTCTTCCAGAAAAAATGAACTTAGTACGTGGTAAATTAATTGGGCACGCACGTGGTTTTGCGTTCGTTGTTCCAGAGGAGAAGAAAACGGGAGATGATGATCTTTTCATCCCGCCTACAGAATTAAATGGTGCACTTCATGGTGATACAGTATTAGCACGTGTTAGCGCGCAATCAAGTGGATCACGCCAAGAAGGCGCGATTGTTCGCATTTTAGAGCGTGGAACGAAGGAACTAGTCGGTACATATACAGAATCGAAAAATTTTGGATTTGTTGTACCTGATAATAAGCGCTGGACAAGTGATATTTTCATCTTGAAAAGCGCATCTATGGGCGCTGTAGAAGGTCATAAAGTCGTTGTGAAAATTACGAGCTACCCAGAGAACCGTTTAAGCGCAGAAGGTGAAGTTATTCAAATTCTAGGTCATAAAAATGACCCAGGAGTAGATATTTTATCTGTCATTCATAAACATCATTTACCTTTAGCGTTCCCTGAAGAAGTTATGGAGCATGCAAACAGTGTACCAGAAACGATTTCAGAAGAAGATATAAAAGATCGCCGTGATTTGCGCGATCAAATGATCGTTACAATTGACGGTGCAGATGCAAAAGACTTAGATGACGCTGTTACAGTAACGAAGCTTGAGAACGGTAACTATAAACTTGGTGTTCATATTGCGGATGTCAGTCATTACGTTCAAGAAGGTTCTCCAATTGATGTTGAAGCAGCGGAGAGAGCAACGAGTGTATATCTTGTAGACCGTGTAATTCCGATGATTCCGCATCGTTTATCAAACGGTATTTGTTCATTAAATCCGAAAGTAGACCGTCTGACACTATCTTGTGAAATGGAAATCAACAATCTAGGTGATGTTGTAAAGCATGAGATTTTCCAAAGTGTAATTAAAACGACAGAGCGTATGACATATGCTGACGTAAGAAGCATTTTAGAAGATGAAGACGAAGCTCTAATTGAACGTTACGAGCCGTTAGTGCCAATGTTTAAAGAAATGGGGCAGTTAGCACAGATTTTACGTGAAAAACGTATGCGCCGCGGTGCGATTGACTTTGACTTTAAAGAAGCGAAAGTACTAGTAGATGAAGAAGGAAAACCGACTGATGTTGTCATGCGTGATCGTTCTGTATCAGAGAAGTTAATTGAAGAGTTTATGCTTGTTGCGAACGAAACAGTAGCAGAGCATTTCCACTGGATGAACGTACCGTTTATGTACCGTGTCCATGAAGATCCGAAAGAAGATAAGCTTGAGCGTTTCTTCGAATTTGTAACAAACTTCGGATATGCAGTAAAAGGACGGGCGAACGAAATACATCCTCGTGCATTGCAGCAAATTCTTGAAATGGTTCAAGGTCAGCCGGAAGAAATAGTCATTTCAACAGTTATGCTTCGTTCTATGAAGCAAGCACGTTACGATTCGGACAGCTTAGGACATTTCGGTTTATCAACTGAATTCTACACGCATTTCACATCGCCAATTCGTCGTTACCCAGATACGATTGTTCATAGGTTGATTCGTGAATACATCATTAATGGTAAAGTAGACAACGAAACGCAAGCGAAATGGCGTGAAAACTTACCTGAGATTGCAGAGCACTCTTCTAATATGGAACGTCGTGCTGTTGAAGCAGAGCGTGAAACAGATGAAATGAAAAAAGCAGAGTATATGGTTGATAAGATTGGCGAAGAGTATGACGGTATGATTAGCTCTGTAACAAACTTCGGTTTATTCGTAGAGCTTCCAAATACAATTGAAGGTCTTGTACACGTTAGCTATTTAACAGATGATTACTACCGTTATGACGAAAAACATTTTGCGATGATTGGGGAACGTACAGGTAACGTATTCCGCATCGGTGACGAAATTACAATTCGTGTTATTAACGTAAATAAAGACGAGCGCGCAATCGACTTTGAAATCGTTGGCATGAAAGGCACACCTCGTCGTAAGTTCAAAGATCGTCCAGTTGTGATTGAACAGCCAAGAACAGGTAGAAAGAAACGCGGTGGACGTAGCGAGCGTAGTAATGAGCGCGGTGGCGAACGCGGCACAGGAAGAAAGTTTGATCGTGGTGGACAAGGAAAAGGAAAAGGATCAGCATCCGCTTCCGCTAGTCAGCCAGGGAAAAAAGATAGTAATAGTAATGGCAAGAAGAAAAAAGGATTCTTTGAAAATGTACCAGGATTCAAGAAGAAAAAGAAAAAGCGTAAGTAAGAAAAGAGTGGCTTCGCTTCACATTCTGAGCGAGCCACTTTCGCTTTTTGTTTACATTTGTTACAATAGTAAAAATAGAGGAGGGACGTTATATGCCAAAAGGTACAGGTAAGGTTATTGCGCAAAATAAAAAAGCATTTCATGATTATTTCATCGAAGAAACATACGAAGCAGGGCTTGTCCTTCAAGGAACGGAAATTAAGTCGATTCGCGCTGGTCGCGTGAACTTGAAAGATGCGTTTGCACGTATACATAATGGTGAAGTATGGGTTCATAATATGCATATTAATACGTACGAGCAAGGGAATCGTTTTAACCATGATCCGCTTCGTACGAGAAAATTACTTCTTCATAAAAAAGAAATTGATAAGCTAGCGGGAGCTGCAAAAGAAACGGGTTACGCATTAGTTCCACTTAGAATCTATTTGAAAAATGGATTTGCAAAAATGGCACTTGGTTTAGCAAAAGGTAAGAAACAATATGATAAACGTCACGATTTAAAAGAGAAAGAAGCGAAACGTGAAATTGCACGCGTGTTCCGTGATCGCCAAAAGATGTAATACAGATATTTACATTTGTAAAACGGCGCGCGTATGATATAATAACTTATGTAAGGTTGTTGCACATTGAAAAACAGCTCTTAGTAGCTATCACGATATTTTCTTCGTATGCTCCATTTTTATCATGGGGACGTTACGGATTCGACAGGGATAGTTCGAGCTTAGGTTGCGAGTCGAGGGGATCGGCCTCGTTAAAACGTCAAAGCCTATAATTGGCAAACAAAACAATCTTTCTTTAGCTGCTTAATTGCACTAAAGGTTCCTCCCTCCATCGTCCATGTGGTAGGGTAAGGGACTCAAACTAAGTGGACTACGCCGGAGTTCGCCGTCTGAGGGCGAAGGAAGAGAACAATCAGACTAGCAACTTGGAAGCCTGTCGATAGGCCGAAGAGTTTGCGAAATGCTAATATATCGACTACACTCGTAGAAGCTTAAGTGCCGATATTTTTGGACGTGGGTTCGACTCCCACCGTCTCCACCAATACATATTTGGTGGTTTTTTATTTTGTATGTAACAAGAAGCATAAGATGGCCGTTTTGGCCAACTTATGCTTCTTTTAGTTTACGGCCAACTTATGCTTCCTTTAGCGGTAGATTTATGGGATAAACTGAATTTTAACTCTATATTAAGTTCGGTCGCAAAATTACATAAATTTTCAAAAATATAATGTTTATAAAGTGTGTTTAATGATTCTTCGTAATACAATATATAGTAGTTATGGTTTTGTTTACTAAAAGGTGAAAGTTTAGATTGGTTAAATTTCATAAAAAATGATTATAAAAACCCAGGAAAACTTTATGCTGTTTAGAAGGTAGATAAAACCAAGGGGAGGAATCTTAGCGTGAATAGTAAAGGGACAAAATACCGGTCAATTATTTCTACAGATAAAAGATATAGAATCCATCAAAATCCTTTATATTTTATTTTAAATGAAAACCAAAACATCTTTAAAAGTGCAGAATATAGAGCTTCCGAACAAGAAGTCCAAAGGATTATTGAGCTAGAATTAGAACAGGATTTTAAAATTGGTGGGCATGTAGATTTTGACTATTTGCTTGATAATATAAAAGAATACGATGACTTTAATAAGGAATCGAATCAGCAAGCAAACGTTAAATTGTGCTCTCTTTTTGTGGACTTGCGAAATTTTACAAGAAGAGCTTTGTTTGTAAATGAACCGGGTATAGAATCAATTCAAGAAATTGCAAATTTAAAACAAAAAGCAATCTCCACATGGATCAAATTAGCTAGATTTTACCAAGCCCATATTCATTCTATTACCGGGGACGGCTTGATGATCCTTATCGGTGGGACCCAACCAGAAGATGCGGATGACTGGACATTAGGAGCAAGAGCTTACCTTTTGGCATTGCGTATTTTAGAAACTACAGATACTTTGAATGAGGAATTAAAACAGATTTTAATTGAAAAAGGCAAACCAACGCATGCAATAAACCATAATAACCTATTAGATATAAAAGTAGGCGTTGAATTTTCAAGTGAGACACTTATGAATCCGCAAGGGGTTGTCGTTAACGTGGATGGAGTAAAAAAAGCTGTTGGTGAAATTAAAGCTACTGCTTTTGAAATTGATTTTTCCGCTAAATTGCTTGGGCATTATAATAGTATTAAGACGAATAAAATTGAAGGAACCCCTAAATATGGGAGAGTTTTATTGATGGGAGAGAGATATAAGGAACTAATGAACTTCATAGATGAAGCATCTATTGTTCATTATGCAAACTATGAAAAACAGATGTTTGATGTAAAGCAATCCAGAAAAGTTTTATATAGGGATTGTAAGGACCATAAAGATTCAATCATTACAATTGACGAAGTAGCAGCACTTTGTAATGTCCACGATATTTCTGAACAAGCAAGAATGGCAAGTATTCATATAGCTAGGGAGGAAAAAACTCAACATGGATAAACAAATAAGTGATGTGAAAACCGAGTTGGAAAAACTCGGTTTTCATTTTCCTAAGGCAAATATTGCTGTTGGAAGAGTTCCACAGGATAGTGATGTATCTGGTTTTTTCATTAAAGTGGAGATTAGCCTGGACAATTTTCCAGTAAAACAGCCGTCAATAAAATTAGTTAGCATAAACGATAGGGAAGATTTATATAAAAGTATCCCTGTTCACTGGAGACATGTGGATGAGTGGGTTGGCTCGAATCCCGAAAATTCCCAATTTCATATATGTTGTTTACATAATTGGAGTGCGAAACAAGAATACAATGGTGTGTTCATATACCAAAGAATATTAGATTGGTTAAAATCTAATATAGATGAAAAATGGAACCCAGAAGAAGATTTAATTACGTGGCGCATTTTACCACAATTTAGCCAATCAGTTATTTATATTCCACAAACTTTTATTAAAGAGTTGGAGAAAAGCGAAGTAAAAACTCTTTTTGAAGTTGATATGTTTCACCAGCCCTTCACTTTTAAAACAGGGGCTCAAGCTTCTCCAAAAAACAGAGGTGAAACATATTCATACAGTCAAATTGATTATAATCAATCTTATCATTTTTTTCCGGAAATCAAGGGTGATGTGGAATATAATCTGTTAAAAAATGTGATGCTTAGAGAAAAGCATTCAAAATCGAGATTACATATTATTAGACTTCCTAGCCGTTCTGCATTTAAAACTTTTTACCAGTTGCTGATTTATATAAGAAATAATACTGAATTAACGAAAATTGAAAAAGATGTAAAAAACATTGTTTTATTTGTTATGTTTAAAGGTGATAGCGGAAAAATGGAGTTCATCTCTTTTATTGTTGGTAGAGAATTTTTTGATAGAAAGAAAGATTTCCAAACAACAATTTTAAAAATAGAAAGCATTGCCCAAAGGGAAAGTGCTGTAGACTTGGCAGTTGGGTTATTGGGAGTTGGCTCTTTAGGAAGCCAAGTGGCGAGGTTATTGGTTGAAAAGGATGTAAAAAAATTGATACTTGCTGATTACGATAGATTTTCACTTGAAAACCTTGGTCGTCATGTATTAGGCTCCGTACATTTAGGAATGAGTAAAACAGCTGCCTTAAGTCACTTTTTATCAATGTATTATTTAAAAAATAATATTATTGGAGTGGGTAGTAATAAAGATATTGAAGTTGCTGAACATGCGGATTTGCTTGTAGTGACTGTAGGGGATACCCAAGCATACGATAAGCTGGCATTTCAAAAATTATTAAATTGTAACAAACCAATTATTTGGGCATGGACTTCTGAAAATAATATTTTACAGGAAATCATTATTACAACAAAATCAACAGGTTGTTTAAATTGTTACTACCAAAAAATTATAGATGATAATGAACTCAAGCAACTGCAGAAGTTAGCCAAACAGGAAATAGCAAAATACCCTAAAGATGAAATCGATGTTTGCGGCAATCCACATACATCTTCATTAATGGAGCGCATGGTGTTTTTAGCTTCACAAATTGTTTCTATTATATCTTATTATTCTAAAAATAAAAGTTTTAAGTTCGATTATGTAAACTACTATTGGGGAATGGATGACATTATTCCAACACCTTTGGTAGGGTATCTTGAAAGAAATCAATCATGCTTTTGTAATTAGGAGAATATATGAAAAAAAGAAAAATATTAATTTCAAAATATGTCTTAAAAAAAATGGAACATTTAACAAAGAAATATGATAGGGTAGAAAATGGTGGATTGATATACGGCAGGATGAATCCGGAGTGGATTCAAATTAACGATGTATCAGATGCTGGCGAGAAAGCTAAAAGGACATATTCAGGCGTTGAATTCGATAGTGGATATTTATCGAAGTATACAGAACAAAAATTACTTGAAGAACAGTTTGTAGTAGGTACATGGCATTCTCATCCTAAGGGGCATGACATTGTTCCCTCCGCCATTGATCGGACTACGATGAGTCACTTATTTCGATATTACGATGAAACGCATTATCCTGTTTTTATCATAACAAAGTTTGAAATAAATAAATTTTTTTTCGCACTTTATAAAATTGAAAAAGATGGTTCAGTTACAAATCTGGTTGATTATGAGGTGTTTGAGGAGGAGGCATAGCATTTGGCTGAAGAGAAAAAGGAAAATAAAAATCGGTTAGACTTCTTATATAAAGCAATCGATGATACACAAAACACCATTCGCTTTACAGATACAAAGGCTGGTGCCGTAGTTGTTTTTTGGACTTTGGTGTTGAATATCATTTTGCGTAAAGATCTCAATTGGTACTTAAGCGTACTAACCACTAATAATTGGGTTGAACAATTAGTGGTAGTAATTTTAACTGTAACCTTAATTTACTTTTTTGCAAAAAGCGTATGGATGGTATATATGACACTGGTACCCCGTATTAATCCAAGGGAACATATCGATACTACGGATTTTGATGCACAGCATTTATTTTTCTTATCAGAGACAGTCCCTGGGATAGAGGGGAAGTATCTTTATAGTAATTATGGAAATCCTAAAATGAAAATAAGCGCTAAAGAATATTATGATAAATTAACTAATTTAGATTCCGAAGGTGTTGAAAAAGAATTAATAATTGAGTTACAAAAGGTGTCCTATATACGTAATGTAAAACTAGCAAGGGCAAATGTGGCAATAACATCTGTGGTATATTCCTTAATCACAGCAACATTGTTATTGCTGTACCTTACGGGCAATAAATTTTTCACACAATAAGGAGGAGGATTGATATGGTTCATTTAGAACTAAATGTTTCCTTATTTATAGTGTTATATATTGGACATAAAATTGGTGATTACTTGTTTCAAACAGATTACCAAGCAGTAAATAAGAAAGATAATTGGTTAGCTTTAATTAGCCATTGCTTTATTTATACTTTAGCTGTATCCATAATGGCTTATGTGTTCGTCGGTTTCTTCAACTGGACTGCTATCTTTATATTATTTATTAGCCACATAATTATTGATAGAAAAATTTTCTTAAATTGGTGGGCAAAAAATATAAAAAGAATTAGAGATACCGAAGAACCAACTGTTCAACCAGGATTAATTGAATTAGATCAGGCATTTCACTATATTATATTATTTATAATCAGTTTTTTATAGGATGAATGCAAGGGTATTGATACAGAAGTAAAAGGACAGATGGATAGCGAAATCTGTCCTGTTTTATAAAAAAGTCTAATTATTTCTGTGATCCTTATTCCATTAAAGCGCGCGATTCTAGAATATTGAAAATGCAAAAGACATACAAAAATAGTTCCTATGTTATCTAAATAAGCTCTTGTTTGTTTTTCCTATAGCACAACACAAAACTTTATTAAGGTATATGGTCCATCTTTATGAAAATATAATTTTGGTACTATAATCTATTTATTACTTCTTCATGTTTTCTCTTTCTTAAATCGCTAATTAAGTGTGTTACTGTTTTCTCGTTCACTATTCCTTTCTCCTGAAAATCATCCAAAATATGTTCGTTTTTCCATATTATTGAACAGTGATATTGGGTACCAATAAAATAGTACTTATAAGAATTCGATCTGTCGTGTAATTCTACATCAAGTTCACTAAGATCATATACTTCATCCTCAATTTCTATATATCCTGAATCCCGATGATAGCCATGTACTATGTGTTTGTTGTCTATTATTAGTGCATTATAAGTCTCTTCTCCATCTATAACAAAAGGCTCATTTTCTTCCGTTTCAAGCATGATTAAATCATCATAAACACTACCAGTGTACAGCCATATTCCTTTAATTTTTATTTCCATATAATCTAACAAAATCTTTTTATCACCCAAATACTTTATTTTACTGAAATCACAATTTCCTTTTCCAGTATTAAACCAAAGCTTAAGTTTAAAGTTTCGGTTATTGATATTTTCAACTAGTCTTTTTATATATTTTTCCTCTTCAACAAATTGTAGACCTCTAGAGATAGAGGGACATGTAGCATTAATAACCTCATTAAACAAATACATTTCTTCAAAGGGATCGACTTTTCTTCTGGCTTCCTTAATTTGTTCCATATGTTCCCGAATCTCATTAATACTCTGGTACCGTTGTTCGTGATTATTATAAAGGCACTTATTTAACACTATTTCAATAATTTCTGCTTCTTCTGATTTAAAAACATCAGTAATTCTACTTCTATTTGTTCCTCTATGAGTTTCCCCAAATACATACCATTGGCATACCTGACCAAGGGCATAAATGTCCATTGAAGGGGCTGGAGTAGCATCTTTCTTTGCTTGCTCAGGAGCTGAAAATTCATAATTACCTAATCTGTCTTTCTTTTCAGTTTTTGCTTTTAGTGTATATAATTCAGGGTTATAGTTAGCAATACCAAAGTCAGTTAAAATAAAGTCAGTTGTTTTTGTTACTAGAATATTTTCAGGCTTAATATCCCTATGTATTATTCCGTGTTGGTGTATTTTTTCTAAAGTATCGAGTAAAAAGTTAAATAATTTTATAAAGGTATTTTCACTTATTTCCGAAGTATTTTCTCTTAACTTCTTTAGTGCTTTGTCGTACTTTTTCATAATAATAGCAGAAATTAAATAGCCATCTTCAAGTGGAATTTCTTCATAATTTATATAATTAACAATGTTAGTACGGTCTTCTATTAAGTTAACGTTAAAATATTCTGCTTTAAAACGGTCTAATTTACTCGATTGTGTATCTTCAACAAGAAACTTTATTGCAACCTCTTTATTGTTTTGAAGTCCAGCATAGACAAGCCCATTACCACCTTGACCTATTTGTTTTAAATTTGACACTTCTCCTAATGTTAAAGTAATAGACTTTTTATTATTCTTGATAAAACTACTTATTCTCTTTCTGTTTTCATCTGCTCCAACCTTTTTAGTTTCATTTACTTCAGCCATTGTATCCTCCCGCGTTCACCAAAATTATTAGTAATAAATCTAACTTTTATTAACCACTATCATTTTTAAAGATGCCATATCCATATTGGCTTTTTTACTCAAGTATATGGCCCTTTAATGGAATAACTTTATTATCACTTAACATATGCGTAATCCCCAAGAAGAAAATTCCAATTCAACTTTATTTCAAAGCAATATCACTAGATATGATTAAATTGAGTGAATTTTAATAATTTTATTTATTTTTCGCTCGATATATTTAATCATACCAGCGTACAAGTTTATATAAAAGGATAAGTGTCCATATTTGTAATAGGATATTAAAAAAGTGCGGTGTTAAAAATGAGAAATATCTATTCGCAAAGGAGTCAGTTGTATAGTTTACACCCCATTGGCGTAGAGGGGGCATATATTGAGTCTTTAACAAGTTACTTGATTAGGTTATCAGAAGCACATCAAGTTTATCCTTCATCATTAATCTCTTACGTTATTGCTCCAATATTGAATAAAGAATTTCTTATCTATAGTACAGCTAGAGGTGGAAATAGATTTTATGATGGTGCAAAGACAATGAATGGTTTTGGAAGCAATGCGCTAGATATGGTAGGTGCTTTAGAGAAACTAACGAAGGTACAGCAATTAGGTATATTGACGTTGGCATCTATAAAAGAAGTAGTGCCATTACGCTATTTATTAAAAAATCACCTTTCATGGTGTTCAGTATGCTATGAAGAACAACTTAATACTGGGGATGCCATTTATAATCTTCTGGTGTGGAGCCTTGAAATGGTTAATACATGTTCAAAGCATAAGCGTAATTTGGAAACCGAGTGTTTTTTATGCCATAAAAGGATTCCGATTTTACACAGGAAAAGTAAAAATGGATATTGTCCTTATTGCAACAATTGGCTTGGAAAAGCACCAAACCTTAATAAATGCTCAGACGAAAATAATTTGGATTACAAAATAACTTTATTGGCAGAACAAATTATAAAGCATAAAGAACAAATCAAAATTTCAGCGAGTAAGCAACAAGTCATTAGAAATTTAAATTATCTTGTTGATATTTATACAGAGGGAAATATGCAGGAGTTTGCAAGGAAATTAAATTTAGCGAAGACCACCCTGTGGGATTGGTGTAATGGCAAAGTTTTACCTCCATTGTCTAGGGTGTTGGAAATGTGTTACTTATTTAATATGTCACCAGTCAGTTTTTATACCGAAGATGTAAGTGTGAATAAAGAAACGGTAGTCTTTAATACAGAGTGCCACACAAGAGATACTAAAAAAAGAGAGAGAAAATTTGATTATGATGTAGCTTTATCTATACTCCAAAAATATGCTCACCACCCAGACTCCACCGTATCAATGAATGTGCTAGCTAAACAGTTAGGATACTCCAAAAGAACGCTTTACAAGCACTTCCCGAATTTGTGTAAAGCCATCTCAGCAAAGAATACAAGTGTTATTAAAGAAAAGATAACTCAAGTCTATGTTAGTAATTGTTTGATAATTAATCAAAATGTGCAAAGTCTTATACAACAAGGGGTATACCCAAGTAGACGAAGAATTGAGGAAATGGCAAATAACCCAGGGTTACTAAAGGACAAGAAGCTAAGGGATTATTTTAAGGAATTAATAGAAGATGAAATTTACTCAGGATAGGAGGTAACTTATGTTAAGTGAACAGGAATTTCAAAGTTGGTGTACACTGATGGATTTCAGGGAAGAAACGATTGAAACTGTCCAAAAGATTAGAACATCGCCTCCATCTCGAAGCGTGAGAAGTTCAAAATATAATGTAGCTGGAAGATATCCTAGTAAAAAAATGGGGATGTCGATTCAATTTGAAAGTCACACCGTGGAGTTAGCTGCCATTTATTTAGCAGAGTATGATGACGATGTGCTTGAATATTATGATCAGCCTATTACTTTAAAGCTAGATTATACTCGTGAAAATGGGCGGAGAATATCGTTTTTTTATAATCCGGATTTTTTAGTATTAAAAAGAGACGGTGTGCAAATTGAGGAATGGAAAACAGAAGAACAACTAATTAAATTATCAAAAAAAGATCCGGTTAGGTATTTTAAGGATGAGGAGGGGCGTTGGCGATGTCCGCCAGCTGAAGTGGCAGCCAGCCAAATCGGCTTGGAATTTTGTGTGAGAACATCGGCCGAAGTGAATTTAAACTTATACAGGAATCTAATATTTCTAGAAGATTATTTGAAGAATGAAAATTATACAGTATCTGAGGAAAAGAAAAGCGAAATAAGAAATATTCTTTCTTCCGAATTAGGAATGAAACTAGCAGAATTGCTTGTCTCCTTAAAAACAACAGATGCTGATGATGTATATACTTTGGTAGCTACAAATGAATTGTATATAGATTTAGAGCAATACATCATTGCTAAGTCCAGTGATGTCCCGGTTTTTTTAAGTGAACAGCATAGTGCAGCTTTTGAAAGTATCTGTTCAACAAAACCTGAAAATACTTATCCAGTAACAGCACTTACTGTAAATATTAACTCAACTGTTATGTGGGATGGAGTTACATGGATAGTTGTAAATATGGGTTTCAAATCTGTCTATCTTTATTCAGATGAAAATGGTTTTTTAGAATTACCAAAACTGTATTTTGTTGAATTACTTAATAATGGCAAGGTAGCGCCCGAAGATGAGAAGAGCGGAAGTCGAAAGTATGCGCCCTATCTGGACATTTTATTAGAAGCGGGACCAGAAGAGCTAGCAATAGCTAATAACAGGATGGATTTAGTTAAGCGAAAGCTAAATGAAGAGGAAATATCTAGTAACGAAGCTTCTGAGCGGACTCTTAGGCGTTGGATAAAAGATTATAAAGAGGGACGGCAATTATATGGAAGTGGATATATAGGTTTACTCCCAAAGCACCAACAGAAGGGGAATAGAGATCAAAGGCTTCCGGCAGAAACCATAACCTTAATGGAAGAGGTAATTGAAAATGAGTATGAAAACCTTAAACAAAAAAATAAGATTATTGTATACGGACAATTAGTTAATCTCTGTGAGAGTAAAAACATCCTAGTGCCTAGTTATAAGACTTTCTGTGCAACAGTTCAGAATAGAAATCGCTATGAACAAGTCAAAAAGAGGCAAGGAGATCGGGCGGCTTACAAACATGAATCATTTTATTGGAACTTGGATCATAGTGTTCCACGACATGGGGATAGGCCATTTGAGATAACTCATATAGATCATACTCAGTTAGATGTACAGCTCGTATGCTCTAAAACAGGTAAAGTATTAGGGAGACCATGGCTGACATTCTTAGTAGACGCATATTCCAGAACTATTCTGTCATATCACATTTCATTTGAATCGGCCAGTTACAGATCGGTTATGATGACTCTAAGAGAATGTGTACGTAAGTATCATCGATTACCACAATCTATTGTAGTGGATGGAGGAAAAGAGTTCCATAGTATTTACTTTGATACATTTACAGCTATGTATGAAATTAATAAAAAAGTAAGGCCACCAGCCAAATCTAGATTTGGTAATGTAATTGAGAGATTATTTGGAACTTCAAACTCTAATTTTATTCATAACTTACAAGGGAATACTAAAATCACAAAAAATGTTCGCCAAGTCACTAAAAAAGTGAATCCGGTGAATCATGCGGTGTGGAGCTTGGAAGCCCTATATGAAGCTTTAGAAGGATGGATATCAGCGGTATATAGCGATAATGTACATCCAGGTTTGGAGGGACAGACTCCTGATGAAGCGTTTAATGAGGGGATATATAGGACAGGAGAAAGAAAATTGGAGTTCATTGTGTATGATGAAAATTTTATAGTCACGACTTTGCCGTCTACAAGGAATGGAGTCGCTAAAGTGAATTCTCGCACGGGTGTGAAAGTCAATTATATAAATTATTGGAATCCCACATTTAATAGTCCGGTATTGGAAAAACAGAGTGTACCTGTGAGGTATGATCCATTTGATATAGGTATGGCATATGCTTATGTAAATAAAAAATGGATAACTTGTACATCAGAGTATTACCATGTGCTAAAAGGAAAAACAGAGCGAGAGCTAAAATTGGCTATGGAAGAGATTAAGAAAAGAAAGCAAAATCATGCAAAGGGCTATACTGTTACAGCTAAAAAAATTGCTGCATTTATTAATGGGATAGAGGAAAAAGAAAAATTAATGGCTGGAAGTCTAAAAAATACATTAGCATCTAAGGATAATCAACGTGAAGTTGAGTTGGATTTACCTGTACCTACTGCAACCAATACTAAAGAGTTGATAAAAAATATGGAATTTCAAGAGTTCGAGATATACCGAAAAGGAGGATGATATTAGATGGACGAACTTGAAAGGAAGTTTAATGGTTTTGAGCTCTCTGATAAAGAAAGTAAGTTAAAAAAATTTGAGGACATGGTAATCGAGCATCCTATCATCAAACAAGTGAAAGAACAACTTATTTCTTACATTCATAATCCAGCGGGAACTTTTATTGTTTTAGTACTTGGGCCAAGCGGGGTGGGGAAAACTACCCTAGCCCAAGGACTAGAAAAGTATTTCATCCAAGAGATGCGAGAAGAGTTAGAAAATGATAAAGGCAGAATACCTATAGTTAGAACCGAAATTGTGGGTTTCGACTCTGGAAAGTTTCACTGGAAAGATTATTATTATCGAACTTTAGAGGAATTACAGGAACCGTTGATAGATCATAAGATTTGTTTAGAAAATAGAAATATTCTTATGAAGAAGGATTATAATAGTAAATCTCCTTGGTATGCCTTGAGACGATCACTTGAAAACGCCTTTAGATTTAGAAATCCTGTGGCCTGTATAGTTGATGAAGCACAGCATTTGCTTAAGGTGTCTGGTGCCAAAAGTTTGCAAAACCAGTTAGATACAATAAAATCGCTAGCTAATAATACGAAAGTTCCACACATATTAATTGGAACTTACGAGTTAAAAGAATTTTTTAATCTAAGTGCGCAGCTCAGTCGTAGAACAATAAGTATACAATTCCCGAGATACAGAGCGAGTAATTTGGAGGATTACCGTACTTTTCTTTCGATAATCCATATGCTACAGAAAGAATTGCCTTTAGAAGAAGAACCGAATTTACTTGAACATGCAGATTTTATTTATGAACGTACTTTAGGATGCATAGGGATACTCAAGGACTGGCTCACACGTTGTTTAGGAGATGCTATTTATAATAGAAGGAAAACGATAACTAAAGAAATGCTATATACATATGCAATGCCTGTTAATGCTTTGAAGATGTTGATTGAGGAAATTGAGCAAGGTGAAGATTTATTTGAAGAGAATGAACAAGATAGGATAGATTTACTATATAAGATAGGATTAAGGGCTAGGGATAAAGAAAGAAACGTTAAAAAAGATGCAACTCAAAAAAGTGGCGTAGGAAGGCGTAAGCCGAAGCGAGATCCAGTCGGAAAACAAGAATATCTAGAGGGATAAAGATATGTATATATCAAGACAGCACTCAGCTAGTTATTTATATTCCCTAGAGCCTATGAATGTTGGAACACCTATGGTGGAATGCTTAATGAGCTACCTTGGAAGGTTAGCTTTAGCGCATAATGTTGAGCTAACAACGCTTGCTGCTCATACTATAGCATTACACCCTTGTAAGCGTTCTTTGTACCCTAAGCAATTTGCATCAGTGCCTCGTTGGTGGAGTGCCTCATTTTACGGTACGGGGAAGACAGCCACAATGCTTGCTGAATCACTAGAATTATTAACATTACAAAAAGGTTTTAAGTATATGACGATGTTAACTTGGAAAGAAGTCATACATAATAGGATGTTTTATTGTGATACGAAGTGGTGTCCAGAATGTTTTGATGAATGGAGTGAAGCTAACAAAGAAATATATGAGCCTTTAATGTGGTATTTGACTAGTACAAGTGCATGTTTAAGGCACAAAAGAAAATTGGAATATTTATGTCCTAATCCTAAATGTGAAAAGTCGCAATCTGCCAAGATAGATCGCCCAGGATATTGTTATAGGTGTGGTAATTGGCTAGGACAAAAAGAATATAAATTTCTTCAGAAAGAACATAATTTAACCGAACGGGATGAATGGATTAATAGAAGTATAGAAGAATTATTGGAAATAGCACCATATGTCATTCCACCTACAATGGAACTAGTGTGTTCTATTATTGAGGGAAATATGAGAAAGTTTTTTCAAGGGAATCAAAAAGAATTTTGCTCAGTAACAGATATGCATCCCATTTCTTTAAGAGCTATCCTACGAAGGTCACAAAAAAGACTACCGTTACGAGCTCTTTTATTATTAAGTTATTATACAAGGACACCTTTGTTAGAGGTAATGGGTGTATCATATAAAGATTCTAATGAATAAGCTAGTAATTTTGAATATCCTATGTTACTAATAGGTATTTTTATTTGCTGTTTTGTGAAATTCACGGCCAGCTTATGGGTTAATAATTAACACACGGCCAACTTATGCTTCTAATTCTGTTGAATAATTAGATAATTATCTGCAAAAATAAGTGTTTTCTGGCCAGCTTATGCTTCCAAATGCGGCCAACTTATAGGTAAAGTGACATTGTATAATATGAACCATAACTTTGCCAGATTGGCGGGGGTATGGTTCTTTTTGTTTGCGGCAAAGTTATGGTTCTAAAAATAGAATGTATCTAATTCTTCGGTTCTTTCAATTCCATTCTCAATACACCTTGTGTGTGTTATCCCCTAACGATCACAATTTTATCTAAAATAAACAACAACAAAATCACTTCTACACAAGTATTTATAAGTAGAAAAATAGAAAGAATACCGTTTTTTTGTTTTGTGGTTTTATAAAATGTTTAAGTTGATGGGGGTGGGGTGGTACCCCTGAAACAGAAAATGAAGAAATAGTTATTGATGATAAGCAGGTAGATACTATAGCTGCTCCTTAATGATTAAATAATATTTATTTAAATCTTCATATATTTTGTGTTTTCATCCATATCTATTGTAAGATTATATAGAGTTCTCCTAATAAGCTGTTATAACGGATTTTTTAGGGATTTAAAATTTATAAATCTTAAATTATTTTTTTGGGATAATTTTTCATCTAACTAAGTTATATTGAAGTAGAGGTGAACCATCGGTGAAGCAGGTGTTAGTAATTAAGAATGAACGGTCTTTTGCAAAGAAAATCGTAAGCGGTCTAACGCAAGAAGGCTATTTCATTTTAAAACTTCACAATGAAAACCAAGGTTTAAATATAATATATGAACAAGATTGGGATATTATCATATTGGATTGGGATTCATTAAGTATATCGGGACCAGAAATTTGCAGACAAATACGACTTGTTAAAACGACACCGATAATTATTGTGACCGACAATATTTCTAGTAAGGATTGCATAGCAGGGTTACAAGCAGGAGCAGATGATTATATAAGAAAACCATTTGTGAAAGAAGAATTAGTAGCAAGGGTTCAAGCTATTTTAAGGAGAAGTGACTGTATCCAGCAAAATGAGACAAACTTTTTTCAGTTTAAAGATCTCTTTGTTGATGCATCTAGCAATATTGTGAAAAAAGGTGGTAAAAATCTCACGCTTACTAAGCGCGAGTATGATTTACTTGTATTTTTAATCAAGAATAAAAATACAATATTGAGCCGTGAAATGCTTTTGAACCAGGTTTGGGGATATAACGTAGTAGTAAATCCAAATGTAGTAGACTTATATATTGGGTATGTAAGAAAAAAGTTAAAGTGCGAGAAGAAAAATAGATATATTCAAACGATACATGGCAGGGGCTATTCAATGATTGAATGATAAAAATAAGATAATAGGTAAAGTACAGTTTGTCATAATAATCAATATCCAGCATAATAGAAAAACGAGTAAAACTATTTCATTCAGTTTTACTCGTTTTTTTCTATTAAATCTGATAATCAAATAGTTTCTGAGAAATATTAAAAGACGGAAACTATAAAAAGAATATTTCTATCAGGCAATGGATTATGAAAATATTAGCTATTAATGGGCGTGTTTTGTAGGAGAAATCATGGTTTATCCCGCTATTTGCCGGGCAGTAAGACCCCAACCTCAAAATTCAGCGAAAGCAAAGAAGTTAGGTGGGGGTCGGGCTGTCCGTAAAAGCCCGATTGGTGAGGGCTGATAATCAGTGGGGGATGAACAAAACCCCCACCTTATAAAGTTTCACTTTATAAGGTGCTCATCTATTGGTTGGTGTGGAGGGGACGACTCTAGTGCGCATTAGTTGAGACCGTATCCAATTTATGTTTAATTTTATTAACTCACATCATTCACAAGATTTTCACATAATTAATGACTATACTAATTAACAGGATGTTCAAATGAAAATGATTATCAATAGCGATTTGGGTGAATAAAAGTTACTATCTAATTCAATCTATGGACGTCATCATTTTCGAAATAAATCACATTATAAGGAGTATATTTATGAAAAAATCTATGCTTTTAAAATTATTGAGTATTCTAGCAGTTTTCACTTTAATGTTAGTAGCTTGCTCAGATTCAAGTAAGGAAACTTCAAAGGCTAATAAAGGTAATAGTAGTGATAAGCCGAAGACGGTTGAAATCACTGATGCCCATGGAACTGTTAAAGTCCCTGTAAATCCAAAGAATGTAGTTGCTTTAGATAATAGAACTTTTGAAACTTTAGCTGATTGGGGAATTAAATTAGCGGCAGCTCCAAAGGATGTAATGCCTGCTGATTCAGCATATGTAAAGGATAATAAAGTTCAAAATATTGGAAATCACCGTGAACCAAATCTTGAAATTATAGCAGCTGCAAACCCTGAACTTGTAATCGTTGGTCAAAGATTTGCTGGCCATTACGAAGAAATCAAAAAATTAGTGCCAAATGCAGCCGTTATTGATCTTAATGTTGATGTTTCTGAGAAATCTACTACGCCTGGGAAAAATTTAGTGGATGGACTTAAAAATTCTACAATTACTTTAGGAAAAATCTTTGATAAAGATAAAGAAGCTAAACAATTAGTAGCTGATTTTGATAAATCTATTGAAACTGCAAAATCTGCTTATAATGGAAAAGATAAAGTTATGAGTGTTATTGTTACTGGTGGGAATATTGGTTTTGCTGCTCCTCATTCTGGTCGTGTTTGGGGACCAATGTATGAAATTTTCGGTTGGGTTCCAGCACTAGAAGTTTCAAATTCTACTGCAGGTCATAAAGGTGATGACGTTTCTGTTGAAGCTATTGCACAAACAAATCCTGATTGGCTTTTCGTATTAGATCGTGATGCTGCAACATCTGATGCAGCTACTTCAACACCTGCTAAGGATGTTATTTCTAAATCACCAGCTCTTCAAAACACAACTGCTGTTTCTAAAAAACAAGTTGTTTATGCACCAGAAGATACTTACACAAATGAATCAATTCAGACTTATATAGAGTTGTTTGGAAATCTTGCAAAAACTTTAACTAAGTAGTGTAAAGGAGTACGAAACAGTGTCAAAAAATATAATTTCTAGGGTTGAGAATATTTCTCAACCCCAGTTTTATAATCACAATAAATTATGGACAAAATCTTTTATAATAGCGATTATAGTTGTTATAATTTTAGGGATTATATCACTGTTTACTGGAGTTTATGATATACGTGGACAAGAGGACGGAATGGAGATGTTTTTCATAACTCGTGTTCCGAGAACAGTTGCATTAATGCTTACTGGAGCTGCAATGGCGATGGCAGGGCTCGTAATGCAACTCATTACACAGAATCGCTTTGTTGAACCTACTACAACGGGGACTATTGAATGGTCAGGCTTAGGCCTGCTTTTTGTATATTTATTATTCCCTGCCCCGACTTTAGTGCAAAGAATGACTGGTGCAATCATTTTTTCTTTTATAGGAACTATGATTTTCTTTTTATTTTTAAGAAGAGTTAAACTTCGTTCTTCTTTAATTGTCCCGATTATTGGATTGATGCTTGGAGCAGTTATTTCTGCAGTGTCTACTTTTATGGGGCTCCTTTTTCAAATGACACAAAGTATTGAAACTTGGTTTGTAGGTTCATTTGCTAACATTCAGGTGGGAAGATATGAATATTTATGGCTGATTGTTATCATTACTTTGCTTATTTTTATGTATGCTAATAGATTGACTTTAGCTGGACTAGGAGAAGATGTCGCAACAAGCCTTGGAGTTAATTACAATAGAATTGTTCTTTTTGGGACTGCTCTTATCTCTGTTGCAGTTGGAATTGTTGCAGCTGTTATTGGAAACTTACCTTTCTTGGGATTAATTGTTCCAAATATTGTTTCCATGTTTAGAGGTGATGATCTTAGGAGTAATTTACCTTGGGTATGTTTGATCGGAATGGGGACAATAACTGCCTGTGACATCATTTCTCGAACAATTATAAAGCCTTTTGAAGTACCTGTTTCTTTAATACTTGCAACAGTGGGAGCAATCGTGTTTATTACTATTTTATTGAGACAAAGAAAACCAAGGAGGCTACGATGATCACATTAGAATATAGAAATAAAGAAAATGTCGAAATCGATTCTAGCCTTCATAATGAAAGTAGATCAGCTAGTGCTTTTCGTTCTAAGAAGGAAGCAAGACGTTATTGGATTTTACTGATCACATTGATTGGTTTAGGCCTCCTTTCTTCATATGGACTTTTAGTTTATAACAATCCAGTTCCGATAGATTCACCTTCTTTTATCCCAGTTGTTAAGAGAAGGATAGTAGCTATTGTTGCTATGATTATTGCTGCAGTTTGCCATAGCTTGTCGACAGTTGCTTTCCAATCTATTACGAATAATAAAATTATTACTCCTTCACTTTTAGGTTTCGAATCACTTTATTCAGCAATTCAAACGAGTACAATATTTTTCTTTGGTGCTAGTGCATTAATAAATTTTAATGGAATTGGATCATTTTTATTCCAAGTTGTTGTTATGGTCTTCATGAGTTTGATACTTTATGGATGGTTACTTTCCGGTAAATACGGGAATTTACAACTTATGCTTTTAGTTGGAATTATTATTGGCACCGGGCTAAATGCTGTGTCAACTTTCATGAGAAAACTACTTGCGCCTTCAGAATTTGATATTTTACAAGCAAGATTATTTGGTTCTGTTAATCATGCAGATCCTGCATATTTTCCTATTGTAATTCCTATGGTCATAATTGTAGCAGTATTAATTTTTGCTCATTCTAAGAATTTGAATGTTTTGTCACTAGGAAAGGATGTTGCTACTTCTTTTGGTGTTAAATATCAACCTAGTGTAATTTATACGCTTGTATTAGTAGCTATTTTAATGTCCATTTCAACAGCTCTAATTGGGCCACTTACTTTCTACGGCTTTTTAGTAGCAACTTTGAGTTATCAGGCGGCGTCAACTTATGATCATAGATATATTTTTCCAATGGCTTTTGCTATAGGATTTTTGATAATGACGAGTGCATACTTTTTAATGTATCATGTATTCCATGCTCAAGGTGTAGTTTCAGTTATTATTGAATTATTTGGTGGAATCATATTCTTAACTATAGTTTTAAGGAAGAGGGCTTTATGATAAAAATTGATAATGTTAAAAAGTTCTATACTGATAAGGTAAAAATAGGACCTTTGGATATTGAAATACCAAAAGCGGGCTTTACTTCTTTAATTGGACCAAATGGCGCTGGAAAGTCCACGACACTTTTGATGATTGGAAGACTCTTAGATATGGATGAAGGTCACATTCAAGTAGCAAATATGGATGTTTCTGAATCCAAATCAAAAGACTTAGCAAAAGTTTTGACTATATTGCGACAAGAAAATCATTTTGTAACTAGGCTTACTGTTAGACAACTAGTTGGATTTGGGCGCTTTCCTTATTCAAAGGGAAGGTTAACTAAAGAGGATGAAGCTATTATTTCTAAATATATTGATTTTTTGGATTTAACTAATTTAGAGAATAGGTATTTAGATGAGCTTTCTGGTGGTCAAAGACAAAGGGCATATGTAGCGATGGTATTGTGCCAAGAGACTGAATATGTACTTTTGGACGAGCCTCTGAACAACCTTGATGTTGCTCGATCTGTTCAAATGATGGAGCATTTGAGACGTGCGGCTAATGAATTTGGAAGAACAATTCTGACTGTTATGCATGACATAAATTTTGCAGCCAAATATTCTGATAAAATTTGTGCTATGAAAGATGGACAAATTGCTGCTTTTGGAACAGTAGAAGAGGTTATGGACCCAAAAATTTTGACAGATATTTTTGAAACAAAAATAGAAATTATCAATGGTCCTTATGGGCCAATCGCTGTTTATTAGTTACAAAATGCAAAAAATGAGTAGGCCAAAAAAATTAATAGAAAATCAAATTGTATACTGTAGCTTACGTAAATCATGCCAGCTACTCCAGTTGAAGTTGCTGTCTGTATTTTATAGGCAGCAGCTTTTTTTAATACGATTGCCTATGATAACTCTTAATGTTTTTGGCTGTTGGTAACAGTCCCACAGGTATCTCATTACTTCCAGTTCTGCGACGCTTTGAACGCTCGGATGGTGACTGTAGGCGAATTATTATCTTTTGGCGGGGTTATCGCTCACAATCTAACACAATTATGTTAGACAAAGTAGGTTTCGTCCGTTCTTATATAAGAAATTGTGATGTAGCTGATGGTAATGATCTAATAGTGTTCAGAATATAAGGGTGGTATTGTTCGAATTGTAAAGCTATCTCTAAAGTGGCACATGAATTTGCTTTAAAAGATTATTCATTTCTTATTAGTGACACTTGTACAAATATGCAGTTGAAGAAATTTCTTCACGTTCAATCGAGTACGACTGTCAATAGACTCCTCCAAACAATGAGCATCCCCCACACAGGGGAAAACAAAGGACAAATATATGATTTAACTTCGTTTCAATTATAATTTTGCTATAATAAATAAGTATTTACATGAAGGAGAGTGTGAAATGAAGTTTAATATCGATCATTTTATAGCTAGTGTTTTACAATGGATATTAAATATAGCTCTAATTATACTATCCATTGTTTTATCTATCTTTTTAATTAATGAGACGATTACTTTTATTCAATACATATTTTCAGCGAAGAAGTATACATCGTATAAATTAGTTGAAAGTATCATCGTCTATTTCTTATACTTCGAGTTCATTGCATTAATTATTAAGTATTTTAAATCGAATTATCATTTCCCATTACGCTATTTTATTTATATCGGAATTACGGCTTTAATTCGATTAATTATTGTATCGCATGAGGAACCGATGGAGACTTTATTATATGCGGGATCTATTCTTGTTTTAGTTATTGCTTTATACATATCAAATATGAGAGATTTGAGAAAAGAGTAGTAGTGCAGACATCAGTTTGCACTACTTTTTCATCTTGACCTTCAAGCTGCTTCAAAGTTTACAATGAAATTAGGGCGTTTGAAATTGAAAAAAATTGAGAAGTTAAGTGAAGAGGTTTCTTTTACTTGGAGGTTATAGGAATGAGTCAGGAATTGAAATTACGTCCATTAGAACGAGAAGATTTAAAGTTCGTACATGAACTTAATAATAATGCACATATTATGTCTTATTGGTTTGAAGAGCCATATGAGGCTTATGTAGAACTACAGGATTTATATGATAAGCATATACATGATCAAAGCGAACGTCGATTTATCGTTGAAAAAGATAATGAGATGGTTGGCTTAGTTGAGTTAGTAGAAATCGATTATATTCATCGTAGAACGGAATTCCAAATTATTATTGATCCGAGTTATCAAGGGCACGGATATGCAGCTGATGCGACGCGCTTAGCGATGGATTATGCCTTTTCCGTATTAAATATGCATAAGATTTATTTAGTGGTTGATAAGGAAAATGAAAAAGCTGTACATGTTTATAAAAAGGTTGGATTTGTCGTTGAAGGTGAACTGCAAGATGAGTTTTTCGTTGACGGTTCTTATCATAATGCGATAAGAATGTGTATGTTCCAAAAGACATACTTCGGAGTGAAAAGGTTATAGACGAAACAGTGTCTATAGCTTTTTTTGTGAGATTAACAACAATTATTTATTGAAAAACGATAAATGATTATTGACTTGTGATACTTCTGGGCGTATTATGATGGTAATGAGATTAGTGGAAATTAATGATGGAATTGAAGGAGAATATACGATGAAAAATAAATATGTAGTGGCTATTTCTTTCATGATTTTAGCGATTATTTCTTTAACTATACATGCTTCAAACAGTAAAGTAGGAGCGAATGGATTTCTTGAAGAACCTTTCTTTTTCCTAGTACCGGTAAGTTATGTATTGTTCTTTAGTGGTATTGGTGTATTACTATTTGGGTTTATTACTTCAAAGCTGAAAAAAAGTAATAGATAAAGTGAAGTTCTAAAAAATGGGATGATGTTTGGCCCCCAGTCCTATACCAATCGGGACAAAACACTCACTATGAAATAGAAACATACCATATGGAAGAAAAATAAAAAGTGAGCTGAATAATGATGAACCATTATTTTTACTATGGAAGACAAGTAGGACCAGCTATTACATTGGCCGGGGCTCAGATGACGATTCAGGCAGTGCATCAGGCTATTCAAATGCAACAGCAAGCACAAGTAGCGCAAATGATGCAGAGCCAGTATATGTCGTATTCACAGCTTCCTGTGCAAAGTATACATTATGATGTGTATCCAGCTGGTTTATTTTCAATTCCATATGGGGCAACATACTTTTTATGAAAGAAAGCGACTGATAAGAGTCGCTTTCTTTTTTATATTCCGCCTAATTTCACCCCAAGGAATGCGAATGTGATACCGATTATATAAGTAGCACTTAAGTATAGGAGTAGTATGCCGAATTTTTTATGCTTAAAAAGCTGAACAGATTCTAATTTAAACGTTGAAAATGTAGTGAAGGCCCCCATAAATCCTGTGCCTAATAATAGTTGCCAGCTTGTAGTTATCCCTTTGCCAATTATATATCCGAGTAAAAATGCTCCTGTTATATTAATGAGGAATGTAGCAATTGGAAATGAAGTTGTATTTCTTTCTTTAAACCAATTACTAATTGCAAATCGTGTAATAGCACCGAAGAATCCTCCTGTTGCTACTAATAAAGCATTAATCATGATAGTTCACCTTCCTCAAGGTGTTTTTGTAGTAAAAAGTCTCCAAGTTTATAGCCAAGCAAAGACATAATTAGACCGCCTAGCATACTGCATGATACATATAAAAATGCGGTACCAAAATGTGAATGATTAATTAACTGTATAGTTTCGACGCTGAATGTTGAAAAGGTTGTAAATGAACCGATAAACCCTGTTCCAATCCCTGTAATAACTTCGGAAGATAAGATGTTTAACCGAGCGATATAGGTGGTCAACAAAGCTAGTAAGAAACAACCAATTAAGTTAATCGTTAATGTAGCGAGTGGTAATGAATGATGCCAAAGCGTATCGATAGTAAAACCTAAATAATAACGGGAAAGAGCTCCTAATATACCGGCTATGCCAACAATAATATATTTCAATTTCTTCACCTCTCTAATAGTTTACTCAAAAAAAATAGACTCCTACCAGTAGTCATACTGGTAGGAGTCATTAGCTAAATAGCAGTTATGGCGAACTCCATCGCCTATAAGTTCTATTTATCCCGCATTAACAGGCAGTAAAGCTCCCACCTCAAAATTCAGCTGGAGCAAAGAAGTTAGGTGGGAGATCAACTGCCTGTAAATGCCCGATTGGTGCGGGCTGATAATCAGTGGGGGATGAACAAAACCCCCACTGATTAAAGTTTCACTTTATAGTGTACTAAATATTATTTTGGATTACCAATAAATATGTTAATGAAAAGTGCGGAAAGTAGGATCTGTTATATTCTCTGAAGGTGTGATTCCTCTGTTGTGGGTTGTAATTACATTACAGTCTTGCTTTCGTAAATATTATGATTGAATTTCAAGATAATTGCAGTGAGGGATACAACGATTATTTGTTAGCTAAATATAATGATATCAAGTTTTCTTTATGGTAAAATATTTCTTGTGTCTTTAATTTATCTTTATTTAACTGAAAATACAGAAAAATAAAACGTTATTTAATAAAAAGGGGTCATGTGTGTTGAAGAAATTTTTAAAAATAGTATTAATATTTATTTTAATAGTGGCTTGTATTCTAGGTGGCTTTTTAGCTTATATGACACTTACAAAAGAACAGCCAGCGAATGTTTTAGACGTAAAGGTTGAAAACAACAAAGAGCGTGTACTGCAGCCAGGAAATGAATTTAAAGTTACAACATTTAATATTGGGTACGCTGGATTAGATAAGGACCAAGACTTCTTTATGGACGGTGGAAAGGGTTCTGGTTCGAGTAGTAAAGAACAGACTGAAGTAAACTTAAAGAAGATGCTTTCATTTTTACAAAATGAGAATAGTGATTTTGTGTTATTGCAAGAAGTTGATATAAAATCTCACCGATCATTTGATGTAAATGAACATGAGTTTTTGAAAAAGGGATTACCTGATTATGCTTCGTCATTTGGGAAGAACTACGATACTAAGTGGGTTCCTGTCCCAGTCACAAAGCCGATGGGATATGCTGAGGGCGGATTAAGTACATTCTCTAAATACACAGTTCAAACAGCAACGCGGTTCCAACTACCAGGAATGGAGCCTTGGCCGAAGCGTTTATTCGATTTAGATCGAGCGATTGTTGAACATAAAATCCCTGTTAATAATGGGAAGTATGTTAGGCTCGTAAATGTACATCTATCTGCTTATGATGAGGGCGGAAAAATTAGAAAGCAACAAGCAGAGTATTTAAAAGAATATATGAACAAGTGTTATCAAAATGGTGATTACGTAATATTAGGTGGAGATTGGAACCAGTTACTTTCTAATGTTCAATTAAGTGATCCTAAGTTTGTAAAAGAGCGTCCTGAATGGCTAGTAGAGTTACCAAAGGACTTCGCAGATGGAGGATTCCAATGGGCTGTAGATCCATCTGTTATGACGGTAAGAGATGATGTGAAGAAGTATGTGGAGGGTGAAAGCTTTGTCACTATTATTGATGGCTTTATCGTTTCGCCGAATGTTGAAATTGTAAATGTACAAGGGAAAGACTTAAAGTTTGAAAATAGTGATCATAACCCAGTTAGTGCGGTATTTAAACTGAAATAATTGATACGCGGGGCTTCATAGAATATCACATAAAAAGAGCACAAATAATGTGCTCTTTTTATACTTGGTAGGAATTTAATTGCTTTTCTCCGCGTTTTCTGCCAAGCTTAAGGAGAAAAATACTTCGAAGAAAGAAATATATAGGTGACGCATATGATTGAAGTTAAGACTTCTGAACTTAGTGATGGAGAATTTAATAGAGGCGTATTTGCAACTCGTGATATTAAAAAGGGTGAGTTGATACACTCAGCACCAGTTATCTCTTATCCGAATGAACAGCATGAACACATTGAGAAAACGTTACTTGCTGACTACGCATTTGAGTATGGGGTAAATCATACGGCATTCCTTTTAGGATACGGCATGTTATTTAATCATTCATATAAGCCGAATGCAACGTATGATATTGTCTTTGAGAATCATACGTTTAACTTCTTTGCTTACAAAGATATAAAAGCGGGCGAAGAGATTCTAATCAATTATAATGGTGAAGTTGATGACGATGAGCTGTTATGGTTTGATAAGGAAAAAGAAGAGAACGAAAAATAAGTTAAAGAGTATAGAAAGAGCACATTCTGTGGGATGTGCTCTTTTTTTATTGATGTAAGTAAAGTAAAGATTACAAAAAAATACCATTTTTCTTTCATATGGTATAGTAAGATACTGAGGGATAGTGTTTTGTAAAAGTTATATATTTTACAAATTGTTGTCTTTCTGATTACATGTCAAGTTTAGTGGTCCATTTGGGTTGCTTTATTATGCAATATATATTTTAATATGAGTGGCACCTCTTATAATTTAAGAGGTTTATAGGTGTCTCGAATTGATTTTGGGTACACTGTATCCACCACTTTAGGTTCATTTCATGTATGTGGGGATATTATGGGCCCGTATAACGGGATAAAAAGAATATAGAAATAGAGGAATCGTAAAATGAATATGCAAGAGGTTTATAAATATTTAAGTACGGTATTGCCTGAAGGTCATGTTAAACAAGATGAAATGTTAAAGAATCATACGCATATTAAAGTGGGCGGAAAAGCAGATGTGTTCGTTGCGCCTACGAATTATGATGAAATTCAAGAAGTTATCAAGTATGCAAATCAATATAATATTCCAGTTACGTTTTTAGGAAATGGATCGAATGTCATTATTAAAGATGGTGGGATTCGCGGGATTACAGTAAGTTTAATTCATATTACAGGTGTTACTGTAACAGGAACAACGATTGTAGCGGGGTGTGGTGCAGCAATTATTGATGTATCTCGTATTGCATTAGATCACAATTTAACAGGTCTTGAATTTGCTTGTGGTATTCCAGGTTCAGTTGGCGGAGCATTATATATGAATGCTGGTGCATACGGTGGTGAAGTATCGTTTGTATTAACAGAAGCTGTCGTAATGACAGGTGATGGAGAGCTACGTACTTTAACGAAAGAAGCATTTGAATTTGGATATCGTAAGAGTGTATTTGCGAACAATCATTACATTATTCTTGAAGCGAGGTTTGAACTTGAAGAAGGTGTACGTGAAGAAATTAAAGAAAAAATGGATGATTTAACGTATAAACGTGAGTCAAAACAGCCTCTAGAATACCCTTCATGTGGTAGTGTATTTAAGCGTCCACCAAATAATTTTGCGGGTAAGCTTATTCAAGAATCAGGACTGCAAGGTAAGCGAATTGGCGGAGTGGAAGTTTCTTTAAAACATGCTGGATTTATGGTGAATGTTGATAACGGAACTGCACAAGATTATATTGATTTAATTCATTTCGTACAAAAAACTGTTGAAGAAAAATTCGGTGTGAAATTAGAGAGAGAAGTAAGGATTATTGGAGAAGATCTACAGTAACCGTTGAATAAAAAACGTATAAAAGTATGAATTATTTCGAAATAACATTTGGATATTGTTGACAATTCGTTTTCGATTCAATATAATGGCTAATAATTTAACAAATAAAATATACGTTGAAAGAGCCTAGTAGCAGTTTGTCACTGTTATCAAAGAGAGCTAGGGGTTGCTGGAACCTAGCACAAACAAACTTGTGAATTACACTCTGGAGTATCTTAGGTAATGCTAAGCGGAGTAGCAATCGATATTATTGCTAAGAGTGGTGTGAATAGCTATGCTATTTATGCAAACTGGGTGGTAACACGGTGAATAATCGTCCCTATGTCTATCGTAGACATAGGGGCTTTTTTGTTTTTTTTTAAATAAAGGGGATGACAAAAGATGAATATTATTGATGAATTAGAATGGCGCGGTGCTGTAAATCAACAGACGGATGAAGAAGGTTTACGTAAGTTAGTAGAAGAGAAAAAGATTTCACTATACTGCGGAGTTGATCCGACTGGTGATAGTATGCATATCGGACATTTGATTCCGTTTATGATGATGAAGAGATTCCAGTTAGCTGGTCATCATCCGGTTATTTTAATCGGCGGGGCAACAGGAACAATTGGTGATCCAAGTGGACGTCAATCAGAGCGTCAATTGCAAACGTTAGAAGTAGTCCAGCATAATGTAGATGCGTTAACAGCACAAATGAAAAAGCTATTTGATTTCGGTGGGAATAGCGAAGTAAAGATGGTAAATAACTACGACTGGACGCATGAAATAAACATTATTGAATTTTTACGTGATTACGGCAAAAATTTTAGTATAAATAGCATGTTAGCGAAAGATATTGTAGCAAGTCGTTTAGATACAGGAATTTCTTTCACAGAATTTACGTACCAAATCTTGCAAGCGATGGATTTCCATCATTTATACACGAAAGAAGATGTTCAATTACAAATTGGTGGTAGTGACCAATGGGGAAATATTACGAGCGGTTTAGATTTAATTCGTAAGTTAGAAGGTCATGAAGCGAAAGTATTTGGATTAACGATTCCGTTATTATTAAAATCAGATGGTACGAAATTTGGTAAATCAGCAGGTGGTGCGGTTTGGCTTGATCCTGAAAAGACAACACCGTTTGAATTTTACCAGTTCTGGGTGAATACAGATGACCGTGATGTAATTAAATACTTGAAATACTTTACGTTCTTAACGAAAGAGCGCATTGATGAATTGGTAGTGAAGGTAGAAACAGAGCCTCATAAACGTGAAGCGCAAAAAGTATTAGCGGAAGAAATGACGAAATTCGTTCATGGAGAAGAGGCATTTTTGCAAGCTATGAAAATTACAGCAGCATTATTTAGCGGAGATATTAAATCGTTAACAGCTGATGAAATTGAACAAGGCTTTAAAGAGATGCCGACATTCCAGTCTTCCAAAGGGACGAAAAACATCGTAGAGTGGCTAGTTGATTTAGGAATTGAACCATCTAGAAGACAAGCACGTGAGGATATTAATAACGGAGCCATTTCTATGAACGGTGAAAAAGTAACGGATGTAGCTATTGATGTTACTGTAGAAAATTCATTTGATGGAAGATTTATTATTATTCGTAAAGGGAAGAAGAACTACAGTTTAGTGAAATTGGGATAATAGTTTTTGTGAAAGGGTGGAAGTAGGGAAGATGCTTCCGCTCTTTTCATATACACAATTTTGACACAAAAAAGTCAGTATATTTAGATAATTAAAGAGGGTTATATGATTCCTTTGCCGAATATAAGTAAGTAGAGAAAATTACGGATAAAAATAGCCCGAACCATGCAGGGCATGATTCGGGCTTATATTCAGATTAGTAAGCTAAGCTGAATAGACCTTTAATGTGTGATAAGTAACGAACGTTACTTGCTTCTTTCATTAATGATGCTGGTAGACCTTTAAGTGGAGTATTGCTTGCTCCGATTGTAGCAACAGCATCTTTACGTCCTAGACTAGCAAGTGTTCCAGAGTTGATAGGTGCGAACTCTTCGAATGCTTTGCCTTCTAGTGCTGCGTATAAGTTGTATCCAATTAACTCACCCATTTGCCAAGCGATTTGTGCAGTTGGTGGGTATGGACGACCGTCTGGAGAGAAGACAACAGCGCTGTCTCCAGCAACGAATACGTCTTTGTGAGAAGTAGATTGTAGGTGTGCATCAACAGTTGCACGTCCACGGTTTACTTCAAGACCTGATTCACCAATTAATGGGTTACCTTGTACGCCGCCTGTCCAAACGAATGTGTTAGCAACGATTTTTTGACCGTCTTTTAAGTCGATTTCATTGCCAGCAACGTTTGTTACAGGAAGACCTGTTAAGAATGTAACACCGCGTGCTTCTAAGCTAGTAGTTGCACGTTCGATTAAGTGATCTGGTAATACTGGAAGGATTTTTGGACCTGCTTCAACAAGAAGAAGTTTAACTTCTTTTGGATTTACGCCGTGACTTTTTGCAAGTTTAGGCATAATGTCAGCAAGCTCACCAACTAGCTCAACGCCAGTTAATCCGCCACCACCGATTACGATTGTAGCATCAGCTTCGTTTTTCGTTTTAGCGTATTCACGAATACGGTCTTCAACGTGTTTGTAGATTTTGTTTGCATCAGCAGCAGATTTTAATACCATGCTGTTTTCTTCTAGTCCTGGAATACCGAAGTAAGCAGTTTTACTTCCTAAAGCAACTACAAGTGCATCGTAAGATAGCGTAGTGCCACCAGCTAGTTTGATTTCTTTGCTATCAACTGAGAATGACTCAACTGTTGCAATTTTAAGATCGATGTCTTTGTCTTTGAAAAGCTTTGTAAGTGGCATTGCAACTGCTTGCTCAGCAACATTACCAGCTGCAAGGCGGTGTAGTTCAGTGATGATTTGGTGTGTTGGGTATTGGTTGATCACTGTAACTTGTGCTTCTGATTTGCTGTAGTATTTACGTACGTTTAAAGCGGCAAGAAGACCGCCATAACCAGCACCTAAGATGACAATTTGTTTTGACATAGTATGATATCCCCCGTCTTTACTAATTGTTGTTATAAATTAAATTATTTATTATTACGTTCTGCACTAATTTGAAGGTATGCGTTCACAAAGCGGAACATTTTTTGTGCTTGTGGGTCTTTTAGTAATTTTAATAGACCGAACAGGCCGATAACTTCGTTGCTTTCGTCAGCACGATCTTTCGCTTCGATAGCAGTTGCAGCCATGCTTTTCACTGTATCTTTTACAGGTTCTACAAGTTCTTGGATTGCACTAACAGTGTCGTTTTTTAATACTTCATCAGTAGCAACAGTTTGAGCGAAGTCATAAGACTTAGTTAAAATGTTAACAAGCTCAGTTAATTTTGGAAGCTGTTCCACTAGTGTTGTTAATGATTCTTGTACCTCAGGTTTTAACAACTGATCAAGTACATCAAGTTGTCCTTGGCTAGCAGAAATTTGTACAGTTTCTTGTTCTGGCTTTGTTTGAGTCATAGTTTCTGGCATCTCCAATTCTCCTTTACGATAGCAATACTCTTATTTTTGATAGGTAAGATAGTAAACGCTTGCGAAACTTTATACAAAGTTTCACAAAGCACAATAAAATGCCTTTAAATTTATGATAGCAAGTAAGCTGAAATCATAAATCCAAAACCATAATGTCCTACCTATTATTTATGAACTGTCCGATACATGGCTTGTCCGCATAATGGAAAGTTCCCTTATCGGAAAGTGTATATAATATATATCCTATATTATATACTATATACACGTATGTTAACATAAAAATGATTCCTAATTATTTGATATTGAGCCTGTAACCTAGTAATGACAAGGAATGAAAGCGCATAAAATATTTTATCTATCTTAAAAATGTACATATATATAAATGAAAAAGGGAAAAAACGGACAAATTTATGTTCATTTTTTCCTTTTTTTATTGTTCATCTTCTGTAAGTAGCATCGATGTGTTACCGCTTTTTTCAAGATGGCATTCGCCCCAAGTACAAAGAGAATCGAGAATTGATTCTAAAGACCATCCGTAGTCAGTAAGAGAATATTCTACTTTTGGCGGTACTTGATTGTATACCTTTCTTTGAATAACCCCGTCTACTTCTAACTCACGTAATTGCTGTGTTAGCATCTTTTGTGTAATACCAGGCATTAACCGTTTTAGTTCACTCGTTCTCTTTGTACCTTTCGTTAAGTGGCAAAGAATAACGACTTTCCATTTGCCGCCGATAACCTCTAAAGTCGCCTCGACAGGAATATTATATTTCTTCATATAAAAATCTCCTTTGATGAATGTGAATTTCAGTTCTTCAACAAAAGAAGCTAAATAAGTTAAATGTTACTTTTTAGTGCCTATAGCACTTTAAAGTACGTACTTTTTATCGTGTTGAATATGTTCCATAATAGCATACGTAAGAGGGAAATGAGTAGTACGGTACTAAAAAGTGTCTATGTTACTTTTGGGTACCTATCGTACTTTAAAGTGCGTTCTTCAAAAAAAGAGTGAAGCCATTCATAATAGCATTTATCAGCAGTAAAGTTATTTTTGTAGAAGATAAAAAGGCCTTTTTATCACACTATTATGATTGGAATTCTCGTATTAAGGAGGGGTTCAATTGAATTCATATACAATATCATCTTCGGCTGTTCAGACGAACCGAAGAAGTATGTTTGCTTTATTAGCACTAGCAATTAGTGCGTTTGGAATTGGTACAACCGAGTTTATTAGCGTCGGTTTATTACCATCTATTTCGGAGGATTTACATGTTTCTGTTACAACAGCGGGCTTAACCGTTTCTTTATACGCGTTAGGAGTAGCATTCGGTGCTCCTGTTTTAACTTCGCTAACTGCTAGTATGTCGCGAAAAACATTATTAATGTGGATTATGATTGTCTTTATTATCGGTAATGGAATCGCAGCGGTAGCAACGAGTTTTACTGTGTTACTTATCGCGAGGGTTGTCTCCGCATTTGCACATGGCGTTTTTATGTCGATCGGATCCACAATTGCGGCTGCACTTGTACCAGAGAATAAACGAGCTAGTGCGATAGCATTTATGTTTACTGGTTTAACCGTTGCGACGATTACAGGTGTACCAATTGGAACATTTATTGGTCAACAATTTGGCTGGAGAGCATCGTTTATGGTGATTGTGGTAATTGGAATCGTTGCCTTAGTCGCAAACAGTATGTTAATTCCATCTAACTTAAAAAAAGGTACGTCTGTATCATTTCGTGATCAATTCAAACTTATCACGAACGGAAGACTATTACTTGTTTTCGTCATTACTGCATTAGGATACGGGGGAACATTCGTAACATTTACGTATTTATCTCCGCTATTACAAGAAGTAACAGGATTTAAATCGAGTACCGTTACAATCATTTTATTAGTGTACGGGATTGCAATTGCGATTGGGAATATGGTCGGCGGAAAATTATCAAATCATAATCCGATTCGAGCGTTATTTTACATGTTCTTTATTCAAGCGATTGTATTATTTGTTTTAACATTTACAGCACCGTTTAAAGTTGCTGGGTTAATCACAATTATTTTCATGGGATTATTCGCATTTATGAATGTTCCAGGACTACAAGTATATGTCGTTATTTTGGCTGAACGCTTCGTACCGAGCGCTGTCGATGTTGCATCAGCAATGAACATTGCAGCGTTTAACGCAGGAATTGCCCTCGGTGCTTATTTAGGCGGTATTGTAACGAACTCGTTAGGGTTAATTCATACAGCTTGGGTAGGCGGCATTATGGTAGTAGGTGCTGTTATTTTAACAGCGTGGAATATGACATTAGAAAAAAGAGATCAAGCAAAATAAAGGAGAGAAAAATATAATGAAAAATTTACAAAGTAAAACAGTATTGCATAACGGTTTAGAAATGCCTTGGTTCGGCTTAGGTGTATTTAAAGTAGAAGATGGACCGGAACTTGTAGGGGCTGTGAAAGTAGCCATTAAAGAAGGATACCGTAGCATTGATACAGCTGCGATTTATGGAAATGAAAAAGCAGTTGGAGAAGGCATTCGCGCCGGTATAAAAGAAGCAGGAATTTCTCGAGAAGATTTATTTATTACTTCAAAAGTGTGGAACGCAGATCAAGGGTATGAAACGACACTTGCTGCATATGAAGAGAGCTTAAAAAAATTAGAACTAGATTATTTAGATTTATATCTTGTGCATTGGCCTGTTGAAGGGAAATATAAAGATTCGTGGAGAGCGTTAGAAACACTTTATAAAGAAGAACGCGTGCGTGCAATTGGCGTAAGTAACTTCCAAATCCATCATTTGAAGGACGTACTGGAAGGTGCGGAAATTAAGCCGATGATTAACCAAGTAGAGTATCACCCGCGTTTAACGCAGAAAGAACTACAAGCTTTCTGTAAAGAACAAAATATCCAAATGGAAGCATGGTCACCACTTATGCAAGGGCAATTATTAGATAACGAAACTTTACAAGAAGTAGCTGATAAGTACGGTAAAACAACAGCGCAAATCATTTTACGTTGGGATCTTCAAAATGAAGTTGTAACGATTCCGAAATCAACGAAAGAACAGCGTATTATTGCGAATGCTAATATATTCGACTTCGAATTAACAAAAGAAGACATGGAAAAGATTGATGCTTTAAATCAGAACCACCGCGTTGGTCCAGATCCTGATAACTTTGATTTCTAATAGAGGTAAGTTCAAAGAGTGCAAAAAAGTTTGCACTCTTTTTTATTTTGTCTATGCATAAAAAAATGTTCTAACTAAATAATAAACAGTATTAAATTTGTTATTTTATAAGGGGTTGTAGACATGAATATAAAACGATCGTTCAAGCTAATGGCCGCTTTTTTGAGTGTTTTATTTGTATTTGCGAACTTATTATTCCCACTTCAAAAAGCATCCGCAGAAGTTATGGATCACACGAAGTATCAAATGGATTGGAGTTATAGTAAGTCAAAGAAAAAACCAATTCGAACAGAGCTTATTAAAACAGCAGATGGAAAAATTGCTTTTTGCTTAAATGTAGATTTGAAATCTCCGAGCGGCCAAGATTTACCTGAAATGGGTAAAGTAGATATTAACGTATACCGTGTACTATTAAACGGATATCCACAGAAGAGTCCACAAGAATTAGGTGTTTCAGATTGGAGAGATGCACATTACGCAACACAGCTTGCGGTGTGGAATGCGTTAAAACAAATTGATATTAACGATTTAGATTTCCGTAATAAAAATGTAGAAAAAGTAACGAAAGATATTGTTGCAAAAGCAAGTGCTAGTGAGGAACTACAAGAAATTACGATGAGTGTAGTACCATCAGAAGAACAAGAAGCAGTATTGAAAGATGAGTTTTTTGAAACTGGTTTATATACAGTGCAAACAAACGCTAAAAGTGGAACGTATAAAGTGCAAGCAACAGGCGCACCAGAAGGCGCGAAGTTCGTAAATGAAAAAGGTGAAGCGAAAACTGAATTTAATGTGGGAGAGAAATTCCGCATTTTAATTCCGAAACAAACACCATCGGGTGGATTTAGCTTTAAAGTATCAGGGAATTTAACGAAATTACAAGGGATTGCTCATAAAGGTACACCGACTATTCAAAATGCGGTTGTGTTACTTGAGCGTAGTGAAGAAAAAACAAGTCCAGAGTTAGCGGTAAGTTGGAAAAAAGCAAATGGTCATGATAATAAACCAAATAAACCCTATACACCAAATGAACCACATAAACCGAATCAATATAACAGATGATGAAAAAAAGCTCGTAAACACTATGTTTACGAGCTTTTTTATTACTCAGCTTCAGAAACAACTGTGAAGCGTTCGTTTACATGTTTTGGATTTTCGATTTCATCAAGTGCTGCTACTGCGAAGTCTTCGTAACTTACGTAGCTATCGCCTTTTGAGTTAACGAGAAGGTTGTCTTTACCAGCTTTGTAAGAACCAGTACGTTTTCCTAGTGCAAATAGTGCAGAAGGGCTGATGAATGTCCAAGTAATATCATTTGTTTGTTGTAAGATTTCTAAGTTTTTACCTTGGTTTTGAGCTGTTGCAAGGTATTCATTTGGGAAACCTGGTGTATCAAATACACGAGTCGTTTTTTCTTCGTCTACAAATAAGCTACCAGCGCCACCAACTACAAGTAATTTTGTATTAGGTGCACCTTTCATAGCTTCAATCAGTACATTTCCTGCATCTACGTGAAGATGTTCTTGACCTGCTGGTGCACCGAATGCGTTTACGACTACATCGAATGCTTGAAGATCGTTAGATGTAAGAGAAAATACGTCTTTTTCTAAAACTTTAACATTTTCTTCTGTAATTTTTGCAGCACTTCTTACGATTGCAGTTACTTCATGTCCACGATCTAATGCTTCTTTTAAAATACGACTTCCAGCTTTTCCGCTTGCTCCGATAATTCCAATTTTCATAATAAATCCCTCCAAATTGTTTTGTTAAAGTGTATATGTGAAAATGAATGAATTTGATGTAATTAGGTTTGTTACAACCCGATGTAATCATTATAGTTACAGATTGGCTTTTTTGTCAATGGATTATTTATTGTTTTAGTATGTGCATTTTATAAATATAAAGTCATAAAACATAACAAATAACATGATCATGTTATAAAATCTAACATATGGAAGCAATATCCTGTCGAAAAATGTTGATTTTTGAATATTTTTTAAATATAATTCAATTTATGAAGAAAAAAGGGAGGGGACTAATTGTATGAATATTTTAGAACAGTTCGTTTCATCAATGAATACGATTCTTTGGTCATATATTCTTATTGCAATGTTAATCGGCTTAGGGCTTTATTTTTCTATTAAATTGAAATTCGTACAACTTACTCATTTAGGGGAAATGGTTCGACTAATGGGTGATGGCTTAACTGGAAAGACACGTAAAAAGGGAAGTGTATCGTCATTCCAAGCATTTTGTATGAGTTCAGCAGCTCGTATTGGAATCGGGAACTTAGCTGGTGTAGCGCTAGCTATTTCTATGGGAGGACCAGGAGCTGTATTTTGGATGTGGGTTATTGCGATTATTGGGGCGTCTTCAAGTTTCGTAGAAAGTACGCTTGCGCAAATTTATAAAATAAAAGATGGCAGTGGCTTCCGTGGTGGTCCTGCTTATTATATGGAAAAAGGTTTAAATAAACGTTGGATGGGAATTTGGTTCTCTATCCTTATTACAATTAGTTACGGTTTAATTTTCAACTCAGTACAAGCGAATACAGTGACATTAGCATTTAAAAATGCTTTTGGTATTGAGCGTTATGTTGTAGGGATTGTACTTGCGGTATTAGTTGCGGTTATTATTTTTGGTGGTGTGAAAAGTATTGCGCGTATGTCAGAAATGATTGTGCCGCCGATGGCAATTATTTATATTGCAGTAGCTATTTTCGTTGTTATTAAAAATTATTATTTAATACCGGACATGTTTACAGAAATCTTTAAAGGTGCATTCGGTTTAGATTCAGCTGTAGGTGGCGGTATTGGTGCTGCAATGAAGTTTGGTATTCAGCGCGGATTATTTGCGAATGAAGCAGGTATGGGTAGTGCGCCAAACGCGGCCGCAACAGCTGATGTAACGCATCCAGCGAAACAAGGTTTCATTCAAACAATTGGGGTTTTAGTAGATACATTCTTAGTATGTACATCAACAGCATTTATCGTACTATGTTCTGGTGCATATAAGGCAACAAATTTAGAAGGTATTGAATTAACGCAAGTGGCGTTAAGTTCACAAATCGGTTCGTGGGCAAGTAGCTTCTTAGCGATTATCATTTTCTTATTTGCTTTCAGTTCATTACTAGGAAACTATTATTATGGTGAAACGAATATTGAATTTATTAAACAAAGTAAAACTTGGTTAACGATTTACCGTATTGCGGTAGTGGGAATGGTATTATTCGGTTCTGTTGCGACGCTTCAGGTTGTATGGAATATGGCAGATTTATTTATGGGTCTAATGGTAATCACAAACTTAATTGCGATCACACTTCTTGGACGATTTGCGTATGCGGCATTAGCAGACTATGTGAAACAAAAGAAACAAGGAAAAGATCCAGTCTTCAGTGCAGATTCTATTCCTGGTTTAACGAATACAGAGTGCTGGGATAAGCCAGCGGTAGCGGATAAAGAAAAAGCTGTATAATAAAAGATGGAACGAGCATCAGAGAAATTTGATGCTCGTTTTTTTTGTGTAGTAATAAACTAGGGGAGAGGGGTAAAAGACGAACATTAATGAGAGTTTTATAATAAAATGTATTTTTTTAGAAAAGTGCGGATATGATTTGTAATTTGTGTTAGAATGGAAAATGCCTTTCAGACAAGAGGTTTTATGATTTTTCCTATCCAATTGATGATTTTTGAGGAGAAGTGGAAAGTTCGGATTATTTCTTATTTTGAGTGGTCAGACGTTCAACGTTAATAAAGAGTTAAATGGAGGATTTTATTAATGCAGTTTGTTATGTTTCTGGTAGGATTACTCGTCGTGTTCGTACTCGGTTTTCTTATAAGTGCCGATCGAAAGAAGATTAAGTATAAACCAATTATGGTCATGCTTATTATTCAGCTAGTATTATCTTATTTCTTATTAAATACGCAAGTTGGTTATATTTTAGTAAAAGGAATTTCAGATGGATTTGGAGCACTTCTTGGATATGCGGAAGCTGGAATCGTTTTCGTATTTGGAGGCCTTGTTAATAAAGGGGAGGTTTCATTCTTCTTAACGGCATTATTACCAATCGTATTCTTCGCAGTATTAATCGGAATTCTACAGCATTTTAAAATTTTACCGATATTTATTCGTGCTATTGGTACTTTGTTAAGTAAGGTAAATGGTTTAGGAAAATTAGAATCGTATAATGCGGTAGCAGCTGCGATTGTTGGACAAGCAGAAGTATTCATTACAGTAAAAGATCAATTAAGTAAAATCCCGAAACATCGTTTATATACACTATGTGCATCTTCAATGTCGACAGTATCGATGTCAATCGTTGGTTCTTATATGAAAATGATTGAGCCGAAATATGTAGTAACAGCACTTGTATTAAATTTATTTAGTGGTTTCATTATCATTCATATTATTAATCCGTACGATATTACGGAAGAAGAAGACACATTGCAGTTAGAAAACAAGAAAAAGCAATCATTCTTTGAAATGCTGAGCGAATATATTATGCTTGGTTTCACGATTGCGATTACGGTAGCAGCAATGTTACTTGGTTTCGTAGCGTTAATTACAGCAATCAATAGCTTGTTTGATTCAGTGTTCGGTATTACATTCCAAGCTATTTTAGGATATATTTTCTCTCCATTGGCATTCGTAATGGGCATCCCGCAATCAGAAATGGTAACGGCGGGACAAATTATGGCAACGAAATTAGTATCGAACGAATTTGTTGCGATGCTTGATCTAGGAAAAGTAGCTGGTGATTTATCAGCTCGTACAGTCGGTATTCTTTCTGTATTCCTTGTATCATTTGCGAACTTCTCATCTATCGGAATTATCGCAGGTGCAACGAAAGGGATCGATGAAAACCAATCAAACGTTGTTTCATCATTCGGATTACGACTTGTATACGGTGCGACATTAGTAAGTCTTTTATCAGCGATTATCGTTGGTGTTATGTTATAAAAAGGGTGGTCCTAGCTCGTAGCTAGGGCTGTTTTTTATGGTAAATTTACATAAAAAAACCAATAGATTAGGAATATATTAACATATAAAAATATTTTAAAATTTATATTGCATTTCGATTAGATAACGCTTACAATTTGATTTGTAGGTGGTATCCATTTCAGACGTTAAATACGGTAGAGAAGAAGAGACTACCTGTTATAAATTGCAATTTATGTAAACGCTTACTGATTTTAGTTAACAGTTGAATAGTATTTAGGGGTTTTAAATTTTTTTAACAACAATGGTCAGACGTCATTCGTTATACGACCAATAACTCGTGGGAGAAGTGGAGGATTCACACATGAAGATAGTAATGTTTCTAGTCGGTTTACTTGTAGTATTTGTACTAGGTTTCCTTATAAGTTCAGATCGTAAGAAAATTAAATATAAACCAATTGCACTTATGCTTGTAATTCAATTGGTACTTGCGTATTTCTTACTAAATACAAAGATCGGATTTGTATTAGTAAAAGGGATTGCAGATGGATTTGGCGCTATTTTAAAATTTGCGGAAGCAGGGGTTAATTTCGTATTTGGTGGTCTAGCAAACGATGGACAAGCACCATTCTTCTTAACAGTATTATTACCAATTATTTTCTTAGCAGTACTAATTGGGATCTTACAACATATTAAAATTTTACCGATTATCATTCGTGCAGTCGGTTTCGTATTAAGTAAAATTAACGGTTTAGGAAAACTTGAATCATATAATGCAGTAGCAGCGGCAATTGTCGGCCAAGGTGAAGTATTTATTACAGTAAAAGATCAATTAAGCAAATTACCAAGAAATCGTTTATACACACTTTGTGCATCTTCAATGTCAACAGTATCGATGTCAATCGTTGGTTCTTATATGAAAATGATTGATCCAAAATATGTAGTAACAGCACTTGTACTAAACTTATTCAGTGGATTCATTATCATTCATATCATTAATCCATATGATGTGAAAGAAGAAGACGATATTTTAGAATTACAAGAAGATAAAAAGCAAACATTCTTTGAAATGTTAGGCGAATATATTATGCTTGGTTTCTCTATCGCTGTAACAGTAGCGGCAATGTTAATCGGTTTCGTAGCATTAATTACAGCAATTAACGGTGTATTCGATTCTATTTTCGGAATCACATTCCAAAGTATTTTAGGATATGTCTTCTCACCATTAGCATTCGTAATGGGTATTCCAACATCAGAGATGCTAACAGCAGGACAAATTATGGCAACGAAATTAGTAACGAACGAATTTGTTGCAATGCTTGACCTTGGCAAAGTAGCTGGTGATTTATCAGCTCGTACAGTAGGTATCTTATCTATCTTCCTTGTATCATTTGCGAACTTCTCATCTATCGGAATTATCGCAGGTGCGACGAAGAGTATTGATGGCAAACAAGCAAATGTTGTATCATCATTCGGATTAAAACTTGTATATGGTGCAACGTTAGTAAGTATATTATCAGCGATTATCGTTGGGGTTATGCTTTAATAAATTAAGAAAAGCAATGAGCGTAGGCTCATTGCTTTTTTGTTTAACTTGCTTTATCCAAGTCTTTTTTAAATCGTGGTCTCTCTAAATAAGTTCCCAGTCTCCACACATATTCTACAGGCCCCATTCGGTATTTCTGTAGCCAATAGGTACTAACGAATAATTGAATCGTATAAATTCCAATGGTTAAAAGAATACCGAAGAAATAGCCGATTTTACCGTATAAGCCAAACCCATATGCGTAAAAAATAGTTGTTGCGATAATAGATTGAGCTAAGTAATTACTAACTGACATTTTTCCCATGTTCGCCATGTATGTTAGTAAGCGCGATGCTTTTTTGTAATGGAACAATAAAATAATTGTGCTTCCGTAAAAGAAGGTCATGGTTACTGGTGTAATACCTGCCTGTAACATAATTAAAATCGGATGATTTACGAACGTGGCTAAAATTTTGATTGTAAAAGAGAAAATACCAGTAATAAGCCATATTTTTTTGACAGCAGACATATGTTTATCAATCTCAAATAACCACCCCTTTTTTCCTACGTACATGCCGAGTAAGAAGAGTGGGGACATAAAAATTAACGCGAAAATTGACAGGATAACTAATCCGAAGACACCGTTAATTCCCATGTAATCAAAAGGATTTTCAGTTAATCTAAAGTTGATATGATCCATATAGCTTCCAGTTTCATGAACTTTATGCTCTTTTTCAATATAAGGTGCGACATCATTGAATGTGTTTGATGTAGGTTCAGATTGATAAGATGCGAACATAATGAGTGCTAATAAAATGGATGCCCAAATGAGTAACGTTTTTGGTTTTCGATTGATGAACATCATTAAGAAAATCCCGACAATCCCGTAGGCAAATAAAATATCTCCCTCCCAAACAAAAGTGCCGTGAATGAAACCTAGTAGTAAAAGAATGCTAATACGCCTTATATATGTAGGGAAAAACTTTTTTCCTTTTGCGATAATACTTTTTTGTAACAAAATAATGCTAAGCCCAAATGAAAAAGAGAATAGGGAAATAAAATTCTGTGTGCCGAAAAATTGAATAAACCAATTAGCACTTTCATCGAGTTTCCCGAAAATATAAGTGGGTTTTTCATTAGCGAATAACCCGAATTGAATTAATGTTATATTAACAAGTAAAATGCCAAATAAAGCGAAACCACGAATGGCGTCAACAAATTCTACACGTTGGTTCATTTTTTCTCTCCTCGTATATTGTTTTATCCCGCATTAACGAGCAATAAGACTCCCACCTCAAAAGAGGTTAGGTGGGAGATCAACTGCCCGTAAACGCTCGATTGGTGAGGGCTAATAATCCGTGGGGGATGAACAAAACCCCACGGATTAAAGTTTCACTTTATATTGAAAATAATACCATTTATTTACTGGTTCTATGTCAAATACGAGGAATTTTAAGGTGATTTTAAGCTAGAGAGAAAATAAAAAATCACCTTAATACATTCATTAAGGTGATTAAACTATTATTCAGCTGGAGGCGTAAATGTACGCTTCTCTAATTCAGCATCTAGCATAAATAGTGCGTTTGAATCGCTTGTAATACGTTTTAATTTTTGAATGATGCTATCGAATGAAGCTTCTTCTTCTACTTGCTCATCAACGAACCATTTTAAGAAGGTAATTGTTGCGTGCTCACGCTCATCCCAAGCGATATCAGATAAGTGATAAATACGTTTCGTTACTTCACGCTCGTGTTCAAGTGCGACTTCAAAAGCATTTAATACAGATTCGTATTCGTTATTAGGATTATCAAATCCAGTAATAATAGCGCGCTCGCCGCGGTCATTAATATAGTTGTAAAGCTTCATTGCGTGGAAACGTTCTTCTTCAGCTTGTACAAGGAAAAAGTTAGCGAATCCATCATAGCTCTCAGCTGTACAGTAAGCAGCCATTGCCATATAAGCATGGGCAGAGTAAAATTCAAAGTTCATTTGTTCATTTAATGCGTCGTGCAATTTTTTAGATAACATAAAATCCCCCTTATTATTGTGACAATAATATTATATCATAATTGATAACATTCTCATTTAGATGTTTCAAACCTTTTCGAAAGCTTTGTGACGTGTGCTTCCATAATGTCCTGCAAATCTAAATCATATTTTTGCGAAAGAATAATAAGATTAGATAGTACATCACCAAGTTCTTCTTTTAGTTCTTGTTTTAGCTCTTCTTCTGTTTTCGCATCTTCATCAGGACGATCGCGGCCGATTTCAATAGCGCGAACAACTCGTGAAACTTCCCCAACTTCCTCAGTTAAGAAATTTAAGCGAATAAAGGCATTATACTGTGACCAGCTTCGTTTTTCGTAAAATTCCTCAACCCATCTTTGAAATGCAACGATATCCATTTCTTCCTCATCCCTTCAATATGTTGTACAATGTCAATTGTATCATAACAATATATAGTTTCGGGGTGTAGGAATGAGAAAGATTTGTGTGTTTGCAGGTTCCAATTTAGGGGAGAGACCAGAGTTTAAAGAGCAGGCAATGGAATTAGGCAAAATGTTTGTTGAGAACGACTATGAGCTCGTATACGGTGGCTCATGCGTTGGATTAATGGGAGAAGTAGCAAACGAAGTTCTTCGTTTAGGTGGACGTGTAACAGGTGTTATGCCGCGCGGTCTATTTCGAGGAGAAATCGTACATACAGGATTAACAGAATTAATTGAAGTAGAAACAATGCATGAGCGCAAGGCGAAAATGGCAGAGCTTGCGGATGCTTTCATTGCATTACCAGGCGGATATGGAACGTTTGAAGAGCTATTTGAAGTTGTATGTTGGTCACAAATTGGTATACATAATAAGCCGGTTGGTTTATTGAACATAAAAGACTTTTACGGACCAATTTTGCAAATGGTTGAACGGGCAGCAGAAGAAGGCTTTATGAATCCATCGAATAAAGAGTTAATCGTTTCCGCTGAGACGGTAGATAAACTAATTCATGAAATCAAAAATTACGAGCGTCCTGTCTTGGGGACGAAGTGGAAGCAATTATCATAGTACATTTTTATAGCGATTTATAGAAACACATGTCTTTTTTATCGTAAAAAGGCATGTGTTTTTAATTTAGTTAAATATGTTAATGTTGAGATATAATGTTTTTTGAAAAGGAGAAATAGATGGAGGAGTTTGTATATTTACGTCCTGTTTTTAAAAGTATTTTAGCAGCGTCTATTCTTGTTATGCTAATTGTTTTAAGACAGAAGAAAGAGCTGATTAATGAGTTTTCACTTTGGTTTATTTCGGTTATATGTATTGGTGTTTCTGCGATAACACTTGTTATGCTAGGATTTATTGCTGATGAATATAGTTTAGGTGGCGATGTGCAGTCTTCTAATATGTTTATTGGGATTGTTTTGATCAGTGGTCTGAATTTCGTTATCTACTATAGACGGAAATAAAAAGGAAGGCATTCCATATTACTTTGGAATGCCTTTATCATTTTGATTACTTTGTTTTTTATACAGGTACCAGCCACCCCAGCCGCCACCAATTGCTACAACAACGAGGAAAGCATAGTCTTTAACCTCGACACGTATATTGAAAATATTAGCTATAAGTAAGAGAATCCCAACTGTGATTAATGCAAAAAATGCTCTAATTAAGTAGTCTTTCAACTGAACCACTCCCGTCATTTAAGTAGTAAATGATGAATTTGGAAAAGCTTTTTGGATCTAATTATTAAAGGGTGTTTCCTATATTTTAACATAAATGAGATTGTAATATATTGATAAAAGTAGAGGCGGGGAGTGTTATTATTGTCGTGATTTGTCGGTAAGTCGATATTCTTTGTCGAAACATCGATATAATTCGAGTTACGATCGATATATTTGAAAAAACGTTGATATAATTTCATGTACCATTGTGATGTGCGACCACTACATAAAAAAAGCGACTCTAAACGAGAGCCGCTTCTGCTTTTAGTTAGTATCCAGCTCCGGTGGCTAGCTCTTCGTGTCTAAGAACCTTTCACATAAGAAGGCAAAAAGCGCCTTTTATGTGAAAGAACCTTATCCAGTCAGAGCTAAACGAGCCACCTCCGCTTTTAGTTGTATCCAGCTCCAGCGGCTAGAATCTCCGGTCATTTCGCTCTCTCGCTCGAAGCAAAAAGCGCTTCAAGGTCGAGAGCTTGAAGTGTCCTGCGATTCTGAGCAAGCCGCTTCCGCTTTTAAATCTATTATTGATTCAAGAATGCACGTAGCATCCAAGCGTGTTTTTCTAGTTCTGTGTAGATACCTAGTAGTAGGTCAGATGTCATTTCGTCGTCAGAGTCTTGAGCGATTTCCATACCTTTTTTCAGTTCGACTAGCATCATTTCGTAGTCTTTCATGATTGCTTCGACCATTCCTTCTGCAGTTTCTCCGTAAGCTGCTTCTTGAATAGAAGATAGTTCTAAGTATTCTTTCATTGTTGCTACTGGTTTGCCGCCAATTGCTAAAATACGTTCTGCAATTTCATCGATGTGAGTAGCTGATTCTGTGTAAAGCTCTTCAAATTTTTCATGTAGTGTGAAGAATTGAGGTCCTTTTACGTACCAATGGAAGTTGTGTAGTTTTGTGAATAAAACGCTCCAGTTTGCTACTTGTTTGTTTAATGCTTCGATTACTTGTTTGTTCATTATGATCAATCTCCTCTTGAGTTATTATGTTATACGAATTACTAATTTATAATTATTATAATCTAGTAATTTGTATAAATCAACCCTTTTGCTGGAATTAATTTGAACAAATTATGAACTGTTGTAAATAAAAACTCCCTATTACTGTGAAGTAATAGGGAGTTTTTATTTGATATATAGCTTCTGCTTTTAATTATGATACTGCTTGCTTATTTTCTTCTGCATCCTGTCCATCCCAGCACTCCGTATTCTTTAAGCCAGGGATAGAACTTGCAAGGAAGACAGGATCCTTGCCTTGTTTCTTTTGCTTAATATAGTCTACTAAAGCTGCGTAGGCAAATTTGCTAAGGAATGAGATGGCAATTAAGTTTGTGAATACCATTAGTCCCATAAATAAATCAGCTAAACTCCAAACAGTTTGAAGGGCAGCGATTGATCCGAAGAAAACCATTCCGACAACTGCAACGCGATAAATCATTAACCATGTTTTGCTTTCTTTAATAAATGCGATATTTGTTTCACCATAATAGTAGTTTCCTAGTAAAGAACTGAAAGCGAATAGGAAAATAATAATCGCTAAGAAAGTACTTGCCCACGGTCCAATTTGTGAACTTAATGCTTGTTGTGTTAATTCAATACCTTCTAAATTTGATCCTTTGTAAAGTCCAGAACATAATACGATAAACGCTGTTGATGTACATACTAAGAATGTATCTACGAAAACACCTAATGCTTGAACAAGTCCTTGTTTTACAGGGTGAGATACATCTGATGTTGCAGCTGCGTTAGGAGAGCTACCCATACCAGCTTCTGTTGCGAATAAACCGCGCTGAATTCCGAACTTGATTGCTGCTCCAATACCACCAGCGATGGCTTGGTCTAAACCGAATGCACTGTTAAATATTTCTGTAAAAATGCTTGGTAACATATTGAAGTTGTTAATAACGACAAAAATAGCCACACCAATATAAACAATCGCCATTGGAGGAACAATCATTTCTGTAATACGTGAAATGCTTTTAATACCACCAAAAATAATAACCGCAACTAATAAAGCTAATACAGCTCCTACGATAGTTCGCTCTAGTCCAAAAGCATTTTCAAACGCTATTGTTACTGTATTTGCTTGAACTGAATTGAAAATTAATCCGTACGCAACTGTAATAAGAAGTGAAAACCAGACACCCATCCAGCGTTTGTTTAACCCTTTTTCCATGTAATATGCTGGGCCACCACGGAACCTGCTTCCATCTTTTACTTTATAAATTTGTGCGAGCGTACATTCTACAAAACTAGTAGCTGCACCGATAATAGCGATAAACCACATCCAAAATATTGCACCAGGTCCACCCATAGAAATTGCGAGTGCTACACCAGCTAAGTTCCCGATACCAATACGAGCTGCTGCACTTAAACAGAAAGCTTGGAACGGGGAGATGCTATCTTTTTTCTTTGTTTTTCGGTTAAATCCATTCCCTATTAAACGTATCATTTCGCCTAGATGACTAATCTGTACAAATTTCAATTTAAAAGAGAAATAAAGACCGAAGCCGATTAACATTGCAATAAGAATATATGACCATAAAATATTATTCGTTACCTCAAGGAATCTGCTAAAGATATCAACCATATAATACACTTCCTTTTTTTCGTAATAAGAAAATTATATGCAAAAAATATACCAGAATCAATTTTTCTAAAAAATCATGTTACTTAAACATATTTCGTGTTATGATTATGTTACATCGTAATATTTTTAGAATTATTTACATTTTAAAAAACTAAATTTAAAGCGAAAAAGAGGGGATAATTTGAAAGAAGAATCTTTATTGAAAGTAAGTCTTAAGAGTTTGAAAATGAGAAGTAATTTATTTTTTATCATTACATCTTTAAGTATCTTTTTAGGAGCCACTTATTATTACAATAAAAGATTTCCAAATCACAGGTATCCTGAATGGTTAGAATTTCTAAAATTGATTGGATGAATAAAAGACGAAAAAACAGAAAATTCAAATAAAAATCGTTGTGGAGGAGCTAAATATGAATATTAGAGAAAGTGAACTTCCGGGTATTGGTTACAAATTTCAAATCGTTACGAAAGGTAACGAAAAAATGGTGATTGTTATTCATGATGATGGACGTAGAGAAATGTATCATTTTGATTCAGACCATGAAGAAAGCATCTCAAGTATTTCATTACGTGACTCAGAGGCAAGACAAATTGCAGCAATATTAGGTGGAATGGTATACAAGCCTAGAGCATTAGAAAATGTTGAAATGGTCTTTGAAGGTTTAGCGATTGAGTGGTTTAAAGTCGAGAATACAGCTCCAGCAATCGGAAAAACAATCGGTGATCTTGAAATAAGAAAAACATATAGCGTAACGATTATTGCAGTTATGAAAAAGAATATGAAAAAGCTATTTAATCCAGGGCCAGAAACAGTAATTGAAGAAGGAGATATGCTTGTAGTTTCGGGTGAGAGAGAAGAAATTAAAAAAATTATTAATGAGTTACTTTCGAATAGGGGGACTGACTAGATGGATACTTTAATTTTTGAAGTTGGTACAGCTTTAGTTTTAGTAGCAATTGCGGCAGTAATCGCTGGAAAGTTTAAATTCTCAGTAATACCTTTTCTAATTGTTCTTGGCATGTTAGTAGGACCGCATGCGCCGACAATAGGTGTTATCGATCTCAAATTTATTGAAAGTGCAAGTGTAATTTCCTTCCTTGGAAGGATTGGAGTTCTGTTCCTTCTGTTCTATCTAGGCCTAGAGTTTTCGATGAAAAAATTAATTAAATCTGGACGTTCTATTGCGATTGGCGGAACGATTTATATTTTAATTAACTTTTCACTTGGATTATTATATGGATTTATAATGGGCTTCCCTTTACTTGAAATCTTAATTATTGCGGGTATTATTACGATTTCTTCTAGTGCCATCGTTGCTAAAGTGTTAGTGGATTTAAGAAGAACTGGTAATAATGAGACCGAATTAATATTAGGAATTATTATGTTTGAAGATATATTCCTTGCTGTATATTTATCAGTTGTTTCTGGTTTAGTTCTAGGGGATCATGCTTCGTTCTTAGGTGCTCTTACTTCAATTGGAATCGCTTTAGGATATATGCTTCTATTCTTTGTAGTAGCTAGAAAAGCAACGCCGTTATTAAATAAATTGCTCAATATTAGTTCAGATGAAATCTTTATTATTGTAGTATTTGCTTCGTTATTCTTCATCGCTGGTTTTTCAGAAACAATTCACGTTGCAGAAGCAATCGGAGCACTTCTTTTAGGCTTAGTTTTCTCTGAGACAGAGCATAGTGACCGAATTGAACATCTTGTTGTTCCATTTAGAGACTTTTTCGGAGCTATCTTCTTCTTCAGTTTCGGATTAAGTATAGATCCGTTTTCATTAGGCGGAGCAATATGGTTAACGTTAGGTGCTGTACTTCTGACGATAATTGGAAACTTTGTAGCAGGGATGATTGCAGGACGACAAGCTGGACTATCTCATAAAGCATCAACAAATATTGGATTAACAATCGTTTCAAGGGGAGAATTCTCAATCATTATGGCTAATATCGGTATCGCGGGTGGTTTAATGTCGGTATTGAAACCATTCTCAGCACTATATGTGCTTATACTATCTATTTTAGGTCCGCTTCTAACGAAAGAGTCAAAGAATGTATATAAATTTTTAAATAAAATCTTTAAGTGGGATACGAAGGCAAACTAAATTTAAAAAAATAAAAGTACAAGATATTTACCGCTTGTACTTTTATTTTTTGCAATGAAAACAGTAAAGAGAGGTAAATGATGTTAGGAGAGTTGATTCATTCAGTTTTAGTTTTTCTAGAAGGACTTGGTTATTGGGGAATTATGCTTGGATTGATGTTAGAGGTTATTCCAAGTGAAATCGTATTGTCTTATGCAGGCTATTTAGTATCAACAGGAAGCATTACATTTTGGGGTGCTGTTGCGTTCGGTACGATTGGCGGTGTAATCGCACAGCTATTTATTTATTGGATCGGTCGATACGGAGGAAGACCTGTTCTTGAGCGATATGGAAAATATATTTTGATTCAGAAGAAACATATTGATTATGCGGAAGCGTGGTTTAATCGTTATGGAACTGGTGTTATCTTTACCGCACGTTTTATTCCCGTTGTGCGTCATGCTATTTCGATACCAGCAGGTATTGCAAAAATGTCACATGCTAAGTTTATTACGCTAACTACATTAGCTGTTATTCCATGGTCAATTGTATTTGTATATTTAGGCTTTAAATTAGGATCAGAGTGGGAAAGTATTAATAAAGTAGCTGGGCCATATGTGAAATATTTTGCGCTTGCTGCTATTGTTTGTGCAATTGGTTATTTTATATTAAAAAAAATGATGAAAAAAAGTGATTACGGAAAAAGAATCTATGCTGACATAGATTCTTTTTTATTGTCATTTTTTAAAGGGTGAAAGAGTATGTTTAATATTTACCATATTGTGGCATACATATAGGAAAAGGGAGTTTGGGAAGGGGATTATTGAGAAATGGAACTCCAGTTTCAAAATGTATATCAACAAGTTGAGGATTGGTATGTGTTGGATTCGGAGCTTCCTTGGGATGTCAAAAGGCTTAGAAATGATTTGTTTTCTCTTATTGAAGTAAGTAAAACACCAGTTATTTTTTGTGATACGTGTGATGCGAATAATGTACTCTTATCATTAGGGGAAGAAGAAGAGGAGTTTTTATTCCCGGTAGGTGGTTTTTATCATAAGGAAAAACAATTAATTTTCGTTTGTATATGGGAAGAGTATGAGCAAGTGCTAAAAACACTATTGCATGAATTTCGGCATGCGATGCAGCATAAGGACGATGTATTATATGTTGGAAATGAACTATACGAAGAAAGATGGATTGAGAAAGATGCGAGGAATTTCGCGGAGAGGAAGCTAGATGAATATAAAAGTAGAGATTTAACATGAAGCATAGTGGGATAAAATCACTGTGCTTTTGTTTGTTGCTAATTAAAAATAAGTTGTTGACTTATATGAAGTTTAGTCCTAAACTAATAGTATCAAACGAGCGAGGTGATGGAATGAAAGCAGAAGAAAGACTTGGATTACTATTATGGTTTCGTTTATCCCGCTTTTATAATAGAAGTATTCGTGAGACGAATCAGCATTTGAAAAAATGGAATGCATCTGCTGCGCAGTTTGATGTATTAGTTCAAATTGGAGGACACGATCGTTTAACGCAGCAAGAACTTGGAAATAAGTTATTTGTTACGAAAGGAAATGTTACTCAACTTTTAAATAAGATGGAGCAACTAAATTGGATTCAGCGTGAGCAAGAAGGTACTACAAAATATATTTCGTTAACAGAAAAGGGAAAAGTTTTATATGAAGAAATAGTCCCGCTGCAAGAAACATTTCAAGCAGAGCAATTTGATAAGTTGAATAGAGAAGAACAAAAACAGTTATTAGAATTACTGAAGAAGTTACAGTAATAAAAATTTTAAATAATTATCTCGAACTCGAGATAATATGAGGTGAAGGATATGTTTAGAAAAGTTGATCATACAAATATGGGAAGAGCAAATCACGGTTGGTTAAATACACACTTCCATTTTTCTTTTGCAAATTATTATAATCCAGATAACATGAATTTTGGGGCATTACGTGTTATTAATGATGACCTAGTTGCGGCACAAACGGGGTTTGATATGCATCCGCACCGTGATATGGAGATTATCTCTTACGTTATAGATGGTGAATTAACACATGAAGATAGTATGGGGAACCGCGGGACAATTGAGCGTGGGCATGTTCAATATATGAGTGCAGGTACTGGTGTATTTCACAGTGAGCATAACTTAGGAAGTGAAACATTACGTTTATTGCAAATTTGGATTTTACCAGACCGCGATGGTCATAAGCCGAACTATGGTGAGTTTAAATTTGATTGGAGTAAACGTGAAAATGAGTGGTTCCATATGGTATCTCCTTCTGATGGAGATGCACCAATTCATATTCACCAAGATGCAAATTTATATTCTTTATCATTAGAAGCTGGTAAAGAAATTCATTTCCCTGTTCAAGAAGGACGTCAATTATACCTTGTACAAATTGAAGGTAGTAGCGTTGTAAACGGTGAAACATTCGTAATGCGTGATGCAGCGGAGGCTGTAGAAGAAGATATTCGCATTCAAGCGAAAGAAAACTCTCACTATTTAGCGATTGAAATGAAAATGCAATAAGGTGAAACTTTAATCAGTGGTAGTTTTTAAGCATGTGAATAGCGAGATGAAAAGTTATAGGAAAGAGGACGTTGAAAAATGATGTCCTCTTTTTGGTGAGGTGAATTATCAGAAAAAACTTTCTCAATTTTTGAAAACAGGTATCGGGAAGGTTATTCAGAATATTTATAAATGTGTTAAAAACTTTTATGGGGAATGGGGAGTGTTAGATTGAAAAAGCAAGTAATTTCATCAGCATTAGCATTAACTGTTATCGCAAGTGGGTTTGGGGCATTTGGAGCAACTACGACGAAGGCAGAAGAGCAAAAAATCCAGTATCACCAAGAGTTTAAAACACCAGCTTACATAGGTGAAGAATGGAAAGCACCGGAAGGACTAGATAAAAAAGAGACGGTCTTTCAATATTTAGAGAGTAAAAAAGATATGTTTAAACTAGCAGGAAATATTGATAAGCATTTCAATATTGTTGGTGAAGAAAAAGATGCTGAATCTGGTACAACACATGTGAAGTTAGTTGAGAAGCATAATAACATTCCTGTGTATGGCTCAGATCAAACGGTTACGCTTGATAAAGAGAATAATGTAAAAGCATTTTTCGGACAAGTTATTCCGAATTTAGATGATAAAAATATTCCTGCATCTGCAAGTATTAGTGCGGAACAAGCAGAAACGATTGCGAAAGCTAATATTGAGAAAGAAATTGGTAAAGTAAAGAATTATGATGGTGTGAAAAAAGATTTATATGTGTATGAAAAAGATGGTCAATACTATCTTGCATATCTTGTAAAAGCATCGGTTTCAAAACCAGCTCCAGGATATTGGCATTATTTTGTAGATGCAACAAATGGGAATGTTATTGAGAAATATAATGCTGTAGATAACATTACTGGATTTGGTTACGGAGTATTAGGGGCTAGACAATCATTTGAAATTGCTCAAGATACGAAAACAGGAGCGTTCAACTTATTTGATGGTACACGAGGACAAGGTGTCCATACATTTGATGCAGAGAATATGAACGAAGACTGGTTTAATTTATTCTCACAAATTCTTGGATATACAGGAGAAGAAATTGCAAGTAAATCTAAGTTCTTCGAAGATAAAGCGGCAGTTGATGCGCATGTGAATGCAGGAAAAGTATATGATTATTATAAAAAGACATTTAACCGTAACTCTTTCGATGATAAAGGTGCGAAACTTATTTCTGCTGTTCACGTAGGTGAATCTTGGAATAACGCAGCGTGGAACGGTGTGCAAATGATGTATGGTGATGGAGATGGTAAGACATTTATTCCATTATCAGCAGGACTAGATGTTATCGGTCACGAATTAACGCATGCTGTAACTGAACATACAGCAAACCTTGTTTATAAAAATGAATCAGGAGCGTTAAATGAATCGTTATCTGATATTATGGGTGTAATGGTTGAGAAGAAGAGCTGGGATTTAGGTGCTGATATTTATACACCTGGTAAACCTGGTGATGCACTTCGTTCTCTGAAAGATCCAGCATCTATTCCAAATCCATTAAAACCTGGCGAAGGTTACCCAGATCATTACAATAAACGTTATACTGGAACAGCTGATAATGGCGGCGTTCATATTAACAGTAGCATCAATAATAAAGCAGCATACTTAGTATCTGAGGGCGGCACTCATTACGGTGTGAAAGTAACTGGAGTGGGCCGTGAAGCAACAGAAAAAATTTACTATCGTGCTCTTACAAAATATTTAACTGCAAACTCTGACTTTAAAATGATGCGTCAAGCAGCACTTCAATCAGCAGAAGATTTATACGGTAAAAACTCTAAAGAGTTACAAGCTGTAACGAAAGCTTATGACGCTGTAGGAGTAAAATAATAATAGAAAAAAGACCTGACTGGATTGTCAGGTCTTTTCCTTATTTAGTCACGAACACCTAATGCGATTTTTGCCATGCGTGACATACGTTCTTTTGTCCACGGTGGATTCCATACAACGTTTACTTCTATTTCATTTACTTCAGGTACGTTCGTTGATAGTACTTTTTTAACGTCGGATACGATTTGGCCAGCCATTGGACAACCGATAGAAGTCATTGTCATTGTAATGACAGCATTATTATTTTCATCCGCTGTAACGTCATAAACTAATCCAAGATTGATAATATCAACACCTAGTTCAGGATCAATAACAGCTTCTAAGTTTGCATATAACTTTTCTTCAAATGCTTGTTGTGACATGTGTAGCACCCCCTAAATATTAATGATATCGATTCTCATTATAACGGATATGCGGGATAAAGTGCAGGAAATGAGCTCAAAAAAATATTCCTCCCTGAGAGAGGAATATTTTTTTGAAAAGCTATTCAGTTTTAAAATGAGATACTAGCTGATCTAATTCTTCAACCGTTTGTTTCATTTGTTTTGCAGTGAGAGTCATTTCATTCATCACAAGGACTTTCTGCTTAGCAAACTGTGCTGTTGCGACAGTCTCACTTGAAACTTCATTAGAAATTGAAGCGATGTTATTAAGTGAAGCATTCATTTCTTCAGCGCTTGCGGCCATTTCTTCAGCAGTTGCTGATATGTCTTGAATTCGAGTAGACACTGTATTCACTTGACCAACAATTGTTGTGAAAGAAGAGCCTGCTTCACGAATGACGTTAATGCCTTCAGATGCTTCAGAGCGACCTTGAGACATCATAGAGCTAGCAGTTTCTGTATCATTTTGAATTTGATGTAGCAACTGGTTAATATCTGTTGCCGCTGTTTTTGATTGTTCAGCAAGTTTACGAACTTCATCAGCTACGACAGCAAATCCTTTTCCTTGTTCACCGGCACGAGCCGCTTCAATAGAAGCATTTAAAGCAAGTAGATTTGTTTGTTCAGCGATATTAGAGATAGATTGTACAGCTGTATCAATGTATTTTGTGTGAGTGATTAGACGTTCGACTACTTCTGATGTAGCATTTACAGCTTCGTGAATCGTTGTCATTTGTGAAATAGATTTTTGAATAACAGTACTTCCGTCGTTAGCGTGTTCTGACGTGGCTACAGCTAGTTCGGCTACAGAAGAAGCAGATTCTGCAATGCGCTGAACACTCATTGCCATATCATCCATTGCAGTCGAGCTTTCTTCCATACTAGAAGTTTGCGATTGGATGCTGGCATTTAAATTGGACATTGAGCTTTGAACTTTTATTGTTGCATCACGCGATGTATTGGTCTTTTCTAGCATATTTTCAGAAGTATTTTGTACTTCTACAGAAGTTTTTTGAACACGATTAATGATATGCTGCAAGTTTTCTAACATGTTATTAAATGATGTGGCAATTGCACCGATTTCATCATTGCTATTTACTTGTAGGCGTGCTGTTAAATCACCTTCTTGAGAAGCTAATTCTTTTAATTTCGTATCAATTTGTTCAATTGGTTTAACCAGCTTGCCAGAGAACCACCATGCAAGAATGAGTGCAACAATAATACATATAACAAGTGATAAGAAAACAATATATTCAATTAGCAGTGAAGATTGATCAATTTTTTCAATGGATTGTTCACGTAACTTAGCTTGTTCGTTACTATAGTTTGTAAAATCACCAATAACTTTATAAACAGTACCATTTTCTGAAGAAGCAAGTTGTAATGCTTCTTCCCATTTTTGTTCTTTTGCAAGAGAGAAAACTTTTTCTTCAATAAATATTCTCCAAGTAGAGCCTAGTTCCATAGCATCTTTTACAGATTGGGATAAGTTAGGGTTAGAAAGAAGTTGTGCTTTATTATCTTCAAGAAGTTTACTCATTTCATGAAACTTGTCTAATTCGACTTGATCGTGTTGCAGTAAATAATCTCTTAAAGCTGAAAGCTGTACTTGATACGCGTCTCCACGTTCTTTTAATTCTGTTGCAAGAGGGGAAATATCTTTTTGTAGTGCTTCAGATTTATGAGATTGGTCAACAGCAAAGAATAAAATAAAAGCTAATGCGATGCCAAATAAAGCGCAAATCGTTCCCATCATAAACAGAAGTTTTTTTCTAATGCTCATAAAATTCATATGATAAAAAAGCCTCCTTTTTTAAAATCTTAGTATTAGAATTAATCCATATAACGAATTAAAAGAAAACCTTACTCCTAAAGGAACAAAGCTTTCTTCTTTCCTTTAGGCATTATAGCAGACAGAGGAAGAGAGAGAAAGATATATTTTAAAGTGAAAAAAGAGGGTTGAAAAGTCATCCCTCTTTATTATGAAGTTTGTTTAAAAAGATTATAGAAGATAATGGAAAGAGGCAGATAAGTAGAATTAAAATGGATATATTTATATATCAAAAATTCTTAAATAAAAATAAGAAATACTATTGTAATTCGAAATAACATCCTGTATACTTCTAATTAGTTGATAACGATTATCACTATCAACTAAACATTACTCTTCGTTATGTTGGTCATACCCCTTTTTGACGACGTAAGTCAGAGACGAATGTTGAAATATCTTGTGTCCTATTCTACAGAATTATGGTAATCTCCAACCTCAACTTATATGCGTAAGCATGCAAAAAAAGGATCCTATCCGTGAAGGGATCCTTTTTTGCATGTTGTCGCAATTAATGTATATAGACCGGGTATACGTTCTTCAATTCCTTCGGGTGAAGTAGAAGGGAAGACCCACCTTTGATGAGAACCATGTTCTTCAATCAATTTTTCAACCTTGAAATTTGTTTCTGCCATTGCTGTAATAATTTCTCCAAGTGTCCAGCGCCTAATTTTTGTTCTCGGTAAAGCGTATTTCTGTGATTCAGTAAGGAGAGCACTATAAGCTACTTCATCTTCAATAAGTTCCTCAGCAAAATAATTTCCATTTGCTCGAAAGGATGGATGATCTACTCCTAATAATTTTGTATAAACAGGATGATAGTCACGCAGTATAAATGTCCCATCTTGTTTTAGTAAGTGAGAGATTATATGAAAGAGTGGCTTTAAGTATAAAAAGTAATGGAGCACGCCAAGTTCCAGTAACACGATATCAAATGATTGGGATAGATTTAAATCTAGTACATCGGAAATGATATATTGAATAGAGACTCCAGCAGCTTCTGCTAGTTCGGTTGCGTATTTTTCATTACTTGCTGAAATGTCTACAACTGTTACATCGGCTCCTAAAAGAGCAAGAGCAACCGCCTTGTTTCCTTTTGATCCGAGTAAATTAATAATACGCTTTCCTTTTGGAGATTGTATGTAAGGTAAATAGTAGGATACTTCATGAACAGGATCTTGCATGAGTTTTTTTGCATATTCTGTCGGCGTGCCGTGACGATTTGTCCAAGCTTCATAAGCAGCTGCATTCCAGCTTCTTTCATTAATAGTACTTAGTTGCTTTTGATTCAATTTTATCACTCCTTTTGTGAACGTATAGTTATTCGGTGAGTGAGTGGGATTTCCTGTTTTTTTTTGAACAAATGTTTGATTTTTCTGTTATTAAGTCGTAAAATACGTGTTATACATAAAAGCGTTGAAAAGGAAAAGTAGAATGGAACCATTCTTTCCAGAGAGCTTCGGTAGCTGAGAAGAAGCAAGAATATTCATTTGAACAATGGCCTTTGAGCTTCGTCCTGAACTTATCAAATGATAATAGTAGGCGGCGACGAGAGTTGGTTCTCGTTATCAAAACCACAGTATAAGAGCATGAATTGCTCCGTACTTGTTAAGGTTAGTTATGCGAATGACTGACGAAATAAGGTGGTACCGCGACTGTTTATACAGCCCCGCCCTTATCTTTTTTAAGATAGGGGCGGGGCTTTTTATATTTTAAAGGAGGAATATAAGATGAGTATTTTTATTGGAGGCGCTTGGCCGTATGCAAATGGCTCGTTACATCTTGGGCATATTGCTAGTTTGTTACCTGGAGATATTTTAGCACGTTATTACCGGGCTAAAGGTGAGAATGTGTTGTATGTTTCGGGAAGTGATTGTAATGGAACACCGATTACAATTAGAGCAAAACAAGAAGGGGTTACAGTAAAGCAAATAGCTAATAAATATCATGAAGAATTCGAGCGATGTTTTCATAATCTTGGTTTTACGTATGATTACTATACACGTACAGATAGTGAGCACCATCATGAAACTGTTCAAAAAGTCTTTTTACGTCTATTAGAAGAAGGTTATATTTATAAAAAAGTAGTTGAACAAGCTTATTGCGAAACGTGTACGCAATTTTTACCGGATCGATATGTAGAAGGTATTTGTCCACATTGCCATGAAGGGGCGAGGGGTGATCAATGTGATGCTTGTTCCGCTATTTTAGATCCACTCGATTTGTTAGAAAAGAAATGTAAGTTATGCGGTAGTATGCCATCAGTACAGGAAACAGAGCATTTCTATTTTGCATTGCATAAATTTCAACAACAAATTAAAACGGCTGTAGAAATTGCAAAGCAGAAAGGAACATGGCGCGACAATGCAATTCAATTAACAGAGAGATATTTAAAGGAAGGATTACAAGATAGGGCAGTGTCACGTGATTTACCAATAGGGGTACCAATTCCAGTGGCAGGATATGAAGATAAGAAAATTTACGTATGGATTGAAGCTGTAACAGGATATTATTCAGCGAGTAAACACTGGGCTGAAGAAACAGAGAAAGCTGATCAAGAGTTTTGGGATAGAGATGCGAAAACATATTATGTACATGGTAAGGATAATATTCCGTTTCATTCAATCATTTGGCCAGCGGTATTACTTGGAATAGGAGAAGAAGCGATCCCGCGTCATATCGTTTCGAATGAGTATTTAACAGTAGAAAAAAGAAAGTTATCGACAAGTAAAAATTGGGCAGTATGGGTACCTGATATATTGGAACGCTATAATCCAGATTCTATTCGTTACTTTTTAACAGTAAATGCACCAGAAAATCGTGATACTGATTTTTCATGGCGTGAATTCATTTACAGTCATAATAGTGAACTATTAGGTGCATACGGGAACTTTGTGAACCGGACGTTGAAGTTCATTGAAAAGTATTATGATGGCATTGTGCCAAAAGCAAATATTAATATAGAGCTGAGAGATAAGGTAGAAGGATTATATAAAAGTGTAGGAGAGACGATTGAACAAACTAAATTTAAGGTGGCTTTAGAAACAATATTTGATGCAGTACGCTTTGCAAATAAATACTTTGATGAAAAGCAGCCTTGGAAACAAAGAGAAGACGAACCAGTTTCATGTGAGGAAACAATTTATAATTGTGTTTACCTGATAGCAAACTTTGCACAACTGCTTGAACCATTTTTACCGTTTTCAAGTGAAAGAGTTAGAAATACATTATCGAGTGTTAAAGTAAATTGGGAACCTCAAAATACGTTGCCAAACCAAATTAATAATGTGCAGCCATTATTTGAGCGAATTGATGTAAAACAAATTGAACATGAGGTAGAGAAGTTATATGGAGCGGTAAAGTGAAATGTAAACAAAAGACCTTTCAAATAAATGAAAGGTCTTTTGTTATGCTGTATAACCCTCTTTCTTATCTTTCAAAAAGAAAAGCACAGCAAGGATTACGAGAATAATAGCCACAATATCATATGTTATTTTGAAGGTAGTATTAAAGTTTAACATATCGTAACTTTATTCACATTTATATACAAGTTGATGCTTTCACGCACTATGCACACGATTATGTTTCTTTTCTTTCCTAGCAGTAAGTAGTTGTGGTGTAAAAATACCGAGTAATATAACCACAATACCAATCCACTGCATGAATGATACAACTTCATGAACAAGTGTAATAGAAGCGATAATTGCTGTTGGTAATTCAGCTGCACCTAATATTGTGCCAAGTCCTGTTCCTACTTTTGGTACGCCAATTGAAAAACAAATGACAGGTATAATCACCCCGAACAGTCCAAGAAAGAAAGCATATTTCCATAGGCCTGCTTGTAAGGCACCATCTGTTAAAAAGGTAGGCGGGAAAAATAAGCATACAATAAGAGTAGCACTCGTTGTCATAAGAAAGCTTTTCGTATAGGGCGGAACATCTGTAGCAACGCGCCCGCTTACAAATACATAGAATGAGAAAGAGACGGCAGCTAATAGCCCAAAGATAATACCTTTCGTCGAAAAGTTTTGTCCAAGGCCTTCAAATACTCCACCAGCAAACAATGTACCAGTAAATAAAATAATAATAGATATAACTTTCTCACGGCTTGGGAATGTTCGGTTGGCAATCGCTTCGATGACTACACCAATCCAAGTGAACTGAAAGAGTAAAACGACAGCGATAGAGGCTGGTAGTTCTTCTACAGAAATAGCATAGAAAATCCCAGTCATACTCATCGTTGTTCCGACTGTTAGTAATGAAAAGAATTGCTTTTTTGTTACTTTATGGCGTGAAAAGAAAAGAACGAGTAAAAGTAGTCCAATCCACCCGAAGACATATTGTCCTCCCAGTAATTGGTGTGATGAAAATCCGTCGATGAATCCGAGTTTAAAAATAGTTGAAAGTACGCCGTAGCTACAAGCGCCGAATAAAACTAGTAATGAATACTTAAATTTTTCCATGTAAAAACCTCCTTATATAAAGTGAAACTTTAATCAGTGGGGGGTGTGTTCATCCCCCACTGATTATTAGCCCGATTTCCACCTAACTTCTTTGCTCCAGCCGAATTTTGAGATGGGAGTTTTACTGCCCGCAAATAGCGGGATAAATAAAAAACGCCCGTTATCCTAATAAGGACAACGGGCGAACGAAACAGAGTCAGAGACTCTACAAAATTCCGCCACTCATACGAAGTATGAGTTTGGGGTATGAAATTATAGTAGTAGTTTACATTGCTTTTGGAAAGACAATTGAGCATTTTACACCTTGAGGTGTGTTTTGTATTCCATAAGGAAACTGATGTTTATCTAGTATTTGTTTTACGATATATAATCCAAGACCGCTACCTTGTACTAAACCGTTGTTTCCAGGATTAGCGCGATAGAAAGGCTCAAATAAATGAGCGAGTTTGTCCTCATCAATTTGTGAACCTGTATTTAATACCTCTAATGCGTAACCGTTCGGTTTTTCATAAAGCTTTATATATACATGCTGATGATCGATTGTATAATGAATTGCATTTGAAATAATGTTAAAAATAGCAGTTTGAATAAATTTAGAATCAGCTAAAATTTGTACGTCTTGTTTAATATTAGATTGAACATTTAATTGCTTTACAGATATAAAATAATCTACTTTCTTCATAACGTCCTCAATGATGTTAGATAGTGAAATAACTTCTAAATTCGGTTTGAATTGAGGGTTTTGTATTTTGGATAACTCTGACATCTTTTCCGTTAATACGTTAATATCCTGCATCATCTCGTAGGAACGTTTTAAGTATTTATCTCTATCTTTGTAAGCACCGATTCCGTGAATCATGCCATCTAGTTGTCCCATAACGGCTGCGATAGGTGTTTTTAATTCATGGGATACCATAGACATAAATTCTTTGCGAGATTGTTCTAATTGTTGTTCTTTCTTGAGCTCATTTCGTAAATCTGTATTTGTTTCATGTAGATGCTTCACAATGGTTGGGACTTGTGAAGCGGCTACTTGCAAATTAAAATCTGTTTGATCTGTATTTTTGTTAGGTGATTGTTGATCTGAAAAGTCCAGATTTATAATATCTTTTAAAGTATCACTCATATATTGAAAAGGTTTGGCAATTAGTTTGGCATAAAATAAAGAACCGAGCAGAGATAATGCAAGCATTGTTGCACCAATATTTGGAGCTAATTGTTGCAAGGCATCTGCTAAACTAGGATTATCATGTGTTTCGTTTGTTTTCTTTGCTGCATTTTGTGTATGTAAGGAATCAGTGTTAGCGGCTGTTTGTTCCGCTTTAGTATATGATTCAGGTTTGTTACTTTCCACAGAAAGATTTGCTACATTTTCTTTTGCTTTTGTAGTTTGGCTAGGTTGCAAAAGATGATTAATAGCAGTAGAGAGTGTTTTGAAATCTATAATAGATGACTGGAAATTTGAGATGCTACTCCCTGAAATAGCTGTATTTTGTTCATTTTTCGTAACTGAATCCGCATGTTCCACAGTTTGAGTTTCAGGGTTTTTCGCATAACGCCCTTTATCATAGTTTAAAGCTAGAAAATAAATGATTTGATAAAGACAAATTGATAAAAGAACACAAAACAATAGGGTTTTGATGAAAATATTTTTGGTGATGTTATCCTTACTATACTTCGATTTTGTAGCCAATGCCTTTCACCGTTTTAATATAAGTAATCCCTAATTTTTTCCTTAAATTTTTAATATGTGTATCTATAACTCTTACATCACCATAATGTTCATAGCCCCATACCTTATTTAACAAATCACTTCTTGATAATACTTTTCCTCGATTTTGTAACAACGTATATATAATCTCAAATTCTTTAGTTGTTAGTTCAATTTGATTACCATGAACATAAGCTGCATATGCTGTAGAATTTAACATCAATTCATGGAATTGTAGTATAGTTGCAGTTTCGGCTTCCTTCGTTGTTGTCCTTCTTAATACAGCTTCTACGCGTTTAATAAATACCGTGTAATGGAACGGTTTCGTAATATAGTCATCAACGCCCAACTCAAACCCTTTAATTTCACTCTCTTCATTATGTAAGCCTGTTAACATAATGATTGGTACATCAGACTGTCCACGCATAATTTTACAAATACTATAACCATCTATATCTGGTAACATTACATCAAGGAGGACAAGGTCGTATGAATTTTTTTGGAAAAGAAGAATACCCTCTGTTCCAGCGCCAACCACATCAACGGTAAAATTTTGGGCAGTTAAAAATTCACGAATAAGTTCTTGTATATCTGGGTTGTCTTCAATCACCAGTATATGCGTCATAGTAACACCTCCTAAATAACGCTTTTTACTGCAATATTCGAATTCATCATTTTTCCGATGACTCAAGTTGTATACATATAATAAGCCCCCGCTATAAAATAATCATAAAAGTAGCAAGGGGAGTTGTTTATTGGACTGAATATTTCAGAATCACAGTAGTTCTATTATAGTATGCAATGTAAAATTTATAAAATATTATAACTGTATAATTTTAATATCTATGTTTATTAATGTTTTTATGCTATTTAGTGCGGTCTACTTTCATTATATATGCAAGTAGAGTTGTTTAGCTACTGTAAATGAATAAATAAAATAAGCCAAGATATAAAATTCTTGGCTACATGTAAATCTTGTTCATAGGTTATTTTACAGTGACAGTGGCACGTTGGTGAATACGTTCAAATAACCAATGTATATCATTGTTATACATGCGAATACAGCCAAGTGTTGTAGCTTTGCCAATCGCTTGATTATTGTTAGTCCCATGAATCGCATACGTTGTTCCGTATGTTCCTGCCATATTTAATCCGAGCCAACGGTCACCAAGTGGATTACGTGGATCGCCGCCTTTAATATGTCCTGTATAATAAGGACGGTTTTTAATTTTATTTACCACTTGAAAAGTACCTTTCGGTGTAGGGGTTGCTGTTTTGCCAGTAGCGACAGTGAAGCTTTTTATAAGCTTTCCATTTTGATAGAAATCCATTTTATTTAATTTCGTGTCAACGATAAGTTGTTCGTTAGTTGAAGCTGCCTCTGCAGACATATATGGAACAGTTAAAAAAACTAACGATAACATAATAGTTACTAGTAATTTTTTCATTGATATTCTCCTTTTACTATTTTAGTAGTATTACATACAATGAATTTGTAATCCTCGTAATGTTTGATTTACGTTTTCATTTAGTGATTCAAAAAAAGTGGTAATTTTTGTATTATGTTTGTTGTTTTTATCAATGAGCAATCTTTCATTTAGTAAAAGCTCGCCGTGTAGTCCGAAGCTCTGTACTTGAATGTTCATTTCATCTTCTGTTTCAGAAATGATTGGTAAGAAATAATGAAACGCTTTAGTTGGAATGATATAACTTTTTCCAATCATGCTTTCATGATTAGAGTTAGTCCATTTTTTCGTGACAATTTTAATATTCTTTTTAGAAACGACAAAAGATAGCGTTGTAGATTTTGTTACACATACGTCAAATTCATTTGTTTCACATATGTGTAAATTAAAAATCGTTTCATTTGGATGAGATTCAACATTTGTATTAATAAAATTATGCATTTTATAAGCTTCCATTCTTATTCTCCCTTTTTTCAATTTCGGAAAACGACTTATATTTATTCAATTTAATGTTTAGGTAATATAGTAGTTAAACTTTTCAACAAATTCCGATATAATCTTACAATACATATATGAAGCTAATATGAAGTTAGTATGAGTTTGTTATGGTTTTTTATAGAGAACAAAATGAGGCGATTTTTGAGTGCTAAAAACTGGATAAAATTTGTATATTAAGGTCTCTAGCCATTGCAATAGATAGGTGTCATCCCGTTTTAAAACGATAATTTATATAATTAAATAAAGAACAGAAAACGTTAGTGCGAGCCTTACAAAAATGTAATAAAAATGTAAGCTATTGTGATAGTTATTTCGACAATTTTTTTATACAATAATAGTAACAAGTTGTACGTGAATGAAAGGGGAGATGACATGGAATGGGTTCATGAATTATTTCAGCAATACGGGTATTATGTAGTACTTGTAGGCTTGCTGTTAGAATATATTGCACTTCCGTTTCCGGGAGAGCCAACATTAGCATATGCGGGATTTTTAGCACAGAAGGGTGATCTGAGTTTACCTATTTTAATTATCCTATCCTTTATTGGGACAAGTGTAGGAATGACAATCCAATACTTTTTAGGAAATAAGCTTGGTATGCCTTTTGTTCAAAAATACGGTAAGTACGTATTTTTAACACAAAAAAAAATTGATTTAACGAGAATGTGGTTCGATAAGTATGGATATTTTCTAATCTTTATCGGTTTCTTCATTCCTGGTGTACGTCATTTTACAGGATACTTTGCAGGTATCATTAACTTACCGTTTCGTCGTTTTGCGATTACAATTTATTCAGGTGCTTTATTCTGGGTATCATTCTTCTTAATCGGTGGCTACTGGTTAGGTGGTAACTTACATGATATTTTCGGATTACTGGGAGATCATATCGGTAAAATCATTTTCGGAGCTATTGTCATTGTAGCAATTACGTTAGGCATTCGTTTCCGCAAACAACTAAAACGAGTATTTTTACAAAACGCAAGTTAATATGGAATCCATTCTATGTCAGATTTTAGGGAGGCAGTGCAAAAGCACTGCCTTTTTATTTTATTATCCAGTTTGTTTTTATTTTTCCTTCGATACCGTAACCGGTCACTTCTATATAATATGTCCCCGTTTTACTAGGTGAAAGTTCATACGTATCGTCGCTTAGTTCGGAAAGGGGTTCATATTTATTAAATTCACTAGAAAAGCCAGTGCCATAACCTTGGTAGGCGCTATTTTCAGTAATAAGGAAGTTTACGTTAACTTCAAGTGTTTCTCCCTTTTTTACATAAACGGGTATTTTATGTGTGCCGTTAAAATATGAGAAATCCGCCTCAAATGTATTTTTTGTACTGTGCTCAACCCATTGTTCTTTTTGGGTAAAATCAATAGAGCATATTGCGATGAATAAAATAGGAATGATAATAGCGGTCATATATCGAAACCATTTTGATTTATTTGCTATACAAGTACATAAATAAAAGAAAAGAGAACAAATTGCCCCTACAGATCCCATTATGAAAATTATGATTACATCTCCCCCATTGTATATATGGAATGGAAGGAAGAATAAGTAACCACATAAAATATAAAGCAAAATTGTTCTTGGTGTGCTATTACGTTTTGAATTTAATTTATCAATTATAACCGAGCACAAAATCGCGTAGAGGAAAAGAAGGTAAAACCAAAAAATATATATAAATCCAGTTAAGTATTCGGAAGTTTTAAAGAAGTTCATATCACTTCCTATAAAGAAAAATAATAAAAAAGAAAAAAAGAGAGAACAGGCCGCTGAAAATTTAATAAGAGCGTAAGGAAAGAGCATTTTTTTATTCATTAGACACCTCAATAATGTAGTTCTTAAAAATTATTATATACGTTATATCTAGTATAATATATATGTATTTTTGACATATATCCACGTCAAAATGACAATTATAATTGACATCTAACAGGATATTATTTACAATTCTAATTAAATAAAAGAAAAAGAGGTAAAATATGAGGCTTCAAAATCGGGTGAGAGAATTTCGAGCAAAGCATCGTTTATCACAAGGTGAGTTAGGTAAAGCGATTGGCTCATCACGGCAAACCATTAGTTTAATTGAGCGTGGGGATTATGCGCCATCTATTGTGTTATCGCTAAAAATCGCACAAATTTTTGGAGCGCCGGTGGAGGAGATATTTATGTTAGTGGAGGGGGAAGATGGAGATGGGGAGTAAGGGGAATGGGAAAATGACGGCTATATTGAAGTTGTTAGTAGGAGCAGTATGCGGCGGGTTTATAGGGTATGTAGTAGGGGATATTGCAACAGCGGGTACTAGTAAAATATCTCCTGTTATTAGCACTGTTATGGTGAGTGTATTTGGCGCAATAGCTATATATTATATTTGGAAGCGTACAAGAGCGCTCGCACAAACGAAAGATGAAGAGGAAAATGTTAAGGGAAGAAGATTAGGAATAGTACTTATTTATCTTCGAGTAATGGAAATTGTTATTCCATCATGGTTTGTTTGCTCAGTGATTGCTTTTTACCGAACGTATACAGGTGAGGGGAACTTGTTTTTTGTTAGTGTAAGTACAGTGGCATCTGCAGTATGCTTTATTGCTATAACTTGGTTAGGATTTGTAATGAGGAAAAAGTATAACAATCTATATCCAGAACAGAGTGTCACGTATTCTCAGTCAATGGAAATGTGGGCAAAGAATGCAGATGAAGGGCAAAAGCAAATCGTTCATGAAGCGGGATATAAGGCATATCAATATACAAATATGACACTTGTTTGTGCGTGGTTTGCGGCGATTGCATATGCACTTTTAGATGGAAAAGATTTCTTTATGGTCATTATGATTTCGTTTGTTTGGGTATTACATGTTGGAACATACATGTACGAAATGCACAAAAAAATGATTTATTAAGGGGAGAGAAACGGTGGAAATTTTAAGAAGGCCTGCTTTTTCATTATTCGCTGCCTTCGTTTGCTCCGCTTTATACGGATTCATTCGAATAGAAAAAGTACAGCAAATTATAGAAATATGGGCCTTTTTCGGGATTGCATTGCTTGTGTTAGCTATTCATGAATTAGGGCATGTAATATGTGGTTTGATAGTCGGTTTGAAATTTAAGTTTATGACAGTAGGGCCTATTACTGTTCAAAGAGAAAAGGGGAAAATACGAATTCGAGAAAATAAAATATGGATGTATGTTGGTGGCGTTGCAATGTTAGTGCCGTCTTCCACACACACACCGAACCTTTCAAAAAAATGGGCATGGATGACTTTAAGTGGACCATTAACGAGTTTCGTATTTGGTATTGTATCAGGTTACATATATATGGTGAGTTATTACCACATGCTTTTATACTTTTCTGTGTTACATCTTGCAATCTTTGTCGTCACAGCAATTCCAATTAAGGGAACGCTACTAAGCGATGGCATGCAATTTCTCATTTTAATTAAAGATGATGAAAAGGCTAGGGAGCACTTATACACGATTCAAGTATCGAGTGAGTTATTTAGTTACAAAAGACCGAAAGATTGGGATGAGAGATTAGTAGAAATTAGTGAAGAAAAAATAAAAGAGGATAAAGATATTAGGGACATAATGAGTGGACTTATGCTCGTCTTTTATGTCCGAGCTGATCAAGAGGGAATGGAAAGGGCGATACCGTATGTAGAACAAATTGTTCAACTACCTGTAACGAAAGAAAATAAATATTTCGTTAGTAGTTTTCATAGTTGGTACCTTTTATATAAAGTACTGTATCAGAAGGAAAGTCTTTCCCTGCAATACGCAAAGGAGCATGCAAAGGCCATTACAAAAATGGACTTACATGGGTATTACCGTACGCAAGGAATTATCAAATATTTAGAGCAAGACATGGAAGTATGCCATATTTATATGAAGAAAGCGGATAAAGAATTGAAGACTGCTGAGAAGAGTGAAATGGGATATTTACAATTGGATAGAGAGTGGTTCGAGCAGTTGAAGGAGAGGGTATCTTACGATGGGTGAGGTATCCTCTTTTCTGTATGTAATCTTATGCCGTTCCGTAAAAAGCTTAGGGCGAGTAAAATGAGATAAGAAGAGCAAAGCTTGGAGGAAGTAAACATGGAAATTTTAACGATTATTTTGATAGTCTTGCTTATTTATGCTGTTTTTAAAGTAGCGTATGTAGCATTAAAGATACTCGCGATCCTATTAGTTATCTTTTTAATCGTAGAGTTCGGCAGTAAGTTGCTTGGGGGATAGGGTATGTTGTGCTTTCGGGGTGTCGAAGGATGTCGGTAAATCGATATACTGTTTCGAAACGTCGATATAATGAAAAAATCGTTGATATAATTGGAGCAACGGTCGATATAATCGAGGAATCGCTGATATATTTCGATAAATACCAAGCGGGGTATGCAAGAGTGGAGAATAACAAACAAAAAAGCTGGAAGAGTATCTTCCAGCTTAAGAATTGCTTTCAATTTGTTGACCACTTTCTTCTTCGTGGTCTTGTAATAGGTTGAATACGTCTGCTAGGCAGAATGCAATGAACCAAGTCCAAAGACCGTGGAAGAAAGCTGAGCTTAATTGAAGTGGTAATGTATAGTTTGTCATTGAGTAGGATATACATCCGCCAACGATTCCGATCATTGTTAATAACATTGTTTTTTGAGCATTTTCTTCTGGATTGAAGAGGAAGAAAATGTATCCGCCTAAAATTGAAGCGCTTACAAGTGTCTCGATTCCATTAAAAATGATATTCTCTCCAAGTTGAGTGTTTGTCCAGAAACAGATCACGCCGCCGACGATGGCAAATAGGACAGCTAGTGTGTATCGTATATATTGATTCATATGTTCATCTCCTTATGTAATAAGATGATTTGGAAGTCAAAAAGGTAGGTATAGTATATTGAAGTGAATTTTAGTTGTACGTATCTTTTTATAAAAAGATCAGTGAAGAATAACTAAGATGAGCGGTTTTTTTAAAACCGTTACGTGTATGGTGTCTGAAATATACCCGACTGCTCGTTTCTTTTTGCTTATAAAAATAAGAGAAACTTCCAAGTCTATATACTCTTTTTTGTAAGTCTAATTTTATTATAACACATTTAGTGATACAATAATAGAATTATCTGATTTTGTAATAAGTGTAAAAAATAAAAAGCGCAAGGAATTGTAGTTCCTTGCGCTTTTTTATATACGTTTGAAACGGCCGACAATTTCAACTGTTTCAGTAATGTTCATAAATGCTTTATTATCCACTTGGCGGATAATACGTTTCATTTCGCCCAACTCGTAGCGAGTTACGACAGTGTAAATCATTTTTTTCTTATGGTTTGTATAGCCGCCGACAGCATCTACCATTGTCACCCCACGTATGCCGTGATGTAATAGTGAGCTTTTTATTTCCTCACCTTTTTCTGTAATTGTCATTATCGTTAATTTAATATGTTTTGTATGCACGGCATCAATTACTTTGCTGACTACAAACCGACTAATTAACGTATAAAGCGTAATATCCCATCCGAAAATAAATCCTGCTGCAACAAGTAAGATTAAGTTGAATCCAAAGATGATTGCTCCAATTGAAACATCGCGATGTTTCGCTACAATTAATCCAACAACATCAAAACCACCTGTTGAAGAAGCAAATCGGAATATGATTCCTGAGGCAGCACCGCAGATGACACCACCGAATACAGAAGACAGTAAAATATCGTCTGAAACTTGGTGTACTGGGATAATGTTCATCGCTAAAGATGATACAGCTACAAAGTATGCCGTTAAAAAGGTTGTCTTCTTTCCTAAGTAAAAGTGACTTAAAATAAGAAGCGGAATGTTTAGTAAAAAGATAAGTGCTCCGATATTGTAGTGCATTAAATAACCGATAATCATCCCTACACCAGCGAACCCACCGCTAATCATATTATGCGGGATAAAAAACATATTCATAGAAATTGCATACAAAATAGAGGCTATAAAAATAACAACTAACTGTATCATAAATTCTAAGTGAAATGTTTTAGCTGCTGGGAAGGATAAAAAGGCGGTGTCGGGAACGTAATCGGCGTCTCCTAGTTGACCCATAGTATGTTTCATCTCCATATTCATTTTTGATTACAAGAAGAGAATAAAGCTTTTTTCAAAAACTGGCAATAGTTTTATTATAATGCAAAAATTTTATAAATTTCTAAAAAATTAAACCTATTCAAAGATACGTGTGAATATACTAAAGAAAGCGAATACATTAGTTTTTCGGCATAATTTTTTGAGAAAATATGCAAAATTCTTTTTTGAAAATAAAAGGAAATAGAGAATGTTTGTTGAATGTGCTAAAATGACTTTATTAAGGATGTGAAGCGATGGAATTTTTATTGCAGGATGCAATTCTATATATATCGTTTGTAACGACAGCGCTTTGTTTATTAGAAGTCTTTTTTCTTGCTAACGTTTCTCGTTTCGTGCGTCAGCAAGCATCGAGCGGTAGACAGAGAGCGTTTAAACTAGTTGATACATGTGAAGAGGGTACAAGAAATGTACCGCTATTTTCTATTTTTTATAAATATGGAATGATTCGTTCTGTCCGCAGACAAGAATCGAGCGGAGAGAGTGACGAGGTAGGTCCATATACACCAATGTTTCGCTAATTAATTACGAAACATTGGAGGAATGAACATGTTAAAATCATACCGAGCTAGGCTCATTAGTTTATCATTATTACTTGTTTTTGTTTTATCTGGCTGCAGTAATGCAGGTACAATTGATTCACATAGTACGGGAATTTGGAACCATTATTTTGTATATCCAATCTCATTTATGATTCAATTTGTTGCTCATCATATACCTGGAGCTAGCTTTGGGATTGCAATCATTATCATTACGCTTGTTGTTCGTTCAGCGATGATTCCATTAGCTGTTTCGCAATATCGTAGCCAAGCGAAAATGAAAAAAATGCAACCTGAATTACAGAAGCTGAAACAGAAATACGGTGATGTGGGTAAAGATCTTGAAAAACAAAAGCAGTATCAAAAAGAAATGTCAGAACTAATGAAATCAGGCGGTTGGAATCCGTTAGCTGGGTGCTGGCCAATCTTTATACAAATGCCGATTTTCTCTGCTTTGTATTATGCGATTAGCCGAACTGAAGAGATTCGTACATCTTCATTTTTATGGGTGAACCTAGGACATGCAGATCCATATCATATATTACCGATTATCGCAGCGTTAACAACATTTATTCAAATGAAGGTGTTCCAATCAAATATAACGCCTGGAGAGCAAGTACAAATGCTGAAAATACAGCAAATTATGATGCCAGCAATGATTTTGTTTATGGGTATTGCGGCACCATCAGGACTTGTGCTGTATTGGATTACAGGTAATTTATTTACAATGACACAAACAATTGTATTAAGAAAAATAATGGAACGTGAAGAATTACAATTACAAAAAGCTTAGAAAAACGCCGCTCATCACGAGCGGTGTTTTTTATTTGAATCGTTAAGGAAATTTTAAGAAACCAACATTACTATTGGCATTGTATACGAAAGTGTACATGCTTTAGAAATATGAAGGAGGAAATTTCCTATGAAGAAGAAAACAGTTGGGTATTTAGCAATTGCAGGTGCTTTATCATTTGGAATTATAGGAGGAGTGGGTATACCAGCATTTGCGGCAACGAATACTCCGGCGGCTGAGCAACCTACAAAAACTGCGAAAAAAGATTTAGATACCGCTACAAAACAAAAAGTAAAAACGATTATGGACGATACAAAGAAACAGTTAGAGGAACTAGGTGTGAAACTCCCAGATAAGGGTAAGCACAAGGAAATGTTTGCGGGATTAGATGATCAGGCGAAAGAAAAAGCGAAGTCGATTTTAGAACAAGAGAAATCTGGAAAATTAACACGTGAGCAAGCAAAAGAGGAATTAACAAAACTAGGTGTGAAATTCCCAGATAAGGGTAAGCATAAGGAAATGTTCACAGGACTAGATGATCAGGCGAAAGAAAAAGCGAAGTCGATTTTAGAACAAGAAAAGTCCGGAACATTAACACGTGAGCAAGTGAAAGAGAAATTGAAAGAGTTGGGCGTAAATCTTCCAGATAAGGGTAAGCGTAAAGATATGCTTGCTGACTTAGATGATCAGGCGAAAGAAAAAGTAAAGTCAATTTTTGAACAAGAAAAATCCGGAACATTAACACGTGAGCAAGTGAAAGAGAAATTGAAAGAGTTAGGCGTAAACCTACCAGAGAAAGAGAAGCATGAAGACATCTTTACGGGATTAGATGAAGCGACAAAAGAAAAAGCGAAAGCGATTCTAGAAAATGAAAAGAAACAATTAGCGGAATTAAATGTCGATCTTCCAAATCATAAATTTTTCATGGGAAAAGATGATAAATAATTGAACTATGTCGTATCTTTCGTGTGGGCAACCGAAAGGTACGTATGCGAGGAGGCTGTCTTTGGAACAGCCTCCTCTTATTATGTAGATTGCTATCGTTGTCGTTTTTTGCTGGAAAGTCGATATTCCTTGTCGAATCCCCGATATAATTTCATTTATCACCTTATGGCGTTCGTGGATGAGGAGATTAGAGAAATAAAGTAGCTTCTGTTATAATATAAGAAGAGAAATATTTCTTATATTATATAAAAAATATATTGATTTTTTCTAACAATTCAATATAATGGGAAATAACTACAAAATTCGACATCAAGAAGTGATGATGAGGATATGATCAGTTTTTTACGATTATCAGAGAGGGAAGTCTTTGGCTGTGAGCTTCCTAATACGGGAAAATCGATTACCACCTCTGAACTGCAGCAGTGAACGGATATCTAGTAATTGCTTGCCGGCAAAAACCGTTATTTAGACTTGAGAAATTGGTGAAGTATGTCACTTTACTAATTGAAACAAGGGTGGAAACACGAATACAACACTCGTCCCTTTTTTAGGGAGGAGTGTTTTTTTATTTCATTTTTGCATCACATTAGAATTGGAAGGAGGATACGCAGCATGCATCATGATGAGAAAAACAAAATTGGTTTAACAGTAGCACTTTCTATCGTAGTAGGAACTATTATTGGGTCTGGTGTGTTTATGAAACCAGGGAGCGTATTAGATTACTCAGGGAGTTCTAATATGGCTATTTTTGCTTGGGTAATTGGTGGTCTGTTGACGCTAGCAAGTGGTTTAACAGTAGCCGAAATTGGAGCGCAAATTCCGAAAAATGGTGGGTTGTATACGTATTTAGAGGAGATTTACGGAAGTTTTTGGGGGTATTTATCTGGCTGGATGCAAACGATTGTTTATGGACCAGCTATTATTGGAACGTTAGGTTTGTATTTTAGTTCTTTAATGATCAATTTTTTCTATTTAGATAAAGTATGGAATTTACCAATCGCAATTGGAACAGTTGCGTTCCTAGGCGTTATAAATAGTATGGGAACAAAATATGGAGGCATTGTCCAAACGGTTACGACAGTTGGAAAGATGATTCCGATTATATTAATTGTTGTGTTAGGCTTTTGGAAAGGGAATAGTGACATCTTCAACGTAGTTGTACCGATTTCAGAAAATCAAAGTATCGGGATGGCAATTTTAGCAACTTTATTTGCTTATGATGGTTGGATTTTACTCGCTTCTATTGGCGGAGAAATGAAGAACCCAACAAAGTTATTACCGAAGGCAATGACAGTTGGTATTTTAATTGTAACTGCTGCTTACGTATTAATTAACTTAGCGTTATTAAATGTCTTACCAGCAACGAAAATTGTAGACCTTGGAGAAAATGCAACAGCGACAGCTGCGGGCATGTTACTTGGAGAATATGGCGGGAAAATTATTAGTATCGGTATTATCATTTCTATTTTCGGCTGTTTAAATGGAAAGATTTTAACGTTCCCGCGTATTCCGATGTCGATGGCAGAGCGTGGACACCTTCCGTTTTCTAAGTTTATTGCAAAGGAAAGTCCGAGATTTAAAACACCAGCAAATGCGATTACTGTTGAAATCATATTAGGAATTATTTTAATGCTTATTAGTGATCCGAATAAGCTATCTGAGATTTCCGTATTCATTATTTATATTTTCTATGTAATGACGTTTATTGGTGTCTTTATTTTAAGAAAGCGTAACAAGGATAAAGAGCGTGCATATAGTGTACCGTTATTCCCGATTGTACCAATCGTTGCGATTTTAGGGTCATTGTTTGTACTTGGAAGTGCGATTATTAATGATCCGGTAAGTTGTTTCTTATCAATTGGAATTGTATTTACTGGACTTCCGGTGTATTGGTACTTGAATAAGAAGAAAGAAACTGAAGTTTAATGATTGAAGGGCAGGCATATAATATGCCTGCTTTTTTGCTGTAAAAAAATTGTACTTGCGTCCACTTTCTCTTTTGGTTACTATAATAGTAGTAACCAAAAGAGAAAGTGTGGGGAAAGACTTGAATTTTCGTGTATATATTTTAGCTATTGCGGCTTTCGTAGTCGGAACGGTTGAGCTAATTATAGGAGGAACGCTTGATTTAGTTGCCAATGATTTAGGTGTGTCGATTAGTGCAGCTGGTCAGCTTATTACAATATTTTCAGTAGTATTCGCTCTATCAGGGCCAGTTTTATTAGCATTAACAGGCAAGTTTGAAAGAAAAAAATTATATGTTGTGGCATTATCAATTTTCTTAATAGGAAATATCGTTTCGACATTTAGTGTGAATTATGAGATGTTAATGTTTTCAAGGGTAATTTGTGCGGCGAGTGGATCGCTTATTATTGCACTATCTGTAACACTTGCTTCTAGTGTAGTAGAACCGCGTTTTCGTGCGCGTGCAATTGGGATCATTTTTATGGGGATTAGCGGATCGCTCGTACTTGGAGTGCCGCTTGGTCTTGTGCTAGGAAATGCATATGGATGGCGTGCACCATTTGTATTAATTTCAATATTAACTGTTATGGCGATTGCTTGTATTTCATTATTTTTAACGAAAGTACCACCGACATCGGTATTATCAATAAGAGAACAAATTGCAACTTTAAAGGATAAAAAAATTGTAAGTGCACAGTTAACGTCATTTTTATTTTTAACAGGTCATTTAACGCTATACGCATATTTAACACCGTTTTTAAAAGATGTGATGCATGTTGAAGCAAATTGGATTAGTGTGTTTTACTTCATTTTCGGAATTGCAGCAGTAATTGGCGGCGGATTTGGTGGATGGCTTGCTGATAAATGGGGATCGAAGAAAAGTATTATTTCCATCATTATCGTATTTGCATGTGCAATCTTTATGTTGCCGATGATGACATTCTCATTCCCGCTCTTCATTATTATGATGGGATTATGGAGTATGCTGAGCTGGGCGATTTCGCCAGCACAGCAAAACTATTTAATTGAAATTGCACCGGAATCAGCTGGTATTCAGCAAGGTTTAAATAACTCTGCACTTCATCTAGGAATTGCGCTCGGTTCAACAGTGGGCGGAGTTGTTATTGAGAAATCATCTGTTATATATAACGCTTGGGTAGGCGGCGGTTTTATTATATTGGCGCTACTTTGTGCGATTTTCTCAATTACGAGAGGACGCTCGAATCAGTTTGCGAAAAAAGAATCTATCGTTTGATAGGTTCTTTTTTTATTTGTAAAAAATTGCAGGGGTTAGTAGAGAAATGGAGAAGGGAGTATATAGCGAGGTGATAGTATATGGAATCTAATTTTTCAATTATTGGTTTTCTAATTTCTTTGGTCCCATTATTTCTTATTATTTTTGTATTTAGATGGGTTCGTTTCATCTATCAAAATTCTGAGAAACAAGTGGAGCAAAATGAGAAGATTATTGAGCTTTTGATGGAGATAAGGGAACAAAATGAAAAGGAGTCTAGGTGAAGAGCTAGACTCCTTTTTGCGTTTTAATTACTTAATACCTCAACTTCATTAATAGACTTCTGATTTCCTCATCTTCCATAAAGAGATCATGGTGTTTCTCTGTAATCTTCGCAAGTGCAACGTCATGATAGAAGAACTCCGTAAAGAACTTCACGAAAGGTTGTGACATTGTTTTCATCGCTTGCCATGATTCTTGCTCCACACCAGCAAATAAAATTTCGCGATCGTCAACGATGAGTAGTAAGTAACGCTCTAATGCGTTAGGCTCTTCAGCTGGGATTAAAAAATGCATGTTTTCTAAGTCTGTTTCTACTTTTCCAACTATGAGGGACTCGATCTGGACCCCTTGTTTTGCTTTTTGTTCTAGTAAAGGAAGATATTCTAAAAGGGTATCATTCCATGCGGAGATGCGAATGGATTCTTTCGCATCTTCTACAAGTTGCCTACTTTGTACTTTAATAGAAGACTGCATTTTCAAACTCCAAACACGGTCATCTGTAAATGACTTTTTAGAAATATTATTTTCAAGTTCTTTAATATTAGATTGGAATTCTGTCGTTAACTTTTCAATTGCTAGCTTGAGTGGTAATGCTGTATACAATTTTTTCTTTTCAGAAACAGAATCCATTACCATCCCTTTATCAATGAGTCGTGCTAACACTTCGTATATTTTTGCTTTTGGAACACCTGAATGTTTAACGATAGTTGTTGCATCTAATGGTTCATTGCTTGATACGACAACTTCATAGGCCTGGCTTTCATATTGTGAGAAACTGAATTTTTGTAGCATAGTTCCCTCCGAACGAATGAGATTATATAGTTTAAGGATAATGAACTATTTGTTTTTACACAAGTGTTGAGATAACAAGTAAGTTGATTGAAATGAGAATGAATTTCAAGTTTTTAAACTATATAGATTGAGCTTTCTTATTTATCTATTATACTTAATATAGTGATTAATATGATTAAATTTCATCGAGAAGGGGATGCTTGAGGGAAGATGTTGAGAAGTTTACGTTTAAAAATTGCAGTAGTATTTTCGGTGCTTATTTCTATGATGTTTGTAATATTAGGTACAGCTGTGTATCAATTGCAAAAAGAGAAAGAAACGCACTCCTTAGACCAGTATTCTGAAAATACGATGGATCTTGTGACAGAGCAGTTAACTGCATTTATGCAGCGAATTGAAGAAGATATGGGTCATTATGGAACTCATGATGATATTCAAAACATGCTACAAGATGGGGTTACTCCAGAAGAGGAGAGTTTTATTTTAAAGGAATTTTCAAGGTTTAAAAAGAATCATCCTGATATTTTAGATGTCTACATAGGGACGAAAGATAAAAAAACGTTGAGTGCAAACCTTGCTGAAGGAGGCAAAGTACCGGAAGGATATGATCCAACAAGTCGTCCTTGGTATAAAGCGTCAGAAGCAGATACAAAATCGATTATTTGGGGACAACCACAATATGAGATCGCGACGGGTAAGTTAAGTATTGGAGTTTCAAAAGCCATTGCCGGACAAGATGGTTCTGTGTTAGGTGTTGTAGCAATGGATGTATCACTAGGGAAGATTCAAAAGCTACTCCATAATATTCAATATAATAATGGCGGAGAAATGTTTATTATAAATGATAAAAATATTGCCATTGTGTACCCAGAGAAAGTAGGAAAAGATGTTTCGAAAGAACCACTTGTTAAAAGTTTAAATAAAGATGAAACGAAATTTGCGGCGGCGACATTAGGCGGAAAAGATGTAGTAGCCTATAGTCAATTGTTTGATAAGATGAAATGGAAAATCGGGATTGTATATCCGAAAGAGTCCATTGATAACTTACTAATAGAAACAAGAAATACGGTTATTTTAACGGCATGTATAAGTTTATTAATTGGAATAGTTGCGTCATACATATTCTCAAGAAGATTAGCAAGACCATTACAACTATTAACAAATCACGTTCAAAAAGTAGCGGAAGGTGATTTAACACTACAAATGAAGGTGACAAGTAAAGATGAGGTTGGTATGCTTACGACTCACTTTAATCATATGGTTGAGCAAATGAATGAAATGGTAAGTAAAATTAAAAATAGTGTATCGACAGTACAGCAATCGACTCACAATCTGCATTATTTAACGAATGAAACTGTAGCAGCTAGTAGAGAAGTTTCAGGTGCAATGGATGATGTGAGCGGAGGTGCGTCTACTCTTGCTAATAGTGTAGAGGAGGTTTCAGCGCAACTTGAAAATATGGCGCAGTCGATGGAAGAAATGAATAGTTCCGTTGGTGAAATAAAGGGCGTAACTGGCAAGGCGGAAGAAGCATCTAAGCAGGGGCTCAATACGATGCGGAATTTAGTTCGTACAAGAGGACAATCATCTTCTATCGTTGTTCATACGGAAGAAGCATCCGGTAAGTTAGAGCAAAGAGTTGGATCAATTCAAAATGTTGTAGAGCTTATAAAAGGTATTTCGGATCAAACGAATTTACTGGCTTTAAACGCTTCAATTGAAGCAGCACGTGCAGGTGAACAAGGTAAGGGCTTTGCTGTTGTTGCGGAAGAGGTTCGGAAATTAGCTGAACAATCAAAAGAGGCAACGGGTGAGATTGCAATAATGATTAGCGATGTGCAGTTAGAAGTAAAACGAGTTGTAGAAGTTGTAAGTAAATTGAAAGACATTGCGGATATACAAAATAAAGTTACAACAGAGGCGGAGAGAGAATTCCGCACAATTATGTCAGTTGTAAGCACTATTAGTACCTCAGTTGAAAAAATGGTAGAAGAGGTAAATAACATAGGTCACGAGCAAGAAGAAATTACAGAAGTTATGCAAACAATTGCTAGCACAAGCCAAGAGAGCGCGGCTGTTTCTGAAGAGGTAAATGCAGCAACCGAGTCACAGGTTAATCATCTAGAAAAGGTAGCTCATACGATGGAAAGTTTGACAGAGAATATGCGGGACTTAGAAAGATTGGTTGAGCAGTTTAAAGTAGAGGAATAACATATTATTAAAATGGTAAAGATTTTGGTAAAATAGACAATGGATATATAAGAAGCGATTATAGGAGGTAAGTTACTATGGCAATTGTTGATGTATCGATTATTCCAGTAGGAACAGGTAATCCAAGTGTTAGTGAATATGTAGCAGAAGTACAAAAGGTGCTAGAGAAAAATGCTGATCGTGTGAAGTATCAATTAACACCGATGAATACAGTAATTGAAGGAGATCTTCCTGTCATTTTAGAAGTCATTCAACAAATGCATGAAGTTCCATATACAAAAGGTGCACAGCGCGTTGCGACAACAATTCGTATCGATGATCGCCGTGATAAAGTAAGTACGATGGAGAAGAAATTAAACTCTGTTCGATCAAAATTATAAGAAGAAGCAGCGATTTTCGCTGCTTTTTTCATATTGGAGGTAAATAAGATGAGTGAAAAGTTTAATGAGCAGTTTGACGGATTACTAGAGAAATACACGGAACTATTACTTGGAGAGAGCGACGAAGAGCGAAAAGAGCAGGTACAGAAATGGGCGCTTTATTCTTATATTGCGAAGACGATGCCAGCTTTAGTGAAGCATTGGAATGAGACTTATCCAGATGCGAAAGAAGAGATGGTACAGTTAATTACGAATATTAAAAAGCTGAATGATGAGAAGCGAAATGAGAAGTAAGAAGGCTTGAGATAATGTTACCTCAAGTTTTTGTTATTAATATCCTCATATAATTTAGATGAAAAATAAATGGTTTTGTGAGCATGTCGAATATTTTCGGCATGCTCATTTTTTTCCTAGTAAACTCGTTTTTTCTGAATGTCGAAAAATATTTTCTCCATATTTACAAGCGAGAATATAGAGTTTTAAATGTTTTGATAGTATTTTATAAATTATCTAAATAATTATTTGTATCAAATAATTTTAAACAGTGATATAATTTTGAAGAGGGGTAAAAAACAGATAAAGTATAGTCATAGGGGTGAATTACATGGAACAATTAATGCGAAATTCGTTTCTTTTCTTGTCTAAAAATAAAGCGCTAACAAAACTGGCTAAAAAGTATGGTTTGCGCTTTGGTGCAGGTCGCTTCGTCGCAGGGGAGACGATTGAATTAGCGACAGCTGCAATTAAAGCATTAAATAAGCAAGGTCTTTGTGTAACAATCGATTATTTAGGTGAATTCGTTGATAACGAAGCGGAAGCAAATGAAATGGCCAGCGAATCGATTGAAGCGATTCGTGCAATTGGAAGAGAAGGTCTTAATTCACAGCTTTCTTTAAAGATGACTTCTATGGGATTAGATATCTCTGACGAAATCGTAATGAACAATATGCGCCGTATTTTAGAAGCTGCAAAAGAAAACGGTGTGTTTATTACAATTGATATGGAAGACTATACGCGCTGCGGGAAAACAATTGATATCTTTAAACAATTAAAATCTGAATACGATAATATTGGTACTGTTATTCAAGCTTACTTGTATCGTACAGAAAAAGATATTGAAGATTTAAACGCTTATAATCCTAATTTACGTCTTGTAAAAGGGGCCTATAAAGAACCTGAAGAAGTAGCGTTCCCAGAAAAGAAAGATGTAGATGACAATTATAAAAAAATTATTAAAATGCACTTATTAAATGGAAATTACACTGCAATTGCTTCACATGACGAAGCGATTATTGAATATACGAAAAAGCTTGCGGAAGAACACAACATTCCAAGGGATCAATTTGAATTCCAAATGTTATTTGGTATTCGTACAGAGCGTCAACTTGAGCTAGTAAAAGAAGGTTACAAAATGCGCGTTTACGTGCCTTATGGAAACGACTGGTATGGCTATTTCATGCGCCGTCTAGCAGAGCGTCCAGCAAACGTTGCGTTCGTATTAAAAGGTATGATCAAAAAATAACCAAGGAGAAAATACTCCTTGGTTATTTTAATTGCTCAAATGCGTAGTTCGCCATTTTCTTCGTATCAGGGTATAGCTGCGTGCGAGTAGAAGATAACACGACGTTAATGACGCGTTTACCGTCTTTTTTATCAACTGTTACGACTGTGTATTTTCCGAGTGCTGATAAACCGCTTTTACTTCCAATCGCATATGGATCAGCATATAGTTCTTCTCGTCCATAGTTTGCAATTTTTGGAGAGCGCTCTGAAGTATGTAGAGTAGTATGTGTTGAATTCATATAATCTAAAACAATTGGATACTTTAATGCTTCTTTCGTAATAATAGCAATGTCATAAGGTGATACTTTATTTCCAAGTGCATCAGCACCGCTTGCATTTTTGAAAGTTGCATGCTTCGTCCCGAGTTCCTTCGCTCTAGCATTCATCATTTTCACAAACTCATTTTTTGATCCTGCGATATGTTCTGCAATTGACTCAGCGATCGGGTCTGCACTAATGATGAGCATAAGTTTTAATGCCTCATCACGTTTTAATTTTTCACCAGCACGAAGCTTAATCTTCTTACTTTGACTTTCTGTTTTAATTGCGTTTTCTGTAACTGTAATTTCTTCATCTTCTTTTACATTCTCAAGTAAGAGAAGAGTTGTCATCATTTTGGCTATACTAGCCGGATAAGAGCGCTCATCCTCGCGTTTTCCATACAAAATTTCCCCTGTGTCTGCATTGATTGTAATTCCGTATTGCCCAGTAATGTTAGGCTGATCTGCTCTTACAACTTGTTGCCTTTGTGCATAAGAGAAGAAAATCATCCCTGTAAATAGTGTGGCAATCATTACAATCATAACTATTGTTCGTTTCATCGTCGTTCCCTCTTTTGTTTTCCATATGTACAAATAAATTGGGCAGAAAAAGCAGCCATTAATCATTATGCCACGTTCTCTGCCCAAAAATATAGCGTTATTTTTCGCCCATATTATGCTTCTTATATTGTTGGTTATTACTTTGACGCCCTTTTTCAACACCTTGATTATGCGGACCTGCATTTCCAGTTACGCTTGCTGCGCTAATTCCAGCTTTTGAAGGGTTCTTCTTAAGTTTTGCCATATATATTCCTCCAGTTTCGTCAGATTATAAAAAGGAAATGTGCATTTTAGTGAAGAAAATACACATGTATAGCATAGCCAAATGAAAGAAATATATTTATTTCAGAAAATTTTATCAATAAATATATTGCGAAAATTCAAACTGTATCATATATTTATTAGTAGAGGCTCACTCATTGATTGCGACTTATGTCGAAAAATTGAATGAGCATTCATTCAAGAATAGGGGGAGAAATGGATGTTCCAAATTAAAAAGGCTGCTGTTCTAGGTTCAGGCGTAATGGGTTCAGGGATTGCGGCACACTTAGCTAATATTGGTATTCCGACATTATTGCTTGATATTGTACCACCGGCGCTTACGAAAGAAGAAGAAGCGAAGGGACTTACATTAGAACATAAAAGTGTGAGAAATCGTTTTAGTAATACGGCTGTGCAAAAACTATTAAAGCAAAAACCAGCTCCTCTGACAGTGAAAGGAAATCTAGCACTGATTGAAGCAGGTAACTTAGAAGATGATCTTGAGCGTCTAGCTGATGTAGATTGGATTATTGAAGTAGTAGTTGAAAACTTAGATATAAAGAAGAAACTATTTGAAAAAGTAGATGCTGTTCGTAAACCTGGCTCAATTGTGAGCTCAAATACATCAGGAATTTCCGTTGAAAAAATGGCAGAAGGTCGTTCAGACGACTTCCAGAAGCACTTCTTAGGAACACACTTTTTTAACCCACCACGATATTTAAAACTTCTAGAGGTAATACCGACGAAAGAAACTGATCCACAAGTATTAAGCTTCATGAAACTATTTGGCGAAGACGTTCTTGGAAAAGGCGTTGTTATCGCAAAAGATACACCAAACTTTATTGGAAACCGCATCGGTACGTATGGCTTGCTTGTAACGCTTCAAGAAATGATTAAGCGTGGCTATAGTATTGGAGAAGTTGACTCTGTAACAGGCCCATTAATTGGTCGTCCGAAGAGCGCAACGTTCCGCACATTAGATGTTGTTGGTTTAGATACATTTGTACACGTTGCAAATAACGTATATGAAAATGTACAAGAAGAAGAGCGTGATGTATTTAAAGTACCTGCTTTCATGCATGACATGCTTGATAAAAAATGGCTTGGAAGTAAAACTGGTCAAGGTTTCTTCTTAAAACAAGGAAAAGAAATTTTAGAATTAAATCCAGAAACGATGGAATATGGAGCGCGCAAAAAATTAAAAGCTGCATCTATCGAGTTAAGTAAACAAGAAAAAGGATTAGCGAATAAATTGAAAGCGCTTGTATATGCGAAAGACCGCGCAGGAGAGTTGTTATGGAATATTATCACGCCAACTCTTTTATACTCTGCAAAACTTCATAAAGAAATTGCTGACGATATCGTTGCAATTGACCAAGCGATGAAATGGGGCTTCGGCTGGGAGCAAGGACCATTTGAAATTTGGGATGCAATCGGCGTTGAAAAGTCCGTTCAAAAGATGGAAGAAAACGGCGCAGTTGTTCCTACTTGGGTGAAAGAAATGTTAGAGAAAGGTTTCACTACTTTCTATAAACATGATAATGGCGATAGCTACTATTACGATAATGGTGAATATAAGCTAATCGAACGTAATAAAAAGGCAATTTCTCTTAAGCAGTTAAAAGAGAAAAACGGTGTGTTAAAGAAAAATAGCGGAGCGAGCTTAATTGATTTAGGTGATGGCATCCTTTGCTTAGAATTCCATTCGAAGAGCAATGCAATCGGTATGGATATTACGCAAATGATTAACTACGCTGTTGATGAAGTAGAGAAAAATTATAAAGGTCTTGTTATCGGAAATCAATCGAAGAACTTCTGCGTTGGTGCGAACCTTGCAATGATCTTAATGGAAGCACAAGATGACAACTACTTTGAAATTGAGTGGGTTGTGAAAAACTTCCAAGATGCAATGACGAAAATTAAGTATTCTTCTAAGCCAGTTGTAGCAGCGCCATATGGTATGACGCTTGGCGGCGGTACAGAAGTTTGTTTACCAGCAGCGAGCATTCAAGCTTCTAGCGAAACATATATGGGCTTAGTAGAAGTAGGTGTTGGCTTAATCCCTGGCGGAGGCGGTAACAAAGAGTTATACATTAAACACTTAAACAAAATGGCAAACGGTGTAGAGTTTGATCTGCAAAAAATTGCGAATAAAGTATTCGAATCTGTAGCGATGGCGAAAGTTTCTACATCAGCACAAGAAGCTGTATCGAACAACTTCTTAGGCGATAAAGACGGTATTAGTGTGAATGGTGATCACTTACTATATGATGCGAAACAAAAAGCACTTTCTTTATATGAAGCGGGTTATAAAGCGCCTATCCGCAAAAAGATACCAGTTGTTGGCGAGACAGGATATGCAACGCTTGTACTTGGTGCAGAAGCAATGCATTTATCAGGTTACATTTCTGAACATGATCTGCACATTGCGAAGAAACTTGCATATGTCATTGCGGGCGGAAAAGTGCCGTACGGAACAGAAGTTGATGAGCAATATTTATTAGATGTAGAACGTGAAGCATTTATTAGCTTAGTAAGTGAGATGAAATCACAAGCAAGAATGCAGCACATGCTTGTAAAAGGGAAACCATTACGTAACTAATAACGAGGGGAGATATCGTTCATGAGAGAAGCTGTCATTGTTGCGGGAGCAAGAACACCAATTGGAAAAGCAAAGAGGGGTTCATTAAAAACAGTTCGTCCTGACGATCTAGGGGCGTTAGTAGTAAAGGAAACGTTAAAGCGTGCGAATTATGAAGGACCAATTGATGATTTAATTTTCGGTTGTGCGATGCCAGAAGCAGAACAAGGTTTAAATATGGCTCGTAATATCGGCGGGCTAGCAGGACTTTCTTACGATGTTCCAGCTATTACAATTAACCGTTACTGTTCTTCAGGTTTACAAAGTATCGCTTACGGAGCAGAGCGCATTATGCTTGGTCACTCTGAGGCTGTATTATCAGGCGGAGCGGAATCAATGAGTTTAGTTCCGATGATGGGACACGTCGTTCGTCCAAATAGTCGCCTTGTAGAAGCTGCTCCAGAATATTATATGGGTATGGGACATACAGCAGAGCAAGTTGCTGTGAAATATGGAATTTCTCGTGAAGAGCAAGATGCATTCGCGGTAAGAAGTCATCAACGTGCTGCAAAAGCATTAGCTGCAGGGAACTTTGCTGATGAAACAGTATCTGTAGATGTGACGTTACGCTCGGTTGGATCAAATAATAAACTGCAAGAAGAAACAATCATTTTCGCACAAGACGAAGGTGTAAGAGCAGAGACGACGTTAGACATTTTAGGCAAATTACGTCCAGCATTTAACGTTCGCGGTTCTGTAACAGCTGGTAACTCTTCACAAATGAGTGACGGTGCAGCATCTGTACTATTAATGGATCGTGAAAAAGCAGTGAGCGATGGTATGAAGCCACTTGCAAAATTCCGTTCATTTGCAGTAGCTGGAGTACCACCAGAAGTAATGGGAATCGGCCCAATCGCTGCAATTCCGAAAGCGTTAAAACTAGCTGGTTTAGAGCTATCTGATATCGGTCTATTTGAGCTAAATGAAGCATTCGCTTCTCAATCTATCCAAGTTATTCGCGAGCTTGGTTTAGATGAAGAAAAAGTAAACGTAAACGGCGGTGCAATCGCACTTGGACATCCACTTGGCTGTACAGGAGCAAAACTAACACTATCCCTTATTCACGAAATGAAACGTCGCAACCAACAATTCGGTATCGTAACAATGTGTATCGGCGGCGGAATGGGAGCAGCGGGAGTATTTGAATTACTATAAAAAAAGTGTAAGCGGCTCGTTCAGAACGAGACGAAGCTAAAGCAAAGAATGGAAGCAACAAAGGTTTATAAAAAATAAATGGGAGAGCCAGCTTCTTTCAAAATGAGAGAAGCGGCTCATGAAAATATGAAGGAGGAAATTTTCATGGAAAAAACAGTAGGAAGTGCGGTTAAAGGTGGTAGCTTTTTAGTAGATGAGATTACAATTGATCAAGTGTTTACGCCAGAAGATTTTTCATCTGAGCATAAAATGATTGCAAAAACGACAGAGGACTTTATCGTAAATGAAGTTCTTCCAGAGCTTGAATATTTAGAGCAACATGAGTTTGATCGTTCTGTTCGTCTTTTAAAAGAAGCTGGTGAACTTGGTTTATTAGGCGCTGACGTACCAGAAGAGTACGGCGGAATTGGCCTTGATAAAGTAAGCTCAGCGTTAATCGCAGAGAAATTCTCTCGTGCTGGTGGTTTTGCAATCACTCACGGTGCTCACGTAGGTATCGGATCTTTACCAATCGTATTATTCGGTAACGAAGAGCAAAAGAAAAAATATTTACCACTACTTGCAACTGGTGAAAAATTAGCTGCATACGCATTAACTGAGCCAGGTTCAGGATCTGACGCATTAGGTGCGAAAACAACTGCACGTTTAAATGCAGAAGGTACACATTACGTATTAAACGGTGAAAAGCAATGGATTACAAACTCTGCTTTCGCTGACGTATTTGTCGTATACGCAAAAATAGATGGTGAGCACTTCTCAGCATTTATCGTAGAGAAAGAATACGCTGGTGTATCTACAAGCCCAGAAGAAAAGAAAATGGGTATTAAATGTTCTTCAACTCGTACGTTAATTTTAGAGGATGCATTAGTACCGAAAGAAAATCTACTTGGTGAAATTGGTAAAGGCCATATTATCGCGTTCAACATTTTAAATATCGGCCGTTATAAATTAGGTGTTGGTACAGTTGGATCTGCGAAACGTGCAGTAGAAATTTCAGCACAATATGCAAATCAACGTCAACAGTTCAAACAACCAATCGCTCGCTTCCCATTAATTCAAGAGAAACTTGCGAATATGGCAGCGAAAACATATGCAGCTGAAAGCTCTGTATATCGTACAGTAGGTTTATTCGAAAGCCGCATGAGCACATTATCTGAGGAAGAAGTAAAAGACGGTAAAGCAGTAGCTGCTTCTATCGCTGAATATGCAATCGAGTGCTCTTTAAATAAAGTATTCGGTTCTGAAGTGTTAGATTATACAGTAGATGAAGGTGTTCAAATTCACGGTGGTTACGGGTTTATGGCAGAGTACGAGATTGAAAGAATGTACCGCGATTCTCGTATTAACCGTATTTTCGAAGGAACGAACGAAATTAACCGCCTAATCGTACCAGGTACGTTCTTACGTAAAGCGATGAAAGGTGAATTACCATTACTACAAAAAGCACAAAAATTACAAGAAGAGTTAATGATGATGATGCCAGAAGAAGTAGGCGATGAGCCATTAGCACTTCAAAAGTATTTAGTAAAGAACGCGAAGAAAATTGGTTTAATGGTAGCTGGATTAGCTGCTCAAAAATACGGTAAAGCATTAGATAAAGAGCAAGAAATTCTTGTGAATATCGCTGACATCGTAAGCAACCTTTATGCAATGGAATCAGCTCTTCTTCGTACAGAAAAAGCAATTAAAACAACTGGTCTTGAAAAGAATAAACAAAAAGTGTTATACACTGAAGTATTCTGCCAAGAAGCATTCAACGAAATCGAAGCAGATGCGAAAGAAACACTTATCGCAGTTGAAAATGGCGACATGCTGCGCATGATGTTATCATCATTACGTAAATTAACTCGCCACACACCACTTAATGTAATTCCGAAGAAACGTGAAATTGCTGCGAAAATTTTAGAAGATGAGCGTTACACAGTTTAATATCTTTAAAGAACAGTAGTCGTTTATACGACTACTGTTCTTTTTTTTGAAAAAATGAAATTTTTAGTGACATAAAACTAATGCCATTAGTATAATGAAACTAATAGCATTAGTTTTTTCGGAAAGGGAGCTGGAAATATGAGAATGATACATGAAAAAACGGTATATCAATTGTCATTTTTACCAAGAGTGTTTCCTGTGAATTGTTACTTTGTGGAGGAAGAAGATGGTTTAACTTTAATTGATGCGGCTTTGCCATATAGCGCAAAAGGCATTTTACAGGCGGCTGAGAAAATAGGGAAACCAATTACTAAGATTGTATTAACACATGCGCATGATGATCACATCGGTGCGTTAGACGCATTAAAAGAAGTGCTTGCGGATGTTCCGGTTTATATTTCTAAGCGGGACGCAAGGTTGTTAGAAGGAGATACGTCGTTACAAAAGGATGAACCGAATATACCAATAAAAGGCGGTGTACCTAAAAAGGTAAAAACGGTACCGGATGTTTTATTGGAAGATGGCGATCGGGTTGGATCGCTTCTTGCGATTATGACACCGGGACATACGCCAGGATCCATGTCGTTTCTTGATGTGCGAAATAAAGCTCTTATTGTTGGAGATGCATTCCAAACAAGAGGAGGTATGGCTGTTTCGGGACAAATGAAATTTTGGTTTCCGTTTCCTGCGATGGCAACGTGGAGAAAAGAAATATCATTACAAAGTGCAGAGAAGCTAAGAGAATATGAGCCTTCCTTGCTTGCGGCAGGACATGGAAAAATGATAAAGGATCCAGGCACTGCTATAAAACTTGCTATTAAGGAAGCTAGGCGGAATATAGAAAGTATGAAAGAGGGTTAATTTATGTCACCGAGAATCGGACTTACATTACAGAAAATTGTAGAAACAGCTGCAGAAATTGCAGATGAAAATGGGATACAAGAAGTAACATTAGCATCATTAGCGCAAAGGTTGGGGATACGTTCGCCCTCTCTATATAATCATGTGAAAGGGTTACAGGATGTCCGGAAAAATATTGGTATTTACGGAATAGAACAGTTGCATTACGAGCTGAAAGAGGCGGCCTCGGATAAACGTATGGATGAAGCAATTCATGCATTAGGAGAAGCGTACGTAGCGTTTGTCCGAAAACATCTTGGATTGTATGAAGCAACCTTTTTACGAGATGAAGAAGTAAGAAAAGCAGGTGACGGAATTGTAAAGCTTTGTCTTCAGATTTTACAACAATACGGATTAGAGGGAGAGAATGCACTTCATGCGACACGTGGATTCAGAAGTATTTGTCATGGATTTGCGTCGATTGAACAGCAGGGTGGATTTGGTTTGCCATTAGATTTAGATACGAGTTTACATTTATTGTTAGAAACCTTCATTAAAGGATTGCATGTAATGAGAGAGTGAATAAGAAGCGAGACAACAAGAATTTGTTGCTGATCATGCTTTTTGTATAGTAGGCTGCGGTTTGCTGGAGGCAAAATTACAAAAGGATGTGAAGTGAAATGTTTGCAGGGCATTTTGGCTTAGCGGCAGTAGTGAAAACAAAGTCACCTAAACTACCACTTTGGGCTCTCATGTTAAGCACACAATTATTGGATGTCATTTTTTTACCGCTTTATGTTTTAGGAGTAGAGACAATTGAGCCTATTAATAGTAATGGTTATGGTGAAGCGATCATTCACACTCTTTAATAGGAGCACTGTTTATTGCTTTTGTTGCAGGAATGGTGGGTATGAGGTTTTGGGGCAAGCGGAGTGGCTTTGTTGTTGGGGCTGTAGTTTTTAGTCATTGGATTCTTGATTTACTTGTGCACCGTGCTGATTTGCCGTTACTTCCAGGGGAATCTCGGAGATTTACCTATGCTTGGTTTTGGATTGTGGAGATTTCCGGCTATTAGTATCATATTGGAATATATTCTTATTGCGGTGGGTGGCATATTATACTTCAGATTTACCGTTTCCAGTGCGGGCGAACAAAAGAAATTTATAGCAAGAGTAACCGGCGGATTGGTAGTTATATTATTAATTCTCTCGTTACTTATAAGAATGGCGTCTCGAATATGAATAGCGGGAAACCTTAGAAGCAATTCTAAGGTTTTTTAGTGCATATGATTCCAAAAGAACGGTAGGCTTTTTCTCATTAAATGATATTATTTTGCAGGTTTGAAAAATGTGTATATGGCTAAGGAAAAGCAAACGAAAATAAATGCAATAGGATCTTGATAGGGATTAGGTTCAGAGCCTTTCTGGATCTCTGTAAGCCAGTCGTGGGTTTTCATGTTCATTTCTCCTTTAATTAATAAGTTTTATATGATGCGAGGGTTATGGTGGATAGATAAGAAATTTTTGGAATTCCATCTAATAATTATTCTATAGTAATCTAGTTCCAAAAACTATATAATACAAAGTTTTCAGGATATGTAAAATTGCATATTATTCTTTTGGGAAATTTTGTTATATTATCTATATATTTGTATTAAAGGGTTTTCGTTAAGGTAATGAAAACAAATGGAGGAATAGTATGAGAAAAACAGTATTAGACGCGTATAATGCAGAAAGAGAAGTAGATAACATAACATATAAAAATCTAGTTGTAACGATTGCAAGCATTCTAGGGTTCTCACTCTTAGGGGGATTATTCCTTGCTTTAGCCCTTGGAATTTTTGGAGAAGAGGTATTACGTGCTAATTTAGAGGGATATTATTTACTTCTATTTGATGCAGCTGTTGTTACTATTGTTTTATTTGCTTATAAACCAGTGCTTCATTTTATTAAGAACATTTGGGATGTATCTGTTTTAAAAAATGGGAAAACCTACTTGTATTTATTAATAGGTTTTATCATCATTGCATTCACTCAGTATGTAATGTTAGAGTTGTTTAGTTTTGAAAGTGCAGAGCAGCAACGAGATCAATTAGGGAGCTTAGGACTTCAAAATAGTCTACAAAGTATTATATATGTGTTAAGTGTTGCTATAATTACACCAATTAAAGAAGAAATTTTATATAGAGGTATTTTGTATCGATTTTTTGAAAAGAAATATAGTTTTCTAGTTGGTACCATTATTTCTTCCTTCATCTTTGGGATTCTTCATGGTGGTTTTCCGATTACGGCAATGATTATGGGGATTGTATTTGCTATGTTATATAAGAAAACACAATCTATTGTACCTAGCATCATTTTACATATTGTATGGAACCTACTTGTGAGTATAAGTATGATTGTTTCTTTATAAAATTGAATGAATATTTAGCAGAAAAGATGAATGGCCTAGCTATTCATCTTTTATTTTGTTTATATGTGGGAAAAGTTAATGAATACAATCCAAAAAGAACCAAATACTAATGATGAATGAACAAAGAAAGGCGGGTATGTTATATGCAAAATTTAACAGAGCTTGAAGTAGAAAATTTACGTCATTTAATTGGTGGTCATGCGACGATTATTAACAAATTGGAACAGTATGCACAGGCTTGTACAGATCCAGAGTTGAAACAAATGCTACAAAAGGATGCACAAGATGCACGAAATACGAAACAGCAATTAATGAATTTTTTAGGATAGGAGGAAGAGAGAAATGAATGAAAAAGATATGGTAAACGATTATTTAGCAGGGTTAAATTCAAGTTTAACAAGTTATGCAAATTATATTTCTCAGTCTGATAATGAACAGTTACATCAAACGTTAATTCAAATTCGTAATCAAGATGAATCCCGTCAACGTAATATGTATGAATACGCAAAGCAAAAAAGTTATTATAAGCCGGCAGCGCCTGCTAATCCAATGATTGTACAGCAATTAAAAAGTCAATTAAGTGCGGAATAGCGCGATGAATGAAACGAGCGAATGGATTCGCTCGTTTTTATTTTGTATATGTCAATAAATACATAAGAAATATTTTTCCAGTTGTAACAAATATGACGAAAATTAAATATAACAATTCACAAAAAGGACAAAAACTTTGCTCAATATTTCACAAAGTATCCATGGTTTCTATCGTGAGAACCTCTATAATTAGGAGTGTAAAGAACAAAAGAAATAGACTACATAATCAATTGGGAGAGATTGCTATGAATAGAAACACAAGAAAAATTGCAATTATCGGTACTGGATTAGTTGGATCAAGCTGTGCGTATTCCATTGTAAACCAAGGGATTTGCGAAGAGCTATTGTTAATTGATATAAATCATGAACGTGCAGTTGGAGAAGCGATGGATTTATCGCACTGCATTAACTTTACAAATACAAGAACAAAAGTATATGCAGGAAGTTATGAAGACTGCAAAGATATGGACATTGTTATTATTACAGCAGGACCAGCGCCGAAGCCTGGACAAAGTCGTTTAGACACTTTAGGAGCAAGCGCTAAGATTATGGAAAGCATTGTTGGCGGCGTAATGGAAAGTGGATTTGATGGCATTTTCTTACTCGCATCGAACCCAGTTGACATTATTACATATCAAGTTTGGAAATTATCTGGTTTGCCAAGACATCGTGTACTTGGTACTGGTACATCACTAGATTCTTCTCGCTTAAGAACAATTTTATCTAAAATGTTACATGTAGATCCTCGTAGTATTCATGGGTATTCATTAGGAGAACATGGTGATTCTCAAATGGTTGCTTGGTCTCATGTAACTGTTGGTGGAAAACCAATTCTGCAAATTTTAGAGGAACAAAAAGAACGCTTAGGTGAAATAGATTTAGATGAAATTGTTGAGAAGACTGCAAAAGCTGGATGGGAAATTTATAAGCGCAAAGGAACTACTTATTACGGAATTGGAAATTCTTTAGCTTATATTGCGCGCTCAATTTTCAATGATGATCACCGTGTTATCGCTGTTTCAGCTATTTTAGATGGTGAATATGGCGAATACGATATTTGTACAGGAGTACCAGCAATTATTACTAGAGACGGTATAAGAGAAGTGGTAGAACTAAACTTATCAGAAGATGAAGAAAGCCGCTTTGCAAAATCAAACGATGTTTTACGCGATTATATGAAAACAGTTGGTTACTAAATTATAGGAGAAGGTGAAACAAATGAAGGAATATATAATGTCTCGTGTGTTTAAAGCTTCTGCCGGAATCGCACAGGGTATTTTCGTATCCCTTGGAATTGGTTTACTGATCGAAAATATAGGGAGAATTGTTGATATCCCATTACTTATTACAATCGGAGTTGTTGCAAAATCACTTATGGCACCAGCAATTGGAGCCGGGATTGCTTTTATGCTCGGTGCAAACGGGCTCGTAATTTTCTCAGCGATGGTAGCCGGAGCAATTGGAGCTGGTTCAATTTCAATTACTGAAGCTGGTCTCATCATTAAAACAGGTGAACCAATTGGTGCATTATTAACAGCGACTTTAGCAGTTTATATTGGTAAACGATTAAGTGGAAAAACTGCTTTAGATATGATGCTCGTTCCATTTGCAGCAATATTAGGTTCTGGTTTAGTCGGTATTTGGTTAGCTCAAAATATTAGCCCGGTTTTAAATGCGGTGGGCGCATTCATTAAAGATAGTTCAGCTGGTAGCCCATTCATCGCTTCTATCGTGATTGCTGTAGTTTGGGGACTATTACTTATCTCTCCAGCTTCATCAGCTGCTTTAGCGATAGCACTTAGCTTAGATGGTGTTGCAGGCGGTGCAGCACTTGCAGGATGTGTTGCTCAGTTTATCGGATTCTCTGTTATTTCAGCGAAAGAGAATAATTTAGGTGGCATATTAGCTCAGGCACTTTGTACTCCAAAAGTACAGTTGCCGAACATTACTAAAAATCCAATGATTCTCGTCCCAACTGTCGTCGCCAGTGCTATAGTGGGCCCAGTATCAGCATTAATTTTCCAACTGGAAGCAGGAAAAGAAATTGCAGGTCTTGGATTAAGCTCTCTTATCGCACCAATTAATTTAATTTCTAGCCAAGGGTGGGAGGTTGTCCCAGCGATGATAATCACTTATATCATCATCCCAGTAGCTGTTTCTTATATACTTTACATTGCTCTTAAAAAAGCAGGTCGTATTCATTCTGGTGATATGACTGTACCGCAATCTTAATTTGAAAATCTCCTTAATATAGAGAAAAGCAGACTGAAGAAGCCACAGTCTGCTTTTTTACATTTTATGATTTTGTTTTACTGGAACTGTCACTGTTTCTTTTGCTAACAATAGTTGAACACCGAAGTATAGTACGCTTGCAAGCGTCATTCCAGAAATGGCGTCTACAAATGCATGTTGCTTCGTAAATAGCGTTGATAAAATGATAAGTGTACCGAAGAAAGTAAGAATGTAATATTCCAAAGCATACTGTTCTCTACGCTTAAAGGCAGCTAACATAATTACAAATGTCGTAAGGACATGAATGCTTGGGAAACAGTTTACTGGTTGATCAATACTATAAATATAGCGGACTAGTTCGGAAAATACATCTGTTCCAACGACGGTTGGGCGTGGTACAGTTGTCTGCCAAAAAAAATAAATCGAAAAACAAGCAAGCTTTCCAAGAATTACACTACTTAAAGTGACATAATATTGCTTTCGATCAGCAAAACAGTAATAAATAAGTGCACCGTATAAGTATGGAAACCAAAGTAAGTAAGGAATAATAAATGCTTTCACAAATGGAATCCAACCATCTACTACAGTTGTGACATCTACTGCGTGAACAGTAGATTTATTTAATACATCGTAAAGGGGACTTACGAGTACGAGTAGAAGTATATAACTTAACGGAAGAAGAGATGAAAGTTTAAATTTCTTCATGATAATCTCCTATGTTTTAGTAATGTAAATAAATTCAATTGATTATAATATAGAAAATCCAATTGGGCTATCGATTTTACTTACATTTTCTTGAATTCACCTTACATTTTTGTCACTTGACTTAAAAGAGGGGAGGTTGCTAAATGAAGCGTTCACTTTATTTTTTAGTTTTTATATTGTTATGCCTAGTGAGTACTGGATGTGCAAAGGATAATGAAGGAGATACATTAGAATATAACGGGAGAGCGCTCGTAATTGGAGTTGTTGGTGAAAAGCCGAAAGATACATTTAGGAATATAAAGTTTAAAAACGTAAAGTTAGAAGAGATGCAGGAGAAATCCGAAAAAGTTGATGGTTTTCTCGTCATGAAAGAATATTTTCAAGAAGCATCAAAGGAACAGTATACGGATTTATTTTTATCGTTAAAGAAGCCGGTATTTTTTATTGGCTTACAAGATAGACCGTATTTGATTTTTACTGAAAAAGATTTAGATTTTGACAATGCCCCAAGGGATAGGGCAATGATGTATACGCAAGGTTTTGTGAATATGGGAAGACCTGAGGGACAATATTGGGGTATAGGATTATATAATGATACGGTTTCCAATCAAAATATTCATAATATGTATATAGTAGTATTTCAAACCATTTCGGACTATTTAAGTCGATGATGAAGGAGCCTGTAAAAGGGCTTCTTATTTTTTAAATAAACGTTTGTTTAAGATATATGTTCGGTATGGAAGAATTCATGTATTCCAAAGGTTGAGGTAGAAAAACATGAAATTAATCAAACGTTTGTTTAAGGTATATGTTCGGTATAAAAGAATCTACGTATTCCAAAGGTTGAGGTAGAAAAATATGAAATTAATCAAACGTTTGTTTAAGATATATGTTCGGCGTGTGATGAGAAAAAAGTTTTAAAAAAATTATATATTTATTTTTCCTTAAATAAATGGCGGAAAAATAAGAAAAATTAGCAGGATTATTAAAAATTATCACGAAATAAGTAAAAGTTTAGCGAATAATCGTTTGAAATAATAAAATGTTTTCTATATGATAAAGGTAAAGGTTAGTAAAAAAGTAGGTGAATTTATGACAGTAACATTTTATTCATATCCAAAGTGTGGCACATGTCAAAAAGCAAAGAAATGGTTTGAGGCAAACGATGTAGCATATGAGATGATTCATATTGTTGAAAATCCACCGTCAAAAGAAGATTTACGTAATTTACATGAGAAAAGTGAATTACCATTAAAAAAATTCTTTAATACAAGTGGAATGCGTTACCGCGAACTTGGTTTAAAAGATAAGTTAAAGGATGCAAGCGAAGACGAAATGTACGAGCTTTTAGCATCTGATGGCATGTTAATTAAACGTCCAATTGTAACAGATGGAACGAGTGTAACACTTGGTTTTAACGAAGAGCAGTTTGAAAGTGTGTGGAAAAAGTACCAATAAGGTATTTTTACATAATTAATACATTCACTGGAGGTACAGTCATGAGCATTCCAAATAATTTACGTTACTCTGAAGAACACGAATGGGTAAAAACAGAAGGTAATGCGGTTGTTATCGGTATTACTCATTTTGCGCAAGGTGAGTTAGGCGATATCGTATTCGTTGAACTTCCTGAAGTAGGTGCAACAATCCAAGCTGACGAGCCATTCGGAAGCGTAGAATCTGTTAAAACAGTTTCTGAATTATACGCACCTGTAAGTGGTAAAGTTGTAGCAGTAAACGAAGAATTAAGTGACCAACCAGAACTAGTTAACGAATCTCCATACGAGGGTGCATGGATGGTTAAAGTTGAACTTTCTGATGCAAGCCAAGTTGAGAAGTTATTAACTGCAGAAAAATATGCAGAAATGACAAACCAAGACTAATTATAGTCGAAGAAAAAGGACAGCCTTTGTGCTGTCCTTTTTTATGTTGTGTACATAACGAATTTAAAAACATATATATTAATTATCATGTAGGAGAACGTTTTTCGTTGAGGATTTATGCCGATCCAGCGGCTAGAACATTCGGTCATTTCACTTCTTCACCTGAGGCGCTTGCGCTTTTCTTTATTGTCCAGCTCCACCTCCTAGCCCTTCATGTCTAAGAACCTTCCGCACGAGAAGACAAAAAGCGTCTTCTGTGCGAAAGAACCTTAGCCAACAGGGCTAAACAGTCGGTTCCGCTTTTCTTTTGCAAAAATAAACAGGAAACAACATGAAAATAACGAATATACTATATACTAAGTTAAAGGTTGTATAGTATATGGTGATCGGGTGATGACATATGATTTATGTGGAAAAAGTCATTATTGTAGAAGGTAAATCGGACAGAAGAAAGATTGAATCTATTATTCGGGAACCAGTGGAAATTGTTTGTACAAATGGTACAATTGGTTTGTCGAAAATGGATGAGCTCATTGATCAGTTTTTTGATAAAGATGTGTATGTGCTAGTGGATGCTGATGATGCAGGAGAAAAGTTAAGGAAACAATTCCGAAAAGAATTTCCGCAAGCAGAGCATATTTATATTGATCGCTCGTATCGCGAGGTGGCGACTGCGCCTTCTTCACATTTAGCAAATGTATTATGGGGAGCTGACATTGACGTTTATACAGAATATTTACGGTAAGGAATGATAGAAGTGATTGATTGGACAGGTGCCGAAGCTACAACCCTAATAGAAAACGAAGAAAAAACAGTGCTATATGTATATACACCAATGTGTGGAACATGCCAATTAGCAAAGAAGATGTTAACGGTCGTCGAGATGACGATTGAAGATTTGAAAATTGGAATGTTAGATTTAAATTATGCTCCGCATTTAGCGAAAGAGTATGGGATAGAAAGTGTACCGTGTTTACTTATTTTTGAAAATGGGACACTGATGAAGAAAATATATGCATTTCATTCGGTTGAATATTTATATACGGAATTAAAGTAGGCGGCAAAGTTTTTGCCGCCTCGACATATTTCTTGGGAAATATGTCGACATGCGTGATAGATACAGTATTTGTCGAGCGAAAGTAACAGGATTGCGCTTTAATAAGAGGGAATGGTATGTAATAGAAAGTGATATGAGGGATGTGATTTAGGATGAAATTATATTCTTTGCTTCAATCATTTGTAAATTACGCTAATGGTCAATATCATTTAGAACCGCTTTTAAGGCAAGGAGAAAGAACTGTTAATTTTCGTTTTGGAGATGAATGCTGTTCGTTACAAATTTCAAGAGATTATATAGAACTTTTGAAAGAAGCGAGAGGAACGGAACAAATCGTTTGTTTAGAGGAAGAGGATGTACAAAAATTAGTGACTGGAAATATGAGGTTGCAAACGTTAATGAGTGATGGACGGGTACAATATTCTGGAACATATCGAACGATGTTATTAGTTGAATCGATGTTTCATATATGTAAACCGATGTCAGTAGGGGCTTAAAATTCTGAAGTTTCTTTTTTTACAAAAATTCCTGTTGACACAGCGTGTGGATATTGATACAATTCAATTCATAAAATATAGACAATTTCATAAATTTTAAATCAGACGAAAATTTAATCTGATTTCTCTTATCAAGAGAGGTGGAGGGACTGTGCCCTGTGAAGCCCGGCAACCGTCAACTTATGTTGAAATGGTGCCAATTCCTGCAAAGCAAATGCTTTGAGAGATGAGAGAGAGGGATAATGTTGTTATATACGCATATAAACCTTTCTGCTTCTCTAAAAGCGGAAAGGTTTTTTTGTTGTTTGAATGCGGAGGACATTCAAATAATAAGAGTAATGATAACGGTGGACTACACGCATCAAAAATAAAAAAATGCGGAGTCTATCCAAACAAAATAGGGGTGAGCATCATGATCTTATTAGAAAATGTAAAGAAAATATATAAGGCAAAAAGCGGTGATGTCACTGCTGTAGATAACGCCAACTTACAAATAGAGAAAGGCGAAATATTTGGTGTTATCGGATATAGTGGCGCTGGGAAAAGTTCGTTAATCAGATTATTTAATCAGTTAGAGAAACCAACTTCTGGCCAAATTACAATTGCGAATCGTGTAATTTCAGCGATTACTGGAAATGAACTTCGTAAGGCAAGACAAGAAATCGGAATGATTTTTCAGCATTTCAACTTACTTTGGTCACGAACTGTGCGTGAAAATATCGCATTCCCACTTGAAATTGCAGGTGTCGATAAGGCGGAGAGAAGAAAAAGTGTCGATGAGTTAATTCATCTCGTTGGATTAGAGGGAAGAGGAGACGCGTACCCATCTCAGCTAAGTGGTGGACAAAAGCAGCGCGTCGGGATTGCAAGAGCGTTAGCTAATAATCCACAAGTACTTTTATGTGATGAAGCAACGTCAGCTCTTGATCCGGAAACGACGGATCAAATTTTAGATTTATTATTAGATATTAATAAGCGTCTCGGCTTAACAATTGTATTGATTACGCATGAGATGCACGTTATTCGCAAAATTTGTAATCGTGTTGCTGTAATGGAGAAAGGAAAGATCGTAGAAACGGGTCCAGTACTTGACGTATTCCGTAATCCAAAGCAAGACATTACAAAACGATTTGTACAGCAGTTAACTGATTCTGAAGATACGAATGAAACGATTGAAAGTTTGATAGAAAAGTATCCAGATGGAAAAGTAATTCGTTTGCAGTTTGTCGGTGAAGCGGTAGAAAGACCAGTACTTCAAAGGTTAATGCAGCGCGGTGATATAGAAGTTAGCATTTTGCAAGGAAATATCGCACAAACGAATAACGGCTCTTACGGAAGTTTAGTCGTTCATTTAAATGGTGAAGAAACAGCGATCCAGCAAGCAATAGAAGGGATTCATCAAGATCAAGTAGAGCTGGAGGTGATTGCACATGGATAAGTTAATCGCAAATGTTGATTGGAATCAAATGTTAGAAGCAACTGGTGAAACGTTATATATGACGGCAATCGCAGCACTTGCCACATTTGTTTTAGGACTTATTTTAGGACTATTACTCTTTATGACAGCGAAAGATAATTTATGGGAAAATAAAGCGATTAATACGGTGATTGGAGCGTTCGTAAACATTTTCCGTTCTATACCGTTCATCATTTTAATTATTTTATTAATCCCATTCACAAAGATTCTTCTTGGAACAATTCTCGGAGCGAGTGCAGCGCTGCCAGCTTTAATTATTGGAGCGGCACCATTTTACGCGAGAATGGTTGAAATCGCACTTCGTGAAATTGATAAAGGGGTAATTGAAGCTTCAAAAGCAATGGGAGCAAAAACAAGCACAATCATTTTGAAAGTATTAATTCCAGAAGCGTTACCAGCATTAGTATCTGGTATTACGGTAACGACAATTGCTTTAGTAGGCTATACGGCAATGGCAGGTGTTGTTGGTGCTGGTGGCCTTGGAACACTTGCTTATTTAGAAGGATTCCAGCGAGGAAATAACGATGTAACAATCGTTGCGACAATTTGTGTATTACTAGTTGTATTTTTCATTCAGTTTATTGGTGATAGTGTAACGACTCGAATAGATAAAAGATAATGAAAAACGGGAGGGTATTTCAAATGAAAAAATTATTACTTACAGCACTTATTTCAACTTCAATTTTTGGGTTAGCTGCTTGTGGCGCGAAAGATAAAGATGAAAAGAAACTAGTTGTTGGGGCTTCTAACGTACCGCACGCTGTTATTTTAGAAAAGGCAAAACCGTTACTTGAGAAAAAAGGGATTGAATTAGAAATTAAAAAATTCCAAGACTACGTATTACCGAATAAATCGTTGGCGGATAAGGATTTAGATGCAAACTACTTCCAGCACATTCCGTATTTAGAAAAAGAAATTAAAGATAAAAAATATGATTTTGAAATAGCGGGGAAAATTCATTTAGAACCAATTGGCGTGTACTCTCAAAAATATAAGAGCTTAAAAGAACTTCCAGACGGGGCGACAATTATTATGAGTAATTCTGTTGCTGATCATGGACGTGGTTTAGCAATTTTACAAAAAGAAGGCATTTTAAAAATTAAAGACGGAGTAGAGCCAGTTAAAGCAACTCCAAAAGATATTGCAGATAATCCGAAAAACTTAAAATTCAAAACGGATATTGAGCCTGGTTTATTACCACAAGTGTATAACAATAAAGAAGGCGACGCTGTTCTAATTAACTCTAACTATGCGATTGATGCGAAATTAAACCCAGAAAAAGATGCAATTGCAATTGAAGGCGATGATTCTCCATACGCAAACGTAGTAGCAGTTCGTAAAGGCGATAAAGATAAAAAAGAGATTAAAGCTCTTGTAGAAGTGCTACATTCTAAAGAAATTGAAGATTTTATTAATAAAGAATATAAAGGGGCAGTTGTTCCTGTAAAAGAATAATCGTTTGAAGAAGGGCTGGTGTATGCCGGTTCTTTTTTCTAACTACATAACTATAGGGGAGAAGGGGACATCATATGAAAAAGATTATACTGTCAGTTGTTACAGCACTGTCTGTATTTACATTAGCTGCCTGCGGGGGGAAAGAGGAGAATAAGCTTGTCGTGGGAGCTTCTAACGTGCCGCACGCTGTTATTTTAGAGAAAGCACAACCGATATTAGAGAAAAAAGGTATTAAATTAGAGATTAAAAAATTCCAGGACTATGTGTTACCAAATAAAGCGTTAGCGGATAAAGAAATTGATGCGAACTACTTCCAACACATTCCGTATTTAGATAAAGAAATTCAAGAAAAAGGATATAAAATTGTAAACGCAGGAAAAATTCATTTAGAGCCAATGGGCATTTATTCTAAGAAATATAAAAGCTTAAAAGAGCTTCCAGATGGAGGAACGGTTATTATGAGTAATAACGTAGCTGAGCGTGGTCGTATGTTAGCGTTGTTACAAAAAGGCGGCGTTATTAAATTAAAAGACGGTGTAGATGTTGTTAAAGCGACAGTAAAAGATGTTGTAGAAAACCCGAAAAATTTAAAGTTTAAAACAGATGTAGAACCTGGGCTTTCACCGAAGCTGTACGAAAACAATGAAGGTGATGCTTTATTTATTAATTCAAACTACGCAATTGATGCGAAATTAAATCCAACAAAGGATGCAATTGCAATTGAAGGATCAGACTCTCCTTACGCAAATATTATCGCAGTTCGTAAAGGTGACGAGAAGAAAAAAGAAATTAAAGAGCTAGTAGAAGTGCTACATTCGAAAGAAATTCAAGATTTCATTAATAAAGAATATAAAGGTGCTGTACTTCCGGTAAATGAATAAGTGCAGGAAAGGACTGGGAAATTCCTAGTCCTTTTTGCTTTATATAAATAAGAAGAAAGGTGTATCATATAAGGATGCAAGGGAAATACTTATATACATTTGTGAAAAAATTGTTACATTTTTTCAGCGTTTGCGATATCATTTTATTTGATATAAGATTAGAATGAGAATAAAATGAGAATATGAACGTTTTAGTAATTTTTAAAATGTATATATAGGATTAATGGAGGTATTGAGATGGCTGGTTCTACATTAACGGTTAAAGACTTACATGTATCAATTGATGGCAAAGAAATTTTAAAGGGTGTAAACCTTGAAGTAAAAGGTGGAGAAATCCACGCAATTATGGGACCTAACGGAACAGGTAAATCAACTTTATCTTCTGCAATTATGGGTCACCCAAAGTATGAAGTAACAGAAGGTAGCATCATCATCGACGGTGAAGATGTATTAGAAATGGAAGTAGACGAGCGCGCACAAGCAGGTCTATTCCTAGCAATGCAATATCCAAGTGAAATTAGCGGAGTAACAAACGCTGACTTCTTACGTTCTGCAATTAATGCACGTCGTGAAGAAGGCGAAGAAATTTCTCTTATGAAATTTATCCGTACATTAGATAAAAACATGGAATTCCTAGAAATGGATCCAGAAATGGCACAACGTTACTTAAACGAAGGTTTCTCTGGCGGTGAGAAAAAACGTAACGAGATTCTTCAATTAATGATGATCGAGCCAAAAATTGCAATCTTAGACGAAATCGACTCAGGTCTTGATATCGATGCATTAAAAGTTGTATCTAAAGGTATTAACCAAATGCGCGGCGAAGAGTTCGGTTGCCTAATGATTACGCATTACCAACGTTTATTAAACTACATCACTCCAGACTTCGTTCACGTTATGATGAACGGTCGTATCGTTAAATCTGGTGGCCCTGAGCTTGCACAACGTCTAGAAGCTGAAGGTTACGACTGGATTAAAAAAGAATTAGGTATTGAAGACGAAACAGCAGAGCAAGAAGCGTAAGAGAGGAGCATAAACATGACAATCGGTACATTACCTTTCGATCAAGAAACAATCCGTCAGCGCGCAAGCGAAGTAAACGAAGCTGCTTGGTTGACTGAGTTCCGCTTACAAGCTCTTGCACAAGCAACTGAACTTCCAATGCCAACGCCTGATAAAACGAAAATTGACAAATGGGACTTTATCGGAAAAGGCGACGCTGCTAAGCAAGAGCCTGTAAGTTCTTTAACAGAGCTTCCAGAAGCAGTGAAAAACTTAATCGATGAAAATAACAGCGTATTAGTACAACGTACTGGTACAACTGCTTTCGTTTCTTTAGCAGACGAAGCGAAAGAAAAAGGTGTTATTTTTACAGATATCGTAACAGCTGCAACAGAGCATGCTGAACTAGTACAAAAGTACTTAATGAAAGACGGCGTGAAAGTAGACGAACATCGTCTAACTGCACTTCATGCTGCATTAATCAACGGCGGTGCATTCGTATATGTTCCGAAAAACGTTGTTCTTGAAACGCCACTTCAAGCTGTATTCTTAGTAGACGGCGAAGAAGCTAATGTATATAACCACGTACTATTCGTAGCTGATGCGAACAGTACTGCAACTTATGTAGAAAACTACGTTGCAAATGAAAATGCTAAAGGTATTGCAAATATCGTAGCAGAAGTAATCGTGGAACAAGGCGCACAAGTGAAATTCGGTGCGGTTGATCTATTAGCAAAAGACGTAACAACTTACGTTAACCGCCGCGGTGTTGTTGGACGCGACGGCCGTATTGATTGGGCTTTAGGCCTTATGAATGACGGAAACACAATTTCAGAGAACGTTACGAACTTAATGGGCGACGGTTCATATGCTGATACGAAAACAGTAACAATTGGCCGTGGTAACCAAACACAAAACTTTACAACTAAAGTTGTTCACTTCGGTAAACACTCTGAAGGTTGGATTTTAAAACACGGAGTACAAAAAGATAGTGCAACATCTATCTTTAATGGAATTGGTAAGATTGAACACGGTGCATCTAAATCAAATGCACAACAATCTTCTCGCGTTCTTATGTTAGATGAGAAAGCTCGCGGTGATGCAAACCCAATTCTTTTAATCGATGAAGATGATGTAATGGCAGGTCACGCAGCTTCAGTAGGCCGCGTAGATCCATACCAATTATACTACTTGATGAGCCGTGGGATTCCAAAACGCGAAGCAGAACGTTTAATCATCCATGGATTCTTAGCACCTGTAGTAAATGAGCTTCCAATTGAAGGAGTAAAAGCACAGCTTGTTGAGGTAATTGAAAGGAAAGTTCGCTAATGAATATTCATGAAATACGCAAACAGTTTCCAATTCTTGATCAAAAAGTGAACGGCAAACAACTTGTTTATTTCGATAGTGCAGCAACTTCTCAAAAACCAATTCAAGTCATTGAAACGTTAGAACGTTATTATAAAGAATATAATTCTAACGTGCATCGCGGTGTTCATACGCTCGGTACAAAAGCTACCGACGCGTATGAAGGTGCACGTGAGAAAGTTCGCAAGTTTATTAATGCGAAATCAATGGAAGAGATTATTTTCACGCGCGGAACGACAACTGCATTAAATACAGTAGCAGCTAGCTATGGTCTTGATAATGTAAAAGAAGGCGATGAAATCGTCATCTCTTACATGGAGCACCATAGTAACATCATTCCGTGGCAACAAGTTGCGAAGAAAACTGGTGCAACTTTAAAATACCTTCCGCTTCAACTAGACGGTACAATTTCTATTGAAGATGTTCGTCAAACAGTTACACCGAATACAAAAATCGTTTCTATTATGCACGTTTCTAACGTACTTGGAACGATTAACCCTGTAAAAGAAATCGGAGCAATCGCACATGAAAACGGTGCAATCATGATCGTTGATGGAGCACAAAGTGCACCTCATATGAAAGTGGATGTACAAGATTTAAACTGTGATTTCTACGCATTATCTGCTCATAAGATGTGCGGACCAACAGGTGTCGGCGTATTATATGGTAAGAAAGAATTGCTAAACAATATGGAACCAATTGAATTTGGTGGTGAAATGATTGATTTCGTAGACTTACAAGAGTCTACTTGGAAAGAGCTTCCGTGGAAGTTCGAAGCAGGTACACCGATTATCGGTAATGCGATCGGACTTGGTGCGGCAATTGATTTCTTAGAAGAAATCGGTCTTCATAATATTGAAAAGCATGAACATGAATTAGCGCAATACGCTTTAGAAAGACTATCAGAAGTAGATGGCGTTACAATTTATGGTCCAAAGCATCGCGCTGGTCTAGTTACATTTAATATTGATGATGTACATCCTCATGATGTAGCAACTGTATTAGATGTAGAAGGCATTGCGGTTCGCGCAGGACATCACTGTGCACAACCGCTTATGAAGTGGCTAAAAGCTTCTTCTACAGCACGTGCAAGCTTCTATTTATATAATACAAAAGAAGAAATTGATACATTTGTTGAATCGCTAATCAAGACAAAGGAGTATTTCACAAATGTCATTTAATAATTTAGATACGTTATATCGTCAAGTTATTATGGATCATTATAAAAATCCTCGTAACCATGGCGTGTTAGAAGATAGTGTTACCGTTAACTTGAACAATCCAACTTGCGGCGATCGTATTCAACTTACGATGAAAGTAGAAGAGGGTATTGTACAAGAAGCGAAGTTTGAAGGCGAAGGATGTTCAATTTCAATGTCTTCAGCTTCAATGATGACACAAGCAGTAAAAGGAAAGAAAATTGAAGAAGCTCTTCAGCTTTCTAAAATTTTCTCTGACATGATGCTAGGAAAAGAGTATGATGACAGCATTGATTTAGGAGATATTGAAGCATTACAAGGCGTATGCAAGTTCCCGGCACGTATTAAATGTGCAACATTAGCGTGGAAAGCGTTAGAAAAGGGCTTAAACGAAGATAAGTAATGTTAAAGGTTCCTAAAAACGAGGTTATATAAGGAGGGACACACCAACATGGCGAAGCAACTGCCAGATATCGGCGATTATAAATATGGTTTCAAGGATAAAGACGTTTCGATTTTCCGTGCTGGACGCGGTTTAACAAAAGAAATCGTTGAAGAGATTTCACGTATGAAAGAAGAACCACAGTGGATGTTAGACTTCCGTTTAAAATCACTGGATAAGTTCTATGAAATGCCAATGCCACAATGGGGCGGCGACTTAAACGACTTAGATTTCGATGAAATTACGTACTACGTAAAACCATCTGAGAAATCTGAGAAGTCTTGGGATGAAGTACCTGAGGAAATTAAAGCGACATTTGATAAATTAGGTATTCCTGAAGCTGAGCAAAAGTATTTAGCTGGTGTATCTGCACAGTACGAATCTGAAGTTGTATACCACAACATGAAAGAAGACCTAGAAGCTCTAGGAATCGTCTTCAAAGATACAGATAGCGCATTAAAAGAGAACGAAGATATTTTCCGCGAGCATTTCGGAAAAATAATCCCACCAACAGACAACAAATTCTCTGCATTAAACTCTGCAGTTTGGTCTGGTGGATCATTCATCTACGTTCCAAAAGGTATTAAAGTTGATACACCACTTCAAGCGTATTTCCGTATTAACTCTGAAAATATGGGACAATTCGAGCGTACGCTTATCATCGTAGACGAAGGCGCACATGTACACTACGTAGAAGGTTGTACTGCACCTGTTTACACGACTAACTCACTGCATAGTGCGGTAGTAGAAATCATCATTAAGAAAGATGCATATTGCCGTTATACAACAATCCAAAACTGGGCGAACAACGTATACAACCTAGTTACAAAACGAGCGGTTTGTGAAGAAAACGCAACGATGGAATGGATTGACGGTAACATCGGATCTAAATTAACGATGAAATACCCAGCAGTTATCTTAAAAGGCGAAGGTGCTCGTGGTTTAACATTATCTATCGCGATTGCTGGTAAAGGCCAACACCAAGATGCTGGTGCGAAAATGATTCACTTAGCACCAAACACATCTTCAACAATCGTTTCTAAATCGATTGCGAAGCATGGTGGTAAAGTAACTTACCGTGGTATCGTACAATTCGGACCAAAAGCGAAAAACTCTCGCTCTAACATCGAGTGTGACACGTTAATCATGGATAACCAATCTACATCTGATACAATTCCTTATAACGAAATCAAAAACGATTACGTTTCACTTGAGCACGAAGCGAAAGTATCGAAAGTATCAGAAGAACAATTATTCTACCTAATGAGCCGCGGTATTTCTGAGCAAGAAGCTACAGAAATGATCGTAATGGGCTTCATCGAGCCATTCACTCGCGAACTTCCAATGGAATACGCAGTTGAAATGAACCGCCTAATCAAGTTTGAGATGGAAGGTTCTATTGGTTAATATATGTATGAAGAAAGCGCCCTGCTGTGCAGGGCGCTTTTTTGTGTTGGGTAAGCTGGTCTGGTCGGGAAGGGATACCCAGGTGGGTATTAGGTAAAATATATCAGCGATTTTTCAAATATATCGACCACAACTTGGAATATATCAGCGATTATTCCAATATATCGACGTTTCGACAAGGAATATCGACTTATCAACAAATTACGACATAGCAGAGAGGGCTGTATACCCCGCACCTATACAAAAAGTAGGTAAGTGGGGCAAAGATACTGACAAATCCAGCAAAGAACCCGCTTCACCAGCCAGAATCATTTCCACAGAAAATACCCCCCAAACGAATCAACAGATTAAAAAAAGTAATATAGAGTTTTTCATATTAAAAGGGCAATCTTTGGCTTTTTCTTATAATGCGAGTACAATGTAAAATAGCAAGAAAAGACGAAAAGTATTTACAGGATTATTGCGTACGTGTAGCGTAAATGGCAGTAAGGAACTGAGAGGAGGTTTTTTCTCTGAATATAAATAAAGAAACGATCATCCACCTTTATCATACAAACGATATACATAGTCATTTTGAAAATTGGCCGCAAATTTCTCGGTTTGTACTAGGGGAGAAAAAGCGAAGACAGGAAGCGGGAGAGACTGTTTTAACTGTGGATATTGGCGATCATGTGGATCGTTTTCATAGTATTTCGGAAGCGACAAATGGACTTGGGAATACGAAGCTTTTAAATGAGGCGTTATATGATTATGTAACGATCGGAAATAATGAAGGAATTACGTTAGCGAAAGAGCATTTGAATCGTCTATATGATGATGCTGGGTTTGAGGTGCTCGTAGCGAATTTATTTGAAAAAGAAGGTGTACGTCCGGCGTGGGCGCAGCCTTATAAATTACATACAACGACAGATGGGATTACGATTGCCTTTATTGGATTAACGGTAGCTTATCCAGAGTTTTATCATATGTTAGACTGGCATATTGAAGATCCAATCATCCATTTAGAGTCTATTTTAGAAGAAGTTAAGGATACAGCTCACATTACGGTTGTGCTTTCTCATCTTGGAAAAAGTATGGATGAGTATATGGCGGAGCATTATGATATAGATGTTATTTTAGGGGCACATACGCATCATTTATTTGAGCGCGGTGTTCTTGTAAACGATACTTTGCTTTGCTGTTGTGAAAAGTGGGGACATTACGTCGGTCACGTTCAGCTTACTGTGGATAAAGAGACGAAGAGACTGTTGAAAAAAGACGGTAGAGCGATTAAGACAGAACGGTTAGGTGCTTATAGCGAGCCGTTATCCACAATTGAAATGCTAAAGGAAGAAAGTAAACATATAATGGCTGAGCCTGTCGTTCATTTAAAAGAATCATTACCGGTTGATTGGTTTAAGGAGACGACGTTTTCTCATATGTTGGCAAGTGCACTTAAAGAGTGGTGTAATGCGGATGTTGGGATGGTGAACGCTGGTGTACTTCTTGATGGATTAAATGAAGGTGTTGTGACGCGCGGAGACATTCATCGAATTTGTCCACATCCAATTAATCCATGTCTATTAAAAGTACCAGGGAAAACGTTAAGAGAAGTTATTTTGAAAGCGCGCCGCCCGAATATGGAGAATCTTGAGGTGAAAGGATTCGGATTTCGTGGAAAAGTAATGGGGAAAATGATTTACGATGGTTTGGAAGTGATTCCAGATACGATTCCAGGGAATAAAATTTTACTAGAAGATGTATTGATTAACGGCGAATCGCTGGAATTAGACCGTATATATACGGTAGGAACGATTGATATGTTTACATTCGGATACTTATACCCAGAGCTATCCACACTTTCTGACAAACAATATTATATGCCGGAATTGCTTAGAGATGTGTTAACAGACATGTTGATAACTTATACATCTTCAGTCAAACTATAGGCTAGTTAACTTGTAACACTCATTTTTCTCTTGTCATAAAGATAAGAAAGAGAGGAGTGTGAACTATGGTTAATATAGAGCCAATTATAATTGATAACTATACGTTCATTGCTGTTAGCGTAAAACTTCCGAAGACAAATTTGCTAGCTGTAATGAGCGATAAAGGATATATTATGTGCGGTGCTTTAGATGTAGGTCTTCTAAATGAGAAGTTAGGTGATCGAGGAATTATTGCTGGCCGTGCGGTTGGTGTAAGAACGATTGAACAACTTCTTGAAGCACCGCTGGAATCAGTAACGATTGAAGCCGAAGCTTTAGGTATTCCGGTAGGCACAATCGGAAAAGATGCACTATTAAAAATGAGATAAGCATATATCGTCCCTCTTTCTTGCATAGAAATAATATAAGAAGGAGGGTTTTCTTATGAGCATATTTCGTTCGAAAAATTCGCGGTTTCGAAGGGGACCGATTTCCTTTCGGTATATACTGCTTATTTCGTTTATCATTTTTATCGTAATGGTAGTTCAAGGTTTATGGATTGTAAATAAAAGTATTCAGCCAACGTTAATTAAGTATGGGGAAACAGAGACGCATAAAATGGCAACAGCAGTTATGACGAAAGCGGTAAAAGACCGAATTAATGAAGGGTTTGATGTAGATTCATTAATGAAAGTACAAACGGATAGGAACGGGAAAGTATCTACAATTGATTTAAATACAAAACAAGTAAATGAAATATTAACATCGACTACTGCATACATAGAGAAATATTTACAACAAGTAGAAAAAGGGGATACGAAAGCACTTGGTATTTTTGAAGAGAATGGGGTATCTATGTCAGTTCCTTTTGGACGCATAACCGATAATGCGCTTCTTGGTAATATAGGGCCGGATATTCCGATTAATTTTACGCCAATTGGTCATGTGAATACGGATATTAAACAGTTAGTTGAGCCACAAGGAATTAATAATACAGCGATCAAAATTATTATGGAAGTGGAAGTGACGTTACAAGTTATGATTCCGTTACGCACGAAAGAAATTAAGGTGAAGCAAAACATTCCGATTGCGACGCGCATCGTTCAAGGTGAAGTGCCTACCTATTACGGAAGTGGCGGAGTTGTTGTACCAGATAAAAAGAAAACGGATAGTTAGTGAATATAAAGTGAGACTTTAATCAGTGGGGGGCTTCGTCCCCCACTGATTATTAGCCTTCACCAATCGGGCTTTTACGGGCAGTAAGGCCCCCACCGAACTTCTTTGCTTTCGCTGAATTTTGAGGTAGGGGTCTTACTGCCCGGCAAATAGCGGGATAAAAAAATAACCGTAGCAATTCGCTACGGTTATCGTTTTGTATTTGCTCGTTCTTTTCGTTCCCAAAGGCTTAAATGCATGTATGGATCGAAAGCCCATTCTGTATAGCCATTGTCTTTATACATGCCGAAATGTAAGTGAGGCGGGAACTTTCCAGCTGTGCCAGGAGGACCATAACCAGTACTACCGACAAATCCGATTACTTTTCCTGGTTCGACAATTTGTCCGAGCTGTATTTCCTTAGAGAACCCGCCTAAATGAGCGTAATAGTGGTAATTATTATGAAGGTCACGAATACCAATGCGCCATCCTCCAAGACGATTCCATCCTTTTGTTTCAATGACGCCATAGCAAGTTGATCGTACTGGTACGCCATATCCAGCAAAAATATCGGTTCCTTCATGAATCCTCCTGCCGCCAAAACTTCTACCAGCACCAAAAGTACTACGATAGCTATGGTCACTGCGAATAGGGAGAGGGAAAGCATTTCCTTCTAAATTAATGCGTCCATAATGTTTATAAATTCGGGCGTATTCTGTAATTAATTCAACTGTTTTTGCACGTCTATAATATTCCCAAAGCATAATGTTAATACGGTCTTCTGATGTTCCTTGTTTCTTTAAAATAGTTGCTGCTGTATGCAGAAGATCACGATTGTTATTTGCGTTTGCAAATCCATCTTTGTCACCATCTAAACCCATTCCGCCAAATAGAGAAATCGTATGGGGGAGAGTATCATTACTATTAACAGGTCCAGCCCATATTTCAGGTTTGAAATAAAGGGAAATGATGGCATCTGGTTTTTTCGGAATATCCTTTCTTACGCTCCGTATGTTTCTTTCGTATTGATCCATTGCAGCTAAGTAATACCACGGAATACTTGAAGATTGCTCAGTTTCTTTATATAGTGCCATACGCTTTTCATATATGCTTTGCTGATTATCTTCACCGTAAGCGATGTTTTGGTGGAGAAGAAAGCAAATCGAAAGCAAAAGAGAAATTTTTCGAAGCATGAAATAGACTCCTTTCACAACATCACTCTTTTTAGTGTGGGATATACGGAGTATTTCATTATAGGGAACGATTGGAAAAAATCTTAGAATCTTCATTTGAGCAAATCGCTTTCATACGTTAGAATAGATATGTTACATTGAAAGAAGCGAACACGGTAAACTATTTCATATTGTGCGGAGTTGATAACCATGACAAAACAAACAGAGTATAAGCGCAAGCCCGAATGGTTGAAAATTAAGTTAAACACGAATGAAAACTATACAGGCTTAAAGAAAATGATGCGTTCTAAGAATCTTCATACCGTTTGTGAAGAAGCGAAATGTCCGAATATTCATGAATGCTGGGCTGTAAGGAAAACAGCAACATTTATGATCTTAGGTGCGGTTTGTACACGTGCTTGTCGTTTTTGTGCGGTTAAAACAGGCTTACCAACTGAGCTTGATTTACAAGAGCCAGAACGCGTAGCAGATTCTGTAGTACAAATGGGCTTAAAGCACGTTGTTATAACAGCGGTTGCACGTGATGATTTAAAAGACGGCGGAGCAGCTGTTTTTGCTGAAACAGTACGTGCTGTACGTCGTAAAAACCCATTCACATCTATCGAAGTATTACCATCTGATATGGCTGGGGTAGAAGAAAACTTAAAAATGTTAATGGATGCAAAACCAGATATTTTGAACCATAACATTGAAACAGTACGTCGATTATCTAACCGAGTTCGCGCTAGAGCAAAGTATGACCGTTCATTAGAGTTTTTACGTCGAGCAAAAGAAATGCAGCCTGATATTCCAACTAAATCGAGCATTATGGTGGGCTTAGGTGAAACAAGAGAAGATTTAATTGAAGCAATGGATGACTTACGTGCAAACAATGTGGATATTTTAACTCTTGGACAATACCTACAACCATCTAAGAAGCATTTACCAGTTCTTAAATATTACCCACCAGCAGAATTTGCAGAGCTTAAAGAAATTGCACTTAGCAAAGGATTTAGCCACTGTGAAGCTGGTCCACTTGTACGTTCTTCTTATCATGCGGACGAGCAAGTTCGTTCTGCGAAAGAAAAAGTAGCAGAAGCGAAATAATGAAAAAAGAGAGCTAATGATTAGCTCTCCTTTTTTTTATACTCTAAAACTGTATTTTGACACGTTGATAAAATTCTTTTTAATTCTTCTGTGGATAATTCAATTGTAAATTCGGGTACACCAGGTGTGATTAAAACTTTCTTGTAAGTATAAATCGAACTGTCCACAATAATCGTTACATCTTGTGAATAACCGAAAGGAGCTACACATCCTGGCATGCAACCAGTCTCTTCTCTTAGCTCATCAGGAGAACAGAGAGATAAGCTTTCTCCTGTTATTTCTTTCATCTCTCCTCGGTTGAGGCGAGTTCCCTCTAACGTAAAGAATACGTAATACGCCCCGGCTTTTGATTTTAAAAATAGGCTTTTACTTGGAGTGCCTTGTAAGCCGAGCCTTTCACGAACGATGCGATCAGTCTCATAGTCAAGTACTGGTTCGTGTTCAAACTTTTCATAAGAAGCATTTGTTTTATGTAGTAAAGAAAGTACGTCTTCGTACATATTGAATGATACCCCTCTCTATTGTTAATACAGTCTCTTCTCGCGGCGTCAACTGAGTGTTTTGGAAAGGGATACTACTTGGACGATGCTTCCCATAATCGTTTTACGATGCTTCGTTCATCGATTGTAATTTCGTAAACATCAGGATTCGTTAAAGTTCTCCATTCATTAAAGCCGATAGTATGATCAAAGTGCTTTAAAATGAGCGTAAGTAAGTTACCATGTGTAACAAGTAGTGTCGTAGTATGGTTTAATTTTAAAACGTCTTGGATAAGCGATATAGCACGGTCCGTTGCTTGTTTTGTTGACTCTCCGCCTGAAAAGGCAATATCTATGTTTGTAAAAGTGGATTCTAGTTTTTGCATCCAATCATCCATTGGAACGTTACTTAATATGCGTTCAGCTAATCGTTCATCTTCTTGGATAGATAAGTTAGCTTGGAGCGCATAGGGCCGAATGGAATCGATAGCACGGACAAATGGGCTCGAAATAATATGATCTATTTGTAGATGATTCTCTAAGAGGAATGTAGCAAGGGTGTTAGCTTGATCTTTTCCGGCAGTCGTTAATTCGGCATCACGTTTTTGTCCAGTTGCGGAACAATGTCGTATTACAATAATTTTCTTCATAATTCATCCCCATCTTTCAAGTTGACGATATATACTTCGACAAATGTGGAAAAAATTCCTTTTTCTTGGAAGCGGAATAGTGATCTAAGTATGTGGAAAAGTAATGTGGATAATAGAAAATCGAGGTGCAATTATGAAAAAAATGATATGTATTGTATTCAGTATTTGTTTCTTCATACAATTGTCCACAACATATGCACAATCAAATCAAAACTTAGAATACCCGAGCAATCAAAACAAATCGTTTGTGAATGAAGATCTATTTTATGAACAGTTAGATAAGAAGGTCTATAAGGAATACAAAAATGCGGCGTATAATGTTCGAAAGAAAATTTTATGGAAAGAAGTACAAGATGCAGAATTTAACTTCCGACAAAAAACTGCTGTCGGCTGTCGCAGTAGAGTGGTGATTCAAGATTCGTTTGTTCATCCAGATCGCCAAGTTTATTTTTTTGGTTCCTTTTCCCAAGATGAAGTAGATGAGTTTCATAAGTACATCGTTATAGATGCAGAAACAAAGAGGGAGCTGCGAGGGGGGAAAAGTTATCATCACTACGACAATCTATATAAAAAATAACCCACCGATTGGTGGGTTATTTTTTACTCTGGCATACTCACTAATTTCTCTTTCATTTTACGAATAAGAATGAAACCACCAATCGCGAAGAGAAGAGTAATTCCTTCTGCTACAAAGATGTTAATCATTTTTGTTTGGTAAAGTGCTGCGAAAAAGTCTACAAGTGCGTGGAATAGTATAGCGTATGCGAGGAAAATGTATTTCTTTTGTTTTACCGCGTATACGACAAGCATTGTGAAGGCAATTTGCAGCACTAATGCCATAATTCTTTCTAGGCTACCAAGTAAGTATAAATAGGCAGGTTGCTCTATTAACAAGTCCTTGATATGGCTCAACTGTGGGTATTGTTCAACCATTTGAGCGAAGCTACCATTGTTAATAGATGTTGCAAAGGTAAGAGTTTGAAGCCCAGCGAATCCGCCGACTAAAATCGATTCAATACCGCCGTGCCCAATTCCGTACGCAAGACCGTCTTTATAATCTCGATATTTTTTCAGTAAGTAGTAAAAGGCAACGAAACGACCTAGTTCTTCAAAAATACCAGCAGTTAGTCCGCCGAAAATCGAAAAGATAAATGGGTTCTTTAAAAACTCAGCTGTTGTGGGATTACCACGCATGAATAATTGGAATGGTGTTTCGAGAATTTGGGTAAACCCGATAAAGATAAGGATACCAACACCAACTATTTTCCAATTAATATTATATTTCTTACGGAAATAAACGAGTACAATAATTGGGACCAGAACCGAAACAACGAGTTGAATTATGATACTGGCAATTACAGTATTTGAAACCATACTTTCACCGCTTTCTAATGTATGTACATATATATTATGCATGAAATGTAGGGGAATGTGGAGAGATGAATCTTTCAAAAACAAAATGAAATTTTTATTGACTCTAACGTTGCGTCATACTTTATCGTATGTATTAAGGGGGAGATACGCATGACAATGAGGATAAAAGAAGTAGCTAATTTAGTTGGAATTAGTGTGCGCACACTGCATCATTACGATGAAATTGGATTGTTAACCCCAGATGAGACGACAGAGTCTGGATATCGTCTGTATTCCAATGAAAATTTAGAAACACTACAGCAAATTTTATTTTTTAAAGAGCTTGGCTTCCCTTTAAAGAAGATTAAGGAGATTATCATGAGTCCTTCATTCGACCGTGAAGAGGCATTACAGCTTCATAAGAAAATGCTTCTTGAAAAGCGAGCTAGGTTGGATAAAGTGATAGCGACGATTAATAAAACAATTCAGCATACAAAAGGAGAGATTGAGATGACGAATAAAGAGAAATTTGAAGGATTTGATTTTAGTCATAACCCGTACGAAGAAGAAGCACGTGAAAAATGGGGAGATGAGGCTGTAGATAAAGCGAATAAAACAGCGAAGGGTATGTCTACAGAGAAACAGGAGGAGTTTAATAATATTTACAGAAATCTAGCAACACTTCGAAATGGAGCACCGGATTCTAAAGAGGCACAAGAAGCAATCGGGGTATGGTACGATTACTTGCAAAACTTCGGTGAATATTCATTAGCGGCATTTAAGGGACTCGGTCAAATGTATGTTGCTGATGAGCGCTTTACGAAAAATATTGATAAGTTTGGTGAAGGTTTAGCGCAGTTTATGTGTGATGCGATGGAGGTTTATGCGGATCGTAAGAAATAGTAAAAAGGTGGAGGTTTTCTCCACCTTTTTATTTTTTTATCATATCATTTAAAGTTTGATCCCCCGTATTATTCAAATGAGGGTTTTTGCTCATTTCACGTTTTAACATATCAAGACTTTGTTCATATTCTTTATCGTTTAAGCTACCAGATTGAAGACCTTGAATTTGAGAAATCAACTTTTGGTTTGTTGATACATATGCTTTATAATAGCGAGGGACGATGGACAAAGCTGTTTTATATACTTGATCTGTTACGAGTTTCGGATCCGTTGTGTTTGCACGGTATACAACGAACACTTCGTCGTCGGTAACGAGTGTAGCGGCATTGGTGACGTCAGGAAGTTTGACTGTCATGCTCGTAATCATTTCGGCGACTTTCTCACGGTTAATAGCGCCTACTTGTTTGTTAGATACTTCATGTTTCTGTTTAGAAGAATAACCGACTCTAGTTAACCTTGTATTTGTGTTTTCTGTATGATACATGTCGTTTTTGTTGGAAACAAGAACACGACTTCCTTCTTCACGCTCCATTTCGGCTTTATTAGTTGATTGGCAGCCTGCAAATAAGGAAAGAGTGAGAAGGGAAAGTAAAATTTGTTTTTTCACGATGTATCACCTCCTTCTCCATAGCATGTACTAATTTGCAATTTTTTGTATTTGAAATTGTTGGTTGTTATGCTTTGTGATACGATAAAAAGAAGAATGCTTAGAGAGGAAGTTCATAATGGAGCAAAAGCAAGAGATTCATACTACGGTGAGCGTTAATAATGTTCAGTACGAAGTAATTAAAAACTTTCGTGACGGTTTTAGTGAAGAAGCATTTAAAGAGCGCTATGCGGAAATTTTAAATAAATATGATTATATCGTTGGAGACTGGGGTTATGAGCAACTTAGATTGCGTGGATTTTTTGATGATAGTAATCAACGTTCGACATATGATACGAAAATTAGTACTTTATCAGAGTATTTATACGAGTACTGTAACTTCGGTTGTGCACACTTCGTATTACGAAAAGTGAAGAAATAAAAAAACCTCTTACGATTGTAAGAGGTTTTTTTCATAGCAATTATACCAATTATGAGGAGGCTGTTTACTTTTGAAATAAACAGCACCTCGGCAAATATAATTGTTTTTTTCGTATAGGCTTAATGAAACAGGATTACCTGTAAAACAATCTAGGCGTATTCCTTTGCAACCTTCCTGCCTTGCTTCACTTTCCCAAAAGGATAAAAGTACTTTACTATATCCTTTTCCTTGCGCGAGCGGATGGATGACAAAAGAGTGGACGATAAGAAAGCGTCCGTCTGTTTCTGACCAATCAATTAGTTTGTATTCTGGAGACTGTGCTTCGTTTAAGACGACGGCGCCGACAAGTACTTGGTCTTGGAATAGACAATACAATTCGGCCTGTTCTAGATGATAGGAAATGTGTTCTCGCGTCGGATAAGAATCATCCCATTGGTAAATTTGATTCTGTAAGAGTGCTTCTTTACATTCTGCATACATCACATCTAATTCGTCCAATAAATCAATTGTGCCTTTTCTTACCTTTAACATGAGAGTCCTCCTTACAAACAAATTGAAATATAATCACCTTCAGAAAGCGTTTTGTTTGGCTTCATTTGTTGTCCATTTAGTTGGATATCCCCATTTTTAATTTTATCCACAATGAGTGTACGGCTCCAATCAGAAATATATGTGGATAATGCTTTATCAATTCGGTGGGAACCAAAAACGATGTCTAATACGATCGTGATTTCAGCTATGCCACTTTCTTTATGTTGTGTAATGGAAATGGTAGTACTTGTTTCAGTTTGTTCTTGCTGAGTCATATCGACAGTTTCGACGTGATCAGTAAATGATTTATAAATGTGAAGCTTTTGGTTCCACGTATGATCTTTCGGACATTTATAAATTGCAAATCGGTATATGTTTTTTCCATTTGCGTTATGCCTGCGAATATTCGTATCAGTAAAAAGGGTAGTGCGCCTACAATTTTTACAATATTTTTCGATTGTGGATAACTCATTTTCATATAAACTCCAAGAAAGTTGTACTTTCTGCATTTTCCTTCACCTCTTATATTAGTGGTAAAGGAACGGAATACAGCTATTTGGATGTCTTGTAGTATGAAGACATGAGAAGTAGACAAAAATAAAAGGAGCTTCCCTTAGGAACCTCCGTAAACATCATACTACAGATGTATCACGTTCCTTTGTAATGGGAATGGGCAGACTACTCCCTTGAAAAAGCACGGTGCTTTTTTGAGAGTAATGCTATCCAATTGCTGATCCACTACAAAGTAAATGTTGGCATACGTAGATAACGTCCTTTCTATCCAAATAGATTTATTCTTAATAATAACATAAAAGATTGAAAATTCAAAATCATTACAATGAAAAACACCAGCTAAAATAGCTGGTGCACCAGATAAATTATATAAGTTCAAATAAAAATGAGCGTAATTCTTCTGCATTTTCTTCAGACATCGAAAATGCATGCTCTAAGTAGCCTGGTTCGTTTAAATCGTCAGGACCGATGATAGCAAATTTGTTACTCTGCATATCAAGGACTATCGTTTTACCGTAATGACGATCGGAGTATAGAAGCGCTAAATCATGACGCTCATTTTCTCCCATAAAGCTAACGAAACGAGTTTTTGTAGCGACAGTATCGTCGTACAGAAAGAAACGTTCTTCCATACACATGGCTCCTTTATTAAATATCTAAGTTTAAGTGTGGTTTATGGTCTAAATGGTGGTGTGTTTTAATAAATCGTACCGTTCTTGTTTTGTAACGCATAACGATAGAATATGTTTCAGCTAAATCTCCGCCAAGGAATTTCACGCCGTCTAATAACTCACCAGCAGATACACCTGTTGCTGAGAAGATTGCGTCATCACCAGATACTAAGTCATCTAACATAAGAAGTTGACGAGGATCTTCTAATCCCATTTCACGACAACGAGCTTCTTCTTCTTCGTTCATTGGAACTAAGCGAGCTTGCATTTCACCTTCAAGACATTTTAATGCTGCTGCAGAAATAACGCCTTCTGGAGCTCCACCAACACCTACGAATAAGTCGATACCTGTCCCAGGTAAAGCTGTAGCGATTGATGCACCAACATCTCCATCACCAAATAGTTTTACGCGTGCACCTTTTGCACGAACACGGTCAATAATCTCTTGATGACGTTCACGTTCTTGGATGATAACCGTTAGGTCACGAATTTTTTTATTATTTGCTTCTGCTACAATTTCAATTGTTTTTTCAATTGGATCATCTAAGCTAATTTTACCAGCTGCTTTTGGACCAACCGCAATTTTTTCCATGTACATATCCGGAGCATGAAGAAGGTTTCCTTTATCTGCAATTGCGATAACTGCCATTGCATTTGCAAGGCCTTTCGCAACGATGTTTGTACCTTCTAATGGGTCAACAGCGATATCTACTTCTGGACCGTTACCTGTTCCTAGTTCTTCACCAATATACAACATCGGTGCTTCATCAAGTTCTCCTTCACCAATTACAACTGTACCTGCCATGTTTACTGAATCGAACATATCACGCATAGCTGTAGTTGCTGCATCATCTGCTTCATTTTTCTTTCCGCGGCCCATCCACTGTGCGGATGCTAAGGCTGCTGCTTCTGTTACACGGACAATTTCTAGTGCGAGTTCACGTTCCAAGGTTGCATTCCTCCAATTTCAAAAATCATACAAATATAACTATAACAAATAACGAGGAAAAGGTGAATTCGAAAAATTGTCGATTTTTTCAGAAGAAAGCGTTACAATTAAAATGTAAATGCTTTAATTTCCAGGTAGGTGACATTCATGTACTTCGTAGACAGAAAGAAAATAGAACAAATGCTAGTATGTTTAGAACGAGCAACAAATACATTTCAAGAGAAAAAGACATATGAAACCGAGTTTGAATTTTACGCATTAGAGCGCATGTCGCATCTTATTATCGATTGTATATTAGATGTAGGAAATGCGATGATTGATGGATTTATTATGCGCGATCCAGGAAGTTACGAAGATATTATTGATATTTTAATGGACGAGAGAGTTATAAGTGGAGAAGAGGGAGCGCGTATTAAAGAAATTATTCTTCTTCGAAAAATGCTTACGCAAGATTATATTCAAATGAATCATGATGAATTATATAAGACGATTCAAAAACATATCGCCGTGGTAGAGAAATACCCAGCGAATATTCACAGTTATTTAGAAAAGGAATTAGGGCCTGTATCTGCATTTGTACCAGAATAATTGTGCTTATAAGATCCCCGGGAATTCCTTTGGGGATCTTATATTATATGCGAGAAAGAAAAGGGAAAAGGGAGAAGGGTGAAGCATGGGGGAAGCACGCACTACGAAAGACGAGATTGTCCAATTGTTGAAAGTAAAGGGAGAGCATACGGTAGCAGAATTAGCTGACGTTTTAGAAATTACAGAAATGGCGATCCGCAGACATTTAAGTAATCTTGAGAAAGATGGATTCATTTATTCTAAGATGGTAAGGCAACATGTCGGAAGACCAACTTATTTGTATGGATTAAGCGAAAAGGGAGAAGATACATTCCCGAAAGAATATAAGCAGTTTGCTATTGAAATACTAGATGATTTAGCTCGAATGGGCGATGAAAAAATACTTCGTTACGTTTTACAAGAGAGAACGAAACGAATGGAAGAGCAGTTGCAAAAGAAGATAAGCAATCAAAGTAATTTAGCGTATAAAGTACAGGAAATAGCTGCTATGCAAGAGAAAAATGGTTATATGGTTCAAATAAAGAGAGATGGAGAAAATTCTTTCGTAATTGAAAAACAAAACTGTCCGTTAAAGGAAATTGCAGAGAGATTTCCGCAAGTGTGTGAAGATGAAAAAGATATGTACAAGCGGTTATTTACAGGTGCAAATGTGAAGACGTTAACGAACATGTGCGTGGGCGATTGTAATTGTTCGTACCAAATAAAAGAGAAAAAATGAACGTTATGGGACGCTTTAGGGTAAAGCGTTTTTTTCTTTTGAAAAAGGGGTTAATATAAGAGTGGTATGATAGATGAGAACGTTAGCATAGAAGGAGAGACAAACAGATGTATAAAGGCTATTTAATTGACTTAGACGGTACAATGTATCGCGGTGAAGAGCAAATTGAAGAAGCAAGCGACTTCGTAAAAGCATTAGGGGAGCGCGGTATTCCATATTTATTCGTTACAAATAACTCAACTCGTAAACCAGAACAAGTGGCAGAAAAACTTGTTCGTTTCGATATTCCAGCGAAAGCGGAGCAAGTATTCACAACGAGTATGGCTACAGCGAACTTCATTTATGAACGAAAACAAGATGCAACTGTATATATGATTGGTGAAGAGGGCTTACACGCTGCTCTTGTGGAAAAAGGGTTTGAACTTGTGGATGAAAATCCTGATTTCGTCGTTGTTGGTTTAGATCGCGATATCACATATGAAGAGTTAGCAAAAGCATGTCTTGCTGTGCGTAACGGTGCAACGTTTATTTCCACAAATGGGGATATTGCAATTCCGACTGAGCGAGGGTTATTACCAGGTAACGGTTCATTAACATCAGTTGTTGCAGTATCAACAGGTGTAGATCCAATCTTTATCGGAAAACCAGAATCCATCATTATGGAACAAGCGTTAAAAGTGCTTGGCATAGGAAAAGAAGAAGCTTTAATGGTTGGGGATAACTACGATACAGATATTTTAGCGGGGATAAATGCTAGTATGCATACCCTTCTTGTCCACACTGGAGTAACAACTGTGGAGAAGTTAACAGAATACGAAGTACAACCGACGCAAGTTGTGCATAACTTGACGGAGTGGATTGAGAAGATGTAATGAAATGCAGGTAACCCGAAGAGGTTGCCTGTTTTTTTATGCACAATTGCATATGTACTACAGTTATATAAAATGTAGAATTTATATGTATTGATATAAAAGGGGAGGGAATAAGAGTGTACTGGATGTCATGCATTATGTTTGTTTTTACATTATGTGTTTTGTTCTTTGTTCTATGGAAGATATATAAAATAAATGCAATGAAAAAAAGCGCGGGAAAACTTATTGCAACATATCCTCGGGTGAAACGACGTTGGATTGCATCACTTGGACCGGCGTATTTCATCGGACAATGTATGTATACATATGCTCAGTACGTAAGTGGTGATATTGGTACAATTGAACAGTTTCTCGTTCAGTCAGGTAGTTATGCTGTAGTAAGTTGTTTTATGACTTTAATAGCTATCCATCTGATTAAAAGTGTACAAATATATGAAAAAGGTGTAATAGACGGATTGAACTTTTATTCATACGAAGAATTAAAAGGCTATAAAACATCAACATGGGAAAATCCAAAAGAAAATATATTTTTATATCGCGGGCGAGAAAAAATGAATGATAATGTAAATTTACTTATTAGACAGGAAGATATGAATGAATTAGAAAGTATACTTCAAAGATATATTCCGAAATTGATGATGAAATAAAAAACTCCGGTTGTTATAACCGGAGTTTTTTATTAAAATGCACGATTCACAACGTCTTTAACTTCTTCAAGATATTGTTTACGCACACTGTCATCCACAGAAGGAACACTCGTATAGAATGTATGCTCAAGTGTTTCAATGCCTGTAAATTCAAAAATACCAACATCCGCTGTTTTCTTCATTGCGTCAAACATACCGCCTGCTGTGTATGCTTCTTTTGTATTTCCCATTGTAGATAATAATAATCCTTTTTTACCGCTTAATAACTTTTCAATGCCATTTTCACCGTAAGCATAAGCGAAGCCGTGGCTAAATACGCGGTCAACATATCCTTTTAAAATAGCAGGAAGTCCTGCCCACCAAACGGGGTAAATGAATGTAATGCTATCAGCCCAAGAGATATGCTCTTGCTCTTCTTTAATATCTTCTGGTGTATTTCCTTGAGAAAATGAGGTGAAATCGGAAGCACCTAATACTGGATTGAAATTTAATTCGTATAGATCACGAACGCGCACTTCATGCCCTTTTCCTTCTAATTCACTTTTTACAGTTTCTAAAATTGCATGGTTGAAGCTTTCTGTATTCGGGTGTGCATAAACGATTACATGTTTCATTGTTCTTCCTCCTATTTGTGGATATGTGAATAGTTTTTATATATTTGTGTAACTATTATGGTTACTTTCGTTGCGAGAATCAACTTTTCTGACATGAGAAATAAAATGAAACTTTAATCGGTGGGTGGGCCATCCCGCACTGATTATTTGCTCACACTAATCGGGCACTTACTACCGGTTAATATAAATATTAGTATGTGACAAAAAAATACAAAATAGTAGGGATTTTGCATTTCTGAATAGAATATATAGATTGGTAAATAGAGAGAAGGGGATATTGGGATGAATATTATTGAAATTGAAAGGTTAGAAAAATCATTTGATATTGGGGATAGTAAAGATCTTAAAAGATATTAATCTTCAAATTCAAAAAGGAGATTTTGTTTGTATTATGGGGGCAAGTGGATCGGGTAAAACGACCTTACTTCAGCTGTTAGGTGGATTAGATATTCCATCGGTAGGTAGTATTCGAGTTGATGGTACAGAGATTTCAACATTAAAAGAAAAAGAGCTCGCTTTATTTAGAAGGCATAAAATCGGTTTTATTTTTCAACAGTTTAATTTAATTCCAGTGTTTAATGCGGAGGAAAATGTAGGGTTGCCTTTACTATTAGATAATGTTTCGCAAAAGAAGGCAACGGTGACAGCAAATCGTTTATTAGAGCTCGTTGGATTGAAAGGAAAAGAAAAGCATTTACCAGCACAGTTATCAGGTGGGCAACAGCAAAGGGTTGCGATAGCAAGAGCTTTTGCAAATGAGCCAGCTATTATATTAGCTGATGAACCAACAGGAGTATTGGATTCAGAAAATAGCAAAAATATTATCGCGGCACTTCGCAATGCATGTGATGAATTAGGGCAAACAGCTGTCATTGTAACGCACGATCCATTCGTAGCGGCCCATGCTGATAAAGTTGTTTTCTTATTAGATGGTGAAGTGATTCATGAGCATGCTGAAAGTAAAGGATGGAAATTTCGAAATATCCCGCAACAAGTTACTCAAATTCAAGAGATTATGAATCATCACTTTAAAGTAGGAGGTAAAGGTGATGCGATGGGTAATTAAGTATGCGATAAAATCGATGAAACAAAATTGGTTGCGAAATATGTTGATTGCCCTCGGTGCAGCTTTAGGTGTTATGTTAGCGACGATGTTATTACTAGGTAATCAATCAGTAGAGCAAAGTGTGAAGGAACAAGTAGTAAGTCGGTATGGAGATTATAATTTACAATTTGGCTATATAAAAAATGATATGTATTTAAATAATGAAAGTTTAGAAGGAATAGATGGCTTAGAAAATGCTGAAAAAATATCAAAAGCACTTATACCGTATCCTTTTCCACATTATAAAGAACTATCGGGAAAGCCATCTTATTGGGGTGTTGAGCAAGATTCTCCAGAAATGCATTCTTATAAAATATTAGAAGGACGATATCCGAAAGAAGGTGCTGAAGTAGCACTGACAAAAGGGTATACAGATCGTGAAAATATACGGGTAGGAGATACGATTAAACTGCCATTCCCGCAGCATGGTGAAAAGGCTGTGAGAGTTGTTGGTATTTTAAATCCACCGTTAATGGCGTCAATGGGGCATAGTGCTTATTTTCCAATCCATTGGCTTCAAAAAGAATTAAATTTACTAAATCAATTCAATCTCGTTCAAGTGAAAGTACAAGATGTAAATGTGAAAAAAGCAATTGCTTTTGATGTACATAAAAAGATTGAAAATATAAAGGTGGACCAACGTACTTATGTAGATAAGGCATTTGAACGACTAAATGTAATGAAGCCATTAATTTTTAGTTTAGGTGGTATTGCTTTATTTGTTGTAGCCCTTTTAATAATGGGAAGTTTCTTCTTATCTGTCAGAAGTCGATTTAAGCAATGGGCATTATTACGTGCACTTGGTAGTAATCCAAATCAAATTATATTAGTCGTTTTATTAGAGGCTTTATGTATTGGGGCAATCGGATCGCTAGCAGGAGTTATTCTTGGAGCGGGTACGCAAACAATCGCCGCATCATTTATTAATAAATGGGTGAATATTGAGGGTGCAGGGAAAGAAGCATTCTCGATTTCAGGTGAAATTTTACTCATTACGTTTTTACTAGGGATTGTTATGTCAGTAATAGGGGCTATTATACCAGCTTTCATGGTTAGAAAGATTCCACCAGTTCAAGCACTTCGGCCAGGACTTCCTAGTAATGAGAAAAAAGAAAAAAGATGGAGTGCTTTTAGTTGTAGCATTTTAATCATTGGTACTGTTATTGGACTAGCGGGTAACGTATTAGAGCGGTATATCGGTTTTAATCCAAGTGCGATAGGAGCACTTTTATTTGCGGTCGGTTTGTTATTTGCGATTCCGTTATTTATTCGGATGATAGCACCAGTGATTGCAAAACCACTTCAAATGATATTACGAATTGAAACGACGATTAGCAGCCGGAATGTAATTCGTTATCGGAATAAGGCAGCTGTATCGGTTGCTATACTAGCATTTGGTTTTATGTTAGCACTTGTTGGCACGATGTATGTAAATTCTATGTATGAAGGTATGAAAAAAGGATTACAAAAACATTTACCAGCAGATTTAGTAATAAGAATTCCAGTAGAGTCACAAGGAATAGAAACATTACCATTTAGTTGGATGGAGAAGGTGAAAAAAATTGATGGTATAGAGGCGAGTGTAGGAAATGCTACTGACTTTACAGCGAAGCTTGTAAATTATGATTTTAAAAAAGCGGATCAAGAGTGGTATGAATATGCGAGGAAAAATAATTTTGAACCTGATTTGATGGAAGTTGTGGGGAATGATATTGTTGCATATCAAAAAGTAACCAAAGCGAAAGTGATTACAGGACGAGATTTAAATAAGCCATTACAAGATGGAGAGGGAGTCGTTACGAAGGAAACGGCTAAAAAATTAGGACTTCAGTTGCAGGATACGATTGAAGTACAAGGTAAGGGAAAAGAAAAGCAAACAATTAAAGTCGTTTCAATTATTGAGCAAGGAGTAAGGTTAAGAGGATTCGATATTTTGGTGAATGAACAATGGGCCCGTGATAAGTTTCACGTGCAAGGATATGAAGCGATTCAAATTATGACAAATTCTAATCAATCATTTGAATCGATTAAGAAGCAAGTAAAACAAATTACAAATAATAAAGAGAACGTAGAAGTTATTAATAGCCATGATTTATTAAAAGAACAGGAGCAGTTATTATCGCAAATGATGATGTTAATTCGCTTGTTAGTAGTAATTGTTTTCATTATTTCTGGTATAGGATTAATGAATGCGATTGTCTCAAGTTTACATGAAAGACGTGCTGAAATTAGTATGATTCGTGCGGTAGGAGCTATTCCGAAGCAAATGAGACGGATTGTTTTATTAGAGGGGACTTTACTGGGAGTGATAGCTGGTTGTATTGGCATTTTTGGCGGGATTTTATTTAGTTATATTGTGTTATCAAGTTTAGAATTAACGGTTATTATCATTCCGTATAATCAAGTTTTCATATTAGCTTTTGCGAGTGTGATACTTGGAGCAGGGGCAGCGATGATTGCTTCATTACAATTAAGAAAGTTTAAATTGAGTGATACTTTAAAGGAGTTATCAGCATAAAAGATTACTATATCCCGCTCATACAAAGTACAAAGAAGACGAATAAAATGATAACAATACCGATACCAAAGTTAAATACAAGGGTACTATCCATATATGTAACCTCCTTGTTTGAAAGTAAAAAGCACTCTGGCTGGAGTGCTTTTTATTATCCGAATCTGTCGCAACGTATAGAAAGGGAATAATGCGTTTAAGAGTTATATTAATTTATGCATTAATTTTGTAAATGAGCAGGTCCTGCTCAGGTATAGAAAAAAAGACACTCTTTCGAGTGTCTTTCATGATGACAAAATGTGTCAATTGCTTGAGTTTGATAAGACGCTAATTTCCGTTTTAACGTCTTTTCTTTAATCAAGAAGTGTAGCAACAGCGATTTAAATAAATTTTAGCATTTTTTAAATGGGTGTGCGTATGTAATTATACATATTACGATTAAAGGAGAATCAATCATTGAAAATGAATGAGTAAATACATATAGATTAGTAGAGTATTTGATAAGGAGCGAGATGAATGGATATACATAAGTTAACGGAGGCAGAAGCGAAAGAAATAAATACGTGGAAGTATGAAGAGCCGTATACGTTATATAGCTTGTCAGGAGATGCTGAAGTAATAGAAGAGTTGTTAGATGGGACGTATTACGGTTGCTGCGACGAGAAGGGAGAATTCATCGGCTATTTTTGTTTTGGAGAAAATGCACAAGTTCCGGGCGGAAGAGATGCCAATTTATATGTGAGAGAAGATGTAGTAGATATCGGACTTGGAATGAAGCCGGATTTAACAGGGAAAGGGATGGGAGAAATGTTTTTTCAAGCGGGAATAGCATTTGCTACTAAGGAATTGAATTCGAAAATGTTTCGACTGAGTGTAGCGACATTCAATAAGAGAGCGATTAGGCTATATAAAAACATTGGATTTCAAGTAGGACCTCTTTTTTTGAGCCGTGGAAGAGAGTTTATACTGATGGAATATGAAAGGCCGTCAGTATGAAACTGACGGCCTAGAAACTTTATTCTGAATGCTCAGCACGGTGCGCTAAACGACTTGAAGCAGCGGCAGCGATACCGCCAACGATATCATCAAGGAATGTGTGCACCTTTCCAGTTGATTTATCATTTAAGTATTCTAAAATGCCTGGTTTTAATTTATCGATATATCCAAAATTCGTGAAGCCAATTGACCCGTATACGTTGACGATTGAAAGTGCGATAACTTCATCGATTCCATATAGTCCTTCATCACGTTTTACGATATCTTGTAACGGTTGACTTAATAGTCCTTTTTCAGCAAGGACATCAAGTTCAATGCCTGTAATAAGTGCGTTTTGTACTTCCCGTTTTGATAGTACACGCTCAACGTTATAGCGACATTCTGACATCTCTAAATTTGAATGGTATTTCTTTTGAAGAAAATGAACAAGTTCAGCAATATCGTCAATTGTTACACCGCGTTCTTGTAATAGTTGTAATGCTCTTTCTTGTAGTTGATTTGAGTCTTTCATGTTTATCACCTTTTTTTCTTTTTAGTATTTGTATACGTTTCGTTGCTTTATCATGTGCATAGGAATGAAAGGCGAGCACAAGCTCATATATATAAAGAAAAACCATAGGTGGCGACTGCGATGATTCAGCATATTTATGAGCATTATCACATGCATGTTAAAGAATTAATCCCCCTGGGCCCCTATAAAAGCTTTTGGATTCGCAACAAAATTTATGTACTTGTTCCAATTGGAGAAATGGAGGAAGAAGTACTTGTAGAGATGAAAAAGCTCAGTGATTATATGAACCAGCAAGGGGATATAACTGTTTCGACTTTCGTTCCGACTATACACGGCTACTATGTAAGTGAGATAGAAGAAAAAAATTATTGCTTATTAAAAGGTATGCGTATGTTAGAACGACATGCTACATCATTAGGAAGTGAGCTTTCTATATTTCATAAACGTGGTGCATTCTTTCCGGAAGAAGTTGAGCAATTAAGCCGCATTGGTGAATGGAAAGCATTATGGGAAAAAAGGCTCGACCAATTAGAAAGGTTTTGGCAATCGCAAGTGATGAACCATCCTTCAGACGTATTCGATCAATTGTTTATTGAATCCTTCCCGTATTACTTAGGAGTTGCAGAAAATGCAATTCAATACGTTGTCGATACAGAAATGGACGATACACCACAAATAACTGACGCAGCAACAATTTGCCAAGAACGATTTACACCTCTATTATGGCATCAAACGAAGCGCTTAAAACTTCCTTTTGATTGGGTATATGATCACCCAAGTAGGGATATAGCAGAATGTATTCGCTATATGATGATAGAAAAGAAGAAAGATTGGGAGCAGACGGTAGTTCAATTCATTACAGATTATGAACGTAATTATTCGCTCTCTTCATTTGGTTGGCGCTTATTATTCGCAAGGCTTCTGTTCCCGCTTCACTACTTTGAAACGGTTGAACGATATTATCAAACAGGAAACGAAGAACAAAAAGGCATATATAGAGCTCGTTTAGAAATCATTTTACACGATGTGAAGCGCACTGAGCAATTTATGAATCATTTTTACGAGTCATTTCGTTTACCTATTGATAAGTTAGGCATTAGGAAATTAGATTGGCTATCTTAAAAGTATAAAAAAGAGGCCAATTGAGGTCTCTTTTTTATACCACAAAAGATACCCGTATCTATCTTTATATAATAAGAAGCTATGCTCCTACTTTTTGATCTGTACATATAGTTAAAATAATGTGGTGTCTTTCAATTTTTTCGTTTACCTTTTTTAATAATTCTTGTTGTATTTCTTTAAATAAAAATTGATAGCTCGTATTCCATGTCGGTATAACGGGTGAAAGACTTAATAAATATTCTTTTTTCTGTTCCAATTCTTGAATTGTTACAAAAGTACTCCCTATTTTTGGCATACGTCGTCCCCCCTATGTTTTTCGCTTTATATGTGTGAACGATTCACTATATATTAATTATCGCATTTTTTGAGAAGGATTTCCAATTTTGTTTTATGATGTTAATAGTGTAGGGGGAGTACGTCTTGTTTGTGTACAAAAAAGAGACCAAATTTGGTCTCTTTTTTTTTGAAGCGAGTCTGAACGAGCCGCTTCTGCTTTTAAATTAAAATACTTGTTCTACTTCAATAACGCCTGGTACTTCTTCAAGTAGTGCGCGTTCGATACCAGCTTTTAGTGTGATTGTAGAACTTGGGCAGCTTCCGCATGCACCCATAAGGCGTAGTTTTACGATACCTTCTTCAATGTCTACTAATTCAACGTCTCCGCCATCGCGAAGTAAGAATGGACGTAATTTATCTAATACTTCTAGTACTTGTTCTTGCATATGTGGGTTTTCCATTTTTATCGACTCCTTTCATCAGTTTTATTATAATCAAGATAGAGGGGAAAATCTATTTTTTCTGTTCTTGTTTTATTGTCGAAATATTTTATCATGTTTACAACGTGTTTTTTCAGTATAGGGGTATAGAATAAATTTGTAAAATGATGTGCTTATGCAATAAGACATCTGAATATACTGTTAGAACGAGAAATGGGGGAGAAGAAATGGTTAATGTTCAAGTGTATGGGACGAAAGTAATTTGTGCGAGCTGCGTTGGAATGCCATCTTCAACAGAAACGTTTGAGTGGTTACAAGCGGCGATTGGTCGTAAATATGAAGGACAAGAAAATAAATTTAAGTTTGAGTATATTGATTTTCAAGAAGAACAAGAAGATGAAGAGAAAAAAGCATTCGCAGAGCGAGTAGTGGAGGAAGATTTATTTTATCCAGTCGTTCTTGTAAATGGAGAAATTGTTGGAGAAGGAAATCCTCGTTTGAAGGATGTTTACGAAGAAATCGAGAAATATTTATAAATCAGGAAGCCTTTGCGAATTTGCGAAGGCTTTTTTTATTGGAGGGATCGACGTGGAGAATGGAATAAAACATGCTTTACCAGGAGAAGTGAAACAGTTAATGGAGCAGTACATAGTAGAATTAAAAGAAATTTTTTCGGATGAAAAAATAGTCGGGGTATACATTTACGGATCAATCGCGCTAGGAGCATTTCATATAGAAACGAGCGATGTGGACTTTGTTACGGTAATAAGTGATTCCGTGAATGAAGCTGAAAAACAGCAAATTATAGAACTGCATAAAAAACTTAGTAAAAATACGTTAGGTAAAAGAATGGATGGTATGTATATTCCGCTTGCTGACTTAGGGAAATACAATCATGAAATGAATGAGTACGTGTATTGTGCAGAGGGGAAAGCGGATAGTGGTTATTGGGACATTAATGCGGTCACATGGTGGACATTGAAAAATCAAGGCATTACAGTTACCGGGAAAGAAGCAGAAGACCTTCCCTTTCAAATAAAATGGGACGATGTAGTAAATACGATGAAGTATAATGTAGAACAATACTGGAGTGAAAAAGCGAAGCGGCCCTATTTATTTTTTATAGAAGAATGGGTAGAATCAGCAGTCGTTACGATGGGGCGTATTTTATATACGTTAGATCATAAAACAATTGTTTCAAAAGATAGAGGATTGCAATATATGTTGGAACTTTACTCTCATAAGTGGGAGCCTTTATTAAGAGAAGTAGAGCGGATGCGGCATAATCCAAAGGAAAAGCGAAAGCTCTCTAGTTGGAGACGGGCTGATATGACGAAGAGGTATTTGCTTAGTGTGATTGAGGAGTGTAGGCGAAAGTGGTAGGTGAACAGTAAAAGCATCCTTTGTATGAAGGGTGCTTTTACTATTTTTAGATAATGAAAAAGTACTTTACAAGGAATGAGAAGTCGAAAGATAATATTAAAAAACATATATATACGGGGGAAGAGAATGAGTAAATATAACTTTCATATAAGTAAAGAATAACTATGGAAAGGATGCATTTTTAATTCGATTGCGAGTGCAATTAGTGTGGCGCATTATCCAGATTTCTCACATGAAAGTTCGTGGGATGGTTTTAACTATAGTGTGCAAGATAGTCAAGGCGGACGAGGGACAATTACTTTTCATCCGAAGTACACAATCGTATGTCTTCAAGATGTGAATAGCGAGAGAATAGAAGAGTGGATTGATGCGGCAAATTATTTTGAAGGGGCACCTTCGAAAGTAGTAGACATTGCGAAAGAGGAAGCACTCCAATACGTATTAGAAGAAGTAGAAGGTGAAACAGTTCCTTTCATTACAACAGCATTTTGGATTGATGATAACGGTGCATATTCAATCGATTCATTTGAAGAGATGGGAGAACACGGTGGATTCTTATTAGAAATCCCATTACTTGATACGGAATCAGCAATTGAAAGATTGGAAGAAGAGTATGAACTGACAGAGGAACAAATAGAGCTTTTACAATTAGTGTATGAGAGAAAAATCCAAAATCCAAACGAGGAAATTATGTTGTCTAAAGAAGAGGTAGCGATGATTGGAACGGATGATGGCGAAGGGTTGGAAGTTAGTAAGGAGTCATTTGAAGAAATGAATATTACTTGGGAGTCGTAGGGAGGATATAAAAGGCGACTAAATATGTAGAACTGTGATAAAAAACTAGTAGAAAACAAATTGTGTTTTCTACTAGTTTTTTCATATGAAGCCCACATTTGAACCTAATCGAAAATGATAGAAAAATAATAAGAAATATGGGAAGTTTCATGTGAAACATTTTTTATTATAAAATATGTAAAATATTTAACTTAGTGTATTAAATGCATCATTCATAAGTATTTTAATATATTTAAAAGTAAAATGAAATATGAAACCGATAATTGTCGGAATATATTCGATTTCCGTTCATTTTTGTGAAATATATGTACTTTTTGTTAGATTCCTTCGATTGGCACATATACAATAAAATTATATCGAAATAAGAGAAGGATGATGTACGTGAAGGAAACTGTTTTACAAGAAACCATCTCCCAGCAAGAACTACATAAAGGTGTTCAAAAGAATACAGCATATTACGATTTTAAGTGGGGACAAGTGAACAATCCCGAGAAAGAAAATACGTGGAATTGGGTAGCGTTTATCTTCCCGCACTTTTGGTTAGCTTATCGTAAAATGTATCAGTTATTTATTATACTTACGTTATTAGCGGTACCTACTTTAATTACAGCTACTTTTATTGATATACCAATGTGGATAGATTTTATAATATATGTGGGGACGATGCTGTTTACTGGATGGCAAGGGAATCGATTGTATTATAAGCATGTTATCCGTATTTTACATAAGGCAGAAGATGTGCCTGATTATAAGAAAGAGTATTATTTACAATCAAAAGGCGGCGCTCATATAGGGCTTATGATTGGTTTACAAGCAATAGTAATTGCGGTATTTGGCGTGATAAGTTTCGGTTTAGCTCATTTACCGACTGAACCTAATATTAAAAACGTTGTTCGCTTAAGTCTTGAAGGAGAGGCTTTAGAGTCTATCACAGACAAACCAAATTGGAAGTACGTTAAAAAAGAAAAAGATTATGACGTAGTAGAATTTACTGGTTATGATTATGAAGAAAAGAAAAATGTGAAAATTAAATTCGCTGTATATTTAAATGATGATTACTTTGAATGGCAAGAAATTTATTTAAATAATAAAAAGTTAAGTGAAGAAGAAGCAGAAGAGTATCAAATTTACGTTGAAGAAAATATGTGGTTTTTCTAGAGAGAAACTCGTTTATTTGGAAAAGAAGAATCTTGTAAAGGTTCTTCTTTTGTTTGTTGGAAACGCCATACTACTTGAAATTTTGTAAAATACAATAAAAAATGAGAATTTGAGGTAGGCTTGTCAATAACGTGAGACTATGGCAGTATAAAGAAATGCTATACAAATTTTATTTATCGAGATGTAAAAATCAGATTTGATTTTTACGTATAAATAATGAACGGAGGAAATGAATTTATGGCTACTTTACCAAATTGTCCAAAATGTAATTCAGAATATACGTATGAGGATGGCGCTCTTTTCGTATGTCCAGAATGTGCCCATGAGTGGGGCCAAGAAGCGGAAGCTGAAAATAATGATGGTGCAAAAGTTGTAAAAGATGCGAACGGAAACGTTCTTCAAGATGGCGATGCTGTTACTGTAATTAAAGATTTAAAAGTAAAAGGAACTTCTTCAGTTGTGAAGATCGGTACGAAAGTAAAGAGTATCCGTCTGGTTGATGGAGATCATGATATTGATTGCAAAATCGACGGTTTCGGAGCTATGAAGTTAAAATCACAGTTCGTTAAGAAAGCGTAAGATTAGCAAAGAAAAAAGACGCTCTGTAAGTAACTTGCAGAGCGTCTTTTTTATGATTGTGCTTCAACCTCTTTCAACTGGCACCGCTTATTAAAGAACGTTTTATACCCAAGCTGTAAGAAGATAATAACAGAGAAAGCTGTACTTCCAGAAATACCAAGTATAATCGCAATTTGATATTGAATAGCTGTAAATGGTGATACACCGGATAAAATTTGCCCAGTCATCATGCCCGGAAGACTTATAATTCCCATTCCGACCATGGAATTAATTGTTGGTAAAATAGCGGAATCGAAAGCGTCTCTTATGAGCGGAGCAGCTGCTTGTTTTGGAGTTGCCCCAAGCATAAGTGCACCTTCGATATGATCTCTTTGTGATTTCATACTGTTTAAAAAGGTGTTTGCCCCGAGGCAAATACCTGTCATAGCATTACCGATTAACATGCCGGCAATAGGAACGATATATTGCGGAGCATACCAAGGATCATGCCCGATAATGACAAAGATAAATAGTAGAAGAGGGCCAATTGATCCAGCAATCATGGAAATGGCAGCAACTCTTTTTAATTCTTTTGACATAGGAAGGTTTATTCGCTTATAAATATTAAAAATCGCAAAAGTAGTAATAGAAGTAATGAGAGCTATTGTATAAAACGGATTACTATTTTCAAATATGTATGTAAGAACATATGCAACAAGTACGAGCTGAATAGTCATACGGAGTGTTGCAATTGTAATTTGTTTCTCACGCGGTATTCCTTTTAATTTCACAAGCCCGATTAAAATAAGGATGAAAATATATGCAGCTGCAAGTTGCCAAATTTGTAGTTCAATAACGCCCTTCAATTGATAGCACTTCCTTTCTAGTTGCACCGTTTGTTTTACTAATTTCAATAATATCGTCTGCAATTTCTTCTGGAAGTTGTTGTGAGTGTGTGATGAAGATAACTGTTTTTTTCTTTTCTCTTGCGAGTTCAGTAAATTGTTTCATAACGCGGCGTTCTGTGTCACCATCTAGTGCCGAAGTTGGTTCATCTAATAAATAGACGGGCGGATCCATTAGTATAATGCGAGCGAAAGCAAGTCTTTGTTTTTCACCACCTGATAAAGAAGAGGCGTTATCTTCTAATTTTTTATCTAGACTAACAGTCGTTAATGCGTCCCGCAGGGCATCGTCATTTGGAAATGGCTTTTCAGAAAATCGAAGTCCCATTAATAAATTATCTTTAATTGTTCCATCAAAAATAGGCGGAGTTTGTCCGAGCATGACAACTTCACGGCGTAATTGAATGGGAGGGTAATCTAAAATAGATTTGCCGTTATATTCAATTGTGCCAGATGTTGGCGATTGTAAATCGTTTAGCATACGAAGTAATGTGCTTTTGCCACTACCACTTTCACCAATAATACAAGTTGTTTTTTCTTTTTGAATCTGTAAATAAGGAATGTGTAGAATATCTTTATATTTGATGTCTTTTAATATAAACATAAATTGCTCCTTTCTGATTCTAGTTATATCGTATCAAAAGGAGAGAAAAATAGAAAAATAAAATCTATTTAGAAGGAACATCTTTTTTCTTTGTTTGCAGGATTAGATCGTCTTGAGACGGAAGTATTTAGCTTCGTTAATAAGTTTAGCAAACGATCTAAGTCCTGACTAAAAGAAATGACTTTATCGTGAGCAAATCCATATTTTTCAACGAGGTGGATTAATTCTTTCTTTTTCACTTCTATTCGATTATTTAGTTTTGTTAAGTTCATCAGTGAAATGAAATGCCTCCTATTATGTGTAGTATTCAAAGCATAAAAAATAAGACCGAACGTATTCGGTCCTAAAGAAAATAATAAAATGAAATAAAATAACTCTTACATATAGCATACACTTTTCATCAATATTTTTTAATATTAAAATGGAAAAAATAGTGAATCTATATTGAGAAAGTTATTTTTTAAAAAATGAATAGAGAGAGGCTGCCTACATATAGTAGACAGCCTTTAAAGTATTAACCGTTATGATATTTGTACATCCAAAGAAGACCGGATTTTAATAATCTTGGTACACGTCCCATTAATGGTTGGTTTGCTAGTAAACCAAATCCGTGTTTTTTGCCGAGAGAACCAAGAACACCTTTTAATTTAATAACAGGCAGTTCATCAGGAAGTGGTTCATTATTCCAACGTTTTAATAATATTTGGACAATTTGTTCTCCTTGACCTTCAGCAAGTTGAGCAGATGGTGCATGTGGAAGTGCTGCACAATCTCCGACAACATAAACGTTCTCGTTATTTGGAATATTGTGATATTTTGTTAAAACAACCCGTCCGCTACCATCTTGTTCAACCGGAAGATTTCGAACAACTTCATTTGCTTGAATACCAGCTGTCCAGACGATTGCATCACATTCAAGTGGTTCATCGTGGTTGTACACAATATTTGGTTCCACTTTTGTAATGTTAGAGTTTCGTATAATGGTAACTTTATGTTTTATAAACCATTCTTCTACATATCTACTTAATTTCTCTGGATATGGGAATAAAATTCTATCTTTTCTATCAAATAAATAGATTTTTAAATCTGAACGGCTCTCACGAAGTTCACTTGCTACTTCAACGCCGCTTAAACCAGCCCCAACGACAGCTACTGTTGCATTTGGTTCTAAGCTATTTAATTGTTCATATGTCTTACGTGTTTGTTCAATTGATTGTAGGCTATGTGTATATTCCTTCGCCCCAGGAACGTTATGATATTTATCTTCACAGCCAAGTCCGATAATTAAATCATCATATTGAATCGTTTCACCGCCATCGAGATGAACGGCTTTCGTTTCGAGGTCAATATTTGTTACTGTGCCGTATTGAATATTGAGACGTGGGTGTTCAGGAAACGGTATGCGAATATGCGTTTCTGAAATTGTACCCGCCACTAATGCATAATATTCAGTTTTGAAGCAATGATATGGTACTTTGTCGATTAATGTCACTTGTACATCATCTGGAAGTTGGTTGCTTGGAAGTAGCCGCTGCAGAATTCTCATTCCACCGTAGCCACCACCTAGTAGTACGAGGTGTTTCATGATGGATTACCCCTTTTCTGTTGAAATATCCCCTAATCATACAATTTTATATTAATAAAATATTTTGACTTTACACAATCAAATTATATCGAATTTGTGAACAAATAACAATGCATGAATGAATACTCTGTTGTACAATAAGAAGAAAAGTAAAGTAAACTGTTTTCATTTTCTAGTTACTATTTACTATTTCATTATGAGTAGTATGTTATATAAAGAAGACTATCTATTGTAAAGTGAAATAGTGAAGTAACTAAATAGTTTAGAATATATAACGAAAACAACAAGAAACAGCTTAGTTTTCTTCTTATAAATAAAGTGGAATGGTAACAAGTAGAGTGGGTTACTTATCCGTTTCGCAAATTAGGTATGCACATACCTGCTAAAGTAAATGGTAATTTATTTAGAGATACAGGGGGGAGAGTTTTGATTAAACCATTAATCGAATTTTGTGTAGGTAACCTTGCAAGCGGTTCGCAAGCAGCTTTAGAAAAGTTAGAAAAAGATCCTAATTTAGACGTAATGGAATATGGTTGTTTAGGATATTGTGGCATCTGTTTTGAAGGTCCATTTGCACTTGTAAATGGTGAAGTTGTACAAGGTGCAACAGTAGAAGAACTTGTAAATAATGTATATGATTATATGGATGAAAATCCAATGTTTTAAAGCGTTGCAAACAGGCAACGTTTTTCTTTTTTCATTTATCCCGTAAAAGCCCGATTGGTGAGGGCTAATAATCAGTGGGGGATGAACAAAACCCCCACTGATTAAAGTTTCACTTTAATTAGAAGTGTTTATTTCGAAAAAAAAGGCCCTTTTAGAAGGGCTTTTTTCTTACACGATCTGTGTAAGAACGGCTTATTGCCAAAACGCTGTCAAATATGAGAAACGGGGGACATTCATATTGTGTTCTAAAAGCATGCATTTTATACTTGAAATAATAAATTATTTTTGGAGTGAATAAAAATGAGTCAATTTTCTTTTACAAAAATGCATGGTCTTGGAAATAGTTATATATATGTAAATATGTTTGAGGAACAAATTAGAGAAGAAGATTTAGCACTTGTAGCGGAAAAGGTTTCAAATATTAATACTGGTATTGGTGCAGATGGAATGATTTTAATTTGTCCTTCTGACGTGGCACCAGTAAAAATGCGCATGTTTAATAATGATGGTTCAGAAGGAAAGAGCTGTGGAAATGGTTTACGCTGCGTAGCGAAATATGCGTATGAGCATAAACTAGTAGAAGGTAAAGTTTTCACAATTGAAACGTTAGCTGGTATTGTTACGGCAGAAGTAACGGTAGAAGATGACAAAGTTACATTAGCAAAAATCGACATGGGGGCACCTCGTTTAACACGTGAAGAGATACCGATGCTTGGTGAAGGAGAAACACCATTTATTCGTGAAAACTTCTTATACAATAATCACCGTTATGCATTTACAGCTGTTTCAATGGGGAATCCGCATGCGGTTATTTTTGTTGATGATGTAGAAAAAGCGCCTCTTACAACGTTAGGACCAGTTCTTGAGACGCATGAAATGTTCCCAGAGCGAGTGAATGTTGAATTCATCGAGATTTTGAATGATGAAGAGATGAATTTCCGCGTTTGGGAACGTGGATCTGGTGTAACACAAGCTTGCGGGACAGGAGCATGCGCAGCTGTCGTTGCGGCAATTTTAAATGGGAAAATGGAACACGGTAAAGAAATTACAGTTCACTTAGCAGGCGGCGACTTAATGATTGCATGGACAGAAGAAGGAAATGTATTAATGAAAGGACCTGCGGAAATAATTTGCCGCGGAGTGTATGAGTACAAGATAGAAGCGTAAAGATGTATAATAGAATGAGAACAGAAAGGATGGTGTATTTCATGATTGAAGTAACAGAACAAGCAGCTTTTCAAATTAAAGATATGTTAAAAGATGCTGAAGATGGAGAGAAGTACGTGCGCCTTGCTGTACATGGCGGCGGATGTAGTGGTCTTTCTTACGGCTTAGGATTTGAAGTAGAACCAAAGGAAGACGACACAGTTCTTGAGTTTTTCGGTGTTGAATTTGTTATCGATAAAGAAAGTGCCCCGATTGTAAAGGGAGTGAAAGTTGACTATAAACAATCTATGCTTGGCGGCGGATTCACAATTGACAATCCAAATGCGATCGCATCATGTGGATGTGGATCATCTTTCCGTACAGCGTCGAATGCTGGTAAGCCGGAAGAGTGCTAAGTTTTTTCATTCCGTTATTCTAAGCGGAAATTGAATGGGTAGGTTGCATATAAAGACCTTCTTAGCGATGAAATCAAATCGTTAGGAAGGTCTTTTCTTTGCCGTTAAAAAAGAAAAAGAGCATGACAAAGATAGTGAATATATGCAAGAAGAAGGATGAAGAGGATGCATGAAGGTGAAGGCCATATCAAATTGTATAGAATTGACTCGTTCCATATTAATTAAAATACGCTGATTACTAGAAATTAAAAACTACCGGAGGAATTACAATGAAGTCATTTAAGAAAGTACTGTTATTAGGGATGACGTTGGTTACAGCATCAATATTTGGAGCTTGTTCTAACGATGCAGACGTGTTAACAAAAGCGGGAGCAAAGCAACAAGTGAAGTCGGAAGCGGAAGTACTAAAAGAACAGAAGGAAACGCCTATGACTACGAGCAAACGTGACAGCATTAAATATGAGGACGCTACATCGTCACAGAAGCGTTATATTTCTAGTGACGAAGCTAAAAAGATTGAGGAAGGCATGACATATACGGATATTCTTAACGAGATTGACTACGGTGGTGAGAACCTTAAACATTATAATAACAATGAAAAACGCGTATTTTATACTGAAAAGGATACGGATGGTACATATGAAATTATGGTTGAATTAAATACGTATGGCTATGTTGTGAATATTGAACGTACTGCTATAAGGGATGCGGATAAAGAGAATCAGTTATCTACGAAACGCAGTGAAGAGCCTGCGAAGGAATATGAAGAAAAGAACGACCGCACACCGTGGTATAAAGATGTAAATAACGATGCGGCGACAGTAGGCTACAATGAGTATTTGAAAATCAAAAAAGGTATACCTGCGAATCAAGTAAAGGCTACGATTGGACAACCTTATATAATTGAGAAATATAAATCGTATTCAGTATACATCTATACAGGTTACGGTGGTGAAGGGTCATTGCGTGTAATCTTCGAACCGAATGGGACTGTTATGCAGGTAGTAGAAGATGGATTACAACGATAGTAATTGCAGTAAAGTGGTCAGTGATTGTATAAAGTCTTAGAGAGTCCCCAGAATGATCGTGTTAAAGGTGGAAATTGTATAGGAATGGCGGGAGGGGATGCAAGATTGACGATATTTTTGAATTCGTAGGGAGATATGTGATTAAACCTATAATTAGATTTGTAAGTTATCTTGTAATAGATATCATAATAGAGTGCGTAATAGAGGGTGTAATAAGCGGTATAAGGAAATTACGTGATAAGATTCGTGACAAGTGGAAAAATTGGCGTGGAAGACGTTATTGGCGTTAATAGATTGTCATGACTAGGCTAGATGAGTGCCAATAACGTTTTCAATGAAAAAAACACTGATTAAAGTTTTAGTTTATTATCTTACAAAAGTGTAATGTTCATGTCATGTTTTTGAATTTCTTCTTTAGAGCTTAGGCTTTAAGATAACAATATAAGAAAAACACATGAGGTGAAGGAAATGAAAAGATATATTGCACTTTTTAGCATTTTAGTTGTATTTGCAAGTCTATTAGTTGGTTGTGATTTAAACCGTATGGGTAAAGATGAGTATTATGTTCAAATTACAGTAGATGGAAAAGAGTATAATGGTAAATCTGATAATGGTGAGCCATATAAAGATTACCAATATAAACTAACTGGATTTGATAAAGAAGGTAAAGAGAAAGAATTAGAATTTACTGCTCAAAAAAACCTTCGTAAAGAAGCATTTTTACGTGTATATCATTCAGATAAAAAAGGTGTATCTGCTTGGGAAGAAGTGAAGAAGGACGAGCTTCCTGCGAAAGTGAAAGAAAAATTAGGTGTGAAATAAGACAGAGAGAAAAGGAATTGACGAACAGGGTCAATTCCTTTTTTCGTTCTCAAAATCCTCTTCTGAAATGACTTTAAATCCATGTCTTTTAAATAAAGCAGTTGTTACCCCGTAACCGATTTGTTTATTGCCATTAAATTCCCCTGTGTAAATAGTGGAACTACCACAAGATGGACTGCGTTCTTTTAAAATTATATATTCTGGGTTTAAATCTTTTATTTGTTCTAATGCTTTATAAGCACCACGCACGAAAGCATCCGTGACATTTTCTCCATCTTTTGTCATTAATTTTGCTGTCCCGTCTAAAACGTCATCGCCATTACCATCAATAATTTCAGCCGAAGGACGAGGTGTCGGTAAACCGCCCAATACTTCGGGGCAAACGAGGATGGTGTCTTCCCTTTGTAATAACTCTTCTATTTTTGAAACGAGATTATCGTTACCATCATAACGACAAGCAATGCCACCTAAACAAGCGCTAATTACAATCATATTTTCAACTCCAATAAAAAATATTAAATATCACGCCAATTTCGCTTCCTGACTCTTACCTATAGATGAGGTGATAGAAATGGGAAGCTTATATAACTTAATGAAACCATATAGTGAATTTCGAAGTAAAGAAGAGTTTAATACATATCAAAAGCAAGTTTTTAAATGTTATCAGTTTCAACTAAATAAGACGGATTCTGCCGTCATTCGATCCATTTAAAAAAGAGTCATGCGTATAATACATGACTCTAAGTAGCTAATCGAACTTTCTTACAACTGGAACACGAATTGCTACAAATAGTACAAAGATGATAACAGCGATTGCACCGCTTTTCATAACAGTTACAATTGGAATACCAATCCCAAGTGCAAGCGATGTAAATGCGTAAGAGAGCGGAATGAATCCCATCGATGAAAGCATGAGTAAGCTCATAACGCGTCCCATCATTTCTTCTTTTACTGTTGATTGAATCATTGCCATAAGTGGAACGATAGCCATCGCAATTGTAATACCGTAAAACATTCCAGCTAATAACGCTTGCCAAAGTACGGTGCTAAAGTTGATGGCTAGGAAGAATACACCAGACAGTAGCATCATGATAATACAAAATAGACCACGTCTGCGGTTAATGTTTTTTAACCCGACAATGATAGCACCTATGGCCATTCCACCGCCGACAGATGCTTCTAAGTAACTAAACTGAAGTGAATCACCGTGCAGAACGTTTTTAACAAAAAGCGGGAAACCGACTTGCATCGGACCGATTAAAAATAAGTTTAGAAAGGCGCTACAAATCAGGAAAGTTGAAAGGAATGGTGATTCCTTTACGTATAAGATTCCTTCTTTAATAGAAGTGAACATGCCTTTGTCTGTTTCATTTTTTTCGGGTACGGTAAATTGTATTTTTTGAACGAGTATTGCAGCGATAATGAGTAGCAGGATTGTAATTGAAAAAATCGTTTCATAGTTCGTAAATTTAATGAGAATACCGCCAAGTACAGGTCCTAAAATGACAGATGCTTGGTTTGTCATTTGAGTAAGTGAATTTGCTTGTGTTAAACGGCTTTTTTCTACAAGTTCAGGCAGAATAGATCCATCTGCTGACCAGAAGAAAGCGTCAGCAAGTCCGAAGAACAAAGCGAACAAAGCAAATGTATATAGTGTTACATCACCGACGATGAACCAGGTGAGAATGGTTGCGACAAGAATAGCGCGAATAATATTAGAGTAAAACATAATGTTTTTTTTCGGGAATTTATCAGCTAATGCTCCGCCGATAATCATAAAGATGAGCCTTGGAACACTAAGAGCCACGAAAACAATACCGAGTGAAGCCTCAAGGTTTAATGTTTTTGCTATGTACCATGTTTGTGAAAAAGTAAAAAAGGCTAAAGCAAAACTTGAAAAGAGAGTAGCTGCCCAAAGAAAAAGGAAGTTCGTATTTTTTAATAACGGTTTTCCGCTTCCTTCTAAAGCAGATTTATTTTGTTGTAGTTCCTCCATATTGCTTCCTTTCTATGTACTGATTTTAGACTAAAAAACCTATTAACAATCGTTTTATACTATTTCTAATAGTTCTATACTGCCCTTTCTCATTGTAGACAATAATAATGAATTTGCACAGTGGCTATTTCACGACAAAAAAAGATGCCAAAGGGCATCTCTTTTTAAGCTAAAGCAATATAAATATCCAATTGTACGTTATTTGGATCTACTGCACTTTCGTCATAAAGCTCAAAGTCTGTTGTAAAAGCACGTTTGTTTTCTTTCGACCATTGCCAAATATATTCCCAAGCTTCGCAAACGACTTCAGAAACTGGTCCCTTTCTCGTTGTAAATACCGCATACGTAGTAGCAGGTATTGTTAAAGCTGTCATATTTTCAGGAACGTCTTCTAATGAAGAAACGGGCATACCAATCGTAAATTGATACGTACCAGTTTCATCTGATTCGTAGTTTGAATAGAAAGCGAATGTTTCTTTTGTTTGTTGATTTGGAATTTGATGCATGATTTGTTCTTGGAAGTAGCGATTCCAAAGCATTGGAATCCTTCCTTCAGTCGATGCTTCTTTTTCGTTTGTCGTTGTAATAGAGACACCGATTGCTTGGAAAGCTTCTTTTTTTACGATAATAGGTTCTTTCATTCATAAAACCTCCCTCCATTAAATGAAACGTACGTTCTTGTTTTTATTGTAACATATTTTGGAAGGAAGTAGTGTTTTTTATTAAATTGCAATGTATTTTAGTTGGGAAAAGGAGAGAGTATGAAAAGAACTCCTCTCATGTAAAAGGAGTTCTTTTCAGTTCTATATTAAAACATACTTGAGCTATGCATCGGTTGAAGTTTTGCATTTGGATCGAAGTAAGCTTTTGCATTGTTTACTGCTGTCGGTGCTTCACCAAAGCCGCAAGCAATGAGTTTTACTTTTCCTTCATATGTACAAATGTCACCAGCAGCGTAAATGCCAGGAATATTTGTTTCCATTTTTGAGTTCACGAGGATGCTGTTCTTTTGAATATCTAAGCCCCAATTTTTAATTGGACCAAGCGAAGAAACGAAGCCGTAGTTTACGATTACGTCATCAACATCGATGATAACTTTTTCTTCTGTTTTTACGTGCTGAAGAACAACTTGTTCAATAGTATCATCACCGATGAGTTCAACTGGAACGTAAGGTGTGCTTACTTCTGCACGGGAATTCATTAAGCTTTCTACGCTATGTTCATGTGCACGGAATTTATCGCGGCGATGAACAATTGTAACTTTGTCCGCAATCGGTTCTAACATCATTGTCCAATCTACTGCTGAGTCACCGCCGCCGAATACAACGACGCGTTTTCCAGCAAATTTATTCATATCATCAACGAAATAATGCAAGTTTTTCTTTTCGTATTTTACCCCGCCTTCTAATTCTAAGCGGCGTGGTTGGAAAGCACCATTACCAGCAGTAATAATGACAGATTTAGAGTAGTGAGTTTGTTTATTTGTAACCAGTTTAAATATACCATCAGCTTGTTTTTCAAGCGTATCAACAGCTTCTTCTAAGCAAACAGTTGGATCAAATTTCTTCATTTGCTCTTTTAAGTTATCAACTAACTCTTGTGCACGCACTTTTGGGAATCCAGCTACATCATAAATATATTTTTCGGGATATAGTGCGGATAATTGCCCTCCAAGTTGAGGTAAGCTTTCAATAATTTTTACACTTGCTTGTCTCATTCCGCCATAAAATGCAGTGAATAGTCCTGTTGGGCCACCACCAATAATCGTTATGTCGTAAACTTTTTGATTTTCTGTCACTTTCATTCCCCCTATAGATGGAATTTTAATATTGATTTCATATATTGTTCATATGTACACGAAAATCCTGCAAATGATGACACTTTCAAATAAATGATAGCATATTTCAGTTAATAATACTTCTGAAAACGACTGAATAATAAGTAAGTTTACGTATAGATGTTTTAGAATCTTATAAAATATAACGGAAGGAAAATACATGAAAAAAAGGCTAAAAAACCCTTGAAAACGCTATGTTATTTTAAAATATCGATAATTCTCTAGGTGCTTGAATTATGGAATGAAACCGACTAATATAGGGAAGTATTATGTTAAATTTCTATGACAAATTTCGTACGATTTTTTGACTGCGTTTTGTTATGATATAGAATGTGATAAAATCCACATTCTTGACAAATAGAGTTTTTAGTACTTGGTATTATTTTTTATTACTATTATATAAAGAAAAGGGTTGTGATTTAGTGAAGACTCCAAAAATCGTAGTTTTAGGTGCAGGTTATGGCGGGATGATTACGACTGTTCGTCTGCAAAAAACATTATCTGTAAGTGAAGCTGAAATTACGTTAGTAAACAACAACAGCTATCACTACCAAGCAACTTGGTTACATGAGAGTGCAGCTGGTACATTACAAGATGATAAAATCTGTCTAGATATTCAAGACGTTATCGATACAAATAAAGTGAACTTTGTACAAGATACAGTAGTAGAGATTAAAGCTGCTGAAAAACGTATTATCTTAAAAAATGGTGAATTAGAGTATGATTACTTAGTAATCGGTCTTGGTTTCGAATCAGAAACGTTCGGAATTAAAGGATTAAAAGAGCATGCATTCTCAATCACTAACATTAATGCAACTCGTCAAATTCGTGAGCATATGGAAGAAAAATTCGCTCAATATGCGACTGAAAAACGTGATGAATTAGTAACAATCGTTGTTGGTGGCGCTGGATTTACTGGTATCGAGTACGTAGGTGAGCTTGCAAACCGTATTCCTGAACTTTGCAAAGAGTACGATGTTCCACGTGAAAAAGCACGTATCATCTGTGTAGAAGCTGCTCCAACAGCACTTCCTGGTTTCGATCCAGCATTAGTAGAGTACGCTGTAAAACAACTTGAGAAAAAGGGTGTAGAATTCCGCATCGGTACAGCAATTAAGGAAGCAACTGAAGAAGGTATTATCGTTGCAAACGGTGATGATGCTGAACTTCTTAAATCTGAAACTGTAGTTTGGGCTGCAGGTGTTCGTGGTAACGGTATTGTGGAAGAGTCTGGATTTGAAGCAATGCGCGGACGTATTAAAGTGGATGAGTACATGCACGCTCCAGGTCATGAAGATGTATTCATGGTTGGTGACGCAGCGTTAATCATCAATGAGGAGATTAACCGTCCATATCCACCAACAGCACAGATTGCAATTCAAGAAGGTTATAACATTGCACACAATTTAACTGTGTTAGTTCGCGGCAAAGGCGAAATGAAAAAGTTCGCATTTGATAATAAAGGATCTGTATGTTCATTAGGTCATGACGATGCAATGGGCGTTGTTATGGGTAAAAAGTTAACAGGTTGGAAAGCTTCATTCATGAAGAAAGTAATCGACAACCGTTACTTATTCTTACTAGGCGGACCTTTATTAGTTCTTAAAAAAGGTAAATTGAAGTTCTTTTAATATATAGTAGAAAAAGCAGAAACAGCTATGAGCTGTTTCTGCTTTTTTCGTATTGAAAATATAGTATAATATATAAAAAAGAAAGAATATTCTGTTCGTTCGGTGGAGGAGGTTATATCATGGGGAAGCGAGGGAAAGTGTGGTTAGCTGTCAGTGGCTTAGTAGCTACAAAAGATGGGAGATGGCTATTCGTTAAGAAAAAATACGGTGGATTGAAAGGGCAATGGTCTTTACCTGCTGGTTTTGTTAATGAAGGCGAGACTGTTGATGAAGCTGTGAAACGTGAAATTTTGGAAGAGACAGGCATTGTTGCTCATGTAAAGGGGATTATTGGTATTCGCTCAGGTGTTATTCATAATGAAATTAGTGATAATATGATTATTTTTCTTTTAGAGCCAGAGGGAGAAGACGTTATCGTACAGGAGAAAGAATTGTCGGAAGTAGCTTTTTTACATCCAGAAAATATTGCAGATGATCAAAATACTTCTGTACTCATCAAATATTTATTAGAAGGAAGAGCAGAGTCACATTTTGAAATGGACAAAACATTAAATCCAGGAGAACAATTTGGTTATACGGCTTATCATGTGTTTACGGCGTATGCGAAGGAGAGGGAGAAGAAGTGAGTATACCGGTACTACTTATTTCAATGATGTTGTTCTTTATTTTATTTTTTGGAATTGGATTTTTACTCAACATGATTTTGCGAGCTACGTGGGTAATGGTTATTGTGTATCCGATTATTTGTATGCTTATTATTAATAAAGCGAGTGTATGGGACTATTTTTCAAAGCCAAAAGAAACATTTTCTTCATTTGGGACAAGTGTATCGCATTTAGGACACGCAGATGTGTTTATTCTATCTACTGGATTAGTAGGTGCTGCTTTAGCAGGAATCATAATTAAAAAACTTCGGAAAAGCGGATATCAAATGTTTTAATCTCCAATCAATTTGGAGATTATTTTTTTGCATATTCCTTCATCGTATAGGGAATGATTAACGATGAAGGAGTGTGGAATATAAAAATGTTAAAACGATATTGTATTCGCATTATGATGACTTGTTTACTTGCATTCGCATTATGCGTAACATGGAAGGCTTTCACAGGAGTTTCTTTATTAGAGATTATAAAATCATATGAAGAAACAAGTGCAAAAGAAGTACATGCAGCAGAAATTGAGAAAAAGGTTGCTCCGAGTAAAGAAGTGATAAATGCTTTAGAACAGGCAAATGACTGGTCTAAATATCGTGTTATAGAAATGACTGCAACTGGTTATACATCAGGTATGGAGTCAACTGGAAAGAGGCCGGGGCATCCAGAGTATGGCATTACATATTCAGGTGTTAAAGCAAAAAGGGATTTATATTCCACAATCGCTGCTGACTTGCGCGTATTTCCGCTTGGGACAATTCTATTCGTGCCAGGTTACGGATATGGTGTTGTAGCTGATAAGGGCGGTGCTATAAAAGGAAATCGTCTCGATTTATATTATGATACGGTGAAAGATGTTTATAGCCAATGGGGTAAGAAAAAAGTAAATGTGTATATAGTGAAAATAGGAAATGGTAAGTTTTCGGAAGAAGAGTTAACGATGTTAAATCAAGACGAAACGATGCAAGTGTTTCGTGGACAATATTTAAAACAAAGATAGTCTAGTGGTAACAACGCTAGACTTTTTTCTTGTCTTATTTCACCATAGGAGATAGCATCTTTATCCCGCTATTTGTGGACAGTAAAACTCCCACCTCAAAATTCAGCTGGAGCAAAGAAGTTAGGTGGGAGCCCAGCTGCCCGTAAACGCCCGATTGGTGAAGGTTAATAATCAGTGGGGAGGAATAAAACCCCCGCTGATTAAAGTTTCACTTTATATGAAATAACAGAATTTAGAATTGTCGCATTTTATCGAAAATAAAGTTATAATGGACGTAGAGAAATTTAGGGGGTCTGAACATGTTTCAAATACAAAAAGAATTAGCAAGTCATGAAGCGGTAATTGTTGCCTTATTTGAAGAAGATAAAACGAGTAGCTTTGTACAAGAACTGGATAAAGCGTTTGAAGGACAGTTACAAGTTTTATTAGAAGAAAAAGAACTTTCAACTAAGAAGAAAGCAATTTCAAAAGTACATAGCTTAGGAAAAACGAATGTTAAACGTTATTATTTTGTTGGTTTAGGTAAGAAAGAGTCATATACAACAGAAACGTTACGTGCAGCTCTTAGTAAAGCTTTTAAATCGTTACAATCAGCAAAAGTAAAAGAAGCAGCAATCTTACTTGATTCTTTCGTAACAGAGAAATTAGATACGATTGATGTAGCTCATATTGCGGCAGAAGTACAAGGTCTTGGTACATATGAATTACAAACGTATAAATCAGATAAAAAGGATCGTGTAGAGTTAGAGAAGTTCACGGCTATTACAGCAGAAGATGCACAAGAAATTGAAGCAGCATTAACGGTAGGATACGTACATGGACGTGCAACGAATTCAGCTCGTACGCTTGTAAATATGCCGCCAAACGTATTAACAGCGACAAAGCTTGCTGAGTATGCAGTTGAATTAGCAGAAAAATACGATATGGATTATAAGGTTCTTGAGAAAGAAGAGATGGAAGAGCTTGGTATGGGTGCATTACTTGCAGTAAACCAAGGATCTACTGAACCGCCAAAAATGATCGCTCTTATTTATAAAGGAAAAGAAGAGTGGAAAGATGTAATTGGATTTGTTGGAAAAGGGATTACATATGATACAGGCGGTTATTCTTTAAAACCACGGGAAGGCATGGTTGGTATGAAAGGTGATATGGGCGGCGCTGCAGCTGTTCTTGGCGCGATGGAGATCATCGGTGAACTTCGCCCCGAGCAAAATGTAATTGCTGTTATTCCATCAACTGACAATGTTGTAAGTGGTACGGCGTTTAAGCCAGACGATGTTATTACATCTATGAGCGGAAAAACAATTGAAGTATTAAATACAGATGCAGAAGGTCGCCTAGCGTTAGCTGACGGTATTACGTATGCGAAGAAACTTGGTGCAAATTACTTAGTTGATGTTGCAACATTAACAGGCGGTGTAATTGTTGCACTTGGAAATCATACAACAGGGGCAATGACAAATAATGAAGCATTGTTTGAACAAGTGTTAGAGGCTTCTATGGAAACGGATGAACCAATTTGGCAATTGCCGATTTTTGAACGTGATAAAGAACGTGTCAAAAACAGTAAATTTGCGGATTTAAATAACTCACCAGGCCGTGAAGGACATGCGGTTATGGCTGGGACATTCCTTGGTGAATTTGCAGAAGAAACACCATGGGTACACTTAGACATCGCTGGAACATCTGAAACAACAGGTGCACATGATTTAGGACCATCTGGAGCAACAGGTGCAATGGTGCGTACACTTGCAACACTTGTTGAGCGTTTTGGAGAAGAATAATTTTTGAAGAAAATGCTGTCTCAAATTTTTTTGGGACAGCATTTTCTTATTGATATGGTATGACTAATGTCAGTTTTTGTCGGTAAGTCGATATATTTGGAGTTACGGTTAATATAATTTCATTTACTATTGTACTGTCATACAGTGAAAGATTCATCTTATAAAGAAATCGTATATAACGTCCCGCTTAAAGCGAATGAAGTACGCCCTGTTTCTTCAGAGACAACTAATATAAGTGCATCGCTTTTTTCTGATAAACCAATTGCTGCCCTGTGACGTGTTCCTAACTCAGGGTCAATTTCTGTACTTTTCGTTAACGGAAGAATATTAGCAGCTGAGACAATATGATTGTTTTTAACGAGAATGGCTCCGTCATGAAGGGGGTTGCCTGGATAAAAAATTGATTCAAGTAACGGTGCGGTTAAATGAGCGTTTAATGTTGTTCCAGTTTGAATGAAAGATTCAAGTGTCTCGTTTCGTTCCACAACAATAAGAGCACCGTGTTTTCGGGCGCTTAAATGTTGAACAGCTACTGTGATAAAATGTGAGCTTTCCGTATAAGGTGATAAATACGCCTGAATATAGTATGTAGCTGCCAATGTTTGTACATCCGCTAACATATGATGAATATCTTCCATTTTACATAAAATACATTCATCTTCTTTATCGATTGCATGCCTCATGTTTGATAATTCTTTTTCAGCAATTTCAATCATTTGCTTTGTTTTTATTTTGAGCTCTTCTGACAAGCCCCATTCTTGCATAATCCTCATTCCCTTTGGTGGAGTATTTAACCATAGTGTATACAAATATTTATAGTAAAATCCTGCTAGATTTTAAAAAATATTGAGATGCAGGTTGTTTTTTTCATATAATGAAGGTACGACAGGCGAGAGGAGATGGAAGTATGAATTGGAAACAAGAATTTAGTCGCTGGCTTTCATATGCAGAATTAGACGCAGAATTAAAAGAACAGCTAGAAAACATGAAGCAAGATGAGAAGAAAATCGAGGATAGCTTTTATAAAAATCTAGAGTTCGGCACAGGTGGTATGCGTGGTGAACTTGGTGCTGGTACGAACCGTTTAAATGTATATACAGTTCGTAAAGCAACAAAAGGATTAGCTAGGTTTATTGAAAAATTAGGTGAAGAAGCGAAAAAACGTGGTGTTGTTGTCGCGTATGATTCTCGTCATAAATCACCTGAATTCGCAATGGAAGTAGCTGCTACTCTTGGTGCACAAGGTATTACAACATATGTATTTGAAAGCCTACGTCCAACACCAGTGCTTTCTTTCGCAGTTCGTCATTTACATACAGTAAGTGGAATCGTTCTTACGGCAAGCCATAATCCGCCCGAATATAACGGTTATAAAGTATATGGTGAAGATGGTGGGCAGTTGCCTCCAAAAGAAGCTGATGAGTTAATTAGCTACGTAAATGCAGTAGAGAATGAATTAACAGTTGAAGTTGCTGATGTTGAGCAATTAAAAGCTGACGGTTTATTACATATAATTGGACAAGAAGTAGATGATGCATATGCGGCAGAATTGAACAATGTCATTATTAATAAAGAGATGGTGAAAGAAGTAGGAAAAGATTTAAAAATCGTCTTTACACCATTACATGGAACATCAAATATTTCGGTACGCCGTGGTTTAGAAGAAGTTGGATTTACAGATGTAACAGTTGTAAAAGAGCAAGAGTTACCAGATCCAAACTTCTCTACAGTAAAATCACCAAATCCAGAAGAGCATGCAGCGTTTGAGTATGCAATTCGCGACGGTGAAAAAGTAGGTGCAGACGTGTTAATCGCAACAGATCCTGATGCAGACCGTCTAGGTGTAGCAGTTCGCAATCACGATGGTGAGTTCCAAGTATTAACTGGTAACCAAACAGGTGCGTTAATGCTTGATTACTTATTATCACAAAAGAAGGAAAACGGAACTCTTCCAGAAAACGGTGTTGTTTTAAAAACAATCGTAACGTCTGAAATTGGCCGTACAATCGCAAAAGCATACGGTTTAGATACAGTTGATACGTTAACTGGATTTAAATTTATCGGTGAAAAAATTAAACAGTATGAAGAAAGCGGACAATATGAATTCCAATTCGGTTATGAGGAAAGCTATGGTTATTTAATCCGTCCATTCTGCCGTGATAAAGATGCGGTGCAATCAGTCCTATTTGCATGTGAAGTAGCTGCGTACTACAAATCACAAGATAAAACGTTATATGGTGGTCTGTTAGAAGTATTTAAGAAGTATGGGTTCTTCCGTGAGGACCTTGTATCGTTAACGTTAAAAGGAAAAGACGGTGCCGAACAGATTCAAAAGATGATGGCAACATTCCGCGGGAATCCTCCGAAAGAAGTAGCTGGTTTAACAGTCGTTGCAGTTGAGGATTATAAGGAAAGCATCATTACAACGTTACAAGATGGAAATAAGGAAGAGATTCACTTACCGAAATCAAATGTGTTAAAATATCAATTAGAAGATGGTTCTTGGTTCTGCTTACGTCCATCTGGAACAGAGCCGAAAATTAAATTCTACTTTGGTGTACAAGCTGATTCCTTACAAAATAGTGAACAAAAGTTACTTACTATTAAAGAAGATATTATGAATCGTTTATAATAGAATAGAGTGCTACTGATAGGAAAAGAGGAGAACGGAGAACGGCCTCCTCTTTTCTTATAGTTTTGTTTGATGTAGAGGATTATTACGAGCGAGTGTTATAAATTTGCACTTTACTAAGAGAATTAGAATGAAAAGCGAGGGTATTTGTCATGAAAAAAGTGAGAAAAGCAATTATCCCGGCAGCGGGATTAGGAACACGCTTTTTACCAGCAACGAAAGCAATGCCAAAAGAAATGCTTCCAATTGTAGATAAACCAACAATTCAATACATCGTAGAAGAAGCAGTAAAATCAGGCATCGAAGATATTATTATCGTTACTGGTAAAGGAAAGCGCTCTATCGAAGATCATTTTGATAACGCATTTGAATTAGAGCAAAACTTATTAGAGAAGAAAAAGTATGAGTTACTTGAAAAAGTACAAGCTTCTTCTAAAATGGTAGATATCCATTACATTCGTCAAAAAGAACCAAAAGGATTAGGACATGCTGTTTGGTGCGCGCGTAAATTCATCGGTGATGAGCCGTTTGCAGTATTATTAGGCGATGATATCGTTCAAGCTGAAAAACCATGTTTACGTCAATTAATAGACGAGTATGACAAAACACTTTCTTCTGTTATTGGTGTACAAACTGTACCTGAAGCAGAAACACATCGCTATGGAATTATTGATCCGTTAGAGCAAGAGGGACGTCGTTATCAAGTTCGTAATTTCGTTGAAAAACCAACGCAAGGTACTGCGCCTTCAAACTTAGCGATTATGGGACGTTACATTTTAACTCCTGAAATCTTTATGTTCTTGGAACAGCAACAAGTTGGAGCGGGTGGCGAAATTCAGTTAACGGATGCAATTCAAAGCTTAAATGAAATTCAACGTGTATTTGCTTACGACTTCGAAGGAAAGCGTTATGACGTTGGTGAAAAATTAGGATTTGTTCAAACAACAATTGAAATGGCATTGCAACACCCAGAATTACGTGATGATATGTTAGTAATGATGAAGAAAATTTTAGACGAGCAAATGAAGCAAGAGTCTTAATATAATAAAAAGGAGTTGTTCCAATTGGAACAACTCCTTTTTATTATGAAATCGTCGAATGAGAATGCTGATAAGCCGAACGACGTACAGCATAGTATATGCGAGGTGCGATAATAGCGCCGATAATTGTAAACGCAATATCCTTTACTGCGAACCACATCATAATCATCCAGGCAGCTTTATAACTCATATTACCGCCCATGAAAATATTGACTGCCCCGTACATATAAGTAGTACCGATAATATACGTTAAAATGATTCCGACGAAAGAAGCAATTGCAAAGGTGCTGAATGTTGGTCGTTCTTTTTGTTCTACTAGTTTTCCTGATACGTAAGCAACGATAATAAATGCGATAATAAAACCACCAGTAGGATCTAAAAGTGCTCCAAACCCAGCTTTGAAGTTAGCGAAGATTGGCGCACCCGCTACTCCAACAAGCATGTAAACAGTCATTGATAATGCCCCGAGTCTACTTCCAAGAAGAAGCCCTGCTAAAATTGCGAAAAATGGTTGCATAGATAATGGAACGCCCGCTATTTGCAGGAATGGTGCCCAAGATACAATATTTGCACCAATAGCCATAAGAGCGACGAACATGGCAGCTAATGCTAAATCTAAAACATGAAGCTTCTTCATAATGTTAACCTCCAGTTATGTTTAGATTAACATTATCGTAGCGAAAATATTTACTTGTTGTCAATCAAAATATTTTGATAAGAAGGCTTTAAATAGTCTCTAAGCAATGTGTATGGAATACGAAATTGCGGGATTCCGCTTGAATAAGGAGCAATTTCGTATAATGGAAAATAAATAACGAGATTATCTGTCTCTAAAAAGTAGTGAAACTTTTTCGCGCTCGTTACTTTTTCGACTGCATCAGGAAAATAAATGCTTTCATTTTGTTTAATTTGTCCTACAATCTCTGTGCGAATTATTTCTTTATATTTATCCTCTTGTTGGAATAGGTCGTCTAAGTGTAATAATTTTCTCTCATTCAAATCAAATGTATTTGCCTTCCACGTATAAAGTCCGTGTGCTCCGCCTGTATATTGATAGTAATTCACATATAGACTGAGAAAAGGTGGTTTGTTTAAAGGTACTTTATAGTCAACATTTGCAACGTATGGATGAAAGGGTGTGCTAGATCCTTCTGTTTCTTTATAATATTTCTTTGCTTCTTTCTCCAACTTGTTTTTGAATTTATGAGTAGAGTTTTTGTAATAGGAATTCAGTTTATTTTGAAATTGTGAATCAGAAAAATTGTGAAAAAAAGGCCTGTTAATTTGATATTCTATATAAGGTTTCTTACCTTTTTGCGTTACAGTCTGAACATCGATTGTCAGGTTGGATGCTTTGGCTGCATGCGTACAATTTGGTACAATAGTGAGCAAGGAGAACATAAGCAGTAGTATACAAAATTTCTGTTTCATTTAGGTGAAACCTCCTTATATAAGTGTTATAGGTAGTTTGAAAGTAAATAGGTAAAAATATACATTTAATTAAAAGTGAGGAAAAGGGGGAAACGATATGTCAAAAACTTTAATGGATTCGCTTGGAATTGAGTTGTTAGAAATGACAGAAGATAAAGTAGTTGCTACGATGCCTGTGGATGAACGTACGCATCAGCCGTTTGGATTTTTACATGGCGGTGCATCTGTTGCATTAGCAGAAACTGTAGCAAGTGTTGGTTCATACAATTTAATTGATCAAGAAAAATGTATTTGTTTCGGATTAGAAATTAATGCAAATCATATTCGCTCAAAGCAAGATGGAATTGTAACAGCAATCGGAACACCGATACATAGAGGACAATCGACAATGGTTTGGGATATTCGCATCATTGATGAAAATGATGATTTACTATGCATATCAAGATGTACAGTAGCAATTAAAGAAAAACGTGAAAAATAGAAAAGAGGCGGCTCTTATGAGCTGCCTCTTTTTTTATAATTAGAACTGGATTTTCTTCTCTAAGAAACCTTTTAGTTCGCTAATTGGCATACGAACTTGTTCCATTGTGTCACGGTCACGTACTGTAACAGCTTTGTCTTCAACTGAGTCGAAGTCGTATGTGATACAGAATGGTGTACCGATTTCGTCTTGACGACGGTAACGTTTACCGATAGAACCAGTTTCATCAAAGTCTACCATGAAGTCTTTAGCTAGTTCTGCGAATACTTCAGTAGCACCTTCAGATAGCTTTTTAGATAATGGTAAGATAGCTGCTTTATATGGTGCTAAAGCAGGGTGGAAACGAAGAACTGTACGAGAATCGTTTTCTAATTGCTCTTCTTCATATGCATCACATAAGAATGCTAATGTTACACGGTCTGCACCTAGAGATGGCTCGATGCAGTATGGCACGTAACGCTCATTCGTTTGTGGATCGATATAGTTAAAGTCTTCGTTAGAGTGTTCCATGTGACGTTTTAAATCGAAGTCTGTACGAGATGCAACGCCCCATAGTTCGCCCCAACCGAATGGGAATCTGAATTCAATATCAGTTGTTGCGTTACTGTAGTGAGATAATTCGTCTTCACCGTGGTCACGAAGACGCATGCTTTCTTCAGTCATACCAAGTGAAAGTAACCAGTTTTTACAAGTTTCACGCCAGAATGCGAACCACTCTAAATCTTCACCAGGTTTACAGAAGAATTCAAGTTCCATTTGTTCGAATTCACGTGTACGGAATGTGAAGTTACCAGGTGTGATTTCGTTACGGAAACTTTTACCGATTTGACCGATACCAAATGGAAGTTTCTTACGCATAGAGCGTTGTACGTTTTTAAAGTTTACGAAAATACCTTGTGCTGTTTCAGGACGAAGGAAGATTTCGTTTGTGCTAGACTCTGTAACACCTTGGAATGTTTTGAACATTAAGTTGAACTGACGGATTTCAGTGAACTCTTCACTACCGCAATCAGGACATTTTACTTCATGTTCTTTCATTAAGTCAGCCATTTGGTCGAAAGTAAGACCGTCAACGACCATTTCGATGCCTTTTGTGTCTAATGCATCTTCAATTAACTTGTCAGCACGGTGACGAGCTTTACATTTTTTACAGTCGATCATTGGATCATTAAAGTTACCAACGTGACCAGAAGCGATCCAAGTTTTTGGGTTCATTAAAATAGCAGCATCTAAACCAACGTTGTGTGGAGATTCTTGAATGAATTTTTTCCACCAAGCTTTTTTAACGTTATTTTTTAATTCGATTCCAAGTGGACCGTAATCCCATGTGTTTGCAAGACCACCGTAAATTTCAGAACCAGGGAAAACGAAACCGCGATGTTTTGCTAAGTTTACAACTTGTTCCATTGAATACATAATAAAATCCTCCTTTTGAAAGTTAACGTATTTGCGATGACGTGATGGGTACTTTGGAAACGGGGCATCTCCTTTTAGGTGATATCCAGCTCCAGCGGCTAGAATGTTCGGTCATTTCGCTTTCTCGCTCGAAGCAAAAAACGCTTCAAGGTCGAGAGTTTGAAGTGCCCTGCGATTCTGAACGAGCCGCTGCCGCTTTTAAATTATCCAGCTCCAGCGGCTAGAATGTTCGGTGGCTTCGCTTCTTCCGCCGAGGCAAAAAGCGCCTCTATGTCAGAAGCTCCATCCTCCTCACATTCTGAGCGAGCCGCTTGCGCTTTTAAGCACAAAAAAGCTCGTCTCTAGGCAATCATGCCTAGGGACGAGCTTGTATATACCCGCGGTTCCACCCTAGTTGATGTGCATTTCACACATCCACTTTCATCACGTATTGCTCGAGACTGCCGTTTCCTTGCGGTTTCAGGCTTTCACTATCCCTGAATCGCTTTTTGTGCAAGTACTTATAAGTCCGTCATCGCTACTTATATTAATAATAATGAACATATTCTAACACGTTCTTTTTTAAATCACAATAGAGGAACGTGCCTATCTATGATAGAGTCTCGCCTAGTTTTTCATTATTTATTCCGTAATTTTGCTTAATGTGCTTAATTGCTTCGCGTTTACTTAATGGAGCGAGTTCGTTGTTTTGAACGTATTCCCAAACTACATCTGGCTTTGTTTTTGCGTATTCACGAAGGACCCAGCCAATCGCCTTTTGAATGAAAAATTCTTTTGAAGAATGTAGTTGTCCGATAATCCAGAAAAGGAGTTCTTCGTCCATCTTTTGTTTATATTTCAGTTGGAATAAAATAGCGGCACGTTGTAGCCATATGTTTTCTGATGCAATCCACTTTGGAATATATGCAGAAATTAATTCTGGATGTTTTAAAAAGATACCACCTAAAAAGGTAGGAACGATGCTATCTACAGAATCCCACCAAGATTTCGTGACAATAAGTTCTTCTAGAAATGGGATATGAGTTTCATTTATGTGTTTTTTATATTTTTGCATGATATCGAGTGCGGCAGCTTGAAATTCACGTTCTGGTAAGTCCCAAAGCTCACGTATGATAATTTGGAAGTCCTTTTTATCTGGGAGAGTATGTATTTGAATGACGTCTTTCAATAATTGTCTTCTCTCGGGAGTTTGAATACCGAGAAATGGGAAGTGATTTTTCATATAACGTGCCATCGGTTCTGCTTTTTCGGGATTTTGATGAGCTGTAAAATGCTCTTGTAATGCTTTTACAAATGGATGCATAGGTATGTGCTCCTCTCTTATTATCTTTCTTCTCTTATTATACAAAGAGTTTGGGTGAATTTTAAAACATAACTTGCAATGTAATGAAATATGTTGAGAAGAGAGAGGAGAGGATAAGATGGAAGATCAAAGCGTACTAGCAGGTTTCTTTGCTCTTAGTTTTGCGTTTATTCTTGTTATAATAATTTGGGCAATTATTTCGTACTTGTTAACGGCTTTTGCACTTTATACGATGGCGAAAAATGATGGTGCAAATGATGGTGTTCTTGCTTTTATTCCTTTTATAAATAGTAAGACATGGGGTGACTTAGCGAAAGATAAATTGCCGGATTTCTTGAAAGAAGAAGCAGGGTGGAAAGTATTCGGTATATATGTCGCATGCTTTATTTTTAATTATGTACCAATTATAAGTCTGCTAGCAGCGGCTGTGTCGATTGTACTGTCTATTTATCTCATTTACGCTATTTTGGACAGATATGGAACGAATGCGATATTATTTACGATTATTCATGTAATCACATTTTCGGTTTTCTTGCCGATTCATTTATTCATTATTCGAAATGAGCCGATGAGGTATAACGAGTGAATTTTCTAAAAATTGGTACTGAATGAGATATAAAAAAGCGCCCTGCTTAACAGGGCGCTTTTTCTACTACATAAGGTAGCGTAAATAAATATAAATATGAGAAATGATTAATGAAACGATCATAATTGGGAAGCCGACTTTAAGGAATTCCATGTAGCTGAATTTATGTCCTTCACGACTTGCGATTCCGGCTACGATTACGTTAGCAGAAGCACCGATTAATGTTCCGTTTCCACCTAGACAAGCACCTAATGCTAACGCCCACCATAGTACGTCGATTTGTGCGTCAGAAGGTGATAAACCTAGCCCAACTGCCATATCGTTAATTAGTGGGATCATTGTTGCAACGAATGGAATATTATCGATTGTTGCAGAGGCGATACCAGATACCCATAGAATAAGGATAGATGCTTGAGAAATATCTCCACCTGTTATTCCAATTACCTTTTGAGCTAACGTTTTGATAAGGCCGATGTCGATAAGTCCTCCAACGAGTACGAATAGTCCCGCGAAGAAGAAGATAGTTACCCATTCTACGCTAGCGAATACCTCTTCAATTTCATGTTCTTTCACACCGATTAGCATAAGTACAGTAGCACCAGTTAAGGCAATGATAGCTGCATCAATATGGAAAATAGAATGAGTCATGAAGCCTAAAATAGTAAGGCCAAGTACTGTTAAAGATTTCTTCATTAATACTGGGTCTTTAATATATTGTTTTTCATCTAAGCTCATTAACTTTTTAATTTGTACAGGATCAGCAATTAATTGTTTACGGTACATGAAGTAAAGCATTGTTGCTGTAACAGCAATAATGATGATTACGATAGGTGCTAAGTTGAATAAGAAAGCATTGAAATCTAAATGCTTATTTGCAGAACCAATCATAATATTTGGTGGATCACCAATTAGTGTTGCTGTTCCTCCGATATTTGAAAAAATAATTTCAGAAAGTAAATATGGAACAGGATTTACTTGCAAGATGCGCGTAATAGATAAAGTAACTGGAACAACAAGAAGTACTGTTGTAACGTTATCTAAAAATGCGGAGCCAAGCGCGGTAAGTAAGGAAAGTGAAATTAAAATTTTAATTGGATTTCCTTGTGCTTGTTTAGCTGCTTTAATGGCAACGTATTGGAATACCCCAGACTTACTTGTAATGTTCACTAGGATCATCATACCGATGAGTAATGTAATTGTTCCCCATTCAATATGTTTCGTAAAGGCATTGTGTAGGTCAACGACCCCTGCAATTACCATGAATGCTGCACCAAGAAGTGCGATGACAGCGCGGTTAATTTTTTCAGAAATAATAATGGCATATGTAATTAAAAAGACTGCGATAGCGAAATAATACTGCCAGTTTGCGAGTTCTTGCGTTGTTTCGTGCAAAAATCTCATCTCCTTTCATTCACTTTGCTTAGTGTGTCAAAAAATTAACTAGATGAAACACACATAACGTCATTATAAAGTAGAAAAATGGCGGATGTAAATGAAAGGGTTTATTTTGTCATATTTTCTGTATAGGTCATTTTTTCTTATTTTTAAAAATATTTGTGGGCATCTGACATATATATAAGATACATCCAATCTGAATATTTAAAATAGAATCAGCATTCGAGCTTGTTCGTGTAGGAGTGTCAAATAGAAAGGAATGACAAAGATGATAAGGAAGGGATCGTATGGATGAACAACGATTTTTGTTTTTAGACTTTGAGTTTACGATGCCCCAGCATAGAAAAAAGCCAAAAGGTTTTTTCCCGGAAATTATTGAGGTCGGACTCGTTTCAGTTGTTGGTTGTAAGGTGGAAGATACGTATTCATCGCATGTTAGACCGAAAACATTTCCGTCTTTAACGGATCGATGTAAAAAATTTTTAGGAATTAAACAGGAAGTAGTGGACAAAGGAATTTCTTTTCATGAACTTGTTGAGAAACTTGCAGAATATGAAAAGAGGTGTAAACCGACAATTGTAACGTGGGGAAATATGGATATGAAAGTCTTAAAGCAAAACTGCGAAATGGCGGGAGTAGAATTTCCATTCTTTGGACAGTGTCGTGATTTATCGCTTGAGTATAAGAAGTTTTTTGGAGAGAGAAATCAAACAGGGCTGTGGAAAGCAATTGAGGCTTATGGAAAAGCAGGAACAGGAAAGCATCATTGTGCGCTTGATGATGCGATGACGACATATAATATTTTTAAGTTAGTAGAAAAAGATAAAGAGTATTTAGTCAAACCAGCACCTCCGACATTAGGGGAACTTGTTGATTTTTCGAAAGTGTTAAAGAAAGTGAGTACACAGTAACGACCAAATTGCAAAACATGTAATTTGGTCGTTTTGTTTTTTTAAAGTTTGTAATCTTGCTTCAATTGCTGAAGTGTTTCTAGACTTCGCACCGCAAAAGGTGAATCATCTTTAGAAAATGAATTCATTTGAGTCTCTAATGCTAATTTTAGTGATTCTATATAATCCGGAATTTCTCCTTCATATTTCTTCACCATTTGCTCTGGAATGTTCGTCTGTTCACGAAAAGCTAAAGCGCGTCTTTCATGGAAGAATGGTACGTCAGCTTGATTTACATTATGTAAATCACCTTGCACTGGATGTTTTAAAACAGCTAATACTTTTACGACGTAACTGCCAGGACGGCTATTTGTAATTTCGCCGATGTATTTTCCAGTTTTATAAATACCAGTAACGATTTCACCAATTTCAAATGTTTCTCTCATATTTTTCACCTCAAGTTTATAGTAAGGAAAGTGCGCGAAGGAGTCAAAGAAATCATTCGCTTTCGGAACGCTCCCCTTGAGAATATGACAGGCTTCAATTATAATTTAAGATGATAAAACAGAAAATTCTGATGATAATTCTTTTCATAAATTCCCTGATAAGGAGTGTTCTGTATGATGCCTTTATATTTTCCTGAAGATAAAACGGAGTATATTATTCCGGGTATTGTTTGCGTTCTATTTATCATCGGTGCGGTTGCTACGTGGCGTATGTTTATTCGTGTATCAAAACGAGAAGCAGAGCGATTACAGAAAGTAGAAGAAAAGCTTTTAGCTGAAAAGAAACAGTAATTCATTTTTGCATGTTTCCCTCTATGCTCGGACAATCTAAGGGCAGAAAGTATTTTGGAGGGAATTGAATGAAAAGACGGCTTTTTTTCAGTTGTTGTTTATTATTTCTAATGGCGGGTTGTGACCAAGGGAAGCCGAAAGAAATTGATGTGAAATTACATAATGTTTCAGGTGATGAAGTTGGGACTGCAAAAGTAGCTCAGCAAACAAGTGGAGTGAAAATTACGATTAAAGCGGAAGGCTTTACACCAGGACCACACGGGATACATGTACATGAAATCGGAGAATGTAAAGCGCCAAGTTTCGAATCATCTGGGAATCATTTTAATCCGGATAATAAAAAACATGGGCTCTTGAATCCGAAAGGTGCGGAAAATGGTGATTTACCGAACGTAGTTGCAGATGGTTCTGGAAAGGTTAAAGCAGAAATCGATGCACCGCATATAACGCTTGAAGAAGGAAAAACGACGATTCATAGAAAAGATGGAGCGTCTATTATTATTACAGAAAACGCTGATGATGGTATGACACAGCCAACGGGTAAATCTGGTGGCCGAATTGCTTGCGGTGTTATCGTAAAAAAAGCGTCGGATATGAAGAAAAAATAGAAGCTACCGTGAATGGTAGATTTTGTTGTAAAACCGCATGATAGTAAGTGGAATTATATCGATTTATCGAAAAAAAGGAGGCTATCCCAAAATTATTTTGGGATAGCCTCCTTTTTTATTATGAGAATGTATGGTGTAGTCTGTTTAAAATTTCTTCTAGAACAGATCTAGGACAGCCAATGTTAATTCGGATATGGGCTTCCCCGCCTGTTCCGTATTTCTCACCAGGCTCAACGATGATTTTACCTTTCTCTTCAAGCAATGCTGTTCGTTCATCTTGAGAAAGGTCCAAGTGGGAACAATCAATCCATAGTAAAAAACTACCTTCTGGTTTAACTACAGAAAGAGCTGGTATATGATTTTGAATATACTCACAAGCAAATTGAGCGTTATCTTCAGCGTACAATCGAATTTCATTTAGCCAATCATTACATTCTGTATAGGCACTTTGCATTGCTGTATAAGCAAATGTATTTAATCCGTGGAATCCTTGTCTATATTGGATAGACATAAAGGCATTACGGAGATTTTCATTCGGAATAATGATGATCGATGCTTGCAATCCAGCGATATTAAATGTTTTGCTCGGAGCCATACAAGTAATAGTGCGTGCTGCCAATTCTTCAGATAAAGAAGCAAACGGTGTATGATTATGGCCTCTATAAATAATATCGGCGTGAATTTCATCCGCGACAACGGTTACATTATACTGCGTACATAACGTACCGAGTTTTATTAGCTCCTCTTTCGTCCAAACGCGCCCGATAGGATTGTGAGGGCTGCAAAGAAGCATTAGTTTTACACCTTGTTTAAATTGAGTTTCTAGATGCTCGAAGTCTATCTTATATATGCCATTTTGCTTAAACAAGGGACTCGCACATAATTGTCTATTATTTGTTTTGACCATTTCAAAAAATGGTGGATAAATAGGAGGTTGTACGAGTACGGCATCTCCTTCTTTCGTTATAGCTTGTATGCTCGTACTAAGAGCTGGAACGATACCTGCGCTAAATACAATCCATTCTTTTTGTATTTCCCAATTGTATTGGCTTTTCGTCCAATTACAAATGATATCCCCAATATTTTCAGGAGGAAGTGTATAGCCGAAAATAGGATGTTCTATGCGTTTTTGTAATGCAGTTTGAATTGGTTTTGGTACTTCAAAGTCCATATCGGCAATCCAAGCGTGGATGAGCTCTTCATTTTTATATGTATCCCATTTTGTACTATGTGTTCCGCGCCGATTTACCGTTTTATGAAATAGTTGCATATGTTTGCTCCTTTCTTCTGTCAAACTGTTAAGTTATGAAAATTCTCACTCTTCTTATAGAATAGCTGATATGATACGATAAAGAAAAGCATTAAAAAGTGAAAAGGCGGGAAGTAGATGGGTGCATATGACAAAATGATTGAGGTTGTGAAAAATTGGGATCCGTTTCAAATGGGACCGGAGTTTTATGAAACAGAAGCGAGCGATGTTGTAAACGTCGTAAGTGTGTTTGATGATCCGAAATACATCGCAAAGAAAATTCAACATATATACTTTATGTCTTTTGAAGAAGTACCTGCACTTGAAAAATGCGAAAAATTAGCAGTAGAGTTACTCGTACTAAAAGAAGGCGGAAGTTGTTCATTATAGGCTGTCGGAATTTACGACAGCCTTTTTGTTTATTTTCGTTTGGATTGATTAAAACTTCACTTTATCCCGTTTTAACGGGCAGTAAGACTCCCGCCTCAAAATTTGGTTGAAGCAAAGAGGTTAGGCGAGAAATCAAACTGCCCGTAAAATCCCGATTGGTGAAGGTTAATAATCCGTGGGGATAGAACTTCCCACGGATTAAAACTTCACTTTATCCCGTTTTAACGGGCAGTAAGACTCCTGCCTCAAAATTCGGTTGAAGCAAAGAAGCTAGGAGGGAAACCAAACTGCCCGTAAAATCCCGATTGGTGAAGGCTAATAATCCGTGGGGATAGGAACCACCACGGATTAAAGCTTCACTTTATTGCGCCGCAAACGCAATAATTTCTTCATAAACATGATCGGGCTTTTCTTCAGGGAGTAAGTGCCCTGTATTTTCGTAAGAAATGAAAGTTGAATTAGGTAGGTCCTTATGGAGACGGTGTCCTACATGTACAGGGACGACACGATCTTTTTCACCCCAAATGAGTAATACTGGGGTTTCGATTTTTTGTAATTCAGTTGAAGATAAGTCGCCTTCACGGTCTCTTATCATTCGAGTTAAAGCAGGGAATATACGATCATCATAAAAAGGAGCAGCATAGCCTTCCATCATTTCATTGTCAATTAATGAATGGTCATGAACGACATTCATTAAGTTATGAACGATGCCTCTTCGAATAATCCAGTTCTTCACGTATAAGTGGAAGAACGGTAAATAAGAGGAGTACAGTAAAGGGAAGTTTGCGCGTGCTAAATAACTAGAGCTACATAGTAAAATCGTCTTTGAAATTAATTCAGGGCGCAGGCGGTTTACAAAGAGTGAAATTTGTCCGCCCATAGAATGACCAACTAATACAATATTCGAGAGCGATAAATGTTCGATTAAATCGATAATAATAGCTGCTAAATTGTGATAAGAATATTTAAAGAGATGAGATTTATCACTTTTTCCGAATGGTGGTAAATCAAGGGCAATTACTGTACCTTCCTTTGTTAGTAAAGGAATGAGTCGTCGATAGCTAAATGAGGAAGAGAGGAAGCCGTGAACGAGTACGAAAGTAGGTCGTTCTTTTTTAGTATTATGTTCATACAATTCGTAATGAATAGTAGTCCCGCGAGTGGAAAAAGTGAAGTAAGGGCATTTGCATTCATGGTTCATTTTTTGTCACTCCATTGATTTTTGTTCATATCATCTCCAGGCAAGAAACAAAATATGTTAACAAAAAAAGGCAAGATGACATCGTCATCTTGCCTTTCGCGTATTTATAATTACCCACGCACAATATTAGGTGGTGTTTTTCCTTGTAATCCTGCCACTAAATTTTCAGCAGCGGTCATTGCCATTTGCTGCCGAGTTTTTAATGTTGCAGATCCGATGTGCGGCAAAGTTACAACGTTTTGTAATGATAAGAGCGGATTCTCTTTTTGAATCGGCTCTTGTGTAAATGTGTCGATGCCGGCTGCAAATATTTTCTTTTCTGTTAACGCATGAATTAATGCAGTTTCATCTACTGTTTTCCCGCGAGAAGCATTAATGAAAATTGCTGTTTCTTTCATTAGTGAAAATTCTTTTTCACCGATAAGATGATACGTTTCATCTGTTAATGGAGTAAGGAGAATAATAAAATCAGATTGTTTGATTAGAGTTTGTAAATCACAATATGTAGCATCAAATTTTTGTTCAGCTTCTTCTTTACGGCGACGGTTATAGTAAAGAACATTCATATCAAATCCGAATTTCGCTCGTTTTGCGACAGCTTCTCCAATTCGTCCCATTCCGATAATGCCGATCGTACTATGATGTACATCTAGTCCGAAGTGCTCTTTTCCGATTTCAGCGTTCCATTCACCATTTTTCACATAGGAATTGAGTTCGCAAACACGGCGACCAGCAGATAACATAAGAGCGAAAACGAGATCGGCTACTGTATCATCTAACACATATGGAGTATTCGTTCCGATAACATTTTGTTTTTCCATCGCTTTTAAATCAAAGTTATCATGGCCAACAGAAATGTTACTTACTACTTTTAAATTAGGAGCAGCCTGCAATAACTCTTCATTTATAGTAGATCCGAAATTTAATAACCCATCTTTATCTTTTATTTTTTCTAATAGAACATCACGAGGTACTTTCTCATTTTGATCCCATTTTTCAAAATCACAGTGTTCTGATAAATAGTTTTCTACAAATGTTGGAACTGGTTCGGCAATATATACTTTTGGTTTCACGGTTCCATCCCCTTTCCTCTTTACCCGGATTGGTGTGTGCTAATAATCAGCGGGGATGAACCCTCCCACTGATTAAAGTTTCACTTTACCCCGCTATTAACGGGCAGTAAGACGCCCACCTCAAAAAACGGCTGAAACAAAGAGGTTAGGTGGGAGATTAACTGCCCGTAAAAGCCCGATTGGTGAAGGTTAATAATCAGTGGAGGTGAATCTTTCCACTGATTAAAGTTTCACTTTATTTTGACATAATTCTCGAAAAAAATCTTCTTTTCAAACTGGAAAGAGTATTTGTATAATTTAGACACAAACTAAAAGGAAGGATGATTTATATGGTGACAGAGAAAGAATTAGAATTATTAGCTTGTCTTGAAAAGAATAGTCGTTTATCTGTAGATACATTAGCGAAGTTGTTAAATATAGAAGTAGAAGAAGCGAAAAAAATGGTTGCGAAATTAGAAAGTGAAAAGATTATCGTGGACTATGTAACACATATTGATTGGACGAAGGTGAAAGAACATACGGGTTTAACGGCGATGATTGATGTGAAAGTTACGCCAAAGCGTGGCGTTGGGTTTGATGCAGTTGCTGAACAAATTTATCGCTATTCAGAAGTGAAATCCGTGTATTTAATGTCAGGGACATATGATCTTTCTATCACATTAGAAGGGAAGACGATGGGAGAAGTAGCGATGTTTGTTTCTGAGAAATTAGCAACAATTGAATCTGTCGTTTCTACGACAACACATTTTATTTTGAAGAAGTATAAACATGAAGGAATTATTTATGAAAAAGACGATGATGATAAGAGAATTGTGGTGACACCATGAAGCAATTTGAACTATCTAGAACAGCAGAATCTTTACAACCATCAGGGATTCGAAAGTTTTTTGATTTAGCAGCAAATATGAAAGGGGTTATTTCTCTTGGAGTAGGAGAGCCTGACTTTGTTACACCTTGGAATGTAAGGCAAGCATGTATTCGTTCTTTAGAACAAGGATATACGTCATATACAGCAAATGCAGGATTATTGGAGCTCCGTCAAGAAATAGCAAAGTATCTAAAAAAACAATTTGCAGTATCTTATGATCCAAATAAAGAGATTATTGTTACAGTTGGAGCGAGCCAGGCGTTAGATGTAGCGATGCGCGCCATTATAAATCCTGATGATGAAGTGCTCATTATTGAACCAAGCTTCGTTTCATATGCACCGCTTGTGACGTTAGCTGGAGGAGTGCCAGTTCCTGTGGCGACTACTTTAGAAAACGAGTTTAAAGTACAACCAGAGCAAATTGAAGCAGCTATTACAACGAAAACAAAGGCAATATTACTTTGTTCTCCCAATAACCCAACAGGCGCAATGTTAAATAAATCCGAATTAGAAAAGCTAGAAGTTATTGTTGAGAAGTATAATTTAATCGTGTTATCTGATGAAATTTATGCAGAGCTCGTATATGACGAAGCATATACGAGTTTCGCGAGTATTAAAAATATGCGTGATCATACGATTTTAATTTCAGGGTTTTCAAAAGGGTTTGCGATGACGGGATGGCGTCTTGGGATGATTGCAGCCCCTGTGCAATTTTCAGAATTAATGCTCAAAATCCACCAGTATTCAATGATGTGTGCGCCGACGATGTCTCAATTTGCAGCACTTGAAGCGTTACGCGGGGGAAATGATGAAGTAATTCGAATGAGAGATAGCTATAAAAAACGTCGTAATTTTATGACGACATCTTTCAATGAAATGGGCTTAACATGTCATGTGCCAGGCGGGGCATTTTATGTCTTCCCTTCTATAGCTTCAACCGGACTATCTTCAGCAGAATTTGCAGAACAATTATTATTAGAAGAAAAAGTGGCTGTTGTTCCTGGAAATGTGTTTGGCGGGAGTGGTGAAGGATTTATTCGTTGTTCATATGCAACATCGCTTGAGCAACTTATGGAAGCAATGAAGAGAATGGAACGGTTCATAGAGAATAAAAAAAGGACAAAACACAATACGTTTTGTCCATAAAAGGGGGGGGAATACTAGAAAGCCATGTGTTAGCATTCTATCCTAATATTGGATAATTATACGTATTATAGAAAATTTTTTCGTGAATTTTGAATGAGTTCTATCAAAGTGGTATAATTTACTAATATAAGGTGGGAGTATCCTCGGTGTTTTACTTAGGATACTTACTCACTAATCGGATATTTAACAATAAATACATCTGCTTTGCTATTTACAAGTGTAGAGAAAATGGTAAACGTATGGGAGTGTTTCACATGTCAGAACAATATACAACGGGAGTGGTTGTAACAGGGAAAGTAACTGGAATTCAAGATTACGGTGCATTTGTAGCTTTGGATGCAGAAACACAAGGACTTGTGCATATATCTGAAATCACAAATGGGTATGTAAAAGACATTCATGACTTTTTAAAGGTCGGAGATACAGTAGAAGTAAAAGTACTTTCAATTGATGAAGAACACAGAAAAATGAGTTTATCGTTAAAAGCGGCGAAAAGAAAGCAAGGACGAATTCTTATACCGAATCCATCTGAGAACGGATTTAATACGCTGCGAGAAAAGCTAGCAGAATGGATTGAAGAATCGGAGGTAATAAAGTAAAAGAGGAACGCATATGAGCGTTCCTCTTTTACTGTGACTTATGATATATATATTTGCAAATATGATTGCATGCAATCATATTCGTATGTCGGAGGCGAAAAAGACATACTGACTATTGAATTTCATGTGTTTCTGGGTGAGTACCAAGATTCTCGGATGGTTTAAATAGTAAGCCGAGATTGATAAGCCCGGAAATACCAACGATGCCGTAAATAATACGTGCAAGGGCTGAGTTTTGTCCACCGAAAATGGCTGCTACTAAGTCAAACTGGAAGAACCCGATCAGTCCCCAGTTAACAGCGCCGATTACAGTGAAGACTAATGCGATACGTTGTAGAGTACTCATGAAAAGTCCCCCTTAATATGAAGCGTGAGCAAGCGCTGAGTTAATAAGAAAATTTAACTCCTTTATAGAATGGTATAGTTTTGTTGTTTTTATACATGAAAAATGTACGAAAAAAGGATGTATATACATCTATACCGAAAAATGCGAATTTTTATGCAAAAAATGAACTTTTTCTAAAAAATAAATAATGGTTACGTTTACAATTGTTGAATCGCTTGATTTACAACTTTAGTTTCGCTAAAGTGAATACAGAAATACATATACATAATTGGAGGGAAAAAGATGAGTACACATGTAACGTTCGACTATTCTAAAGCGTTATCCTTCATCGGTGAAAATGAACTAACTTATTTACGTGATGCAGTGAAAGTAACGCATCATGCAATCCATGAAAAAACTGGAGCTGGGAACGATTTCCTTGGGTGGGTAGAGCTTCCGCTTCAATATGACAAAGAAGAATTTGCTCGCATTCAAAAATGCGCAGAAAAAATTAAAAATGACTCTGACATTTTACTTGTTGTAGGTATTGGTGGTTCTTACCTAGGAGCACGCGCAGCAATCGAAATGTTAAACCATTCTTTCTATAACACGCTTTCTAAAGAACAACGTAAAACTCCACAAGTGCTATTTGTTGGACAAAACATTAGCTCCACTTACATGAAAGATTTAATGGACGTACTAGAAGGTAAAGACTTTTCTATTAACGTTATTTCCAAATCAGGTACAACAACAGAGCCTGCAATCGCATTCCGTATTTTCCGTAAATTATTAGAAGAAAAGTATGGAAAAGAAGAAGCTCGCAAACGTATTTATGCAACTACAGATAAAGCGCGTGGTGCATTAAAAACATTAGCTGACAATGAAGGTTACGAAACATTTGTAATTCCAGATGATGTTGGCGGTCGTTTCTCTGTATTAACACCAGTAGGATTATTACCAATCGCAGTAAGTGGCCTAAACATTGAAGAGATGATGAACGGTGCAGCTGCTGGTCATAATGATTTCGCGAAATCAGAACTTGAAGAAAACCCAGCTTACCAATACGCAGTAGTTCGTAATGCCCTATACAATAAAGGGAAAACGATTGAAATGCTTGTTAACTATGAGCCAGCACTTCACTATTTCTCTGAGTGGTGGAAACAGTTATTTGGTGAAAGTGAAGGAAAAGATCAAAAAGGTATTTTCCCATCTTCAGCAAACTTCTCAACTGACTTACACTCATTAGGTCAATACATTCAAGAAGGTCGTCGTGACTTATTCGAAACAGTTCTTAAAGTAGGTAAATCTACACATGAACTAAAAATCGAATTAGATGACAACGATTTAGATGGATTAAACTACCTTGCTGGTGAAACGATAGACTTCGTAAACACAAAAGCATACGAAGGTACATTACTTGCACATAGCGATGGCGGAGTACCAAACTTAATCGTAAACATTCCAGAACTAAACGAGTACACATTCGGTTACCTTGTATACTTCTTCGAAAAAGCATGTGCGATGAGCGGCTACCTATTAGGCGTAAATCCATTTGACCAACCAGGAGTAGAAGCGTACAAGAAAAATATGTTTGCTTTACTTGGAAAACCAGGATTTGAAGAATTAAAAGCAGAATTAGAAGAGCGTTTAAAATAATAAAAAGCGATCGGGTCTCCGATCGCTTTTTATTATTTTACTGAAAAGTACATCGGTATATTCAAACTAGAATGGGTATGCTAAAGGAAAAGTCTAGGAGGGATGGGCTTGATTCCGATTCAATCAAAGTTAGAAGGACATACATATGCGTTATATAAGTTAGAAGAAGTTATGAAACCACTTGGGTATAGCGTTGGTGGCAATTGGGATTACGATAAAGGGTGCTTTGACTATAAAATCGACGAAGAAGATGGGTATCAATTTTTACGAGTCCCATTTACAGCGGTGGATGGGGAATTAGATGTGCCTGGTGTAATAGTTCGTCTTGAAACGCCTTATATTATTTCGCACGTATTTCAAGACGAACTAGATGATGAAGTAAATACGTTAGCTGCTGGGACGAGCTTAGATCAGTTTGCCCAGCCGAAAGATCCAGATGGAGACGTGAAAAGAAAGTATGTCGATATTGGTAAAGTGCTAGTACAAGAACTAGAAAAGCATTTCTTTAATGGCGAATAACAATGAGTGTGTCACTTTCAATGATAATAAAGGAATGAACCGGATTAATCATATATTGTTCATCACGCTTTATACCTAATAAGAGGATATTTTGTTTTAAAAGAGTGTAGCTGCAATTAGCGAAAGTTTGTCCTATACATGAAGGTGTGGGCTCCAGCAGTTGTAATTTATTATCAGAGATTTCATCGTAGAGTGAGAATAAAACACCTGAAATGGAAGGGAATAAAAGCGAAGCGGTAAATACATAGCTCGTTAATTTATTTCCTTCTATAATTTCTGATACGCCAGCTCTCGTTGCATTTTGGATTTGCTCAGAAGTAAGAAGTTCAGCAATACAGTGAATGCTTGGGTTAAGTCCTTTTGCGGTTAAAATATTTAAAATGGACTGTGTATCTGCTAAGCTTTCATTTTTTTCTTTATCAGCCGTTATTAATATTGTATGTGCTGTTGTAATGTTTGCTTTTTGTAAAGTTTGATCGTGATGTGGACAACCTTTTATAAATTCTAAATGATGAAATGGTTTTGGAAGTAAAGAAAGTGTTTCATCAATTAAAACGATATCAAGATTCGGTTGTAATATGTGCATTTGTTTCACAACATGTTTGGCACGTTCATTCCAGCCCACGATAATCATATGTCCGCTAGAAGTAGCGGCTTCTTCTCCTTTAACCTTCATATATTGTTTATTAATCATTTCAGTAGCGAATAGAACCATATAATAAGAACAAAATCCGGTTCCTAATAAAATTATTCCTATCCCGATAATCTTTCCTATCGTTGTATGCGGTGCGAAGTCACCATAGCCAACAGTGAAAATTGTAACGATTGACCACCAAACCCCGTCGAACCATGTGGTGAAGTGAGCTGGTTCTAATATATGTATAAGAAAGCCGGAGAAAGCAGTGAGTACAACGATAAAACAAATTAAACGAAAAATAATGGAATCACGAAATGTATCTACTAAGTTCGGACGTGATTTCAATTTTGTATTCCTCCTTATTTTGCAGGACTACATTCATTGTTACCATTATAGAAAAAAGAAAAACTCTCCAATTAAAAAGAGAGTTCGTTTCATAATTAATACATACTTTCAACTTCAGTTTGCTGAACACTTTCAAGATGCTGGAGAGCATAGTAAACATCTGCAGTATGTCTCTTTTGATCAATAGATAATTTAAGATGTAAGTAGTGAGAACCGCTTTCTAATGTTTTGAGCTTCATATTTTTAACCTTTATATCCATTTCTTTTATTTCTTCAATTACAATGGGGATATTGTCCATATTTCGTACAACAAGTTTCACTGCGATATCACGTTGACGAAATGATCTAGGGCCTACAAATTTCATAGTTAATGGGATAAGTTCTACACTAATCATAAGGAAACACATTCCGAAAATAGCCTCGATATAGAAACCAGCTCCAACGGCAATACCAATACCAGAAGCACCCCAAATCATAGCGGCAGTCGTTAGTCCCGCAATACTATCGTTTCCTCTTCGCAAAATAACACCGGCACCTAAAAATCCGATTCCTGATACGATTTGAGCGGCAAGTCGAAGTGGATCCATATTCATATGATCGGTATGTGGTAAGTTGTAAGCTGCTTTAATAGAAACAATGGTTAGGAGGCAACTAATAATAGAAATAACTAAACATGTTTTTAAACCGAGTGGTTTACGTTTTAATTCACGCTCTAAACCGATAGCGAATCCTAAAATAGCAGAGAGACCTAGTTTTATTAATAAGTCGGTGTAGTCCATGTATATTCCTCCTTGTATGATATGGTATATGAATAAAACGTTTATATAGAAAGAAACGTTTTTTGGCAGAGTGACTTTATATAGAATATATGTAGGAATTACTTAGAAATGAAAGAGATATTTCGTTTAAGTATATGATATTAAAAAAGAAATGTAGTTGGTTTAAAAAAAGTTTTCAAAAGGTGTTGCATTTCATTTTTTCACATGATATATTAATAACCGTCGCTGATGCGGAAACGCAGAAAACGACAAAAAAGAAATTGAAAAACTTAGTTGACATCGAAAAACGAAGATGTTAACATAAGGAAGTCGCAAATGAGCGACCAAGTAGTTCTTTGAAAACTGAACGAAACAAACAACGTGAACGTCAATTTTTATTTTTAGATGCTAGACAAACTAACTTTATTGGAGAGTTTGATCCTGGCTCAGGATGAACGCTGGCGGCGTGCCTAATACATGCAAGTCGAGCGAATGGATTAAGAGCTTGCTC
>NZ_LXLV01000069.1 GCF_001757995.1 Bacillus mycoides | reverse complement strand
TTCCCATAGCGTAAGCTAGTAAGATCCCTGAAAGATGATCAGGTTGATAGGTTCGAGGTGGAAGCATGGTGACATGTGGAGCTGACGAATACTAATAGATCGAGGACTTAACCATATAATATGAAGCGATGTTATCTAGTTTTGAAAGAATATAAAAAACTTGTTGACTTTAAATGTCGAATGAGTTATGATAATTCTTGTCTTAAATGAATACAGTCTGGTAATGATGGCAGAGAGGTCACACCCGTTCCCATACCGAACACGGAAGTTAAGCTCTCTAGCGCCGATGGTAGTTGGGACCTTGTCCCTGTGAGAGTAGGACGTTGCCAGGCAATTCGGAGGATTAGCTCAGCTGGGAGAGCACCTGCCTTACAAGCAGGGGGTCGGCGGTTCGATCCCGTCATCCTCCACCATTTAGCCGACTTAGCTCAATTGGTAGAGCAACTGACTTGTAATCAGTAGGTTGGGGGTTCAAGTCCTCTAGTCGGCACCAGAAAATCATGGCGGTTGTGGCGAAGTGGTTAACGCACCGGATTGTGGCTCCGGCACTCGTGGGTTCAATTCCCATCAGTCGCCCCATTTTTTCTTTTAAAATTATAATATGCGGGTGTGGCGGAATTGGCAGACGCACCAGACTTAGGATCTGGCGCCTTTGGCGTGGGGGTTCGACTCCCTTCACCCGCACTTTTAATAAAATAACTCATACATGTCTTGCGGAAGTAGTTCAGTGGTAGAATACAACCTTGCCAAGGTTGGGGTCGCGGGTTCGAATCCCGTCTTCCGCTCCAATTTTCAATATGACATGCCGGGGTGGCGGAACAGGCAGACGCACAGGACTTAAAATCCTGCGGTGGGTGACCACCGTGCGGGTTCGACCCCCGCCCTCGGCACCATATGCGCCCGTAGCTCAATTGGATAGAGCGTTTGACTACGGATCAAGAGGTTAGGGGTTCGACTCCTCTCGGGCGCGTTTTTATTAACGGGAAGTGGCTCAGCTTGGTAGAGCACCTGGTTTGGGACCAGGGGGTCGCAGGTTCAAATCCTGTCTTCCCGATATTTCAACATATGGGGCCTTAGCTCAGCTGGGAGAGCGCCTGCCTTGCACGCAGGAGGTCAGCGGTTCGATCCCGCTAGGCTCCACTTATTTGAATATCACTTATGGCGGTGTAGCTCAGCTGGCTAGAGCGTACGGTTCATACCCGTGAGGTCGGGGGTTCGATCCCCTCCGCCGCTACCATAAGGACCTTTAGCTCAGCTGGTTAGAGCAGACGGCTCATAACCGTCCGGTCGTAGGTTCGAGTCCTACAAGGTCCACCACTCAAAGTTCATATCTCGGAGGTATACCCAAGTTCGGCTGAAGGGATCGGTCTTGAAAACCGACAGGCGGCGAGAGTCGCGCGGGGGTTCGAATCCCTCTACCTCCTCCATTTTTTCTAAATTAAATATTATATCATCGCGGGGTGGAGCAGTACGGTAGCTCGTCGGGCTCATAACCCGAAGGTCGCAGGTTCAAATCCTGTCCCCGCAACCAAATGGTCCCGTGGTGTAGTGGTTAACATGCCTGCCTGTCACGCAGGAGATCGCCGGTTCGACCCCGGTCGGGACCGCCATTTTTTACATAAAGGCTCGGTAGCTCAGTCGGTAGAGCAGAGGACTGAAAATCCTCGTGTCGGCGGTTCGATTCCGTCCCGAGCCACCATTTTGAAATCGCAAGCCGGCTTAGCTCAATTGGTAGAGCAACTGACTTGTAATCAGTAGGTTGGGGGTTCAAGTCCTCTAGCCGGCACCACTTTCAAAATGAGCCATTAGCTCAGTTGGTAGAGCATCTGACTTTTAATCAGAGGGTCGAAGGTTCGAATCCTTCATGGCTCACCATTTTTAATTTAATGCGGGTGTAGTTTAGTGGTAAAACAAGAGCCTTCCAAGCTCTGGTCGAGAGTTCGATTCTCTTCACCCGCTTATCTATTATGGGCCTATAGCTCAGCTGGTTAGAGCGCACGCCTGATAAGCGTGAGGTCGATGGTTCGAGTCCATTTAGGCCCACCATAATTATTCCGCAGTAGCTCAGTGGTAGAGCTATCGGCTGTTAACCGATCGGTCGTAGGTTCGAGTCCTACCTGCGGAGCCATACTATAGAGAAGTACCCAAGTGGCTCAAGGGGCTCCCCTGCTAAGGGAGTAGATCGCGAACGCGGTGCGAGGGTTCGAATCCCTTCTTCTCTGCCAGATTTTGGCCCGTTGGTCAAGTGGTTAAGACACCGCCCTTTCACGGCGGTAACACGGGTTCGAATCCCGTACGGGTCATACTAAAAGAGATAGCATAATCTGCTATCTCTTTTTTGTTGTGTAAAAGTGGACGTTGGATCGTCTGCTTTTTTTTGAGGTATTGTATACTTTTTTCTATTTGAATCGTCTAACTAATAGAAAGGAGAGAGCGATGGAGTATGAAAAGGTCATTATATGGGGGGATTTCGTTCGAATGGAAAAGATACCCAAAAATTAAAGCATCTTTCGCTAGATAACCACCTTTACACTGATTTCGCCATCGCTCTACTGAATATCAAGTTCACTGCAATCACGATGACTGCACCGATAAGGGTTGCAAATACACGGTCGAACAGAATGATAAACTGGAACGGCTTGCCGGCTTCCATGATCAAAATAATGAGCGGGATCATGGTTGCAGAGTATACAAGATAATTTCGAACCTTTAGAAGAGGTCGAACACCTGCGAATAGCCCGATACTTATAACTAACCCCCAAATTGGTAGACTAGTTGCGAGGAGCAAGCTCGCAACAATCACGCCGATTACTGTACCAAGCACTCGTTGTGTTGTTTTGATTGGAAAGAGTTCTATTTTCCGCTGAGTAAGGATCGCTACGGTAATTGCAATCCAATAGAAGTGGTGCCCGGGCCAAAGTATTCGCAATCCCTCAGCTATACCTAGACATAATGCGAGCCTGATTGGGAATTGCCAACCGGATAGGTGTGCAAGAGAATTCCGCCATAGAATGATTTTTTTCGATGTTGGCCCTTTCACAGCTCCATCCAGCGATGATTTAAAACAACGGTGTACCCAGATGCCTAGCACCAAGCTGATACTGACGGTCCAAATCGCCCCTGCTAAGATTGAAAAAATTAGTTCCATCCGGTACTCCGTCTGGTCGACCATGTTGAGGATGATAATCAGGAATACGACAAAGCGTGTTGTTGCCACCGCCAAGGCACGACTATATCCGCCAATTAACGCAGCAAGGCTTACCAGCAGGATCAAGACTCCAAATGTCAGATAGCCATGTCCGAAAGAGAGAACAGCAGCAATCGCAGCGAGCACTACTGATATCAGCGCTGATGCCAACTTTTTCCCGTGATTTATAAAACTCGAACCGACTTTCACGCTACTGACTGCCAAACTGCCGACCGATGCAGCAAAACCAAAAGCGGGATAGCCTAGAACTGTGGCGAACAGAACAGGTCCGGCCATACCTATGCCGGCGGAAATGAGTTCTACTATTTCTACCTTGGCCTCCTTAGACCAAGAAAAGACTTGAGCCCTATATGTCTTTACATTCATCTATAGCACCTCTTCCGACCCAAAGAGTAGGGTACAGTTTAATAATAGGCTCTTTCTTTAATCCATGGACATGTGGTGATACCTATGTCCATCAGGCTAATATTTTGAAGTATCCCCAAAATGAAAATTTTATCTTTCCAGAGTTATTTATAATAATTCAGCTCATTTTTTTCGATATGGGGAAATGCCAATTTCTTAAGTTGATGGCAATGTATGGTGACCCCTTATAGAAACCTCTAAAAGTATTGCTGCGGATTTACAAAAATTAAATGATAAGAATTATGTGAAGGCTGCTGTATTAGGGGCTACTGCGGAAAATAAATAATATAGATAGAAGAAGCTGTCTCTAAATGAGTAATCTATTGGAGACAGCTTCTTTGTGGATGTAACAAAAGCTGGTATCTTTGTCGGTAAGTCGATATTCCTTGTCGGATCGCCGATATAATTTCACTTACCGCTATAAGCCCAAGAAAAACCTTTCACAATCTAAATAAAACGCCTAACTTGGTATTGATTCCACACCTATCCTAATAACTTTACACTCTATGTGAAAAAGTTCACAAATAGGTCATAATTTGTGAACTTTTTCACAATAATCCATGCTACAATATGTATGTAAAGAAGTTAAACAACATTAAATTAGTATTTTAATTAATTACTTAAACAATAATAAAAAATAGATGTAAACAATAGAGAGGGGAAATTAACATGAAAAAAGGTATCAATCGTGTAGTATTAGTAGGAACAGGAGCTGTAGGTTGTAGTTACGCTTACTCAATGATCAACCAAGGTGTAGCTGAAGAATTCGTACTTGTAGATGTAAATGAAGCAAAAGCAGAAGGGGAAGCAATGGATTTAAGCCATGCGGTACCATTCTCTCCAGCACCAACAAAAGTTTGGAGCGGTAGCTATGCAGATTGTAAAGATGCAGATCTAGTTGTTATCACTGCTGGATTACCACAAAAGCCAGGCGAAACTCGTTTAGACTTAGTTGAGAAAAATACAAAGATCTTTAAACAAATCGTTCGCGGTATTATGGATAGCGGATTCGATGGAATCTTCTTAATCGCAACAAACCCAGTTGATATTTTAACTTACGTAACTTGGAAAGAATCTGGATTACCAAAAGAGCGCGTAATTGGTTCTGGTACAACTTTAGACTCTGCTCGTTTCCGTTACATGTTAGGTGACTACTTAGATGTAGATCCACGTAACGTTCATGCTTACATCGTTGGTGAGCACGGTGACACTGAACTTCCAGTATGGAGCCACGCTACTGTAGGTGTACAAAAACTAGAAACAATCTTAGCGAACAACGAACAGTATAACCAAGAAGATTTAGATAAAATCTTCGAAAATGTACGTGATGCAGCTTACCACATTATCGAGCGTAAAGGCGCAACTTACTATGGAATCGGTATGTCACTACTTCGTGTAACTAAAGCAATCTTAAGCAACGAGAACAGCGTATTAACTGTATCTGCATACCTTGAAGGTCAATATGGTGAGAAAGATGCTTACGTAGGTGTTCCAGCTGTTATTAACCGCGAAGGTGTACGTGAAATCGTAGAACTTGAATTAAACGAAGAAGAAAAAGCGAAATTCGCTCATTCTGTAAAAGTATTAAAAGAAACAATGGCACCAGTACTATAATAATTGCTAAATAATTCAGAGGCGGGAAACTGCTTCCTACCTCTGAATTTTTATATAATTTAATATAAATTCCTTTTCCGGTTTCCCTTGTATATCCCCAATATACCCCTTTTGCTGGATAAGGGTCGTTTATAGAAAAGAGCACTCTATTTTATATAGAGTGCTCTTTATTATTATTTTTTAGGCGCTAATCCTAATTTCTTTAAAATATCTGCAAGAGTACCACTCTTTGATTTTTCAACAGGTGTTTGTGATTTAGATGCATCTGGACCTTTTTTCAAGAAGTTCTTTTCAACGAAACGAATATCTTTTTCGTCGACAATACCATCTTTGTTAAGATCGCCGTCTTTTACAGATACTCCTTTTTTACCATAGTTGCTAGCGATAATTTCGGTTTGATTTAGTCCGAAAAATTTAGTTTTCCTATTTATTTTGCCGCTGATATAATCAGTCTTATAAGAGGGGAATTTTGATATAACCATGAAATTAAATAATATTAACTCAGTGTTCATGTTGTGTTATCACCTTTGGTGGTTCGCCGTAGATAAAGTAAAACAGTTTATGGGAAATCAAGGCGAAAAGTGAGATGAATTAATATGACAAAGCATAATAAAGCGTACAAATTTCGTCTGTATCCAACAGAAGAACAAGCAAATCTGATACGTAAAACTTTTGGGTGTGTACGCTTTGTATATAACAAAATGCTAGCTGAACGGAAAAAAGTATACGAAAAATACAAAGAGAACAAGGAAGAACTAAAGAAACAAAAATTCCCTACTCCTGCGAAATACAAGGTGAAGTATGAATGGTTGAAAGAAGTCGATTCATTAGCATTGGCTAACGCTCAATTAAACTTGCAAACTGCGTATAAGAATTTTTTTAGTGGTCAAAGTGATTTTCCTACATTCAAAAGTAAAAAGAGTAGAAAATCCTATACAACAAATCGAGTAAACGGAAATATTATGTTATTTCATGGTTATATCAAATTACCGAAATTGAAAATGGTGAAACTGAAGCAACATAGAGAGATCCCGCCAAACCATGTCATCAAATCATGTACGATTTCGATGACAACCTCTGGTAAATACTATATGTCCATCTTGACTGAATATGAAAAAGAGATTGTACAAAAAGAAGTAGAAAGTGTAGTTGGATTAGACTTTGCAATGGCTGAATTGTACGTGAGTAGCGAAGATGAGAAAGCCAATTATCCTCGCTTTTATCGTCAGATGTTAGACAGATTAGCAAAGGCACAACGAGTATTAGCAAGACGTGTGAAAGGCTCAGTGCGCTGGAATAAACAACGCATTTGTGTAGCGAAGTTGCATGAAAAGGTCGCCAATCAACGTAAAAATTTCCTTCATCACAAGTCTAAAGAATTAGCTACGAACTTTGACGTTGTAGCAATCGAAGACTTACATATGAAAGTAATGTCACGAGCACTTCGCTTTGGTAAGAGTGTAGCAGATAACGGTTGGAGGATGTTCACGACATTTTTAGCATATAAGCTACAAGAACAAGGAAAACAGCTTGTAAAAGTAGATAAGTGGTTTCCTTCTACAAAGATGTGTAGTAATTGTGGAAACAGAAAAGATATGCTACTATCTGAACGCACGTATGAGTGTTCTTGTGGACTAACAATAAGTCGCGACTATAACGCAGCTATTAATATCAAAAGAGAAGCCATACGCCTATTGGCGCTAGCATAAATAGCACAAAATAACCTTTGGAACAAGGGCGTTAGCTCGGCTGTCCTAGGACAAATTCGTTAGCTATCAAAAGTAGCGACTAACCGAGAAGCCCCCACTTCAAGTAAGCTCGTAAGAGATGCTAAGTGGTGGGTAGTTCACTTCTGATAGTTTTGTTTCCCACAAAATTTCATGATCATCATTAGGATTAGATGGCTTACCATCGTTAACTAGAAACTTTACGACGATATGGTCACCTAAATCTTCACCAGCATTATTTTGTTTTGCATCTGTAACTTCATAGGATGTTTCAAGAGCTACTTTTGCAATGTCCAATGAACCTTTATTTTCAAGTTTGAAGTTTCTTTCAATAAAATCACCTGGTTTTAAATCTTTCACATCAACGATGACACTTGGGTTAATAGAAAGGTCTAACGTACCAGCTTGAAATGAATTACTCGATGTTTCGGAGTCGCTGAAATAGGCGAATACACCACCAAATGTAAGTGATAAGCCTAGTGATGCAGTGACAACTCCCATTCCTACTTTTTGTTTCAATGACATAAGAAAGCCCCCTAGTTTGATTTTTATCCCGCTATTTGCGGGCAGTAAAACTCCCACCTCAAAATTCGGCTGGAGCAAAGAGTTTAGGTGGGAGATCAACTGCCCGTAAACGCCCGATTGGTGAAGGCTAATAATCAGTGGGGGATGAACAAAACCCCACTGATTAAAGTTTCACTTTATAGCAAACAGTCGCAACGAGTATGAAAAAAGTAAACATAGCATTTCAGTATGAATTGTAGTTGCAAAAGTTCGATGTTCGTTATTGAGAATAAGTGTATGCTTATGAATTTTACATTTCAATAAACTTTGTGACAAAAAATGTTGAGAAACATTATTTTATGACAGATTATTTTGTTTGAATTTTACGTGGAAAATAGTGTGAAAAACAGGGAGAAATCAATAAAGTAAATATTGAGCAATAATGAAAGGTGAAAATAGTAAGGGGAAATGAAGCGTTTGCAATGAATATTCGTCAAAATTCGATATTTTACACAGTAAATTTGAATATTTTAAGCCAAATTGAAGAAAAAAACGTATATTTTTAAAAAAATAACAAGGATATTTCAGTTTTTCGCAGAAATGATAAAGAGTAAAAAATTTCTGTCATCTTAGTGAGGTGAACATATTGGATGTAATAAATTGTGAAGAAGTGAAACGAGATGAGTTTCATACAGAAAAGTACTATGACAGTTATAACATCTTTGGGGCACATATTGTGACGGAAGATGGCATGCGAGGTGTACGATTCACAGTATGGGCTCCTCATGCGAAAGCAATGAGTGTTGTTGGAGATTTTAATGAATGGGATTATGAGCAACATAAGATGCTACAAGTGACAGAAGATGGGATTTGGTCCTTGTTTGTACCGCATATTGTAGAGAATGAGATATACAAGTATGCGATTGAAACGATGGACGGTGCCGTTATTTTAAAAGCAGATCCTTACGCAGTATATGCAGAAGTAAGACCAAATACGGCATCTGTAGTTTTTGATATAGAGGGATATGAATGGGATGATAAAAACTGGATTCGTAAGAGAAAGAAAAAATCGATTTATAAAGAAGCGATGACAGTTTATGAATTACATTTCGGTTCTTGGAAAAAGAAAGAAGATGGTGCTCTGTATTCTTACAGAGAAATGGCCGAGGAGCTCATTCCGTATGTGGTGGAACATCAATTTACACATATTGAAATTATGCCGCTTGTTGAGCATCCATATGATCGTTCTTGGGGATATCAAGGAACAGGATATTATGCAGCGACAAGTAGATTCGGCACGCCACATGATTTGATGTATTTTGTCGATGAATGTCATAAATATGGAATCGGTGTCATTTTAGATTGGGTGCCGGGGCATTTTTGTAAAGATGCTCACGGTTTATATTTGTTTGATGGGACACCGACTTATGAATATAAAGATATAGATGTACAAGAAAACCAGGTATGGGGAACTGTTAATTTTGATTTAGGAAAGAGGGAAGTACGTAATTTCTTAATTTCAAATGCGTTATTTTGGATGAGGTATTTCCATATTGATGGGTTCAGAGTAGATGCAGTTGCGAATATGCTGTATTGGAATAAAGAAGGAAAAGAGCAAAGTAATGAACACGCTGTTTCTTTCTTACGAGAGTTAAATGAAGCGGTGTTTGCAGAAGATGAAGATTTTCTTATGACAGCAGAAGATTCAACAGCTTGGCCACTTGTAACAGCTCCAACATACGAGGGTGGACTTGGATTCAATTACAAATGGAATATGGGCTGGATGAATGACGTGCTGAAATATATGGAATGTGCACCTGAGTACCGGAAATACATTCATGAGAAGATGACATTCTCTTTACTATATGCTCACTCTGAAAACTTCATATTGCCGCTTTCTCATGATGAAGTCGTTCATGGGAAAAAGTCGTTATTAAATAAAATGCCGGGAGATTACTGGGATAAGTTCGCCCAACTTCGTTTATTATATGGATATTTCTTTACTCATCCAGGTAAAAAATTACTCTTTATGGGTGGAGAATTTGGCCAATTTGATGAGTGGAAAGATCTTGAAGATTTAGATTGGAATTTACATGATTTTGAAATGCATCGTAATATGCATGATTACTTTAAAGAGCTCATAGCATTGTATAAGCGCTCAAAACCACTTTGGCAGTTAGATCACTCGCCTGAAGGATTTCAGTGGATTGATGCTAATAATAATGAGCAAAGTATTTTCTCGTTTATCCGCCAAGGGGATAAGCAGGAAGATGCGTTAGTTGTCGTATGTAATTTTACGAAAGCTACATATGAAAACTATAAAGTAGGTGTACCAGATTTCGAGTATTATAACGAGATTTTAAACAGTGACTCGGCGCAATATGGCGGATCGGGGCAAGTTAATAAGAAACGTCTCAAGACGATTCTAGAACCATATCATAATCAAGCGGCACATGTAGAAATTACAATTCCACCATTTGGCGTATCCATATTACGACCAGTGAAGACGAGAAAGGGGAGCAAAAAACAAGATGGCTCAAAAACAAAAGTGCGTAGCAATGTTACTAGCAGGGGGAAAAGGTAGTCGTTTAAGTGCATTAACAAAAAATTTAGCCAAGCCAGCTGTTCCATTTGGTGGTAAATATCGCATTATTGATTTTACGTTAAGTAACTGTGCAAACTCCGGTATTGAAACGGTGGGGATTTTAACACAATATCAACCGCTAGAACTTCATAATTATATTGGAATCGGAAATGCTTGGGATCTTGATCGTGTAAACGGTGGAGTCACTGTGTTACCTCCTTATGCGGAGTCTTCAGGTGTGAAGTGGTATACAGGTACGGCAAGTGCTATTTATCAAAATTTAAACTATTTAAGTCAGTACGAACCAGAATATGTCCTTATTTTATCAGGCGATCATATTTATAAAATGGATTACAGTAAAATGCTAGATTACCATGTTGAGAAAGAAGCAGATGTTTCAATTTCTGTTATTGAAGTGCCTTGGGATGAAGCAAGTCGCTTTGGCATCATGAATACAAATGAAGAGATGGAAGTTGTTGAATTTGAGGAGAAACCGCAATTTCCAAGAAGTAATCTTGCATCAATGGGAATTTATATTTTTAACTGGGCTATTTTAAAAGAATATTTAGAGATGGATGCAAGAAATCCTGAATCTAGTAATGACTTCGGAAAAGATGTACTTCCGCTTTTATTAGATGAAGGGAAGAAGTTGATGGCGTATCCGTTTGAAGGATATTGGAAAGATGTTGGAACGGTGAAAAGCTTATGGGAAGCGAATATGGATTTACTTCGTGATGAAACATCGTTGAACTTGAACGATCGTAATTGGCGCATTTATTCTGTGAACCCAAATGAGCCACCTCAATATATTGCAGAACAGGCAAAAGTAGAAGAATCACTTATTAATGAAGGATGCGTCATTGAAGGGGACGTGAAGCATTCTGTTTTATTCCAAGGAGTAACGGTAGAAGAAGGTAGTATGGTAATCGATTCTGTCGTTATGCCTGGGGCAAAGATTGGTAAAAACGTTGTGATTGAAAGAGCGATTGTTGGATCAGAAATGGTTATTGAAGATGGGACAATAATTCGCCCAGAAAAAAATGTTGACGATGTAGTACTAATTGCTGAAGGAAAATAGAAAAGGGGGATGAAATGAATGGGAGAAAAAATGTTAGGAATTATTAATGCAACGGGAAGTTTTCCTTCCTTAAAGAAAGTAACAGGGCATCGTTCATTAGCGGCGTTACCGTTTGGAGGCCGTTACCGACTCATTGATTTCATGCTTTCAAATATGGTGAATTCTAATATTCATAGCGTGGCAGTTTTTACAAGTCATAAAAATCGTTCTTTAATGGATCATGTCGGTTCAGGAAAACAGTGGGATTTAGATAGAAAGCGTGATGGCCTGTTTTTATTCCCACCGAATTGCCAGTGTGATCATGACGAATTTGGATCTTTTGCACATTTTAGAAGACATATTGATTATTTTCTAAGAAGCAGAGAAGAGTATGTTGTTATTACGAATAGCCATCTTGTAACAGCGTTAAACTTTCAAGCGGTGTTAGAGCGACATATACATACGTCTGCAGATATTACTGAAGTTTGTCATGAAGGGGTTTCGCTTCAAACATATGTGTTAAAGAAACAATTATTGCTAGACTTATTTGAGACATATAAAGATGTGGAGCAATACAGTTTATTTGATGTAGTGAGAGAAAAGAGCGGTAAATCACTGCATATTGCTACGTATGAACATACAGGATATGTAGCTATTATTGATTCGATTGAAAGTTACTATAAACATAGTATAGAAATTTTGCAGCCTTCTATTTGGAAGCAATTATTTAAGAAAGAAGCACCAATCTTTACGAAAGTAAAAGATGAGCCACCAACTCGTTATATGAAGGGTGCAGTAGTGAAAAATACGATGATTGCAAATGGCAGTATTATTGAAGGTGAAGTAGAAAATAGTGTTGTCTCCCGTTCTGTTAAAATTGGAAAAGGTTCAATTATTCGTAATAGCATTATTATGCAAAAGAGCCAAATTGGAGATAACTGTATAATAGATGGTGTTATTATCGATAAAGACGTAAAAATTGGTGACGGTGTCGTTTTAAAAGGAAACGCCGATGAGCCATACGTTGTAGAAAAAGGAAGCGTTCAAAACAGTACGATTAATAGTTATTCTTAAATAGCAGGTGCATAATTAGTGGGGGGATTTAGAAACCCCCCCACTAATTAAGGTTTTACTCTATATGAAAACTTGAAGGGAGGAAGCTGTAAGAAGAGCGATTTATGATGTATACGCTTTTCGTGCAGTGGAACAACAGGTGAATATTTTATTTGCAGTATCAGAATGTGTACCGTTTATTAAATCCGGAGGTCTAGCTGATGTAGCAGGAGCGCTCCCAAAAGAATTAAAAAAATTAGGAGTGAATGTTCGCATTATACTTCCAAACTACAGTCTTATCCCGAAAGAGCTAAGAGAAGGATGTACGCTTCATAAAGTAATTAACGTTCCTCTTGGATGGAGAAACCAATATTGCGGGATTTTAAAAGGTGAGCAGGATGGGATTACGTATTACTTAATAGATAATGAATATTATTTTAAGAGAGATTCTCTATATGGCCATTATGATGATGGGGAGCGTTTTTCTTATTTTTCAAAAGCAGTTTTAGAGTGTATCCCGCATCTTGATTTCGAAGTAGATGTTCTTCATAGTCATGATTGGCATACAGCTATGGTTAATTTCTTACTTCGTGAAAAGTATCAAGATAACCCGTTATATGAGCATATTAAAACGGTATATACGATTCATAATTTGCAGTTCCAAGGTGTATTTCCTCCTGAAGTGATGTACGACTTACTGGAGCTTGGTCATGAATATTTTCATAATGAACAGCTTGAGTTTTATGGAAACGTGAACTTTATGAAAGGCGGTATTATCGCATCTGACCAAATTACAGCGGTTAGCCCAACATATAAAGAAGAGATTCAATATGAGTTTTTCGGTGAGAAGTTAGATGGATTGCTACGAGAGCATAACGATAAGCTTAGTGGTATTGTAAATGGAATTGATACGATCGTATATAATCCAGAAACAGATCCATATATTACGGCTCAGTATAGTGCAGAGTCGCTAGATGAAAAGAATGAAAATAAACGCGCATTGCAGCGTTATTTTGGTTTACCAGAAAAAGAAGATACACCAGTTATTTCGATGGTAACACGATTAACGAAGCAAAAGGGGCTTGATCTAGTACGTACTGTATTCCGTGAAATAATGGAAGAAGATGTACAATGTATTATTTTAGGATCAGGCGATTCTGAATACGAGCAGTTCTTTGAATGGATGGCATACGAGTATCCAGAAAAGGTAAAAGTATATATCGGATTTAATGAAGCGTTAGCGCACCGAGTGTACGCGGGAAGCGATTTGTTTTTAATGCCATCGCTGTTTGAACCGTGTGGACTTGGACAACTTATTGCGCTAGCATATGGCACGATTCCAATTGTAAGAGAAACAGGCGGATTAAATGATACTGTACATTCTTACGATGAGGAAACTGGAATTGGGAATGGCTTTAGCTTTACGAATTTTAATGCGCATGACATGTTACATACGATTCTTCGTGCAATTGAGTTTTATCAAGATAAACCGGTATGGGATAAGCTTGTAAAACAAGCGATGACTGAAGATTATAGCTGGGGGAAATCAGCTCTTGCATACAAGGAATTGTATAAAAGTCTCATGGAATAACATTGAGGTGGTGAAAAAATGTTTACTCATGTTGAAAGCTTCAAATCCGCTTTTCTAGAAAAATTAGAAACGATGTATGGGAAAAGTTTCAAAGATTCTACAACTCGTGATCAGTATAATACGCTCGGTCATATGGTACGTGAGTATATGAATAGTCAATGGATTGCAACGAATGAAAGTTATCGTTCTGGAGATCAAAAACAAATGTATTATTTATCCATTGAGTTTTTACTTGGGCGTTTGCTTGGCAGTAACATATTAAATTTAGGTATCAGGGATGTATGTGAAAAAGGACTTTTTGAACTTGGAATTTCTTTGCACGAGTTAGAAGAGATTGAAGCAGATGCAGGACTTGGAAATGGTGGACTTGGACGTTTAGCAGCCTGTTTCCTCGACTCGCTTGCTTCTTTAAACTTACCAGGACATGGCTGTGGTATTCGTTATAAGCATGGTCTGTTTGATCAAAAAATTGTTGATGGATATCAAGTAGAATTTCCAGAACAGTGGCTTCTTCATGAAAACGTTTGGGAAGTAAGAAGGCATGACCAAGCCGTAGAAGTAAGTTATTTTGGAAACGTTGAACCACTAGAAATCGATGGACGTTTAGAGTTCAGGCATACAAATGCAGAAGTTATTATGGCGGTACCATACGACGTTCCAGTTGTAGGGTATGAAACAAGTACTGTAAATACGCTTCGGCTTTGGAATGCGGAGCCAGTTCCTTTCCCGCAAAATTGTAAGGATATTTTGAAATATAAGCGTGAAACAGAGGCCGTATCGGAGTTTTTATATCCAGATGATACGCATGATGAGGGGAAAATACTTCGTTTGAAACAACAGTATTTCCTCGTATCATCAAGTTTGCAAAATATCGTTCGTATGCATAGGGATAGACACGGTAGTCTTCGTCAGTTACATGAAAAAATCGCGATTCATATAAACGATACACATCCGGTTCTAGCAATTCCAGAACTTATGCGTATTTTATTAGACGAAGAAAAATTGACATGGGAAGAAGCTTGGCACATAACAACGCAGACGATTTCCTATACGAATCATACGACGTTATCAGAAGCGCTTGAGAAATGGCCAATTCGCATTTTCAAACCGTTATTACCGAGAATTTATATGATTATTGAAGAAATTAATGAACGTTTCTGTCATGAGCTTTGGGACCGTTATTCGTACGATTGGAAGCGTATTGAGGACATGGCCATTATTGCGCATGACCTTGTGAAAATGGCTCATTTAGCGATTGTTGGTAGCCATAGCGTTAACGGTGTGGCGAAAATTCATACAGAAATTTTAAAGCAGCGTGAAATGCGATTGTTCTATGAATTTTATCCAGATAAGTTTAATAATAAAACGAATGGAATTGCTCATAGGCGCTGGCTAATGAAGGCGAACCCGCAGCTGACGAATCTTATTTCGGAAGCGATTGGGGAAGAGTGGAAGAAAGAGCCGATTAAGCTGCAAGCGTTGCAAAACTTCATACATGATACTAGTTTTCAAGAAAAGCTTGCAGGGGTAAAACATGAGCGTAAGATTATTTTAGCGGAGCGCATTCATAATAAAATGGGGATTACGATTGATCCAAATTCTATTTTTGATGTGCAAGTGAAAAGGCTACATGCCTATAAACGACAGTTATTAAATGTTCTTCATATTTTGTACTTGTATAACCGTTTAAAAGAGGATACTAGTTTTTCATTTTACCCGCGTACTTTTATTTTTGGAGCGAAAGCATCACCTGGCTATTATTATGCGAAGAAAATTATTAAATTAATAAATGAGCTTGCAAGAAAAGTAAATACCGATCCGTACGTAAGTCAATTTATGAAAGTTATCTTTCTAGAAAACTACCGAGTTTCTTTAGCGGAAGATATATTCCCGGCGGCAGATGTAAGTGAACAAATTTCAACTGCGAGTAAAGAAGCATCGGGAACAGGTAACATGAAATTCATGATGAATGGTGCAATTACACTCGGAACGTTAGATGGAGCCAATATTGAAATAAAAGACCGGGTCGGTGATGATGCCTGCTTCATTTTCGGCTTAACAGCGGATGAGGTCCTTCATTACTACCAAAATGGTGGATATCGTGCAAGTGACTATTATCACCACAATATGCACATTAAAAAAGTAGTAGATCAGTTAACGAATGGTTTCTTTGCACAGTCGGGAGCTGAATTTGAAGCGATTTATGATTCTCTCGTTATTCAAAATGATGAATACTTCGTTCTTCGAGATTTTAGCCCATATGCTGAAAGACAAGAAGCTGTCGGAAGGGCCTATGAAAATAGGAAGAAATGGCTGGAAATGTCGATTTTGAACATTGCACAATCTGGGCATTTTGCAAGTGATCGAACAATTTTGCAGTACAGTAATGAAATTTGGGGTATTGGTAATACTGTTAAACTTTTTTAGATGAAAGCCCCTTTTGAAGGGGCTTTTATTTATTCACTTTTAAAGCAGAGATACGCTTGCTTAGAAAAATAAAACGAGCTTAAGGATATTAAGCTCGTTTTACTTATGTTGCTTAAGAAAGGTAAGGCATGAATGTATATATTATACCTGTTCCGCCATACTCCCCTGTCGCAAAGTATGAAAATGTAAAGAAACCTGTAAACGAAAAAATTATTATAAGAAAAAGTGCAAAGAAAAATTTTAGCATGTAAGGTCCCCTCATCCGAAAGTAATTTCATAGATTATTATAGTATACAAATATTTAATTTCCAATTGTTTACTGGCTAAAAATGAGAAGTCAGACATGTTTTGTAAGTTGTAATGGAATGATTATTTATAATGGATTTTGTATTTTTCGTAAATGTCATGTTGTGATGAACGTGTGCATATTCCCAATCACGATCATTAAAATTTATGTTTCGGGGAGGGAGAAGTGGAACGACATCGAATAAGTTGACAAAACGAAAGCTACTAGCTACTTGCAGTTTATAATAATTTCGAAAGGCAATATCTCCAACTTTTGGAGAGGCAAATGTATAAAGGCCGTACTGTGAGAAGGCAGTATTTATACGTGCATCTAGTATGTGTAATGTAGCGAGTGCCCCTCCTAAGCTATGACCTGTTGCAAGAAGTTTTTTATGGGCTGGTAATGATACGAGCATATCCATAATAGAATCTCGGCAAGATTCATAAATGGAAAGGAAACCGTTATGGACATTTCCACTATTTAAAGCGTATGGGTATGGTCTTTGGTTGACGAGTGAATCGATAATCCAGTCTGTATCTGTTTGTGTACCCCTAAAAGCTACAATAATTGTATCTTCAGATTCTAATATGAATCCAAACCATTCCATCGTTTGAATCGCTTTTCCTTGAAAGCCTTGTACATATTGGAATCCATCAGGTATTTCAAAAATCCCATTTTGTTTATATTGTTCATACGTTAGATCGCAGCAAGATGCTAACAATATGGCAGTATCTTTATCAAAGGATAAAGGAGTACGCATCAAGAAAGCCCTCCTTAAGAAAAGGTATAGTTCAATATATGCAGTGAGGGACTTGATTCATTCTTTTTGAAAAAAGGCTTGAACCTACAGTTACGTGAGGGAGTATGATTTTTGTAAACATATTGTTAGGAGGAGTGTAGGATGAGCAAAAAGGAAGGCTATTCAATTGGTGAGTTTTCAAAGAGAACAGGCACATCAATACGGACACTACAATATTACGATGAAATTGGATTGCTTAAACCTGAAAAAAATATGAGTTCAGGACACCGTGTATATAAAGATAGAGATATATTAGCACTCCAAAAAATAGTGAGTCTTAAAGTATTAGGATATAGTTTAGAAGAAATTCGTGTCATGCTCAATGTGAAAAGTTTGAATATAAGCTTAAAAGAAACATTACAAAATCAAAGAGTAGCTTTTGAAGAAAAGAAAAAACAAATTGAAGTTTCGATAACAGCAATTGAAAGAACGATAATATGTCTTGAAGAAGAAGAGCAGGTAGATAGTGACATATTAATGAGTCTAATTAACAGTATTCAAAAAGAAAACGAACAACGCTTATGGCTGGAAGAATATATACCGAAGGAAATGGTTGATGGATTATATAATAAGCCTGAAGAAGAGATGATAGAACTAGATAAAGAGTTTGTACGCTTATCAAAAGAAGTAAAAAGGCTATTTGGAAAACATGTTGATGATCCAGAAGTACAAAAGCTTGCCAATCAGCATATGAAGGCAACCCTTAAGTATGTCGGAGAAGAAACGATGTATTCTTTAAGTGAAGAAATAGAGGATATAGAAGAACAATATAATAAGATAATGCCCTCTCCTTATACAGTGGAGGAAGAGTTATGGCTTAATGAAGTGATGGAATATTATATGATTAAAAATGATCTATACAGTCCAAAAGAAACAGATAGTTCCCTATGAAGGGGACTATCTGTTTTTAGTGTTTTACTCTTTCCCATCCAAAAGGCGACCAAGTCCGCCTAAAACGCTGCCTTCACCGCTATTTTGAGCTGCTGGGCTTGTAAGGCGTGCTGCTAAGCGGCTAAGTGTTAAGGACTGAATCCAAACGGTTCCAGGACCTTCTAACGTTGCGAAGAATAAACCTTCGCCGCCAAATAGAGCTGTTTTTACTTTTCCAACGAATTGAACATCGTAGTTAACATCTTTTGTCATTGCAACGAGACAACCTGTATCAATGCGAAGTTTTTCACCAGGTTTCAATTCACGCTTATATACTGTTCCACCTGCGTGCATGAAAGCGAGTCCGTCACCTTCAAGTTTCTGCATGATGAAACCTTCACCACCGAAGAAACCAGTTCCTATTTTTTTAGTAAACTCAATTCCGATAGAAACACCTTTTGCGGCACAAAGAAATGCATCTTTTTGGCAGACTACTTTTCCTTGATATTCTGTTAAATCAACAGGAATAATTTTTCCCGGATAAGGAGCGGCGAATGATACGTGTCGTTTGCCATGACCTGTATTTGTAAATACAGTCATAAACATACTTTCACCTGTAACGAGACGTTTACCTGCGCCCATTAATTTACCGAATAGACCACTAGATGGTCCAGAACCATCACCGAAAATCGTTTCCATTTCGATATGATCTTCCATCATCATCATTGCGCCAGCCTCTGCGATAACGCTTTCTTCTGGATCCAATTCAATTTCAACAAACTGCATATCATCGCCATATAATTTATACTCGATTTCATGTGCTTGCATTTTTTCACCTCATCATATGTAGTAATTATATTGTACAGAAATTAAAGAAATTAGAATACTGTAGTTTTGTTAATTTTTGAATAAAAATAGAATAAAAATTTATGATTATACTAGGCTTATAAAAAACGATGGGACGAAAGTGTTCTCATTTGACGTTTTTGATATAGCATGATATAGTGAAAACACTATTGAGCTACATAATGTGGTACGGAAATAAAGCACGTTGTATTAAAGGCTGTAAGCTTGTTATACATTCATGTCCTTTATATCCACCTTTTCATGTGGATTCATAGTTTCATTTTTATTTAGGAGGTACATGACATGCAAACAGGTAAAGTTAAATGGTTTAACGGCGAAAAAGGTTTTGGCTTCATCGAAGTTGAAGGCGGAGAAGACGTATTCGTACATTTCTCAGCTATTCAAGGCGACGGCTTCAAAACTTTAGAAGAAGGTCAAGAAGTTTCTTTCGAAATCGTTGATGGAAACCGCGGACCACAAGCAGCTAACGTTACAAAAAACTAATTAGCTAGCGAAAAAAAGCATTCCGAATTTCGGAATGCTTTTTTTATGCTTTAGAACCAGACTCATCTGAAGATAATTCACCTTTAAAGGTGCGTTCTTCAAAGTCATCAAGCAATTGTTCATATTCTTCATGTTCTTCTGTTGCAAAAACTTGCGGGTTTTTCCCATACATATCAGTTCCAATAAAATTTTCGAAATCCTCTACATACCCAACATTTTCTTCACTATTTACGTACATTCCATTATAGTTTTTTGAATCCTGTCTTTCTAAATCGGATGGTGTTTCTGATGTTCCGTAATTTGCGACGTCTTGCCAAGCATCTTCAGCATCGTACTCTACAGAATGATCTTCGTCGTGCTTGTGAAAAGAAGGATTTAGCACTTCTTCTTCAACTGGGCGCGTCTTCATATCTAATTTATTTGTAGTGTGCTGAATACACGTTGTAGCAGTTGGCATTGCTTCTAATCTTTCAAATGGAATTTCCTCACCAGACACTTCGCAAATCCCGTACGTTCCAGCTTCAATTTTTTGCAGGGCATGTTTCGTATCTTCTAGCTGTTTATGCCAAAATTCGATGAGCCCGAAATCTTTCTCACGTTCGTACAATTCTGTTGCCATATCACCTGGATGGTTGTCATAGCTAGATAATTCTCCTACTGAATCACGTTGAGATGCACGGTCTTCATTTTCATGAGTTTGTATCGTTTGTTCAATTTCTTGCTGTTGTTTTTCTAAACTCGATTTAAATTGATTTATTTGTTGTGGAGTTAACATAGGTCGTCCACCTTCCTACAATTCAGTTTCTTTACATAGTATGAGCGTTGAGAGTAGGAATTATGAGATGAATTTCAGTCGGGAAGGCCGGTATATGAAAAAAGGAGCTGCGTAAGCAGCTCCTTTTTTCATATACCGCTATTTGCCGGGCAGTAAAACTCCCACCTTAAAATTTGGCTGGAGCAAAGAAGTTAGGTGGGAGACCAACGGCCCGTAAACGCCCGATTGGTGCGGGCTAATAATCAGTGGGGATGAACAAAATCCCCACTGATTAAAGTTTCACTTTATAGGAAGTATCCAAGCAATAATCCGATTCCCATTAGGAAACCAAAAATTGTATTTGTTTTGGCTGTTGAAATCATCGCAGGTACCATTTCCATTGGAATACTTTTGCCGATAAAGCCTTTCGTCGCTTTAAATGCTTTCGGTGCACTTAAGAATACGATAAGCATCCATGGTGATACGATGTTAACGATAATTAAAGCGATTGTCCAAATGTAGGAAACGATGAACATAGAAGCGAGCACACCAACTGCCCTTTCGCGTCCAACGAGAATTGCTAATGTTTTACGACCATTTTCTTTATCACCGTCTAAGTCGCGAATATTGTTAGCAAGTAAAATCGCACCAATTAAAATGGAGCTTGGAATAGATAATAAAATCACTTCTGATGTTACTGCTCCTGTTTGGATAAAGAATGAAATACCAATAATAATGACACCCATAAATAATCCTGCTGTTAGTTCTCCAAATGGTGTATACGCAATTGGAATTGGGCCACCTGTATAAAGGTAAGCAACGGCCATACAAACAAGACCGATCGCAGCAAGCCACCAGCTAGAGTTCATACAAATATAAACACCTAATAGTATTGCGATGCCGAAAAATCCGAATGCTAAGTTAAGCACTGTTTTTGGTTTAATGCCATCGCGGACGATAGCGCCGCCAATTCCAACGGAACCTTCATGATCGAGTCCTCTTTTATAATCAAAGTATTCATTAAACATGTTCGTTGCTGCTTGAATGAGAAGGCAAGCAAGAAGCATCATAAAGAAAAGAGGAAGATGTATTTGATTTATACCTCCGACCTGCATTGCAAAAGCTGTTCCGATGAAAACTGGAACGAAAGCTGCTGTTAATGTATGGGGACGTAATAAACTCCACCAAATGCGCCAGCCTGTTTGTTTACTTGGCTTTGGCGCCGTAGGAGAGGAATTCGTTTCGACGTTCATTTCCATGTTGAATCCTCCTTGGTCACATATTGTACACAATTAAGTGTAGAAAAAGCAGCATTTAGTGTCAACGTTTATTTTCTAGGAAGAGAAGGTGAATTTCTCAGAAATGCTAAACGTTGACAGGCCTTTCCTTTGAGGTGTATCTTAAAATCAAGCGTAATTATGACTATTTTTCGCCCATAGGGGGGAGACAATTGTGATTCAAACGAAACAAAAAGGCTTACAAGAAGTTCTTGTTACAGCTATTAAGCGTGCGACTGATGAAAAAACATTGGTTAGTTTTGTAAAACAAATAGATTGGGTGGATCCACTTCTGTTTTATGCAGCAGGAAAAAGGATCTCATTCGAAAATAGATGTTATTTTGCAGACCCAGCTCAGCATGTAATATTTGCTGGAATTGGCTCTGTTTTCACTATAGCAAATTCTTCTCACAAACGCTTTCAAAGTGCTCGTGATGAATGGCATCAATTGCAGGAAAAAGCGATTGTTCAAAAAGAAGGATATGAATTTGGAACAGGACCTCTTTTATTTGGCGGATTTTCATTTGACCAGGAAAAAGAGAAAACGGACCTTTGGAAGGAATTTAAAGATACAACATTTTTACTACCAGCATTTTTATTAACTGTAAAAAATGAAAAAACATGGTTAACCATTAATAAGTTTGTTTCAGCTGAAGATTGTACAGAAACTCTTTATAACGAAATTGTTTCTTTAGAAGAGAGAATTTTACAAGAAAGTAAATGTGCACTAGAAGGAGAAAAACTAACAGTTACTTCTAAAGTAGAAGTTGATCCGAAGGGCTGGATGAATGCGATTGGAAAAGTGCAAGATGAAATGAAGCAAGGGAACGTGCAGAAGGTTGTATTAGCGAGGGAGCTAAAATTAACGATGGATCAGCATATTGATTCCGCTCTTGTTTTAGAAGCGCTTCGCATTGGGCAACCGGATTGTTACGTATTTTCTTTTGATTATAAAGGAGCATGCTTCTTAGGAGCGACACCTGAGCGATTGATTCGAAAAGAAGGCGAGAAGTTTACATCGATGTGCCTTGCTGGTTCAATTGGTCATGGTAATTCTATAGAAGAAAGTAAACAAAATGGTGAGACGCTTCTTCATGATGAAAAGAATTTGGCTGAACACGGTTATGTAGTTAACATGATTCGAGGTGTACTGAAGGGGCGTTGCGAATCTGTTAATATTCCGGAGAGCCCAGGCTTATTAACGACGAAAAACTTAATCCATTTATATACACCAGTAGAAGCAAAAGGTGATGCGAGTCTTTTAGCGATGGTAGAGGAATTACATCCAACGCCAGCTCTAGGTGGTACTCCTCGTCTTGAGGCATTGAAATTGATTCGTGATGTGGAGCTTTTAGATAGAGGTTTGTACGGCGCACCAATTGGCTGGATAGATGATGAAGGAAACGGTGAATTTGCGGTTGCTTTGCGCTGCGGATTATTAAATGGCGAGAGAGCATCCTTATTTGCTGGTTGCGGTATTGTAATTGATTCAGTAGCGCAGCTTGAATATGAAGAAACAAGTTTGAAGTTTAGACCGATGCTTGGTGCTTTGGAGGAATTAATGAAATGAACAATCATATAGAAGCATTATCATATTATTTAGGCGCGTTCGTAGACGAACTGAAGCGTCTAAATGTATGTGATGTTGTCATTAGTCCAGGCTCACGGTCAACGCCGATCGCCTTACTAATGCAACAACATGAAGGAATGAAAACATATTTACATGTAGACGAAAGATCAGCAGGATTTTTTGCGCTCGGTATTGCGAAAGCAAAAAAACGTCCTGTTGCACTATTATGTACGTCAGGAACGGCAGCAGCGAACTATTATCCAGCTGTATGTGAAGCTTTTCATTCACGAGTGCCGCTTATCGTATTAACAGCGGATAGACCACATGAATTAAGAGATGTGGGTGCACCGCAGGCGATGAATCAATTTAATTTATACGGTACTTTCGTGAAGCAATTTATGGAGATGGCGCTTCCGGAGGCGAGCGAAACGATGTATCATTACGCTCGTATGACGACTCAGCGTGCGATAGCAAGCGCACTCTTAGCGCCGCAAGGACCTGTTCATCTCAATTTTCCGCTTCGCGAGCCACTAATCCCTGATTTCTTATTAGAAAACTTATGGGATAAAGGTCGTGGTGAATATACAGGAGTAGTTCAGCAAGGGAACGTGACGATGCCGAGTGAATATGTAAATTCTCTTGTAGGGCGCCTTTCAAATATGGAAAAGGGGCTTATTATTTGTGGAGACGACAGTCATCCAGAAATCGCAGCAGTTGTTACGAAAGTAGCTGAGAAAACAGGGTATCCAATTTTAGCAGATCCACTTTCTAACCTACGTAGTGGTAATCATGATAAAACGATGGTTATAGATTGTTACGATACATTTTTACGAAATGAACTGTTAAAAGAAACATGGAAACCAGAAGTTATTATTCGCTTTGGTGGCATGCCTGTCTCTAAATCATTAACGCAGTTCATAAAAAAACAAACGAAGGCTGTTCATATCGTTGTTGATGAATCCGGACAATGGAGAGATCCAGTTCTTGTTGCGACAGAAGTAGTATGCGCGGGTGATGTTGATTTTTGCAAGGCATTAACAGAGAACATGCCAGTTATGAAAAAGAATGATTGGTTCGGAATGTGGAAACATATAAACGAGAAAACGAGAGAAACACTCCGTGAGATGGAAACATATGAAACGGCATTTGAAGGAAAAGTAATTACGGATATTGTACGTGTATTACCAGAAGGGGCAACGTTATTTGCGAGTAATAGTATGCCAATTCGCGATACCGATTCATTTTTCTTCACATCGGATAAAAACATTCAAGTAATGGCGAACCGCGGTGTAAATGGTATTGATGGAATCATTTCAACAGCTTTAGGAGCGAGTATTATTTGTGACCCGCTCGTATTAGTAATCGGTGATTTATCATTTTATCACGATTTAAACGGATTATTAGCCGCAAAATTACATGAATTAAATATAACGATTGTTGTTGTAAATAATGATGGTGGAGGTATTTTCTCATTCTTACCACAATATGAGAAAAAGGAACATTTCGAATCATTATTTGGAACACCAATTGGGCTTGATTACGAGCATGTTGTCAAAATGTATGGTGGTTCATTTAGCCGAGTGAATGGATGGGAAAACCTCCGAGAAGAAGTACAAACTGGAACGAATACGAATGGATTACACGTTGTGGAAATTTGTACGAATCGCGAAGAAAACTTGAAATTACATCGTGAATTATGGGCGAAAACAATGGACGTTATTACTACATCTTTGCAAGGTGAATCAAAATGAAAGTAACATTGCAAGGTGTATCGTATGAATATGAAGTAGTCGGAAGCGGGGAACCACTTCTACTTCTTCATGGTTTTACGGGAAGTATGGAAACGTGGCGTTCCTTTATTCCTTCTTGGAGCGAGCAGTTTCAAGTCATTCTAGTAGACATTGTTGGACACGGGAAAACGGAAAGTCCTGAAGATGTGCCGCATTATGATATTCAAAATGTGGCGCTGCAAATGAAAGAACTACTGGATCATCTTCATATTGAAAATGCACATGTACTTGGCTATTCAATGGGTGGTAGACTTGCGATTACGATGGCATGCTTATATCCAGAATATGTGCATTCTATTCTTTTAGAAAACTGTACAGCTGGACTTGAGAGTGAGGAAGAGCGAAAAGAACGCAGGGAAAAAGATGAACGACTTGCCGATAAAATCGAGCAAGAAGGCATCCGAAGTTTTGTATCGATGTGGGAAAATATTCCGCTATTTGAAACACAAAAACGTTTAGCGCAAAAAGTAAAAGAAGCGGTGCGAAAAGAACGACTTGCTAATAATCCAAAAGGACTTGCAAATAGTCTTCGCGGCATGGGAACAGGGGCTCAGCCTTCATGGTGGAACGAATTGCAAAACTTAAAAATGCCTGTCCTTTTACTGAATGGAGAAGGCGATGAAAAGTTCTTTCGCCTATTAAAAAACATAGAAAAATGCATCCCTCGCGCGAATTTTGTCAAAATTGATGGTGCTGGCCATGCAATTCATGTGGAACAACCGGAAAAGTTTGATACAATAGTAAAGGGATTTCTAAAAACTATGCAGTGATGCTTTTTTCAGCAAGAAGGAAGTTGCACTTATAGCGGAGATCAGAAATATAAAAGGAGGTAATAGTAATGACTATTGAATGGGTAAAAGAAGGCAATTACGAAGATATTATTTATTCAACATACAATGGCATCGCAAAGATTTCGATTAACCGCCCTGAAGTACATAATGCATTCCGTCCTAAAACGGTAATGGAGTTAATCAATGCTTTTGCACACGCTCGTGATGATGCAAATATTGGCGTTATCATTTTAACAGGTGAAGGTGGACGTGCATTCTGTTCTGGCGGCGATCAAAAAGTTCGCGGTCATGGTGGCTATGTAGGTGACGACCAAATCCCACGTTTAAACGTATTAGACTTACAACGTCTAATTCGCGCAATCCCTAAACCAGTTATCGCAATGGTAGCAGGTTATGCAATCGGTGGTGGACACGTACTTCATATCGTATGTGACTTAACAATCGCTGCAGACAACGCTGTATTCGGACAAACAGGTCCTAAAGTAGGTAGCTTTGATGGTGGATACGGAGCTGGTTATTTAGCTCGTATGGTAGGCCATAAGAAAGCTCGTGAAATTTGGTACCTATGCCGTCAATACAACGCACAAGAAGCGCTTGATATGGGCTTAGTAAACACAGTTGTACCATTAGAAGAACTTGAAGCAGAAACAGTACAATGGTCACAAGAAATTTTAGCAAACAGCCCAATGGCACTTCGTTTCCTAAAAGCTGCATTCAACGCAGACACAGACGGTTTAGCTGGTATTCAACAACTAGCTGGAGATGCAACGTTATTGTACTACACAACTGACGAAGCAAAAGAAGGCCGCGATGCGTTCAAAGAAAAACGCAGTCCCGACTTCGGTCAATTCCCTCGTTTCCCGTGATCAAACCAAAAGCGGAAGCGGCTCGCTTAGAATGTGAGGGGGATGGAGCTTCTGACAAAGAGGCGCTTTTTGCCTCGTAGGAAGAAGTGAAGCCACCGAACATTCTAGCCGCTGTAGCTAGATGGAACCAAAAGCGGAAGCGGCTTGCTCAGAACAAGAGGGCGTTGGAACTCCTGACGAAGAGGCGCTTTTTGCCTCGCAGGAAGGCGTGAAACGACCGACTGTTCTAGCCGCTGTAGCTGGATGAGATCAAACCGGAAACAAAACAACTAAGAGACTTGATTTCATATCAAGTCTCTTTCTTTCATGAAAGGAGAATGGATGATGGAGACGATGCCGAATTGGTTAATGCAACGTGCATTTTTAACACCAGATCGCACTGCAATTGAAATAGAGGACGAAAAGGTTACTTTTATGCAGCTGCATGAAAAAGTAGTATCTGTTTGTGAACACCTTTCACATGTAGGAGTGAAGCGGGCGCAAAAGGTGGCTGTTCTGATGAAAAATGGTATGGAGATGATTACAGTTATTCACGCCTTATCTTATGTAGGTGCAGTAGCTGTGCTTTTAAATACACGTCTTTCAAGAGAAGAGCTACTTTGGCAAATGGATGATGCTGAAGTTGTTTGTTTAGTGACGGATCAAGAGTTTGAGGCTAAAGATGTTCCTGTATATTCATTCGCTGAAGTGATGAATGGACCGAAGGCGGAAGCATCTATACAAGAAGAATTCTCTTTAGAAGAAGCGATGACAATTATTTATACGTCTGGGACGACAGGGAAGCCGAAAGGTGTTATTTTAACGTACGGTAACCACTGGGCAAGCGCAGTCGGTTCTTCGCTTAATTTAGGGCTTCGTGATGATGATTGCTGGTTAGCTTGTATGCCGATGTTCCACGTTGGCGGGTTATCTCTTTTAATGAAAAATATTATGTACGGTATGCGTATTTTACTCGTTCCGAAATACGATGCTAATTTTATTCATGAAGCACTTCAAACGAGAGGCGTTACAATTATTTCTGTCGTTTCTAAAATGTTAACAGATCTTTTAGAGCGACTTGGAGAAGGGACATATCCCTCTTCTTTACGATGCATGTTACTAGGCGGAGGGCCAGCGCCGAAACCGTTATTAGAAACGTGTGTGGAAAAAGGAATTCCTGTGTATCAAACGTACGGTATGACAGAAACGTCTTCGCAAATTTGTACGTTATCAGCAGATTACATGTTAACGAAAGTAGGATCAGCTGGAAAACCACTATTCCAATGCCAGCTTCGTATTGAAAAAGACGGCGTAGTAGTGCCTCCACATGCTGAAGGAGAGATTGTTGTAAAAGGACCGAACGTAACAGGTGGCTATTTTAACCGTGAAGATGCGACGTGTGAGACGATTAGAAATGGATGGCTTCATACTGGTGACTTAGGTTATTTAGACGAGGAAGGTTTTTTATACGTATTAGATCGCCGCAGTGATTTAATTATTTCTGGCGGGGAAAATATATATCCAGCTCAAATTGAAGAAGTATTGCTCTCTCATCCGGCGGTAGTGGAAGCGGGTGTTGTCGGTATGAAGGACGAAAGTTGGGGACAAGTACCGGCTGCTTTTGTTGTAAAAAGTGGAGAGGTAACAGAAGAAGAAATTCTTCGCTTTTGCGAAGAGAAATTAGCGAAATATAAAGTGCCGAAGAAAGCGTGTTTCTTAGAGGAATTACCACGAAATGCTTCGAAGAAATTGTTAAGACGAGAGTTAAGACAATTAGTGGAGGAGATGTAGGTGGAGATAAAAAAAGCGACACTTTATATGACGGAAATGCCGCTCGTTATCCCATTTGCGGCAAGTTACGGGACTTATGAAAAGCGTGAGAGTATCGTCGTTGAATTAGAAGATACAGATGGATATGTTGGTTTTGGTGAAGTCGTTGCATTTTCCGAGCCTTGGTATACGGAAGAAACGGTGAAGACAGCGCTACATGTACTTCAGGATTTTTTATTACCAGATTTATTGAAAGCTGAAATCTCTCATCCGAATGAAGTACCGTCTTTGTTCAAACATATAAAGAGAAACCGAATGGCAAAGGCCGGAATTGAAGGTGCCGTTTGGGATTTATATGCGAAGCGTGAAAAGCAGTCATTAGCGACATTACTTGGTGGAACTAGGACTGAAATTGAAGTCGGAGTTGTGATTGGGATAAATACGATTCCTACTATGTTAAAACAAATAGAGAAGTACGCGGAAGAAGGGTACGAGCGCTTTAAAGTGAAAATAAAGCCAGAACATGATTACGAATTACTGAAAGAAATTCGTAAAGAGTTTCCGCACATTCCGTTAATGGCTGATGCCAATTCAGCGTACACATTAGCGGATACAGAGAAATTGAAACGACTAGATGAATTTCAATTGATGATGATTGAACAACCGTTAGCGGATTACGATTTTCTTGATCATGCACAGCTGCAAAAGAAAATTGAAACACCGATTTGTTTAGACGAAAGCATCCATAGTTTAGAAGATGCACGTGTGGCGATTACGCTCGGTAGTTGCCAAATCGTTAATATTAAACCAGGGCGAGTGGGTGGATTAGCAGAATCCATTCAAATCCATAATTATTGTATGGAGCATAATATCCCAGTTTGGTGCGGCGGTATGGTGGAAATGGGGATTTCACGAGCGCAAAACGTTGCTCTCGCTTCGTTGCCAAACTTTACGATTCCTGGAGATATATCAGCTTCTAATAGACATTGGGAGAAGGATATTATTTCACCAGAAGTGACGCTTAAAGATGGGAAAGTGATTGTACCGCAAAGCATTGATACTGAGTATGAAGTAGACCGCGGGAGACTAGAAGAAATCACGAAGCAGCGGATTGTTTTGGAGAGGTAGCTTTGTCGCTTAGTGTTAATAAGTTGATATTTTTTGTTGAAATATCGATATAATTAAAGTTGTGTTCGATATAATTATATTTAAGAAGGTTACTCCCGTGAGTAGCCTTTTCGTATTGTACAAATTGGATAGACTAGTTTACAATCGAGCGTATGAAAATGGAAAGAAAAAAAGGGGGAGTAAAATGAAGCACATTTCAATTTTAATAGCTGATGATGAGGCAGAAATTGCTGACTTAATTGAGATACATTTAGAAAAAGAGGGTTACCACGTCGTTAAAGCAGCTGATGGAGAAGAAGCCATGCATATTATTCAAACGCAGCCAATCGACTTAGTGGTTTTAGATATTATGATGCCGAAAATGGATGGGTATGAAGTGACGCGTCAAATTCGCGCGAAACATCATATGCCAATCATTTTCTTAAGTGCGAAAACATCTGATTTTGATAAAGTGACAGGTCTTGTACTAGGTGCAGATGATTATATGACGAAACCTTTTACGCCGATTGAATTAGTCGCACGTGTAAATGCACAACTACGCCGCTTTCTTACGTTAAATCAGCCGAAAGTAGCGGAGAGTAAATCTGCTTTAGAAATTGGCGGAGTTGTTATTGATCCTGAGCGCCGAATGGTAAATGTGTACGATGAGAAAATTGAATTAACCCCAAAAGAGTTTGATATTTTATATTTATTAGCGAGTCATCCGAAGAAAGTGTACAGTGTGGAAAATATTTTTCAGCAAGTATGGGCTGAAGGGTATTACGAAAGTGGAAATACAGTTATGGTACATATTCGTACACTGCGGAAAAAGCTTGGAGAAGATAAAAGAAAGAATAAGTTAATAAAAACGGTATGGGGAGTAGGCTATACTTTCAATGGCTAAAAAAATGAGAAGCTTTCGCTCAAAGATGGTTATGCTATTTGCGCTAAGTATGATATTTGCTGCTGGCATAACGTATTTACTTTATGAAGGATTACGGATTTATTATAAGCTAGTAGTTCGTTATGAGGATCCTTTAGCCCAATTTCGTTCAATGGTAAGAAAAATTGGGGATATTAATTTCTTTTTAATTATCTTCATCCCTCTATCCATTATGTTTTTCTTCTTCCTTACTAGACCATACTTAAAATATTTTGATGAGATTTCGAACGGGATTCATCATTTGGCGAACGGTGATTTTACAAATCAAGTTCGCGTTTCATCAAATGACGAGTTTGGATATATTGCTCGTGAAATAAATGTAGCGAGTGAGAAATTAAAAGAAGCAGTTGAACGAGGAGACTTTGCGGAAAGTAGTAAGGATCAGCTCATTGTTAACTTAGCTCATGATTTAAGAACTCCATTAACATCAGTGTTAGGATATTTAGATTTAATTCTTAAAGATGAGAATTTAACAAAAGAACAAATTAAACATTTTTCTACGATTGCTTTTACGAAATCGGAAAGGCTTGAAAGCTTAATTGATGAATTATTTGAAATAACGAGAATGAATTATGGCATGTTACAGCTTGATAAAAGAGCGATTGATATAAGTGAATTACTTATACAGTTAGATGAAGAATTATATCCGTTATTAGAAAAAAAGAATTTAGAAGCAAGATTGAATATGGATCCGCATTTACCTATTAACGGTGACGGGAAATTGTTAGCTCGAGTATTTGAAAATCTTTTAACGAATGCGATTCGCTATGGGTATGATGGGAAATTTGTTGATGTGAACGGATATATTGATCGTGAAGAGGTAGTTGTACAAATTATTAATTACGGAGATAGTATTCCAGAAGAAGATTTACCGTATCTTTTCGATATGTTTTATACAGGTGATAAAGCAAGATCAGAGCAGCAAGGTGGAACAGGTCTTGGATTATTTATCGCGAAAAATATTATCGAACAGCATAACGGGACAATCTCTGCTGAAAGTAATGTAATTAGAACGATATTTGAAGTGAGATTACCAAAAGAGGATAATCTGGAAATTTAATAAAAATTTTAACTTTACCCCACTTTTTATTTTAATAGTTTTTTCTATTCTATACGTAAGTTACGTTAAGGAGGAACTAGAAATGAAAAAGTGGGTATTTATTTCTCTTTTTATATTATGTACAGTCTGTGTAGGCTTTTATATATCATCATTATTTCAAAAGGAGATCGATGTTAAAATTGCAGAAAAAGATAATAAGGTAAAAGCTGCGAATACTGAAAAGGTAGAGGTTACAAAAGAACAAATTTATAAAGGGGATCTATTATTAGTTAATAGAGATTACCCGGTTCAAAAAGATAGTATTAGGTCCGATATTATAAATGTAAATCACAATAGTGAATTAGTAAGAGGCTATGTAATATTTGATAGAAATCTTCGTTTATCAAAGGACATTGTGAAAAAGTTTTTGAACGTTGTCGATGCAGCTGGAAAAGATGGAGTACAGCATTTCCTAATGAGTAGCGGTTACCGAGATTTTCAAGAACAAAGTAAATTATATAAAGAAATGGGATCTGATTATGCACTTCCAGCAGGATATAGTGAACATAATTTAGGATTATCACTCGACGTTGGTTCTACTCAAAAGAAAATGGAGAAAGCTCCTGAAGGAAAATGGATTGAAGAGAACGTATGGAAGCACGGATTTGTTTTACGTTATCCGAAAAATAAAAGTGATATTACGGGCATTCAATATGAGCCATGGCACATTCGTTATGTCGGCTTACCACATAGCGCAATTATGCAAAAGAAGAATTTGACTCTAGAAGAATATTTAGACTTTCTAAAAGAGAAGAAGGAAATTTCAACTGATGTTGAAGGGAAGAAATATACGGTTTCTTATTATAAAGTTTCAGAGCGTATGAACGTCAATGTTCCAGCGAATAAGCAGTATGAAATTTCGGGGAACAATATGGACGGGGTTATTTTGACGGTTCAGGAATAGAGAAAAAGGCTGGTCCGTTTTGGGGCAGTCTTTTAGCATATAAGAAAGGGATTGACGTTTTTGGTCGGTAAATCGATATTCTTTGTCGAATCGTTGATATATTTTCTTGTACTATCGAAATTTTAGGGAGTACGCTTTTATATAACTTTAAACATTATAACGTTATATTTACTTTTCGTTTTTTTCGTGATACTCTAAATATGTGAAAGAGATATAAAAAATGAAACTTTAATGTAAGCGTATTCTTATGGCTTCTTATAGAAAAGGGTGGAAATACAATGACAGAACGATTCGTACTACGTAATGTGAAACGTGTGAACGGGGAAGAGATTGACATTGTAATTGAAAATAATAAAATCGCACAGGTGACGAAAGCTGGTGCTGGCGAAGGTGGAAAGGTTCTTGATTACTCAGGTACTTACGTATCGAGTGGCTGGATTGATTTGCACGTTCACGCTTTTCCAGAGTTTGATCCGTATGGCGATGAGGTGGATGAAATTGGCGTTAAGCAAGGGGTAACGACAATTGTTGATGCGGGAAGCTGCGGAGCTGATCGCATCGCAGATTTAGTACAAAGTAGAAAGCAGGCAAAAACAAATTTATTTGCCTTTTTAAATATTTCTCGCATCGGTTTGAAACGAATTGATGAATTATCCAATATGGAATGGATAGATAAAGAGAAAGTAATAGAAGCAGTAGAAAAGTATAAAGATGTAATCGTTGGGTTAAAGGCGAGAATGAGTAAAAGTGTCGTTTGTGATAGCGGAATTGAACCGCTTCATGTTGCACGCTCTTTATCTCGTGAAACATCATTGCCGATTATGGTACATATCGGTTCAGCGCCTCCTCGCATAGAGGAAGTTGTGCCACTTTTAGAAAAAGATGATGTCATTACACATTACTTAAACGGGAAAGAAAATAACTTATTTGATGAAGAAGGCAAACCGCTACCTGTGTTGTTAGATGCAGTGAAACGCGGTGTTCATTTAGATGTTGGGCATGGTAATGCTAGTTTTTCTTTTAAAGTAGCAGAGGCAGCGAAGCGTTACAGTATTGCCTTTAATACAATTAGTACAGATATTTACCGGAAGAATCGTATACACGGTCCAGTTTACAGTATGGCTAACGTTCTTTCGAAATTCCTTTACTTAGGGTATCCGCTAGAAGAAGTAATTGATGCAGTTACGAAAAATGCGGCAGAGTGGCTGAAAAAACCAGAGCTTGGCCGTATTGAAGAAGGGGATATTGCAAACTTAACTTTATTTACGGTGAAAGATGAACCGATTACGTTAATTGATTCAGAAGGGGATCAGCGCGTTGCTGAAAGAAGAATTGATACGAGAGGGGTTGTAATCAATGGGTCATTCATTGAATGCTAAGTACGGATTAAAAAGAGTTATTAATGCGAGCGGTAGAATGAGTATTTTAGGTGTATCCGCTCCGACAGATACAGTGATGGATGCGATGAAGCATGGTGGACAAAATTATGTGGAAATTGCCGATTTAGTAGATAAAGCAGGAGACCATATTACAAGAATTCTAGATTCAGAGGCGGCAGTTGTTGTGAACTCAGCATCGAGTGGAATTGCGCTTTCTATCGCTGGTATCGTTACAGAAGGAAATCGCCGTAAAAGTGAAAGACTTCATCAAGAAGTAATCGCGAAAAACGAAGTGATTATGTTAAAAGGTCATAACGTTCAATACGGTGCTCCTGTTGAAACGATGATTTATTTAGGCGGCGGTAAGCTCGTTGAAGTAGGTTATGCAAATGAAGGGAAAGCAGAGCATATTGAAGATGCGATCTGCGAAAATACAGCTGCGATTCTGTATGTAAAATCACATCATGCAGTGCAAAAAAATATGATTTCTGTTGAAGAAGCGTGGGAAGTAGCACAGCGAAATAATGTACCACTTATCGTTGATGCAGCAGCCGAAGAAGACATTCAAAAATACGTGAAGTATTCAGACCTAGCCATTTATAGCGGTTCAAAGGCAATTGAAGGACCTACTTCCGGTATTGTCGGCGGTAAACGAAAATATATCGAATGGCTAAAAGTGCAATTACATTGCATCGGAAGAAGTATGAAAGTTGGGAAAGAGACGACTTTCGGCTTACTTCAAGCGCTTGATGAGTACGGAGTAAAAGAAGATAAGAGTGAGCAAGAAAAAGAGCTGTTGCAAGTACTTATGCCGCTGAAAGAGTTAAACGGTGTAAATGTAACAATCGTTCAAGATGAAGCAGGAAGAGCGATCTTTAGAGCACGTATTCATATTAACGAGAAAGAATTAAATAAGTCGGCAAAAGATGTTGTGACCGCGTTACGCGAAGGGGAAATCGCAATTTACACACGTGATTATGGAGTAAGACAAGGGTTCTTTGATATCGATCCACGTCCACTTCAAGGCAATGATATACATGTGATTGAAGAAAAAATGAGAGAAATTGTAGGGGGAAACTAAAATGACAAACATTCAAAAACGTTTTTATAAAGGCCGCGTAGCATTAAATGTATTAGCGAACAATACCCGAAATGCGAAAGACATTTTTGAAGCAGCAGAAGGTTATGTAGTAGTCGGCGTTTTATCAAAAGATTATCCAACAGTAGAAGAAGCAGTTACAGCGATGAAAGCATACGGAAAAGAAGTTGATGACGCTGTATCAATTGGACTTGGAGCTGGAGATAATCGCCAAGCGGCAGTTGTAGCTGAAATTGCGAAGCATTATCCTGGTAGTCATATTAATCAAGTGTTCCCTTCAGTTGGAGCGACACGTGCAAACCTTGGCGCAAAAGATAGCTGGATTAATAGTTTAGTATCGCCAACAGGAAAAGTAGGTTACGTGAATATTTCTACTGGCCCAATTAGTGCAGCTGGAGAAGAAAAAGCAATCGTTCCAATTAAAACAGCGATCGCACTTGTACGTGATATGGGTGGAAATTCATTAAAATACTTCCCAATGAAAGGCTTAGCTCATGAAGAAGAATATCGCGCAGTTGCGAAGGCTTGTGCGGAAGAAGGATTTGCATTAGAGCCAACAGGCGGAATTGATAAAGAGAACCTTGAAACAATTGTACGTATTGCGTTAGAGGCAAATGTAGAGCAAGTTATTCCGCATGTGTATTCTTCTATTATTGATAAAGAAACTGGCAATACGAAAGTAGAAGATGTTCGTGAATTACTAGCAGTAGTGAAGAAGTTAGTTGATCAATATGCGTAAGAAAATTGCAGCATTCGGTGAAGTAATGATGCGCCTGCAAGTACCAGGATATGAATTGTTGTCGCAAGCTAACACGCTAAATTATTCTTTTTCAGGTACAGGCGTGAACGTTGCAGCAGCGCTTTCACATCTAGGTCATGAAGGGTTTCTTGTTTCAACTTTACCAGAAAACTCGATTGGAGATGCTGCGGTATCGCATATTCAAAAATTAGGCATTCAGGCACCGTTTATTTCAAGAGGCGGTAAATATGTTGGCATGTACTTTTTAGAAAATGGATTTGGAGCACGCGCAAGCCGCGTTACATATTCGAATCGATTAGAAAGTAGTTTCAATACGGCATGTAAAGAGATGTATCAATTTGAAGAAATCGCAAAGGAAATTGATATCATCCATTTTTGCGGAATCACACTTGCAATGAATGATGCCGTGCGTCATCATATGAAATCTTTAGCGAAAGCAGTTAAAGAAAACAGGGGTACTGTCGTTTTTGATTGCAACTATCGTCCGTCGCTTTGGGGAGAAGATGGGTATGAACAGGCGAAACCGCATTATGAAGAAATGCTAGGCCTTGCCGATATTGTAATGATGAATGAAAAAGATGCGATGTTTGTTCTCGGAATGAAAACAGAAGAGACAGAGCGAGAAGCTCAGCTGATAGATCTCATTCCAAAAGTGGCTGAAACATATAATATCGCCACAATTGCTGGTACACATCGCTCTATTAACGGTGATAATACACACTTGCTTCGCGGATTCATATGTAAAGATGGTGCGTTCACTTTTGCAAAAACACTTACGTTTTCTGTATATGATAGAATAGGTGCTGGAGATGCTTATACGAGCGGAATTATTCATGGCGAGATAGAAGAGTTTGCACCAGAGAAAGCTGTTTCATTTGCGTCAGCAGCTGGAATGCTTGCACATACAATCGTCGGTGATACGCCAATGTCATCAGAGAAAGATATACTTCGGGCAATGACGGCATCAGTAGGTGATGTAGAAAGGTAGTGGGTGTAACGGTGAACGTAACGAGAAAAAGAGGACCATTATATTTACAAATTAAAAATATTATTCGTGATCGAATATTGCATGGTGTTTATGCCATCCATACGAATATTCCTTCTGAACCGCAATTAGAAGAAGAGTTCAAAGTTAGTAAAATTACAGTGCGAAACGCTATTAAAGAACTCGTTCAAGAAGGGTATTTAGAAAAGAAAAGTGGTAAAGGAACGAAAGTCATTCGTAATACTTCTGCGACAAAGCTTTCAAAGGGAAAGAAATTCACAGAAGTATTAGTGGAAGAAGGATATAAAGTACAAAAGAAATTGTTAAAGGCAGAAATAGTTCACAATGAAGAAGGAACAGTGCCGTTTCGATTATTCGGTAAAGAAAGTTTTCGTATTGAGCGTCTATATGCTTTAAATGATACTCCGTACATTCATTATACGCACTATTTCTCAGCACAAATGGCAAGTACAGATTTATCGGACTTTGATTTACAATCGCTGTACGATTTAGTAGAAGACCGAGGTATACATTTAGAAAACTTCAGAGATGAATTCGCAGTTGGATTTGCGCCTAATTTCGTTGCAGAAGCGTTAGGTGAAAAAGAGGGGACAGCGCTATTAAAACGTATGCGCTATTCTTTCGATGAAGTTGGCGAAGTAATTGAATATAGTGAAGGCTACTACAATACAGAAATGCAGCATTATGTAGTTAATTATGACGTATAAAAAAGAGGGGATATTCCCTCTTTTTTTATAAAAGTAAGGGGAATGAGAGATGAATATATACTTATTAATCGTCACGTTAATTGCGATCGCAATTGTTATTTTAGGGGTATCATGGTGGAAATGGCATGCATTTATTAGTTTAACAGTTGCTAGTCTATTTTTAGCTATTATGTCTGGACTGAACTTAACGAAAATAGTGACTGCCTATGAAACTGGTGTTGGTAGTGTACTAGGGCATTTAGTTGGTATTTTGGCTCTCGGAACAATTTTAGGGAAAATGATGTCCGATTCAGGGGCTGGCATGCAAGTAGCAGATTTCTTCATTCGATTCTTCGGGGTGAAAAAATTACCTTGGGCAATGTTATTCGCCGGATTTGTTATAGGGATTCCAGTTTTTTTTGAAGTGGGAATCGTCATTTTATTACCACTTGTTATTTCAATTCGAAAAACAACGAAACAAAATATATTGTTAATTGCGTTACCTGTTATTGCCGGATTATCGATTGTACATGGGCTAGTGCCTCCCCATCCAGGTGCGATGACAGCAATCGGAATTTATAATGCAAACTTAGGAAAAGTGCTTTTATATTCATTAATTATCGCGTTACCAACAGCTATTATCGCAGGACCGTTATTTGCAAAGTGGGTACATAAGAGAGTTATACCTGAAAATGAACCAGAGCTTGTTCGGGTTACAACTGTATCAACTGATTTACCGAGTCGTAAAGTTTCATTTTTTATTATTTTACTGCCAGTAGTTTTAATGATTTTATCAGTAGTCGCACCATATATTTCATTACCGGAAAAAATAACTGAATTTTTTGTATTTATCGGAAGTCCAGTAATCGCTTTACTTATTTCATGTTTCGCAGCGTTTTATTTACTAGGGATAAGACAAGGCATTAATAAAAAGATGATTAAAAAATTAACAGATGAAAGTTTACTACCTGTCGGTTCCATTATTTTAATAATCGGTGCAGGCGGTGGATTTAAACAAATATTAATTGAAAGCGGCGTTGGAACAGCCATCGCTCAAATGGCAGAACATATTTCATTATCACCAATCGTCTTAGCTTTCATGGTAGCTGGCTTAATTCGAATAGCGACCGGATCAGCAACAGTCGCTTTAACGACAGCAGCAGGAATTGTTTCACCGGTTATTCAGCACATGTCTGGTGTAAATTTAGAATTACTTGTTATAGCGACGGGTGCAGGGTCATTAATGTTTTCACATGTAAACGATGCAGGATTTTGGCTTGTAAAAGAGTATCTAGGGTTAACTGTGAAGGAAACGTTTAAAACGTGGACTGTACTTGAGACTTTATTATCATTTATTGCATTTGGTTTTGCTCTTTTATTGAATATGTTTATTTAGAAGATACCTTAACTGGTATCTTTTTTTGATGAAGCCCATTTCCAAAAACAAGCCCGTTTTTAGGAATGCCAAGCTTCCGATTTGCCCTGAAAACATAATATAAATGGAATCCCCTCATTTAGAGCAAGTTGAACTTGTTATGAATGATACTAAAGGAGGAATAGAGCAATGAGCGAAAAGTGTGAACACAGACATGATGATTGTAACCGCAGACATGGGTGCGGCGGCGGTTTTGCGCTTCTAATCGTATTGTTTATTTTATTAATCATTATCGGTGCTAGCTGCTTCGGCGGAGGCGGCGGTTCTTGTGGTTACGGCGGTTATGGTGGCTATGGCGGCGGCTATGGTGGATACTGCTGCTAATTATTTAAAAACTATTGAAAATAGCCTTGTGCATATTGCACAAGGCTATTTTATTCACGTTTTAATATGCTGTGATAATTTATTGATGTACAGAGAACGGATTAAGAAGAAGAAAATAATCTCGATAATCCCGAATAAAGTGAGTACGATAAATGTCTCTTTAAGTAACGAGAAAGAAAACATGCTTTGTAAAAACTTAATCGCAAATATTGTATGAATACCAGCGACGATATAAGGAACGAAAAATAAAATTCCTAATTGAATCGTTGCAGAACGAAACATTTCTGATTCTGTTAAACCGAGTTTTGTAATCGTAATATACTTTTGTCTTTCAGTTGTTAAGTCGTTATACATACGGAAGTATAACACACTAGCTGCACCAATAAAGAAAATAAAGCCGAGAAACGCCCAAATAAAGAAGTGAGCAATTGAATTTCCTTTACTGTAGTTTAGCTCATCAGTAGCTGTATGAATGTAAAAAGGAGTTTGAGCATTTTCTTCTTTATGTTTTTCAAAAAAATCACTTGCATCATTACTAATCGTACGTAAAATATTTTTCGTCGGAACAATCGCATTTTCCCAGTTCTCCACGAAATAATTATAAACTATGGTCGTTTCAATATGAGGAATCATATTATCAAATACATAATCTTGTATAACAATTAAATAGGGGAATGCGAAGGATGGTTCAATCCCTTTATTAATAAACCCTTTAATATGAAATTCTTTTTTATTAGATCCGAGTGTAATTGTGTCTTGTTTTGCAAATGGATTTGAGACAAGGTTTAAAAGCTCTGGTGAATGACGAGAAATAATATAAACTTGTGTAGAATCAAGAGTGATTTCCGGTCTCTTCAATTGTTTAGCAATTGCGTTATAATCACTCATCTTCATAAGCATAATGTCTTCTTTTGAAGCTGTATCTTTTAATACTGTAAACTTATATCTTCTGTACTGAAAATTACTATTTGTAAGCTCATTTTCAATTGTAGTAATATGCTTTTGTTCAAGGGAATTTTCACCTTCTGATGTATAAGTGAAGGGGACAGGATATCGCTCTAGTACCGATGCCTTCGTATTGTTATTAGCAGCGAATAATCCAATAATAATTGTAAATGCAAGTGCAGATAGCATAGAAACGATAAAGAGTACATTAATATTACTACGGGTACGAGAAACTAAATCTGAAATCCATAACATATTTATTTGTTTCAAATAAAACTTTCTGCGCTTCTTTAAAATAAAGATAAAAAGAAGAAATGTTTGTGAAAAGAAAAAATACGTCCCAATTATTACGAGCGGTAAAATAGATAACATAATTAAGAAGACAGATCCATTTTGTACATTTTTTTCTGTTACGTATCCTTGTGGATAAACGGCAATATAATAGCATAGCCCTAAACAAATTAAAGCGAATAAAGAGATGAGTATAGATGGCTTTTTTTCGGCTGTCACTTTTTTGTTACCTTTAATAAGCTGTGTTGTTTTACGAGTACGAATAAACATAGGTGTAAACGTAGAAACGATTAAAAATAAAATGATAAACGTTACGGTTGTAACGATAATTGCTTCTGTTGGCCAATATAAATAGAGGCCTTTCGCACTTGTTAATTTCGAAGTGACTAATAAGAAGAAATTAGAAAACACAAGGCCACCTTGAATGCCGATAAAGATAGATAATATCCCGATTATCATGTTTTCGGTAAATAAAAGTCTTTTTAATTGTCTCTGTGAGATACCAAGAATAGTGAGTATCCCAAATTGCTGCTTTCGCACATTTAAAAATGTTCCGACTGAATATAAGAGAAAGAAGAACGAGAACAAAACGATAATAAACTGTGCAGTACTAGCTAAGTTCATGAGAGGATCCCGTTCTTGAAATTTTTGTAAATTTTGCAAGCGTGGATGATACGCATATGCAGTAAATGAAAAGAAAACCATTATAGAAAAAGCACTACTTACAAAATAAGCAAAATATGCTTTAGAATTACGTGAGACATTTTTAAATGCAAATTGCCAAAACGTCATCCACGTCTTCCTCCTAATAATGCTAAAACATCTAATATTTCTTGATAAAATTTCTCACGATATAGTCCGCGGTGTAATTCATTGTAAAGCCCACCATCTTTAATGAAAATAACGCGGTTACAATAACTTGCTGCAAACGGATCGTGAGTAACCATTAAAATTGTTGCATCTTCTTCTTTGTTTAACTTCGTAAATAACTCCATTACGTCAATCGCTGACTTAGAATCCAAGTTTCCTGTCGGTTCATCAGCGAGTAAAAGAGACGGATGATGAATAACAGCGCGTGCTACTGCGGTACGCTGTGCTTGCCCTCCAGAAACTTCAAAAATACGTTTGTCCAAAATATGATCAATTCCAAGTTTCTTTGAAATGTTATCGAGTTTTTCGTCCATCTCTTTTAAAGGAACATTATCTAACGTTAAAGGCAGTACGATATTTTCACCGATTGTTAGTGTATCTAATAGGTTAAAGTTTTGGAAAACAAACCCTAACTCTTGGCGACGGAAAATAGCTAGTTTCTCTCTACGGAATGTGTGCGGTTGTTTTCCGTTAATAACGACATCACCAGAAGTAGGGGAATCAATTGTAGAAATAACGTTTAAAAACGTAGATTTACCGCTACCAGATGGCCCCATAATCGCAACAAATTCACCTTTATCTACGTGTAAATTTATATTTTTTAAAGCGGTATGAGGTACTTTTCCCTCATACACTTTTGAGACGTTTTTTATGTGTAATACTTCTTCCATAATAATCACCTTTCTATCCTCTAAAACTTAATGTGTTGTGATAATTTTTGCATATAGAAGGAACGAATTAAAAGGAAAAATAGAATTTCAACCGTTCCAAAAATCATAAGTACGACTGTAATCTCAGCGAAAAACGAGAGATGTAATATTTCTTGTAGCATCTTTGTCGCAAACATCGTATGGATCGATGCCATAATGTAAGGCACGAAGAAAAGAATCGCAAGCTGAATTGTCGCTGAACGTTTCATTTCAGTCTCAGTTAAGCCAATTTTCGTAATCGTTATATATTTTTCTTGCTCATTTGTTAAATCTGTATACATTCGGAAGTAAAGAACACTGCCAGCACCGATAAAGAAAATAACTCCTAGGAAAGTACCAATTAAGAAGAACGAAGCGACATTTAGTTTTGTCTTATATAGAGAATCGCTCGCTTCACTTGCATGGAACGGTGGATGCTCTGCTTGAATCGCTGCATTGTCGTTATGGATTTTTGTTATAAACGATGAACCGATATTATGTGCTTTCTCCCAATCTGTAACTTTGAAGTTATATACACTCATTTGTTTGGAAACGGTGGATAAGGCTTCTACATTTTCATCAGATAGTATGAGTAATTGGTATATTAAGCTGTTTGGGAATGGGCTATAACTTTTATATTCTTTCACTTGTAGTTGTAAATTGTTTTGAGTAAGTGTAAGAGTATTTTTCTTTTCTTTATTGTGAATCGTTCCAATAACTTGATCATCTAAGTCTTTCATAAGAATATAAGATTCATTCTTATTCACCGTGAGTTTTTCCCAATTTAACGCTTTAGCAAGTACATTATAGTCACTTTGTTTAATTGCGTAATAGAGCTGCGTGTTATCTTCAGCTGAAGATACTTCATATATATCTGTTTTAAATTTTGTATAAGTAAAGTGCTCTTCATTAAATTTCTGCTCTAACCAGTTTAAATGTTCATCAGCTAATGTATTTTCAGTATGTGATAAATAAGTAAACGGGAAAGGGTTTTGTCTAATCGCATCAAACTTTGTAAATTTCCCGAATCCATATAAGAATGTAATCATTGTAAAAGCGAGCGTCGATAGCATCGCTACTATAAAGAGCATATTAATATTCGTACGAATGCGCGATGCTAGGTCAGAGATCCAAAGCATATTAATTCGTTTCATATAAAACTTTCTTCGCATTTTTAAAATACGAATAAGTAAAAAACTAATTTGTGAAAAGAAAAAGTATGTTCCAGCTGCAATAAGCGATGGGATGACAAATATACTAGAGACGGCATATAAAAGCCCAATGATGTCACCTAGCGACATAAAATACAGCGGATTTGCGGCTAACGCATATCCAGATATTAAACATGTTGCACCAAATAGAGAGATGAGAACGGATGCTTTTCTTTCTTTTTGTTTTGTTCCTTCTTTTAAAAGACGTACGGCTTTTCTCGTACGAATGAGCATCGGTGTAAAAGATGATACGAGAATGAAGAGCCCAAGAAAGATGATGATAGTTAAAACGATAGCACTTGTGGGCCCATATAAATATAAACCAGGTACGTGTGTAATTTTGGCGGTAACTAATAAAAAGAACTGTGAAAAGACAACTCCAAGTTGAATACCAAAAAATATAGAAAGAACACCAATTAACATATTTTCTATAAATATGAGTCGTTTTAATTGTTTTTGAGATATGCCAAGTACTGTTAAAATCCCAAATTGTTTTTTACGAACCTTTAAAAATGTACCAATTGAATAGAGTAAAAAGAAAAATGAAAAGAACACAATGACAACTTCTGAAATTGTCATTAATATGTTCAGAGCATAATTCACGTCTGTCATATGCAATTTAGGATGAAATAAATAAACTGCAAATGAGAAAAAAATAGCAATGGAAAACGCACTGCTTACAAAATAGGCGAAATAAGCTCTGGCGTTTCTTGTTACATTTTTAAAGGCAAACTGCCAAAAAGTCATTCACCTAAACCTCCTAATAGAGTGAAGAGGAAAAGGATATAAGAGGTATCCTTTTCCTGTACTAATATATTTATAAAACTTAACCATTCGTATACTCTGATAACTTTTGCATGCAAAAGGAGCGAATGAATAAGAAAAAGATGAATTCAACTACTCCAAAAATAATAAGAACGGCTGAAATTTCTTTGAATAGTGATAAAGCAATTACGTCTTGAAGCATTTTTGTTGCGAACATTGTATGAATGGACGCCATAACGTACGGAACGAAAAATAAAATGCTAAGTTGAATGGTTGCAGATCTTTTCATCTCTGCATCTGTTACACCAATTTTTGAAATTGCTACATATTTTTCTTGTTCGTTCGTTAAATCTGTATACATTCTGAAGTAAAGAACGCTACCAGCTCCAATAAAGAAAATGACACCTAAGAATGTCCCGATTAGGAAGTATGCGGCACTTCCTGATGTGATTCTATATAATGAGCCTGCTGATTCATAGGAGCGTATAAGTGGTCCTTCGTATTGGAATTCCTGTCGATCTCTTTGTATTTTCTTCATAAAATCAGCAGCAATTTCATACGTCTTTTCCCAGTTTTGTACGTTATAATTGTACGCTGCTACATGCTTTGTTGTATTTGGTAAGTTGTTTACAACAGCGTCAGGTAAAATTAAAGTTTGATATGAAAAGTCAGAGGGAATGGCCCCTACTTGTTCATAGCCCTTTACTTGTAATATCGTATTTGTGCTAGAAAGTGTAATGGATTTTCTATTGAAGCTTGGCTCAAATTGGCTGAATAAGGTGAAATAAGCGCCACCGCTTAAGACATATGCTTCGTTATCGCTCATGAATAGTTGTTTCATTCGCAGGGAAGCTGCAAGTTTGTTATAGTCACTTTGTTTCATGGCATAGATGTCATTGTAAGTTGTTATACCTTCATCTTCTTTCAATGGTGTTTCATATAAATCAGCTTTGATCCTTTTATAAGAGAAATTTTCTTTTTGTAACTGCTGTTCAAGCCAAGTTAAATGCTCGTTAGCAAAAGGATTTGCGTCATATGAAAAATAAGAAAATGGAAAAGGTGAAGTTCTCGCAACATCTAGCTTTGTAAACTTTCCGACTCCATATAGGAACGTAATCATTGTGAAAGCAATTGTAGAAAGCATCGCTACAATAAAAAGCATATTGATATTCGTTCGAATACGACTTGCTAAATCCGAAATCCAAAGCATATTAATTCGTTTCATATAAAACTTTCTTCTTTTCTTTAAAATATAAATAAGTAAGAAACTAATTTGAGAAAAGAAAAAATAGGTCCCAATTGTAACAAGTGCTGGAATCACAAAAACACTTGACACCATATAGATAACGCCTACTTGCGTGTTTATTGAGAAGAAATATTTAGGGTTTGCAGCTAAAATATAACCACCTAATAAACAGATAGCACCAAATAGAGAGATAAATATGGATGGTTTTCTTTCCTTTTGTTTCCTACCATTCATTTTTAATAGGTTTACCGTCTTTTTCGTACGAATTAGCATGGGTGTAAATGAAGATACAGCGATAAAGAGACCAAGAAACACAATCGTTGTTAAAATGAAAGCATTCGTAGGGGGATATAAATATATCCCTGGTAGATGTGTAATTTTCGCTGTTACTAATAAGAAAAACTGCGAAAAGACAAGTCCAAACTGCATACCGAAAAAGATAGATAAAATACCAATTAACATATTTTCAGTGAAAACGAGTCGATGTAATTGTTTTTTTGATATACCTAAAATAGTTAAAATACCAAATTGCTTTTTACGAACTTTTAAAAACGATCCGATTGAATAGAGTAGAAAAAAGAACGAGAACAAAACAATAACAACTTCTGAAAAAATCATTAATCCTGAAATTTCAGAGATCATAGTGGGATTTTGTAATTTCGGATGAAACAAATAAACAGCGAACGAAAAGAAAACAGCAATGGAAAAGGCACTGCTTATAAAGTAAGCAAAATAAGCTCTTGAGTTGCGCGTTACATTTTTAAATGCAAATTGCCAAAATGTCATAATACGTGCCTCCCGTTAGCAGGGAAATATGTAGTTTTATTGCAAAAAATGTATGAGAGTGAGTTCTCATACATTTTGCTAGCATATGTTCTGATCATGCTTTAGTCACCTTCTCTACATTCTCTGCTTGATTATTCGCAGCATTGTGGAAGATGATTTTAATCGTCGTTCCTTTACCAACTTCAGAATCTAGTTTGACAGAGTGACCTAAATAATCACAAATTTTACTTACAATATAAAGCCCCATACCGGTAGATTCTCCGAATGTACGACCGTTTTTCCCAGTGTAAAATGGTTCAAATACTCTTCGAATATCTTCTTGCGGAATACCAACGCCTTCATCGCGAACTTCTAAAATAATGTCTTTTCCATTTCGATAAGCGGATAAGAACACTTTCTTTCCACGCTCACCAGAGTAACGGACTGCATTTGTCATTAACTGATAGATAATAAATTTTAGCCATTTCGCATCAGAAGCAACCTTTAGATCAGAATGTACTTCTAAAACAGGGAAGACGCCATTACGAATGAATAATTCTTTTAATCCATTAATATTTTTTGTTACCGTATCTTTTAATGAAATCGTCTCAACATGGAAATCTTCATGGAAGTTATTTAACCTAGCCATGTATAAAGCCATATCAAGTCCTTGGTTTAGACGCTCTAACTCTTTTTTGAATTTCGGAATTAAATGTTCATCTTCCATTTCCAGTACCATAAGCTGCATAACAGAAACAGGTGTCTTCATTTGGTGCACCCAATGGTTAATGAACAATTGATGTTCCTGTTGTTTTACTTCATACGATTGTAGTTCTTTTTGGAAGAGACGGTATTGCGTACGCACGAGTTCATTTACACCGTGAGGCATCGGAGCGGTTGCTCTTTCAATAAACGCATCCTCCATTTTTTCTGGCTGCTCACTTAATCTATGATACATTCTACGGTTACGAACGTAACGATAAGCAAGGAAACAAATAAATAAGTATAAGCTTAAAACGATGAAGTAAAATTTATTATTTTGAAATCCATCTACTGCATCATAGAGAACGAAAATGATACCGAAGTTTAATACGTACAGTAGAAAAAATGCAAAATGATCACGTAAAAATAACTTCATGCTTATTCACTCCAAGTTGCGTTAAAACGATACCCAAGTCCACGTACTGTTTCAATAGCATTTTCAATACCAAGCTCATTGAACTTTTTACGAAGACGCGTGATGTTTACGTTTAATGTATTTTCTTCAACGAAGCTCTCATCATCCCAAAGAGCAGCTAATAAATCTTCACGGCTCGCTGTACGAGGGAATTTAGATAATAACATTTCGGCTAAAATTGCTTCTTTCTTCGTTAAAAGAACTTGTTCAGATCCGAAGTGAATTTCTGGACGTTCAGGGAATAGTTTTAAACCTTCTACTTCAACGATACGTTCAGAAATATTTGGTGCATAGTCACCGTAAATACGGCGCAATTGACCTTTAATTTTAGCCATTACAACGTCGTAGTGGAACGGTTTCGTAATATAATCATCCGCACCGCTTTCAATCGCCATAATTTGTTCCATCTCACCAGCACGCGCTGAAATGAAAATAATTGGACAAGTAGATTCATGACGAATTTGACGGCACCAGTAGAATCCATCGAATTTCGGTAAGTTCACATCAAGTAAAACAAGATGTGGTTTCACTGCGTTAAACGATTCCATAATATCATCGAAATTCTCCGTAACAACAGCATCATAGCCATATTTTTGAATGTGAGATTGTAGTAATGATGAAATATTTGGATCGTCTTCAACGATTAAAATTTTATACATATGTATATTCCTCCTCAAAAAAACAATTGTAGCTATAGTGTACCATGTGTTTCACGTCTTTTCATTATGTTGAAATATAAGCTAGTAAACAGTATAGGTCAAAAGCGTGAAAAGTAAAAAGGGCTATGGATACGATTGACAATTTATAGTTTTTATTTTAACATTTAGATAAATATCTAAATGTCTAATTATCGAAGGGAAGAAAGACATTGAATCAAGCATTCAAAGCATTAGCAGACCCAACAAGGCGAAAAATTTTAGATTTATTAAAAGAAGGCGATTTAACAGCTGGCGAAATTGCTGAACAGTTCAATATGACAAAGCCAAGTATTTCTCATCACCTAAATGCGCTCAAAAATGCTGAACTTATCCAGGATGAAAAAAGAGGACAATTCGTTATGTACTCTTTAAACACAACTGTATTTCAAGATTTATTGACTTGGGTGTTTACGTTTACGAATAAGGGGGAAGAGGGGAAATGAAAAAACATCTTTTTGCAATTATATTAGTTCTTATAACTTGTATCGCATGGGCGTTTGCTTGGCCACATTTGCCGGATACAATCGCGACACATTGGAGTGGTGGTAAGGTAGATGGCTATTCTTCTAAACTTTACGGAATGATTTCTATGGTTGGAATTATGATTGCGTTATATGTATTTCTAAATGTGATACCAAAGATTGATCCAAGGAAAGCAAATTACGAGAAATTTTCTAAAGCTTTTATGATGATGAATAACGGGATACTCCTGCTACTATTTGTAGGAAATATAGATATTATTACAAGTGGACTAGGATATAATTTATTCATTAATCGAGTTCCAGAATTATTAGTTGGTGTTTTATTTTTAGTGATGGGTAATTATTTACCACAGTGTAAGCCTAACTTTTTCGTTGGGATGCGTAATCCTTGGACGTTAAGTAATGAAGAAGTATGGCGGAAAACACATCGATTTAGTGGAAAAGTATTTGTAGCTTTAGGACTCATTATGATTATAAGTGTTTTCGCTCCAGCTGATTGGAGATCTTATATGATGCTTGGGATTATAGTATTTGCTGTCCTCATAACGAATTTATATTCTTACGTTTTATATAAAAAAGAAATGCAATTGTGAGCAATAAGCGATTGAACTATACTATTCAAATTTTATATTTATAGTTTCTATGTGTTAAGAGATTTTAATACTCAGTGGGGATAACGAAAAAGCTCACTGAGTAAATTTTTTGTTCTTTGATCTGAAAATTCAGTTAACAAATAGATGGTTTGGGGGAAATCACATGTTAGAAATTATAAATTTTAGCAAGACATACAAAGGTGGCAAGAAAGCAGTAGATCATTTAAATATTACTGTTCAAGCAGGAGATATCTTTGGATTTATCGGGCATAACGGTGCGGGGAAAAGTACAACGATTAAGTCATTAGTAGGAGTTATAGATTTTGAAGAGGGTGAAATTTTTGTTGATGGCCACTCAGTAAAAAAAGATCCGATTGCATGTAAGAGAGTAATGGCGTATATTCCCGATAATCCAGATTTATATGAGCAATTAACAGGAATTCAATATTTGAACTTTGTTGCTGACGTGTTTAAAGTGTCTGCGAAGGATCGGGAAGAACAGATAAAGAAGTATGGGGATGCCTTTGAGATTACACCTTACTTAGGAGACTTAATTTCTTCTTATTCACACGGTATGAAACAAAAAGTAGCGATTATATCAGCGGTTTTGCATAAACCGAAATTATTAGTTTTAGATGAACCCTTCGTTGGTCTTGATCCAAAGGCTGCTGTAGTATTGAAAGGTATTATGAAGGAGCTTTGTGAAAAAGGAAGTGCGATTTTCTTTTCTACGCACGTTTTAGATGTGGCGGAGAAGTTATGTAATAAAATAGCGATGATTAATGGAGGGAAATTAGCACTTTCAGGAGAAGTGAATTCTTTAATAAAGGAAGGCTCATTGGAAGAGCTCTTTATGAAGGAGCTTGCTAATGAATATTAGTAGTCTAGATCTTTTAAAAATCCGCTTGATAACACAGCTTGGTTTAAATACTTTTAAATACGAAAAAGATAAAAAGAAGAAGCAGAATAAGATTTTACTTTCAGCATCTATTGCCTTAGTTGGTGTCATGTTAATGTTATATTGCGGAACCTCGGCATATGGATTGGTGAAACTAGGAATGAGCGAAATTATTCCAGTTTATGCACTAGTTATTAGCAGTGTATTAACGTTGTTTTTCACTATATTTAAGGCAAATGGAGAAATTTTTGCTTTTAAGGACTACGACTTTTTAATGTCATTACCGATTCGTGTAAGTACTGTTATTACAAGTAGATTTTTGTATTTATACTTGCTGAATACGATCTTTTCAATCATAATCATGCTACCAATGGGAGTTGTGTATTGCATACATGAGAATCCATCAGTTTCTTTTTACCTTATGTGGTTCATCAGTATGTTTATAGCATCATTAATTCCAACAACAATAGCAGCGATTTTTGGAGCTGTGATTACGGCAATCGCTTCTAAATTTAAAAATGCGAATAAAATAACTACGATTTTAAGTTTTATAGTAATTATTACATTCGGTTTCTTTATGCTAAAAAACGGAAATGCTCAATATAGCCTTAATGATATGAACGGAATTGGTGCAATTGTTTCGGAGCAATTAACTAAAGTGTATCCATTAGCTAACATGTTTCAAAAAGCAATTGTTAATGCTGATATTATAGCTTTCATCCTATTCGTTGGGATATCAGTTATTTGGTACTATCTTTTTGTAAAAATACTTTCGTTAAAATATAAGCAAATAAACACAGGGATTTCCACTTATCATATGCTTTCAAATTATGAGATTAATAGTATGAGAAAAGAAAGCGTATTGGTCGCATTGTATAAAAAAGAACTGAAACGTTTCTTCTCTTCTACAGTGTATGTCATAAATAGTGGAATGGGAGTCGTGATGGCGATAGCTTTCTCGCTGGCTATAGTTGTAGTAGGACCAAGTCAATTAATAGCGTACCCTGGAATTGAGCCCCTGTTGCAAAAGATTGCTCCATTTGCTATTGCAGCAGCGATTTCGATGACGTGTACAACATGTGTGTCATTGTCTTTAGAAGGAAAAAATGTATGGATTATTAAGTCATTGCCTATAGCGCCAAAGATGATTTATGACAGTAAAATTCTTATGAATCTTTCATTGAGCATACCTGCATCACTTATTAGTGCTGTATTACTGATAATAGGGTTAAAACTAGATGTTTGGAGTTCTCTTTTCATCGTAATAACACCGATAACATATTCATTATTTTCGGCAGTATGGGGGATTTTTATTAATAATCGATTTGGTTATTATGATTGGGTATCAGAAACTCAAGTAGTAAAACAAAGTATAGGGGCGTTTGTTGGTATGTTTGGTGGCTTAATTGTGGCTGTTATACCTGCCTTGTTAATTGGTACCGCTACTATCTCGAACTACAAAGTATTTACTTTTGTAGTTGTTATAGTGCTTACGATAATTACTATTTTCTTGTATAAGAACGAGTCGAGAAGAAGTATAAAGTGAAACTTTAATCAGTGGGGGTTTTGTTCATCCACCACTGATTATTAGCCCTCACCAATCGGGCGTTTACGGGCAGTTGATCTCCCACCTAACTTCTTTGCTCCACCTGAATTTTGAGGTGGGAGTTTTACTGCCCACAAATAGCGGGATAAAATAAGAAGCTGCTTTTCCTTTAAAGAGGAAGAGCAGCTTTTTTATTTTGAAAAAGTTTAGACCCTTATATTACTTTTTCAAAACAGGTACCCATATCTCGCTTCTGAAATTCGGCGAGGATACATCTTTACTTTCATTCCACAATATTTCCGGACCTTCCGCTAGTTCATAGTTTGAAGAAGGGAACCATTCGGAATAAATACGTCCCCACACATTTTGTAATGCATCAGGAAATGGACCGACAGCTTCAAATATAGCCCATGTTGAAGCAGCAGCTTCAAGTTGTTTGAAGTGCTCTGGACAATCTTTCGTTGTGGCTACTCCAATATAGTGATCGAGTTCGCCTTTTTCTTCCATTCTTCCTTCAGAAAAGTTAGTAGATGCACTAATGATTCCATTTGGTTCCACATTTGAAAGCATCTTTAATGTTTGAATGGACTGTGGGGTTAAACTTTTCCACATAGAAGCAATTTCTTCATTTACACCATTGAAAACAATTGGTACTCGTTTTGTAATACCTATAATTCGAAATGAGTCTTTTTCTTCAATTCGATAGTTCATTGCATTTCCTCCTTGAATGGATAGTTGGAAGGTCATTGGTGAATAAGCTTTCAAAGAACGACTACTATTTCGGGCCTCTGAAGGTGTTATACCGTGCAAATTTTGAAATGCACGTGTAAAAGAATCTGGTGAGTTGTAGCCATATTTTATAGCGACATCAATGACTTTTGTATCGCTATTTTTTAGTTCAAAGGCAGCAAGAGTAAGGCGTCTACAGCGAATATATTCTGATAGTGATATGCCAGCTAAAAAAGAAAACATTCTTTTGAAATGATATTCGGAGCAGAAAGCTATTTTTGCGACTTCTTTAAAATCAATTTCGTGTGTAAGGTTGTCTTCAATATACTGCATTGCCGCATTCATATTTTTAAGTGAATCCATTATATGACCTCCTCTATAAATAGAATATCAGGAACAAAATAGCTCCATCCGACATTTCATGCACAACTTTGTAGGGGACATTTTTAACCTTACAGGAACATTACATTTTTAACCTTACAAAAATGTAATGTTCCTGTAAGGAGAATGAATGGATGGCATGATATCCCAATGTTATAGTAACAAAGTACTTTAGTACATTAGGTTAAATTTTGATGTCTTTACTTATGCGCCTTACATAACTGTCATGTTTGTGTAAGAAACATCGATAGTGGCAAGAGTAGAGAGTGTATATAGTTGAAAATAGAGAATAGAAGAAATGAGGGATGTCGAGATGAAAACAGTGTTAGAAGCAAAAAATATTGAAAAAGTATATGATACAGGTGGGAATAAATTTGCAGCTTTAAAAGGTATTAACTTACAAGTAAAAGAAGGTGAGTTCGTTGGAATTATGGGACCTTCTGGTTCTGGTAAGACGACTCTTTTAAACGTTCTTTCTACAATTGATAATGCGACGAACGGTGAAATTTTAATTGATGGAAAAGATATCGTGAAGATGAACGATGATAAGCTAGCGTTATTCCGCCGCGATCATTTAGGGTTCATTTTCCAAGATTATAACTTATTAGATACGTTAACGGTGAAAGAGAATATCGCGTTACCTCTTGCATTATCGAAGGTGAAGGCAAATGAAATTGATCGCCGTGTTCTTGAAATCTCCAAGAAATTTGGTATTGATCATATTTTAAGTCAGTTCCCATATCAAGTGTCTGGTGGACAGAAGCAGCGCTGTGCGGCATCGCGTGCTATCGTTACAAATCCTAGTATGATTTTTGGAGACGAGCCGACAGGAGCACTTGATTCAAAATCGGCAACAGACTTACTAGAAAGTATGAAGTCGTTAAATGAATATGATAATTCTACAATTTTAATGGTAACGCATGATGCGTTTGCAGCGAGTTATTGTAAACGAGTTATTTTCATTAAAGATGGTGAGTTATATAAAGAATTGCACCGCGGTGAATTAACACGTAAACAGTTCTTCCAAAAAGTCGTTGACGTAATGTCTTCCATTTCTGGAGGTATGGCTGATGACCTTATCTAGCATTGCCCTCCGCAACATACAGCGGAACTTTAAAGACTACTTTGTATATTTTGCATCTATGATATTTAGCATCGTCATTTATTTTACATTTAAGGCGTTGCAGTATAATTCACAAATGGAAAAAGCTGCGGAAGGTTCAAAAAAAATTAGCGGTGCGTTTCAAGTTTCAAGTGTCATGCTAATCATCTTCGTAGCGGTGTTCATTATATATTCGAACGGTTTCTTTACAAGGAAGCGTAAAAAAGAAGTTGGACTGTATTCCTTACTCGGTATTCGTAAAAAACAAATCGGTAAAATGCTCTTTTATGAAAATATGTTAATGGGATTAATGTCTTTAATTATCGGGATTGCGATCGGTAGTGTCCTTTCAAAACTATTCCTTGAGTTATTAGTAAGTATGATGGGATTAAATTTAAATGTTCATTTTGAAGTACCGATGGCTGCAATTGTTGATACAGCAATTATTTTCTTTGTGATTATATTGTATACATCACTTCAAGGATATCGTTTAATTTATCGTTTCAAGTTAATTGAGCTTTTCCGTGCAGAACGTGAAGGGGAAGCAATGCCAAAAGGATCTGTAATTATGGCGTTAATTTCAATTTTCTTAATTGGTTCAGGTTATTTCTTAGCATTAATGTTTATGAAGGCAGTTAAGTATGCAGACTTTATGGCAGTTGCACTTTATATTTTACTTGCGACAGTATTAGGTACGTACTTACTATTTATGTTCTTTACAGTATTCGTATTAAAACGTTCAAGAAATAATAAATCATCGTTTTATAACGGTATGAATATGGTAACGACGTCACAGCTACTATATCGTATTAAAGGGAATGCAAAGTCACTTGCGACAATTTCTATTTTAAGTGCGGTAACATTAACCGCAGTTGGTACGTCAGTTACGATGTATTACAACACATTTACACAATCAAAAGCATTTACACCATACAGCTATTCTTATGAGAAAAAAGATGCAGAACTAGATAAGAAAGTAAATACGATTCTTGCGGAAGAGAAGCAGGATCACCCTGTTAAAGATCAATTTGAAATTGAAACGGTTCCTGTCAAAGGGAAGTTCGAAGGGGACAAAGTTGATTTCATTCTTAACATGAACTATACGATTTCAGAGAAATATCAGTTTATGTCTCAGTCTGAATTTAATAAACTTGCTAAAAAAATCGATGCAGAAACAGTGAATGTAGCTACTGGCGAAGCATTTATATATGATAGTTCTTATATGGAAGGACATGAGTTTAGTCCTCAATATAAAGGCAATAAAGCGGTATTCCAAATTGGAAATGAAACGAAGACATTAACAATCCAAGGTGCAAACGATAATGCAATTACAAACTTAGGTGAACTAGTTGTTGTCGTTTCAGATGAAATGTATGAACAAGCGAAGCAAGCATTTGGAACACGTGTTGTAAAAAATATTGATGTAAAAGATGAAAGAAACAGTAAAGTGTTAACAGAAAAACTAACAAAAGTGATGCCAGCTGGTGAATCAGAAATGGTACCACCATTTAGAGACTTCTACACTGGTTTCCATATGGGGCTTGAAGGAACGGGACTAATGATGTTCATCGGAATGTTCTTAGGACTTGTATTCTTACTAGCAACAGGTTCTATCATTTACTTTAAACAATTAACAGAAGCAAATGCGGATCGTGAGCGTTATGTTGTACTTCACAAAGTAGGGGTCACAAAACAAGAAATGAAAAAAGCTATTGCAAAACAAGTAAGCTTTATCTTTGCGATTCCGTTAGTAATCGGAATCCTGCACAGCTTGTTTGCATTAAAAGGTCTAGGGAACATACTACCATTTGAAATTATGATTCCGCTCCTAATTAGTATCGGGGTATACGGTGTCATTTATATCGGATATTACTTCTTAACAGTTCGTTCTTATTATAAGATTGTGAGCGCGAAGTAATAAATGAGCAGCTATCGCTATAAGCGGTAGCTGTTTTTTTATTCTTCATAAAATCTTAAGAAATCTCCTCAATTTTTATTAAGAAACGATAGTTATACTTAGAAACAAGTTAAAAACTATTGAACGAATGGGGAGAGGTTTACATGCAGCTCATAACATTCTTATATGAATTTATTAAACATCCGAAACATACTGGGGCAATTGCGCCAAGTTCAAAAATATTAGCAAAGAAAATGGTAGATGTAATTGATTTTCATAGAGCGAAATGCATCGTAGAGTTGGGGCCTGGTACAGGGGTTTTCACGAAAGAAATTATGAAGAGAAAGAAGAAGGAAACAATATTTCTTCTTATTGAAATTAATGAAGTGTTTTGCAAAGAGTTAAAGAGAAAGTTTAAAAATGAGCAGAACGTCATTGTTGTACACGGTTCAGCTGAAAATATAAAGAAGTATATGGAAGAGTTACAGATAGAATGCATTGATTACGTCTTATCGGGATTACCTTTTACTTCTTTACCAGAAGAAGTTTCAAAGTGCATTTTAAACAATGTAATGGAAGCGATACATGAGAATGGTGAATTTATTACATTTCAATATTCACTTGTGAAAAAAGGATTTATACAGCATTTCTTTCCGGAAATTACACTAGAAAAAGTGTGGCTCAATTTCCCGCCAGCTTACGTCTTTAGCTGTAAAAAAGAGCTAAGGAGAGCGTATGCATAATGGAATTACATGAATTATTATCATATATTGAGCAGTACGGTTATTGGGCATTATTTTTCTGCTTATGGTTAGGCATTATCGGCATGCCGATTCCAGATGAAATGATTGTAATGAGCGGTGGTTTTGTATCTTCACTAGGCGTATTAAGTGTTATTCCTGCGTTTTTATTAACATATTTAGGTGTTGTATCCGGGCTATCCTTAGGTTATATATTAGGGAAAATATTTGGTATAAAAGTACTTGATAAGCTAATGAAAAAGAAAAAGGCGAAATATCTTTTGAAATCTCAACAAATGGTAGAGAAATATGGTCATTATGCTTTAGTTACAAGTTACTTCATACCAGTTGTAAGACATATCGTACCGTATTTAGTTGGGATGAATAACATGTCATTTAAGACGTATGCTTTATATTCCTATACGACAGGATTTGTTTGGACACTCGTTTATTTTGTGCTCGGTTCTTTATTTGGACAACACATTGAAAGTATTGTAGCAGTTGCGATAAAGTATGGCGTGTATTTTGGCGGGATCGTTTTTGTTGTTGCGAGTGGTGCTTATTTGTATAAGCAAAGAAGAAGTACGGTGATGAGTAAATAAATAGAATAAAGGTTTATGCTTATTGAGAGTAGTATAAAAGGGAGAGTTATTTTGTAGAATAACTCTCCCTTTTACTGTAATAGCTTCTCATTACTTACATTAGGTGTTGTTTGAAATACAATTATATAAATTGTTAATATGATTGTATTGATTAGATTAGCTAATATAGTCATAAAATCACTTGATGGAATTAGGAGAACAAAGATTGAAAGTATGGCCGAAACAAGTGGAATGAACTTTTGTAGCGTAGTTAACTTTCCATCTTTATGAAGCTTCGAAGATTTAAAGAAGCAAAGTAAGAAAATAAAGGATGTAAATAATAATCCTAAATATCCCCAACCATCTTCAATATACCAAGGTAAAAAGCTCATTCGTGATGTGAAAATAAATAAATTTAATACTAACGTGCTAATGATTAACGTATTTAAAATCGTGATATTTGTCTGTTTTTTCATTTGAATTATACTCCGAAATTTATTTTATCCCGTATTAACGGGCAGTAAAACCCCCACTGATTAAAGTTTTACTTTATTGAGATATTTTTGCCATTTCCATAAATCGCTTTTCAATTTCATCCAATTCGAATGAATGGCATATTCTGCGGTCTTCTGTATCTAAAATTCTATAATGTTGAGATAAAATGTTTTGTTGTATTTGATAACCGTTTAATTCTTTTATTTGTCGCCACCACACTTTTCCTCCTAACGTCCTCGGGAAGTTCGTATTGTAATGTGTAAAAGCGATTGTTTTTATAATTTCATTCACATCATCCCCGAATGTCATCTGGACTGTATCGCTCTGTTCGAAGAGTGTTACGACACACACTGCACCTGACCATGTTAGCGTGCGTCTTCTTTTTTCAATTTCCACTAATGTTTTCTTCGATAAACCAATAATTTCTGACATTTTATCTTGTGATAAATCATTTTCAACACGGATGAGTTTTAATTTTGAATTAACGAGTTCAATAAATTCTTTTTTATCCATAATGCAGCTCCTTTTTTCTTGTAGTGTAAAATTACACTAAAGGTGTGATTTTGTCAATTGTAGTGTAAAGAGTTCCTTTTTTGTTTTTTGAGCTTACTAATTAATATTTCACTTTTGTTTTAAGAAAATGTTAAGAAACCGTACGAGTTTTTATTAAGAAATACGCTCTATACTTAGAAACATCTTAAAGAAAACAGAATGAAAGGCAAGTATGTCTATGTTATACTCTAGTAAAATTGAAAAAATTATTTTTGTTTATATAGAGGTGAAGATGATACATATGCAAAAAGATATTTTGAAGCTATTAGATAGAAAGCAAAGTAACTATGAATTTCCTACCTTTGATAATGAATATATGGATATTTCGCAAGTGAAATTCTCTCTTTTCTTTAAAGATACTAAGGATTGGTTAATGGTGTTTCAAATTGTCGGTGTAGGTTCATTAGGTGTATTTAATGATATTCAAGTATATGGCGATAGAATGAATCATTCAATTGGTGATGACGGTATTTTGCAAGTAAATGATGGAGATTATGAATTATTTGATGATGAAGGTGATTTTATACCGGATATTTATAAGGGCAGTTTAAGAATTCGTGATCATCATTTTGAATATCAATTTACAGAAGAAGATTATGTGAATAATGGAATAGAAGTGAAAACGAAAGAGTCTTATCCAACATATTTCATGCGTATGCTTGCTACTAATGACGAAGCTAGAAAGTTATTATGGTGGGATAAAGAAGAAATTTTAGAAGAGTTCGGTTTAAAAGGTGATTGGGAAGTAGCTTATGAAACGGAAGAGTGGCAACATGTTGAAGAAGAGAAAGTAAGTGAAAATGAATTCTTCCAATCAGTAGCTGCAGCGATAGAGAAGCAAGATTCAAGTGTTATTGTAGATAAGGATGCTAATACGCACTGGAAAAATTGGGTGGAGTTTGATTACGAAAACTTATATTAAAAATTAAAGAGTAGATCAAAATGCCTTGCTAATAAAAAAGACGAGCCAAAGTGTTGAAACTTTAGCTCGTCTTTTTGCATTACACAACCGCAGGATTATAAATCATCGTAAAGTGCCCTTGTAATAATTCAATATGACACGGTGTATGTAGAGAGCTTTCACCATCTGTATCTACTTCTTTTTCTTCTTCTGTTTCAATATGAATGGATTTAGCTTTGACGTGGAAGATGTCATTTTCATTTGAGTCTTCAAATAGTTTCTTTCCGATATAATCTTTAAAGGCTTGAATGCCTGTTGATTTGACTACGAAAATATCAAGTGTTCCGTCATCACATTTCACGTTCGGAATAAAGGACGGGATACCGCCAAGATATTCACCGTTTCCAACCATAACAAGGACAGCTTCGTCTTCATATACTTGTCCGTCGTAAGTAATTTTTACTGGGAATGTTTCAGCGTTTTTAACAGTTCGAATGGTACTTAAGTAGTAACCGATTTTACCAAGCTTTGCTTTCTCTTCTGCATCAATATTGTTTGATACTTCAGAGACGAGTCCAATACCCCAGAAGTTTAAGAAGTGTTGTCCATTTGCTTTTGCGACATCAATTGGTTTTACATGTCCTTTTGTAATGAGTTTTGCTGCTTCTGCAATATTTTGCGGAACACCAAGTGTGCGAGAGAAGTCGTTGCAAGTTCCGCCTGGAATGATTGCAAGTGTAGGTCTAGTTTCAAGAGGGGCTAAGCCATTTGTGCATTCAAATACAGTTCCATCACCACCGAAGACGATAATTAAATCTACTTTACTAGCAAACTTCTGACAATATTTTGTTGCATCACCTTGCTTTTTCGTATGAAGGATATGTAGGTCAGGAAAAGCTGCGGCAAGAGGTGGTACGATTTTCGTTAAATTTGTATGTAAGTCGCCTTGACCGGCTTTCGGATTTACGATGAGGAGTACTTTTTCAAATTTTGTCTTTGTCATTTTTATTCTCTCCCTTTGTCTTTTACGAATTGTGATAGAAAATAAACTTCCATCAATAATTGATGGAAGTTTACCCCGCATTAACGGGCAGTAAGACTCCCACCTCAAATTTCGAAGAATACGAGGAAGTTAGGTGGGAGATCAACTGCCCGTAAAAGCCCGATTGGTTCAACTAATAATCAGTGGGGGATAGACAAAACCCCCACTGATTAAAGTTTCACTTTATTTTTTTATATTATTCCGTTACAACTGAAGCGATAAATGGTAAGTTACGATATTTTTCTGCGCAGTCGATACCGTAGCCAACGATAAATTCGTCTGGAATTTGGAAGCCAACATATTCAGCTTTTAAGTCCACTTTACGGCGTTCAGGTTTATCAAGTAACGTACAGAATTTCAATGCTTTTGGTTTATGCATAAAGAAGTGATCTTTTAAGAAGTGAAGTGTTAAACCAGAATCGATAATGTCTTCTACGACAATTACGTTTTTTCCAGTAATGTTTACATCGATATCTTTTAATAGTTTTACTTTTCCAGTTGTTTCTGTTTGATTTCCGTAGCTAGATGCAGAGATAAAGTCGATAGTTACTTCGTTTTTAATATGACGAATTAAATCAGCAGCGAATACGAAAGATCCTTTTAATACAGCGATTACAACGATTTCTTCTCCTTCAAAATCACGTTCGATTTGAAGCGCTAGTTCTTTTACTTTTTCTTGTAATTGTTCTTCAGAAATTAAAGTGTCTTTTATTTCAATTTTCATTTGAATCCTCCTACAGTGTAAAACTTGTGAACATTTCGACTGTAAAGGATAGAAAGAAAAAAGTCAAAGAAGATATTAGGTTTTTACAGAAATCCCCACAAAATAGTCAGATGATATGATATACTGATTACATTAAGAAAGCGCTTCCATGAAGGGTGATTATGATGAAAAGGAAAGAGTATACAAGTGCAACATTTATAAAAGCATTACTTTTAACAATTGTTCTTGGTAGTTTGGCTTACATAATTGATGTACCAGCGATTCGGATTTCACTAATTGGAATGACTTTAGTATTAGGCGCAATTTCCCACGGTATGATGTCACAGCTACAAGAAGCTGGAGTCGATCATATGAAAGATCATATAGATGAGAAATGAGAAACCTTCACGTATAGAGAGTGAAGGTTTTTTGTTTCTTACAAAAATGTAAGGTAGTTGTAAGGCAAATCGATAGTTGCATAGTAGTGTTTTGGATAAACTATAAGTGTAAGGTAAAAGGCAAGCATATTTTAGGTAAATTAAGTTTTAGGCACTCTATATGTGAAAAAGGAGTAGGAGGGCATGGAGAAACGTTGGACGACCTTTTCTTTTTTAGCAACTAGCAACACCGTAATGCTAGCTGGCGAAATGGATTTTTTGCACTTGTTTGATCGAGAAGACGATCATTCTTCTTCTAAACTTACAATGAAATGGAATAAATGGAGCGAAAGTTGTAAATTGGAAGAAGAGGCCCCTAACGAAGAGCAAAAGATTATTTTGACAAATCCTATTAAAGCGTGGGTTGTTCAACGTCGTAAGTGTAACGTCAAAAATCACTTAAAGAAAACTGAGCCGAGACAATTAGTTATCACTCCGGCCCTTTCTACTTCTCAATCACGCGAAAGTAACAAATAAATATCGAGACACATCAAAAAAAGCATTGTATTATACGATGCTTTTTTTATTTTTACGAAAAGTCCCTTAGCGTAGAAAAGATTTGCTATGATTATGGAGGAATCTTACATTTTACATATGGTAGGAAATAGAATTGAAGTGAAATTAGAAAAGGTGTGTATGATGAAAAAATATAGTGTAATTGCAGTAGCCAGTTTATTGACAACAAATCTATTAGCGTTTCCTTCTAGTTCGCTAGCGGAAATTGAAAATAATACAAGAAATAATATAGAAGCTTTACAGAGTATACATAGTGATAGACAGAGTGAATTGCAAAAACAATTTGATGCTATAAAAGAGCAACAAATGGAATTAGAAAAAAGAAAAGATATTTTGAAACAGCAGGAAGAGTTATTTGATAAAGTTGACGAATTAAAACAGAAAAAAGAAGAATTACTAAAACAAGATAGTGAAGATAAAGAAAGATTAGAAGAAGTTCAGCAAAAATTAGATGAATTAAAGAAACAACAAGAAGAACTTGAAAAGAAGAATCCGTTAGAAGTACAAGAAAAGAATAACCAAGAAGGGACAAACTTGAATGAATTAGAGGAACAAAAAAGGAAGAAAGAGCTTGAAGAGAAGAGTCGATTAGAAGAAAACGAAAAGAATAATCAAGAAGAAACAAATCCTGAATTAAAAGAGAAACAAAAGAGAGAGGAATTAAAGAAACAGCAAGACGAATTACGAATAAATCAGCAACAATTGGAGCAGGAACAAATAGAGTTAAAGCAGAAAGAAGAGCGAGAAAAACAAGAACTTGAATTAAAGCAAAAAGAAGAACAAGAAAAACAAGAACTTGAATTAAAGCAAAAAGAAGAACAAGAAAAACAAGAACTTGAATTAAAGCAAAAAGAAGAACAAGAAAAACAAGAAC
>NZ_LXLV01000068.1 GCF_001757995.1 Bacillus mycoides | reverse complement strand
AGAAAAACAAGAACTTGAATTAAAGCAAAAAGAAGAACAAGAAAAACAAGAACTTGAATTAAAGCAAAAAGAAGAACAAGAAAAACAAGAACTTGAATTAAAGCAAAAAGAAGAACAAGAAAAACAAGAACTTGAATTAAAGCAAAAAGAAGAACAAGAAAAACAAGAGCTTGAATTAAAGCAAAAGGAAGAACAGGAAAAAAGAGAAGTAGAATTAAAACGGGCAGTGAGTAATTTACAAGCAGCACCACAATCATTCCCTGATGTTCCAGGGTGGGCGGAAGAGTCTGTTACTTATTTAGTGAATAAAAAGGTAATTACAGGAATGCCGGATGGAACATTTTCACCGAATAACGTATTAAGTAGGGCTGAAGCGGCTACAATTATGGCTAAAGTTTTAGGATTAGAAGTTAAAGAAGGGGACAAGCCGACCTTTATAGATTCGAAAGATAATTGGGCATCTTCCTACATTGCAGCGGTGGAAAAGGCAGGTGTTATTAAAGGTGAAGGAAACGGAAAGTTTAACCCGTACGGTCAAATGACAAGAGCGGCAATGGCAACAATGCTTGTGCAAGCGTATCAATTAGATTCGAAAGTTAATGGAGAATTACCGACACTATTTAATGATGTGAAAGATCATTGGGGTGAGAAATTCATTAATATTTTAGTAGAATTAGGTATATCAAGTGGTATTGATGGAACACAGTGGCAACCTGACAAATCGATAACACGTGCGGAGGCAGCGCGACTTGTTGCGGTAACAGATAAATCTAAAGATAGCGAAGTACAAGCGAAAAAGGTAAATATAACGAAAAGTTTCTTTACGTATAACGGTCCATCATTATCGTCAGGTATTTCAAATGAATATGCATCACAAGAAGTAAAAGTATATGAAGAAAGAGACGGTGGATGGATAAAAATTCATACGGATTTGGGTTTTAAATGGGTGTGCTTAACTGAGAAGAAAGTAAATATAACGAAAAACTTCGCTACATATAATGAATCGTCATTATCGTCGGGTATTTCAGGCGAGTATACTCCGCAAGAAGTGACGGTTGTTGAAGAAAGAGAAGGCGATTGGATTAAAATTCGTACTAGTTTAGGCTATAAATGGGTATGTCTGACTGAAAAGAAAGTACAGATTGATAGAGACTTTACTACTTATGATGCTCCGTCACGCTCTGCGACAATTTTAGCGTATTATGGACCACAAACAGTAACTGTTGTAGAAGAAAGAGGAACGTGGCTTCGTATAAGTACATATGCAGGATACCAATGGTTGGACACGAAAAAGGAGACAAAGTATTTATCTAAAGTGTTTTTTGCATATGACAGTCCTAGTTTTGTATCGCGTGTATCAGGGAAATATTCTCCGCAAACAGTAGAAGTTTATGGCGAAAGAGAAGGCGGTTGGATTCAAATACAAACTAATAATGGTTTGAAATGGGTTAATGAAGGCAATGTTAATCGTAGTCAAGTGGTATTGAACGTACCATCAATTTATCAATTCCCAGAATTACACAATGGCTGTGAAGTAGTCTCTTTACAAATGCTTGTGGAACATCAAATTGGTCGCTCATTAAATAAAGTAGCATTTGCGTTTGAAATGCCTTTTGATCAAACGAAATTAAAGAACTATAAAACATCATCACAAATTTGGGGAGATCCAGATGTAGGGTTTGTAGGTGATGTGACAGGAAATACGCCAGGATATTCTATTAATCCAGAGCCATTAAAAAGATTGTTAGATAAATATGCAAGAGGAACGAATTTAACCGGAAATGATTTTTCAGTCCTAGAAGATTATGTGCGAAATGGAAAACCGGTTGTTACTTGGGTAACTGTAGCACTAAATAATCCTAGACCAATTACAACATGGAAAACACCAGGCGGAAAAACAATTAATGGGCGAATGAATACTCATGCGGTCGTTTTAACAGGTGCCGATGATAATTATGTGTATTATAATGATCCATTCTATGGAACGAAAAATGTGAAAGTGAGTAAGAGTTGGTTTGCAAGTATTTATAACCAAATGGGGAAGAAAGCTTTAAGTGTAGATTAAATAAAAAAGGTTATCCAAAAGATTATTTTTGGATAACCTTTTTTTATAATGAAATCTTTAACAGAATTCCATTTCATCTGCATCTTATATTTACATCTCTTGTTTATTCTAGTAATACATCCGGTGCGACGTGATGTGAATAAAGTATAAAAGGAGAGAAATAAAATGAAAAAAAAACTATTACCAATTTGTGCAATGGCACTTTTAACAGTAGGATATTCTTCAGTAGCGAGCGCTTCTACTGGAACATTAACAAAGGAAGAAGCGGCGCAAGTGCAGCAAGATGCAGCTAAAAAAGAAGAAGCAATTAAGGTACAGCAAAAAAATGATGTAGAGAAAAAGCAAGAGGCACAAGTACAAGAAAAAAGTGATATGGCTAAAAAAGAGGAAGCAATAAAAGCGCAAGTGCAGCAAGATACAGCGAAAAAAGAAGTAGCGCTACAAGTGCAAGAAAAGGAAGCCCTTGCAAAAAAAGAAGCAGCAATTCAGGCCGGACAAAAGAATGATGCAGCGAAAAAGGAAATAGCAAAACCAGCTGTAAAGGGAGAGAAATTACCAAATACAGCATCAAATAATGTAGCAATGATGGCATTAAGTGCATGTCTTGTAGCAATAGGCACATTATTTGGATTGAATCGTCGTAATAAAGTGAAGGCATAAAAATAAAATCTTTATTAGCCTATAAAGAATGGGATAATTTCATATATTAAAAATGGTAGGATGTCCCTACCATTTTTTGCATGGAGGGATTAACAGTGACGATTCTAAATCGTATTGGGTTTACGTTAATGATAGTAGGTCTATTAATGGGAGCTTATTATTCTTTTGAATGGTATAAAGGAAAAAGTTCTGCACAAGATTTGACGACGGAAGAGATTAAAAATTTTGAGCAGCAAACATATAAGCAGCCTTCTAGTGAAGTACCAGTAAATGCGCAAGTACCTTCTTCTCAAATACAAAATAAAGAAGGAGAAAAGGTAGCTATGTTAAATATACCGAAAATAAAGAAGAAGTTTTCTATATATTGGGGAGCAAATGATGCAACATTGAAAAAAGGGGTTGGTATGTTTGTTAGTGATTTAACGACAACACCATCTGGAGGAGGACATACTGTACTGAGCGGGCATAGGGATACTGTATTTACAGAATTAGAGGAGCTTAAAGAAAAAGACAATCTCATTTTAGAATATGACAATACAATGTACACATATGAAATTCAAAAGATGTGGATTACACATGCGGATGATCGCACTGTTATTGTAAAAAAAGAAGAACCGACATTAACAATGACGACTTGTTATCCATTTGATTATATAGGGAATGCACCGGATCGATATATTATCGAGGCAAAGTTAATTACGAGTAATTCAAAATAAATTATAGAGCTTTGAATAGTAATTTCTTATAGCTAGAGGGGGAGACATAGATTATGTCAAAAAACATTTTGATTGTTGAAGATGAAGATATTTTACGTGAAATATTAAAGGATTACTTTTTGAGTGAACAATATAAAGTTCTTGAAGCGAGAGACGGAAAAGAAGCTTTAGTCTTATTTGAAGAAGAAGAGGTCGATTTAGTTATACTTGATATTATGTTGCCGGAACTTGATGGTTGGTCTGTTTGCCGAAGGATTCGTAAGACGTCCGGGGTTCCAATTATTATGCTGACGGCACGTGTAGATGAAGATGATACGTTACTTGGGTTTGAGCTTGGGGCAGATGATTATGTTGCGAAACCATATAGTCCGCCTATTTTATTAGCGAGAGCGAAAAGGTTGTTGGAAAGTAGAAAAGCAACAAAGAAACCTTTAGAGAATGAAGACGATACTTTATCAATTCACGGCATTCATGTCCATTTTCCGTCACGTACTGTTACTGTTGATGAGGCAGACATTACTTTAACACATACAGAATTTGAAATATTAGTGTATTTCATGAAAAATCAAGGAATTGTACTAACAAGAGAACAATTAATTTCAAAAATTTGGGGATATGAATTTGCTGGTGATGATCGAACTGTTAATAGCCATATTCGTAATTTGCGAAATAAATTAGGAGAGAAGGCAAAGTACATTACAACTGTAGTGCGAACCGGTTATAAATTCGAGGGGAATGTATGAGAAAAGGGATTGTATTAAAATTATTTACTCTCACAACAGCATTGTGCATGTTGATTTTAGCGACGATATTTATTGGACAAACGATATTTTTTAAGCAATATTATGCGAATCGAAAAGTGGAAGATATTAAAGTCAATTTAAATTCTTTTGAAAAGAACTATTTAAATTATGCAGGAAGTACAGAAGGAATTCAGAAACTGGAGCAAGATTTTTTAAGAGAAAATAATACGTGGATTACGACGTTAGATAAGAATGGGAATTTAAAACATGCGGATGATTTTTATTTTGAGATTACTTTAGAGCGACGGGAAGAGAAGAAAGTGGGACAAAAAACAATCATTATTCCTTTGAACTATCTCATGAATATAGATGAAATTGAAAGTGGGACACTACCTAGTTTTGTAGGACAACCAGTTTATTTTTATGGACTGAAAAGAGACGACAGTTTCGTCACACATTATTTACAGTTAGCACAGATGAATTTAAGTTGGTCTAATAAACCGTTAAGTAAGAATTTAGCTGAAAAAGAACTGAAGCTGAGTGAGGAAACGCCAAAAGTTACTCAAGATTCTATTAATGGGGAAAGAAAAAAAGTTGTTGGAATTTTGAGTGATGAGGAAAAGAAGTGGGCTGCTCAAAATTCGGATTTCAATATATTTGGGACTATTACGAAAGTTCAGCTCCCAGATGTAAAAGGATCTGTAAATCCAATTTATAAAAATAGTTTATTCCTAGATAACATAAAAGAATTTCAAACTGATTTATTACTAAAAGAGAGTAATAAAATACAATATGCAACACAAACAATGGATTATGAAAAAAATGATATAAAATATAAATTATTAATCAAACCAATAAAAGAAAAAGACGGATCAGTAACATATATATATGCGATGGCTTCTTTACAGCCTGTAGACGAGGCTGTGCAAATGGTGCAAGATTACTACATTTACATTATTGCATTTGTAGTCATTCTTATTTTTCTAGCTTCGTTCTATTACTCAAAACAAATTGCAAAACCATTATTAAAAATAAATAATACAACGAAGAAAATAGCACATTTGGATTTCACAGAAAAAATTCCGATAACTTCAAAAGATGAAATTGGTGATTTATCGCAAAATATTAATACATTATCTAATAAACTACATTCACATATTGGACAGCTAGAACAAGATATTGAAAAAGAAAGAAAGTTAGAAAACACAAGGAAGGAATTTATTGCAGGCGTATCGCATGAACTAAAAACGCCGCTGAGTATTATGAAAAGCTGTATTTCCATTTTAAAAGATGGGGTAGCTGAACATAAGAAAGACTACTATTTTCAGGCGATGGAAAAAGAAGTAGACAAGATGGATATACTAATTTTGGATATGCTTGAATTAGCTAAATTTGAGTCGGGCACATATAACATGAAGGTGGATTTTTTCTATATAGATGGAGTGATTGAAGAAATATGTGAACAGCTTTCATCGGAGATAGAGAAAAAGGAACTGAGTGTGCACAAGCATATATGTCCAGCTGAAGTGGTTGGGAATCAAAATAGAATTGAACAAGTCATCGTGAACTTCATTACGAATGCAATACGTTATACACCAGATAAAGAAGATATTATTATTTCCACAATAGACGAGACGAATCATATAAAAGTGTGTATTGAAAATAAAGGTGCTCACATTGAAGAAGAACAATTAGATAAGATTTGGGATCGTTTTTATCGCGTGGATGCGGCACGGAAACGTTCACAAGGTGGAACAGGGCTTGGCCTTGCGATTTCAAAAAACATTTTAGAACTGCACAATGCTGAATATGGGGTGAAGAATACTGAAGATGGTGTGTTATTTTACTTCTATTTACCGAAAAAAGCGTAGACAATACATGTTACGCTTTTTTAATTTAATTTCATATTATCTTTACCTAATCTTTATTTTGGAGCAGTATACTTTGAATAGAAAATGAGGTTATGTAAGGAGTAGATTAGCCGTGAATAGCAATTTACTAGGTGTGATGGTATTTATTTTCTTTTGTGCATTTATTGTATTTATTATTGATATTACGCATTGAGAATTTTGATAAAAAAAGAGCGCTAATTAAGCGCTCTTCTTTTTTGTATTCATTTGATAAGCACCGATGCTTTTGAATAAGCGTGGTGAAGTTGTAAATAAAAGAATTAGTAATACAGTACATAGTATGAAAGAACCGATCATTGTACTGCCGTTTACAATTAATGAATATAAAACAGCCGATTGTCCTTTAGGTGCATATTGACCAAAGAAAATAATACCAGCAATAAAGTGACAGAAATAACGTGCAAAGCTGCCGACAAATGTGGCAAGTATAATGTAAACGAGTGCTTTTTTGCCTTTGTTCTGTTTTGGTTTATCTTTACGACTGCCAAAATTGGAATGCTCTGCATTACTGTTGTCTGAGGCAAGTGCTTTTTGAATTGGACGATAGAATAAACCAGCAAAGCCGATAAAGGCAAAGGCAATGAAGTACTCAATGAATGCTTGCACTGGTGTTAAAATGTAAGCATCACCTACGACAATTTGTAATAATCCCCAAATTAAGCCTCCTAAGGAAGCCATTTTGAAGCCCCAGCGGTATGCGATAATAAAAATAGGAATCATAGCAAATGAAATGGAACCGCCTGTTGGAAGTTTAAGTGATAATGGTAAAATATCGATAATCATGGCGAAGGCTGCAAGAATAGCAGATTCGATCATCGCTTGTAAATTGGTGTTACGCATGTTGTCTCCCCCTAAATCCAAGTTGTACAAAAAAGAATAGATATCATAGGAGGATACGAAATACGTAAATAAAAAAGAGGTATGTATTTCGGACGTTTGCACAATCCCTGCGTTAGCATTAACTAACAGGTTCGAAGGGTCGGAACGAATTGTTCCCTCTCAGCGGTAAGGCTCCCCCTGTGATAACGAGATTCTTTATTTGCTATTGTTTATTGTAAGCGAAATGGATGAGAATGGCAAATGCACTTTGTATGACAATTATTGAAATATAATTGTATTGAAATGTTAATAAATATGAAGCAAAAAGATATAGTCCAATTGAAATAGAGTATGATATAATTTTTTTGAAAATAATTATCATTCTCTTCTGAGGGGGAAGGTTATGAGCTTAGTAGATATTAAAATTGGTGAGAAAGTGTTAGTAAAAAGTATTCAGTCGTTAGATCAGTTATTAAAGCGCAGATTAGCTGCTTTTGGTCTGGCGGAAGGAAGCGAACTTCGCATAAAACAGAAAGCGATGTTTAAAGGTCCTTGTACATTGGAGTGTCGTGGGCAGTTAATTAGTATTCGTCATTGTGACGCGAAAATGATAAAGGTGGAATTAGCGTGAATAAGGTTGCTTTGCTAGGGAATCCGAATACAGGGAAAACATCATTATTTAATGCACTCACGGGCTCTTATGAGTATGTAGGAAACTGGAGCGGTGTAACAGTAGAAAAGAAGGTTGGTAAATTAAAAGATAAGCAAGGAACATTAATTGATTTACCAGGCGTGTATGATTTGAATCCGGTTTCACGTGATGAAGGTGTCGTTACGAATTTTCTACTAACAGATGAATTTCATCATATGTTAAATATAGTGGATTCTTCTCAATTTGAACGGAATATGCATTTAACATTGCAATTACTTGAATTTGGTAAGCCAGTTTCAATTGGTTTAAATATGGTTGATGTGGCAAAGCAAAGAGGAATTGTTATTAATGTAAAAAGGTTATCAGAAACATTAGGTGTAACAGTCGTTCCTGTCATCGCAAGAACCGGAAAAGGCTGTGAAGAATTACTTACTACTCTTCATGAAGAGAAACAAAAAGAGAAAAAGCCATTCATTATTTCATATGGTGTACAAATGGATGAAGGAATTGGAGAGGTAATCGCTCTTTTAGAGACAGCGAATTATGAGCATCCGAGATGGTTAGCCCTACAATTTTTAAGCAATAACGAAGTAGTAGAAAAAGAAATGAAAGCACTACCAATTTATAAGGAACTTATAGCCATTCGATCTCGTTTAGATGGAAAACTTGATTGTACGTTGGAAGAGCATATTTACAAAACTCGTGAAGCGTATATTGAAAAGTTAAAAACAAATGTTATGAAACATGAGAAAGAAGGAAAAATTCCTTTTTCGGAAAAAATCGATAGGTTAATTACACATAAAATTTTAGGACTTCCAATCTTTTTAGCAGTTATGTTTTTTATTTTTCAGGTTACGTTTACGTGGATTGGTACACCTTTATCTGATATGCTTGATGGATTTTTTGGCGGACAACTTACTGATTGGGTTACAGCTGGGCTCACAAGTGTTGGGGCGTCTGACTTTATTCAAGCACTCGTTACAGAAGGTATTATTGCCGGCGTGGGTGCGGTATTAGTATTCGTTCCACAAATCTTTGCGCTATTCTTTTTCATTTCATTATTAGAAGACTCAGGATATATGGCACGAATTGCAGTTGTTATGGATAGAATTATGGAGTTTTTCGGTTTAAACGGAAAAGCGTTCATTCCGATGATTATCGGTTTTGGATGTAACGTCCCAGGTATTATGGCAGCGAGAACGATTGAACAGGAAAAAGAACGTTTACTCACAGTCCTTGTAACACCGTTTATGTCTTGTTCAGCACGTTTACCTGTATATGCATTATTTGCGGGAGTTTTCTTCCCTCATAGTCAGGCGACTGTTGTGTTCTCTTTATACATCGCAGGGATTGTTCTTGCGTTACTCGTTACAAAAATTATGTCTCTTACTATTTTAAAAGCAGAAAAATCTATTTTTGTAATTGAACTACCGCCTTACCGTGTGCCGCAAGCGAAAACGTTATGGCTCAGCACGTGGGAAAAAGGTAAAGGATTTGTTCGTAAAGCAGGTACATTCATCTTCGGTGGTTCTGTTGTCATTTGGCTATTAAACTATGCAGGTCCATCAGGATTTGGTGTTGATATGGGAGACAGTTTCTTAGCGATGATTGGTGGATTTATCGCACCACTTTTTGCACCGCTTGGTTTTGGAACGTGGCAAGCTGCGGCATCCCTTTTAACAGGATTTTTAGCGAAAGAAGTTGTCGTTTCTACGATGGCAATTATTTATGCGGTTAAAGAAGATGTGCTAGGAAATGTAATGGGGGCACATTATACGGCGCTATCAGCGTATGCATTTATGTTCTTTATTTTATTATATGTTCCGTGCTTAGCGACAGTAGCTGTTATTAAACGTGAAACAGGATCGATGAAATGGACAGTTTTCTCTGTCGTTTATCCGCTCGTTGTTGCTTATGTATTAACGCTCATTATATACCAAGTTGGATCCTTACTCGGATTCTAGAAGGAGATGTATTAGGGTGATGGTCAATATTATAATTGGAGCTATCATTTTTGGTTATGCAGCATATACGTTAGTTAATTTTGTAAAGAGAAGCAAAAAGGGCAAATGCGCAGCATGCTCTTTAAATAAGTCATGTCAGTCGCAAACTTGTAGTCCGGATATGGAGCAAATTGCTCATAAAGTGAAACTTTAATCAGTGGGGATTTTGTTCATCCCCACTGATTATTAGTTGAACCAATCGGGCGTTTACGGACAGTGGATCTCCCACCTAACTTCTTCGCTCCAGCCAAATTTTGAGGTGGGAGTCTTACTGTCCGTTAATGCGGGATAAATAGAAAAAAGCTTTGCGAATTTCGCAAAGCTTTTTTAATTACTTTTTAATTTTTACAAGTTGTGATGTTTCTACACCATTTTTCCCTGGGAATTCTTTACTAGGGTCTTTATCAAATTTCAATACACCTACAGATTTTTCTTCACCCTTTACATTTCCGTAAGTTGCATCATCAACAATCGCGAACATATCTGCATATGCACGGCCACTTCCGATAATTGTGTTGCCTTCATATTTTACTTTTGCGCCATCAATTGTAGCATTTTCAACTTTGTTTTTTGCGAATAATACACCTTGCTCTGCTGTTACAGCCGGTAATTTATCAAGTGGTTTCGTGTCGTCTTTTGCATCCACTTTGTTAAGTAACTCTTTTTTTACCAGTTCTTCACCAGTTTTCTTATCCATTACAAGAACTTTCTTATCTTCTAACGTTGTAAGTTTCATTTTGTATACATCTTTTTCTTTTACTTCTTTTTTGTTTTTATCGGCAATTTGTGCTACTTGTTCTTCCGTTCCGTACAGTACAAAACCGTTTGCTTTCTCTCCTAATAAAGAACAACCTGATAATGCTCCAAATGAAATTGCTGCTGCTAATCCGATTCCTACTAATTTTTTCATGATGATTTCTCCTTTTTATATGTTTTATAGTAAATACAGTTTTTGTATTAGTCCTTACATGTTGAGAAACATTTTTGTTATTTCGTTGCTTCTGGTATTAGTGTATAAGAAATGTTGAAACGTAACTATCGAGTTAGCTTACAGTAACATTACACTTATGTAATTTAGTGAAATCGCGCAAAAATAAATTAATTTTAAAGAGAAATAATAAGAATATAGTAGGAATACAATATTCTATCTGGAATGTCATATTATATTGTCTATATTTTGGAAATAACATGTAAGGACATCTTTGTTTTGTTATAATAAACACATAGGCTGTAAAAATGAATATTCTTTACTGTAAAGGGAGATTTTTAAATTTCCGAGTAGTGAATTTGAAATATGAGGTATATCATAGGAGGAATTTGGATGTCTGTATTTAAACGATTAAGAGATTTAACAATGTCGAATGTGTATTCATTAATTGAAAAAGCTGAAGATCCAGTTAAGATGACGGATCAATATTTACGCGATATGCAAGCGGATGTACAAGAAGCTGAGAAAAGTGTAGCAGCTCAAATCGCACTTGAGAAGAAATTCAAAATATTATTTGAAGAGCAAGAAGCACTTGTGAAAAAACGTGAAGAGCAAGCTCATATGGCTGTTCAAGCAAGCAATCTTGATCTTGCACGTCGTGCTCTTGAAGAAAAACAAAATGCAGAGCAAAAGATGAATGAATATAAAGCGAGCTATGAGCAAAATAAAGCTGCTGCTGATAATCTTCGCCTTAAGCTAGAAGAAATGCGTAAGCAATTAACAGAGCTGAAAAACAAACGTGAAACACTTGTAGCACGTGTAAATGCAGCGAAAGCACAAAAGAATATTAATCAGGCGATGTCTGGATTTGACTCAAATACAGCAAAAGCTGGTTTAAGCCGTATGGAAGAGAAAGCTCTTCAATTAGAGGCTGAAGCAGAAGCAAGCGGTGAAATTTACAAGAAAGAAAAGTCATTAGACGATGAATTCGCAAGCTTAAACAAAAATTCTGCTGTTGACGATGAATTAGCTCGTATTATGAAGCAGTATGAGAAATAATATAGAATAGACAAAGAAGCCGGCATGTCTGAAGAGAATTCATGTCGGTTTTCTATTACCTTTTAGAGGAGGTTTTGCAATGACGTGGACGAATGTTTTAGCCATGCTTGTATGGACTGGAGCGAGTGCGGTACTTTTATTTGCAATTATGTGGGTTGATTCGATTTTTACAAAATACAATGATTTAAAAGAAATAAAAAACGGGAATACAGCTGTAACAACTCGTTTCGTTATGAAATTATTTGCGCAAGGTTATATTTTATCCCAATCGATTACGAAAGCGAATGATTTATGGCAGGCACTTCTTGCTTCAGCAGTTTCTTTCGTTATTTTATTAGTTGTAGAAATGTTTATTGAATTTGTTTTAAGAAAAATGGCAGGTCTTGATTTAGAAGAAGGAACGAAAGAAGGCAGCGTAGCACATGCGTTGTTAGCTGGTTCATTACATATTGTTGGTGCACTTATTTTAGGTGCTTGTTTATAAAGAGAGAAGGAGGGGTAGATTGTGAGTTTATTTAAACGTATTAAAAATATAATGAAGAGTCCGGAGCCGCCGAAGCCAGAAAAGAGTCTTTTAACGTTGGCTCCTGGCGATATGATTGAAGTTTCGTTAGTAATGTACGAATTAACTGGGAAAACGAGCATGCATTCTCGCAAGGAGATTGTTTTAACCTTGCAGGACGGGAAAGATATTCGTTATTTAAAAATTGAAGACCGTGAAAATACGTATTACAAATTGTATACACCGATTGACGGTCGTTTAGATTCAATCGATGAAATTCCGACGACGATTGAAATGGATGATATAGAGTATCATATGGAAGAACAATATAATGGACGTGTTGTTGTTATGGGGAAAACGCCATTCGCTGCTTCAGAAGAACAGTACGTATGGGAATTCCAGTCTGACAACCGCAAATTATTACGTGTTGAATGGCAAAATGGTCGCACAATGATGTATGAGGGAGAAGCAATTATTCCTGCTGATGTACAAATCATAAGAGCAACATAAGGGGGCGTAATCATGTCAAACCGATTGTTTACCATGATTAAATCGTTCGTAATCCCTATACTTGCTATCGTTACATTACTTGTTATTGCCGGTTATGCTTTATCGGGCTGTCAAAGTGGTCAGGCGAAGTCAATTCAGGACCGTTATCCACTAGAGTCTGTCGCAAAGGATGGTAAACAAGAATCTTACGTGTATAGGGCCGCTAATCGGTCAGTTCCTGAAGTTGCAAAGGAACTTATAGCCGAAAGGAAACCGAAGCAAGCATCTAAAGAAGACGAAAATCAAATGTTCCTCGTTTATTCTGATAAAATGTATAATTTACAAAAGGATAAAGAGAAACCATCTGATACGTTAATTGAAATAAGTAATGAAGAATTTGTCCGTCAAAATTACCAACCATCCTTCTTACAAGGATATATTATGGGGAGTATATTAAACGATATATTCGGTTCACGAAAATCATCATACGGTGATTATCGTGGATATAATGACAGACAAAATCATAAACCGGTTATCCCGGAAAGACCACCTACGAAAGAAGAAAAGAAAACCCCGCCTCCAATTACGAAGGAAGGGAAAGGATCTATCATTAAGCGAGGAGATAATGTAGATCCGAAATCATCAGTAGGTGATAAAGGAAGTATTACGGAAAAAGGAAGTAAAACGACGCCTCCGCCTTCTACCGGAAGCAAAGGGAAAATCACGAAAAATCCAGGTGGCTCGAGCGGATCTGATGTGAAGCCGAAATCATCTATTAAAACGCCACCAAAGAATACGTCTCCCCCGAAAACAAGGGTTGGCGGTTCAGGGAAAATTACGAAGAGAAGATAGTATAGAGATCGAAAAGTGGAATTTGCTTTTCGGTCTTTTTTTATGGTAATTAATTCCTTATAGCTGGTACACTTAATACATAAGGAGGGATTAGTATGACTATGTACAAAAGATTTAGTTTAATTATGTTCCTCGTCTTATTCCTCAGTTTGTTCATTAGTACAACGATGAAATTTCACTTTATAGTAGGTATTCTATGGATAATATGTACATGTACTCTTTTTCTATATTTTCCGCTTCGCTTTCAACATGAAGTGAACGCCTTTCAAAAGTATGTAGATTGGATTAAAAGAGGAGGAAGATGGGGGGAATAAAATATATCAACGATTTTTCGAATATATCTATCATAACTTGCAATATATCAACGATTTTACAAGAAATATCGATTTACCAACAAAAACTGATAACAGTAGTAACTTAATAATAAGAAGAGGCTGTGCCCAAATGTTGGCACAGCCTCGTTTTTCATAACGATTAATGAATATCATGCTTCTTGAAATTACCGCCTTTTACTTCTGCTACGTCATAAACTGTAATAAAGGCATTTGGATCAATTTCATGAATAAGTTCTTTCATTTTACTTTCTTCTAAACGGTTAATTACACAAGAGATTTCTTTAAATTTCTCTCTTGAATACCCACCATAAACTTCATTGTATGTTGCACTTCGACCTAAACGATCACGAATTGTTTCTACTATTAATTCAGGTTCTTTTGTAATGATTTTAAACGTTTTAGAACCACTTAAACCAACTTCAACAATATGAATTACTTTAGAAGCGATAAAGTAAGCAATCGCCGAAAGGATAGCTCCTTGAAGACCAAATACTGTTGAGACAAAAATAAAGACAAACATATTTAAGAATAAAATAAGATCACTTGTTCCAAATGGTAACTTTCTAGAAAGTAATACGGCTAGCATATCGATTCCATCTAATGCCCCGCCATTACGTAATGCTAGTCCCATACCAAAACCGATAATAATACCACCAACAACAGTAATTAAAAGTGTATCGCCCTCAATAATTGTTGGTACTCCGTGCATGAGAACGGTACCTACTGCTAGCGAAGCAATCCCGATAATAGAATAAATTGCAAAGCTTTTACCGATTTGTTTATATCCTAACCAAACGAAAGGGATGTTAACGACTGCGATTAGAAGTCCTAATGGTAACCCGAATAATCTCGAACTAACGATACTTAAACCAGTTACACCACCGTCTGATACGTTGTTTGGAATTAATACGGCTTCTAATCCGTATGCTGTGATAAATGCCCCAATAATAATCATCAAAGCTTTTGAAGCGATTTTCAGCTTATTGGGCTTGTTTTTCATAATTTTCTCCATATAATTTCCTCGTTTCAAACTAGTTTCGTATTTGTTACATAATTCACATCTAAATTTCATTCTAACATTTTATTTGAAAAAATTCTCCTTTAATGGATGTATGCAGGGAATATTATCACCATATTACCATTAAAATATTTTTGGAATTCGTATAAAAAATCCCATCCGTTCAAAGGATGGGGGGTTGTTAAGAAAATATAAAACTAAGTACTGTTAGGAATAAAGAGAATCCTAAAATAGTTCCGCACACTTTCATATGTCGTTTACGTCCCATAACGACGATTGCAACATATTCGCGAATCATTGCATTAGGCCAGTAATAAAATGCAGTTTTTGATCCAATTCCTTGGCTATTAAGACCAGCTTGTCTTGCATATATACCGGCGCGGAAAAGGTGGAAATTATTCGTTGTAAAAATACTTCTATACTTCCCTTCAGTTTTTAAAGAATCCATAATTTCTTTAGAGAACGACATATTTTGATATGTGTTTACAGAGCGATTTTCTTGCACTGTGTGTTCAAGAGGAATTCCTTTTTCAACCGCATAATTTTGCATCGCTTCTGCTTCAGGAAGCCCTTCATCTGGACCTTGTCCACCAGAGAAAATAATTGTTGGTGGTGTATTCACAGCTGCTTGTTTCCAATAAAAGTCGATAGCTTTATTAATACGACTTGCAAGTAAAGGCGGTACTTTATCATTAATTAAGCCGCTACCAAGGACGATGATGAAATCTTGGTTACGTCTTGGTCTGTTGAATTGGTATAGAAAATAGGCGCTTAAGAAGTTAGATAAATGTATAAAGAAATACATTGTTATAAGAGAAATCGCAGCAAAAATAAATTGAAAGTGTGTTGAGACTAAACTTGCTGGATTTATGATAGGGAGTAGTATACATAATAAAATCCCTAAAGCTGCAATTAAAGTTAAAGAGTTTGTAAATCGTCGTCCTTCACGCTTCATCAAGATTCTCGCATTAAGAAATAGCCCAAACATTAAAGCGACGATGCCAAAAGGTATCATTACAAGCAGTGCTATCATAGGTAGAATAACGATGAAATGTAAAGCGTTGCTACCAGATGTAAACGAGGCGATTGCACAAAATAATAGAAATGAACAGAAAAAGGCATTAAATAAAAAACCGTTTATTATTTTCCGTGGATCTTTTAAGTAAGAGATAAGAAAAATAATAAACAATATAAGAGGAATAATTCCGAGATACATAAATGTTGTACACCTCAATTTTTATGATGTTTTTATTGCACCCCTAATACTACATGATTTTGAAGTTATTAATAATAAAAATAACGATTTAGAATTTTCTCAATAAACGATATAGATAAATATGATAAAATGTATTCAAAGCGATATATTAAAAGTAAAATGGTTTAGAGGGCACTCTGTAGAGTGTCTTTTTCTTCGAAATATGTAATTTTGCATATTTTGTTCCTTTTTAATGAAAGAGGATTAAAATATAAATTGTGGATACATGCTATAAAGCAGAATTGTATACAAACATTAGCCTCTACTCTTTTTGTATCTAACAATCTTGTAACGATTAATGATTCTGTTTTCTAGTGTGTGTTTACGAAAAGTGGGATGGGCTGTATATAAACAGGGGAAAGGGAGTCTTCTTAAAAGGCGCCTTTTTGTTGTTGAATATAGATAGTTATCACTGTTAATATAGTGGAAAATATCTATACTAAACATTAGCAATCTTCCGTATAAATATTATCAATTTACTATATATTCCAATGATGTTAAGTTACATATGAAAGGCTTTCTTTTTCAAAATATTACCCCTAATAAAATTTTGAAGAAGTCAACTGTCTCCAAACTAGCTATTCATGCTTGGCAAAAAAAGAATCCATTTGGGTTCTTTTTTGCATTCGACATAATATGACAAGGTGTATTTGGATAATTTGTTATGTTGTTAAATGGTTATTATGGAAAAGAGAAGGAGATTTAAGCATGAGATTTAAAAAATTACTTTTAACAGGTGCAATTGTTGCAACAACAGCATTTACTTCAATTGGAACGGCGCAGGCAAGTATAGAGTTTAAAGATGTTCCAAACAATCATTGGGCTTATAAGGCAATTATGGACTTAGCAAATAAAAACATTGTTGCTGGATATGGAAATGGGATTTTTGGATTTGGTGATGATGTAACTCGTGAGCAAGTTGCAGCCCTTATGTTCCGTCAATTAAAGCCAGCAGTAAAAGAACAGTATAATAATCCGTATAAAGATGTTACTGATCGTTCGACTCTGTTTAAAAAAGAGATTCTTGCTTTAACAGAGATGGGTGCATTTGCTGGAGATGGCACAGGGAACTTTAGACCGAAAGATTCGTTAACTCGCGATGAAATGGCACAAATGTTAACAAAAGGGTTCCAATTGCAAATAAGAGGGGACCATAATTTCCCGGATGTAGATAGAAATGGATGGGCGAATCCTGCGATTACTGCAGTTAAATCAAATTATATTACAGCTGGAACTGGTGATGGTAAATTCGCACCTAGAATGCATGTAAGTCGTGAGCAATACGTTCAGTTCTTATATAACGCGACATTACCGCTTGAAGAAAGACCAGGAGCAAGACAAGAACAACCACAACCAGAGGTGAAGCCGGAACCAAAACGCTTTGCTAACTGTAAAGAAGCAAACGATGCTGGAGTTTATGATATTACAAGAGATAGTCCGTATTACGGTAAGCATTTAGATCGTGACGGCGATGGAATTGCTTGTGAGAGAAAGAAAAAAGGTAAATAAGAAAAAGCACTCAGCAGAGTGCTTTTTCTTATTTGAACATGCTATTTTTTTAGGCGATTCTCATAAAATAAAAGTAACGAAATGAAAGTAGGTGACAAAATGCCAGCTGTTGTTGAAGGTGTTATTATTGAGAACTGTAACGGGACAATTAACTTAGGTGATAAATATAACGTACATCCAATTGAAAAAACGAAAGCTTATAACGGGTCAGGATCATCAAATACTGGATTTAATGTGAGGACATTTAGTGGTATTAGTACAGCGGATGTAAGTGATAGCGATGTGTATGATCAAGTAATTCAATCTACGTTATAATTTTTATATGTAAAATTGCATAAAGTGATGTGTCCGCTGTGTGATACAATTTAGCTGTGAGCTGTTAGTGATTCTTCTGTATCATAGTTGTTAGATTGGAAATATAACATCTTATCGAAAATCATACGTAAAAAAGACACTTCAAACGAAGTGTCTTTTTTCATCTTAGTGATACCCTTTAGCAGAGTCTTTATGAATTTTATTTTTAAATATACTGTAGCTCCAAAGTTGATATCCAATAACAATTGGTACCATGACGATTGCAACGAAGAACATAATTTTTAAGTTTAATTGACTACCAGCTGCGTTGTATAACGTTGTGCTGTAAGCATCGTTAATACGAGATGGTAACATTCTTGGGAACATACCTGCAAAGCCAGTTGTCATAAACATTGCGATTGTTAAGCAAACGAATGTGAATGCAAGGCCGATTTTATGTTTGTACACCATAATAAGTGCGAGTACACTCATTAACATTGCAAGTACTGGTAGAATGAATAGTACAGGATATTCCGTAAAGTTTTGGAATAAATTTGTACGATTTGCAGTTGCGACATAGAAGATAGCTAAAATGATAGCAGCTGCCATTGAAAATGGTCTTGCGATTTTATAAGCACGATCAGATACTTCACCAGTCGTTTTAATCATAACCCAAAGGGCACCAGATACGACGAATATGGCAGTGAAGAAAAGACCACCTAAAATACCGTAATGGTTTAGTAAGCTAAGTAAGTTTCCTTCATAACCGTTTTTTCCGATTTCTAGTCCGTAATATAGGTTAGCGAATGTAACACCGAATAAGAAGGCGATTAGGAAACTACCAATTGTAAATGCCCATTTACAAGTTTTTTGCCAAATTGGTGAATCGTCTTTATGCATAAACTCAAGTCCAGCGGCACGAGCAAATAGTGCAAGTAATACTAAAAATAGTGGCGTATATAGGTAACTAAACATATTTGCATATGTGATTGGGAAGGCAGCGAATGTCGCGCCACCAGCTGTAATCAACCATACTTCATTACCACCCCAGAACGGGCCGATAGCTTCTTGTAATTGATTTCGTTCTTGTCGGTCTTTCGCAACGAATGGGAAAATCATCCCGTTACCGAGTGCGTAGCCATCAAGAATGAAGTAAACTGTCCAAATTACGCCCCATAAACCGAACCAGATGACTGCAAGCATATCATGAGACATGAGCTGTACCTCCTTCAGTATTATGGTCTTCTAATGCAGCTGGTCCTTTTTTCGCGAACTTCAGCATTAAGTATACGTCTGCAATTAAAAGTAAAGTGTAGAACAATATTAAACTAATTAATGAGAACCAAATTTGTGGAACTGATATAGGTGACACAGATTCAGCTGTACGCATTAGTTTATAAACTGTCCATGGTTGACGACCTACTTCAGCAACGATCCAACCAGCGTTAATTGCGATATACGGAAGTAAGACAGACCACATTGTAATTTTTAAATAGCGTTTTGAGTTTTCTAGTTTTCCTTTTCGGTTTAAATAGAAACCGAACCAAGTTAATGCCATAAAGAACATGCCAAGCGCAACCATTAAGCGGAAGCTATAGTACACGAGGTTAACGTTTGGACGATCTTCTTTCGGAATATCTTTTAAACCAACAATTTCTCCATCAAATGAGTTTGTATAGAAGAAACTTCCGAGTTTTGGAATTGTAAGTAGTTCAAAGTTTTTTTCATTTTTCACATCAGGAATTTGAATGATTGAGAAGCCTTGTCCTTTTCCAGTTTCCCAAACAGCTTCCATTGCAGCCCCTTTTACTGGTTGATACTTAGCTGCTGATACACCAGATTGGTGTCCCATAAAAGGTGTAATAGTTGCTGCGAATAATCCTAACATTAAACCAAACTTAAAAGACTTTTTGAAGAATTCTACTTCGTTTTTACGTAGTAAATGATATGCACTAATTGCCATAACGAAGAAAGCACCGACAATATAACAACTAATTACAGTATGGAAGAACATATTCCATGCATATGGATTTGTAACAAGAGCCCAGAAGTCATTTAATTCAGCGCGTCCGTTACGGACTACGTACCCAACAGGATTTTGCATGAATCCGTTTGCAGTAATAATCCAAAGGGCAGAAATATTTGTTCCAAGTGCAACCATCCACATACAGAAAGCACGGAACTTTGGTGAAATTTTGTCTTTACCGAATAACCATATTCCCATGAAAGTAGATTCTAAGAAGAAGGCAACGAGTGCTTCGATTGCGAGAGGTGATCCGAAAATATCTCCCATATATTTGGAGTACTCAGACCAGTTTGTGCCAAATTGGAACTCCATCGTAATCCCGGTTATAATCCCCATTACGAAGTTAATTGTAAATAATTTACCCCAGAAATTTGCCATTTTGCGGTATGTTGGATTCAATGTGCGGGCGTATTGAGTTTCCATACATGCTACTAAAATAACAAGTCCGATTGTCAAAGGTACAAATAAAAAGTGATAAAAAATAGTAATTGCAAATTGAAAACGACTCAGTAACAGAACGTCGGACATAATAAATATTCACTCCTTTTTACATTATCTACAGTTAGTTTATAGTGAGAATAGGGGTAAAGTATGTGTGACTTGTTACAAAGCTGTGTGTATATTTTGAAAGAATTATGTCGGTTATCTGAAAATATATTGCTTTTATAATAAAACAATATCCTTTTTGAGTTTTTCATATTTTGGTACACTATCTATGTAGTGTAAATGAGAGAAAAGAGGGTTTTTAACTATGAAGTCATTAGAAGAGATTTTACAATACAATGAAAAGTTCGTTGAAGAGAAAAAATACGAAGAGTATGAAACAGGAAAATTTCCAAACAAAAAAATGGTAATTATCTCTTGTATGGATACTCGTCTTGTTGAACTATTACCGAAAGCAATGAATATGCGTAACGGTGATGTGAAAATTATTAAAGTAGCAGGCGCTGTTATTTCGCATCCATTCGGAAGTATTATGCGTAGTATTTTAGTCGCTGTATATGAGCTTGGAGCTGACGAAGTATGTGTTGTCGGTCATCATGATTGTGGCATGGCAAAAATTCAAGCAAGCAGTACAATTGAAAAAATGAAAGAGCGCGGCGTAACAGAAGAGAAATTAGATACACTTCGTTATTCTGGAATCGATTTAGAAAGATTCCTACAAGGATTCTCTAGTGTAGAAGAAAGTGTAGAACATAGTGTGTCAATACTTCGCAACCATCCGTTACTTCCGGAAGAAGTACCTGTTCACGGTCTTGTTATAGATCCTGACACAGGAAAATTAGATTTAGTTGTGAATGGTTACGACAATTAAGAATTTACTTTGTCATCCTTTTTATCTGGGACAGGATCAAATCCTCCTGGATGGAAAGGGTGGCATTTTAATATACGCTTACATGTAAGCCAAAATCCTTTGAGTGCACCATGTTTTTGAAACGCTTCTAATCCATAATGAGAGCAAGTCGGATGAAAGCGACACGTTGGTGGTGTCATTGGAGAAATGAACTTTTGATAAAAGCGTATAATACCGATAAAAATCTGTTTCATAATGGTCTCCTTTTCAGCATAGTCTTAAAGTATTATAGCACGACTGTACATAATACTTTACTAATGTGGATTTCCGTTATATCATATTGGATATAACGGAATTAAATTAAAAGCGGGAGAGATGTTGTATGCCATCAGTAGAAAGCTTTGAATTAGACCATACGATTGTAAAGGCGCCTTATGTAAGACATTGCGGAGTCCACAATGTAGGTAGTGACGGTATTGTAAATAAATTTGATATTCGTTTTTGCCAACCGAATAAACAAGCAATGAAACCAGATGTTATTCATACGTTAGAACATTTATTAGCATTTAATTTACGTAAATATATTGATCGTTATCCGCATTTTGATATTATCGATATTTCACCAATGGGTTGCCAAACAGGATATTATCTTGTTGTTAGCGGAACACCGACGGTTCGAGAAATCATTGATTTATTAGAACTAACATTAAAAGACGCGGTTCAAATTACAGAAATTCCAGCTGCAAATGAAACACAATGTGGCCAAGCGAAGCTTCATGACTTAGAAGGAGCACAACGCTTAATGAACTTCTGGTTAAGCCAAGATAAAGATGAACTTGAGAAAGTGTTTGGATAAAGTGAAAACTGCCTGTGAAAGGGCAGTTTTTTATTTTGTTAAGAGAAAACATGCTCTTCTTTTTATGAAAGTATACTAGATACTCCAACATATAAAATAGCAGCGGAAACGAGAAAATAAACAAATGCTTTTGCTTTTTGCTGTTGCTTCAATTCATCAATTGCAAAAAAGATAAACATAATACTTAAAAGGTTAAATACGTAGGGTAAAAGTACAGTGAGATTTGCAAAGAGGCTAAGTAGAGCGAGAATGAGGGCAATAGTTGCTAGTATAATGCGAATATTTTTCAATACGAAATCCTCCTTAGAAGAACAGTATAAATGGGATAAAAAAAATAATGGTAAACATACTTAAACCGATGCTAATAGCTCCAATTTGCTTTTACTGCTTTTGAATCGTCTCAATTCCTACTAAAATGCCATACAAACTAAAGAGAAACAAAATGATAGATGAAAAGATTTGAAAGTTCATTGTAAATGTGCTGTATAAACATAGAATTAAAGTAATAAAAACGATGATTAGTTCTATTTGTTTTATGTGCATTTTAGCCCCTTTTAAGTAGAAAGAGTTAGTTACCTGGAGATCATAATTATAATAGCAACGATTAAAGTAAATACGCCAGAAAAGAAGGAGAGTGTACTATGTACTTTCTTTCCTTTCTGTTTTTCTTCTGCACTCATGATGAAAGTCATAATAGATAAGGCAATAAGCATATAGGGCATCGTAACAAGCGGGTTTCTAAACATTCCATATAGAGCGAGAGCGATGACGATAAGAGCAGATATAATGCGAAATATTTTTAGCATACTAACCCCTACCTTTTTGTATTTTTAAATTAGACTCCAATGTAATAACAGTTCGTAGTTGGTATTTAAAGTTTAATGCTACATGTAGCGAAAGTAGTTCGATATTAAAACGAAGAATATAAGACTAGAAACGAAAAAACACGGAATACTCATTGATTTTCGTCCGGATTTCAGTTCATTAATTCCTAGAAGAATAAAGAAACAACTGAGAGTAAATTGTATGTATGGGAGAAGTGTGAAATTATCGGTAATAAGAGAATAAGTGCAAAGAGAGAGTACGAGAAGCGTGAGAAGTGCTAAAAAAATCCGTAATCCAGTTAGCATTGTATAACCTCCTTTAAATAGACTATTTACCGGAATAGTTCTGACAAACTAAGAAATAAAGCACCAGCACCAGCCATGAAAGCAAGTGTGCCGCTAGATTTTCTGTCTTTTTTTATTTCTTCTAGACCTATAGTGAAAGCCATCAATCCTAAGGAAATGAACATGTAAGGCATAATGTCTCTGTTGCCGCTGATAAAACTATAGATTGCTATAGATAAAGTGATAAGTGAAAAAGTAATTCGAAATCCTTTTAACATAAAGGACCCTCCTTCTATTTTATGTATGTAATGATGAGAACAATCCAAATGAAAGCCCCAGCAGCAATACAAATAAATCCAGTTCCTGAATCCTTCTTTTTTATTTGTTCAATTGCAATGAGGAACATTAAAGCACCTAATAGAAATTGTGAAAGAGGTAGAAAGTTATTTTGACCTGTATAGAGCCCAATTGCCGACATAATTATCACAGTAAGTGCGATTATGATGCGAAGTATACGAAGCATTTTATGAATCCTCCTTGCTGTTTTTTGTATAAGGGTTATCTTCTGGTTTATCAATCGAATGTTTGTAAGAATAGCCTTTATTAATCGTCATAACGGAGAGTACTAATATAATCAGTACGATTATAATTCCGATAATTAATATTTTGAGCATGAAATCCCTCCTTTTCTTTATTTTACATAATTTTGTAATTAATGAAAACAATAGAAATTAAAAGGATGAAAGAAGGGTGTTACATGGAGAATAAAAAAACATATTATATATCAGTTGGAAATGGTCAAATTTCGCAAGTGAAGACGGCGGATACGTATAATTTTGAGATTTATGCAAATGACGAGGAGATTACGGAGTTAAGAGAGTATTTTGATCAAGCGTATGAAGAGGACTTAGGTTCGTATGTACGCTCCCACGTTCCATTCGTTGAGTATCATCACGATTCGAATAATGATCGATATGATGAACAACTACAAAAAGCATATAAAATGATTTATGATCTAGGGAATCATGAAACGAAAGAATTAGTCGCGCAAATGGGAATAATCAATGGATTGTAATTGGATAATATTATGCAGAAAAGCGAGAATATGCTACAATTTGTGGTAGGAAAAACTTGTAATCATCAATAGGGGAGTAATGGCATGTACAAATTTAAAGATTATTACCACAACACTGTACAATTATCGTTTGAACGTTACCCATTTTCTCCTGAGCCAAAGCATGTTTGGGTTGTATGCCGGTACGGGGATCAATGGTTATTAACGCATCATTTACGCCGTGGTCTTGAATTTCCAGGTGGTAAAGTAGAACTCGGGGAAACACCGGAAGAAGCGGCAGTTCGAGAAGTTCATGAGGAAACCGGCGGCATAGTTTCTGATTTAACTTACTTAGGGCAATACAAAGTATCCGGAAAAGACAAAATAATCATTAAAAACATTTATTTTGCAACAATTAGTGCGGTAGAGCAGCATACGCATTACGAAGAAACGAAAGGGTCTGTTTTATTAAAAGACATTCCTGATAATATTAAAACTGATAGAAAATTTAGCTTTATTATGCGCGATGATGTATTAGCGCGTACGATGAAACATATAGAAGAAATCGGTTGCTTTACGAAGTAAAGTGGCCGATTTCTTTTTTTATGTGTTCAAGAATAAATGTAAATATATCCTTACATTATTTTGGGTATATTATACAATTTTGTAAAGATATATTTACATCTTAGGAGGGGAAAGATGGATAAAAGAAAAGAAACGACTGTTACTGTTTCGATGGTTAAATTAAATTTCTATTCATGTTGTATAGCATTCGCTCTGGCGATTGGAATTAGTTTTTTACATTCACTTCTTTCAGGCGGGGTTCAAGTTGAAATTACGTTACCAACCCTGTTTCTTTTTATTATCGCAATGATTGTTCTCATTTGTATTCATGAAGCGATACATTTAATAGGATTTCGCTATATCGGAGGTGTTCCATGGAGTAAGCTGAAATGGGGTGTCAATTGGAAGTTAGGTGTTGCATATGCTCATTCTAAAAAGGCGATTACAGTAAAGCAAATGAAGAAAGTGTTAATGCTTCCGTTTTTACCAACTGGAATTTTACCAATTGTATTGGGATTAGCTATGAATCTGGAGCCACTCTCATTTTTAGGGATTCTACTAACAGCAGGTTGTATCGGTGACATTGCCCTATATCAAAAAGTTTCAAAGTTTCCAGATGATGCGCAAGTGATAGACCATCCGAGTAAACCGCAGTTTACAGTTTATGAATAATAAAGGAAGGGGAGGCTTTTTTAACAATGGCCTCCTTTTTGTTTGTCAGCTTTTATCGGTAAGGCGATATATTTCAAAAATCGCTGATATAATTTATTTACTATTGTTATGTCTTTACTTCCACCTCTAAAAACGAAAGAACCTCTAATAAATCATTAATCACACGTGAATGTGTAAAGTCACCCCAAAATAAATCTCTCTTCCAAACGCCATGAATTCCTACGTTTTCAGCCCCAAGTACATCGTTTTCTGGATGATCTCCAACGTAAAGGCATTCTTCCGCTGTAACATGTAGCTTTTGCAAAGCACGTTCGAAAATTTCAGGATGAGGTTTTTTAATTCCTTCAGCTTCTGAAACGAGAATTGTGTTTGTATACGTATGTATGTTTAGTGCTCGAAGGTTGCCCATCTGAAATTCAGTAAATCCGTTTGTAATAATACCAATTTTTATATTGTGCTGAGTCAGTTGTTGAAGTAATTCATGCATGTTTGGGAAAGGAATACAATGATGTTGAAAGTTTGTAATGTAGTCGTGCAACAGTTGCTCTTGCGTTAAAGTGCTAATGTTGTATTCGCGAAGGAGAGTAGCATATACTTTATCCTTCCACGTATAGCCGTTATTATCGAGTACAAGAAACCGAGAGCAATACTCGGATTTTTCTACGCTGATCAAGTGAGAGGCGAAGCGATTATATTGATCATGAATAAACTTTTCTAAAGATTGACGACGATCTAATAGTGTCCCATCTAAATCAAATAGCACCGTACGAATCATATGTAACCTCCTCAAAGTTTTTATAAATAATTATCGCATATTTGTGAAAAAATGATTATCATATTTTTGTAGACTGTAACGACGGAGGTTCAAATGAAAGAACTGTATGGGAAATTAGTTTGTTTTATAATTTCAATTGGCTTAGTAGCTGGATGTGATATGGCGGAGCAAACTTCGAAAAGAGAGAAGAAAGATGTGTGCGAAACGACAGAAGAATGCACACAAATAGGCGATAAAACGCTTCAAAAAGTATATAAACAGATAGATGGACTTTCAGAACTTGAAGTACCAGAGGATTATGATTTAGAAGGAAATTCAAGTAATGATATGAAAGAAGCGGAAATGAAAAAAGAGGATGATGAAAATTATTTCTTTTTAGCTTCGTATTATATTGATGGTGAGGAAATTGTAGATCCTTATTTTGAAAAAATAGAACGGAAACGTTTAAATAAAGCATTTGTTGATGATAAGGGAGCGGAAGAAGTAGTATTAAAGCAACGTAAAGATAGAGATTATCATGAATCGTTATGGGAGATGTATAGCACTCTTATTCCAACTAAGTATCGTAATGACATCAAAGAGTTTGATATGGTAACAGATGGTTACGGTGGAGTAGTAGCTCATGTTATGCCTAGCATGGAGTATCCGAAAGAATGGACTCTTAGTTTAGATACGCTTGACTCTGCAGTAAATATCGATCAATTGATAAAAACATTAATACATGAAACGGCTCATGTATTAACGCTAGGACATAAACAGATACCAGTAAATGAAAAGTACTTAAAAGCTTTTGAAGAAGATAAAAATATTTCATCATACCAAAATAAATGTAAATCTCTTTTTTTACAAGAAGGATGTGCGAAGGAAAGCTCTTATATAAATCAATTCCATAATTTATTTTGGAAACAAATTGAGCAGGAGTGGACAGAAAAGAAAGTGGAAGAAAGTGAAGAAGCTCAAATTGCATTTTTTAAGGAAAAGCATGATGAGTTTGTTTCACTGTATGGGACGGCAAATGTAGCAGAGGATATTGCATATACATTTACAACGTTTATTTTACAAGATTCAAAAAAGGTGAAAGAAGGAACTGAGTTAAAGTATAAAAAAATTGATTTCTTCTATCAATTCCCTGAGCTTGTAAAAATGAGAGCGGAAGTGTTAGCGGGATTATATGATGTTTCGAAAACGATAGAACAACCAAGTGGACACTAATGCGAGTTATGTGTTCGATATATTTTAGCCAAGGGAAAACGTGAAGAGTTTTAGTTCTTTTCGTTTTTTTATGTTGATAAAATTGAAAATTCTGTCTTTTCTCTAAAAAGAAGAAGGAACTAGCGCTATAAAATAGAATTAGTATAAAAATGTCACAAATTAGACACAATTATAATGCGCATATTATAGGGGCTATAAGTTTACTCTCGAGGAGGTAATGAAACGTATGAAAACGATTCTTGCTGTTGCTGGTCTCATTTGGGTAATGTCTCACGGTTTTCCGATTTTTGAAGGGGAGCAAATTCGTAGTGCATTGGATAAAAAGTTTAATGATTATCATGTGATAGATCGAAAAGATAATGTTGTTACGGTGCGTGTGAAAGATTGCTTCCATACAGTTACGGTTGCTAATGGCAATGTTACAAATGATGCAAAAATGTGCGATCAAAGATAAAAGAAAGAAGCTGACTCTAGTGCACGGTTTTGAGTCAGCTTCTTTTTCGTTTCCCAATAAGGAGTTTTTCGAATGCCTCGACAAATACATACATAAGAGTTGCAAGGATACATGTGAGCAATACACTCAGTAAGACGAGTGTGAAGTTAAAGACTTGGAATCCGTAACTAATTAAATAGCCAAGTCCTTGTTTAGAAACGAGGAGTTCTCCGAAAATAACACCGACCCATGATAAGCCAACATTCACCTTTAACGTTGAAATAATGGCAGGGAAGGATGAAGGGAGAATAACGTGCTTATAGCATTGCCATTTAGTGGATCCAAATGTATCCATGACTTTTACATAGTTGGAATCGACTTCTTGAAATGCGCTGTAAATAACGAGAATGGTAATGATGATGGAGATGATTACCCCCATTGCGATAGAAGATGAAATGTTTGGTCCGAAAATTACAATGATGATTGGACCAAGTGCCACTTTTGGCATTGCGTTTAGGACGACGAGATATGGATCGAGTACACGAGCTAAAAGTGGCATCCACCAAAGGAGAGTAGCGATAATAGCTCCGAGTACAGTGCCGAGAATGAAGCCTACTCCTGTTTCAAGTAACGTCGTCCATATGTGAATCCAAAGTGAATCGTCAATCCATTTCGTTAAGAAGAGATCCCAAATACTCGAGGGAGAGCTAAAGAGTAAAGGATCAATCCACTCTTTCTTGCTAGCTATTTCCCATAACGCGAAGAAGAGAACGAGCAGTAAAAGTTGTAAAGAGCGAGCTAACCATGCATGTTGTCTTTCTTTTCTTCGAAACTGTTCATGTAGTTGTTTTATATTATCCAAGTCGTTCCAACTCCTTCCATATTTCTTGGAAGAGGACTGGGAAGTCATGGTGGTGGCGTGCTTCTAACGGCGATAAAGAACGGATACTTTCTGGGACGATGAACGTTTTTGCAATTTTTCCAGGGTTCGCTTGCAGTAAATAAATGCGATCGCTCATCGCAATTGCTTCTTCAATATCATGTGTCACAAGTAGTGATGTTTTCTTGTATTTACGTAGTAATGTGAAGACGAGTTCTTCTAGTTTTAATTTTGTTTGATAATCGAGAGCGGAAAATGGTTCATCTAGCAATAAAATTTTCGGATCGGTCGCTAATGTTCGAACGAGGGCAGCACGTTGGCGCATACCGCCGGATAGCTCACGAGGATATTGCTGTTCTATATCATGTAAGCCGACTTGCTTTAAAAGCTTTAATGTATGTTCCTTCGTATTTTTATCATAAATCTTCCGAATATGAAGTCCGAGCATAATATTTTCTTCAATTGTTTTCCAAGGAAACAAGTAATCTTGCTGGAGCATATAGCCCATAGATGGGGTCATCGTTGTGATCGGTTCACCATCTAAAAATACGATTCCTTCAATTGGATCGAGTAGCCCTGCAATTATGGAGAGGAGCGTTGTTTTTCCGCAACCACTCGGACCAAGAATAGAAATAAACTCTCCTTCTTCTACGTGCAAGCTCATATCTTCAAGAATAAGTTTCGCATTTTCTTTTGCAAAAAAGCAGTGAGAAACGTTACGTATTTGTAAAAAACTCATACACTTCGCCTCTATTTCTTAATAACGCTTTCGGCAATTTTTGTATTGACGAGCGTTTCATGTGGAACTTCTTTTTGTAATTCGCCAGCTTCTTTCATAATCGTTTGGAGCTGTTTCCATTCTTCAGCATCTAATAATGGATTTGTCGCATAAGAATGTTGTTTTTTGTAGCGCTCAATTACTTTCACTGAAATGTCTTTTGAAGTGTCTTTAAATAATGGGGAAACAGCGGTAGCAATTTCTTCTGGACTATGTGTATCAACCCATTGCTGTGCTTTATATAGTGCGCGCGTGAATTTTTCTGCAGCAGCTTTATCTTTCTTTAAGAAACTTTCTTTTGCCATAAACGTTGTATAAGGGACAGTACCAGATTCAGCTCCGAAAGACGCGACGATATAACCTTTTCCTTCTTTTTCAAGTATACTTGCAGTCGGTTCAAAGAGCTGTACAAATTCTCCCGTACCAGATGCAAAGGCATTTGCAATGTTAGCAAACTCGATATTTTGAATTAAGTTCGTATCTTTGCGAGGGTCAATGCCATTTTTCTTTAAAACGTATTCACCAACCATTTGTGGCATACCGCCTTTACGCTGTCCTAAAAATGTAACGCCTTTTACGTCATTCCAATTAAAAGAGTCTAACTTTTTACGGGAAACTAAAAATGTGCCATCTGTTTGTGTAAGCTGCGCAAAATTAATGACAGGATCTTTTGCTCCTTGTTGATGAACATAAATAGACGTTTCTGAACCAACGAGCGCAATATCAATGCCGCCAGATAAAAGGGTGGTCATCGTTTTATCTCCGCCAGCTGTTGTTTGTAAGTCAATATTTAAACCTTCATCTTTAAAAAATCCTTTTTCAATTCCAACATATAATGGTGCGTAGAAAAGAGAGTGGGTAACTTCGCCAACGCGAATTTTTTGAGCTTGTTCTTTTGTATTTTCTTTTGTGCTACTACAAGCAGCGAATGTGAAAACAGCTAGTAACATGATGCAAAAAGCAGTTATTAATTTTTTCACTATATGACACCTCCTAGAAGTCAATCTACAAGCATAATATGTAGGTAAGTGCCCATATGTGAGTATATATAGCAGGAATTTTTTGGGTAGTAAAGAAGTACAAATATAAGGGGTGATAAAATGGATTACGAATACGATGATAGCGTACATTTACATCTTGATTATTTCGGAACTGAATGTGATATGGAATCGATTGCTTATAAGAGGAAGCATGAAGACGTGTGGGATGTATATTTTAATTTTGGAGTATATGGTATTCAGAAAGATGATGTAGGGGCAGGAATGTTTATGGACGAATATGCCGGTTATTACGTTTTTTCTGTACATGCTCGTGATTTGAGCTGGGAATTTGGAAGTGCTCAGTTTGAAGACTGGGTTTTGAAGAACCGTATAGTAGAAAAAACGCTTCAAAAATAGGGAGGAATTTCGTGGTTGAATTTCTCATCTTATTGTTTATTTGCGTAACTGGAATTTACATCATGCAAGTGCTCACTTACCGATTTGCAAAGAAAAATATTCATAAATACAAAAGATTGAAATTGGTTCATATGTGGTTAGATATGACTATGAAAAAGGGTCCGAGATTAGATTTTTTTGATTTTGTACTTATAGTAATCGTAAGTATCATATGGAAATTATGGATGCTTCCTCTTGTATAGTAAACATGCTAATCATTTCGTCATTTTTTTCTTTTCATAAATAAGTAACAAAAAGAACCTGTCGCATTGAACTGTATCCCGAATCATGGGCACTTAAAAAAAGCCCATGATTCGGGGTTTTTGTGTATTTTTATCAAAAAACCTCGTTATCCTTAATCCATATAAAATATAGATTTTAAAAAAACTCCCCTTAGGCATCTAAAGGGAGTTTTTTAGGTTTATACATCAGTAAAATACTATTTTTAAATTACTATCAATCTATTTCTTTCGTGTTAGAACCATTACAACAAACCAAAATAAAATAACTAAACCTGCAATACCAATTGCTATTGGAGTGTTTAAACTTAATAAATAATCTACACCAAAATAGAAAATTAAACAGATTAGAATAGCTAATACTATAACAAACTTGTCATTCATTAGAATACTAGTAGCATTACTGCTGTACCTTTAAAAATCTTGTTCTTCATAATAAATTCCTCCTACGACATAACGTTTTCTTTATATTTTTATTTTTCTATTTTTCACCCTACATCCAAATAATAAGTTTATTGGAATTCAAATACAAGTCTCGTTGTCTATACAATTATTTGGTATGATTAACCTGTAAATAATTGTAAACTTCGTAAGGTGTACGATTGGAAATTTTCGAAAAAAAGAATTAAAATTCCAAGAATATTGGATAGAAGTTTAATACATAAAACTTGGTTATCAAGTCGGAGGAAGGCACCTTAGGGTGTCTTTTCTTTTTTTCTTAAAGGACCTGCTCAATTAATGAGTAAAAACATAAAGTAAATTGAATCCGTTAAAATACATGAGTGACACCTTGTTTTCGCCTCTTATCTAAAGGAGGAACTATTATGGGCTTTGGTGGTAGTTGTAGTAGTTGTGGCGGCGGCTTTGCTTTATTAGTTGTATTATTTATTTTATTAATCATAGTTGGAGCTTCTTGCTTCTGCTAAAAAACTATCGGAAAAGACACTCTTATATGATATTATCCCCTTAAGGTAGACAGTGTAAAAAGACCATGAATACACATGGATGTTACACTTTTACTTGGAGGGGATTTTATTATGGTTAAAAAAGGGGATAAATTTCAAACTTATTCAGATAAAT
>NZ_LXLV01000067.1 GCF_001757995.1 Bacillus mycoides | reverse complement strand
ATACATCTATCATTATAACTACAAACGATTCCAAAAACGACTCAATCATCGAGCTCCGATCGAATATCGAATTTCGATGGCTGCATAGTCTTTTTTACAGTTGTCTACTTGACGGGGATAAGTCCATATATGGGTGTCTTGTCTTTGTTTTTACTAATAAAGACACAGAAAGCGCCTTTATACATTCTACAATTAGTCCATTTGTTGTTGTTCTTCTTTTTGTAATTTTAAATGGTAATTGCTAAAAAGGAAAAGAGGATAAGAGTATGAGAGAACAATCCAAGTTCTAACGGCTTGTGAGAGATAATTCGAATGAAGAATGGAATATATAGCATGAAGTAAATAATGAGGAAAATGATTTTGGAAAATGAAAATGTAGGTATATTCATATCGAAGCCCTCCTTTTTCCAACTGTAGCATGAAGTGTTACATGGAAAATTCAATACATACGACAAATTGCGACAAGGGAGTTCATACATATTTGCTATTCTATTAAAGGTCATTATTTGTAATGTATATATAGGAGGATTTTTTAATGTTAAAGAAATTATTATTATTTTTACTTACAGGCTTATGTGTAGTTGTTTTAACAGCTTGTAAAGATGAAGAGGAAAAGCTGAAAGCAGCGGAAGAACAGAAAATAGATGAGAAGAAAGTTGAAGAAGGTAAGAAGGTAGAAGAGCAGCAAAAAGCAGAGGAAGAAAAACGTAAGCAAGAAGAGCAGCAAAAAGCAGAGGAAGAAAAACGGAAGCAAGAAGAGCAGCAAAAAGTAGAGGAAGAAAAACGTAAGCAAGAAGAGCAACAAAGAATAGAAGAAGAGAAGCATAAGCAAGAAGAGCAACAAAGAGTAGAAGAAGAAAAGCGTAAGCAAGAAGAGCAACAAAGAGTAGAAGAAGAGAAGCGTAAGCAAGAAGAGCAACAAAGAGTAGAAGAAGAGAAGCATAAGCAAGAGGAACAAAGAAAGATACAAGAGCAACAGAAAGCACAGCAACAACAGTCTACAAAACAAGAAAAAACAACACAAGCAACAGGTGGGAAACCGACAAGATCACAAATTTCGGTCGGTTCACATGTAGTTATTCAATTAGATAAAGATTATAGTAAAACTGTGAGCGGTGTTGTGAAAGATATTTTAACAAACACGGAAACACATACGTACGGAATTAAAGTTCGATTACAAGATGGACAAATTGGCCGTGTGCAAAGTGTTGGATAATGAAAAAAAGAGATTTCCTTTTTAGGAAATCTCTTTTTTTCTCGTTCGGTATGTAAAAGAAATAAAATATGTCATTATGTGGGGATTCGCATGAAAAGACGGTGTGTACATAATATGTTATGTTTATATAAGTAATATTTTATTGCGGTGCGAGGTGAAATTAATAAACAGAAAAGAGGGAATGAATTGAGGGGTAATTTTTCATTTCATCAGCCAAGAAGAAGTATATTAATTTCAGCGATGTTAAGTGGCCTAGTAACCCTATATGTAGTACCCACACTTTTTTTGATTTTAAAATATTTTAGTTTAGATGCGATAAAAGATATGTTAAATCAAAAAATTGTTTTAAGCATAATGACAATTTTGATGTGGGTTGTACTACTGTATGTTGCATATTTAAATAAAGGTATAGTTAATAAATTTAAACCGATTATTAGGATTTATATTAGAATGTTTTTAGTAGCCCATGTGGTTACTTTGCTTTTTATTTTTACGCAAAATAATATGGATCTCGTAAATACACTGAATTGGATTTACAATTATAATACACAGTTTATATTTAGTTTAATTGTAATTTATGCGATATATGTTTTGGTGTATAACGTGCTTGGGAAAGTTTTTTTGAGTACTATTTTGACAAGCATTTTGCTAATCATTTTGGCTATTGTAAATCACTTCAAAATTGTTTTTAGGGGAGACCCTCTATATCCTTCTGATTTTACACAGATTGGACATATGCAATCTGTTATACCGATGGTGATGGATTATTTTAGTTGGGGTTATATTCTTCTCGTTATTGTAAGTGTTGTTGCCTGTATTTTTGTGGGTATGTATATAAGGAAATATATTCAAAATGTAAAAGTTCATGCAGGTGTACGAGTTCTATTTATAATAGGATCCGTTTTTGTTTTATATGCGTATGGTAATTTTACGAATACGTTTATGAATAAATGGTTTCAAAAGTCGGGTATAGAGTTCGTTTTGTGGAATCAAAATGAAAATTATGCTTCGAATGGTTTTGTGTTAGGCTTTATAAGTAATTTAGATACGACAGTCATTGAAAAGCCGAAAGATTATTCAAAAGAAAATATGCTTCAAATAGCAAACGACATAAAGAAACAATATAGTAGCAATATAGGGGCGCAGAAGCAAAAAGAGAAACCGAATATTATTTTTGTAATGAGTGAATCGTTTTGGGATCCAACGAAATTAACGAATCTTTCCTTTAGTGAAGATCCTTTACCGAATTTACATCATTATATAGAAAGTTTTCCAGGTGGACAAACTATTTCGCCAACATTTGGAGGAAATACTGCGAACGTTGAATTTGAGGCGTTAACGAGTTATTCAATGAGTTTGTTAAAACCAGGATCTATACCATATCAGCAAGTTGTTACAAATAAGAAAGAAATTCCATCAATTCCTCGAGCTTTGAAAAATGAAGGGTATTATACAAGTGCAATTCATTCGTTCGGTCGCTCATTCTTTAAACGGGATGATGTATATAAAGTGTTAGGGTTTGATAAGTTTAATGCACAAGATACGATGGAAAATGTAGAAGGTGATGGAGATTATATTAGCAATTTATCTATGAGTAAAGAGATAATAGCTGAATTAGAGAAGCAAAAGAAACCTACTTTTATTCATGCGGTTACAATGCAAAATCATTTTCCATTTACAGAAGGAAGATTTGGCGAAAATCAAATAGAGATTAGTGGTTTAGAAAATGAAGAATCGAAGGCTGAATTAGAGACTTATACAGAAGGTTTAAGACGTTCAGATGAAGCTCTTCAATATTTAATAGAGGAGCTAGATAATTTAGATAGACCTACATTATTAGTATTCTTTGGGGACCATCTCCCATCACTAGGAACAAATAAATCTCTTTATAAAGAGACTGGTTATATAACGAATGAAAAAACGCCAAGTGAACGATTAGCGATGGCGCAAACGCCGTTATTAATGTATGCAAATTTTGAGATACCAAATGACAATTTAGGCTTAGTAAGTCCAATTTATTTTTCAAATCTTGTCTTTGGTTATGCTGGGTTAAATAAGGTACCGTTCTACCAATTTTTATCGAAGTTATATGAAGAAATTCCTGTACTTCGTGACGAATTGAGGATAGGAAAAGATGGAAAAGCAATAAAAAGTTTAACAGAAAAACAAAAAGAAATGCTAAAGCAATATGAGCTTATTCAATATGACTTACTTGTCGGAAAGCAATATAGTAAGGAGATATTATTTAAATAGGCGACAAAAAAAGAGCTTGTATACGATACAAGTTCTTTTTTTTATAGTATTTAACAGGGTAACCAGACAAGCTGGGTTTAGGGAGTATTACTTGTACATTTAGTATAAATTAAAATAGAATCGTTTTAATGATTGATTTGTGAGAAGTGTGTGAATTTTTCGTTTAGTGTATAATTGGATAATTTGTTTAATGCGTAAAAGAATATTTAAGATTGCTAAGCGTTTTTTTATTTAAAAATATATTAAAATTTCAGAAAAATCAGTTATAATAAAGTTGTGTGTTAATTTTAAAAAAAGAGGTGGGATATTGAAGAGTTTTTGGGGTGAGAAAATAACAGAATTTATCATTAGCATCGCAGTTATTCTTACTGTGAGCTACGTACCATTCTATTTCTTTCTAGGAAATAAGCTTGATTTTATTACATATTTACAGAGGTTAGCTTCTCCAAAGGAGATTGCACATATTGATACGAACACTATGCAGTCAATTCCCTTTTTTGAACGAATTATTGAACCTTATACGTATTCTATGACTATTCTTTTTATCGCTACTTGTTTAACAATTATCCTTTCAATTGGCCTTTCATTCGTATACTTATTAGTTTCTTCTAAAATTAAGCAGTGGATTGAGAGGTGTTTAATTTTAATAGAATCGGTTCCAGATTTGTTATTAATTTTTAGTTTACAGTTATTTGTTGTATGGATTTATAAACAGACAGGATATCGCTTTGTTACTATTTATGCGTTTAATGATGAACGCGCATATGTCTTACCTATTCTTTGTATGACTATCGTTCCAACTCTTCATTTTTTCCGTGTTATCGTTTTATTTTTAATGGAAGAGAAGAATAAGCCTTATGTGGAATTTGCTCGCGCAAAAGGATTTAGTAATAAATATATACTGTATGTTCATTTATTACGTAATATTATGTACCATTTATTAAATCACTTGCAGCCGCTTTTTTTGTTCATGATTTCAAGCCTTTTAATGGTAGAGGGAGCTTTTAATATTACGGGATATATGTCTTTCTTAATAAGGGCAGGCACTTTAAATCCTTTAACGATGGCATGGTGGATTCTTTTATTATTTGTTCCATTCTATATTCTATTTGCTATTATACATTACCGAGTGAATCGTATTACAGGAGGGGCTTCTCATGATATATAGAAACTTTGGCTCCAAACGTTTTTTGTGTGGTGTCCTTTACTTTGTAGGGATTGTTGTAATTAGTTATCTTATTACATGGTTTGGTAAGGATTTATATATGAGTAAGACAATTTGGCTGAAAGATGCGAATGGGGATGTTATTGCTGCAGCTCCGTTTAGTCCGCTTACAATACCACCACTCGGTACAGATCGTAATGGTTTTAATTTGTTTTTTCAATTACTAGTAGGTGCAAAGTTTACAATTTTATTTGTATTTGGTGTATGTGTTGTTCAAGTGTTTCTCGGTACTATATTAGGTGTAGCATTAGCTCATACACCATCTATAGTACAAAATTTATTTCAAAAAATATGTAAAGTATATTTCTTTATTCCGACAGTGCTATGGGCGATTTTGTGGATGTTTCCAATCATGTTACACAGTCAATTAACTGGATTTAATATGGATATTATTATAAAGCAGTTTGTGGTTCTTTGTTTTGCGCTGTTACCAGCTGTTATTCTATATGTGAATCAAGAAATCAATTTATTTATGAAAAATGAGTTTGTTACAACTTCGAAAATATTAGGTGCTTCAAAGTTTCGGATTATTAGAAAACATATATGGTTGTATTTAAAAGAAATTCTTGTCGTTCTTTTTTTACAGCAATTTGTTCAATTATTTACGTTATTAATTCATTTGGCGTTCTTTGGGATTTTAATAGGGGGACGAGGCGTAGATTATGATACGGGAAAACCATTCTCACTTACGAATGAATGGGCTGGTTTAATTGGTCTATACAAAAGTGAATTTTTAGCAGCACCATGGATTGTCATTGCACCATTACTATTCTTTACTGTTTCTATATTCGTTTTACATATGATGATTAAAGGAATAAAGAAAGAGCACGGTAACAGTCTATATTCTATGTATAAAAAGACAAAGAATGAGCCATATGTGCAAAGACAGGAAAAGAAGGACATAGATAAATCATTGTTCATTCCGGTATCTTCTAAATCGATAGAAAAAGGTAGTTAAGAAAAAAGAATTTGCCGTAAGGGCAAATTCTTTTTTTACTGTAGCGGAACTATGAATTTAAAAATTTTATTAGTTCTTTATTTAATTCATCCGCTTGATCGATTGGAGAGCCGTGGCCGCTATTTGTAAGAGGATATAGTTCAGAGTTTTTAATTCGCTCTTTTGTTAGCTCAGCACTTTTGTAAGGAATGAGTTGGTCGTGAACACCGTGAAATATTTTTGTTGGGACGTTAATTTTACTTAAGTCCTTCGTTACGTCTTCGTTTGCAGCTGCTTGCAAAATTTTGATGAGAGCATAAGAAGCGGACTGCATACCGAGATAAGAAAACCATTCTAGTGTAGCCGCTCCTAAGTTTCTATTAAAAAATGATAAAGATACATCATTAAGAAATTTAGGTAAATTTGCATACATTTGAGCAATCAGAGCATCTGCTTGTTCTTTCGGTACGCCGTAAGGGGATTCTTGGTTTTTCACGAAAGAAGGAGAGACAGCATCCACTAATGCAAGTTTGGAAATACGACGCCCATTATATCGTGACATATACCGAATAGAGAGAGCGCCACCGACTGAGAAGCCGACTAACGTAGCGTTTTCTATTTGAAGAGCTTCTAGTACAATTGCGATATCATCAGCTAAACGATCATAAGTGTAACCAGTCCATGGTTTATCAGATTGCCCGTTTCCTCGTATATCCATGGCGATGCAGCGGAAACCATGTTGTGGTAAGATATTAAATTGATATTGGTACATTTGATGATTTAAAGGCCAGCCATGAACGAAGAAGACTGGTTTACTTCCGGGGCCTGGGTTAATATCCTCAACAAAAATGTGTACATCTTTTTCAACTGTAACGAACACGATGTATCCTCCTCATGCATTTTAATAGGCTCTCTCCCAAAAGCGCTGTTTTGTCATTGCCTGAATAAATTCATTCGCAAGTAATGTAGGGTTTTGTTCTGTTATAACGCCAGGTTTTCCTTCGATGTTTAAAGATTGAATAATAGTGGTTCCATTTTGGAAAGCGCCGATTGGCTTAAAGTGATTATATGATTCTACGACAAATGAACTTGCCTTGTTAAGAAAATGATCATCAATATTTCCACCAATAAGAAGTAGACCATCGTAAAGAAGTGGTGATCCAGTTAAGAAAGTATCATTTACATCCCACTGTCCATTTTGAGAGCCTTGCACAAAACCTAATCGTTCGGAAATAATAACTGGCTGAAGGCCGGATTGTTTTAATTGATTTATAATATATTGTGAGTTTTGACCGTCATATCCGTTTGCGACAATGACTCCTACTCTTAATGTATTTGGGCTGAATGTTGTATTTGCCATACTTAGTGCGGGTGAGGATTTTGTAACATGTGATTCTTGAACATTTGGTACTGTTGCCCCAACTGCTTCAGCTACTAAAGTAGCTAATTCTGTACTAATATGACCAATCATCCTTACGACTTGTTGGCGAACTGATTTACTTTTTACTTTTCCTAATTCAAAGGAGAAGGCCTGCATAATATGGATTTTTTCGACGTGGCTCATACTATTCCAAAATAAACGGGCTTGTGAGAAGTGGTCTTTAAAACTAGCGGCTGTTTCTCTCGTTTTATGTCCAGAAACAGTAGAAGGATATGTAACGAAACCGCCTTTTGTACCAGGTACAGTAAAGGGAGAGTTATTAGCTAAAGAGTTATTATGGTAAGCGACTTTTCCTTTATCAATTATATATTTAGACGCACCATCTCTTTGATTGTTATGAAAAGGACATACCGGGCGGTTAATCGGTAACTCTTGATAGTTTGTACCGACGCGGGCTAATTGCGTATCTGTATAAGAAAAGAGTCTACCTTGTAAGAGAGGATCATTTGTAAAATCAATACCGCGGACGATACTTCCAGGGTGTAGTGCGACTTGTTCTGTTTCCGCAAATACGTTATCAACGTTCCGATTTAACGTCATTTTTCCGATGATTTTAACAGGGAAGTCTTCTTCTGGCCAAATTTTCGTTGCATCTAATATATCGAAATCGTACTTAAATTCATCCTCTTCTTCTAAAATTTGAATACCAAGTTCGTACTCAGGGTAGTTTCCAGCATTAATATTTTCCCATAAATCACGGCGATGGTAATCAGGATCAGCACCGCCTAATTTTTGAGCTTCATCCCAAATTAATGAGTGCACACCAAGCTTTGGTTTCCAGTGAAATTTTATAAAGCGGGACTTTCCATTTTTATTAACTAAACGAAATGTATGAACGCCAAACCCTTGCATCATTCGAAAACTTCTTGGAATTGCGCGATCCGACATAATCCACATCATCATCGCAGCTGATTCTTGATTATTGGCGATAAAGTCCCAAAAAGTATCGTGTGCTGTTTGCCCTTGGGGAATCTCATTATGTGGCTCGGGTTTAAGAGCGTGAATAAGATCGGGAAATTTAATACCATCTTGAATGAAGAAAATTGGAATGTTGTTTCCTACTAAATCGAAATTTCCTTCCTCTGTATAAAACTTAACAGCGAACCCTCGTACATCCCGGTTCGTTTCATTTGCACCTTTTGATCCCGCTACTTCAGAGAAACGAACGAAAAGCGGCGTTTTTTTGAAGGGTCTTGTAGAAAGTCGGCCATTGTTAGCCCTTCTAAAGATTCATATAGCTCGAAAACGCCATGTGCGCCGTATCCTCGTGCATGAACGACTCGCTCAGGAATTCGTTCACGGTCAAAATGAGAAAGCTTTTCTCGCATAAGGAAATCTTCTAGAAGGGTAGGACCACGATCGCCGGCGGTTAAAGAGTTTTCATCATTTGAAATTTTAACACCCGTATTCGTCGTCATCTCTTTTCCTTCATTGTTTTTCGTAAAGGATTGTAACTGTTCTATCTTCTTATTTTCACGACCGTCCATATAAAGCACCTCCCATATTATACGTATTATTGTTCATGGTTTTTATGCTTACATATGGTTTGGAGAAGTATATTATCTATGGATTGATTTTCCTCATTTGTTCAATTTATCTTTGTTTGTCTATGAAAATCATTTATTATAATAAATGGTATTCTTTTGAAGGGGTGTTGAAGTGGGAGAGAGTTTTCTATCAGCTAAAGAAGAAAAGACAAACGCTAAGATTTTCTTATGGGTAATACATGTTATTTTAATTGTATATGAGGTTGCATACGCAATTATATTAGAAGATACAATGCCTTTAGGAAATTGGCATAAAGTGATATGGAAGCTTGTATATATTATGGCTATATTAGGTATTAGTGTTTACTTATTTGAGAGAGGAAAAGCATATTTAGTTAAATATACATATTTATTTGCATACATAATCGCAGAGGTTTTTAACATTGGATGGTATGCTTTTCATAATACAATAGCATTTGATGAAGGGAATATAATTGAATTTATTTTCATTTTCTTCGTACCGATATTTTTGAGTAAAAGGTATTTATTTGTCTTAGCACCATTTCTTATAGGGAAGTATATGATATACCTATTTGTATTTGGGCAACTTAACTTGTTTCTACCTCTTGTTATAAGTATGTTGTTGCTTTTCGTGTCATTTATTATTTTAAATCGATTTTTACAATATCTTTCAGCGGTAAAGAAAAGTATTGCAGAGACAAGTCAGTTACAAAAATTGGCGGTTATCGGAAAAATGGCAGCGACAGTCGGACATGAAATTAAAAACCCACTGGCTTCATTAAAAGGGTTTACGCAATTACAAAAAGAGAAACACGAAAAAGATGCAACATATGGACAAATGATTCTTGAAATAGAAAATATGAATAACATGATTAGCGAATTAATGGAGGTTGCTACGTGTAAACCTTCTGTTTATGAAAAACACATTGTAAGTGATGTTGTAGTAGAGGCAGTAGAAAATATGCGCGAAAAAATGGATGAGTTAAATATAAATTTCCATTTTAATGAAGATCAAAATAGAAGTGAAATTGAATGTGATAAACGTAAATTAAAAGGAGTATTTTTGTATGTTATTAAAAATGCTTTAGAGGCAATGGAACATGGCGGAACATTAAAAATACAAGTTGAAAATAAAAAAAGAGATTACGTAATAGTAAGTATAGTAGATAGTGGTTTTGGGATAAAAAAGGCTAATTTAGGAAGAGTTAAGGATGCTTTTTATACAACAAAGCAAGATAGAATTGGATTAGGTCTTACGGTAGCAGAGCGAATTATGACAGAGCATCGTGGAGAATTACACATTTCTAGTGAAGTAAAGAAAGGAACGAGAGTGGAAATACTGCTCCCGGAAAAATGTGAGCGCAATGTGACACAAGATTAAGAGGTGTTGTTAAAGGAGCTATCATATGGAAAAAGGCAATATATTTGAAAAAGAAGAGATAAAGGCGTTAAAAATATTTTTAAGCTTATTCTTCTTTATATTTTTTGCGTATGATTTCGCTGAAAAGGCTATTGTCTTTTTATCAGATGAAAATCAAAAACTAGCAGATGTTTTTGGAGAAGGATTAGGTCCATGGCTATATAGTTTGATGATTGGATTATTCTTTATCGGACTTTATTTTATGAAATGGAAAAATCCGTATATTGTGAAGTATATTATTTTAATTGGCTATAATATATTGGATTTTATTAATAACTTCATTATTTATTACGGAAGTGATGCGGAATTTGATGGCGGGAATGTAGTAGAAGGATTCTTTATTTTATTTGCACCGATATTTGTGAATAAGAGATACTTTTGGTTAGTTGCCGGAACTATTGTGGGCAAATATGCACTGATGGGATTCGTTGTTCAATCCTTTATTATTCTTATCCCAATAGCATTATGTAGCGTATTCGCTATTATATGTTGGATTATATTTTTAAGATTACAATCTTACGTTCGTACACTTGAAATGATGGACAAAGAAATACAAAAGGTAGAAAAATTAGCGATGGTTGGAAAAATGGCAACAGTAATTGGCGATAAGATTAGAAGACCGTTAGCAAAATTAAAAAAGCTTGTGAACAAGCAAGCGAAAAAACATCCAGAAGATAAGATTTATAGTGAAATTATGAGGCAGGAAGTAGAGCGAATTCATACAATTGCTACAGAGCTAAATGGGTTTGAGAAATCTAAATCGGTAGAAACCGAAACTCATAATATTAAAGAAATCATCTCTTATGTTATCAGAGTTATGGAAAAGCCAGCTTTAGAACAAGGAATAAAAATGCATGCTATTTATAGTAAAGATATACCTTCAATTACATGTGATGAAAAACGATTGAAACAAGTATTTTTTAATTTAATAAAAAATGCGATTGAAGCAATGTCAGTTGGCGGAACTATTACTGTGAAAGTTATAGTGGAAGATGTAATCATTGTTCAAGTTATAGATGAGGGATGTGGTATTCCAAAAGATAAAATTCCGAAGCTAAATGAAGCTTTTTACACAACGAAAGAAACTGGAACAGGCCTAGGATTAGTAGTTACGGAAAAAATTATTAAAGATCACGACGGCAAATTGAACTTTGAAAGCGAAGTTGGAGTTGGAACGACTGTTGAGATTATGTTGCCGGTTTAACAGTGGGATATTTTAAAAAGGGGAAATCACTTTCTTGAGAGTGATTTCCTTTTTCATTGTGGATGGAGGTACGGAATTTCAATAGAGGGGATGTGTACAATATTGATATATTGTACAAATTCACGATCCAAAATATGGGTGTTTTAAAACGGAAGTATATAATGAATTTGTCTGTTATTTGTTTTTATTTATTTGTAATTTTTCGGCCTCGGTAGCGAGTTTTTTTGGAAAATGAATGATTTGCAAGTGTGGGTTATATATCAGTGATTAGAAAAATAGAGTATACAGCACTTGCTGTAATCCCGGGGGTAATATAAAGAGATATCGCATCCCCCCTCGAAACCGGGTTTCCAGTTGTAATACTAGTCCAAGTTACATTGGCAGGTCCAGGTGCTGGAGTAGGGTTATATACTTGAGGTTGTCTAGAGCCAATATCTGTAGGTTTAATTGAAAATGTCATAGTCCCCGTAATTTTATCTGTAGTAGTTAAAGTAATAGTAGATAGAATGTAACTAGGGGTAGGAGCCGAGAGGTTTGTTGGGACATTCTTGCAAATATCAATCGTATAAACAGCAGCGGGTAAGTTATTAATATTTATAGATGCAGAAAAACCAACTATATTTCCAGCTCCAGCAGTTACATACGGAATAACGTTAGAATCAATTCCTGGAGAACCTGCTATACGTTGAAATCCAGCATTCGTCCCTTGAAAAACAATACTTTTCGCTGTTGAACTACCAGTAGGTCCAGTGACGCCGGTAGAACCAGTGTTGCCAGTAGGTCCAGTGATGCCGGTAGAACCAGTGGCACCAGTAGGTCCAGTGATGCCGGTAGAACCAGTGATGCCAGTAGGTCCAGTGATGCCGGTAGAACCAGTGGCACCAGTAGGTCCAGTGATGCCGGTAGAACCAGTGGCACCAGTAGGTCCAGTGATCCCAGTAGAACCAGTAGAACCAGTAGAACCAGTTGTTCCAGTAGCCCCAGTAGGCCCACCTTCTACTAATACGATATAATCTGGGGACACATTCGGAAACCCTTGAGGTGCATCTTTTTTTACAACATAGCCGCTACTCGTGTAAGTCACAACTTGTCCCGTTTTATAGTTGGGAGCGGCTGCTAGACTAAAAGCGGTAGTACTTTGTAAACCGGTCCCGGTAGGTCCGGCATTGCCAGTAGGACCTGTAGCGCCAGTAGGTCCAGTGCTTCCGATAGAACCACTGTTGCGTCTACCGTCACAACTAAAGCAATTGCGTTGGTACATATATTGTCTCCTTTCTATAGTTTTGAAAATCTAGTTTTAAAAGTAGAACCACTATATATATATTGTAGATTCTATATTTTTGTGTGGCCGATTGTATTGTGTATATAGATTTCAAAAGTAGGGGGAGGTTTTATTAGTTCTATAACCACCATATCTCCTGTGGAAGCAAAGTAACATCTACATCAAAATTCTCTTTAAACCAATCGTACATCAATGTCTCTTTCACTAAATATTCAGAGGCAGAGTGTGACACACCGATGAGCGACATGTTTGTTTCTTTCACATAATCCATAATGAGCGAGTATTTATGTCTGCCGTAATCATTGTCGATATGGCAATGGATCTCTCCTGTAATATATGCTTCAGCACCTTTTTCTTCTGCTTCTTTCATTAAAGATACGACATCGCCACATCCAGCGATAATTGCAATTTTCTTGATGGAATCATGTTGTTTACCTTCGAAGTCTGTATAGGGAATGTTGAAGAGTTGTTTTAGACGTTTTTGGAGTTTTTCTGTTGTTGTTTCATCTATTTCACAAATGAGTCCGACTGGTTCTTTTTCTGGACCTCCATATGCAAAGCCGTCAACTACAGTAGCGTTTAATGCTGTTGCAATTGAAATGCTCGTTCCATACGTTTGATGAAAATCCATTGGACCGTGACATGTATATATAGAAAGTTTCTTTTCTTTTATCGCCTGCAAATATTTTGATGGAATTGGAATAAATCCTCGCCCTGATTTTCCGAGTGGATCACCACACTCCATCACAAGTGGATGGTGCATGAAGAGTAAATCACCTGGCATGGATTGTGAAATGAATTTTTCGAGAACATCATCAGTTGGGAACACAGCTAAAAAGATTGTGTTTACATTTTCAGCACCTCTTATCATAAGACCGTTAAATAGCTTAACAAAATTTGCTTCGAAAAATTGTTGCCATGGAAATTGGATTTGATCATATGTAGCTGGAATGAAGCGACTAAAGGCACTGTCTTTTCCGTATTTTTCAATTTGGAATAAATGATTAAGTGATTGTTCTATTTCTTTTAAGGCTGGCATGTTTGGTAATCCTCCTTAAGATAATTCTTACTTTGTTAGCTGTTTTTATTTTTCATAGCAAAATAAGAAGCGGATGTAAAACAAATAAAACCTAGAATCCAGCCAATAGAAGGAGCGTAGGGAAGTATGTGTTGTAATATCATGCCGCTAGAGATAAAAAAGCTACCTAATAGACCTAAGAAAATGGGGTATCGCCGTAATTTGAACATCGATGATACAACCTCCTTTATCACATATATTGTATATTAGTCTTAATTTTCTGTATACAATAAATGGATGGAATTAAGAAAAAGAATGGTACAATATATGAATGATATGAGAAGAGAGGATGTAGATTCACGCATGTACGTTACTGTAACAGAGGCAGCATATAAAAAGATTATGGATACGATTCCAAGTGAAGCGAAATATATAAAGCTATTTTATGATAATGAAGGTTGCGGTTGTGTCATGAGTGGGATTATTGATTTAGTAGCCGTTTCAGAGAAAGATGAGCGCGATGTAGATATTGAATCGAGTGTACTGAACTTTATTGCAGATCGTACAAAGCTTGTATTTATGGATGATAAGTTAACGGTTGATTGGCATGAAGTTGGAGGAACTTTTCAGCTGAAGAGCCCAAGCCAGTTTTATAATCCGAATATGAAGTTACATGTTCGAGTATAATGAAGAGAGAGGGAGTATATAATATGCTCCTTTTTCTTATGGATTTTTTCACATAATGAAATGTACATCTGATTGAATTTTCTGTATAATTCTCTTTGCGGAGGGGATTGCGCATGAAAAGATGGGGAATTGAGTTATTAATTTTAAGTGTCGTTATTATTTGGGGGATTAACTATACGATTGCGAAATACGGACTTTTAGAATTTACAGCGATTGAGTTTACTGCAGTTCGAATGATGGCAGCAGCACCACTATTATTATTACTTACGTTCTTTATTGAAAAGTCACTTTATATGGAGCGAAAAGATATACCAAGATTAATCATTGTTAGCACGGTAGGTATTGTACTGTATCAAACGCTATTCATGGAAACGGTACAATATACATCGGCTACAAATGCCTCTTTACTCATTTCTATTTCACCTATTTTTACAACTTTATTTTCGATTTTCTTGAAACAAGAAAAATTTTCTTCTCGAAAGTTAGTTGGTTCCATGATTGCCTTTGTTGGTGCTACATTAGTTTTAGTAGCGGGGCATTCACTCGCTAGTTCTTTCTACGGAAATGGGATTGGACTGATTACATCAATATGTTGGGGACTTTATCCTGTATTAGCAGGGCCGCTTATTAAAAAATACTCAGCATTACGTGTTACTGCATGGTCGACATTAGTTGGAGCGGTTCCGCTCTTATTGTTAAGTGGTCCACATGTATTTGTAATGCCATTTCACATTACACACGGGATGACATGGTTTGCCTTGCTCTATTCTATTTTCTTTGTAACGGTATTTGGTTTAGTTATGTGGTATGTTGGTGTACAAAAAATTGGTGCGTCGCACACGATGGTATATATGTATATTACACCGCTCGTAGCTGTTTTATTTGCTGCAGTATGGGCAAATGAATATGTATCGTTACAACAAATTATCGGTGGAATTATCATTTTCTTCGGTCTATGGTTTGTGAAATCAGAGAAAGTAGAATCTCATTCTATCGTGCAAGAACCTATATCAAAATAGGAAAACAGATCACCTATGATCTGCTTTCCTATTTTTTTATTTTTGGTAAGAAGATGAGAAACAAGATAGCAGTAATAAGTGGAATTAAATTAAGAAAAGGAATGCGGAAGAGTGTAATTAGAATAATTCCTGGAAGAAGAACACCGAGGACAGCATAGAAAATACTATGTTTTTTCGTGTACCAATATAATGAAAGTCCAATAAGTGCAGGAACAATGAGATGAATGAGAGCCATTAAAAAATAAATCATTAGACGCCCCCTTTATTTATGTGCTTATTACATCATATCCGTATGTTCATAGATTGATATCAATTTTTTCATAAATGGACGGAAAATGTTTGGAAAAACGTCACATTTATGAGGGATTCTATATTAGAAATCTTGTATAATATTATTTTCTAAAAGCATTTTAACAACATAAACATACCGTTTATGTTGTTTTTAATTTGAATGAAATAGATGTGTAAATGAATTTTTAAGTAGTATGGACTCGTTTATTAATGATGAACTGAACGAGTTATACAGCTTTTGTTGGATAAATAGAAAAAACATTGAAGGGGAGTACAGCATGATTAGTATGTCATTAAGGTCGTTTAAAATTCAATCGTATTATTTACTAGGTATTCTGTTATTAGGCTGGATGTTAACACCGTTCTCAGCACATTTTCTAGGTGCAGGAATTGGACTTATTGTAAGCATGTATTGTGTTTGGATTTTAGGAAGGCGTATCGAAAAGCTTGGAGATAGTATCGTAAAGAAGACGAAAGCACCAACGCTCGGTATGTTTAATCGCTTTGCAGCTGCCATTTTGGGTGCTATTATTATGTACGAAATTGAGCATCATATGGTAATGTGGGCATTTGCAGTAGGAATTATGGGTGGTTATTTCTTAATCGTTATTAATTTAGGATATTATAGTATGAAGGATGAAGAAGAATTAACAAAGAGCTAAAAAAGATAAAAAGATGAAAAGCCTCTTTTTAGATGGAACAGAGGATCCAGCGGTGGATAGAAGCGGTTAGGGCCTTTTTTAGCCCCATGCGATGTGAAACCAGAAGGATGTAGTGAGTCGGAAAAGAGTTTATGTATTCGAAGCCGTGGTTTGTATGTGTGAAAATCCGAGTATATCAATTGAAAATTAGGTTTGGAACTTTTTCAGATGGAATAGAGGATCCAGCTGTGGATAGAAGCGGTCAGACCCCTTTTTTAGCCCTATACGGTGTGAAAGAAAAAGGAGAGAATGAGTGAGAAATCTGTTTGCTGTGATTTGTATGTGGGTAAATTAAAGAATATATAGAAAGAAGCTTACGCGAAAAACGTAAGCTTCTTTTTTATGTAAGTATGTGTAACCGTTAAGCCGCATTGGGTTTTGTCGGTGAGTACGCGAAACTTTTGGCTACACGATACTTATTCATATGAGTAAAGGGTTATTGCAACAGAAAGTTTATATATTAAGCGATTGGACCGCCTAAGTTAATAATATCTTCAGAAACGCTATCGAACTTTGTGAAGTTTTCTTTAAATTCGTTTGCAAGCTCAATTGCTTTTGCTTTGTAAGCCTCTTTATCAGCCCAAGTTTGTTCAGGCATTAATACTTCGTCAGGTACACCTGGAACGTGACGAGGTACTTCAAGGCCAAAGATGTCGTGTTTTGCAGTTTCAGCTTTAGCAAGTTCACCGCTTAGTGCTGCTTGAATCATTGCACGAGTGTAACCTAAGTTCATACGTTTACCAACGCCGTATTCGCCACCAGTCCACCCAGTGTTTACTAAGAATACTTTCGCATCATGTTTCTCGATTTTTTCACCTAGCATTTCAGCATAGCGAGATGCATCAAGTGGTAAGAACGGTGAACCGAAGCAAGTAGAGAATGTAGCTTGCGGAGATGTAACACCGCGCTCTGTACCTGCTAGCTTACTAGTGTAACCGCTTAAGAAATGGTACATAGCTTGCTCTTTTGATAACTTACTGATTGGAGGCAATACGCCAGATGCGTCAGCAGTTAAGAAAATAATTGTATTTGGATGTCCTGCAACACTTGGCAGTACGATATTGTCAATCGCATGCATAGGGTATGCAGCACGTGTATTTTCTGTTAAAGTAGTATCGTTATAGTCAGCGATGCGTGTTTGGCCATCAATGACAACGTTTTCTAAAACTGAACCAAATTTGATTGCATCGAAGATTTGTGGTTCTTTCTCATGAGAAAGGTTTACACATTTTGCATAGCAACCGCCTTCAATATTGAATACACCGTTATCAGACCAACCGTGCTCATCGTCACCGATTAATTTACGGTTTGGATCAGCAGATAATGTTGTTTTGCCTGTTCCAGATAAACCGAAGAATAGTGCTACGTCGCCTTCTTCGCCTACGTTTGAAGAGCAGTGCATAGAAAGAATGTCTTGTTCAGGTAGTAAGAAGTTCATAATAGAGAAGATTGATTTTTTCATTTCTCCAGCGTATTCTGTACCACCGATTAGTACGATACGTTTTTCGAATGAAACCATAATGAATGCTTCAGAATTTGTACCGTCAATTGCTGGATCTGCTTTGAAGTTTGGTGCAGAAACAATTGTGAACTCTGATTCGTGAGTTGTTAATTCTTCTTCAGTTGGACGAATAAATAATTGATGTACGAACAAATTATGCCATGCATATTCGTTAACAACTTGAATTGGTAGGCGATAGTTGCGATCAGCGCCAGCAAATCCTTTGAAGACGAATAACTCTTCTTTTTCTTTTAAGTATTCTAAAACTTTTGTATATAATTTATTAAAATGTTCTTCAGAGATCGGTTGGTTCACGGCTCCCCAAGCAATTTTGTCAGCAACCGATGCTTCCTTCACAATAAATTTATCTTTAGGAGAACGTCCTGTGTATTTTCCTGTTGAAGCAGAAACGGCACCAGTAGAAGTTAATTTCCCTTCGTTTCGCATTAATACTTTTTCCACTAATTGCGGAACACTTAATTGAATCTGTGCATTGCTTCCGTTCAATAATTCATGTAAACCAATTTGGACATTCACAGTACTCATATTTATATACCATCCTTTTCATTTAATGAAATATTTCTCGTAATCCCCATCAAGAGTATAACACAATTATATAAATAATGTATACTATTTATTTATTTTTGTTTGTGTGAATGTATCATTTCCTTATTTATATTTCATTCTATCCGTATTGAGAAAAACTTTCAGGAAAATGTGAATATTAATTGACAAATGAATATCATTTCTTTAGTATAGGTTGGGACGGATACTCTCTTATCCCGAGCTGGCGGAGGGACAGGCCCGATGAAGCCCAGCAACCTCACTTGTAGTGGTAAATACAGGTGAATAGGTGCTAAAACCTGTGCGAGGCTAATGGTCTCGAACGATAAGAGCAAAGGGCAAAAAGCAGTATGCAAGTAGCAAATTAAACCTTTCCTCTATGTTAAGTAGGAAAGGTTTTTCTGTATGCTTGTGTGGGAGAATAAATGTATGTCGCAGTTTGTGGCAAATTAAGGATGAGTTCCGTACAATATATACAATTACTGTAGGGAGGTTTACCACATGACAAAAAAACGTCATCTGTTCACATCTGAGTCTGTAACTGAAGGACATCCAGATAAAATTTGTGACCAAATTTCTGATTCAATTTTAGATGCGATCTTATCAAAGGACGCAAATGCACGTGTAGCTTGTGAAACAACTGTAACAACTGGTTTAGTATTGGTAGCGGGGGAAATTACGACTTCTACTTATGTAGATATTCCGAAAATCGTTCGTGAAACAATTCAAGGCATTGGTTACACACGCGCAAAATATGGATTCGATGCAGAAACTTGTGCAGTTTTAACATCTATCGATGAGCAATCTGCTGACATCGCTATGGGTGTTGACCAAGCGCTAGAAGCACGCGAAGGTCTAATGACTGACGCTGAGATTGAGGCAATTGGTGCGGGAGACCAAGGTTTAATGTTTGGCTTCGCATGTAATGAAACACAAGAATTAATGCCACTTCCAATCTCGCTTGCTCACAAATTAGCTCGCCGTTTAACTGAAGTACGTAAAGATGACACATTATCATACTTACGCCCGGATGGAAAAACGCAAGTTACAGTTGAGTATGATGAAAATGGTAAACCTGTACGTGTGGATACAATTGTAATTTCTACACAACATCATCCAGATGTTACATGGGAAGAAATCGATCGCGATTTAAAAGAGCATGTAATTAAAGCTGTAGTTCCAGCTGAATTAATGGATGGAGAAACGAAATTCTTCATTAACCCAACTGGCCGCTTCGTAATTGGTGGACCACAAGGTGATGCTGGTTTAACAGGACGTAAAATCATCGTTGATACTTACGGTGGATACGCTCGCCATGGCGGTGGTGCATTCTCTGGTAAAGATGCAACGAAAGTTGACCGTTCTGCAGCATATGCAGCTCGTTATGTTGCGAAAAACATCGTAGCAGCTGGTCTTGCTGACAAAGCAGAAGTACAACTTGCATACGCAATTGGCGTAGCGCAACCAGTATCAATTTCAGTTGATACATTTGGCACTGGTAAAGTATCTGAAGACGTACTAGTAGAACTAGTTCGTAACAACTTCGATCTTCGCCCAGCTGGTATTATTAAAATGCTAGACTTACGTCGCCCAATTTACAAACAAACAGCAGCTTACGGCCACTTCGGACGTACTGATGTAGATCTTTCATGGGAACGTACAGACAAAGCAGCTACTTTAAAAGAGCAAGCTGGTCTATAATATATGAAAAAAAGCTTTGCGCGGTGAGCGCAAAGCTTTTTTTATTTGGTTTTATCCCGCATTAACGAGCAGTAAGCCTCCCACCTCAAAATTCGGCTGTAAAGCAAAAAAGTTAGGTAGGAGGCTAACTGCCCGTAAAAGCCCGATTGGTTTAACTAATAATCAGTGGGGAAGAACAAAACCCCCACTGATTAAAGTTTCACTTTATTTACTACTTGAATGCATGAACTGCAATAAACTTCGCCGTCTAGCTCAATATACTTTCTCATATTTGTCATACCACTTGCCGGAAATGGCATATGAATCCATGCTTTTTCATGCGTTTGTATTTCCTTTTCACATACTTTACAAAGGATTGGTTTCTTACGGAACATAGACGGTCACCCTTTCAGTTGACGCGCTTTTCCTGCGCAAAAAGCACTGCTCAGTAAAAATAGCGTTGCGAATATAATACTCACTAATGTAGCGTATGGAATTGCGCCTTTTAAAGAAAAGCCGACAGTGATGGAAGCAACAAATAAGAGAATGAATGTTGTTGTTAATTTTTTATAAAGTTCCATAGTGTGTGAACCTCCAAATTCTTTTATAATGTAAGTTTTAAAATAAAATCTACTATGTAGAAAATATAAGGGGAGTTAAAGAGTAGCTAATGATGTGAAGTCTAGGAGTATAAAAAAAAATATTTTCCTTTTTGTGGGTGTATATACTTATATTGTATCATGATGCATCGTTGGCTTCATACATAATTGTGTAAAGATATGTATGATAAAATGAAGAAAAGTCTTTAAGAAAGGAAAGATAAAAAATGAGCGTAACTGAACATAAAAAACAAGCTCCAAAAGAAGCGCGTTGCAAGATCGTGACGATTTCCGATACACGTACGGAAGAGACGGATAAGAGCGGACAACTATTACATGAATTATTAAAAGAAGCAGGACATACAGTGACTGCCTATGAAATTGTAAAAGATGATAAAGAGAGCATTCAGCAAGCGGTGTTAGCTGGTTATCATAGGGAAGATGTTGATGTTATATTAACAAATGGCGGAACTGGTATTACGAAACGTGATGTAACGATTGAAGCTGTGTCGGTGTTATTAGATAAAGAAATTGTCGGATTTGGTGAGTTGTTCCGCATGATTAGTTATTTAGAAGATATCGGAAGTAGTGCGATGTTAAGTAGGGCAATTGGTGGTACAATTGGGCGTAAAGTTGTCTTTTCAATGCCGGGATCTAGCGGAGCTGTTCGTCTTGCGATGAATAAATTGATTTTGCCTGAATTAGGTCACATTACATTTGAGCTGCACCGCCAATGAAAAGGTGTGCTGGAATTGTATTGGCAGGAGGTATGTCGAGCCGATTTGGAGAGCCGAAAGCATTAGCCATTTGGAAGGGAACTACTTTTGTAGAGCATATTGTGAAAGTAATGGAAAGTATTTTGCGAGATGTTGTTGTTATTAGTCATTCTGATATAAAAGAGCGAGTAGAACAATTCGTACAAGTTCCTGTTATAGAAGATATTCCGCATTATAAAGGAAATGGACCACTTGCTGGAATTGTATCAGGGATGGAATACATAGATTCAGATTGGTATATTATCATGCCTTGTGATGCACCGAATGTTTCAAATGAGTGGATTACCATTTTATTAGAGCAAACGAGCGATGAGTATGATGCGATTGTTCCTATAATTGAAGGTAGAAAACAGCCGCTACTTGCAGCGTATCATAAACGTGTAAAAGGGAAAATTGAGAAACTGCTTAAGGAAGAAAAAAGAAGCATGGGGCAGCTTTTATCACAATGTAATGCGAAATATGTTGCTGGAGAAGATGTACAAGCGAATGCGGATTGGTTTATGAATGTGAATACGAAAGAAGAATATGTGCAGGCTCAAAAAAACCTTTCAAATGAATGAAAGGTTTTTTGATATACAGAATTGGGGAACAATTGCTGTATAAAGGTATGTGAGTAAGCTGATTTTAAGGGGAATTTCTTAAAATCATTATACAGTAGTAAAAAAACTGTATAACCATATATTAATTTTTATGGGTTTTTATTACAAGTCTGTTTAGTTATGTTTATTTTTGTTATAATGAATATAGAAATAAAGTGATATTTAACCTTGTTTATCATTTATTAAACTAAAATTTGTGACCGTGTAATAAACTCCCTTCATTTTTTTGAAGGGAGTTTTTGTGTTTAAGCGAGTAATTCTGATGCGGTGTACTGAAGGACTGTTTCATATTGATTAAGTAAGCCACGGAAGATCTCATCCCAGCTTTTTGATTTGGCATAAGACGAAGCCGCTATGCCCATTTGTATAAGCTGGTCTTCATTTTGCATTAAAGAATAAATGGAGGATAGAAATGAATCCGCATTTTTGGGCGGACAAAGAACTCCCGTTTTTCCATCTGTAATAATATTTTTAACCCCGCCACTATTCGCACCAATAACAGGTGTACCGCACGCAAGTGATTCAAGTACAACATTTCCGAATGTTTCAGTAGCTGATGGAAATACCATTATGTTAGAACAAGTATATGCTTCAGCTAAATCCTCACCTTGTAAATAGCCAGTAAAGGTGACATTTGTTTTCGGAACCGCTTCATACAAATTTGTTGCTAGAGGACCGTCTCCGGCGATGAGCCAATGAATGTCGCTTCGAGTATGCGTCGTTTTAACGATAAGGTCTTGCAGCGTATCAATATCTTTTTCAGGAGCAATCCGCCCAACATAGGAAAGGACATACTTCGCTGTAATATTATATTTTTTTCGGAATAGGTCTGTATTGTAAGCTGGATGAAAGAGGGTGCAATCTACACCACGTCCCCAAATATAGAGCTGTTGAAATCCTTTTTTCTTTAATTGATGTAATGTTTCAGGAGAAGGAACAAAGTTTTTTTGCATATGACTATGAAACCACCTTAAATAGTTCCATAGCATATTGGAGAGAAATTCGATTTTGTAATAGCGTAAATAGGCGTCAAAATCAGTATGATAAGAACCAACAACTGGGATATTTAACTTTTTGGCATAATATAACCCACAAAGTCCCATATTGAAAGGCGTAGCGATGTGAATGATATCAGGTTTAAAGGCAAGAAGTTCCCGCTTAATGCGCGGAGTAGGAAAGGCAAAGCGACATTCTGGATATAATATTGTTAACGGGATACTTCTCATTTTGTTCACATTCGCTACGAAATTATCTTCTGCCGTATGCTGAGGGGCGAAAACAGAATAGGCGATATTTTCTTTTTGAAAATATTTAGTTAAACGTTCCAAAGTTTTCGCCACACCGTTGACTTGTGGTGTAAATGTATCGGTAAATATGGCGACTCTCATCATATCGCTCCTTTACATGAGTGGAATGAGTTGATAAAAAGAGATGATGCCAGAGCAAGTGCCAAGGCACATGCCTACAAATACATCTGACGGATAATGAAGCCCTAAATAAATACGGGAAATACCGACGCATAGTGCTAGCGGAATTAGAAACATAAGTAAGCTTGGGTTGTAGCAAACAAATGGAACGAAAACAGAGAAAACAGCTGTTGTATGACCAGATGGAAAAGAATGATCTTTTAACGGATGTACTGGATATTTCGCATCTTGAATTGTTAAATAAGGGCGTTTTCGTGGATACCATCTTTTTAATATTTGCACAGGAATATGGCTAATTGTTAAAGAAATAGCAGTTGCAATTGCAGCTTGATGCAAATTCCCTATTGCGAAAATTAAAAAGAATAGGGTAAGTGCAATGGAAAAACTTGCACCACCGATATGGGTAATATTGCTGAAAAAGATGTTTAATGTTTTTTGATCAAAGTAGCGATTAATTCCTTTGAAAATGTAACATTCTATTTTATATAGTCCACTGACCTTCATGAGATTTTTCCTCCCTCATTTACATATATATGGAGTTATTAACTTCTATTTTAATAAGATTTTATTGAGGGAATAATAATGTTTTGTAAAGAAAAAGTTAGGTTTTTTCATAAAGTGAAAGTATAATCAGTGGGGGTTTTGTTCATCCCCCACTGATTATTAGCCCTCACCAATCGGGCGTTTACGGGCAGTTGATCTCCCACCTAACTTCTTTGCTCCATCCGAATTTTGAGGTGGGAGTTTTACTGCCCGTTAATGCGGGGTAAAAAAAGCTGCCATAAGACTGGCAGCGATAAAATCATTTTTGTAACGATTTATAATATTGTCCTTTTTCAACGTATTGTGTGCGGATACGTTCCATATCTTTACGGTCTTCTTCTGTTAATTCGCGAATGACCTTCGCAGGACGACCGAAAGCTAACGTATTAGGAGGAATTTTCTTTCCTTGTGAAACGAGACTACCAGCACCGACGAAAGCTCCTTCACCAATTTCAGCACCATCTAATATAATAGAACCCATTCCAATTAAAGCATCTTTTTTAATATGACAGCTATGTAAAATAACTTGATGCCCAACTGTAACGTCGTCTTCTAAAATAAGAGGATACTGCGGGCTTTGGTGAAGTGTACATTGGTCTTGTACATTTACCCGGTCTCCAATTATTGTTGGTGAAACATCGCCGCGTATGACTGTATTAAACCAAATACTTGATTCTTCGCCAATGGAAACATCGCCTGTAATGGTAACGTAGTCAGCGATAAAAGCACTACTCGCAATTTTCGGATTTTTTTCTTTGTAAGGATATATCATGTAAAGCCTTCCTTTCCTAGAGACTAGTTTTAGTGTATCAAATTATGAAAAAGAGTGAAATGGAGGAGTTTCGTATGTGGAACTATGAAGCGGAAGAAGCGAAAGCCGTCATTATTATCGTACATGGTGCTATGGAATATCACGGGCGTTATGAAGCAGTTGCAGAAATGTGGAATCATATCGGTTATCACGTCGTTATGGGCGATCTTCCAGCACACGGAACAACTTCAAGAAATAGAGGACATATCGACTCATTTGATGAATACATAAAGGAAATAAAGTTATGGGTGAAAGAAGCAAGAAAATATAGATTGCCTATTTTTTTATTTGGGCATAGTATGGGAGGACTTGTCGTTATTCGTATGATGCAAGAAACGAAAAGAGAGGACATAGATGGGATTGTACTAAGCTCGCCTTGTTTAGGAGTATTAGCTGCACCCTCCGCTCCGCTTCGTGCTGCTTCAAAAATATTAAATATCGTTGCCCCGAAATTGCAATTTGCAACAAATCTCACTGTAGAAATGTCAACTCGCAATCATGAAGTGAGGGATGCGATGGAGAATGATTCATTGTTCTTGCGTAAAGTATCAGTGCGTTGGTATAGTGAATTAATTAAGTCTATCGAGATTGCTCATGAGAAAATAGATGATTTTCCAGATGTTCCGCTCTTGCTAATGCAGGCATGTGAGGATAAACTTGTAGATAAAACACGTGTCCGCACATGGTTTGATAATGTTAAAATTAGTGATAAGGCATATAAGGAATGGCCTAATTGTTATCATGAGTTATTAAATGAGTATGAGCGTGATGAAATTTTGAATTATATTCAGTCATTTACTGAAATACGTGTCAATAATATAGTAGAAACAAACAAATAAATTATTATTTGTACATTTAATAGAGGAGATGAAGGAAGAAGTGAACGTACCGAGTAATCCCATAACGCTCATGGCCAAAGTATACCGTGATGTGTTTCCGGTTGTACACCATGAGCTAGCGATGTGGAAAGAGCGTGCCTACCATATTCCGAATGACGAGCTTCATAGTCAAGCGATCGCAAGTATTGAAAATAAAACGTTTCATTGCGAGGGCGGTGGTATTTTAGCGCTGCTAGCAAATGAACATCGTGAGGAATGTATTCGTTTTATTGTAGCGTATCAAACTATTAGCGACTACTTAGATAATTTATGTGATCGTAGTACATCACTTGACCCGAAAGACTTTGCGGCTCTTCATGAGTCGATGGTAATGGCATTAAGTCCTGAAGTTGAAGGAGGCGGTAACTATTATCGTTATCGTGATGATCAAGATGATGGTGGTTATTTAGATGAGCTTGTTGAAACATGTCAGGATGTTTTAAAGAAAACGAAGCATTATGACAAAATTGCTCCAATTCTTCATGAACTTGCTTGTTATTATTGTGATTTGCAAATTCATAAACACGTGAAGTTAGAAGAAAGAGAACCACGCTTAAAAACATGGTTTGAAGCGCATAAAGAAAACTTACCACCGATGAGTTGGTTTGAGTTTTCAGCATGTGCAGGTTCTACGCTTGGAATTTTCTGTCTTGTAGCATATGCATTTCATGATGAGTTACATGAAGAAGATATTGTGAAAATTAGACAAGGATACTTTCCTTACGTACAAGGACTTCACATTTTACTTGATTATTTCATCGATCAAGAAGAAGACCGTATCGGCGGAGATTTGAATTTCTGTAGTTATTATGAAAACGAGCAAGCCATATTAGATCGTATGAAACATTTTGTAGAAGAAGCAGAGAAGAGCATTGGTGATTTGCCTCATGCGAAGTTTCATCGTCTCATAAGCCGAGGATTACTTGGTATTTATTTATCAGATCAAAAAGTATCAGCACAAAAGAATATGAACAAAATGGCACGGCGCATTGTAAAATACGGAGGGCTCACTTCACGATTCTTCTACTGGAACGGGAAGATGTACCGAAAGAAAATGGCGCAGTGAAGAAGAAAACCACTCATATAGAGTGGTTTTCTTTTTATCCCGCATTAACGGGCAGTAAGACTCCCACCTCAAAATTCGGCGAATACGAATACGAATACGAATACGAATGCGAAGGAGTTAGGTGGGAGGTCAACTGCCCGTAAAAGCCCGATTGGTGAGGGCTAATAATCAGTGGGAGATGGACAAAACCCCCACTGATTAAAGTTTCACTTTATTATGATCGTATTTTGGAAAATACGTATATGAGAAGTTCAATTGTGAAAATAACTAAAACAGATAGTCCGAATAAAGGCATGATAGCGCCTAGTACAACCATAATGATGATGAAAGCGAATAAGCTCTTCTTATCTTTTTGCTTTGGAGGTGCTGCTAACTTTCCTTTCGGTTTTCTTGCTAACCACATTTTTACTCCGTAATAGATGAGAAGTAATAAAGATAACGTCGTTAGTAAGCATAATATTTTATTAGGCCATCCGAATAAATGTCCTTCATGAAGCGGGATACCGTAAGAGAACCACTTTGCAAATAATCCGTAGTCACGATAGTCCGTTTTTGAAATAAGTTCCCCGCTATACTGATCGAAATAAGCAGTAATTTCTTCATTCGGTGCTACGTGCATGCCTGTAATACCAGAGCCGCTCGATTTTGAAACAGTGAATACACCTTTTGGATCAGCTGGCAGTGAGATAACATATGGCTTCTTTATTTGAACGCCTTTTTGTAACTCATCAACTGAGATTGCTTTTGGCTCATTTGAGTTAGATTCAGGAGGATTTTCTTGCCTTGTTGCCCATGGTAATTCCTTAAACTTTGATTCAGGTGCTGATATATACAATTTCGGATAACCGAGTGATTCATTGGACGTAGCAATCGTATAAATTTGCTTCCCCATAAAAGCAGACCAAGGTAATCCTGTTACGACTAAAAGAACGAGAGGAATTGTAAATATAATACCAATTAATGAATGACGTTTTTTTGCTCGTTCCCGCTTATTGGATGGTGGTGTGTTTTTAAATTGGCGTATGCTCATATACAAACCAGTTACAATTAAAAAGATTGTCCAGCACGCAGCGAGTTCCACTAAATAGTTGACAATAGTGCCGCCGACTAAGAGGGAGCTATGCAATTCCCGCATAATATTGGCAAACGTTTCACTTGCGTTTTGATCTCCGACAATTTGATTATTGCTATCTAAATACACATATTTTTGCATTCCTGTATATTCATTTGCAATGGTAAGCCTAGTATTATAATCCCCATTAAACTCACTAATTTTCGCCACACTATAATGTGGATATTTTTTCTCTGTTAATGAAATAGAATCAGACATCGAAATAGATTCTGTTTGGGCGCTCTTCCCAAAATATAGATCTTTATAAATGAAATCTTCAACTTCTTCCCGAAATAAATACCCAATTCCGCTTAGTGACAAAGTAATAAGAAGCGGCGTAATAAAAAGCCCAGCATAAAAATGCCATCGCCAAAAAATATAATGAAGCGAACGATTTTGTTTCATACTTCAGTTCCCCTAACCTTCCCTATATGAATAAACTACTTATTTAATATAGCGAGATTAAGTGTGGATACTTTGAAGGAATTGTGAAAAAAGTTAAAAGTTTTGGGGATTTTCATCAAACATAAAACACATTTCAAAAGGGATGTGTTTTATGCTTATGAAGATCTCTTTGTATTTGATAAATACATTTTAATAACTGCCTCAGCAAGACATTGAGAGGAATCGACAAAGTCTTCACTCGCCACAACGTTCAAATCGGTACATGCGATAATAGCGGTATCTACTTCATCTTTCAACTGTAAAATGAGCACGCTCCATAATTTGCGAGCTTCTTCAACTTCTCCGCCTTTAATACAAGTAATAATTTGATTAATCATTTCCTGCCATTTTTCATTATGAATGTATTCTATATTACGTTTTTTAATCCTGTCTTGGTAAATACCCGCTTGAACAGTCGCTTCTGTTGCGAGAAGAGCGACTTTTTTTGCAGTTTCAGGAATTGCTTTTAACGTCTCATCGACTATATTTAAAATAGGAATAGAAATAGAATGCTGTAATTCTTCAAAATAAAGATGCGCCGTATTGCAAGGCATAGCGATAAAGCTTACGCCAGTACTTTCAAGTTTTTGTGCCCCTTCTATAATCGATTTTTTCATCGCTGCATGATCAATAGGACGATCCATGTAAAACGGTGTTGGGCACGAATAAATCATCATATGAGGAAAATCCATATCATGCTTTGCTCCGTATATTGTTTGGCACCCTGCTACAACTGTATCGACGAATGGACCGGTTGATTTTGGTCCCATTCCTGCTAGTATTCCAATCATTGTTTAGTCCCCTTTAATATGTAATTAAAAACGTTTTTTGCGAACGATAAAAAGAAATAAAGTAAGTAATAAAAATGAATAGACGATAGCCCAAGCTGTGAGCCATAGAGTGTGAGTAAGTATATTATATTTGTATTGTCCAAGCATTAGAAAGCTTTCGACAGGTGGAAAAATCCATAGTATCTCTTTTTTAAACCGGATGGAGGCGATCGTTATAAGTAATATAAATGTAAGGATAAGCCAAGCGGTGTTTGCTTTTTGAATAATATTTCTTGTAAATAATGTTGCAATTGAAATCCCTATTATAGATAAAGACATATGAGCGAGAAATCCGACTAGAAGTAAAGAGGCTGTCATTTTTTCATTGAACATTTGCAAGATAATTGGATAGATTACGGATATAAAAGATAAAACAGTACAAATGAGAAGAGCCGTAATATATTTGCCGACGTATAATGCTGAAATATTATTTGTATGTGAAATAGTGATTTGTTCTTGCACAAGGTCTTCAGTATGAAAAATCGTGACTGTAATCCAAGCAAACAGTAAATAAAGTGCGAGTGCTGTTTCTAAATAAGTTGATACAATAGGAGTCGGTTTATATGCATATACAAAAAGTAAGCTTACAAAGTACATCGCAATAGGAGGTACGTACTTATACGATTTTGTGTAGTCGAGAAAATGGTAACGAATAAGCGCAAACATAATAAACCTTCTTTCGATTTAAAAATTAGGTTGTAGCAGTGTGATAGATGCTTTTTTATGTAATAAAAACTGAAGCATTTCGTTTGTATACTCTTTTTCGATTTGTAATTGAATGAGGTTTTGATTTGAATTGTGTGTAACGTGTATACATCCTGATTGTTTTTGTAGTTCTATCGCTGAAAATGTTTCGTGAACGATTGCCTCAATATAGACCTGTTCTGTTGATTTTTGCACAGAGGTATCTTCCGCAATTGTATGATTTGCTAACGTCACAATTCTATCGGCGAAGTTTTCTAGTAGTTGTTTTTCGTGACATGTGAAGAGTATAGATATGCCTTGTTGTTTTAATGAGAGTAAAATATGCTCTAGTTCTTGCTGCGAGTTAGGATCGAGACCAGAAAGAGGTTCATCCAAAATTAATAAATGGACGTCTGTAAGTAATGCTTGCATAATGCCTGTTTTTTGTTTCATTCCTTTTGAAAAGTTTCGTACAACGGAATGCCTTGCATGATGTAAGTGAAAAGATTCAAGGAGCATCGGAATTTTATCTTTTAAATATTTTGTTGGTAAACCGTGAATGTGGCCGAGATGATATAAATAATCTTCTAATGTAAAACGAATCCCTTCAGGAAAATGTTCAGGTACATAGCCAATTTGTATATGTTCCGTTCTTTGAAGTGTTCCTGCTGTAGGTGAAATAAATCCTGCAATTATTTTGAGTAAAGTACTTTTTCCAGTCCCGTTCCCACCAATAATAGCGAGTGCTTCTCCTTCAGGAATAGATAAATCGATGTTGTCTAGTATAAGTGATTTGCCATACTTCTTTTGAATTGCCCTTAGTTCTACTAGCAAAGTTCTATCCTTCTTTCTTCAAATATTGTATATATCCATTATATAGGAGGATTAGAAAAAGACGTGCAATGAATGCACGTCTTTTTTTGTTATGTTTTGTCGATAAGTCGATATGTTGTGTCGAATCGTTGGTATATTATCGCTTCTCAATCGCCACAATAAATGGTGGGTTATTTTGCTGGTTAATGAAGCCGTATCTTAGTACGTGAGCTTGCTTCTGGTCTAGTTCTTCTGCAAATGTGAGAACAGCGTCACGTTCTACTTGTCCTTCTGGATGACCGTGGTAAATGACAAGGACGATGATACCTTCTGGCGCCATTACTTCTAATAATTGCTCGATAGCAGAGATTGTTGAGTTCGGCTTTGTAACGATATGTTTGTCACCGCCAGGAAGGTAACCTAAGTTGAATATTGCTCCTGTTACTTTTCCTTTTGCATCTTCTGGTAGTACGGATAAGAGTGTATCGTGACTATCATGAACTAAAACAGTACGTTCGAAAAGTTCTTTTTCTTTCAGGCGGATAGTAGAGCTTTCGATTGCTTCTTTTTGAATATCAAATCCAAATACTTTTCCGTTATCCCCAACGATTTCAGCTAGGAAGCAAGTGTCATGACCATTGCCAAGTGTTGCATCTACAGCATAATCGCCTTCTTTAACTGCCGCTTGCAAGAGTGCGCGTGCAAACGGTAATACACGTTCTAATTTCATTTTTGTTTCTCCTCATTTGCATATTTTCCTTGCCAGCTTCCGCGGCGTACAAATTCTGCATCGATGGAATTTAATACTTCCCATTTATTTAAGCTCCACATTGGGCCGATCATTAAATCAGGTGGACCGTCACCTGTGATACGGTGCACAATTACGTCTTCTGGAATAATTTCAAGTTGGTCAACAACGAGACTTACGTAATCTTCAAGAGATAGGAATTCTAGTTGTCCTTTTTCATATTGCTTCACCATTGGCGTTCCTTTTAATAAATGAAGTAAATGAATTTTAATTCCTTGTACGTCAAGCTTGGCTACTTCACGAGTGGTTTCCATCATCATGTCGTAATCTTCAAGGGGAAGACCGTTAATAATATGTGAGCAAACTCTAATACCGTGCTTGCGTAATTTATTTACGCCTTCCACATAAGATGGATAATCGTGAGCACGATTAATAAGATTTGCAGTACGTTCATGAACAGTTTGTAGTCCGAGTTCAACCCAAAGATAGGTGCGTTTATTTAAGTCCGCTAAATATTCAACAACATCGTCAGGTAAGCAATCTGGACGAGTTGCGATAGAAAGACCGACAACGTCTTTTTCTGCTAGAAGCGGTTCAAATTTTTCTTTTAATACTTCAAGTGGTGCATGTGTATTTGTGTATGCCTGGAAATAAGCGATACATTTTCCGTCTTTCCACTTTGAGTGCATTTTTTCTTTCATTTCATGATATTGCGTTATAACATCATCGCGGCGATCGCCAGCGAAGTCACCAGATCCAGCAGCACTACAAAACGTGCAGCCGCCGTAAGCAACTGTACCGTCACGGTTCGGGCAATCAAAGCCAGCATCTAATGAAACTTTAAAAATTTTTTCACCAAATTCATTTCGTAAGTGGTAATTCCATGTATGATAACGTTTATTGTCGTTTGTATATGGAAAAGGGTTTTGAACCTTCATTACTTTCCCTCCTAAGACGAGTCAAAATGAAACAAAATCCATTATAACATACTCATAAGGTTGAGATGGAAGGGACACACTAAAGGGGAATTGAAGCAAGGAGGGACAATTATGGCAGAGCGTCAATCACTTGAATCGTATATTACACAAGCGGAACAAGCGGTGGAATATGCGAAAGAACAATTAGACCAAGGTATGAGACAAGAGCATTACAATACGATGGAGTATTCAGATGCTCAGTTGCAATTAGAACAAGCATATAACGACTTACAAACGATGCAGCAACATGCGAATGATGAGCAACGTGAGCAGTTAAATAGAGCACGTATGGCAATTCGCCAATTGCAACATCAAATGATTATTACACCGCACTAATAAGGAGTGAATGTAATGGCGAAACGTTCAGATCAAAATAATCCAGAGCAAAAAACACAAAATGGGCATAACGCTGAGTTTTCAAATGAACTTGATCCAGTGGTTCAAGTGAAACAGCGTAACAGTAAAAAAGGACAACCTCAAAGATCAAAGCAATCAGAGTAAACCAGGTCGCAGTATGACCTGGTTTTATTTTGCCCCGCAAACGCCCGATTGGTGCGGGATGGGCAAAAAACCACTGATTAAAGTTTCACTTTACTATATTACAATAATGTAAGAATTCTGTAAGGTTTGTCGATAGTTATAAGCCCATTTCTCCAGTAGAGTAAGGGAGGATTAAATTTTATACAAGGAGTTGCTTTATGGGGAACAATATTACAAACAAACGAATTGATGAATTAGATTACATTCGTGGCTTCGCACTACTGGGGATTATTTTAGTAAATATTCTTGCACTACTTCATATTAAAATCCCAGAGCCAAATACTGTGGATGCTAGCTATCAAAGATTTTTATACTTATTTGTAGAAGGTCGTTTCTTCTCAATCTTCTCATTCTTATTTGGAGTAGGGTTCTATATCTTTATTACGAGAGCAATCGCGAAAGGTAAGAATGGATATGTTCTATTTTTACGTCGTTTAGTTGCACTATTTATTTTTGGCTTGATTCATCAAATGTTCCAGCCAGGAGAAGCGTTAGTGTTATGCGCGATTTGTGGATTAGTCACTTTGCCATTTTATAAAGTGAAGAAGCAAATCAATTTAGTAGTCGGTCTTATTCTTACAGCCACTTTTAGTATTATGGCAGCTAAGGAATTATTACCTGTAGGTTTAATTTTATTAGGTCTTGCTGCAGGGCAGTACAAAGTGTTTGAAAATCTTTCAGCGAAAATAAAGCAAGTCGCTATTTTTACAGGCGTTATGTTTGTTTTAAGTGTGGTAGCTTTATGGTATCAATATGGGCACGTCCCTGCTGAGCCATTTGTAAATATGATATTCGAGACTGAGGATGGAACAACGGATGCAGCAAATCAATTCTTAAAAATTGGTGTTACAGTTGACCTGTAATTTCAGCTTTCTATGTTGGAGCATTAATTTTATTACTTCAGTTAAAACCAGTTCAAACATTGTTAGCACCATTGAAATACTACGGTCGTATGGCGTTAACAAATTATATCGGACAAACTGCAATGATTTTAATTGCAGGTAGCGTATTTAACTTTGCAGGAAACTTAACTTACATGCAAACGTTATATGTGTGTATCGCAATTTATGTAATTCAAATTATTTTCAGTGTGATTTGGATGAAAATCTTTAAAATGGGTCCACTAGAATGGATTTGGCGAGTTGTTACGTATTGGACGGTAACACCTTTAAAGAAATAAAAAAATGGGCTGTTTCTTTTGTGGAACAGCCCGTTTTTTTATTGTCAGATTTTGTCGGTGATATATTTTGAAAATCGCAAATATAATTTCATTTACTGACATACGATTTCAAAAAGTGAACGAATTTGTATTTAAATGAAAAAAGCCAAGCTTACAATCACACCTTTTTTATATTACAAAAGTGTAAGGTAAATGTAATGTTAACAAATAGCAGTTCCCCTCCAAAAGGCGCAAAATAGGTAATGGAAAAACAAGCGTAGGAGGATATATATGACGAAACCAGTTGTAGACGTGAAAAACGTTCAAAAAGTGTACGGTAAAAAAGGTGAGAACCAATCACACGCGTTAAAAGGTGTTTCATTCTCAATTCAAGAGGGTGAGTTTGTCGGAATTATGGGACCATCAGGTTCTGGTAAAACGACATTATTAAATGTAATTTCAACGTTAGATAAAGCGACAGGCGGCGTTGTTGAAATTGCAGGAACGGATATTACGAAAATGAAGCAAGGTGAGCTTTCTGATTTTCGTTCACAAAAATTAGGGTTCATCTTCCAAGATTTTAACTTATTAGAGAACTTATCTATTTATGAGAACATTGCTCTTCCACTTTCACTTCAAGGTGTTCCATCACGTAATATTGGCCCGAAAGTAGAGAAGGTAGCGGATATGTTAGGGATTTCAGAGATACTTCAAAAGTATCCATCTGAAGTATCTGGTGGACAGAAACAGCGTTCAGCAGCAGCACGTGCGTTAGTGCATGAACCAGCAATTATTTTAGGGGACGAGCCAACAGGAGCTCTTGATTCTAAAAATGCAGCAAGTTTACTTGATGCGATGACAAACTTAAATGAAGAACAAGGTGTATCGATTATGATGGTTACGCATGATCCGTACAGTGCAAGTTACTGTCAGCGTATTTTATTCATTCAAGATGGTGAGCTATATAAAGAAATTCATCGCGGTGGTACGCGTGAAGAGTTTTATAAAGAAATTTTAGATGTGCTTGCAGATTTAGGTAAACAAAAAGCGTAAGAAAGGAGATTCAGGCATGTTATTTAAACTTTCCATGTCAGGGCTGAAAAGTAAGTTAAAAGATTATATCGTCTTACTTGTCGGTCTTGTTATGTCTATTTCAATTTTTTATATGTTCCAAACGTTAGCGCTGAATAAAGCGTTTATCGAATCTAATTCAGTTATTAAATCAATTGGATTCGTATTCCAAGCGGGTTCATTTTTACTAGCTATTATAACGTTCTTCTATATTTTATATGCGAACTCTTTCTTATTATCTCTTCGTCAAAAAGAGTTTGGTATGTATATGATGTTAGGAGCAAAAAAGCATAAAGTTACATTACTTATGTTTATTGAAACGATTGTATTAGGTGCTGCGTCTCTTGCGATTGGACTTACAGTTGGTGTAGGACTTGCAGAAGGTATCGGACAGTTATTAATGAAACAATTAGAATTTGCTGGTGAAGGCTATAAAGCATTTTATCTACCATCTATGACTGTTACTTGCATCTTCTTCTTTGCACTATTTGTATTATCAGCAATTATGAACAGTATTAAGTTATCACGTATTTCTGTACTGCAACTTGTACATGCAGATGCACAAACAGAACGTGTTGCAGTAAAAGGAAAAATAACAGGTTTAGTTGCATTCCTTGCCGTTATTTTATTAGGCATTGGGTATGCATCAATGATTTATATGGAAAAATTAAAAGAAATGGGAATTATAATAGCATTAATTACAACAACAGCTGGTACTTACATGCTATTTGGATCACTTCTTCCGGTTATTATTAAAAAGTTAAAGAGTAATAAAAAACGTAGTGAAAAAGGGCTTAATGCTTTTACATTCGCACAATTAAACTTCCGTATTAATAGCTTAACAAAGGTACTTGCTACGGTAGCGATGTTAGTTGCTCTTGGAGCCGGTGCAATTTCAGGTGGTATGGCGTTTAAAAATAACGTTATAAAAATGGTTGATGGTTTAGAGATTTATGATTCAGTAGTTCATAATCCAACAGCTGAAGAAAAGAAAATTTTAGACGGCATATCATTTAAAAATAAAGCTGAATACCGATATAAAGTAGATGATAAGTACGTTTATTATGTAAAAGAAGATTTAGATAAAAACCGCCCACTTATTCAAGATGGAGTAGGAAAAGAAGGTTTCGGTAAAGTTAAAAAAGTATCAGGTGAAGTTCCTGTAGATGTAATTACACGATCAAACATAGAGAAAAATGAAAATGTAAAAGAGATGCCAGCAGAATGGGACGATGCATTCAGAGCAATCCAGCCATTTTACGTATATGAGAATCACGCAATTAAAATTGTAGATCAAAAAATGTACGATACTGTAAATGGTAAAGAAGGAATCGTATTTACAGGAAAAACAGATGATTTCGTAGCATACACAAAAGAATGGAAAAAAATTGACGAGTTGCAGCTAGATAAATATAAAAATGTAAAAGCTGAACAAATGAATAGTAAATATCAAATGTATGACATGTTCTATGGCGTTGCGAGCGGAACAGTATTTATGGGCTTCTTCCTTGGAATTGCATTCTTAGCAATGATGGCAAGTTGCTTAATGTTTAAAATTCTTTCTGGTGCATCAAAAGATATTACGCGCTATCAAATGCTTCGTAAAATCGGTGTGCGCCGTGAATTATTAACGAAATCAATTTATAAAGAGTTGTTCTTAGTATTCTTATTCCCAGCAATTGTAGGTATTGCCCACGTATTAGTTGGTATGAATATTTTCGGATTTATTTTAGTTGATCCGTACTTCCGTATTTGGTTACCGATCGTAATTTTCGTAGTCATTTACGCAATCTATTACTTCATTACAGTTCAATTGTATAAAGGAATTGTTCTTCCGAAAGAAGATTAATAAAAAAACCGAGCGAAACTGCTCGGTTTTTATTATTTTCAGATAAAATGCTTTTATGTTACTAAAATATATAATATAATGTAAATAAGTAACATAATATAAAAGTATCATCATCTGGAAAGTGAAAGGAGGAATCCAATCTGTAGAAAGAAGCTGAACTTTTATCTCCCCATTTTTTTCTAACCACAACGTATTTGTACAATCGTAAATTTCCAAAATGAAAATTGTCAGAACCACAGAAGTATATTGTAAAAATAATGGATAATACATGGAAATCCTATAGCGTGATAAGGTAAAATGGACAGGATAATGAGAAAATTACTGTTCATAAGATGAGGAGATACATGTATGGAAGTTGTAGAGGCATTAAAAGATATAAACCAAATTGAGGCTATGAAAAAGTATTTAAAAGAGCACTCGCAGCGAGATTATCTTTTATTTGTTATTGGGATTAACACAGGATTAAAAATTACAGAACTACTGAGCATTAAATTTGAAGATGTATTACATGAAGATGGGACTGTTAAAGATTTTTATTCTCTTCCTGTGAAAGATGAAAAGTTTAAACAAGATATTTATTTAAATACAAAAGTAAAAGAAGCACTTTTAAAGTACGTACAAACTTTTGATGTTCAAAGAGAAAATTACGTATTTCAATCTAATAAAACGAAAAATTCAATTTCGCGCCAACAAGCTTATCGTGTTATTCATAGTGCAGCTGAAGCGGTTGGGATACTTGGTAAGATTGGAACGAATTCAATGCGAAAAACATTTGGATTTCATGCATATAAAAGAGGAATAGCAATCGCACTGTTGCAAAAACATTTTCATCACGCGACTCCGTCAGAAACATTAAAGTATTTAGGAATCTCGAAAGATGAAAAGTTTAAGACAGAGATTGATGTAGATTTGTAAAAAAGGGAAGAGCCGTAACTAAAAAATTTTAGGAGGCGGGAATATGAATATTAAAGAGAGTGAACTACCAGGTATTGGATGTAAGTTTGAAGTAATCACAAAAGGTAATGAAAAAATGGTTATTGTTATTCACGATGACGGAAGAAGGGAAATGTATCATTTTGATGCGGATCATGATGAGAGTATTTCAAGCATTTCCCTTCGTGATTCTGAGGCGAGACAAATTGCAGCTATATTAGGCGGGATGGTATATAGACCACAAGCTTTAGACACGATTGAGATGGCTTTTGAAGGATTATCAATTGAATGGTTTAAAGTAGAAAATAACGCACCAGTGGTACAAAAAACAATTGGTAGCTTACATGTTAGAAAAACATATAACGTAACGATCATTGCTATTTTGAAAAAGAATATGAAGAAGTTCTTTAATCCAGGCCCAGATTCTATCATTGAAGCTGGCGATATGCTCGTATTATCGGGCGAAAGACATGAAGTGAAAAGAATCATTAAGGCATTACTTTCAGCAGGAGGTGATTCGTAATCGATGGATACTTTAATTTTTGAAGTTGGAACTGCGTTAGTATTAGTAGCTTTTGCAGCTATCCTCGCTGCAAAGTTAAAGTTTTCGATTATTCCGTTTCTCATTATACTCGGTATGCTAGTGGGGCCTCATGCCCCAGATTTAGGACTTATCGATTTAAGATTTATTGAAAGCGGAGAAGTAATTTCCTTCCTTGGCCGTATTGGCGTCATATTCCTCCTGTTTTATTTAGGTTTAGAATTCTCAATGAAAAAACTCATAAAATCAGGAAAGTCCATTGCCATTGGAGGCACTGTTCATATATCACTTAATTTCACATTAGGTTTACTCTATGGATATGTGATGGGCTTTCCTCTATTAGAAACATTAATTATTGCTGGAATTATTACAATCTCATCAAGTGCAATTGTCGCAAAAGTAATTGTTGATTTAAGAAGAGCTGGTAATAAAGAAACAGAGCTAATTTTAGGAATCATTATGTTCGATGATATTTTCTTAGCGGTATATTTATCTGTCGTTTCAGGTTTAGTTCTTGGAGGTGCGACTTCATTTGTAGGAGCTCTGACATCTGTCTTAATCGCGTTAGGGTATATGTTGCTGTTCTTTGTGATTGCTAGAAAAGCTACGCCGTTCCTAAATAAAGTATTAGATATTTCGTCAAATGAAATTTTTATTATCGTAATATTCGCTATTTTGTTCTTCGTAGCTGGATTTTCAGAAACAATTCATGTTGCTGAAGCGATTGGAGCGTTATTATTAGGACTTGTCTTTTCTGAAACAGAGCATAGTGATCGAATTGAGCATCTCGTCGTCCCATTTCGTGATTTCTTTGGGGCTATATTCTTCTTCAGCTTCGGTTTAAGTATAGATCCTTTTACGCTCGGCGGAGCTGTTTGGTTAACGTTAGGAGCAGTCTTCATAACTGTCATTGGTAATTTTACAGCTGGAATGATTGCCGGCCGTAAAGCGGGGTTATCGCATAAGGCTTCCACGAATATTGGATTAACCCTCGTATCACGCGGAGAATTCTCCATTATTGTCGCGAATATTGGAATTGCTGGTGGCTTAATGGCAACGATTAAACCATTCTCTGCTCTATACGTTTTAATATTGGCGTCGTTAGGACCATTATTAACGAAGGAGTCTGGGAGAATATACTCTCTACTAGACAAAATATTTAAATGGAGTGCTAAAGAAAGTGCAAAACGCAAAAAGGAAGTTGGATAACCTTTCACGAGGGAACGATTCCATTATTTATAGATTAATATTTTACAAAGACGATTAGAATACATTCTAATCGTCTTTGTTCTATTATCTGAATTTCATCAACTATTAATCAGTTGCCTTCCTATTTAAAAACGACTACAATTTTACTGTTATATATATGAACGAAAAAAAGAGAATAGGAGGGGAGACTATGCCAAGGAAAGTATGGCTATTAGTAGCTGGGATGATTATTAATGTCACGGGTGCTTCTTTTTTATGGCCTTTTAATACAATTTACTTACATGATAGTTTAGGGAAATCTTTATCGGTAGCCGGAATGGTATTAATGATCAACTCGCTTACTGGTGTAATCGGAAACTTGCTCGGCGGTGTTTTATTTGATAAATGGGGCGGTTATAAATCAATTTTAGTAGGGATTGTCATTACACTCGTATCGATTTTAGGTCTTGTGTTCTTCCACGGATGGCCGTTATATGTTGTGTGGCTAGCATTAATCGGCTTCGGTTCTGGAATGGTCTTCCCATCGATGTATGCGATGGTTGGTACGGTTTGGCCAGAAGGCGGAAGACGAGCGTTTAATGCGATGTATGTTGGACAAAACGTCGGTATTGCAATTGGAACGGCATGTGGTGGTTTAGTTGCATCGTATCGTTTTGATTATATTTTCTTAGCGAACTTTATTTTATACTTTGTTTTCTTCTTAATTGCTTTTATTGGATTCCGTGGTATGGAAGACAAAAAAGAGCCAGGAGTGCAAAAGGAAATCGAAACGAAAAAAGGATGGACGCTTACACCTGGATTCAAAGCACTTCTTATTGTGTGTGTAGCATATGCTTTATGCTGGGTTACATACGTACAGTGGCAAGGTGCAATCGCAACACATATGCAAGAATTAAATATTAGCCTTCGTCACTACAGTTTATTATGGACGATAAACGGAGCGATGATTGTTTGTGCGCAGCCGCTCGTTAGTATGCTAATTCGCTGGATGAAGCGTTCTTTAAAGCAACAAATTATGATTGGAATTGTCATTTTTGCGGCGTCATTCATTGTGTTAAGCCAAGCGCAGCAATTTACGATGTTCCTCGTTGCGATGGTAACATTAACGATTGGTGAATTATTCGTATGGCCGGCAGTTCCGACCATCGCAAATATACTTGCACCAAAAGATAAATTAGGATTTTATCAAGGTGTTGTAAATAGCGCAGCGACTGTAGGGAAAATGTTCGGACCGGTCGTTGGCGGAGCGATTGTTGACTTATACAATATGGAAGTATTGTTTATTGCGATCATGGTAATGCTTGTAGTAGCGCTTATAGCAACGAGTATTTATGATAAACGAGTAAAAGTAGAAGAAACAGTTGAAGAAAAAATTGCAGTTTAGTTTGACGGAACATGCAACATGTTTTAGAATATATTTAAATAAATAGTAATAAAATAACCTTTGGAACAAGGGAGATAGCTCGGCTGTCCTAAGACGAATTCGTTAGTTATTAAGAATAACGATTAACCGAGAAGCCACCGCTTTAAGTAAGCTCTTAAGAGATGCTAAGTGGTTGGTAGTTCACATTAACTCATATTTGTAATAACAGTGAGAAGGAGTAGTAGTAATAGAAGCTGGTTTAGAGAGTTGACGGTCGGTGCAAGTCAATCCACGTTTCGTTATGAACTCGCCTTTGAGTTGCAGTTGCGAACATTTAGTAGCAATTGCCGTTAATCCACGTTACGGATCTAAGCGAATGTATTTATTACATTAATTTAGGGTGGTACCGCGGGAATCTATAACCTCTCGTCCCTTTCTAGGGATGAGAGGTTTTTTGTATTTTGGGCGGTGAAAATAAATTGAATTTCAAGGAGGGTATCTCATGAGCTTTAATCATCAAGAAATTGAGAAGAAGTGGCAAGGTCATTGGGAAGAGAATAAAACATTCCGTACGCCAGATGAGACAGAAAAACCAAAATTTTATGCACTAGATATGTTCCCATATCCATCAGGTGCGGGCTTACACGTAGGTCATCCAGAAGGTTATACAGCGACAGATATTTTATCTCGTATGAAGCGTATGCAAGGATATAACGTTCTTCATCCAATGGGATGGGATGCGTTCGGTCTTCCAGCAGAGCAATATGCACTTGATACTGGAAACAGTCCGGCAGAATTTACAGAGCTTAATATTAATACGTTCCGTAATCAAATTAAAGCATTAGGTTTCTCTTACGATTGGGATCGTGAAGTAAATACAACAGATCCAACCTACTACAAGTGGACACAATGGATCTTCCTAAAACTATTTGAAAAAGGCTTAGCTTACGTTGATGAAGTACCTGTAAACTGGTGCCCAGCACTTGGTACAGTACTTGCGAATGAAGAAATAATTGACGGTAAGAGTGAGCGCGGTGGACATCCAGTTGAGCGTCGTCCGATGAGACAGTGGATGTTAAAAATTACAGCTTACGGAGATCGTCTATTAGAAGATCTAGATGAGCTTGATTGGCCAGAAAGCTTAAAAGATATGCAGCGTAACTGGATCGGTCGTTCTGAAGGTGCAGAAGTACACTTCAACATCGATGGTACAGATGAGAAGTTCACAGTTTTCACAACGCGTCCTGATACACTATTTGGAGCAAGCTACTGTGTACTGGCTCCAGAGCATGCACTTGTTACTGACATTACAACAGCAGATCAAAAAGAAGCTGTAGAAGCTTACATTAATTCTGTAAAAATGAAGAGTGATCTAGAGCGTACAGAACTTGCGAAAGAGAAAACTGGTGTATTCACTGGTGCTTACGCAGTTAACCCAGTAAATGGTGAGAAATTACCAATCTGGATTGCTGACTATGTTCTTGCAACTTACGGAACAGGTGCTGTAATGGCGGTTCCAGCTCACGATGAGCGTGACTATGAATTCGCATCAGTATTCAATCTTCCAATGAAGGAAGTTGTAAAAGGCGGAGACATTACGAAAGAAGCATACACAGGTGATGGTGCACACCTAAACTCAGCATTCCTTGATGGTTTAAATAAAGAAGAAGCAATCGTAAAAATGATTGAATGGCTTGAAGTAACAAGCGCAGGAAATCAAAAAGTAACGTACCGTCTACGTGACTGGTTATTTAGTCGTCAACGTTACTGGGGTGAGCCAATTCCAGTAATCCATTGGGAAGATGGCACAATGACAGCTGTGAAAGAAGAAGAATTACCATTAGTTCTTCCGAAAACAGAGAACATTCGTCCTTCAGGTACAGGTGAGTCACCACTTGCAAACATTGAAGAGTGGGTAAATGTTGTTGACCCTGAGACTGGTAAAAAAGGTCGTCGTGAAACAAACACAATGCCACAATGGGCTGGTAGCTGCTGGTACTACCTACGCTACATCGATCCAAACAACAGCGAAGCACTTGTAGATCCTGAAAAAGTAAAACAATGGCTTCCAGTTGATATTTATATCGGCGGAGCAGAGCACGCTGTACTTCACTTACTATATGCTCGTTTCTGGCATAAAGTATTATATGATATCGGTGTAGTTCCAACGAAAGAACCGTTCCAACAATTATTCAACCAAGGTATGATCTTAGGTGAAAACAACGAGAAAATGAGTAAATCAAAAGGTAACGTTGTAAACCCTGATGATATTGTAGCAAGCCACGGTGCAGATACACTTCGTCTATACGAAATGTTCATGGGACCATTAGATGCTTCAATCGCTTGGTCTGAAAATGGTCTTGACGGAGCTCGTCGTTTCCTAGACCGTGTATGGCGCCTATTCATTCAAGATAACGGTGAATTAAGTGAAAAAATCACTGATGCACCAAATAAAGAGCTTGAAAAAGCTTACCACCAAACAGTGAAGAAAGTAACAGAAGACTATGCAGAGCTTCGCTTCAACACAGCGATTTCTCAAATGATGGTATTCATCAACGATGCATACAAAGCTGAAACACTTCCGAAAGAATATGTAGAAGGTTTCGTAAAAATGATTGCACCAGTTGCACCTCACATCGGGGAAGAACTTTGGAGCAAACTTGGATACAATGAAACAATCACATATGCAAGCTGGCCAACATTTGATGAGTCTAAACTTGTAGAAGATGAAGTTGAAATCGTTGTTCAAATTATGGGCAAAGTTCGCGCAAAATTAACAATGAGTAAAGACGCATCAAAAGAAGAAATGGAACAACTTGCACTTGAGGCAATTAAAGAACAAATCGAAGGGAAAACAGTTCGTAAAGTAATTGTTGTTCCTGGAAAACTTGTTAACGTTGTTGCAAACTAATTAATGTTAAATAAAAGCTCAGAGCGTTTATGCTCTGAGCTTTTTTATATAGAAAATAATCTCTGGATCACCTTCATCTAAGTTTTCAATTATTCCACTCTGTATAAATCTGTTCGCGTTAAAAACTTTTTACATATTTTCATTCGATTCGTTCGTTGAAGAAAAAGGTGCGGAATTCCTATACAGACAAACACCTATTTTTTTATAGGAAATATGATAAAAAAGGTAGGCTAAATTGAGCAGAAGAGGTGAAAGGAATGAAAGGGATGGACAATAATGCACCACATGGCTTCTTCGGAGGTGGATCGGATAGTTATGAACAAATGATGTTTATGGGAGGAGATGGTCAACACGGATATGGCGGAATTCCAAGTTGGATGGGAGGAGCAGCTGGAGGATTTCCAACATCAGTAGCTGGAGTACAAACAGGATTTCCGTCGTCAGTAGCTGGAGCGCAAACAGGAATTCCAACATTAGTAGGGGGCGCACAAGGGGGAGTTCCTGTAGGTATGCTAACTACGTTTCCATCTTTCATGGGAGGCGCACAAGGAGGGGTTCCTGTAGGTATGCCAACTACGTTTCCATCTTTCGTGGGAGGCGTACAAACAGGATTTCCTGTACCTGGCGTCGGTGTTGTAGCTGGTGGCGTTGGCGGTTTCCCTCAAGGTGTTCACGGTCATCATGTGCACCATGAGCATCACGGCCATCACGGTCATCATCAACATCACGGTCATCATCAACATCACGGTCATCATCAACATCACGGTCATCATCAACATCACGGTCATCATCAACATCACGGTCATCATCAGCATCATGGTCATCATCACCAAGGTCACCATCAACAACAAGTACATCATCACGGTCATCACCAGGTTCATCCGCAGGCTGTTCTGTATCAAACACACCAGGGTCACCACCACCAAGGCCAACATCACCACCAAGGCCAACATCACCACCAAGGTCAACATCACCACCAAGGTCAACACCATCACCAAGGTCAACACCATCACCAAGGTCAACATCAACACCAAGGGCAGCAACATCACCAAGGCCAACATCACCACCAAGGGCAGCAACATCACCAAGGGCAACAACAAATTTGGTACGGTGGAGGAGCTGGAACTGCAGCGGGAACAGCTGGAATTACAGCAGGAGCAGCGGGGCATGCTGGACATGTGGGACATTAATGAATTACATGAAAAATTCTCTTGTGCGCAAGGAGATTTTTTATTTTGAGGGAAAATATATTTATATTTTGAAATGTGATAAGTAGTAAAATACGAAGTTCATGATTTGTGAATGATAGTACAAAAAAAACTGCTAAGAATATTCCTAGCAGTTTCTCTTACATTATTTACCTGCGTTTACCAATACCTCTTGACGTTGGCGTTCGATTTCAGCACGAAGTTGTGGTTCTGGTGCTTGCCAGCCTTCAGGTTTTAAAATTTTGCCGTCGCCTTCACGGAAGCGAGGCTTCCCATCAGGGAATAGTTTTGCCATGTTAGCGTTGTTTACAATTTCAAATCCTTTATCTGGACGTACGCCCATTTCTGCAAACGTTCCGAATGCAAAGTAAATAAGGTCAATAAGTGCATCATATTGATCTTCAACAGTTGTTGCTTCTAGAAACTCTTCTAACTCTTCTTGCATAAAGCTAGCACGAATTTTTGCACGCTCTTCTGTTAGTTTTGTTGGAGTATTTGTCACAGGATGTCCGAACTCTTCATGCATTTTTGCAACAAGTTCGTATCCTTTATCTAAACCTTTTTCGTTTGTCATGCTGTTTCATCCTTTCTTACGTTATGCCGAAGTTTATTGTAACATAAGGTGGTTATTTAATAAAAAAACATCTTATGAGAAATAAGATGTTTGCTCGTTATTCTTCTTTCTTAATTAAAATAGATAAAATAAGATCAATGCCAAACATTCCGATGAGTAGCATTGGTATAACGACAAGTAAATAACGTGTGAAAGAAACATTTTTTAAGTATGTATGAGCAAATAAAAAGACGCCGAGAAATAAAATACCATTTAAAATAGGTTTTACTAATTTTTTAGACATAAGCTCCCCCGTAAATATCCCTTTTCTCTATTTAAAAATAAAAACTCCCCTCTCCGTTGTACCATGCCAGAGAGGGGAGTTCAATCATTAACTTATTCAATTACACCAGAATTTGTAATATTTACGGTGTATTTTATGTTAACAGGGACATCTTTGTACATTTTTTTCCACTCTTCTAATTTAAATGGACGATAATGTTGCTTATATTTAGCTCCTAGCCCAAGAGGATCGACACCTAAAGATTTAAACTGTTTAATTAGTTTGTTCCCCTGTGTATCCAATTGTTTTTGGATGGCTTTTTCAATGTTGTTTGTGTTCTTTACATTTTCTAAGTTAATTTGTTTCGATAATTCTTGAATACGAGCATCAAGCGTAACATGAATAAAAAAAGAAGGCTTACCGTTTTTTATTTTTATATCGTAAGTTGGAACAGAACGAATATTATTAATCATTACGTACGCAGAATCCGTTTTAAATTCATGTGAATCTAATCTGTGTTTCTCTAACAGTCCTTTAAATATGAACATATCTTTTTCCTCAATTTTACCGATATATTTATCCTTTTTAAAAAGACCAATTCCAATGATTTTTATTTTGTCAGCATGTTTCTTTAAAATCGGAATATAGTAGTCTTGCCCTTCTTGATAATAACGGAATGCTCCTACATGCAGGTTATCCTTTGGTAAAGGACCAGTTTCCATATTATGTTCTAGCAATTTCTTTATATAAATTGCAACATTGGATGAAGTCGTATATTTTCCTTTTAAAAGTTCAGTGCCACTTCCTTCTAATAAAGCAACATATAAAGCGTTCCCTATATTCACATCTCGAATTAATGTGTCAAATGTAGTAGACATTCCTTTTTTTGCAATTTTTGTAGTAAATAGAGCAACTCGCATTTGTCCGCTAGCAAATGGTTGAGAAGATTCTAAAGATGTGTCTGCTTTTACTTGTTTTACCGCATTTGCCGTTCCTTCAAAAACTTGAACTTTATTTCCTTTTCGCTGAATGGGACAAACGAATGTCACTTTTACTTTATTATCTTTTCCTACATCAAATACGGTTCCTTGAATAAGTTGTACATCATCGATAATATTTTTTTGTAAACATCCAGTTAGACTGAAGATTGTTATACAAGAAAGAAGTATTAATTTTCTTTTGATTTTTTCCATTTTCTTTTCACCCACACAATAATAAATAAAATTGGGATGTATACATACATGAGCCAAAAACTAATTTTTGATGCATTACTAATAAAGTTATTAATATCATGTCTATTTGTTAAAATTTGTGAAACAACGAGGGTAATGAGCATAAAAGTGACTAAAATCTCTTTTTGTTTTACACGAAATATTTCATGTGTTCCTCTTGTTGCTGCCCATAAAGGAAGAATTGAACTCGTAATAATAACGAGCGCATAAGCTGAGATTGCAATATATTCTAACCTTTCTATGAATGGTAATTGGATTACCTGGGTCATAGAAAGTTGTGACCATATTGTTTTTGACAATTGTTTTTCACTAAAAAAAGTAAAGGCTAAAATGGTACTAAATAAATATAGAAAGTTTGAAAATAGTGCTCCGTATTGAGCGAATTTATGCGATTTTTTAGGTTGTTTTACAAATGGATATATCATAAGATAGACCTCAAATCCGGTCATACTATATATTGAAAGTTTTGCAGCTTTTAAAATATCTGAAAAAGAATGTGTGAATATAGGTAGTAAATTAGCCCAATGTGAATATTTCAAAACGAAAAGGCTAAGAAATAAATATCCTAATGTACCGCCAATAGAGATAACGCAAATGCCAGTAATTACACGAAATCCGGAAGAAATAATGTAATAGCTAACTAAGCATAAAAAGAGTGTTAACATCCAAGTTGAAGCGGTAGGGAACATCCACACTTGAATAATTTCAACGTATGTTCGAATGACAGAAATACTGACGATTAAAAAATACATCATAAAGATAAGACTAATACCGTTTCCTAGCCATTTTCCAAATGTTTGTCGATGTAAATCAATTAAATTCCCGTTTGTTTCTTTTAATAAGAAATACATCATCCATATAAGAATATGGATACAGATTCCTGTGATTAGAACTCCCATCCAGCTGTCGTATCCAGCGACTTTTGCTATAATTCGAGCAAACCCGAGAACGCCAGCGCCAAACTGTGCACTGTGAATTAAGAAGAAAACAAAAATAGGAGATATTTGATATTTTTCTTGAACTTTACTCATCAATGCACCTCATTTCTTAATCATCAAAATCCGATCTATGTTTTGTTGAAATTCCTTTTGCTGACTTTTTCACATGCTGTGGTCTCGCTTGTACGTCTCGTGTATCAATCATCGTTAATGGAAAACGAATCCATGAATCTTTCATTGATTGTTGTCTAGTTGGATAAAAAAGCGCGTACGGTTTACGTAAAGAAGTTAGTCTAAAAAGATGGGTAAATAAAAAGATAAATCCAAGAGAGATACCAAATAGACCACCTATTTCTGCAAAGGCGAGAAATGGGAAACGCAGTAAACGAACGGCGTTTCCCATTTTATAAATGGGCGTAATAAAGGAAGCTAACGCTGATAAGGCAACGATAATTAATAAAATATTACTCGTTAAACCAGCTTGTACAGATGCTTGTCCGATTACGATACCGCCTACAATACCAAGTGTTTGACCAACTTTCATTGGTAATCTCGCACCAGCTTCTCTTAATAAATCAATGGCAAGTTCTAAGAAGAGTGCTTCAATTAAAGGTGGAAACGGTACTTGCGCCCTTGATAAAATTAACGTTTCCAATAAATCACTAGGAACTAATTCATAGTGATAGTTTAAAGTGGCAACATATAATGGTGTCGCGCAAATTGAGAATAAAACAGCGATTAGCCGTAAAATCCTTGAGAATGTAGCGTATAACCAAGAAACGTTATAGTCTTCTGGTGAAATGAAAAAATCGAAATATGATACAGGTGTTAGTAGAACACTTGGAGAACCATCAACAAAAATAGCGATTTTTCCATCAATTAGTGCTTTTGTAACTCTATCAGTGCGTTCTGTATTGATATAGAGAGGGAAAATGGATTTTTCCCCCATTAATTCTTGTATATATGCACTATCGTTAATTTGATCATATTTAAGAGCCCGTAATGATTCCTCTAGAAAATCTACATTTTCTTTTTCAGCTAAGTTATTTAAATACATCATAACGACTTTTGTTTTTGAGAACTCTCCGATAATCATCTCTTTTGTTTGGAGATCTAAAACAGGAAGGCGTTTTCGTACTAAATTAATGTTTGTATCAATATCTTCTACGAATCCTTCTTGAGGACCAATAACAGTCGATTCATTTAATGGAGGAGTTGGTGCACGATAATTATCAATTGCAATATTTGCAAGCATACACTTTTGATCTTGCTGATTTAATTGAATAATTGCATGCCCTTTTAAAACCATGTCCTCAATCTTTTGTAAATCATTTGTAATTGTAATACCGCTCATCGGAATATGTTCTTTTAATACTTCTAATGAAGCACAAGGGCGTTCCAAAAGAGTAGGCATTAAATATTTTTGTAATTTCTCACCATCAAGTGAAGGACGATAGTAAGAAATCCAATAAGGTATCGTTTCATCGTCAGATGTATGGTAATTAACAAAATCACTAGACTGTTTTAGCTTCTCAATTAACTCTTGTAGAGAATGAATATGGTCTTTTTCTGGTTTGCTAAAGTCATAAATGCTGTTACTTCCTGAGCTTTGTTGTTTGTTTTGAGAATTATCATCTTGTTTAGAGCTTTGCTGTTTGTTTTGAGAATTACCCTCTTGTTTAGAACTTTGTTGCTTGTTTTGAGAATTATCCTCTTGTTTAGAATTTTGCTGTTTGTTTTGAGAATTATCCTCTTGTTTAGAACTTTGTTGCTTGTTTTGAGAAGAATCTTCTTGTTTAGAATTTTGCTGCTTGTTTTGAGAATTATCCTCTTGTTTAGAACTTTGTTGCTTGTTTTGAGAAGAATCTTCCTGTTTAGAATTTTGTTGTTTGTTTTGAGAATTATCCTCTTGTTTAGAACTTTGTTGCTTGTTTTGAGAAGAATCTTCTTGTTTAGAACTTTGCTGCTTGTTTTGAGAATTATCCTCTTGTTTAGAACTTTGTTGCTTGTTTTGAGAAGAATCTTCTTGTTTAGAATTTTGTTGTTTGTTTTGAGAAGAATCTTCTTGTTTAGAATTTTGTTGTTTGTTTTGAGAATTATCCTCTTGTTTAGAACTTTGTTGCTTGTTTTGAGAAGAATCTTCTTGTTTAGAACTTTGTTGTTTGTTTTGAGAATTATCCTCAGTTTGTTCCGTATTTTTTGGCTCGCCATTCTTATCTTTGTTATGTTCCTTTTGATCATCCGGCTGTTGTTTCGAATCATCTGTCTCTTTTGTATTTGAGTTTTTTTTCTTACGTAACCAATTCCAAATCATATGTATGCCCTCTTTGATTGTGTAATATAGTGCTATTTTGTGGCTAATTTTGTATATTATTCATTTATTTATGAAAAGAAGGAGGAGATTGGTTTGTATAGAAAAAATCCTTTAGTAAGCAGTTCATAATATGACGGGAAGAAGGCGAGTCTATGCAAATTGTAAAAAAGGAGAAATTTGTTTTAAAAGAGTTTGTGTTTGAAAATGGTAGGGAAATTCCTGTTCAAATGGGGTATGAGACGTATGGTGCTTTAAATAGGGAAAGATCAAATGCGATTTTGGTTTGTCACTATTTTAGTGCAACAAGTCATGCGGCAGGAAAATATACAGAGCATGATGAGGAAGCTGGTTGGTGGGATGGATTAATTGGACCTGGGAAAGCAATTGATACAAATAAATATTTCGTTATATGTACTGATAACCTTTGTAATGTACAGGTGAAGAACCCCTACGTAATTACAACGGGACCAAAATCGATAAATCCGATGACTGGCTTTGAGTATGCGATGGATTTTCCAGTCTTCACATTTTTAGATGTAGCACGTATGCAATATGAGTTAATAACAGATATGGGGATTTCTAGGTTACATGCTGTAATGGGACCGTCGGCAGGTGGGATGATTGCGCAGCAATGGGCTGTCCACTATCCTCATATGATAGAACGAATGATTGGAGTTATTACGAACCCGCAAAATCCAATTATAACGTCGGGAAATGTAGCGCAAAATGCGATTGAAGCAATTCAGCTTGATCCAAATTGGAAAGGTGGAAAGTACGGAGAGGAACAACCGACGAAGGGACTTCATTTAGCGAATAAAATGATGTTTATGAACGCATTTGATGAACATTTTTATGAAACAGCATTCCCGCGGAACAGTATAGAAATGGCACCTTATCAACAATTTTCTGCATTAACATCATTTGAGAAAGAAATAAATAAAGTGACATGTAAAAGTATAGATTTAGTAGATGCAAATTCATGGATGTATACTACGAAAGCGGTTTTATTACATGATATTGCACATGGGTTTTCTTCCTTAGAAGAGGCTCTTTCCAAGGTTGAAGCGAATGTACTCATGATTCCATGCAAACAAGATTTACTTCAGCCGCCTCGTTACAATTATAAAATGGTAGACATTTTGCAAAAACAAGGGAAGTACGCAGAAGTATATGAGATAGAAAGTATAAATGGGCATATGGCGGGAGCGTTTGATATTCATTTATTTGAAAAGAAAATTTATGAGTTTTTAAATCGGAAAGTATCTAGTTTTGTGTAGGAAATAATTAATGTGGAAAGGTGCATGATTTATAGTAGGCACCTTTTATTACATGATTTGCAGACGGAAAATATATGAAGCGATGGATAAACCGAAGAAAGCTATACTAAGTAATAGAAATAAGAATGACATTTCTTGAGGGGATTTTATCTTTTTATTATTTTTCATACTAAGAGCAATAACTGCAAAAACTAAGAAAATGATGCCCATAATGAAAAGAAAAAGTGTCATTTTAACTGGCTCCTTTCATCAAACAAGTATATTGAGGATACAATGCGTTAGTTATGTTTGTAAAGAATAAATTTTGCGGGAAAATTGAGAAATAAATGTTCCATTCTTTGCGTTCCTTCCTTCGCGTGCTAAAATTGATGTGAAATGTTTGCTTAAAGAAGAAACTGAAGGTTTTATTGTATATAAGGAGGAACTACATATGATAGAAGTAAAAACAATTACTACAGAAGAAGTGCAAGAGCGTTTAGAAAATGGAGAAACATTATTTTTAGTAGATGTAAGGGAAGATGAAGAAGTAGCGGCAGGGAAAATTCCGGAAGCTGTACATATTAAAATGGGCGATATTCCAAATAAAGTAGATTTCTTTGAGAAAGAGAATGAATATATCTTTATTTGCCGTTCGGGAATGCGTAGTGAAAATGTATGCCATTATTTAAATGAGCAAGGATTTAAAACAGTGAATATGGTTGGCGGTATGCTTCAATATGAAGGCGAAACTAAATAAGTATCTGCAAAAACTTGAAACGTGTTTGTTTCAAGTTTTTTTCTTTTGCATACAGTGTATAAAAGGGGGATAGGTAAATGGGGATTAACATGCGTAAAGTGAAAATTATAAATAATACAGGAGCTGTTAATGTTGGGGACTGTTATGATATCTCACCTTTAGCTGTGGCAAAAATATATGCCGGTGCTGGAGGGTCAAGTGCGGCTATTTTTTTAAATGGGAAGCGGCAGCCAGAAGCGGTGATTAGAACATCAGTATTTTTACCGCCATTAGCGACGAGTACACGTACATTAGGTGCATAAAGGAAAGGTAGAGTGTAAGTATGCCTGCACGTATTAAGGAATTTATTATCGTTAATAATACTGGGAATATATTTACCGGTGATAATTTGAGTGATACATCGTTTACTGCTTCGAAATCGTATAGTGGTTCAACGGGTTGCACTTGGATTGATGTTGTTACAGTAATAGGAACGGAGACGAAGCTTTGTTTACAGCCGGGAGATTCTGTGACGACAACATATACACGAGGTACTCCTGCTAGTAATCTAACAGGAGCAAATACGGGTCAAGGTGCAAATGTATCAAATATAGTACAAAGTGTCCCTAATACAGATAATATGGATTCAACAGCTGGACTCCCCTAAGAAATTAGGGGAGTTTTTATTTAAAAGAAGTATTGGAAACGGTTTTTGAAAATACAATTCAAATTGAAGGGGAATTTTTTATTCTGAACATATTTCATAGATACAATTTGTTTTTGAGGGGGGTGGAAATAGTGGGATAAAATGACAGAAAACCACAAATACAAAGGGCGATAAATTCTAATTTTAAAATACCACCAGAACTTATTGGCCCGACTTTACCTCCAGCACCAACTGGAATGACGGGGATCACAGGGGTCACGGGAGCAACAGGAAGTACGGGAGCAACGGGGAGTACGGGAGCAACGGGAATTACGGGTGCAACAGGAGCAAGCGGAGAAACGGGAATTACGGGAGCGACAGGAAGTACGGGAGCAACAGGAAGTACAGGAGCCACAGGAGAAACAGGAGCGACGGGAAGTACGGGAGCAACAGGGGAAACGGGAAGCACGGGAGCGACAGGAAGTACAGGAGCAAAAGGAGCAACGGGAATTACGGGAGCGACAGGAAGCACGGGAGAAACGGGAAGCACGGGGGCAACAGGAGAAACGGGAAGTACAGGAGCGACAGGAAGTACGGGAGCGACAGGAAGTACAGGGTCAACCGGAGAAACGGGAATCACGGGAGCGAAGGGAAGTACAGGAGCGACTGGAGTTAGTACAACCGCAACTTATGCATTTGCGAATAATACATCTGGAACAACTATAACCATTGTTTTAGGAGGAACGAATGTCAATTTACCAAATAACCAAAATATTGGACCTGGAATTACGATAAATGGTGCTAATACAGTATTTACAGTCGCGAATGCAGGGAATTATTATATTTCATATACACTTAATATAACTGTTGGATTAGCAGTGACTACGCAAATTATTGTTAATGGATCAGCTTTATCAGGAACTATTAATGCCCCGTTAGTAGCTACAACTAGTTTTGGTGCTACGATTATTGCGAATCTTCCAGCGGGAGCAGCTGTTAGTTTACAGTTAAATGGCTTACTTACTGCTACGACATTGTCGACGGTTACACCAGGAGCGGTATTAACAATTATACGTTTAAGTTAATAAGCGAAAAACCTTGGAACTTTTACGTTTCAAGGTTTTTTATTTGTTTGAGCAAAAACATCACGTTTCAAAAATATATTATAATAGAATGAAGAGAGGGATAAATTTGGCAGAAAGGGAGAGTGGCGATGCAGGAGAAGGTTAAAGATTTTTTCGGACGCCCACTTCAAGATTTGCGCATCTCTGTCATTGATCGTTGTAATTTACGGTGTACGTATTGTATGCCAGCGGAAGTGTTTGGTCCTGATTATGCTTTTTTGAAAGATGAGTTTTTACTGACATTTGATGAAATCGAGCGATTAGCAAAAGTATTTGTTAGCATCGGTGTACGGAAAATTAGACTTACTGGCGGTGAGCCATTGCTCCGTAAGGATTTAACAAAACTTATCGAACGTCTCGTGAAAATTGACGGTTTAGTAGATCTAGGATTAACGACAAATGCGATTCATTTAACGAAGCAAGCGAAGGCGTTAAAAGAAGCTGGGTTACACCGAGTAAATGTTAGTTTGGATGCGATAGATGATAATGTATTCCGCGCAATTAATGGCCGGAATATGAATACGAAACCAGTGTTAAAAGGAATTATGGCAGCGAAAGAAGCAGGCCTTGAAGTGAAGGTAAATATGGTTGTGAAAAAAGGGATGAACGATCATCAAGTACTTCCAGTTGCTGCGTATTTTAAAGAACAAGGAATTTCACTTAGATTTATTGAGTTTATGGATGTTGGCAGTACGAATGGATGGAATTTTGATCAAGTTATTACGAAACGAGAATTAATTGATATGATTCATGGGGTGTATCCAATTGAGCCAGCTGAAGCTCATTATTTTGGGGAGGTTGCGAAGCGGTATCGATACGTTGGAACGAATGTAGAGGTTGGTTTTATTACTTCCGTTTCTGAGTCATTTTGTTCTTCTTGTACGAGAGCAAGAATTTCAGCAGATGGAAAGTTTTATACTTGCTTGTTTGCGACAGAAGGAATGGATTTAAGGAAACTTCTCAGGGAAAACCTTTCGGATAATGAGTTATTAAAAGCTATACAATATGTATGGGAGAATAGAAAAGATCGATATTCAGATGAACGGACAGAAGAAAGTGCGAAAAATCGTCCGAAAATTGAAATGTCTTATATAGGAGGATAAGAAAGGGGGATGTCGTATGCAAGAGCGATATTCAAGACAAATGTTATTTTCTGGTGTTGGGGAAGAAGGGCAACGGAAAATAAGAGGGAAGCACGTGCTCGTCATCGGTGCTGGTGCGCTCGGAGCAGCGAATGCAGAAGCAATTGTTAGAGCAGGTGTTGGAAAAATAACAATTGCGGATCGTGATTATGTAGAATGGAGTAATTTACAAAGGCAACAATTATATACAGAAGAAGATGCGAAGCATTATAAGCCGAAAGCGATAGCGGCAGCAGAACATTTAAAGGCAATTAATTCCGAAGTAGAAATTGTACCGGTTGTGACTGATGTAACGGTGCAAGAAATGGAAGAATTAATTAAAGGTGTAGATTTAATATTAGATGCGACAGATAATTTTGAAACGCGCCTTCTTATTAATGATATATCTCAGATGTATAACGTTCCATGGATATACGGAGGGTGCGTTGGAAGTTACGGAGTAACTTATACAATCCTGCCAGGAAAAACGCCGTGTTTTCGATGTTTAATGGAACATCCGGCGAGCGGAGCGACATGTGATACGGCCGGTATTATACAGCCAGCAGTGCAATTAGTAGTTGCACATCAAATAACGGAAGCCTTGAAAATATTAGTAGAAGATTTTGAGGCACTTCGTGAAACGATGCTATCATTTGATCTTTGGAATAATCAACAGATGGCATTTAAAGTGAATAGGCAGAAAAAGGATACATGTTTATCCTGTGGAAAGTTACGTACATATCCGAGTTTAACATTTGAAGCACAAACGAAAACAGAAGTATTATGTGGACGAAATACAGTTCAAATCCGTCCAGGTGTGCGTCAGGGTTTTAATTTAGAAGAAATTAAAAAGCGCTTACAAAAAAGCGTGGATGTAAAAGCAACGCCGTATTTATTATCATTTCCAGTGGAAGAATATCGTTTTGTTTTATTTACAGATGGCAGGGCGTTTATTCATGGTACGAATGATATGAATGTTGCGAAACGACTATATGCAAGATATATAGGTTGAACCTAAAGGAGAGTCCTTTAGGTTCAAATGGAAAAGGTAGGATTAAGAATTTCTAATATAATCTCCATTTTTTCCGCCCGTTTTTTCAAGTAAGTACGTTTCGCCAATAATCATACCCTTATCAACGGCTTTACACATGTCATATACAGTAAGAGCGGTAGCGGAAGCAGCTGTTAAAGCTTCCATCTCAACGCCGGTGCTACCTTCTGTTTTAACTTTTACTTCAATAAGTAGTCGATATTGTTCTTTTGACTGTTTCCAATCGAAAGAGACGTCAACACCTTTTAATAATAAAGGATGGCACATTGGGATAATATCAGAAGTACGTTTTGCAGCCATAATACCTGCGATTTGTGCGACGGCTAATACGTCACCTTTACCAATTTCATTGTGAGAGATTTTATCAAAAATTTCTTTCGTAACGAGAATGCTAGAGCATGCTATTGCTGTTCGAACGGTTATTTTTTTGTCACTGATATCAACCATTTTAGCGCGCCCTTGGTCGTTGAAATGTGTGAATGAAGACATGGAATTCCTCCTTGAAGTAATTGCGATTTAATATATAAAGTGTAATCGAGATTAGATATTTTGCAAATATGAGGTGAGAAACAATGGTAGAAAAACGAATCCCGATTCAAGTTGCTGAGGCAGTAGAGCGGGTTATGAAATATGCTAAGCATGGTGAAGTAGAAGAAGTTTCTATTACAGAAAGTTACGGGAGGATTCTTGGAGAGGATGTTGTCTCAGATCACGATGTTCCTCACTTTGATCGTTCTCCTTACGATGGTTTCGCAATTCGAGCAGAAGATACGAAGGAAGCGAGTCAAGAGCAGCCGGTTGAATTTGAAGTAATAGGAGAGATCGGAGCAGGATCTGTTTTTACAGAAGAAGTAGGGGCTTTTCAGGCGGTTCGTATTATGACAGGAGCAGCTATTCCAGAAGATTGCAATGCAGTCGTAATGCTAGAGTTGACGGAAGGATTCGTGAGGAACGAAAGTACATATATGAAGTTAAAACGTCCTTTCCAAAACGGTGACAATGTGTCATTTAAAGGAGAAGATATAAAACAAAATCAAGTCCTTGTTAAGAAAGGTGTTGCAATCAATCCAGGTGTTGCCGCATTATTAGCGACGTTTGGATATAGCACTGTGAAAGTTGTAAAACAGCCTGTTGTCGGTATTGTAACGACAGGAAGTGAATTGCTAGAAGTGCATGAGGCGTTAGAGCCAGGGAAAATTAGAAATAGTAACTCTTATATGATTGCCGCTCAAATTATGAAAGCTGGCGGAAAAGTGCGTTACTATGGACAACTTGCCGATGAGTTAGACGCATGTTTTACAGCCGTTAAATCAGCGATGGATGAGGTTGATATTTTAATTACAACGGGCGGTGTTTCAGTAGGGGATTACGACTATTTACCAGCTATTTATGAAAGGTTACAGGCGAATGTACTCTTTAATAAAATAGCGATGAGGCCGGGGAGTGTAACGACAGTAGCTGAAGTTGATGGAAAGCTACTCTTCGGTTTATCAGGTAATCCGTCAGCTTGCTATGTAGGTTTCGAATTATTTGTGCATCCAATTATGAAAACGTATTTGCATGCGAAGGAGCCTCACATATATAGGGCAGACGCTATTTTGCAAAAAGATTTCCCGAAACCAAATCCGTTTACTCGTTTTGTAAGAGCGAAAGCGAGCATTGTTAATGGGGCACTACAAGTGGCGCCAGTCGGTTTAGATAAATCGAGTGCAGTCTCTTCACTTGCGGATGCAAATGCTTTTATCGTGCTGCCTGGAGGAACGAGAGGGTTTGAAGCAGGAATGAAAGTGTCTGTATTATTGTTAGAATGCTCTGAGGGAAGTGATTGGCCGTGGGCAAAGCCTCTTCAATCTTACAAATAGTAGGGTATCAAAATAGCGGGAAAACAACACTTGTAGAGAAAATGGTACATGCATTAGCTGAAAGAGAAATGAAGGTTGCTACAATTAAACATCATGGTCACGGGGGCTTTCCTGAAGTAGCGCAAAAAGATAGTGAAAGACACCGAAAAGCTGGTGCTGTAGTAAGTAGTGTAGAAGGCGCTGGATTACTATCTCTGTCCTCTTTGCGAGATGAATGGTCCTTGCAAGAAATTATCCGCTTGTACGAATTTTTTGAAGTGGATACGATTTTAATAGAGGGCTATAAAGCTGAGGAATATTCAAAAATAGTGTTACTTCGTTCTGCGGAAGACGCTGAACTTTTACATAAAGTAGAAAATATAGCGGCGATTATTACGTGGTATGATGCTCCGTCAAATGTACGAGAAGAATATAAAGTATTTCATATAACAGAAGAAAAGTTGTATATAGACTGGTTTTTACAAACGGTTAGGAGTGCAAAATGATAAATACGTATTATGAAGTAATTGATACAGAAATCTCGATTGAAGAGGTGGCAAAGAAAGTAGTTCGCCGTGAATGTGGTGCTGTCACAACATTTATAGGAACAGTTAGGGAGTTTACGAAAGGGCGTCGTACACTATACTTAGAGTATGTAGCTTATAAGACGATGGCAGAAAAGATGCTACAGAAAATTGGGTCAGAAGTGAAGGAGAAGTGGCCCGGTACACATGTTGCGATTACGCATCGCATCGGCACGCTGCAAATTTCTGATATAGCGGTTGTTGTTGCTGTGTCAACGCCTCATCGCAAAGAGGCTTATGAAGCGAATGAATATATTATGGAGCGTATTAAGCAAATTGTTCCGATTTGGAAAAAGGAGTTTTGGGAAGATGGTGACTCATGGATTGGTGATCAATTAGAAAAAACACCATATCCAGCAGGAGAGCCTGGGAAGGAGTTATAAATATGATTCGAGTGTTGTTATTTGCGAACTTGCAAGAAGAAGCAGGAACGAGTGAATTACAAATAGAGAAAGAAAATATTACTGTTGCAGAGTTAAAAGATATTGTTGCGAAAGAATATAATGTACCAGTGTCAGCGCCAATTATGGTTGCGATTAATGAAGAGTACGCAAATGAAGAGGATACGATACAATCTGGTGATGTAGTTGCACTAATACCACCAGTAAGCGGTGGTTAATATTGGATTTATTAAAACGACTTTCCTGAATAGGGGAAGTCGTTTTTTTATGGCAGTTTTGAGAACACTAATTTATAGAACAAGGAGGGCATTATGAAATAAAATATGTGTAATGATGACGATGATATGTTCTATCTTTTTCTTTTCTCCAAGCTATTCTTGGGCGAAAGAGTCGAAGGAACAGCTTTTAGAGAGTGCGTTACTTAATAGGTACTATTCAGTTATAAGGCAAGCGACAGAAGATCAATATGAATGTGATTCAGTTATAAATATAAAGCGTCTAGGTAAGAAAGATGAGTTTGTTCCTAGATTTGAAGTAACTCTACAATTTCTTACATTTCAAGGTGCACATAATCCGCCGAATGACAAAGTTACACTTACTTTGGAAGACAATTTAGATCACATAAAGATAAAGAAAGTAGAGCGAGAAAAAAATGTGTCTAGTGCGATTGCAGAAAAAGTTTGCGCATGAGCGAAGGAAAAAATGAAAGCACACTCTAATGGTGTAGAGTGGTAACTGATGACATTTAGTAAAGAAAGGTAATGAGCGATGGATATACTTTTAGCGATTTTACCAGCTATATTTTGGGGGAGTATTGTGCTATTTAACGTGAAACTCGGCGGAGGACCGTATAGTCAAACGCTCGGTACAACATTTGGTGCACTTATTTTCTCGATTGTTGTTTATATTTTTGTGAAGCCAGTATTAACTCCTACTGTTATTGGAGTTGGAATTGTATCAGGTTTATTTTGGGCACTTGGTCAAGCGAATCAATTAAAAAGTATTGATTTAATGGGTGTTTCGAGGACGATGCCAATTTCAACAGGACTTCAATTAGTTGCGACGACTTTATTTGGAGTCATCGTATTTCATGAGTGGTCCACGACAATATCAGTCGTCCTTGGAGTTTTAGCGCTCGTTTGTATTATTATCGGTGTTATTTTAACATCACTTCAAAGTGAAGAAGAAAAGAATGCAGAGCAAGCAGCAAATTTTAAAAGGGGCATTATAATTTTATTAATTTCAACAGTCGGTTATTTAGTTTATGTAGTAGTTATTAGGCTATTTAACGTAGATGGTTGGTCGGCTTTATTACCACAAGCAGTTGGTATGGTGTTAGGAGGCATTTTACTTACGTTTAAACATCATCCATTTAATAAATATGCGATACGAAATATTATTCCAGGATTAATTTGGGCAGCTGGAAATATGTTTTTATTTATTTCACAGCCGCGTGTCGGAGTTGCAACAAGCTTTTCACTATCACAAATGGGAATTATTATTTCGACGCTTGGCGGGATTCTTATATTAGGTGAAAAGAAAACGAAACGTCAATTAACAGGTATCGTTGTTGGTATCGTTTTTATTATCGCAGCCGGAATTATGTTAGGGATTGCAAAAGGATAAGGAGGTATTGAAATGTATAGTGATTTAGAAGGAAAAGTCGTCGTTATTACAGGATCAGCAACTGGTTTAGGTAGAGCGATGGGAGTACGATTTGCTAAGGAGAAAGCGAAAATGGTTATTAACTATCGCTCACGAGAGTCAGAAGCGAATGATGTGTTAGAAGAAATTAAAAGAGTAGGCGGAGAAGCGATTGCTGTAAAAGGTGATGTGACGGCAGAGGCAGATGTTGTGAATCTCATTCAATCTGCTGTGAAAGAGTTTGGTACGCTCGACGTTATGATTAATAATGCAGGGATAGAAAACGCGGTACCGTCGCATGAAATGCCGTTAGAAGATTGGAATAAAGTAATCAATACAAATTTAACAGGCGCTTTTTTAGGAAGTCGTGAAGCGATTAAATATTTTGTGGAACACGACATTAAAGGATCTGTCATTAATATGTCTAGTGTTCATGAGAAAATTCCGTGGCCACTATTCGTGCACTATGCAGCAAGTAAGGGCGGTATTAAACTTATGACAGAAACGTTAGCGTTAGAATATGCGTCAAAAGGTATTCGAGTAAATAATATTGGACCAGGTGCAATTAATACGCCGATTAATGCCGAAAAGTTTGCTGATCCAAAGCAGCGTGCTGATGTAGAAAGTATGATACCAATGGGCTACATTGGAAAACCTGAAGAAATCGCAGCAGTAGCAACTTGGCTCGCTTCATCAGAGGCGAGTTACGTAACTGGAATTACGTTATTTGCAGATGGTGGAATGACTTTATATCCATCGTTTCAAGCTGGGCGTGGATAATATGAAAAGGACAAAGAGCTTCATCTCTTTGTCCTTTTTTGCAAAAAAAAATAGCGGCCAGCTATTTTAAATTTAATGATTAATTGTCTCTTGAAGAAATTCTGTCGCTTGATGTTCAGAAACGTTTTGCACGAGCGCAACTTCGCTAATCATCATTTTGCGTGCATTATCTAGCATTTGTTTTTCGCTCGCATTTAATGCTCTTTCTTTATTACGGCGAAGTAAATCACGAACAACTTCTGCGCTATCTTGCAGATTGCCGTTTTTCATTTTTTCCATATTCATTGTATATCTTTGTTTCCATGAGAGTGAGGGGTCTGATTCCCCATTTTGAAATTCAAGAAGTATATCATCTAACGTACCTTTATCTACGATATAACGAATACCTGATTTTTGTAATTGATCCATCGGAAGCATTACTTGCATATCTTTACTAAGGATGCGTATCACACAATATTGACGCGAAGTACCTAATATTTCTTTCTCTTCAATTGCTTCGATGATCCCTGCACCGTGCATTGGATAAACGATTTTATCACCAATTTGAAACAAATCATCCACCTCCATATGTGGTAACCACTTTTAATGATAATATAAGTTTATAAAAATGTCAAATTTTATATAATACCATATTAGATGTGTTCGAGTCAATATGTAAAAGATCTTTTTTTATGTATTTTTTGTGCTTACTTATTGATGATTTTTTTAGAAAAATAGTACAGGCGCAGAAAGAAGGCATATCCACTTATTTTTAAGCATAAAATATAAAATCGCTAATACAATATACCTAAATCCGTTCTTTGCAAGGGAGGGAGAGAAGGTGGGGCGCACAATTAGAATTGATATTACAAATAAAGTTGTAGCTAAATTTAGGCAAGATTATTTAGAATTATATACGAGTAAGTTTATGATAGGTAAGTTTTATGTCTATACTGAAGATAAACAATATGTGTTAGAAGACGGATATATATATGAAGATGGAAAGTTTTATCGCATCATAGATACGCACCGTGGCAATAAACAAGCGGCGGAGGGCTGCGATCTAGGATGGTGTTAACATGATTCGTGTGAAAGTGTTTGATGAAAGTCATGAAAAAGACTTAGAAGACGCTGTAAATGTATTTTTGAAAAAAATTGATGATGGAAATTTTGTAGATATAAAGTATCAAGTTGGTGTTTCAATTAACGATGATGAAAATCAAATTTATTGTTTTTCAGCAATGATTGTTTATAAAGCATAAAAAGAGCTGGGGAGCCAGCTCTTTTTTATGCTTTATGTTGGGACAACATGTGTCGGTAAAATATTCATAATAGATTGTGTTGCACCTGTTTTCTTTGCCGTTAAAAGAGCTTCTCCTGTTTCATGCCCCTGAGCATCAGTGCACATACCGAGGTGATAACGGTCACCTAAAAATGGATCAATATAAAAACCGTTTTTGAATACTTTATCATTCGGATGTTTTTTATGGTGAATTTCAGAACAGTTAATGCAATAGAACATAGCTTTCATCTCCTTTTTATTTTTGTTTAAAAAAGTGAGTGGGTAGTCATTTCGCTCCTAAGGAAATGTTGAGGAGAAGAGAAATAACTACCTACCCAAATGGTGGGCATACTCCTTCTAGTTTTTCATATCTCATGTATTGTCCCCGAGGGAAGGAGGAGAGACGAAGTACAGATGAGATAAGTTAGGCGCTTCTCTCAATATGGGTGATGGAGTTTCATGTTGAGGGAATTTTCTATTTTTCATTGCCTTTGTGAGTATATTATGAAGGAATGCTGAGAGGGTGTTTGTCCTGTTGAAAAAATGTTGAGAATTTCTCAACAGTGAAAAAGAGCCTTTCTTGACATGTAACCAAAAGGTGTTATATTGTTAATGTAAAACCAAAAGGTGTTATGTTTTAATGCCGAATAAAGGAGATATAAAATGGAACAACAAAATACATTAAATGATATTAAACAAACAATCGTTTTTAACGCGCCTATTCAAAAAGTATGGAATGTAGTATCAACTGCAGAAGGAATTTCGTCATGGTTTATGCCAAATGATTTTGAATTAAAGGTAGGACATGAATTTCATGTGCAATCACCTTTTGGACCATCACCATGTAAAGTGTTAGAGATTGATGAACCAAATCATTTATCTTTCTCATGGGATACAGATGGTTGGATTGTTTCATTTAATTTGAAAGACTTAGGAGATAATAAAACAGAATTTATGTTAATTCACGGCGGCTGGAAACATCCTGATGAAATTCTTTCGAAAGCGAATGCGAAGAGCTCTATTATTCGCGATAGAATGAATGGTGGCTGGGTAGCGATTGTAAATGAAAAACTGAAAAAGGTTGTCGAAGGTTAAGTGTCCTCGTCAGCGGCGAAATATGATGTATTTCAAGCAATTGCTGATCCAACCCGCCGAGAAGTGTTACGGTTATTAAGTGATAAAGAGTTACCAATTTCAAAAATAACGGATCATTTTCCGATGAGCCGTACTGCAGTTGTGAAGCATCTTCATATTCTTTCGGAAGCAAACTTAGTGAGTGGAAGAAAAAACGGAAGAGAAAAGATATATCGTTTGCAGCCAGAGCCGTTAGAAGAATTACAGCAGTGGCTCTCGTATTATGAACGATTTTGGGACAATAAATTGTCCATGCTTAAACATATTGTGGAGAATGAAGAGTAGGTTTTATGAAAAGAGGGTGACCAAAACGGTCACCCTCTTTATTATTGTTCACTTGTTTGTTTAGCTGGCTTTAATAAGAGCCAAGCAATAATTAAAGTTAATACTGCTAATACGAAAGTACTCATATAAATGACGTGTACACTTGCAGCTAATGCGTCTTGAGACTCGGTTGCTACGTTTGCTGTAGCTCCTCCATGTCCGCCAGAAGAAACAAGATCAAGGTTTTTAATGCCACGTGCATGAATCATCGTATTGAAGATCGTTCCGAAGATTGCAGCGCCTAGTGTTTGACTAAATGTATTAATAAATGTGTTTAAACCAACTGCCGTTCCGCGCGTATGAGCCGGTACAGCTGCTTGAATTGTTACCATGTAAATTGGTGTAACAAGCCCCATTCCTAAGCCAAATAATCCGACTGCAACATAAATAAGGAATGATGGTGAATCTGTTGATAATGTAAATAATAAGAAAGTAGCAACTGATAAAATGCTAGCTCCAAGTAAAATAATTTGTTTCGTTTGTAACTTGCCAACTAAGTTACCAGAGAACATAGCACCGAATGTCCACATAACAGGAATCGGCATTAAAATGAGTCCAGCCTCTGTCGCATTTTTTCCTAAAACACCTTGGCTCCAAATTGGAAGATACACTGTAATACTAATAATCATTGCGCCAGCAATAAGAGTTAGTATGTTTATTGTAGATAATGTACGGTTAGAGAAAAGTGCTAGCGGAATTAATGGTTCCGGAGACTTTTTCTCGATGTATAAGAAAATAATGAATGAAACAGCGGCAAAGATTAATAGGCCGATAATTGAAATGTCTCCCCAGTTTTGCTTACTGCTACCTGTTAATAATGCGTATAGTAAAGCAATTGTACTTAATGAGAAGACTGTCGCACCAAGATAGTCGATATGTTGCTTAGCGGTGGACTTAACAGATTCCTTATAAGAAGTGGCAAACATTAAGCAAGCGATAATTCCAAAAGGAACGTTTAAGAAGAAAATATAGCGCCAAGAAAGAGAATCAACTAAAAATCCACCTACTAACGGCCCAATAACACCAGATACACCCCAAACGGCACTCATCCAGCCTTGTGCTTTCGCGCGGTCTTTCGCTTCGCTATATAGGTCTCCAATAATCGTCATTGTGATCGGCATAACAGCACCAGCCCCTATACCTTGAAGAGCACGGAAGAAGATTAATTGTTCCATTGATGTAACGACTCCGCAAAGTGCAGAACCGATTAAGAAGATTGTTGCTCCGATGAGCAGAACTTTTTTACGGCCGAATAAATCAGCTAGCTTTCCGTATATTGGAGTCGAAACAGCTGTTGCAAGCATATAGATTGCATATACCCAACTAACAAGTTCGACGCCTGACAAATCACTCGTTATACGAGGGATCGCTGTACTAACAATCGTTCCTTCTACCGCAGAAAGAAACGTCATTAGCATTAAAGACATCATGACTTTTTTTCTCATTTGTTTTCCCCTTACCCTTTTTCGAATATTCAACAATATAAAATATAAAGGTACTAAGGTATATAAAGCAACAAAAAAGCAATGGGAAGTTAGGAGGAAGGGATATTTTTGAAGAAACGGTCGATATATTTAAAGTATCGCCAATATAATTTCGTGTACTGCTTTGCTATTCCAACATACTAAAAAAAGAAACAGGAGTCCCTGTCTCTTCTTTAATATTGCATTTTCGCATTTTGTCCAGCTGTTGTCCCGGCAATTCGGCCAGTAACAAGGGCAGATGTAATGTTATAGCCGCCAGTATAACCGTGAATATCAAGAACTTCTCCGCAGAAGTATAAACCATTCGTGAATTTTGAAGCCATTTCTTTCGGATTAATTTCTTTAACGGATACCCCTCCACCAGTAACGAATGCTTTTTCAAGTGACTGCGTACCATTTACATGAACGGTAAATTCTTTAAAGTCTTTCACAAGTGCACGAATCTTCTCATGAGAAACTTGTCCAGCTTGTTCGCTACCGTCAATTTCATTTTTTTCTAATAAGAATAGGAAGTAACGTTCAGGAACATAGCCTTTTAAAACATTTTTAATTCCTTTTTTCGGATCTTCTTTCATTTGTTTTAGCATGCGCTGGAACAGTTGCTCACTATTTTCTTCTGGCAATGCATCGATACTCATGTGCACTGTGTTCGTTTTAAACTTTTTCATCGCTTTCACAACGAATTGGCTACAGCGAAGAGCAGCAGGACCAGATAGGCCGAAGTGAGTGAAGAGCATGTCCATTTTATGAGAAATGATAACTTTTCCTTTCGGGTTTAATACACTTAAGTTTACATCTCGTAAAGCAAGACCTTGTAATGTGCGGTCACGAATAAACGGTTCGTTTGAAAGGATTGGTACTTCTGTTGGGAAAAGCTCTGTAATTGTATGCCCAGCTTTTTCAGCCCAAGCGTATCCGTCTCCAGTAGAACCAGTTTGAGGAACAGATTTTCCGCCAACAGCGATAACGACGTGATTCGTTTCTAACACTTCGCCTGTTTGCAGTACGACTGCTTTCGTTTGACCATTTTCATATTCAATCGTTTCAACAGGTGTATTTGTACGGATTTTTACACCTAAATCTTTTAAGCGTGTTAAAAGTGCATCTACTACCGATTGTGCTTTATTTGATACTGGGAACATACGGCCATGGTCTTCTTCTTTCAGCTTTACGCCGAGATTTTCGAAGAATGTAATAATATCTTCATTATTGAAAATAGAAAAAGCACTGTATAAGAAGCGACCATTTCCAGGTATATGTTTAACAATTTCATCAAGTGGTAGACGGTTCGTTACGTTACAACGACCACCACCAGAAATCGCAAGTTTACGTCCTAGTTTATTTCCTTTATCAAGAAGTAAGACGCTTGCGCCTTCTTCAGCAGCACCGATTGCAGCCATTAGCCCTGAAGGACCGCCGCCGATGACAATAACATCATAATGCATAATATATCGACCTCATTTTCTACATTTCCTGCCTAAAAGAATAGCATGTTTTCCCTTAAAAGAAAAATAGAGTGAAGTACTGCTTAAGGGGAGAATTGTGGTACAATACAAAAGTTAGAGTTCAGCACTATCCTGCTATTTATGGGCAATAAGACTACTATCTTAAGATTTAAGAGAAGTAAAGAGGTCCGTAAATGCTTGAATGGTTAGTAGGAGGAGAGTCTCCCGCTAATTATAGTTTCACTTTATGTAGATGTAGGAGGATTTTTGTATGTCCGATTCAAAATTTCTGCGCGGAACGCTTATTGTGACGTTAGGGACATTTTTAGTAAAGTTCTTAGGCATGATTTACGTCTTTCCATTTCATGCATTAGTAGGCACAGAAGGCGGAACGCTCTATACATATGGATACATTCCATATACGATATTTTTAAGTATTGCAACGGCAGGGGTGCCGCTTGCTGTTTCGAAGTTTGTTTCCAAATATAATGCACTTGGAGATTATAAAACGAGTCGGAGAATGTTCCGCTCGGGAATGGTTATGATGATAGTAACAGGAGTTCTTTCCTTCTTAGTACTGTACATGACCGCACCATTATTTGCAGAAGCAATGCTTGGTAAACAAAGTTTACAAAATAAGATAGAAGAAGTTACGACGATTATTCGCCTCGTAAGTTTTGCGCTTATTGTTGTGCCGGCAGCAAGTTTGATTCGTGGTTATTTCCAAGGCCACCAATCGATGGGACCGACTACGGTTTCACAAATTATTGAGCAAATTATTCGTATCGTCTTTTTATTAGCGGGTAGTTTCATCGTTATTAAAGTACTTGGCGGTACAGTAGCAACGGCAGTTGGGGTTGCGACATTTGCTGCGTTCGTTTCAGCAGTTGGAGCACTTGGCGTATTAATTTGGTACTGGTTAAAACGTAAAAAATATTTGGATCAATATTTAATTGAGCAAACTGTACCAGAATCGACGGTAAGTACCGCTCAATTGTTTAAAGAGTTGTTTGCATATGCAATTCCTTACGTTGTAATTGGATTAACAATTCCTTTATATCAACAAATTGATACATTGACATTTAACTCTATTATGCAGGCGATTGGTCAAGGAGATATCGCAGAGCGAGCACTCGGTATTTTCACGATGTGGACGCATAAATTAATTATGATTCCAGTATCACTTGCAACAGCGTTTAGTTTAACGCTCGTGCCAGCGATTACAAAGTCGTTTACTGAAAAGCAATACCGTTATTTGAAATTACAAATTACACAAACATTCCAGGCGAATATGTTTTTAACATTGCCAGCAGTTATTGGTATTTCTACACTTGCATATCCAATTTACACTGCTTTCTACGACTCAGATCCACTAGGTGGACAAGTATTAATGTGGTATGCACCAGTTGCGTTGTTATTTGCTTTATTCACAGTAACAGCGGCGATTCTGCAAGGGATTAATCAACAAAAACATGCGATTGTCGCGCTTGCTATGGGTGTTATTTTGAAATTTGTATGTAACGTAATCTTTATTCGTTATTTCGGTACAGTTGGGGCGATTTTGGCTACTGCAGTCGGCTTCTTAGCTTCCGTATGGTATACGAATAGACAAATCAAAAAACATGCACACTATTCATTTGGTGTTGTATATAAGCGAACATTCCAAATTGGAGTATTAACACTTGTAATGGTTATTGCTGTAAAACTATCACAATGGCTTCTATCCTTCATGATTTCGCCTGATGGCCGTATTGGTGCTCTTATTACAGTTGCGATTTGTGCAGGTATTGGTGGACTTGTTTACGGATTGTTAGCGATTCGCACAGGAGTACTAGAAAGAGTATTTGGCGGAGAAGCTTTAGATAAAATCCAGCGTAAACTTGGTAGTAGATTCAAAATAAAGTTGAAATCAAAAGGGGCGTAAATACGTCCCCTTTTCTATGATAAATAAAGAAGGTGAAGAACATGAGATTAGATAAATTATTAGCGAACATGGGACACGGAAGTAGAAAAGAAGTAAAGAAATTACTGAAAGACGGCGTTGTGAAAATTGATGGAACGCCAGTGAAAGATGCGAAGTTTCATGTGAATGTAGAAGAGCAAGAGGTTATGATTCACGGTGAAGTTGTGGAATATAAAGAGTTTGTTTATTTAATGATGCATAAACCACAAGGTGTTATTTCAGCGACAGAAGATGATAACCACGAAACAGTAATAGATTTATTAGAATTAGAAGATGCGATTTTCGATCCATTCCCTGTTGGAAGGCTCGATATTGATACAGAAGGTTTCTTATTAATCACAAATGATGGGAAGTTAACGCATCAACTATTATCTCCGAAAAAGCATGTGCCGAAAAAATATTATGCACACATTTCAGGCGTTGTAACGGAAGAGGATGTAATAGAATTCTCTAAAGGTGTTATTTTAGAAGATGGCTATGAAACGAAGCCAGGCGAACTTACAATTTTAAAGAGTGATGATATTTCCGAAATTGAGCTTGTTATTACAGAAGGAAAATTCCATCAAGTGAAGCGTATGTTTGAAGCGGTAGGGAAAAAGGTAGTGTATTTAAAGAGAACAGAGATGGGACCTTTAGTGTTAGATGAAGAGTTAGAACTTGGGCAATATCGTGAATTAACAGATGAAGAAGTAGAAATGTTAAAGACGTATCAAGTAGATAACGAAAAGTAACGCCAATTTCAAAGCATAGAAAAGACCCCTTTCTAATGAGTTAGAAAGGGGTATGTATTTATTTACATACAATTATTTTTTTGTTATGAGGTCATTCTCACTTTCTTTCCTGTTGTTGTCCACTTACCGCGGCAGGGGCTATACACGAGTTCATTAAACTGCAACACATTTAGATCACGTTGTATCGTTCGCGGTGTGATCCCGAACTCATCTACAAGGTCTTTCGTCGTTACCGTTCCGTTTTCATTGATGTACATATAAATTGATTTAATGCGTGTTAGCATACGAGTAGTTGTAGGTTTCAAGAGAAAACCACTCCTCTACTAGTTTTTTTGACCCCATTCAGGAAAGAAGGTCGTTACTACCATTGTACTCTACATGATAAAATTCATGCTTTAATCTACTTAAATTTTACAAAAGTTTAACAAATATTCATATAGAAAAATATTGGTAGTTGACATTGTATATATGGTCAGTCAACTAACTCATAAATTTCTACGTAAAACGCCAAATTCCTGCAAATTTTTTTGAGAAAATAAAAGAAAAACTAATAAGAAATATCTGAAATATTACAATTATTCGTCATTAAGTTTTCATGTATGGCATAAGAGATTTTCGTTTGCTATGATGAAAGAGACAATATAGTGAAGGATGGATGCGTGATGTCAACGATTAATTGGACAGAAGAAGTTACAAAACGAAAAGATGATTTAATTCGTGATACACAACAATTTTTACAAATTAAAAGTGTATGGGAAGAAGAATCTGCGAAAGAGGGCGCACCATTTGGTGAAGGTGTAGAAGAAGCTTTATCTTTCATGTTACATAAAGGAGAAGCAGAAGGTTTCACTTCTAAAAATTTAGAAGGATATGCAGGTCATCTTGAAATGGGACAAGGAGAAGAGTTAGTAGGTATTCTTTGTCACGTTGATGTTGTACCAGAAGGAGACGGCTGGACAACTCCTGCGTATAGTGCGGATATTCGTGATGGGAAGATTTTTGCACGTGGTGCAATTGATGATAAAGGGCCGACAATGGCAGCTTATTATGCGATGAAAATCGTTAAAGAATTAGGCTTACCTCTTTCCAAACGTGTTCGTATGATTTTAGGAACAGATGAGGAAAGTAATTGGAAGTGTGTAGATCATTATTTTAAAAATGAAGAAATGCCAACAATCGGTTTTGCGCCGGATGCAGATTTTCCAATTATTAATGCGGAAAAAGGAATTTCTGACATACAAGTTGTGCAAAATGGTAGCGTAGAGAAAGAAGGCACATTTAAGCTTATTTCATTTGAGTCAGGTCGTCGTTTAAATATGGTTCCTGATTTTGCAGAAGCCGTTATTACAGGAGAAAATGTAAATGCACTTACAGTAGCATATGAAGAGTATTTACAAACTGCTAACAAAATAGGTAAAGCAATTGTAGAAGGAAATACGGTGACGTTGCAAATCAAAGGGATTTCAGCTCACGGATCTACTCCGGAAAAGGGAGAAAATGCAGGTTTATTATTGGCAAACTGCTTAACGAAAGTTTCTCTTGATGGAAAAGGGGCTTCATTTGCATCGTTTATAACAGAAACATTTACAGGAGATATTATTGGAGAGAAAGCTGGTATTTCTTATAAAGACGATATTAGTGGCCCGTTAACAGTGAATGTTGGTCGCCTGTCTTATTCGCAAGAAAACGGTGGTAATTTAGGATTAAATGTACGCTATCCAGTTACAACTAATTTTGAAGAAATGATTGCAAAGTTAAAAGAATATGTTGGTACTCATGGGTTTGAAGTAGCGGATTATTCTAACTCTCGCCCGCATCACGTTGACAAAGATCATACGTTAATTCGTACTTTGCAACGTGTATATGAAGAACAAACTGGTGAAAAAGCTGAATTGTTAGCAATTGGCGGTGGTACTTATGCTCGTTCATTGAAAGCTGGCGTTGCGTTTGGCCCGTTATTCCCAGGAAAAGAAGAACTTGCGCATCAAAAAGACGAGTACATTGAAATTGAAGATTTATTAAAAGCAACAGCGATTTATGCGCAAGCAATTCATGAATTAGCGAAATAATGAGAGGCCGTCCCAAAAGGTTTTTTGGGACGGTTTTCTGTTAGGAATAGGTTGCTTTTATTGTCGTATTTTGTTATTAAGTCGATATTTCTTGTCGAAACGTTAATATAATTTCATTTACTATTGCGATCTTAACTAAGAAGAAAATAAATCTATTCAAAGGTTAGACTTTTTGGATGGTTCGCTTCTTTTTAGCTGAATGAGATAAGAAAGAAAAGCAACAATAACATAAAGGAGACGATGTAGATGGTGCCGCATTATTTTGTCGCAGTAACTTTACCACGTCATATAAAAGAAAGTCTTTCTAATTATAAAGAGGAAATGAAGGATGAATTACCATTTCGCTCGTGGGTACATGAAGAAGACTATCATATTACACTTTCATTTTTAGGAAGCGCGACAGAGGAACAATTAGAAGGAATAAAGAATGGATTACAAACACTTACAGAAACAAAAGAACTATCGTTTACGTTACAAGGATTTTCAACGTTTGGCCTAGAAGACAAGCCGCGTATTTTTTGGGCGAAGGTAAGTGAAAATCCTGATTTGGTTCAGTTGCAAAAACAAGTGCATATAATTTGTGAAGAAAATGGATTCTCTCTAGAGACACGTCCTTATCATCCACATATTACTGTTGCGCGTAAATGGGCAGGAGACAAAGTATTTGATCTGACAAATGTAAAAGATTTACCTGTAACATCATTTCAAGCAGATACGATTACTTTGTATGAATCCCACGTTAAGGAAACGCCAAAGTATAGACCAGTTGCCGAAATAAAATTTTAAAAATAGAATGTATGAAAACGTTTTTTATACAGGTGAATATACTATAGGGAATAATGTGTTACTGTATAGAGCTTCGCTGATAAGAAAAGCCTTGTCATTTGCAGCTCGTTTCATTTTAATTTTGAGAATGATGGTGATTTTTTATGTTGAAAGTAAAACGTCCATTTGATGCCTATTTAGATGAAATGAATAAAATTACAATTTTGCTCCCGCATGCGTATGGAACAAGCCGGACATTTCGTTTACAAGAAGGAAGCAATGTGAAAGAGTTACCGATTGTTCATACTATTGCTCTTCCAGATGCAACGAAGTATGAATGTTTTATAGAAGAGCCGCTAGATGTGGGGAAGTATTATACAGTACGTGATGAACGGAATGAAGAAACAGATTTACAAATAGGCGCTGTGATTCGAACAGTAATTTTCGATGAAAAATATTATTACGAAGGTACCGACTTAGGTGCTGTGTATAAAAAAGAAGAAACAATATTTAAAGTATGGGCTCCGACTGCAAGGCTTGCGAAAGTACGGATTTATAAAAGTGATAAAGAATATATTGATTATGAAATGAACAGAGAAGGAAACGGAGTGTGGACTCATACATTACAAGGTGATCATGATGGAGCACGATATACATTCCTTGTTTGTATTAATTTAATATGGAACGAAGCGGTTGACCCTTATGCAAAGTCTGCGACTATAAATGGAAAACACGGCGTTGTTATCGATTTGGAAAAAACGAATGTGACAAAACGAGTAGAACTATCACCATTACAGTCAATGACAGATGCGATATTGTATGAACTGCATATTCGTGACGCTACTATTCATCCAAACAGTGGAGTGAATAAAAAGGGAACATATAAAGGATTGATGGAAGAAGAGACAATGGGGCGAAATGGGACATTAACAGGATTGTCTCATATAAAAGATTTAGGCGTTACACATGTTGAACTATTACCTTTACATTGTTTTGGTGGTATAGATGAAGTGAATCCTGCTTCCGCATATAATTGGGGCTATAATCCGTTATATTACAATATACCGACGGGATTTTATGTTACAAACCTTTCTGATCCGTATAACAGGATAGTAGAGTGTAAACAACTAATTGAAACATTTCATGATCACGGCATTCGAGTGATTATAGATGTTGTATATAATCATGTTTATGAAAGAGAATTATCATCATTTGAGAAGCTTGTCCCGGGATATTATTTTCGTCATGGGGAAGATGGTATGCCTTCTAATGGGACGGGAGTTGGAAATGATATAGCATCTGAACGGAAAATGATGAGGAAATTTATTATAGAATCTGTTTTATATTGGCTTACTGAATACAATGTTGATGGATTCCGATTTGATTTAATGGGAATTTTAGATGTTGAAACGATGAATGCGTTAGAAAAAGAAGTACGAAAAATAAAGCAGGATGCGCTGTTATTAGGTGAAGGATGGGATTTACAAACACCGCTTCCTCTTGAAGAGAAAGCGACGTTAAATAATGCGAATAAAATGCCATGTATCGCACAGTTTAATGATCAATTTCGTGATGGAATAAAAGGAAGTACTTTTAATATAAATAAACGTGGCTTTGCATTTGGTGGGCATGTAGACTGTAATCATTTGCAGTATATAGTAGCTGGTAGTCTTTTAAGTATAAAAGAGACAGGATTGTTCCTAGAGCCAGTACAAAGCATCAACTATGTAGAATGTCATGACAATATGACGATGTGGGATAAACTAGTGCAAAGTAATCCAGAATCAGAAGAAATTTTGAAAAGGCGTCATCGTTTAGCGACTGCAATGGTTATTCTTTCACAAGGGATTCCTTTTTTACATGCGGGGCAAGAGTTTTATCGTACGAAGCAAGGAAATGAAAATAGTTATAATGCAAATGATGAAATCAATCGATTAGATTGGGATCAAAAAGAAAAAGAGATGGAGACGGTTAACTATATAAAAGGTTTAATTGCGGTTCGGAAGGAGCATGGGGCATTCCGATTAAAAAGCGCTGACCTTATAAAGAAGCATATGACTTTTTTGAAAATATCAAAAGAAACACTTGTATACCATTTGCGAAATGTAGAATCTTTCGGACCATGGAAAGAGATTGTAGTGCTATTCAATAGTGGTTTGCAAAATGAAATAGTTCAGCTCCCAAAAGAAGAAACGTGGTATGTATTAGTAAACGAAAAGCAAGCAAAAACACAGCCAATTTCTTCATTTAGAGGAAAGGAACTTCAACTGGCTCCAACTAGCACGTATATATTGACGATAATGTGACAAATCGCTACTTGACGATGAGAATGTAATAAATGTAGAATTGACAAAGGTGACGATTTTGATAAGTTGTCATTCTATGAGTGATTTTGTAAAATAAACTAGAAGAACAGGCGATTTATCCTGTTTTCGGCTTATGCCAAGTTTTTTCATTCAAATACAGTAAAATATATGAATCCACAACATGTGTAGAAATGTTGCGGTTTTTCTTTTCATAACTATAAAAGATAAGGATTTGTTAACGGGTAATGAATATGGAATGGTTGGAACAATTATTAGGAAAAGAGTGGAGTCTTATACCGGCTGGTGGAGTAACGGGCGATGCATATATTGCGCAAAACGGACAACAAAAGTTATTTTTAAAGCGGAATACATCGCCCTTTTTAGCGGTATTGTCAGCAGAAGGAATTGTTCCAAAATTACTTTGGACAAGAAGGGTAACGAACGGTGATGTAATTTCTGCTCAAAAATGGCTTCCGGGACAGAAGTTAGAGCAAGAGGATATGAAACTAGAACGTGTTGCGAAACTTTTGAAGAAAATACACTCCTCTAAAGCGCTTGTGCAGATGATTCAAAGGCTAGGAAAGCAGCCGCTTCATGCGCAAGAGTTATTACAACAATTACAGCTCGTTTTAAGAGGAGATATAAGAGTTGATGAAACAATTCAGCAAGGTCTTCAATATTTAACAGAGTCATTAAAAGATATTGAGTACGATGAATTCGTTGTATGCCATTGTGATGTAAACCATAACAATTGGATATTGTCGGATGAAGATGAATTGTTTTTAATTGATTGGGATGGAGCTGTTATTGCTGACCCAGCTTTAGACCTTGGTATGTTATTATATTGGTATGTTCCGCGTCATGAATGGAGTGAGTGGCTCGGATATTATGATGTTGAACTAGATGAATCATTACTTAGGCGTATGAGATGGTATGTGATAGCACAAACGATTTTATCTATTCAATGGCACACAACAAAAAAGCAGCAAGCAGAAGCTAAATATTGGCATCAATATTTACAGCAACTACTTGCTTCAGAATAATACTTAAGAAAAATTGTCCATTCCAGCAATCCACTGAGTAAGTTGTTCTTGATTATTGGAAATATGGTTGTCCAAATTAGAGGAAGATTTACCCGATTGACTATAAGAATATACATCGTTTAGCATTGCTTTAGCGTCACTACTTATACTATCGTTTGCGAGTAACGATTGAATGAGGCGCTCTAATTGCTCGCATTCAGAAACTGTCCCGCAGCAATCACTTTGATGGTTGACTAAAATATCTTTTAACACTTCTAATTGATGCTGTTGATTAATTGGCATGAACGGATCATCCTTTCGAGTGTTTTTCTCTCACTAGAAATGTAAGAGAAAAAGCTGTTTCGTCATGGAATGTTTAATGCTTTATGTAGTTTTTATCAAAATGGTACATCTTATACTTGAAAGAAACGGACCGAGTGCTCGTACGTACTTGGTTTTTTGTTTGATAGATTGATTAAAACAGAAAGAAGGAATTTTTCCTTTAAAATAGTTTTGTAAAGAGAGGGAGACATCTATGCGTTTAAGACATAAGCCTTATGCAATGGATCGAATTAATGAGTATTCACATATAGTAATTGGGAACCCAGAGGAGCGCGCTGGTAGCTGGAAAGAAGTATTTGGAAATGAACAGCCAATTCATATTGAAGTAGGTACAGGACGTGGCCGCTTTATGTATGATATGGCAAAAGCAAATCCGCATATAAACTATATTGGAATTGAAAAATTCACAAGTGTTGTTGTAGATGCACTTGATAAATTAATTGAAGAAGAAGTACCGAACTTAAAGTTAATTAATAAAGATGCTGAAGATTTAACAGTTTTCTTTGCGAAAGGTGAAATTGACCGCGTTTATTTAAACTTCTCAGATCCATGGCCGAAGAATCGTCATACGAAGCGTCGTTTAACGTATAAAACATTTTTACGCAATTATGAAGAAGTGTTAGTAGATGGCGGAGAAATTCATTTCAAAACTGATAACCAAGGCTTATTTGAGTATTCTCTTATGAGTATGGCTGAGTATGGTATGTTATTAACTTACCTTAGCCTAGATCTTCATAATAGTGATTATGAAGGAAATATTATGACAGAATACGAAGAGAAATTCTCTAGTAAAGGTCATCGTATTTACCGAGTTGAAGCAAAATACCGTACGGAGCCTATGCAGTAATGCATAGGTTTTTTATACGAAAAATAATCGGAATATTATGTTAAAATTAAATAGAAAAGGGGGATGGGATATGGAACAGTTACAAATTGGAAATATAAAAGTGACGTGGCTAAAAGGTGGGAATACACATTTAGATGGAGGCGCAATGTTTGGAGTTGTGCCAAAAGTACTTTGGTCACGCAAATATAAACACAATGATACAAATCATATTTATTTACGAACAGATCCGTTACTTTTACAAACGAAAGAAGGAAACATGCTGATTGATTCAGGGATAGGGAACGGTAAATTGAATGAGAAAATGAAGCGGAATCAAGGTGTAACAGAAGAATCGTCCGTTTATGAATCATTAGAAAAACTAGGATTAAAGCCGGAAGATATTCATTATGTTTTAATGACGCACCTTCATTTTGATCATGCATCGGGTTTAACAAAATGGAAAGATGATCACTTTGTACCGGCGTTTCCGAATGCGAAAGTTTACGTAAGTGAACCAGAGTGGAATGAAATGAGGAACCCAAATATTAGATCACGTAATACATATTGGAAGGAAAATTGGGAGCCGATTGTAGATAAAGTTGTTACGTTCCAAAAAGAAATAGAAATTACGGATGAAATAAAAATGGCACATACGGGTGGCCATAGTGATGGACATGCAGTTATCGCTTTGGAAAGTCAAGGTGAAGCGATGCTTCATTTAGCAGATCTCTTGCCAACGCATGCGCATCAAAATGTATTATGGGTAATGGCGTATGATGATTATCCGATGACATCAATTGAAAATAAGCAAAAGTGGATGAAGTATGGTGCTGAAAAAGAGGCGTGGTTTACTTTTTATCATGATGCATATTACCGTGCAGTAAAGTGGAATGAGGAAGGGCATATAGTGGAAAAGATAGAGAGAAAAACGATTGTAGAAGCTTAAAAAAGCTAGTAATTACTAGCTTTTTTTATGCTGCTATAACTTCTAAAACAGTGCCTGTTTTAGCATCAACTAAAAATTCAAACCGTTCTTGTATTTCATCTAACATCGTTGTAAGACCGCCGCGATAAACTTCGTACGCGACATCATATTTTTCAAATGTCTCTGGAACCATATGTACCCAAGAGCCAGTAATTTCACCTTTATGACTTAATGCTTGTTTCACCATTTTCAATGCTTTTTCTGAAGAAATATGGGATTGTTCTTGTACTTTGTTTGCAACGAAATAACCAGCTGCAAACCCAACGCCAAGACCTGCTACTAAACCTTTCCAGCTCATATATTCACCTCAATTCTGTAAAATAAAAATAGTGTACCAATAATAATTATAATGCAAATGCAACTAAAAAAGAAGAAACTAGAAACATTTCGAAAATTTCGTTACAATAAAAGAGGTATTCTACTAAGGTTTGAAAGAAGGGGACTTCGTGAATAAAGAGACATTACAATTATTTCGTACGTTAACAGAATTACAAGGTGCATCAGGTTTTGAACATGATGTGCGCCGTTTTATGAAGCAAGAATTAAGCAAATATGCTGATGAGATTGTACAAGACGGTTTAGGTAGCGTATTTGGCCTGAAAAAAGGGGACGAAACTGGCCCGCGTGTTCTTGTAGCAGGTCATATGGATGAAGTAGGTTTCATGGTTACGCAAATTACGAAAAATGGGATGCTTCGTTTTCAAACGCTAGGTGGCTGGTGGAGCCAAGTACTATTAGCTCAGCGTGTACAAGTTATGACGAAGAATGGTCCTGTTATTGGGGTTGTTGGTTCTATTCCTCCTCATTTATTAAGTGATGCGCAACGTGCAAAACCGATGGATATAAAAAATATGTTAATTGACATAGGTGCAGATAGTTATGAAGATGCGATTGAAATTGGCATAAAGCCAGGGCAACAAATCGTGCCAATCTGCCCATTCACGCCAATGGCAAATGAAAAGAAAATTATGGCGAAAGCTTGGGACAACCGCTATGGATGTGGCCTTGCTATCGAATTGCTAAAAGAATTAAAAGATGAGACATTACCAAACACACTATACTCTGGTGCGACTGTACAAGAAGAAGTAGGTCTTCGCGGAGCACAAACTGCTGCAAATATGATTCAACCAGATATTTTCTATGCGCTTGATGCAAGTCCAGCAAATGATGCATCTGGTGATAAGACGCAGTTCGGTCAATTAGGAAAAGGAGCTCTTCTTCGCATTTATGACCGCACAATGGTAACGCATAGAGGAATGCGCGAATTCATTTTAGATACAGCAGAAACACATAACATTCCGTACCAATACTTTATTTCACAAGGTGGTACAGATGCGGGCCGTGTACATACAAGTAACTCTGGTATCCCATCAGCAGTAATTGGTGTTTGTGCACGCTACATTCATACACATGCTTCTATTTTACATGTTGATGATTATGCGGCAGCGAAGGAATTAATTACGAAGCTTGTGAGAGCGACGGACAAAACGACGTTAGAGACAATTAAGAATAACGCGTAGAGAGGAAGAAGGGAAAAAACCCTTCTTTTTTTAGGTTGAATAGATGCCCCAGCGATGTATGGTAGCGGTCAGTGCTTAATGGGTGCTCGAATGATGTATAAAAACCCCGGGTAGGAAGTGAGAGGAAGGCTGTTTTTGTGTTCGAGGACGGTAATGTTGAGGGAAGCCACCTTCTTTTTTAGGTTGAATAGATGACCCAGTGATGAGTGGTGGCGGTTAGTGCTTAATTGATGCTCGTAACCCCCAGGTATGAAGACTGATTCTATGTTCAAGGCTAGCATCGGGACAAAATGATGAATTTATATAGAGGTGAGTGAAATGAAGGTAGTAGTTGGATCGAAGAATAAAACGAAGGTTGGGGCTGTGGAGAAGGTTTGGAAAGATGCTGAAATTACATCTCTTTCTGTTCCGTCGGGAGTAGCAAACCAGCCTTTCTCAGATGAAGAGACGATGCAAGGAGCAGTAAATAGAGCGAAGAGAGCGTTGCAGGAAGGTGAGGCTCATATCGGCATTGGGCTAGAAGGCGGCGTTATGAAAACGGAGCATGGGTTATTTATGTGTAACTGGGGTGCTTTAGCGACGATTGAAGGTAAAACATTTGTTGCAGGCGGGGCACGTATTAAGTTGCCAGACGATTTTTTAGCACCGCTTGAAGAAGGAAAAGAGCTAAGTGAAGTGATGGAAGAGTTTGTAGAGCGAAAAGATATTCGTAGTCACGAAGGTGCTATCGGTATTTTTACAGATGATTATGTCGACAGAACGGAATTATTTGTACACGTGGTTAAGTTACTTGTTGGGCAGTATAAGTATGATGAAAAGCAAGCATAAACCTTGCACCACGCGCGATGTATGGTAGTATAAAGAAAAGATTATAGTGTGAAAAAAGTGCACTCGTTAGAGGAGGAAATATAGATGAAATCATTAGAAAGCATGGAACAATTCCAAGAATTAAAAAATGAAGAGAATGTAGTCTTCATGTTCTCAGCAGAATGGTGCCCAGATTGCCGTTTCGTTGATCCATTTATGCCAGAAGTAGAAGAGAAGTATAGTGATTTCTCATTTTACTATGTAGATCGTGATGAGTTTATTGATTTATGCGTGAAAGTAGACGTATTTGGCATTCCAAGCTTTGTAGCGTACAATAAAGGTGAAGAAACTGGACGCTATGTAAATAAAGATCGTAAAACACAAGAGCAAATCGAAGAGTTTATTGAAGGTTTAAAATAAGACAATTAGCCAATTGAATTGTAAAAACAACCTCTACCTTCGCGGGGGAGGTTATTTTTTTGGAAGGGAGGAAAAAGAGATGAAAATGACAAGTAAAAAGATGAAAGACGAGTTAATGAAGAAATTATCTCGACCAGAATGGGGCTTTCAATATGATAGCGAGAAAGAAGTTCTTCGTATTGAACAAACAGACTCGAAAAAAGGTATTAACGTATCACTTCCAGGAGTAGTGGCAAAATGGGAAGTGAACAAAGAAAAAGCGATTGAAGAGGTCGCTTATTACGTACAAGAAGCGCTAATTGCAATGCATAAAGAAGAAAATAGCACGGCGAAAATTTTACCTGTTATTCGCTCTACTTCTTTCCCGAAACAATCAGAAGAAGGAAATCCGTTTATTATGACGGACCATACGGCGGAAACACGTATTTACTATGCGCTAGATTCTAATAAAACGTATCGATTAATTGATGAGCACTTATTGCAAAAATTAGAGCTTACAGAGCAACAAGTACGTGAAATGGCATTATTTAATGCTCGCTCATTAGGTTATGAATTTAAGCAGGACACAGTAGCAGGTAATACATTCTACTTTTTAAACACAAATGATGGATACGATGCGAGTCGTATTTTAAACGAATCGTTACTACACTCGATGCGTGAAAAGATCTCTGGTGATATGGTTGTTGCAGTTCCTCACCAAGATGTATTAATTATTGCTGATATCGTCAACGAAATCGGTTATGATATTATTGCACAAATGACAATGAAATTTTTTGCCGAAGGGCATGTTCCGATTACATCACTTTCATTCGTATATGAAGATGGAGACTTCGAACCAATCTTTATTTTAGCGAAGAATCGGAAGAAGACAGATGGAAAAGAGAAAGGATGAACGAAGTGAACGTTTTTTACAACCTTGAAGGAATTGGTGACACTTTAATTGTTACCTTACAAGATATTACTTTAGAAAACCGTACATTTGACCGCAAAGGAGATGTTGCTCGCGTTTATGATCGTGAAAGCAACGTAACAGGAGGATTCAACATCTTTAATGCGTCTTCTTATGTAGAAGTAACAGACAACGGAAACGTTACATTAACAAAAGAATTTGTTGAAAAAATTAACGACATTTTAGCGAAGAACGGCTTTGAAGAAAAAGTAGAAGCTGATTTCACGCCGAAATTTGTTGTAGGCTATGTAGCTGAAAAAGAAAAGCATCCAAATGCTGATAAATTAAACATTTGTACAGTAGAAATCGGTACAGAAACATTACAAATCGTATGTGGTGCACCAAATGTTGATGCAGGACAAAAAGTTGTTGTTGCAAAAATCGGTGCTGTAATGCCAAGTGGTATGTTAATTAAACCAGCTGAACTTCGCGGTGTTCCTTCTTCTGGAATGATTTGCTCTGCACGTGAGTTAGAGCTTCCAGATGCTCCACAAGAAAAAGGTATTCTTGTATTAGAAGATAGCTTTGAAGTTGGACAAGAATTTAAATTTTAATTGATGTTAGAAAAGTAGTCTCGCATAAGTGAGGCTATTTTTTTATGCGAAATTCCTAGCATTGTAACGTTTCCTCTCAAAATCTATATTGTATTTTAAAAATGGATTAGGTAAAATTTAGAAAAAAGAAGGGGATAGACGTATGAAACAACAACCAAAAATTGCAGAACTTCTGAAACGAATTGAAACTTCAAAACAGCAAGATATCGAGTTAGGTTCCTATGAAATATATGTGTTTAGTGAAAGTGAATTAGAAAAAGGGCAAATGGGTTACCGATATGATAAACATAAAAATTCATTAATAAGTAATGAAAGCGGAAAATGGCAAGAAGGATGGATTGTTATCGGATATGAAACGGATATGGGAGATCCTGTTTTTGTTAATGTAGATGAAGATACTTACCCTGTTTATACAGCTGAGCGCGGTACGGAAACGTGGCAACCGATTTATATCGGGAATATGGATGATATTATAAAAATACTATAAGAAAGTGCTTTGAGTCCGGTGCAAAGTGATAGGAGAGAAAAATGAAGTATATAAAAATAATGAGCGCCATTGCAGTCATTGGAATATATATGGGAGGTTGTTCACAAGAACAACAGAAAAAAGAAACAACATCTTCTGTACAAGAAAAAAACAACGATAAAAAAGAAGACGCACCGGTAGAAAAGCAGCAGGAAGAGCAAGTAAAGAAAGAAGAGCCGCAAGCTATTCAAACGATTGAGCAAGCAGAGCCTAAGCAGGAGGAAGTGCCGACCACAGAAAAGAAAGAAGCAGTCCTACCTGAGCAGCAAACTGAGCAGCCAGCGCAAAATAATGAGAAAAAAGTAGAGAGTAATGAGAAACAAGAGAAGTTTCTCGTTGTAATTGATCCAGGGCATCAACAAAAGGCGAATTTAAATCTAGAGCCAATTGGCCCAGGGGCAACTACGCAAAAATATAAAGTAACAGACGGAACAGCGGGAGTTGTAACGAAAAAGAGGGAATCAGTTCTTGTATTAGAGATGGCTTTTATATTGAAAGAAAAACTGGAAGCAAAAGGTATACAAGTATTGATGACGAGAACGTCACATGAGGTTGATATAAGTAATAAGGAACGAGCGACATTCGCGAATGATCATAAGGCGAATTTATTTTTACGTCTTCACGCGGACGGTTCTGAAAATCCAAACCAAAGTGGGTTCGCTGTATTGACGCCAGCGGAAGGAAATCAATATACGAAAGAAATCTATGCTGAAAGTCTTCAAGTCTCTCAAACAATTGTAAACAAAATGAGGGGAAATCATCAGGTGAAAGTAAATGGAATTAAATTTCGAGATGACCTTTCTGGATTTAATTGGTCGAAAGTACCTGGAGTACTATTAGAACTCGGATTTATGTCAAACCCAGAAGAAGACAAAAAATTATCTGACCCACAGTATGTAAATTCTTTATTACAAAGTGTGACGGATAGTGTAGATGAATATCGGAAAAATAAAGCTTAAACTGCAGTCTTATATGGAAGGCTGCTTTTTTCTATACACAAAACACTCGTAAATTAGAATATTATGGATAAAGTTAATATGCTTAATTTTACCTGCACTTTTTGCCGAATGCTGATACAATAAAGGTTGTTACTATTTAGTAGAAAGAGTGGTAAGCATGTTAGATTGGATGAAAAAGCTGTTTAACAAAGAGGAAGAAAAAACAGCGATAAATAAAGAAGTACCAAAGCAAATTGCAAGTCAGCCGAAAATTCCTCGTGTAAACCACTACACTGAAGCAAGAGAAGCACAAATGGCAAGTCGGAATGCAGGGAAATGCCGTTTTCCATTAATACCAGACAATGGCTTCGATGAGGAGGATGTAAGAGAACTGCCTAACTTTGAAGAACAGCCTACTCAAAGAGGAATAAAGGTGGAAAGAAACAGACGACTGTATGTGGAAACAGAAGCACCTACATATGAGGAACCGGAATTGCAATATGAACCGGAACCAGAGCCTGTCGTAAAAAAAGCATTCGTACCGTCACAAGAAAGTAACCGTAGACCATTTCGTCCAACAGAAATGATTTCTCCGATTTATGGATATAACCGTCCTTCAGTAGAAACGAAGGTTGTGCAGGAGGAAGAAAAGGAAAGAGAAGATCTTGAAATATCTGTTGAAGGAAAAGCTGTTGTTGACGCATGGTTAGAGAAAAAGGGATATACATTATCTGACTTTTCGGGAGTTCTACAAGGAAGTTCATCTGTTAAGAACGGAGTGAACGAACGAAGTAATAAAGTAGAAGAAAAATCGGTTGTGGATGCATGGTTAGAGAAAAACGGTTACGAAGTTGAACGTCAAGCCCCTTCATTAGAAGAAAGCCTAAGTGATGATTTGCTTCATAAAACAGTAGGACAGCATGTGGAAGAAGAGGCTTCAATTGTACAAGCCTTGAAGCAGGAGCAAGATGTAGTGGTGTTATCATCTACAGAAGATAACGAAGAAACTTTACAAGAAGAGTCAATAGATTCTAAAGTAGAGCATGTGTATTCGATATTAACAGAAGAAAATGAATGTAATATAGAAATAGAAGAAACTGTTGCTGAAGTTGCAGCAAATCAAGTCGAAGAAGAATCCTTAGAAGATGTAGTGATTGTAAAAGCAGATGAAAAGCTTGAAGAAACAATTACTATAGAAATACCAGATGCTTTTGAAGAAGAAGCTAAGGAAGAAGCAGGAGCTGTGGAATTAGAAGGATCTGAGGAAGCAGAAGAAGTTGTGGAGTTAGAAGAAGCTAAGGAAGCAGAAGTTGTGGAGTTAGAAGAAGCTAAGGAAGCAGAAGTTGTGGAGTTAGAAGAAGCTAAGGAAGCAGAAGTTGTGGAGTTAGAAGAAGCTAAGGAAGCAGAAGTTGTGGAGTTAGAAGAAGCTAAGGAAGCAGAAGTTGTGGAATTAGAAGAAGCTAAGGAAGCAGAAGTTGTGGAGTTAGAAGAAGTTAAGGAAGCAGAAGTTGTGGAATTAGAAGAAGCTAAGGAAGCAGAAGTTGTGGAATTAGAAGTTGCGGAATTAGAAGAATCTGAGGAAGCAGAAGAAGTTGCGGAGTTAGAGGAATCTGAGGAAGCAGAAGAAGTTGCGGAGTTAGAAGAATCTGAGGAAGCAGAAGAAGTTGCGGAGTTAGAGGAAGCTAAGGAAGCAGGAGAAGTTGTAGAATTAGAGGGATCTAAGGAAATAGAATCAGTTACGGAATTCGCATTAGAGGAAACTCCGCAAGAAGAAGTAATTGAAGAAACGATGAATACAGAGTCGTTAGAAAATATAGCAGTTGAAGAGCAACCAGTGATTTCTCAGCAAGAAACAATTGAGTTCATGGAAGAAAGTGAAGTATTCGTACCAGTTTCAGAAGCAGATGAGCAAACGAAGAAAGATGTTCAAAGCTTTGCGAATGTTTTAATTGAAGAAACTGAAGAAAAGAAACAAGTTGTTGAAGAACAGCCTGCTGCACAAAAAGAAGAGCCGAAACGTGAGAAAAAGCGTCATGTTCCATTTAACGTTGTCATGTTAAAACAAGACAGAAAGAAGTTAATGGAAAGACATGCGGTAAGAACGAACGTAACGCAATCTACTGTTGGTGAACGAGTAACGGAAAAGCCAATGCAGCAAGTAGCGGTAGAAGCCAAAGTGGAAGAAAAACCGATGCAGCAAGTAGCGGTAGAAGCCAAAGTGGAAGAAAAACCAATGCAGCAAGTGGTAGTAGAAGCTCAAGTGGAAGAAAAACCAATGCAGCAAGTGGTAGTAGAAGCTCAAGTGGAAGAAAAACCGATGCAGCAAGTAGTGGTGGCTGAACAAGTACAAGAGAAAGCATATGTTGTAAATCAAAAAGAGAACGATATGCGCAACGTACTACAAACACCACCGAAATATGAACTTCCGTCATTAACGTTGTTGTCGATTCCACAGCAGGCAGCATTAGATAATACGGAGTGGCTAGAAGAACAGGAAGAATTATTAAATACGACATTTAATAATTTCCATGTTGGAGCACATGTTATTAATGTGTCACAAGGGCCGGCGGTAACTCGTTTTGAAGTACAACCAGACCCAGGTGTGAAAGTAAATAAAATTACAAATTTAAGTGATGATATTAAGTTAAGTTTAGCTGCGAAAGATATTCGAATTGAAGCGCCAATTCCGGGGAAGAGTGCAATTGGAATTGAAGTTCCGAACAAGGAAAGTAAGCCAGTATTCCTTCGTGAAATTTTAAGAAGTCCTGTATTTACAAAGAGTGAATCACCGCTTACAGTTGCGCTTGGACTTGATATTTCAGGCGATCCAATTGTAACGGATATTCGAAAAATGCCGCATGGACTTATTGCAGGCGCAACTGGTTCAGGGAAAAGTGTGTGCATTAACGCAATTTTAACGAGTATTTTATATAAAGCGAAGCCGCATGAAGTGAAGTTGATACTAATTGATCCGAAGATGGTTGAGCTTGCACCATATAATTCTGTTCCACATCTTGTAGCACCTGTTATTACTGACGTAAAAGCAGCTACAGCTGCGTTAAAGTGGGCGGTTGAAGAGATGGAACGTCGTTATGAATTGTTTGCTCATGCGGGTGCTCGTGATTTAACTCGTTACAATACGATTGTAAGCGGGAGAGAAATCCCAGGTGAGACATTACCTTATATTGTAATCGTCATTGACGAGTTAGCGGACTTAATGATGGTTGCTCCTGGTGATGTTGAGGAAGCGATTTGTCGTATTGCACAAAAAGCTCGTGCTTGTGGTATTCACTTATTAGTTGCAACGCAGCGTCCATCTGTAGACGTTATTACAGGTTTAATTAAATCAAACATTCCAACGCGTATTGCGTTTACAGTATCATCTCAAGTTGATTCGCGTACGATTATCGATATTGGGGGCGCGGAGAAATTACTTGGCCGTGGTGATATGCTATTTTTAGGAAACGGCACATCTAAACCAGTTCGTGTACAAGGTGTATACGTATCAGATGATGAGATTGAAAGAACCGTTGATCATGTGAAAAAGCAAATGAAGCCAAATTACTTATTTAAGCAAGAGGATTTATTAGCAAAATCAGAGCAGAGTGAGTCTGAAGATGAACTGTTTTTTGATGCATGTCAATTTGTTGTAGAGCAAGGGGGAGCGTCCACATCTTCTGTACAGAGAAAATTCCGCATTGGTTATAATCGCGCGGCACGTCTAATTGAAGAGATGGAATCGCAAGGGATTATTTCTGAAGCAAGAGGAACGAAACCGAGAGATGTCCTTATTTCCGAGGATGAATTTGCCGCTATGCAGGAAACGAATGTATAGTAAACGGTTTTGCTGTATACTAAGAGAAAATGTTGGATAGTAAAGTAGGGAGTAAAGCGACATGAAAGAAATTGAATTAAAATTAAAAGGTGAAATAAATCGACTAACGAATAAAACATTTAAATTTGATGAACGTGTTGGAGAAGGCTGGTTCTCTGCCGTTTACTTTTTAAAAACTAGAGAAATCATTGAAGAATTTCGCCCGAAAAGTGTTGTAACAATGCAGTTTTTCCAAAAAGAAAATGCAGTTCTTTGCGGAGCAGATGAGGTAATCGCATTGCTACAAACATTTGCCAAAAATCCTGAGGAATTAGAAATTCATTCTTTAAAGGATGGCGATAATATTAGTCCGTTTGAAACAGTTTTAACAATTCATGGTCCTTATGAATACTTCGGCTTTTTAGAAGGTGTAATTGATGGGATTTTAGCTCGTCGTACATCAGTTGCGACAAACGTATATAACGTTGTCCAAGCTGCACGTAGTGTAGATAAAGAAAAACCGGTTATTTTCATGGGAGATCGTGACGATCATTATACTCAACAAGCTGGTGACGGCTATGCGGCATACATCGGAGGTATGAGCGCACAAGCGACGCATGCAATGAATGAATGGTGGGGCAGAAGTGGTATGGGGACGATGCCTCACGCTTTAATTCAAATGTTTAATGGTGATGTTGTTGAAGCAGCAAAGGCATATCATAAAAAATTCCCAGAAGATGAATTAGTCGTACTAATTGATTACAACAATGATGTCATTACAGATGCACTTCGCGTAGCGCGTGAATTTGGATCAACATTAAAAGGTGTACGTGTTGATACGTCTCGTACAATGATTGATCAATACTTCATTCGTCACCCAGAAGTACTTGGAACATTCGATCCGCGTGGTGTAAATCCATCGCTTGTATTTGCACTTCGTAAGGCTCTTGATGAGGAAGGGTTCCAACATGTAGATATCGTTGTAACTGGTGGGTTTGATGAGAAGCGTATTCGTGAATTTGAAGCTCAAAATGTTCCTGTCGATATATACGGAGTAGGAAGTAGCTTATTAAAAATGAATATTGGTTTTACTGGTGATAACGTAGAATTAAATGGAAAACCAGAAGCGAAAGCTGGTCGTAAATACCGTCCAAATCCACGTCTAGAGCGTGTTCAATTAGAAACAAAAGAAGATATGTAAAAGCGAGAAAAACTGATAGGTGATTGACCCTATCAGTTTTTCTGTTATCATAGTATAGCGGCTTGTTTTTTGCTATAATAAATGTGTTATGGACATAAAAGAAGTACGTACGAGTTTATCACTGATAAGTGAATATAAAAAGAAATTCACTGCATCAGAAATGTATGATGATTACCAAAATAAGAAAAGATTCATATACTGTCTTATAGATAGGCCGTTGTATTAGTTCGAAATGTTGGAGGTTCTTTAAGATGACAGTTTACCATTTTGTAGGAATTAAAGGAACAGGAATGAGTTCATTAGCACAAATTCTTCATGACATGAAGCATACTGTTCAAGGGTCTGATTATGAAAAGCGTTTCTTTACACAAACAGCATTGGAAAAGCGTGGTATTTCCATCCTTCCTTTTGATAAAAATAATATTAAAGAAGGACAAGTGATTATCGCGGGAAACGCATTTCCTGATACGCATGAAGAAATCGTAGCAGCAAAAGAATTAAATATCCCAGTACATCGTTACCATCACTTCTTAGGTGACCTTATGAACCAATACACAAGTGTTGCGGTAACGGGTGCACATGGAAAAACATCAACTACTGGTTTGTTAGCCCATGTAATGCAAGGTGCACACCCAACATCTTACCTTATTGGAGATGGAACTGGGCATGGGGTAGAAAATAGTAAGTATTTTGTATTTGAAGCTTGTGAGTATCGTCGTCATTTCTTGTCTTACTATCCAGACTATGCAATTATGACAAATATTGATTTCGATCATCCGGATTATTTTTCAGACATCAATGATGTATTCAGTGCATTCCAAGAGATGGCATTGCAAGTGAAAAAAGGCATTATTGCATGTGGTGATGATGATGAACTTCAAAAAATTCAAGCGAAAGTACCTGTTATTTTCTATGGATTTGGAGAAGATAATGATTTCCAAGCACGTAACATTCAAAAGAGAACTGATGGTACTATATTCGATGTATTCGTTCGTAATACGTATTATGACACGTTCAAAATTACAGGATACGGCGATCACAGCGTATTAAATGCATTAGCAGTTATCGCGCTTTGCCATTACGAAAATGTTGATGTAGAAGCGGTTAAACATCAACTAACAACATTTGAAGGTGTTAAACGTCGCTTTAATGAAAAACCGATGGGAGAGCAAGTTATCATTGATGACTATGCACACCATCCGACAGAAATTAATGCAACGATTGAAGCAGCTCGTCAAAAACATCCAGAGCGTGAAGTTGTCGCTGTATTCCAGCCACATACATTCTCACGCACAGAGAAATTTTTAGATGAGTTCGCGGAAAGCCTAAGTAAAGCTGACCAAGTATATTTATGTGATATTTTCGGGTCAGCACGTGAAAACAAAGGTGAATTAACAATTGAAGATCTGCAAAAACGTATCGATGGCGCAGAGCTAATTACAGATACAACAACAGAGGTATTAAAGAAACATAAAAACGGCGTTCTTATTTTCATGGGCGCAGGTGACATCCAAAAATTCGAAGCAGCTTACGTAAAAGAAGTTCAAGTTGCAGAGAAGTAAGAAGAAAGACGCATAGCTATGGCTGTGCGTCTTTTTGTTGTGTTCGATATATTTTAAAAAGCGTTGATATGTTGATATTGTTTGTTCTTTTTGTATTGTTGTTTTAATAAAACGATATACAGTGAAATGAAAATTACATATCCAATTAAATAGTAGAATGAAAACATATCGAATTGCTTTGTTGCCATGAGTCGAATAGCAAAAAAAGCAAATGGAAGTGCAATTAATAATCTAGTGCTAAAGGAAATCATTGTTTTAAAGAATTTTAATAGATCTGTATTCCAGTGATTTTCTCTAAAAATAAACCAAATGTTGCTTGCGATAAAAGCTAATAAAAATGGTAAATTAGCTGAGATATTTATAAAACCAAGTGCGATAGGTATTGATAAAGCACCAAGCGGAGCAATTGATAGACCTGTATAGTATTTAATAAATGTATTTGTAGAGTGTTTCGCATCATGAATAACATCTGTATATTCTGCTGCGATTTCCTTTGCTAATTCTTTTGGAGGAAGAAATTCTTCAATAACTTGTTGTGAGATGATTGCTAAGGATATCTCGTCACTTTCTTTACTTAATGCGTTTTCATATAAATCGGATTTGATTTCTAGCACATGTTGTTCTCTTGTTGACGTAGGTAACTCCATTAAACCTTTGTGAAAATCATGTAAGAAAGAAGCAATGAGTTCATTTGAAAAGAATTGTTCCTTGTTCATTTTTTATCCTCTCCTTTAGCTAATAACATTAGAGCGTGATAAACTGCGTCATAATCATTTAAGCGATTATGCAATATTTCTCTCCCTTCATCTGTAATCCGATAGTATTTTCTTTTCGGGCCATCACCGGACTCTTCCCAATAGGAAATAGCCCAATTGTTTTTTGTAATTCGATTTAAAATAGGATAAATCGAACCGTTTGGAATATGAAATACAGGGATTTCTTGTAGTGAACTTGTAATTTCATATCCATACATAGGCTGTTTGCTTATTAAAGACAAAATAGCCAGATCAAAAACACCTTTACGTAATTGAATTATAAAATTATCATTTTTTTCCATGCTTTAACTATATATGATTCATATCTAGATATCAATCATATATAGTGGTTATTCGTATATAAAAAAAGAAAGTGTGAATATTTAACATTTTGCATCTATAAGTGTTAGAATAATAAGAAAACTAAAAGGGGGCTAAAAAACATGTTCACACTCCGAGTAGATGATGAAATCGAATTACAACTATTAGAAAAACATCATAAAGAGGGACTATATGAATTAATAGATCAAAACCGTAATCATTTAAGAAGATGGCTTCCGTGGGTAGATGGGACGAAATCAGCTGATGCGTATAATGAGATTTTTCCGATGTGGTTAAAGAAATTTGCAGAGGGCGATGGGTTTGAAGCTGGCATACGTTATAAAGGAAAGCTCGTTGGGATGGTGGGGATTCATCCGGTGAGCTGGGGTAAGAAAGCTACGAGTCTTGGATATTATCTTGCAGAAGATGCTGGCGGAAAAGGTATTATGACGCGAAGTGTGAAGACTGTGCTTCATTATGCATTTGATAATTTAAAGCTGAATAAAATTGAAATACGTTGTGGTGTTGAAAATGCGAAAAGCCGCGCAATCCCAGAGCGTTTAGGGTTTAAGTTAGATGGAATTTTACGAGATGAAGAATGGGTGTACGATCATTTTCAGGATATTGCTGTATATAGTTTACTAGCTTCAGAATGGAAGGATATTCGATGAACGAGAAGATTTGTATTATTCCATATGAAAGTAAGTTCCAAGATGAAGTAGTAGATCTCATTGTTCATATTCAGCAAAAAGAGTACAATGTCCCAATTACGAAAGAAGAGCAGCCGGACTTACTAGAAATAGAAACGTTCTATCAAAGAGATTATGGAAACTTTTGGGTATCAACTTATGATGGTAAAGTGGTTGGAACGATAGCTTTATTAGATATTGGGAAGCATCAAGTAGCGCTAAGAAAAATGTTCGTGAAGAAAGAGTTCCGCGGAAAAGGATGGGGCGCATCAAGTATGCTACTTCAAACAGCAATTTCTTGGGCGAAGGAAAAGAATTTGGAAGACATTTATTTAGGAACAACAGTTAAATTTCTAGCAGCACACCGTTTCTACGAAAAGAATGGTTTTCAAAGCGCGAGTATAGAAGAGTTGCCAAAAAGTTTTCCAGTGCTAGAGGTAGATAAGAAATTTTATAGGTATACTGTTTAAAAAGGTCATTTATAAATGGCCTTTTTTTACGAACTAAAATGGAAAACATGGTATAATTTGGTTAGGTGGTGTGGGTATGAACTTTCCAATTCAGAGAAGTAAGTTAGGAATAATTTTCGTTAGTATAACGTTAGCTTTTATGGTGATATATCCAATAGTTATGTTCTTTACAAGAAAAGGGGATTGGGCTTCAGCTCTAATTGGGATGGGATTATGTTTTATTGTAAATGTCCCTCTCGTTTGGGAAATGTTCATTAAAAAACATAAAGTGGAAAATGGTATTTTAAAATACGGAATTTTAAATGACGACGTTGTATTAAAAGATATAAGAGTTGTTCGTCAAGTTGGAAAATCATTTGAGATTACAACGAATGCGTATAAAGTACATATGATTGCGATGCCGCAAGATCCGGATGAATTTTTGGCGCTTATCGCGAAAGAAAATCCATTTGTGAAAATAGAAATGGTAGGTAAGAAATGAAATATGTAAAACTTTTGTTTTGTTTGGAAATTTTGTTTGTGCTTGTTGGTTGCACTAGAGTATATATTAAATGGGAGCTGCCTTTATATGTCCCAATATTAATAGGTACTATCGCAGTGACGCTTTTATTTTATTTTCATTTTCAGCAAACAAAAAGCGAGGAAAGTAGTTCCGTATAAGGGGGATTAGAAATGAAAAAAATCTGTACGTTATTTTTGTTGCTACTAACCGTATCGATTCTAGTAATAGGATGTAGTGCGAAGAAAGAGAAGTCTGATGTTAGCTTAGAAAAGGCACAAAAAATTGAAATTGAATCGCTTACTGATTCGAGTGATAAAAAAACAATTACCGATAAGAAAGAAATCACAAAGTTGTTTGAATCAATCAAAATGGATGAGTGGGAAATGGAATCGGCTCCTATGGATACTCCGCAAGGGAAAACGTTTAAAATGTATCAAGAGGATACACCGAAATTATTAGATTCGAGTAAAGATAAAAAAGAGTTACATGAAATTGGTACTATGACAGTATATAAAGATGTCCCTTATGTTGAGATTGAAATGAACAATAAGAAAATGAGTTTTAAAGTACCAGAAGATGTGGCTAAAAAATTATTAGAGTATTAATGAAAAAGCGCTCGGATAGAATTCCGAGCGCTTTTCATATTATTTTAAGTTCTCTGGGTTTAAAGCTTCTAATTCAGTTACAACGAAGCGTCCGTCTTTACGGATTAGTACGTCGTCGAAGTAAATTTCACCGCCGCCGTATTCAGGGCGCTGAATGCATACTAAATCCCAGTGGATGTTAGAGTTGTTGCCGTTCCATGCATCGTCATAAGCTTGTCCAGGTGTGAAGTGGAAGCTGCCATCGATTTTTTCATCGAATAGAATGTCTCCCATTGGATGTAAGATGTATGGGTTTACGCCGATTGCGAACTCACCAACGTAGCGTGCGCCTTCGTCTGTATCGAAGATTTTGTTAATGCGCTCTGAATCGTTTGCAGTCGCGTCAACGATTTGGCCATTCTCAAATTTAAGTTGTACATTTTCAAATGTATAGCCGTTGTAAGGTGATGGTGTGTTATAAGAAACTGTACCGTTAACAGAATCGCGAACTGGTGCAGAATATACTTCACCATCTGGAATGTTTAAATGACCTGAGCATTTAATAGCTGGAATGTCTTTAATAGAGAATGTTAAGTCAGTTCCAGGGCCAGTTAAGTGAACCTTATCTGTTTTATTCATTAATGTAACAAGGCTATCCATTGCCTTATCCATTTTACCGTAATCTAAGTTACATACTTCGAAGTAGAAGTCTTCGAAAGCTTCTGTGCTCATTTTAGCAAGCTGTGCCATAGAAGCATTTGGGTAGCGAAGAACAACCCAGCGTGTTTTCGGAACACGGATGTCTCTATGAACCTTTTTACCAACTGTTTGGCCGTGAACTTTCATACGTTCACTTGGAACATCGGCTTGTTCGTTAATGTTATCACCAGAGCGAAGGCCAATGTAAGCATCCATATCTTTCATTACACTAGCTTCATATGCAGCGATTTGTTCGAAATGTTCTTCAGTAGCACCCATTAATAAAGAGCGATCTACTTGATGATCTTTTAAAGAAACGAATGGGAAACCACCAGCTGCATATGCTTCTTTTACAAGTGCTGTTACAAGTTCTTTTTGTAAGCCAAAGTTTTCAATTAATACTTTCTCACCTTTTTGTAATCGGATAGAGTAGTTAATTAAATTGTATGCTAACTTTTCAATACGTGGATCTTTCATATGTAAAGCCTCCCTACTAATTATGTATCCTCTCCTATTGTAACCTACTTAGTGGAATTTGTTGAATGATTTATGTTACAGTTAACGAATAAGTATGAAAATTCTAATGATAAGATAGGGATTAGAACGAAACGGAAAATGATTGTATAATAAGAGAAAGTATGAAAAAGATAAAGGAAGTGATGAAATGCAAGTTCTTTTATATGTAAGTGCGGCTATTATTGCGGTTGCTTTCGCTGTATTAGTAGTGTATGTATGCAGAACGTTGTTATCGGTTCAGAAGACGTTAGAAAACGTTGCAAGCACGTTAGAAGGTCTAGAAAAGCAAATGCAAGGAATAAGCGTAGAGACGGAGCAATTATTACATAAGACAAATGCGTTAGCTGATGATATTCAACAGAAGTCACAGTCGCTAAATAAAGTAGTAGAAGGTGTAGATGGAATCGGAACGACGATTCACTCTTTAAATACGAAGCTTCGCAATGTTTCAGAGTCTGTTACAGACGAAATTGAAAATAATGCAGATAAAGTAGCACAAGTTGTACAGTGGAGCAGCGCAGCAATTGAAGTATACAATCATTACCGTGCTACGAGACAAGAGAAAAAGATTGAAAAAGAAGAGCGTAAACTTGAGAAAGCTGAGCAGAAGGCTGAAAAGAGAGAGAAGCGCTCTAGACTTCGCATGAGAGGTGAGTAATGATGAGTATGATGAAGATTGAAACAATTGAAGAACTTGAAGCGTTAGTAGAAAAGAACGAGCCTTATGTTCTTTTTAAACATAGTACGACATGCCCAATTAGTCACGGTGCATATACAGAGTTTCAAGCGTATTGCGGTGAAGAAAGAGAAGTGCCAGCATATTACTTATACGTACAAGATGCGAGAGATGTTTCGAACCATGTTGCAGAGCAGTACAGCATTAAGCATGAATCTCCGCAAGTGCTATACATAAAAGATGGAATGGTAGTATGGCATACATCGCATTGGAATATTAAAAAAGAAGCTTTAGAAGAGAATGTAAAATAGGGGGAGGCAAGCGAAGGGCTTGCTTCTTTTTTATTTTGTTGCAATATATTTAATGGTACACTAGAGATACATTAAAACTAAGTAAATTGACTTTTGAAAGTGGGTTTTAAGCAATGAAGAAAATGGCGTTATGCATCGCAAGCTTAAGTTTATTACTGGGGGCTTGCAGCAATAATACTATTGAGAAGAAAGATGAAGTTGTACAGAAAGATACGAAAGAAAAAAGTATGATTCCAAGAACTGCTGTTTCTAAGGATTACTATAGAACTGTTATTCCTTTAAAAGAACAAAAGGTAATTAATACAGTTAATGTTAAAACTAATTCTAAACTAGATTTAGCAGAATATGAAAATGGTTTAATGGATATTGCTTCAAAAAAATTCGATACAGAAAATTACGTATTACAATTAAATCAATATATTCCAGAGAAAACAATTGATGAATTAGTTACGAAACAAGAAGTACCAGTTTTGACTAATATTATAGAACAGGACTACTTCGGCAAACAGAATTCAAATGAATTAAGCTTATCTGGTGTTGTTATTGGTTTATCTATGTCTTCAAGTGTATCTAATGAGGAAGCTATTTCTAAAGGTACTGAAGTCGCTAAGGGGCTTATAGAAGCTATTAATAAAAATGATAAATATAACAAATCTCCAATTACGTTTGCTATATTCAAGCAAGAAAGTACAAGTTCTTTAAAGAATGGTACTTATATTTCAAGCGCTACTGTTCAAAAGAATGAGACTAACCTTGGAAATTGGGATACTATTGATGAAAAGTCGTATTCGTATCCTACTCAAGAATTTGAGGGGGCACATGGAGAAGATAATGATAAGCTAAAGAATTTTTCTAAAGCAATGAAGGCATTTTCTCCAGGGGATTATATCCCTGTTAATGCTAAGATTTCTTATAAGCAAAATAAGATGGATAAATTAAAGATGGATATTGTCGTTAAATATAATGGTAAGTCAGAATTAATGGCACTCTCTCAAATAGCTGTTCAAAGTATGTTAGAACAATTCCCTAAAGATGCTAAAGTTCAATTACAGATAAAGTCCGAGAGTAAAATCGAGGCTGTTATTATAAAAGAGAAGAACAGCGATAAACCGTTTGTTTCTTTCCTATAAAATAAAAAAGACAGTTTTTTGGTCTTATCCCCGTCAAGTAGACAGCTTTTAAAAAAGACTAAGCAGCCATTGAGATTCGATATTCAATCGGAGCTCGATGATTGAGTCGTTTTTGGAATCGTTTGTAGTTATAATGATAGATGTATGTTTCAATTGCTTGAATCAATTCTTCTTTTGTTTGATAATAATTGAGATAAAACATTTCAGATTTAA